>NZ_JBFUDT010000001.1:0-1351752 GCF_056404575.1 Mesorhizobium sp. P2_C4
GGCAGGACAGAGGGGGGCGCGAAAGATCGCTGCGTTCGATGCTGCCGCGAGCGAGCCCGCAGCGCCTATACCCGCCGCTCCACCATCATCTTCTTGATCTCGGCAATAGCCTTGGCCGGGTTCAGCCCCTTCGGACAGGTCTGGGCGCAGTTCATGATGGTGTGGCAGCGATAGAGCCGGAACGGGTCTTCGAGATTGTCGAGCCGCTCGCCCTTGGCCTCGTCGCGGCTGTCGATCAGCCAGCGATAGGCCTGCAGCAGTGTCGCCGGGCCGAGATAGCGGTCGCCGTTCCACCAATAGCTCGGGCACGAGGTCGAGCAGCAGGCGCACAATATGCACTCGTAGAGACCGTCGAGCTTTTCGCGGTCCTGATGGCTCTGCAGCCATTCCTTGGCCGGCTGCGGCGACACCGTCTTCAGCCATGGCTCGATCGAGGCGTGCTGGGCGTAGAAATTGGTGAGGTCGGGCACCAAATCCTTGACCACCTGCATATGCGGCAGCGGATAGACTTTGACGGCGCCGGAAATGTCGTCGCAGCCCTTGGTGCAGGCCAGCGTATTCGAGCCGTCGATGTTCATGGCGCAGGAGCCGCAAATACCCTCGCGGCAGGAGCGGCGCAAGGTCAGCGTCGGGTCGATCTTGTTCTTGATCCAGAGCAGCGCGTCGAGCACCATCGGCCCGCAATCGTCCATGTCGACGAAATAGGTGTCGATGCTCGGATTCTCGTCATCGTCCGGCGACCAGCGGTAGATGCGGTATTCCCGCAGATTGGTCGCACCCTCAGGCTTCGGCCAGGTTTTTCCCGCCTTGATCTGCGAGTTCTTGGGGAGCGTCAGTTCAACCATTTACCTCAGGTCCTTTCGGATGACGAGCTTCAGCCCGGACCAGATCTCATTCACGGCGGCGACTTTCACATCGACAAGGTCGAGCTTCAGCGCCTCGGTGCGGATGACGCCTTCGGTGACGTCGGTCGGCACTTTCGAGGCCTTTTTCGGCCAGGAGACCCAGACCATACCGTCACGCTTGATCGCCGCCTGGACATCGCCCAGGCGATCCTCGATCTCGGCGCGCTGCCGGGTGAAGGCATGGACGGCATCGTATTTCAGGGCAGCGCCGGAAATCTCCGACCAGTCGGCTAGCCGGTCGACCTGAGCGAAATCGACCGCATCGGTGAGGTCATCGAGTTCCGCCGGCAGCGCGATGAAGGCAGCGATCATCCCGTCCTTCAGGCCGAGCTTGGCCGGAAGCGGCGTGCCGGAATATCCCGAGGCCGCCAGCGCCATCGTCAATACACCCTGGCCTTGGGCGCGATCTTGGCCGGGTTGATGCCGCCGTCGGCCTCCTTGCGCAGCAGCTCGGTGTGCACCGGCCGATAGCTGAGAGCCACTTCGCCGGCCTCGTTGAGCCGCGCCAGGGTGTGCTTGCGCCAGGTCGTGTCGTCGCGCGCCGAGAAATCCTCGCGGGCGTGTGCGCCACGACTTTCCTTGCGCGCCGCGGCGCCGTAGACAGTGGTGATGGCGTTGGCCATCAGATTTTCCAGCTCCAGCGTCTCGACCAGATCCGAGTTCCAGATCATCGAGCGGTCGAAGACTTTGACATCCTTGAGCTCGGTCCAGATCTGCGAAATGCGCTTGCAGCCATTGTCCAGCGATTCCTGGGTGCGGAACACCGCTGCGTCTTCCTGCATCGCCTTTTGCATCTTTTCGCGCAGCACCGCCGTCGGCGTCGAGCCGTTGGCATGACGTAGCCGGTCGAAGCGGTCCATGATTTTTTCGACCGAGGCTTCGTTGGGTGCAGGGATGGCCGATGTGCGGTCGATGACCTGGCCGGCGCGGATTGCCGCCGCGCGGCCGAACACCACGAGATCGATCAGCGAGTTCGAGCCCAGCCGATTGGCGCCGTGCACGGAGGCGCAGCCGGCTTCGCCGACCGCCATCAGTCCGGGCGACACCCGGTCGGGGCTTTTGGCCGTCGGGTTGAGCACCTCGCCCCAGTAATTTGTCGGCACGCCGCCCATATTGTAGTGCACCGTCGGCAGCACCGGGATCGGCTCTTTGGTCAGGTCGACGCCGGCGAAGATCTTGGCCGATTCCGAAATGCCGGGCAGACGCTCATGCAGGACGGCCGGGTCGAGATGGTCGAGATGCAGGAAGATATGGTCCTTCTTCGGACCGACGCCCCGCCCCTCGCGGATTTCCAGCGTCATACAGCGCGACACCACGTCACGTGAGGCAAGGTCCTTGGCCGACGGCGCATAGCGTTCCATGAAGCGCTCGCCCTCGGAGTTGACGAGATAGCCGCCCTCGCCACGCGCACCCTCGGTGATCAGGCACCCGGCGCCATAGATGCCGGTCGGGTGAAACTGCACGAATTCCATGTCCTGCAGCGGAAAGCCGGCCCGCGCCGCCATGCCGCCGCCGTCGCCGGTGCAGGTGTGCGCCGACGTCGCCGAGAAATAGGCGCGGCCGTAACCGCCCGTCGCCAGCACCACCATCTTGGCTGAAAAGCGGTGGATGGTGCCGTCATCGAGATTCCAGGCGACGACGCCGGTGCAGGTGCCGTCCGGTTCCATGATCAGGTCGAGTGCGAAATACTCGATGAAGAACTGCGCGTTGTGCTTCAGCGACTGGCCGTAGAGCGTGTGCAGCATGGCGTGGCCGGTGCGGTCGGCGGCAGCGCATGTGCGCTGCACGGGCGGGCCCTCCCCGAAATTCATCATCATGCCGCCAAACGGCCGCTGATAGATCTTGCCCTCTTCGGTGCGCGAGAACGGCACACCGTAATGTTCGAGCTCGTAGACGGCGGCGGGCGCCTGCTGGACCATGTATTCCTGCGCGTCGATGTCGCCCAGCCAATCCGAACCCTTGACGGTATCGAAGAGATGCCATTGCCAGTTGTCAGGCCCCATATTGGCAAGCGAAGCGGCGATGCCGCCCTGCGCCGCCACCGTGTGCGAGCGCGTCGGGAACACTTTGGTGATGCAGGCGGTGCGCAGGCCTTGTTCGGCCATGCCGAGTGTGGCGCGCAGGCCGGCGCCGCCGGCGCCGACGACCACCACATCGAACTTGTGGTCGACATAGGTGTAACCAGCCTTGTTGGCGGTCTTCGCGTCCTTGGCCAAATTCAGCCTCCGAATGCCAGCTTGAGCAGGGCGAAGATCGAGGCGACGCCGACCACTACGGGAAAGAATGTGTTGAGCGCGATAAGCGCCAGCTTCATGCCCTCGCCATGCACATAGTCCTCAATGATGGCCTGCATGCCGAGCCGCATATGGTAGAGCCCCGACAGCAGCACCAGTGCAAGCACCAGTGCCACGAACGGATTGGCGAGAGCGGCGCGCACCTCGGCATAGCCGGCGCCGTTGAGCGCGATCAGGAAACCGACGAAAAACAGCATCAGCGGGATGTTGGCGATCGCGGTCAGCCGCTGGCGCCAGAAATGCTGAGTGCCTTCGCGGGCCGAGCCGAGGCCGCGGACCTTGGCCAGCGGCGTGCGCATATCGGTATTGCCAGAGCTCATGATCAGGCTCCCCGCGCCATGTAGCCGGCGATCCAGATCAGCAGCGTCAGTGCGATCGAACCGGCCAGCGTCGCCCAGGCAATCTTCGATGCCGTGT
This sequence comes from Mesorhizobium sp. P2_C4, assembly GCF_056404575.1. Lineage (NCBI taxonomy): Bacteria > Pseudomonadati > Pseudomonadota > Alphaproteobacteria > Hyphomicrobiales > Phyllobacteriaceae > Mesorhizobium > Mesorhizobium sp. P2_C4. Next base: position 3,617 of record NZ_JBFUDT010000001.1, read on the forward strand.
GCTTTTCAAGGCCAGCGCCGGTGTCCCAGACCAGATGGCGCACACCGCCCAGCATGTGATGCATCAGCGCCCAGGTGTAGCCGAACAGCACCAGCCGCCCCAGCCACGAACCGAACGCCCAGTTGACCCAGTCGAAAGTGGCCTCGGAGCTCGCCGCCGCCATCAGCCACACGGCCACCAGCAGCGTGCCGAAATAGAGCGCCCCGCCGGTGATGCGATGGATGATCGACATCGTCATGGTTATCGGCGGCCGATAGACGGTCAGATGCGGCGAAAGCGGTCTTGCGCGGGTGGCTGGTGATTTGCTCATGGCTCCCCCAGTTCGGCGTCTCTGGAGCCACAGGTGGAAATGCGGCAATACCGCTTCCGGATGCGACTTCGGACAGGCGGTTTCTAATGCTCTTTTTGCACCGCGTCAAAGCCAGAAAATCGTTTTGAAAACGTCATTTAGTCTGACAAAACGGCGGGGTTTCGCTTTAATCGATTAGGGCATACGCACCAAGCCGGCGCAAAGTTCGCTGCAGTGCGGCAAAGTCGACTTAGCTCGGGCCGAAGGTGCGTCGAGATTCGGGTCAGGCCGGGTCGAAAATGGCAGCATCCGAGAACAGGAGCGGAGCTTACTTAATGTACGTGAGCACCGGCCTACGCCGACCGTAGCCTAACTGCCGCGACCCTTCATGAGGGCTTCGGCCGGCGAAGGCCGGAAACGCAGGAGGCTTCCTTTGCAGGCCGGCCTCACCTGAATATCGACACACCGGCTACCTTGTGCAGGTGAGGGGCGTCTTCCCGCCCTTCATCACCAGCGCGTCGCGTCCGTCGATCACGATTGCGTCATGCGCAATGCCATAGCGGCTGTTCTGGTTGGCGGGCGACGCCGGCAGGTCCTCAGCTGTGCCGTCTGCAGCAAGCACGTGCAGCGAGGTGCCGAGGTTCTGGATGGTCATTCTGCCGCCGTCCGCGCAGTTGTAGGTCGCGGTGCGCGGCTGCGGCGCCGTCAGATCGGTGGCGGTGGAACTGGGAGCGCCCATCGGCTTGGACGTAAGCGACACGGTGGGGGCGGCGGTACTCCCGGCTTTGGGCGCGCTCTGTTGGGGCACACAGGCCGCCATGGCCATCAACAGCGGAAACAAGGGCGCCACCCGAAACGTCCGGCGTAACGCCATATGCTGTCCTCCCCGCGCGGCAAGCTAGCCGCGATGCCTTGCCAAGATCAAGCCCGCCTGACGTAAACGGAAGCTCTAGCTCGACGCCGGCCGCGATGGTGCGGGCAAGCATGGCCGAATGATGGCTGCCGGGCTTTCCATTCCGTCTGATATTAACCATGTTTGCCAAGAGATTGCCGCCTCAACGGCTCCCCCTCTTAACAAAGGTTAATAAAAGGTTAATTTCTGATTCGAGGAGGCTTGCCTCTAGGAAACGGAGAGGACGCCATGCGTTCGAATTCAGGCACACTAAGACTTCCGGCACTGATAGTGGCGGCGTTAGCCGTCGGCTTTGCCGCACCGGCGCTCGCCGGGACGCGCCACCACGATCGCGTCTATGCCGATTCCTTCGGCAATCTCGTCATCGACAGCGCCGCCGGCTACAAGCGCATCATCGTTGGCGAAGGCAAGCTGGCGAAAGAATTGTCAGCCTACACCAGCACCAGCGACGCCAACGAACCAGACGTCATCTACGAGAACGAATCGGACAATGTGATCCGCCGCGGCTGTTATCAGCCGCCGGTTTTCGTCAAAGGCCGCTCCTATATGTACGGCCTCTCCGACGGCGAGATGCCCAACCTCAGCCCTTGCCGCTGATCTATCCAGCGTTTGCGGCAGTCGCCTGCCGGGCCATCGGCCCGGCCGAGACCCGCACGCAGTCGCGGCCGGCGCCCTTGGCCTGATAGAGCGCTTCGTCGGCGCGCCGCAACAAATCGGAAAAGCCTTCGCCCGGATGCAACTCGGCAACGCCGAAACTGGCGCTGCAGCGCTGCTCCGCCGGCAGGCTGTCGATCGGCAGCGCGCCAAAAGCGCTGCGCGTACCCTCGGCAAACAGCCGCGCGGCGGCAACGTTGGTTCCCGGCAGGATGATGGCGAATTCCTCGCCGCCGATGCGGCCGGCAACATGATGGTCGGCAGCGGCATCGCGCAGGAAGCCGGCGAAGGTCTCGATCACCCGGTCGCCGGAAGCATGGCCATAGCTGTCGTTGATGCCCTTGAAATGGTCGAGATCGGCAATGACCAGCGCCACCGGAACACCCCGGCGCACGGCGTCGCGCAGCGCGATTTCGGCATGGCGCCCGAAACCGCCGCGGTTGAGCAGCCGTGAAAGCGTGTCGGTTTCCGACTTCGACGTCGCCTCGGCCAGCACGTCGCGAACCAGGATGGCCAGCATCAGAAGCGCCAGCGCGAGACCCAGCACAGTACCGAGCGACTGCGACACCAGCGCGTAGCTGGTCTGCATATAGGACTGCGGGTTGGCGCCCCAGCCGCCCAGCGCATGCGCGATGAACGGCTTTGAGGCGAACTGCACGGCGCTGGCCACCAGAACGGCCAGCAGAATCCGATCGAGCCGATCGCGTCTTTGCCTGGACGAGCAGACGATACCGAAACCGACGAGCTGCATGGCTGCATAGGGAAGCTGGTAGGCCATCATGCGGGCAAGCGACTGGCGCGGCAGATCCTGCACGAACCAGACCGCGACGGTAGCGAAGATCAGGAAGAACAGCATCGGCGGCCAGGGCGGCGCCACGCCATATTTGCGGGCAAGCCCGGTATTGAAGGCGATGGTGGCGCCGAGGAAAACGGCAAAGGCTGTGACAACCGCGGGTCGTGCGTCGGCGAAAACCGGGATGCTGAATTCGACGGCGAAATAGGCCATGCCGAGGACATAGCCGAACGCCAGCCAGCGCGCCGACACGCGTCCCACGTCATAGATCGCAATCGCCATGAAGGCCGCGGCCAGCAGTCCGGCAACGAACAGATTGATGATGAGGATGAAGTCTGCGCTGCCCATGGCGCCTTTCGCACTTAGAGCGACAGCTAATCACCAACGCGCGAAAAAGACGTTAACGTTCAGGCATGTCGACAGATCGCACACCTTGGCGACTAGCCAAAAACTTCACAGCTTCGTCATCCTGGGGCGAAGCAAGGAGCGAAGCGACGCAGCGCAGACCCCGGGATCCATGCCGTGACCTTCGAGCGACGCGGCGGTGCAGAATTCTGATGCGCCACGTGTGTCGGCGACGGTCACGGCATGAATCCTCGGGTCAAGCCCGAGGATGACGAAGGCGCGAGGTTTCGATCAACCTCGAAGGTTGCAACAGTCCGCTTCAGACAAACAAAGTGTCTCTAGCCGAGGTTTGCCGTCTCCGGCACGAACACCGTTTCCGGGCGCTCGTAGGACAGGCGCACGCTGTCGCGACCATTCTTCTTGGCCTTGTAGAGCGCCTCGTCGGCGCGACGCATCAGCGGCTCCAGCCCCTCGTCGCCGGTGCGGGCGGCGACGCCGAAGCTCGCGGTCACTCGGATACCCGGCGGCAGGCTGGTGACGCCGCCGGACGAATAGAGCGAGCGGATCGCCTCGGCGAACAGACGCGCCGAAGCCAGGTCGCACAGCGGCAGCAGCACCGCGAACTCCTCGCCGCCAATGCGGCCGGCAGCACCGCGCGCGCCGGTGGCGAAATTCAACTTGGCGGCGAAATCGGCGATGACCTTGTCGCCCGCCGCATGGCCGTGCACATCGTTGAGCGCCTTGAAGTGGTCGAGGTCGGCAAGCACCAGCGCAACCGGGAGCCTGGCCGAGGCGCACTGCCGCAGAAGCAGCGCCGCCCGCTCCTCGAAGCCGCGGCGGTTGAGGAGGCCGGACAGCGGATCGGTAAACGTCTCGGTCTTCAGCGCCTTCAACACGTCGAGCGCGGCGGCCGAGAACAGGCAAAGCGCGATCAGCAACGACAGCAGCGCGTGCGAGAGCAGCGCCGTCGTCCAGTAGGACGAGGCATAGAAACCGTCATAGCTGGTGAACGGTCCATGCGCGATGACGACGGCCAGCGTGCGGGCGAAGAAGTTCAGGCCCGATAGCAGCGACAGCACGAACAGGATGTTTTCCGTCGGGCCGTTGTTGCGCACCTGGCGCAGTTCGGCGGCGACCAGCAGGCTGAGGCCGCCGAAGCCGAAATTGATGGCAAGGATGCGCCAGGTGAGATCCGGTTGGACGAACAGGAACCAGCAAAACGCGGCCAACCCGCCGCCTGCCAGAACACTGATCCCGACAAAAGGCACGCGCCGGCCATAGCGGGCCACGATGGCGCCGCAGAGACAGCAGGCTGCAAAGGTGAAGCATATGTTGGAGAGGAGCTTGGTCAGCACCATGCCGACGGGCAGCGTGAAATACTGCAGCAGGAAGCCACCCGCCGAGACGCAGTAGCTTGCACCCAGCACCGCCAGATAGGGACGGTGGCGCTGATAGAACCACAGCACGAGGAACGCAGCGCCGAGCGCCAGCGCGATCGTCGGGTTGAGCAGCGCTATGAACAGGCCGGTGTCCAAGGACCGTGACTTCTCTCGCTTCCGTCAGGGAAGATGTTTAGGCCGCAAGCCCAAACAAGCGGTTAAGCGAGACCGAATATGCGGTCGGCGCCAAAGAAAAACCCCGAACCGCTGGTGCGGTCCGGGGTCTGCAATGCTCTGCGATATGGGCGGCGAAAATCCGGATTATTTCCAGTCGCGGATGTCGACGAAGTGGCCGGCGATCGCCGCTGCCGCCGCCATCGCCGGCGACACCAGATGGGTGCGGCCCTTGAAGCCCTGACGGCCCTCGAAATTGCGGTTCGAGGTAGAGGCGCAGCGCTCATGCGGCTTCAGCCGGTCGTCGTTCATGGCCAGGCACATCGAGCAGCCCGGCTCGCGCCAGTCGAAGCCGGCGGCAACAAAGATCTTGTCGAGGCCTTCGGCCTCCGCCTGTTCCTTGACCAGGCCGGAGCCCGGCACGATCATCGCATCGACATGCGCACTGACCTTTTTGCCTTCGACAACCTTGGCGACGGCGCGCAAATCCTCGATGCGGCCGTTGGTGCAGGAGCCGATGAAAACGCGGTCGAGCGTGATGTCGGTGATCTTGGTTCCCGGCGTCAGGCCCATATAGTCGAGCGCGCGCTGCTTGGAGGTGCGCTTGTTCTCGTCGGCGATGTCATCCGGGTTCGGCACGATGCCTTGCACCGAAACGACGTCCTCGGGCGACGAGCCCCAGGAGACGATCGGCGGCAGTTTGGCCGCGTCGAGCACGATCACCTTGTCGAAATGCGCGCCTTCGTCGGACTGCAGCGTCTTCCAGTATTCGAGCGCGGCATCCCACGACGCACCCTTCGGCGCACGCGGCTTGTCCTTGACATAGGCGAAGGTGGTCTCGTCCGCCGCGATCAGGCCGGCGCGCGCGCCGCCCTCGATCGACATGTTGCAGATGGTCATGCGGCCTTCCATCGACAGTGCGCGGATCGCCTCGCCGGCATATTCGATGACATAGCCGGTACCGCCGGCCGTGCCGATCTCGCCGATGATCGCCAGGATGATGTCCTTGGCGGTGACGCCTTCCGGCAGCACACCGTCAACACGCACCAACATGTTCTTGGCCTTGCGCTGGATCAGCGTCTGCGTCGCCAGCACATGCTCGACCTCCGATGTGCCGATGCCATGCGCCAAGGCGCCAAAAGCACCATGCGTCGACGTATGGCTGTCGCCGCAGACGATGGTCATGCCGGGCAGTGTGAAACCCTGCTCCGGGCCGATGATGTGGACGATGCCCTGGCGGATATCGTTTTCGGAATAATATTCGACGCCGAAATCCTTGGCGTTCTTGGCCAGCGCCTCGACCTGGATGCGACTTTCCTCGTTCTTGATGCCGAACTTGCGCTCGGGCGAGGTCGAGACATTGTGATCGACCACGGCCAGCGTCTTTTCCGGATGCCGGACTTTGCGGCCAGTCATGCGCAGGCCTTCGAAGGCTTGCGGGCTGGTGACTTCGTGGACGAGGTGACGGTCGATGTAGAGCAGGCAGGTGCCGTCGTCCTGGCGGTCGACAACGTGCTCGTCGAATATCTTGTCGTAGAGGGTGCGCGGTGCGCTCATGTGCGTAAATCCGTCGATCTGATAAGGGGGAAGAGGCGAAATGCCGACCGTTGGGCCCGGCGAAAGCGGTCTAGCTAAGTCGGCTGGTCAGCGCGCCGCAAACGCGCGCGGAGAAGCGCGACGGCAGGCGTTTTCTGTCCTGCAGCACGAACCCCTTATAGGCCGGATTGCCAAAAAGCTCTTCCATGGCGTGGCTCATATCAATGTTTTGGGTTTTCGGCAATTGCGGCGTGTCTTGGCAGAATCTGGGTTCCTCGTCCTCACGTCCACACCTTCGGGAGGAGGGGCGCCAAGGTCGGTGAACTCACGCCTTTCCTCTCCCCCGTCGATCGGGGGAGAGGTGGCGAGCGAAGCTCGACGGAGTGGGGGTCGACCCTTAGCGCGGTGCAGGAAGATTATTGCGCCTTGGTACCTTTTCAATGTCCGTTGGCGACGGTTGCCAGGTGATTCCCCCACTCCGTCGCTGCTTCGCAGCGCCACCTCTCCCCCCTCCGGAGGGAGAGGAAGGGCGCCAAGGTCGGCGAACTTCGCGGCTCACACCACCTCGAACACGAAAGTCTTCACCAGCGCATCCGGCTCGGCGATGGCGTAACACCTGAACCATGGGCTCTCCTCGACCGGCCGCCATTTTTGCGCCTGCTCCAGTTCGTCGAACACCGCCTGAAACCCGCCGCTTTCAAACACCTGGTCTCTCACCGTGAAGATCGCATGGCCGCCCTTCCTGGTAATCCGTACCAGTTCATGCAGGCCGGACGCCGGCGCATGGCTGATGGTGAAGACGCCGGTCGAGAAGAAGGCACGGAAGTGGCCGTCAGGCCAGGGCAGCGGACCGCCGAGCATCGCCTTTTTCAGCTCGCTGTAAGCTTGCCGGCTGCCTGCGATCTTCAGCATATCATCGGAGAGGTCGAGCCCGGCAATATCGTGGTAGCCCAGCGCCTTGAGCGACGGTCCCGACAGGCCGGTGCCGCAGCCGGCATCGAGCAGCGGCCCTTCGCCCAATGGCACATGGCGCGCCACCCAGGCGGTGATCAGGAACGGCAGGAGATAACCGAGCGACGCCGTTTCACTGTCATAGGTCGCTGCCCAAGCGGCATAAGCCTCAGATAGCGCTTCCGGCGTATCGGCGGTATAGACCGAATCCAGCGCCGCATTGGCCTTGTCGACGATCATGGCTTCCTCCGGACCTGGCCGCATCATCGGTGATGGTAGCCCCGTCTTCGCCTGACTTCTATTCCTGATGCTGGTTGCGCAGCCGCTTCTCCAGTGCCCTGAGCGCCAGCGACAGGCCGACGGTGAGGATGAGATAGATGTAAGCGACGATCGAATAGGTCTCGAAGAAGCGAAACGAGCCGGCGGCGTAGACCTTGCCCATCTGGGTGATGTCGGCGACGCCGAGCACCGAGACCAGTGAGGAATCCTTGACCATGGCGACGAAATCATTGCCGAGCGGCGGCAGGATGGTGCGGATCGCCTGCGGAAAGACGATCAGCCTGAAGCGTTGCGCGCGCGACAGTCCCAACGCCTTCGCGGCCTCGATCTGGCCCTTCTCGACCGCCTGGATGCCGGCGCGAAACACCTCCGAGATGAAGGCGGAATAGCCGATGGTCAGCGCCATGATGGCGCGCCACAACAGCGACACGTCGCGCACCAGCAGTTCGCCGAAGAAGCCGGCATTCTGCAGCGGCGCGGTCAGCGCGTTCCAGGCTGCGACGAAGGCCGGCGCGCCGGCAAAGGCGATCCAGAACAACAGCACCAGGATCGGCACGCCACGGATGATCTCGACATAGAAGCGGGCGATCTGGCCGAGCCAGCGCGACCCCGACAGTCCCATCAGCGCAAGCCCGAGCCCGATCGCGCAAGCCATCGCGAAGGCGACGACGGTAACGAAGACGGTGATGCCGATGCCCTTGGCGACGGTGGCAAAAACCTGGGCGTAGAGGTTGCTGGTGGCGATGAAGATGGCGGCGATCACGGCGATCGCCACGGCCACGGCAAGCCACCAGGGGAAGTCGGATTTGGCGGTGGAAGATGGTGGGGCAGGAGGCATTAGTCGTCTATGCCTGCGGAACCGATGTCCGCGGATAGAGCTCTATGTCGCCCCCCTCTGTCCTGCCGGACATCTCCCCCACTTGGGGGGAGATCGGCTGTCGCGACTGCTTTCGCCAATCTGCAACCTTGAAAGAAAAGCGCCTCCGTAAGAACTGCCGATCTCCCCCCAAGTGGGGGAGATGTCCGGCAGGACAGAGGGGGGCGTGAAAGAATGAGGCCCGACAAGAGGGCCTACTGCCCCATCTTGTAATCAAGAAACCACTTCTTGTTCAGCGCATCGATCGTCCCGTCCGCCTTCAGCGCCGCGATTGCCGCATTGACCGGCTTCACCAGGTCGGAGCCCTTGGGGAAGATAAAACCAAAATCCTCGGTGCCGAGCGGGCCGCCGATCAGCTTCAGCTTGCCTTCGGAAGCGTCGACATAGCCCTTGCCGGCGGTGCCGTCAGTCAAGACGACATCGACGTCGCCGGACTTGAGCGCCTGCACCGTGGCGCCGAACGTCTCGAACAGTTTGATGCGCGGGTTCTGCTCATTGCCGTCGAGCACGCTGTAGACGGCGGTGTAGAAGGGCGTGGTGCCGGCCTGCGCGCCGATCAGCCCGTCCTTGAAGGCACCAAAAGTCTTGGCGTCGGTGAAGCGGCTTTCGTCGCCGCGCACCAGCATGAACTGTTCCGAGCGCATATAGGGGTCGGAGAAATCGACCTTCTCCTTACGGTCGTCCTTGATAGTGATGCCGGTCATGCCGATGTTGTACTGGTTGTCGGAAACCGCCTGGATCATCGCATCCCAGGAGGTGTTCTGGTACTCGACGGAAAAGTTCAGCCGCTTGGCGATTTCGTTCATTGCATCATATTCCCAGCCGATCTGTTTGCCGGTCTTGGCATCGATGAACTGCAGCGGCGGATAGGCGTTCTCGGTCACCACCACCACCTTCTTGCCGCCGAGGTCGGGCAGCGTCTGCGCCCATGCGGCGACCGGCGCGAGAAGGCAGGCCAGCAGGCCGGCCAGCAGCAGTTTCGATTTGGTCATGACACACTCCCAGAACTTGAAAGGCCCCGGCACGGCCGAGGCTTGCAGGAAAATCCGGCGCCGACTTTAGCTTTCCGCAAGCGCCTTGCAAGCCGATCCAACGTGGCGCTTCACGCAAAAGCGGATTCCAATGCTTTCCATCAGGGGATTCCGAAACGATCTTTGCCGGGCGGTCAATCCGTCGCACGACAGCGCCGTGCGTAGCTGCGGCTCAGCGCCGCTTGGTTGCGCCGATCGACACGGAAAGCGGAATCTTGGTCATGCCGTCCGGCAGCGCGTAAAGCCCCTCGCCGGCCTCGACCATGTAGGGGAATTCCTTCCAGCCCAGAATGGCATGCTCGTTCAGGAAGTCGATCGTCATGTCGGACGCGATGAGGGCGTTGACGACGTCGCCCAACGGATGGATCCACTCATAATTCAGGCGATGGGTCAGCGGCCGCTCGTCGCCGGTATAGGTATGCGTGTCGTGCCATTCCAGCGGCGCCTGTGGCGGCGTCCGCCAATCCAGCAACAGGCCGGGCTGATCGGTCTTGCGGCCGCACTGGAACATCGTCGGATGCCCGTCGAGGAAATACAGCTGCCCACCCGGGCGCAGCAGATTGGCGACCACCTTGGCCCAGCTGAAGATGTCGTCCAGCCAGATGGTCGTGCCCCACGTCACGTAGACGAGGTCGTAATAGTCGTCGAGCGCCGCCACCGCATCATAGACCGAAGCCTCCACGAAGCTGACTTCAGCACCGGCCTGCGCGGCAAACCGGCGCGCCGCGGCAAGCGCCTTGGGCGAGAAGTCCAGTCCGGTGACACTTTTTGCGCCGAGATGCTTCAGGCTGATCGTGTCGAGGCCGATATGGCATTGCAGGTGGGCGACGTCCTTGCCGACGATGCGGTTGCCGACTTCCCGCTTTTCCAGCGCGGTCAGGCTCAAGCCGCCGGCCAGAACCCGATCGATCGGGTAATAGCGATGGGCCTCGTCAGTGGTATGCAGTTCGGCTCGATTGTCCCAGTTGAAGCGGTTCGCCCTGGCGAAAGAATCCATCACATCACTCCAAAACAGGGGACAGCCGAAGCCACCCATTGCTAAGCAATGTTATGTCCAATGCAAGGTATATTAGTAAGAGATTGTTTACTGTGCGGCGCCGGGCAGGCGTTCTAGAGCATGATCCCGAAAGTGGGACCCGGTTTTCGGAAAAGATTATGCTCAAACAAGAAGCTAGAGCCCCATCCCGATTCCATCGGGATGGAACAGGCTCTAGCGGCGATCAATCCCGGTCCGCCGCGTCGGCGTCCGCCTCGCGCAACCCGGCGACAAATTTGGTCAAGGTGCGGTGCAGAGCCCTCAGCTCTTCGGCCTCGAGCGGCATGGCGCAGGCCAGCCCGGCGGATACGTCCTGCGTGCGTGCGCGCAGCGCCTGGCCTGCTGCGGTCGGCTCGACCAGCACGCGGCGCTCGTCGGCGGCGTCGCGCCGGCGGGTCACCAGGCCGTTCGCCTCCAGCCGTTTGAGCAGCGGCGTCAGCGTCGCCGAATCGAGCCCGAGCGCTTCGCCGAGCGCGCCGACAGTGCTTGGCGCGCGCTCCCACAGCACCAGCATCACCAGATATTGCGGATAGGTCAGGCCGAGCGGCTCGAGCAGCGGCCGGTAGAGCTTCGTCATCAGTCCGCTCGCCGAATAGAGCGCGAAGCAGAGCTGCTGGTCGAGGCGCGGAACTTTGATCGTCCCGGCTGATACCGCCGAGACGTCGCTGGCACTCTTTGTGGTCGTTGTCGTCATGCTGCCTTTGCCGGAAGCGCCACTGCCGAAAGCACCACCTCGACATTGCCCTTGATGGCGTTGGAATAGGGGCAAACCTGATGAGCCGCCGATACAAGCGCTTCCGCGGCCGCCTGATCAAGACCTTTCGTCTCCGCCGTCAGCGAAACGCCGAGCCGGAAGCCACCCTGGCCATTGGCATGCAAACTGACATTGGCCGTCACCGCAGCATCCAGCAGCGGCAGTTTCTGCTTGCCGGCGATGAAGCGCATGGCGCTTTCGAAGCAGGCGGCATAGCCGGCGGCAAACAGCTGCTCGGGGTTGGTGGCGCCACCCTTGCCGCCCAGTTCCGTCGGCATGGCGAGGTCGACGTTGAGCAGGCCATCATTGCTCTGAACATGGCCGGCGCGGCCACCGACGGCGCGGGCTTGGGTGACGTAGAGTGCATGCATTTCGTATCTCCATTTAATTTGTACACGATTAATTAGTGTACAAGATAATTGGAGTCAACCCGACCGAGGGCAGATTTCCGGATAATTTCCGCCCAAAACGAAAAAAGGCGGCCGAAGCCGCCTTTCCGAAACTTGTGCCTGAAAACCTTATTCGGCGGCGGTCGCTTCCGCAGCCTTGGCGGCCTCGTCGGCGGCCTTCTTCTCGGCGGCGTCCTGCGCTGCCTTCTCGATCGCCAGCGCCTGGGCGGCGGCCACCTTCTCAGCCTCGATGCGGGCCTTCTCGGCGTTCAGCGCATCGCGCTCGTCGTCGTTCAGCTTGCGGGCGCGCACGCCGGTGTTTTCCGAAATACGGGCCGACTTGCCGCGACGATCTCGCAGGTAATACAGCTTGGCGCGACGCACCTTGCCGCGGCGAACGATCTCGACGCCTTCGACCATCGGCGAGTAGACCGGGAACACGCGCTCCACGCCTTCGCCGTAGGAAATCTTGCGAACGGTGAAATTTTCCTGGAAGCCGGCGCCGGCGCGGGCGATGACGACGCCCTCATAGGCCTGGACGCGGGTGCGGGTGCCTTCGGTCACGCGGACCTGGACGCGCACGGTATCGCCGGGCTGAAATTCGGGAAGCTTGCGCTTGGCTTCGATCTTGGCGGCCTGTTCGGCCTCGAGCTGACGGAGAATATCCATCTAAAAATCCACTTCTTGTTCTTCCGACAGTCAGAGCGTCCGACACTCGCCTTGCAGTTCCATTGACCGCTCGGCTATGCCCTTTCGGGCAGGGGCGACTACACCGTCATTGTTGACGGGTCCGGTAGATTGTTCTTCCGGTTCGGGCGGGCACATACAGCTATTTCGAGGCTTTGTCACGCCTTGGCCCTGTCTTTTTTGCTCGCATGCCACCACGCAATCGTCCAGCACGGGGTTGCGCCGACCCTGCAAGCTTCCTAATCCGGGCAAAGCATAGGTCTCGGGCGACATCCTCATGTCTGTATTCGACGCGATCCTGCTCTTTCTCGCAGGTTTTCTGTCTGGCGCCGCCAACGCGGTCGCCGGTGGCGGCACGTTCATCACCTTCGGCGCCATGACACTGGTCGGCCTGCCGCCAATCGTCGCCAACGCGACCTCGTCGGTGACACAGTTCCCCGGCTACATCACCTCGACGCTCGCCTACGCCGACGACATCCGGCATTTCTGGCGTGGCGCGCTGCTGCTCTGCGTGATCTCAGCCTTCGGCGCACTGGCCGGCGCGCTCATCCTTCTGGCGCTCTCCAATCCGTCCTTCCGCGCCATGGTGCCGTGGCTGCTCTTGGGCGCAACCGCTCTGTTTGCCGCCGGCCCATGGCTGAAGCCGGCGCCCAAGCCTGGACATAAAGCATCGGTCGGCTCGCTGGCCGGCTCCCTGGCGCAGTTCGCTACCGCAATCTATGGCGGCTTCTTCGGCGCCGGCATGGGCGTGATGATGCTGGCGACACTGGGCCTGACGCAAGCCGGCGACTATCACCGGCTCAACGCGCTGAAGAACATGCTGGCCGTGGTCATCGCCGCCGTCGCCATCCTGGTCTTCGTCTCCGGCGGCGTCATCGCCTGGCCGCAAGCGATCGTCATGATTCCCGGCGCCGCGCTCGGTGGCTATGCCGGCGTCTGGATCGCCAAGCGCGTGCCGCAGAACGCCGTGCGCGGCTTCGTCGTCGCCGTCGGCCTGTTCCTCGCCTTCTACTACTTCACCAAGGGTTGAGCGGCGCCGCCCGGCAGATCCGGCCGTCTTTCCTTCGTCAGCCTTTCCGACTCGGCGCGCCGCCATTTCGCGATTTTTGCGTGGTTGCCCGAGATCAGCACATCGGGGATTGGCCGGCCTTCGAACTCCTGCGGCCGTGTGTAGTGCGGATGCTCGAGCAGGCCGTTCTCAAAACTCTCTTCTTCGCCCGACACCGCATTGCCCATCACGCCCGGCAGCAGCCGCACCACCGCATCGAGCAGGACCAGTGCCGCCGGCTCGCCGCCGGAGAGGATGAAATCGCCGACGGAGACTTCCTCGAGGTTCCGCGCGTCGATCACCCGCTGGTCGACGCCTTCGAAGCGGCCGCAGACGATGACGGCGCCAGGCCCGGCAGCCAGTTCGCGCACACGCGCCTGCGTCAGCGGCTTGCCGCGCGGGCTCATCAGCAGGCGCGGGCGGGGATCACCCTTTGGCGACGCATGGTCGATGGCTCTCGCCAGCACGTCGGCGCGCATCACCATGCCGGCACCGCCGCCGGCCGGCGTGTCGTCGACGGTGTGGTGACGATCGGTGGCGAAGTCGCGGATCTGGATCGCCTGCAGCGACCATGTGCCTGATACCAGCGCGCGGCCCGCCAGCGACAGGCCGAGCGCGCCCGGAAACATCTCGGGATAGAGCGTCAGCACCGAGGCGGAAAAACTCACCGGTTGCCCCCGGCATCCCTCGGTCCGCGCGGCCTGCCCTTGGCGTCGAAATCTTCTTCGCGAGGCGCATCGCTATCCTCGTCATCGACCAGCCCCGCCGCCGCCAGATCGATGCGGATGAAAGCGTCGGCAATCGACACCTCGGGAACGGCGGCCTGCGTGAACGGGATCAGCACGCCTTTGCGCCCCGCCAGCGTCACATCGAGAATATCGCCGCCGCCGAAATTGTGCACGGCGACGACCTTGCCGATGAGAGCGCCCGTATCGTCCCGGACCTCCAGCCCGACGAGGTCGGCATGATAGAACTCGTCCTCCTCGCCATCGTCCGGCAGCATCGAGCGGTCGACGAACAGTTCGGTACCGGCGAGCGCCTCGGCGGCGTTGCGGTCGCTGATGCCCTTGAAGCGCACGACGACGACGGTGTTGGCCGGCCGGATGTCGATGATCTGAAAGGCGCGGCCATCCTTGGCGTAAAGCGGCCCGTAATCGGCCAGCGCCAAGGGCTCGCCGGTAAAGGTCTTCACCCGCAATTCACCCTTGATGCCATGGGCGGCGCCGATCACGGCCATCTGCACGGGGTTCTGGGGCTTGGTCATGGCAAAATTCCTTTGCCCTGCTCTAGCGCCGCCCCGGCGTCATTTCAATGACACAGCTCTTCACCGCTTCCTAACCCGACTGCCCGACAATGGGACGGAACTGGAACAGCGCCATGCAGGAATTCCTCATCCCGGCCAAGCCGGACCTTCAGGCGGCGCGCGAAAGCTGGCTGAAGATGCTGGCGCGCGAACGCCGGCTGTCGCCGGAAACCGTCGAAGCCTATGAGCGCGACACACGCCAGTTCCTACATTTCCTCACCGGCCATTGCGGCGGCTCGCCCGGCATTGCCGAGATCGCCAATCTGCGCCCGGCCGATCTGCGCGGCTTTCTCGCCGCCCGCCGCAACGCCGGCGCCGGCGCCCGCACACTCGGCCGCGGGCTGGCCGGCATCCGCTCGCTGCTGCGCTTTCTCGAGCGCCGCGGCCTCGTCAATGCGGCGGGTGCGGCAGCACTGCGTGCGCCGCGCCAGCCGAAATCGCTGCCCAAGCCGCTGACGGCAAGCGACGCCAAACATATCGTCTCGGTGGAGGGCCAACTGGCTGAGGAACCGTGGATTGCTGCCCGCAACGCGGCCGTGCTGACGCTGCTCTATGGTTCGGGCCTGCGCATTTCCGAGGCGCTCGGCCTCGCCGGCGCCGATCTGGCACTGGAAACCGACACCGTGCTGCGCGTTACTGGCAAGGGCGGCAAGACGCGGCTGGTACCGGTGCTGCCGGTGGCATTGCGGGCGATCGCCGAATACCGCCGGCTCTGCCCCTATCATCTCGACCCGAAAGGCCTGTTGTTTCGCGGCGCCCGCGGCGGCCCGCTGAACCCGGCCATCGTCCAGCGCGACATGGCCAAGCTGCGCTCGGCGCTCAACCTGCCCGACACCGCGACGCCGCATGCCTTGCGCCATTCCTTCGCCACGCATCTGCTGGGACGCGGCGGCGATTTGCGCACCATCCAGGAACTGCTCGGCCATGCCAGCCTGTCGACGACGCAGATCTACACCGGCGTCGACACGGCAAGGCTGCTGGAGATTTACGACCAGGCGCATCCAAGAGCGTGATGGTTGGCGGAGCGCTACGCAGCGTGATTGGGCGAGGCCCCTCAGCTTCGTCATCCTAGGGTGGAGCAGTCGCGAAGCGACGTCGCGGAAACCCGAGGATCCATGCCGCGACGGTCGACACGAACACAGCGGTTCAGAATGATGGCTACGCTCACCAGAGCAGGTTCTGCACAGTAGCATCGGTCGGAAGTCGCGGCATGGATCCTCGGGTCTGCGCTGCGTCGCTACGCTCCTTGCTCCGCCCGTGGATGACGAAGAGATGGGCGTTTCCGCTAACCGCCAAGGCAGGACAGGTAACCTGTCAGAATCTCAGCGCCAGGAGCCGGTCGAAGACAATTTCCCCATACAAGTTAACCGTTTTGCCGCTTTTTATCCCTAGAACCGGGTCATGAAACGCGTCATTGCCATCGCCGACCGCGCAGCACTCGTGTCGCTGAAGCTGCTTGTCGCGCTCAACGTCCTGTTTTTCCTGTCTTTCCTCACCGTAGCGCTGCTCGCTGCCGGCAAGGCGCATGCCGAAATCCCGACCTGCGCCGGTGCCGACATGCTGTCTGCCTTGCAGAAGAGCGATCCCGCCGCCTACCAAAAGGTCGAAGCGGAAGCCACTGCGACGCCGAACGGCAAGGGCCTGTTGTGGAAGCTCGAAAAGCCGGGCGAAAAGCCATCCTGGCTGTTCGGCACCATGCACATGACCGACCCGCGCGTGACCGTGCTGCCGCCCGCGGCGCAGACGGCCTATGACGCCGCGGGCACCATCATCATCGAAACCACCGATGTGCTCGACAAGCAAAAGATGATGGCGGCGATGCTCGAAGAGCCGGGCCTGATGATGTTCACCGACAACACGACGCTGTCGTCCCTGCTGTCGCCGGACGATGCGGCGGCGATGAACAGCGCGCTCGACGCGCGCGGTATCCCGCCGCTGACGGTGGCCAAGATGAAGCCCTGGCTGCTGTCGGCGATGCTGGCATTGCCGGCCTGCGAACTTGCCCGCCAGTCGGGCGGGGCACCGGTGCTCGACGTCAAGCTGGCGGAAGGTGCCAAGGCTTCCGGAAAGTCGGTCGAAGGGCTGGAAACGGCTGTCAGCCAGCTGCGCGCCATGGCCTCGCTGCCACTTTCCTTTCACATGAAGGGGCTCGTCGACACGCTGAAACTCGGCGACAAGGTCAATGACGTCAACGAGACCATGATCGTGCTCTACCTGCGTGGCGAGACCGGCATGTTCTGGCCAATGTTTCGCGCTGTGATTCCCGGCGGGGACGACGACCAGGCAGGCTACGCCGCGTTTGAGGAAACCATGATCACCAGCCGCAACAAGGTGATGGTCGATCATGCCGCACCGATCCTCGCCAAAGGCAACGCCTTCATGGCGGTCGGCGCCCTGCATCTTCCCGGTCCTGAAGGCCTGATCGAGGATTTCCGCAAAGCCGGATACACGGTTACGCCAGCCGACCTCTAGGACCGATCAGCCGCCCATCGGTTCCCATTTTGGTCCGATGCCTACTTAGCCAAGACCTGAGCCAGCATCGCCGGGACGATAATCCGGTGAAAGGGTTTGACGATCGCGAGATAGACACGTCCGAACAGGTTGTGTGTTTTGACGATCGTCGACGCGGCGACTTCCTGGCGGCCGCCGCCAAGCTCCCTGACCTCGACCAGAACGCGAAAGTCGAGATGCCGGTCGTCAAGACCGAGGACGACCTTGCCTGGTGACCGGCTGATGAGCGGAAATATCCCGATCTTGCCTTCGGGCGCCGACGCAGCATCCGCGCCCGTCTTCAGGCCAAATGGCCGGACGGCGAAATTGCGCAACGTCGTCAGCCTGCCGATCCATCGCGGCGTTCGCCCCATGACGCGTTCGGTCGCGGCAATTGCGCTCAACGACAAGCCGTTTGCGACCAGCACGTAGCGGTCGGCGAATTGCGCGCCGGAAAGAACGTCCTGGGGATTGGGAAAAGTCTGTGAAAGCGGCTTCATCGCGGCCATCCTTTGAAAGCAGGATAGCAGCGGCAGGCGCGCCGCGCTGCGTGGCGAAACGTCGCCAACCATCGCCAGGATCTGAAGGCCTGGAGCAGTATCTCGAACCGAAGGTCCGCGTCAGCGAAAGGCAGGTACCGGTTTTCGGAAAAGATCATGCTCAAAAAAAGCCCTCCATCGCGCTTCAATCGGGATGGAATAGGCCCCAGTCGAGGATTTCCATAAAGCCGGCTATACTGTAAGCGTTGTCAACTGAGTCGCATGGCAGAGAGGGGGGCGGATTGCCGTGTTTTTGGCGTTTTCCAACCCTAGCGTGAAACCCATTCAACGATTGCGCGTTGATGGCTATTGATTGATATCTTTCATCCACGGAGGAGGACTTTTATGGCGAATCCAAACGACGCTCCCAAGTCGGGTGGCGGCAGCGCATGGCTGATTGCCCTGGTTGTCGTTATCCTGGCTATTGTCGCTTACTATGTTTTCGGCAGAAGTGGCGAACATCCGGCGCCAGCTGAACCGCCGGCCGCCAGCACACCGGCGCCAGCACCTGCGCCCGCCGAGCCGATGAAGCCCGCCGAACCGGCGCCTGCTCCCGCACCAGCCCCTGCGCCCGCACCGGCTCCTGCGCCAGCCCCGGCTCCTGCACCGGCACCGGCACCGGCACCTGCGCCGACACCCTGATCAGGCCTCTGATTGCAACGAGAACGGCCCGCTGAAAAGCGGGCCGTTTTGTTTTGAGGTGATGAGCCCTTGGGCGATAGCGGCAAGCCCCGCACCTTCGTCATCCTCGGGCTTGACCCGAGGATCCATGCCGCGACCTCTGTGAAGGGCGCAACTGGGCAGAACGCAGCCTCGCTACGACAGCCGAAAACGATAGGTATGCATCGCCGCGACGCTTTAACGTCGCGGCATGGATCCCAGGGTCTTCGCGACGCCGCTTCGCGGCTGCTCCGCCCTGGGATGACGACGCGTTGGTCGGCCCCTTAAGGCTAGATGTGGATCGGCTTGAAGAACGTGGCCAGCGCCGCTTCCTTCACCGCTTCCGACATCGTCGGATGCGCGTGGCAGGTGCGGGCGAGATCTTCCGACGAGCCACCGAACTCCATCAGCACCGCTGCCTCGTGGATCATTTCGCCGGCGCCGAAGCCGACGATGTGAACGCCGAGCACGCGGTCGCTCGCCTTGTCGGCCAGTATCTTGACGAAGCCGTCGGTGTGCAGCATGGCGCGCGCCCGGCCGTTGGCGGTGAACGGGAATTTGCCGGCCTTGTAGTCGATGCCGGCCTTTTTCAGCTCTTCCTCGGTCTTGCCGACCGAGGCGATTTCCGGGCTGGTGTAGACGACGCTCGGGATGACCTCGTAGTTCACATGCCCGGCCTGGCCGGCAATGGTCTCCGCCACCGCGACGCCCTCGTCCTCGGCCTTATGCGCCAGCATCGGTCCGGCGATGACATCGCCGATGGCATAAATGCCGGGAACGTTGGTCCTGAGATGCCCGTCGGTCTTGACCCGGCCGCGCTCGTCGATTTCGACGCCGGCCTCCTTCAGCCCAAGGCTGTCGGAATAAGCCCGGCGTCCCGTGGCGATCAGCACCGCGTCGGCCTCGATCGTCTCCGCCGCTCCGCCCTTGACGGGTTCGAAGGTGACGGTCGCGCCCTTCTTGGCCTTGGCGACACCGGTGACCTTGGCGCCGAGCTTGAACTCGAAACCTTGCTTGGAAAGCAGGCGCTGGAACTGTTTCGACACCTCGCCGTCCATACCGCCCAAAATGGTGTCGAGGAACTCGACGACGGTGACCTTGGCGCCGAGCCGCGCCCACACCGAGCCGAGCTCCAGTCCGATGACGCCGCCGCCGACCACCACCAGATGAGCCGGTACCTTGGCCAGCGACAGCGCGCCGGTCGACGACACGATCACCTTCTCGTCAATATCGACCTTGACGCCCGGAATGCCGGCGACATCCGAGCCGGTGGCGATGACGATGTTCTTGGTCTCGATCTCCTCGACCTTGCCGTCCTCAGAGGTCACCGAGACCTTGCCGGCGGCAACCACCTTGCCGGTGCCGCGAAAGCTGTCGATCTTGTTCTTCTTGAACAGGAAGGCGACGCCGTTGACGTTGGCCGCCACCGTCGCATCCTTGTGCGCCATCATCTTCTTCAGATTGAGTTTCGGCGTGACCTCGACGCCGAGCGTGTCGAAGGAATGGCTGGCCTCGGCGAACATCTCGGAGGCATGCAGCAGCGCCTTGGACGGGATGCAGCCGATGTTGAGGCAGGTGCCGCCGAAGGTCGCATTCTTCTCGACGACCGCCGTCTTCAGCCCGAGCTGCGCCGCCTTGATGGCGCAGACATAGCCGCCTGGTCCCGAACCGATGATAACGACGTCATAAGCCATGATGGTGTCCTTCTCGTCAGGGGCTCAGCGGCCGCCGCTCACATTCAAGATTGCGCCCGTCGTATAGGACGCCTGGTCGGATAGAAGATAGAGGACCGCATGCGCGACTTCATCAGCGGTGCCGGCTCGTTTCATCGGCAGCGTGTCCCGCATCCGCGCCACACGGTCGGGCTGGCCGCCGGAAGCGTGGATTTCGGTGTCGGTGATGCCGGGGCTGACCGCATTGACGCGCACGCCTTCGGTCACAACTTCGCGCGCCAGCCCGATGGTGAAGGTATCGATCGCACCCTTGGAGGCGGCATAGTCGACATACTCGCCAGGTGCGCCCAGCCGAGCCGCCGCGGACGAGATGTTGACGATGGCACCGCCCTTGCCGCCATGACGGGTCGACATGCGTTTCACCGCCTCGCGGGCGCAGAGGAAGGAGCCGACAACATTGATGCGCATCATGCGCTCCAGCCGTGCCGCGCTCATCTCGTCGACGCGCGCCTTAACGTCGACGATGCCGGCATTGTTGACGAACCCGTCGAGCCGGCCCCAGGCACGGTCCACCGCTTCGAACATGGCGACGATATCGGCCTCGACGCCGACATCGCCCTTGACGGCAAAAGCCTCGCCGCCTGCCGCACCTATTTCAGCGACCAGTGCGTCGGCAGCGTCCTGGTTCGACGCATAGTTGACCGCGACGCGGTAGCCGGCGGCAGCGCCCAGCCGGCAGATGGCGGCGCCGATGCCGCGGCTGCCGCCGGTGACCAGCAGCACTTTTTTCGCTGCACTCATTCCTGGCAACCCTTCAGCAGAAAAACATCCCACGGCACTTTCGAAAATCCGTTCTCGCCATAGGCCGCCGACATCTGCAGGGACGCTCCGAGATCGGGAAAGATCAGGCTCCTGGGCGCATCCACCCTTTCGGCCGGCAGCAAGGCGATGTTGCCCTTGTCATCGGCGCTATAGACAACGCCCTCCCACACCGTGCAGGCGGCCAGCTCCTCGCCGGTGACGTCACCGGTCGGGCATTTGTACATCAGCGAGCCATGCGGCCGCGCCACGCCGTCGGTCCACATGACGAGGCCGTCGAGCACGACGCCCTTGTCGAGCACCATCTTGAAGCTGTTGGTGACGGTCGCCGAATCCATCGTCGGCCGGAAATCGATGCCGGCCTCGCTCTCGGCATCGCCATAGACGGCAAGCGCCAGCGGGCAGGCGGCATGGGCATTTACGGTGACCAGCGCCATGCCCATCGCGACCGATGAGGTCGACAAACTTCTGAACAGGCGAAAGGCACGGGTCGTCATGCGGCGGCGCAGTCCTTTCTTCCCTGAGCAGCGCCTTAGAGATCGAGCACCAGCCGTTCCGGATCCTCCAGGCTTTCCTTGACGCGCACCAGGAACGTCACCGCTTCCTTGCCGTCGACGATGCGGTGATCGTAGGAGAGCGCCAGGTACATCATCGGCCTGATCACGATCTGGCCGCCGACCACGACCGGCCGGTCCTGGATCTTGTGCATGCCGAGAATGCCGGACTGCGGTGCGTTGAGGATCGGGGTCGACATCAGCGATCCGTAAACGCCGCCGTTGGAAATCGTAAACGTGCCGCCTTGCATGTCGGCGACCGACAGCTTGCCGTCTCGCGCGGCGATGCCCAGCCGGCCGATATCCTTCTCGATCTCGGCGATCGACATCTGGTCGGCATTGCGCACCACCGGCACGACGAGGCCCTTTTCGGTGCCGACGGCGACGCCGACATGGGCATAGTTCTTGTAGATGATGTCGGTGCCGTCGATCTCGGCGTTGACGGCCGGGATTTCCTTCAGAGCATGCGTCACCGCCTTGGTGAAGAAGCCCATGAAGCCAAGCTTCACGCCGTGCTTCTTCTCGAACACATCCTTGTACTTGGTCCGCAGCGCCATCACCGCCGACATGTCGACCTCGTTGAAGGTGGTCAGCATGGCGGCGGTCGACTGCGCTTCCTTGAGCCGGCGCGCGATGGTCTGGCGCAATTTGGTCATGCGCACACGCTCTTCGCGCGAGGCATCGTCGCCCGAGGTCGGCGCACGAGCAACGACCAGCGCGGGTGCTGCCTTCGGCGTCTCCGCCGGCTGCGACGGCGCGCCCTTGGAGATGGCGTCGAGCACGTCGCCCTTCAGCACCTGGCCGCGCTTGCCGGAGCCGGAGAGCTGGTCGACCGACAGATTGTTCTCGGCGATCAGTTTTGCCGCGGCGGGCGCCGGCGGCATGGAGCGCGGCTCGACCGCGCCGGCATCGCCGGCGATCTTGGCGGTCTCGGCCGCTGCCTGCTTGACGGTGGACGCCGCGTCGGGGCTCGACGCCTGCGATACGGCTTGCGGCTTGGTCGTGGGTGCAGCGGCATCGCCGCCGGCCGCGATCATGCCCAGCAGTGCACCGACACCGACCGTCTCGCCTTCCTTGGCGACGATCTCACTCAGCGTCCCGGCGCTTGCTGCCGGCACTTCCACCGTCACCTTGTCGGTCTCGAGCTCGACCAGCGGCTCGTCGGCGGCGATGGCGTCGCCGACCTTCTTGAACCATTTGCCGATGGTCGCCTCGGTGACGGATTCGCCGAGAGTGGGGACGCGGATTTCGGTAGCCATTGTGCCTGTCCGTTTCTTTCTGAGTTTTATTCGCCCAGTTCTGTTCTATTCACCGAGCGCGTCTTCGAGCAAGGCGGCGAGCTGCGCGAGATGCTTCGACATCAGTCCGGTCGCTGGCGAAGCCGCCGCCGGCCGGCCGGTGTAGCGCACCCGCTGATGCTTGGCGTCGATATGCGCCAGCACCCATTCGAGATAGGGATCAATGAACGACCAGGCGCCCATGTTCTTGGGCTCTTCCTGGCACCACACCATCTCCGCATTGCGGAAACGTGACAGTTCGGTGATCAGCGCCTTGGCCGGGAACGGATAGAGCTGTTCGACGCGCAGCAGATAGATGTCGTTGATGCCGCGCTTCTCGCGCTCCTCGTAGAGGTCGTAATAG
Organism: Mesorhizobium sp. P2_C4; assembly: GCF_056404575.1. Taxonomy (NCBI): domain Bacteria; kingdom Pseudomonadati; phylum Pseudomonadota; class Alphaproteobacteria; order Hyphomicrobiales; family Phyllobacteriaceae; genus Mesorhizobium; species Mesorhizobium sp. P2_C4. The sequence continues at coordinate 26,431 of NZ_JBFUDT010000001.1, forward strand.
ACCTTGCCCGAGCACAGCACGACACGGCGGATCTTCGAATCCTTGACCAGCTTGATCGCCTGGCCGGACAGCAGCTGGGCATCGTCCCAGAGCAGCCGGTGGAACGCGCTTTCGCCCGAAATTTCCGGCAGCGTCGACACCGCCCGCTTGTGGCGCAGCAGCGACTTCGGCGTCATTAGGATCAGCGGCTTGCGGAAGTCGCGCTTCAACTGCCGGCGCAGGATGTGGAAGTAGTTAGCCGGCGTAGTGACGTTGGCCACCTGCATGTTGTCTTCGGCGCAAAGCTGCAGGAAGCGCTCCAGACGGGCCGACGAATGCTCCGGACCCTGGCCTTCATAGCCATGCGGCAACAGGCAGACGAGGCCCGACATTCTGAGCCACTTGCGTTCACCAGACGAGATGAACTGGTCGAACACAACCTGGGCGCCGTTGGCGAAATCGCCGAACTGCGCTTCCCACAGCGTCAGCGCCTTCGGCTCGGCCAGGCTGTAGCCATATTCGAAGCCGAGCACCGCCTCTTCCGAAAGCATCGAGTTGATGACCTCGTAGCCGGCCTGTGCCGCAGACAGATTGTTGAGCGGGATGTAGCGGGTCTCGTCGCGCTGGTCGTAGAGCACGGAATGGCGCTGCGAGAAGGTGCCGCGTTCGGAATCCTGACCCGACAAGCGGATCGGATTGCCGTCGAGCAGGATGGCGCCGAAGGCCAGCGCCTCGGCCGTCGACCAGTCGATGCCTTCGCCCGAATCGATCGCCTGGCGACGGTTTTCGAGGAAGCGGATGATGGTCTTGTGCGCCTCGAAATCCTTAGGCACTTCGGTCAGCTTCTTGCCGATTTCCTTCAAGGTCTTGACCGGCACGGCGGTCTTGCCGCGCCTTTGTTCGTCCTGGTTGTCGGCCGTGCGCAGGCCCGACCAGGCGCCGTCCAGCCAGTCGGCCTTGTTGGGCTTGTAGTGCTGGCCGACTTCCCATTCCTGTTCCAGATGCGCGCGCCAGTCGGCCTTGAGCTTGTCGAACTCGGCCTGGGTCAGGTGGCCTTCGGCGATCAGCCGGTCGGCATAGATCTGCACCGTCGTCTTGTGGCTGCGGATGTTGCGATACATGATCGGCTGGGTGAAGGCCGGCTCGTCGCCCTCATTGTGGCCGAAGCGGCGGTAGCAGAACATGTCGACAACGACAGGCTTGTGGAACTTCATGCGGAATTCGATCGCCACCTTGGTGGCGTGGACCACGGCTTCCGGGTCGTCGCCATTGACGTGGAAGATCGGCGCCTCGATCATCTTGGCGACGTCTGACGGGTAGGGCGACGAACGCGAGAAGCGCGGATTGGTGGTGAAGCCGATCTGGTTGTTAATGATAAAATGCAGCGTGCCAGCGACGCGATGGCCGCGCAGGCCCGACAGGCCGAGGATCTCGGCAATCACGCCCTGCCCGGCGAAGGCGGCGTCGCCATGCAGCAGCAGCGGCAGCACCTTGGCGCGCTCTTCCAGCGGCACGATTTCCTCGCGGCTGCGGCCAAACAGATAGTCCTGCTTGGCGCGCGCCTTGCCCATCACCACCGGATCGACGATTTCCAAATGCGAGGGATTGGCGGTCAGCGACAGATGCACCTTGTTGCCGTCGAACTCGCGGTCCGACGAAGCGCCGAGATGGTACTTCACGTCGCCCGAACCTTCGACCTCATCGGGGGCGGCCGAGCCGCCCTTGAACTCGTGGAAGATGGCGCGGTGCGGCTTGGCCATCACCTGGGAGAGCACGTTCAGCCGGCCACGATGCGCCATGCCGAGCACGATCTCCTTCATGCCGAGCTGGCCGCCGCGCTTGATAATCTGCTCCAGCGCCGGGATCAGCCCCTCGGCGCCGTCGAGGCCGAAGCGCTTGGTGCCCTTGTACTTGACATCGATGAACTGCTCGAAGCCTTCGGCCTCGACCAGCTTCTGCAGGATCGCCTTCTTGCCGGTGGCGGTGAAGCTGATCTCCTTGTCGGCACCTTCGATGCGCGCCTGGATCCAGGCCTTCTCGACCGGATCGGAAATGTGCATGAACTCGACGCCCAGCGTCGAGCAATAGGTGCGCGTCAGGATATCGAGCATCTGCCGGATGGTGCCGAATTCGAGCCCGAGCACATTGTCGAGGAAGATCGGCCGGTCGTAGTCGGCTGATGTAAAGCCGTAATTCTCCGGCGACAGTTCGTTGTAGTCCTCGAGCTTGGCGATGCCGAGCGGATCGAGATTGGCGTGCAGATGGCCGCGCATGCGGTAGGCGCGGATCATCATGATGGCGCGCACCGAGTCGCGCGTCGCCTGGTGCACATCGGCATCGGACAGCACGATACCGTTGGTGACGGCCTTGTCCTTGACCTTCTTTTCCAGGTGCTTTTCGACGATCCCCCAATTGCCGTCGAGCGCCGACACCAGTTCGCCATTGGCCTGCAGCGGCCATGAGGGCCTCGCCCAGGAGGCGCCCTTGGCGTTCTTGCGCACATCGCCGGCGTCGTCCTTCAGCGCCGAGAAGAAGTCCTGCCACTCGGGATTGACCGATTCCGGATCATCCTCATAGGCGGCGTGCAGCGCCTCGATATAGTCGGCATTGCCGCCGTACAGGAAAGAGGTGAGCGAAAACTGGTCGTTGGCCTGATCTTGTCTTGCCATTTTTTGCCTGCGGAGCCTGGCTCCGTCTCCTGTTTTTGGAGGGGAGTAGGGCAGTAGGGGAATAGGGCAGTAGGGAAAGCAAGCCGCGCTCGTCCCGTTCTTCCTATTTCCCTACTGCCATACTGCCCTACTCCCTTAACCTTTGATCGCCTCGACCAGCGTCGTGCCCAGCCGTGCCGGCGATGGCGAAACCTTGATGCCGGCCGATTCCATTGCCGCAATCTTGTCCTCGGCGCCGCCCTTGCCGCCGGAGATAACCGCGCCGGCATGGCCCATCGTGCGTCCCGCCGGCGCCGTGCGCCCGGCGATGAAGCCGGCCATCGGCTTCTTGCGGCCGCGCTTGGCTTCGTCCTTGAGGAACTGCGCCGCGTCTTCCTCGGCCGAACCGCCGATCTCGCCGATCATGATGATCGACTTGGTCTCGTCGTCGGCAAGGAACATTTCCAGCATGTCGATGAATTCGGTGCCCTTGACCGGGTCGCCGCCAATGCCGACGGCGGTGGTCTGGCCGAGGCCGACATTGGTGGTCTGGAAGACTGCCTCATAGGTAAGCGTTCCCGAGCGCGAAACAACGCCGACCGAACCCTTGCGGAAGATGTTGCCGGGCATGATGCCGATCTTGCATTCGTTGGGGGTCAAGACGCCCGGGCAGTTCGGGCCGATCAGCCGCGAGGTCGAGCGGTCGAGCCGTGCCTTGACCTTGATCATGTCCATCACCGGTATGCCTTCGGTGATGCAGATGATAAGCGGGATCTCGGCCTCGATCGCCTCCAGGATCGCTTCGGCGGCACCCGCTGGCGGCACATAGACGACCGAGGCGTTGGCGCCGGTCCTTTCCTTGCCTTCGGCGACAGTGGCGAAGATCGGCAGGCTTTCGCCCTTCGAGCCGGTCCACGTCTCGCCGCCCTTCTTCGGATGGATGCCGCCGACCATCTTGGTGCCATGATAGGCCAGCGCCTGTTCGGTGTGGAACGTGCCGGTCTTGCCGGTCAGGCCTTGCACCAGCACCTTGGTGTTCTTGTCGATGAGAATGGACATGATGGCCCTTTTTACAAACCGTTGATCGAGGAAGGCGAAACGCGTCGGTAAACGCCGCTCACCATGTCTTGCCAGATGTCGCTGCCGGCCGGCTGGAACTGCAGCCGCATCCGGTAACTGTCATCTGTATCGAAAATGTAGGTCACGCGGGCCGATCCGCGCGGCGACGAGCGGACCAGCACCAACTCGCTGCCGTTCCAGGCACCTGTGGCAGGAGTAGCCGGCACAAAGCCCATCGAATCGAACTGGTGCATGCTGACGACGCTGTTTTGCTGGTCGAAGCCGAACACATTGTGCGAACCGAACGAGATCGTCCCGTCGCGGCGCTGGCGATAGCGCTGCACCACGAACAGGCCGCCGAACTGTGCCTCTGCCAGCACTTCCGACGTCGCCGTGCCGGCATCGGTCCATTGCGTGGCCGCCACCTCTTCTTCGCCACGCCACGCGCCGACCAGCGCCTGCAGGCGCTGGTGATCGGCCGAGAGCGAAGAGAAGGAGGCCGCGTTCATGGTCAGAGCCGCTTCAGCTCGGCGACGGTAAGGTCGCTCTTGGCATTGCCGGTGTTGAGCGTCGTCGCCGGCTCGAACATCAGCACCACGGGCTCCGCCGTCAGCGAACGTGGACGATGCTCGACGCCACGCGGCACGACCATGAAGTCGCCCTCGCCGAGCTCGACCGGACCGTCGCGGAAATCGATGGCGATGCGCCCGCGCAGCACGAGGAAGGCTTCATCTTCCCTCTCATGCGCGTGCCAGTCGAAGATCTCGCCGAACTTGGCGACCTTCGCTTGGGCATCATTGACGTCGCCGGCAATATGCGGATCGAAGACCTTGCTGATCTTCGCGTCGGCCGCCTCGACCAGGTTTATCTTGCGCGGAGGCACCAGATCAGCCCTTCACCGCCGCCACGATCTTCTTGGCTGCGTCGTCGAGGTCATCGGCAGAGACCACATTGAGGCCGCTGTCGTTGATGATCTTCTTGCCGAGATCGGCATTGGTGCCTTCCAGGCGTACCACCAGCGGCACTTGCAGCCCGACTTCCTTGACCGCGGCAATGACGCCCTCGGCGATGATGTCGCACTTCATGATACCGCCGAAGATGTTGATCAAAATGCCTTTGACCGCCGGATCCTTGGTGATGATCTTGAACGCCGCCGTCACTTTTTCCTTCGACGCGCCGCCGCCGACATCGAGGAAGTTGGCCGGTTCGGCGCCATAGAGCTTGATGATGTCCATCGTCGCCATGGCCAGGCCCGCGCCGTTGACCATGCAGCCGATATTGCCGTCGAGCGCGACATAGGCGAGGTCGTATTTCGACGCCTCGATCTCCTTCTCGTCCTCTTCGGTGGTGTCGCGCAGTTCCATCACGTCGGGGTGGCGAAACAGCGCGTTGTTGTCGAACGACACTTTTGCGTCGAGCACCCGCAACCGTCCGTTCTTCATGACGATCAGCGGGTTGACCTCAAGCAGGCTCATGTCCTTCTCGACGAAGGCCTTGTAGAGGATCGGGAACAGCGTATCGCCGTCCTTGGCAGCAATGCCGTCGAGCTTCAGCGCGCCGTTCAGCGCCTTCAGATCGGAAGCCGTGACGCCCTTTTCCGGGTCGATGGCGACGGTGATGATCTTTTCCGGCGTGTCATGCGCGACCGCCTCGATGTCCATGCCGCCTTCGGTCGAGACGACAAAGGCGATGCGGCCAACGGTGCGGTCGACCAGGATCGACAGATAAAGCTCGCGGTCGATATCGGCGCCGTCCTCGATGTAGAGGCGGTTGACCTGCTTGCCGGCCGGGCCGGTCTGCTTGGTGACCAGCGTGTGGCCGAGCATCTCCTTGGCGTTGGCGACCACCTCGGCCACCGACTTCGCCAGCCGCACCCCGCCCTTGGCGTCGGGGGCAAGCTCCCTAAACTTGCCCTTGCCACGGCCGCCGGCATGGATCTGGCTCTTCACCACATAGAGCGGGCCGGGCAGCGCCTTGGCCGCGGCTTCCGCCTCGCTCGCCTTGAACACCGGCACGCCTTCGGCAACCGGTGCGCCAAAGCTCTTCAGCAGCGCCTTGCCCTGATACTCATGGATGTTCATCGAGAATGTCTCCGGGTCACTTGGCAGCTAGGATGTCGGTTGGCGGGATGCCGGCGAGAGATCACTTGTTGGCGAGATGCGGAGCGATCTTGACGCAGGCCTCGGTCAGGCCCTGCACCGTCGCCACCGACGCGTCGAACATCTTCTGCTCGCTCTTGTTGAGGTCGATCTCGATGATGCGCTCGACGCCACCGGAGCCGATCACCACCGGCACGCCGACATAGGTACCCTTGACGCCATACTGTCCCGAGAGATGCGCCGCGCAGGGCAGCACGCGCTTCTTGTCCTTGAGATAGGCTTCGGCCATCGAGATCGCCGAGGCGGCCGGCGCGTAGAAGGCCGAACCGGTCTTGAGCAGGCCGACGATCTCGGCGCCGCCGTCGCGGGTGCGCTGCACGATCTGGTCGAGCCTTTCCTTCGAGGTCCAGCCCATCTTGATCAGGTCGGGCAGCGGAATGCCTGATACCGTCGAATAGCGGATCATCGGCACCATGGAATCGCCGTGGCCGCCAAGCACGAAGGCGGTGACGTCCTCGACCGAGACCTTGAACTCCTCGGCCAGGAAATAGCGGAAGCGCGAGCTATCGAGCACACCGGCCATACCGACGACATGGCTCTTCGGCAGGCCGGAAAACTTCTGCAGCGCCCAGACCATGGCGTCGAGCGGGTTGGTGATGCAGATGACGAAGGCCTTTGGCGCGTACTTCTTGAGGCCGGCGCCGACCTGCTCCATGACCTTCAGGTTGATGCCCAGAAGATCGTCGCGGCTCATACCCGGCTTGCGCGGCACGCCGGCGGTGACGATGCAGACATCCGCGCCCTCGATGCCGGCATAGTCGTTGACGCCGGTCAGCCTGGAGTCGAACCCATCGACCGGCGAAGACTGCGCGATGTCGAGACCCTTGCCTTGCGGGACGCCCTCGGCAATATCGAACAGCACGACGTCGCCGAGATCCTTGAGGCCGATCATGTGTGCGAGGGTGCCGCCGATCATGCCAGAGCCGATGAGCGCTATCTTGTTGCGTGCCATGTGAGGATGTTTTCCCTTTGTCGGTGACGGCGCCGAACGGCGTCGAAGAAGAGGCCGGAATGCTGCGGGGTATCAGCGAATTTTCGCCGCACCCAATAGCCTTGGTGGGAAAAATATTCAAACGATTATTTTCGAGTGAATAAATTCAATCGGTTAGAAACATTGGGATTTACGTAAACGTCAAAGTTGCTAAGCCGACTTGGGAGATTTTGCACATGACTGTGGAAATCAGAAGGCTCAATCCTAGTGATGACGGCATTTTGATGCGGATCGCCGAAGATGTGTTCGACGAGCCGGTGCGGGCCGACAGGCTGGCCGCCTATCTCGCCGCGCCGGGCCATCTGATGATCGTGGCGCTGGCCGATGATGTCGTTGTCGGCCAATGCGCCGCCGTCATCCACCGCCACCCCGACAAGATCAGCGAACTCTACATCGACGAGGTCGGCGTCTCCCCGGCCTTCCAGCGCCAGGGCATCGCCCGAAAAATGCTCGACGCCATGTTGGCGCTCGGCCGCGAGCAGGGTTGCGGGGAAGCCTGGGTCGGCACCGAGCCGGACAATGTTGCGGCACGCGCGCTTTATAAGTCACGGAGAGAGCCACATGGGGAAGCAGAGCGGTTTGTGATGTATGTGTATGAACTTCAGCGTTTAGCCGAAAGCCTCACACCTTCGTCATCCTAGGGCGGAGCAGGAGCGAAGCGACGTCGCGGAGACCCTAGGATCCATTCCTTGACGGTGATGAACCCGCAGCGGCGCAGAACAATCTCTGCTCTTCCCGTTTCGTCCGGTGGTCGTATCATTCTGCACCGCCGCGACGCTCGCAAGTCCCGGCATGGATCCTAGGGTCTGCGCTGCGTCGCTTCGCTCCTTGCTCCGCCCTAGGATGACGAAATGCATGGCGGCTAAGCCTGCGCCTGCTGCATTTCGGCAACCGCCTTCGCCTTGTGCCGCTCCGCCCAATCTTCCAGCCAGTCGCGGCTCTGCATCTCGATCAATCGCGAGGCCGTGCGTTCGAATTCGAACACCTCGACGCCGCGCTTGGCGGTATAGAGCAGATTTGGCTGTGCCGCCGCACTTACCACCAGTCGCACATGATGGTCGTAGAGCGTGTCGATCAGCAGGATGAAGCGCTTTGCCTCGTTGCGCCGGCCTTCGCCGAGCACCGGCACGTGATCGACAAAAATGGTCGAGAAGCGGCCGGCAATGGCGAGATAGTCGCGGGCGCCAAGTGGCTTTTCACACAGATCCGCGAAGGAAAACCGCGCCGCAGCTCCGGCGGCAGCCGGCACCGCGACCTGCCGGCCCTTCACCGTCAGCGCCGTCCCGGCGGTCGGCGCACCATGCGTCATTGCTTCCCAGGCGTCATCGAGCGTCCGATCGGCAGCCGCATCGTCCGGGGTGACATAGACCGGGGTGCGCGCCAATTTTTCCAGCCGGTAGTCCTTGTCGGCGTCGAGCGCCAGCACATGGGTCTGCCGTTCGAGAATGCCGATGAAGGGCAGGAACAGCTGGCGGTTCAGCCCGTCGCGATAGAGATCCTGCGGTGCGACATTGGAGGTGGCGACCAGCACCACGCCATTGGCAAACAGCGCCGAAAACAGCCGGGACAGGATCATCGCATCGGCAATGTCGGTGACCGAAAACTCGTCGAAGCACAGCACCCAGGCCTGCTCGGCCAGTGCGCGCGCCACCGGCGGGATCGGGTCGTCCTCCTTGACGTCGCCGTTCTTGCGCGCGGCCCGATGCTTCTGGATGCGGTCCTGCACATCGGCCATGAAGTCGTTGAAATGCACGCGGCGCTTGCGCCGCACCGGCAGCAGCTCGAAGAACATGTCCATCAGCATGGTCTTGCCGCGGCCGACGCCGCCATGGATGTAGAGGCCTTTGACCGGCTCATGCGTTTCGCGCTTGCGGGCAAACAGCCAGCCCAGCGCACTCGATTTCTGCGCCAGCCGTTTTGCCGAAATCTCGTCGGTCAGCCGGTCGAGCGCAGCGGCGATCCGCTCCTGCGCAGGGTCGCGTTCGATGGCGCCGGTCTCGACCAGATGGTCGTAGCGCTGCCTGACGGTCGCATGGGTCTGGAGGCCGTCACGCAGATGCATCGGTCACGTCATAAAAGAGGTAGGTCGGCCTTATCGTGTAAGCGAAATCGGCAAGCCGGTGGAAGTCTGGCCGTCGAATTTCGAGCCGCCCGAGGAATAGAGCCGCGCCAGCGTGCCGCCATTCTCGTCATAGAGCGTCAGCTGCTTGCCGGCGACGTTCCACGACTTGATGCCATCGATGGGAGCCGGGCAATGCAGCGGCCCGGCGCGGAAGCCGGCGCCGAATTTGGTCTGCGGCGTCGCCACCTTGCAGCTCTGTCCGGAGACACTGGCGTTCCAGACGCCGGCGACGCTGGCCGCGGTCAGGTCGGTGGCGCCGGCTGGCGCCGTTCCATCCGGCGGCAGCGAGGCGACCTGCGTGTTTGCCGGCGCGGTCGGGAATTGCGACGGGTCGGTGGCGCCGGGCGTTGCCGGCGGCGGCAGCTGGTTGCCGGTCACCTGGCCGGCGGGCGCAGGCTGCAGCGGCGCCGGCTGCTGGTCGTCCATTGATGAAAAGCGCGAGGTCGAACAGCCGCTCGCAATGAGGGCGGCCAGCGATACGGCCAGCAAACCGGTCTTCGAAAAATTCATATCAACCTCCGTCGGATCCGGCTGGGGGTGCCGTCCGCGCAATCTCACCCCCACCAAGACGGAGAAGGTGGCGAAATTTCAACCTGATATGGTTAAAATACGGTTTGCGGCAACATTTGTTGCAAATTTAACGCAATCATCCGGCCAAGGGCGCGCTCGTCGGCCATCGGGAGCTTGACCGGGAGGTGCCCTAGCGCGGCTCGAACCGGTAGAGCGGCTGCGAAACCGGCATTGGGGGCCGCAGCAGGTCGGCGCATCGGCGGTCCAGCCTAAGCGCCAACTGATGAGAGCGCCGCACTGCCGTCTTCCAATCGCCGGCCGTTTTCAGCAAGGCCAACGCATCCGCAGGACGGTCGGCTGCGATCATGAGATCGGCCGCGACGATGCGATCTTCCGGCGCGATGGCTTCGCCGCTCTTCAGCTTGCCGGCCAACCCAACCCACTGTTCCCAGGGGAAGGCCGCGGTGAGCAGATCCGGGCGACGTGGCGGTTCGGCCCCATTGTCTAGCATGAATGAGGCCAACATCACCCGGGCTAACGCCCTGTCTATGAACGACTCCGCCGTTTCGCCCTGCATTTCCGAGATTAGAGCGTCGCGCAAATTATGCTCCCGGTCGCGGCGGCCAAGAATGTAGTCGATCCCGTCGAGCATGGCTGCCGTGACCGTATCGGGATTGTTGATCGGGTCGAGATGTTTTGCGGCAATCTGCGCGTTGATCGCCCCTGCCACCGTTGTGCCGAGGCTGAGGTTGCCGGTCTGGTTCACGAGAGGCAGCAAGATCGCAGTTTGAGGAACATAGGCAATCAGCTGCCCGATCGACCGGATGGCTGAGCCCAGATCGTTTTGACCGTCGAGCGCCTGCACCTCCGCTGGCTGTTTGGACATATCGACGGAAGGGCGAAGATTGGCCAGGTTCAGGGCTTGGCGGATAAACCATATGCGACCACCCTTGTCGGAACGTACTGCGGGGGGAAGCCTGTCGAGGTAAGCTACATAGTCCGAGAGGTCGTCTTTGACTGCCCGCATCTCCAGAGCCACGGGCCAGATGCCTGCGTCTTCCGCTCTTTTGGCAAGGCGCGACTTGGCGTCATCCTCGAGGTCCGCCAGCACCTGGGCAAGCCCCACGGAAATCCTCGACGCGTCGAACTGGCCGGCGTCGGCCGCACGCCAGCGCGCCAGTTCGCCCAGCAGCCAGTCGCCGCCGTCCTCGGTGACGAGCGCGCGCCAGGCAGATTCACCAAGCTGAGGCACAACCGACTTCGCGTTGCGCTCCGGCTGCATGCCGGCGATCATCGCCGTCCGCTCCGGCGTTGTTGCATAGGCAAGTCTGAGTTCGCCAATCCGCAGCGGCGGATGGCTGCGTTTTTCCAGACCGGCCAGCAGCGCCGAGCCTTCGGTGTAGCTGAGGCCGCCATAGCGGATCTTCAGATAGGCCGCATCATCCCCATAACGATCGCGCCAGAAATTGGGGAACGTAGCTGGTTCAGCAAGCAGGAAATCAGCGCTGGCCAGGATGGTTGGTGCATGGATGCAGGCGCTGGGCTTGTCGGGCTGCGTCTGCGCTACAGCCATCGACGGCGCGGACGCTATCCCGATGATCGCAAGAAAAGTCAGCCAGCGCATGGTTTGAACCCCTCCGCTACGACAGCATCGTACACCGAAAATCCCCACCGACACCAGCAAGCCGGGCATACCGGCTCGCTGGTGTCTGGTTGCTGCCCGGTATTGCGCCAAAGGCCAGCGTCCCTATGTTTGCTGAGACTGAAACATGCGGGAGCGGAAAATTGGTCGCCAGAAAGAAAGCCGCCAATCGCTACTACAGCGGCCCGCCCAGCGATCATTTCGACGGCACCCTGTTCTTCAACCCCGATGGCAAACCGCCCGGCCGTTTTGGCGATCTGTTGAAATGGCAATTGAACGGCAAGCGTTCGAAATGGCCGGCGGCCAATCCGAGCCCGTTTGAACAGGCAAGACCGACTGAACGGATCGACGGTTCGGGATTGCGGCTCACCATGGTCGGCCATTCCACGCTGCTCATCCAGATCGCCGGGCTCAACATCCTCACCGACCCGGTCTGGTCGCCCCGCGTCTCGCCGCTCTCCTTTGCCGGACCCAAACGCGTCAATGCGCCGGGCATCGCCTTTTCCCACCTGCCGCCGATCGACCTCGTCCTTGTCAGCCACAACCATTACGACCATCTCGACCTCGCCACGCTGCAGCGGCTGCAGGCTGGGCACGACCCAAAAGTGCTGACGCCGCTCGGCAACGACGCCATCATCGACGATGCCGTACCAGGCATGCGGCTTTCGGCGCATGACTGGGGCGATCGCGTCGAGATCGGCAACGGTGTCGCCATCCATGTCGAGCCGGTGCACCACTGGTCGGCGCGCGGCGCCCGTGACCGGCGCATGGCGCTGTGGGCCGGCTTCGTCATCGAAACGCCTGACACAAAGATGTATTTCGCTGGCGACACCGGCTTTCACGGCGGCACCAACTATCGGCTGATGGCCGAAAAGCATGGCGGCTTCCGCCTCGCCATCCTGCCGATCGGCGCCTATGAGCCGCGCTGGTTCATGGCGCCGCAGCATCAGAACCCTGAGGAGGCGGTGCAAGGCATGCAGCTATGCAACGCCGCCTATGCCGCCGGCTGCCATTGGGGCACGTTCCAGCTCACCGACGAACCGATCGACGAGCCCGTGAGAAAACTGGTCGAGGCGCTCGACGGGCAAGGTGTGCCGCAAGAGCGCTTTCGCGCCTTGCGTCCGGGCGAGATCTGGGACGTGCCGGAGACCTAGGCCAATCGACATTGTCGATGTCGATTGATCCTGACACGGCTGAAGTCTGCATTTGGCCGTTTACGGCACTGCCGTTTTCGTTGATGGTCCCCCTCAACAGGCATAGGGGAAATCACATGAAATCAATCCTGGCAGCTCTGCTGGCGCTGGTGATTTCGGCACCGGCTGCGTTCGCGGGCGAAATCGGCGATCTGGCGACAGAGGCCGAAAAGGCGCTGCAGGCGGGCGACGGCGCCGGCGCGCTGGAGAAATTCCGCAGCGCCGAGGAAGCTTTGTGGCAGGCGATGCCGCTTGGCGTGCAGAACGTCAAACAGATCGACACGGCGAGCGGCTTTGGCATCTACAGCGAGCGCGCCAACCACATCTACAAGCCTGGCGAGAAGATCGTCCTCTACATGGAACCTGTCGGCTACGGCTATGGCAAGGACGGCCTCGGCAACAGCCTGATCGCTCTTTCCGTCGACATCACCGTCGTTTCCGCGGCGGGCGAGACTCTCGGCACGATGGAGAAGGTCGGCCGCATTCAGGTCGCTTCCCGCTCGCACAACCGCGAACTGTTCTTCAAACTGGACCTCTCCCTCGATGGCCTGCCGCCCGGCAAATACCGCTGCGATTTCCTCATGCATGACGAGAATTCGACCAAGACGGCGCCCTTCACCACGGATATCGAGATCGCCGGGTAGAATCCCCCTTGCGCATCGCCGGCAGACCGGGGAACCGCAGGCCGCACAGCCGCGTTTGTAGACAGTTTCAAACTGTCGGCTGTGAGGCATTTGCCATGATCAAATGGATCGTCATTCTGCTGATTGTCGCCGCTGCGGCGAGCCTGCTCGGCATGCCGGCTCTCGCTGGGGCCGCCGCCACCGGCGCCCGTGTGCTGATCGGCATCGTCCTGATCATCTTCCTGCTGATCGTGCTCGGGGTCTTCGCGATAACCTAAAAGCAGCGCGGACTGGTAATTTCGGCCGGTATCCGCCATATAGGCGCCAAACCGGCAAGAGACCTTTCGACCCATGGCAAGTGCTGCCCCTTTCGCCAAGATGAACGGCATCGGCAACGAGATCATCGTTGCCGATATGCGTAGCCGTGCCGATCGGGTGACGCCTGCGGCGGCCATTGCCCTGAATGCCGACGCCGCGACCAAATTCGATCAGATCATGGCGATCCATGATGCCAGGACGCCAGGCACTGCCTTTTTCATCGACATCCTGAATTCCGACGGCTCCGGGGCGCAGGCCTGCGGCAACGGCATGCGTTGCGTCGTCCAGGCGCTCGCGGCCGAAACCGGACAAAAGACTTTCACCTTCGAGACGCGCGCCGGCATCCTCAACGCCATAGAACATGCCGATGGGACGATCTCGGTCGACATGGGTACCCCCCGCTTTGGCTGGCAGGATATTCCGCTGGCGGAGGAATTCCGCGACACCCGCATGATCGAGCTGCAGATCGGCCCGATCGACGCCCCGGTGCTGCATTCGCCCTCCGCTGTCTCGATGGGCAATCCGCACGCCATCTTCTGGGTCGACCAGGACGTCTGGTCCTATGAACTCGACCGTTTCGGCCCGCTGCTCGAGAACCACCCGATGTTTCCCGAGCGCGCCAACATCACGCTGGCGCAGGTGACCTCGCCCGACGCGATGATCATCCGTACCTGGGAACGTGGCGCCGGCCTGACCAAGGCCTGTGGTTCGGCCGCTTGCGCCGCTGTCGTCGCCGCGGCCCGCACCAGGCGCACCGGTCGCAGCGTCACATTGATGACCCCCGGCGGCGGCTCGCTGCATGTCGAATGGCGCGACGACGACCATGTCATCCTCACCGGCGCCGCCGAATGGGAATTTTCCGGCAGTTTCGACCCGTCGACCGGCATCTGGGCCCGCGACACCGAAAGCGCCGCCTGATGGCACCCCTCTCCAAGGGTTCCAAGAATATTGACGTCGTCACCTTCGGCTGCCGGCTGAACACCTATGAATCCGAAGTGATGCGCCGCGAAGCCGAAAGCGCCGGCCTCGGCGCGCTGCAAGGCGGCGCCATCATCTTCAACACCTGCGCCGTCACATCGGAGGCGGTGCGCCAGGCCAAGCAATCGATCCGGAAAGCCCGCCGCGAGAACCCGCAGGCGCGCATCATCGTCACCGGTTGCGCCGCGCAGACCGAGCCGGCAAATTTCGTCGCCATGGACGAGGTCGATCTCGTGCTCGGCAATGAAGAGAAGCTGAAGGCGCATTCCTATCGCGCGCTGCCGGATTTCGGCGTCAACGACACCGAAAAGGCCCGCGTCAACGACATCTTCTCCGTGCGTGAGACCGCCGGCCACATGGTCGACGCCATCGAGGGCAGGGCCCGCGCCTTCGTCCAGGTGCAGAATGGCTGCGACCACCGCTGCACCTTCTGCATCATCCCCTATGGCCGCGGCAATTCGCGCTCGGTGCCGATGGGCGCCGTGGTCGAGCAGGTCAAGCGGCTTGCCGGCAATGGCTATGCCGAGATCGTGCTGACCGGTGTCGACATGACCAGTTTCGGCGCCGACCTGCCGAGCGCGCCCAAACTCGGCAAACTGGTGAAAACCATTCTGAAGCAGGTGCCCGACGTGAAGCGCCTGCGCCTGTCCTCCATCGATTCGATCGAGGCCGACGACGATCTGCTCGACGCCATCGCCACCGAGCCCAGGCTGATGCCGCATCTGCATCTGTCGCTGCAGTCTGGCGACGACATGATCCTGAAGCGCATGAAGCGCCGGCATTTGCGTGACCAGTCGATCCGCTTCTGCGAGGATGTGCGCAAGCTGCGCCCTGCGATCGTCTTCGGCGCCGACATCATCGCCGGCTTCCCGACCGAAACTGACGCCATGTTCGAAAACTCGGAAAAGATCGTCGAGGAATGCGGCCTGACGCATCTCCACGTCTTTCCGTTCAGCCCACGCGAAGGCACGCCCGCCGCGCGCATGCCGCAGCTACGCCGCGAAGTCGTCAAGCAGCGTGCGGCAAGGCTGCGTGCTGCCGGCGAAGCCGCTTACCGCCGTCACCTGTCCTCGCTTGCCGGGACACGCCAATCGATCCTGGTCGAACGCGACGGGCTCGGCCGCACCGAAGGCTTTACGCTGGCCACGGTCTCCGCGGGTGCGCCGGGCGACATCGTCGAGGCCGATATTTCCGGCCATGACGGTGCCCGCCTGATCGCGGCGCCGCTTAGCGCCCGCGCCGCCTGAGAAACGCAAAGCATGGCTGGTTTTTTCAAGAAGATATTTTCGTTCGGCAAGAAGGAAGTGGTCGAGGAGCGGGTCGACGAGACCGCCCCGCTGCCGCCGATCAAATGGGAAGCGCTCGAGGCGCTGAAACCGGCGGCTGAGCAAGTTGTTCCAGAGTTCCTGAAGCGCGAGGAACCCGAGGCGGAGGTCGCACCGGCAGTCGAGCCGGCACCACCTCCCGGGGTTGAGCCAGAGGCACCGCCTGCGACGCAACCGGCACCTGTCGAAGAACCGACACCGATCGTTCCTCCGGAGCCGGAAATCCAGCCAGAGCCGGCGCCTTTCGAGCAACCGCAGCCGCCCGAGCCGGAAGCGCCGGTAGAACAGCCGGTGCCGGAGGAAATCCCAGCTGCCCCTGCGGCGCCCGAGCCTGAACCCGAACCGCAGGAAATTCCGGAGCCCGCGCCGAAGCAGCCGGAAATCGTCCCGCCGCAGCCGGAGAGACAGCCGGAGCCAGCGCCTGTCGAGGTGCCGGCACCTGTTGAGCCTACCCCGGCCGAGCCGGAACCTGAAGCCCCGCCGGCGGAAATCCCGCCCCCCGTTCGCCAGCCTGCGCCGGCCGTGGCGCAGCCCGTTCTTGCCGAGATCGCACCCGAACCCCAGCCGATCCCGCCACCGGCGCCCCATCCTTCACCGGAGCCAAAACCCGCGCCCGGCAAGGTGACCGTCACCAAAAAGGTCGAGCAGAAGGCCGAACCCCAAAAAGCGCCGGAGCCGGCGCCGAGGCGCTCATGGTTCCAGCGCATGAAGGACGGGCTTGCCCGTTCTTCCAAAGAGCTGACGGGCAACATTGCCGGCGTCTTCACCAAGCGCAAGCTGGACGAGGACACGCTGCAGGATCTGGAAGACGTGCTGATCCGCGCCGACCTTGGCATGGAAACCGCCTTGCGCGTCACCGATGCGCTGGCTGCCAGCCGCTACGGCAAGGACGTCTCCGACGCAGAGGTCCGCGCCATCATGGCGACCGAAGTGGAGAAGGTGCTCACCCACGTCGCCATGCCGCTGGAGCTCGACCTCTCGCACAAGCCGCATGTCATCCTGGTCGTCGGCGTCAACGGCACGGGAAAAACCACCACCATCGGCAAGCTGGCGGCCAAGCTGACCGATGGCGGCCTGTCGGTGATGCTCGCCGCCGGCGACACGTTTCGCGCCGCAGCCATCGAGCAATTGAAAATCTGGGGCGAGCGGACGAAATCGCCCGTCATCGCCTCCAAGATCGGCGCCGACGCCGCCGGTCTCGCCTACGATGCTTTCGAGAAGGCCAGGGAGGCCGGCTCCGACGTGCTGATCATCGACACTGCCGGCCGGCTGCAGAACAAGACCGAACTGATGGCGGAGCTGGAAAAGATCGTCCGCGTGCTGGGCAAGCTCGACCCGGAGGCGCCGCATACGGTGTTGCAGACGGTCGACGCCACCACCGGCCAGAACGCTCTCAACCAGGTCGAGATCTTTCGCAACATCGCCGGCGTCAACGGCCTGGTGATGACCAAGCTGGACGGCACGGCGCGTGGCGGTATTCTGGTGGCCATCGCGGCAAAGCACAAATTGCCGGTCTATTTCATCGGCGTCGGCGAACAGGTCGACGACCTCGAACCTTTTTCAGCCAGCGAATTCGCCAGGGCGATCGCTGGTGTAGCGTAGCAGGTACGATCCCGGGAGCCGCAGGCTTTTGGACAAGATCATGCGTCAGAAGGAAATCATGAACCCGCCTATCCTCGAACGCGACCCGTCCGATCCGCAGAAGAAGAAGGAGAGCGTCAACCCGCTGCTCAAGCTGGTGCTGGAGCTCGGCCCGTTGATGGTGTTCTTCTTCGCCAATGCGCGCGGCGCCTGGCTGGTGCAGAAATTCCCTGTTCTGGCCGAATTCGGTGGACCGATCTTCGTCGCCACCGGCCTGTTCATGGCCGCCACCGCGATTGCGCTGATCGCGTCCTGGCTGCTGCTGCGCACCTTGCCGATCATGCCGATGGTGTCAGGCGTCGTCGTCCTCATCTTCGGTGCGCTGACGCTCTATCTGCAGGACGACATCTTCATCAAGATGAAGCCGACCATCGTCAACACTCTGTTCGGCGGCGTGCTGCTCGGCGGCCTGTTCTTCGGCAGGTCGCTGCTCGGCTACGTCTTCGATTCCGCCTTCAGCCTCGATGCCGAGGGCTGGCGCAAACTCACCTTCCGCTGGGGGTTGTTCTTCCTGTTCCTGGCCCTCGTCAACGAGATTGTCTGGCGGAATTTTTCCACCGACGCCTGGGTTACCTTCAAGGTCTGGGGCATCATGCCGATCACGCTTCTGTTCACCTTCAGCCAGATGCCGCTGATCTTGCGCCATTCGCTTGAAGACAAGACCGGAGAGGCCGGCAAGTAGGGAGAGGGTCATGGAATTCGTCACTTCGCGCGACGAGTTGAGGACGATCTACAAGACGCCGCGGCCGACCGACGGCTCCATCCGCAAGGAGCTGAAGGCGCTCGACGGCCACTGCCGCTCCTTCATCGGCAAGAGCCCGTTCGTGCTGATCGGCTCATCCGACGGCGCCGGCAATGCCGACGTGACGCCGAAAGGCGACAGGCCGGGCTTCGCCCTGGTGCTCGACGACAAAACCATCGCCATCCCCGACCGGCCCGGCAACAACCGGCTCGACACGCTGGAGAATATCCTGCTCAACCCCTCGATCGGGCTGCTGTTCCTCATTCCCGGCATGAACGAGACGCTGCGCGTCAATGGCGACGCCCGCATCACCGTCGATGCCGGCTTGCGCGAGCGGCTGGCGGTCGACGGCAAGGAACCGCAAAGCGTCGTCGTGGTCAGCGTCAAGGCCGCCTACATACATTGCGCCAAGGCCTTCATGCGTTCCGATCTGTGGAAGCCGGAGACCTGGTACGACCGCGCGACGCTGCCGACGCTGGGCCAGATCCTGCGCGACCAACTGGCGGTTTCCGATTCGGCCGAGGCGACCGACCGCTGGCTCGACGAGGAATACAAACAGACGATGTGGTAGGTTTGCGGACACGATTCGCTCGCATACGGCTCGCCTCCCTTGATCGAAATCCTCGCCCTCTCAGGCAGCCTGCGCGCCGCCTCCACCAATTCAGCGCTGGTCGCGGCGCTGGCACAAACCGCCCCGTCCGGCTGCCGTGTCAGCGTCTATGACGGGCTTGGCCGCTTGCCGATCTTTAACCCCGACGACGAAGGCGAACGGACGCCGCAGGAGGCTTCCCGGCTGATCGACGCCGTCACCCGCGCCGACGGTGTCATCATCTCCTGTCCGGAATATGCCCATGGCGTGCCGGGTGGCCTGAAGAACGCGCTCGACTGGCTGGTGTCGCGCGACGCCGCCGTCGCCAAGCCGGCCATGCTGGTGCACGCCTCGCCGCGCTCGCTGTTCGCCCGCACGGCGCTGGCCGAGATCATGCGGACGATGTCGTTTGCGCTTTTTGAGGAAGCGGTGTGCGAAATCGCTTTGCTCGGCAAGAAGCCGCCGGAGGTGGAAATGATCCTGAGGGAGGAAGCGAACCAGCGGGCGATGCGTGAAGCACTGAACGGCTTTGTAGGTTTTGTACGCGCAAACGCGCCTTCGTCATCCTAGGGCGAAGCAAGGAGCGTAGCGACGCGGCGCAGACCCTAGGATCCATGCCGTGACGCTAAGGCGTTGCAACGGTTACAGATTCGGCACCGCTGTGCTTGACGTTAGAGGTCACGGCATGGATCCTCGGGTCAAGCCCGAGGATGACGAAGGAAAGGGAGCGGCCGCACCCAAACGTGCCGGCGACCCTACCCCTTCCGCAACGTCTCGACATCCGTCTTGCCGACATACCAGTCGCGGGCGTTGACCTCCTCGAACACCACCCAGACATCGTTGTTACCCAGTCCAGTGGCATCCATGATCGCCGCCGTGACTTTTTTGGCGATATCCGCCTTCTTGCCGGCCGGGTCGGCGGCGATGACTTCCTTGACGATGCGGATGTTGACGAATGGCATGAAGTCCCTCCCATGGATCCCGTTTGACCGTCTCAAAAAGTCTTGGCGCCGTTGACCATGAGCCGCACCATGTAGAGCGAGGTGGTGCCGGCGATGTACAGGCAGTTCAGCTTGTTGCCACCGAACACGCAGTTGGCGGTGACTTCCGGCACCTTGACCTTGCCGATCAGCGTCCCGTCGGGGTCGTAGCAATGGATGCCGTCGGCAGCGCTGGTCCAGATACGCCCGTCCGCGTCGAGCCGGAAACCGTCGAACAGACCGGCCGTGCAGTCGGCAAAGACCTTGTCGCCAGACACCTTCTTGCCGCCCTTGCCGACATTGAACACCCGCATATGGGCGGGGTTCTTGGCGCCGTGCGTGCGGCCGGTGTCGACGACATAGAGCTTGCTCTCGTCGAGCGAGAAGGCGAGCCCGTTGGGCCTGACCATGTCGGTGATGACGGCTTCGACCTCACCCGTATCAGGGTCGACGCGGTAGACATGGCAGGCGCCGATCTCGCTCTCGGCCTTGTCGCCCTCATAGTCGGTGTCGATGCCGTAGCTCGGATCGGTGAACCAGATCGAGCCGTCGGATTTGACTACCGCGTCGTTCGGCGAGTTCAGCCTTTTGCCCTTCCATTTCGCGGCGATTGTGGTGACCGAGCCATCAAACTCGGTGCGGCTGACGCGGCGGCCGGAATGCTCGCAGGTGACCAGCCGGCCCTGCCGGTCGACGGTGTTGCCGTTGGAATTGCCGGATGGCTGACGGAAGACGCTGACATTGCCGTCGGTCTCGTCGTAGCGCAGCATGCGATTGTTGGGGATGTCGGACCAGACCACATAGCGCCCGGCGGCGAACCACGCAGGCCCTTCCGCCCACTGGCATCCCGTGAACAGCTTTTCCACTTGCGCGTTGGAATTGAACAGCCGCGCAAAACGCGGATCGAGAATTTCGTAATAGTCTGCGGCCGCCATGCTTTCCTCCGGGCACTACACAACGCGAGGGATCAAGCCAGCCCGTGGAACAGAAGGCAATGTGCGTACGCACAGTGCCATATAAAAAGGGCGGCCAGGACAGATCACTTGCCGGCCTGTTCCCTGCCCATGACGTTAGCGCCGCATTAACCGGCTATGCGCCCAGTGCAATGGTGCATTGCAACATCTTCTTTTTGCAACGCTACGTAACTATGTCATGCTTCGTATCGATCAAGGGAGGAATAACTGCCGCAGCAATGCGGCGCTGAAAGGAACCTTGCTATGATCATCGACAGCCTTATGACCCGCGCTCGTGCCAGCATTGCCAAGCGCAAGCACTACAACCGCCTCGTCGCCGAAATCGACAGCTTCTCCAGCCGCGACCTCGCCGACATGCGCGCCGACCGCTCGGAAATGCTCTACCAGGTCCACAAGCAGATCTACGGCTGAGCCGCACCACGTTCGTCATCCTCGGGCTCGAAGCCCGAGGTGCCGCATCAGTTCGGCGCCGCAAGCGCCTTCTCAATCTGCGGCAATAGCAGCGTCTGCGCCGAGTCTGGCGTCAGCGGGCCGACATGCTTGTAGGCAATCTTGCCGTCCTTGCCGATAACAAAAGTCTCCGGCACGCCGTAGACGCCCCAGTCGATCGCCGTGCGGCCCGCCTCGTCGACACCGATCGCCTGGAACGGATTGCCGAGATCGCCGAGAAACCGGCGAGCATTTTCCGGCTCGTCCTTGTAGTTCAGCGCGGCCATGACAAAACGCTTGTCCTGCGACAGCGCCAGCAGCACCGGATGCTCTTCCCGGCACGGCGCACACCATGACGCGAAAACGTTGACCAGCGTCACCTTGCCGGCGAACGATTTCGAGTCCAGTCCCGGCAGATTGATGCCTTCCAGCGCCGGCAGGTTGGTCTGCGGCGCCGGCAGGCCGATCAGCGCCGACGGCACTTCCGAAACATCGCGCCCGGACAAAAGCTGCGACAGGAACAACCCGGCCAGCCCGAGAAAAATCAGCAGCGGCAACAGCACGATCAGGCGGCGACCACGCGCTGGCGTTTCGTTTTCCATGCTCATGGCTTGGCCTTGTCGGAGCGTCGCCGCACGCCGGCGGCTTCCAGTTCGGCAAGATCGCGCTTGCGGCCGCGCTGGTCGATGAGGATCCAGCCGATCAGGCCGGCCAGCACGATGCCGGTGATCGCATAGGCGGCGGTGACGTAGAGGGCGTGCGCGCTCATGCGATCCCCTCCGCCAGCGCGCAGCCTTCCGATCCGCCCATTTCGCCTTGTTCGACCATGCCTTTCCTTAGCCTCGCGCCATCGGCTTCGCAATCGGCCGCCATGCCGCGGCCTTCAATCCGTCCCGTGCCGCAACGCCAGCGCCGCTGCCACCGGTCCCAGCACGGCAAGAAACAAGGTCAGCGCGGCGAGAATGAGGAAGGGCTGCAGGAACGGATCGGGATCCGCCACCGCGCCATAGCTGGCGGCGACGCCAAAGATCAGCACCGGAATGGTCAGCGGCAGCACCAGCACTGAGATCAGCAGCCCGCCGCGCGGCAGCGCCACCGCCACCGCGGCGCCGGCGGCACCGATGAAGGTGATGGCCGGCGTGCCGACCAGCAGGGTCAGCGCCGTGGCGCCGATGGCGACCGGCTCCATGTTCATGAACAGGCCGAGCAGGGGTGCTGCGATGACCAGCGGCAGCACGCTTCCTGCCCAATGCGCCAGGCATTTCATCAGCACCGTCAGCGCCAGCATGTGGCGGTCATTGCCGAGCACCAAGAGATCGAGCGAGCCGTCTTCGCGGTCGGCCTGGAACAGCCGATCGAGGCCGAGCAGGCAAGAGAGCAGCGCGCCGATCCACAGGATCGCCGGACCGATGCGGGCAAGCAGCTTCAGATCCGGCCCGACACCGAAGGGGATCGTCGCGATGACAGCGAGGAAGAAGATGACGCCGGTCAGCGCCCCGCCACCGGCGCGGATGTTGAGACGGATGTCGCGCAGGAAGAGGGACCACATTACGATGTGGTCCTCTGTTGAGGCAGGCGCTCCTTCACGCCCCCCTCTGGCCTGCCGGCCATCTCCCCCACAAGGGGGGAGATTGACGGTTTCGGCGCCCCGCACATCTTTGCGATATCGGTGATTGGCGAAAGCCGTGGCGACAACCGATCTCCCCCCTCGTGGGGGAGATGTCCGGCAGGACAGAGGGGGGCGCCGTCGAGTGCCGGCATCATCCAGCCTCCTCCATCCTCAACTCTATCGCCCCCTCGATCCCCAGCGGCAAATGCGTCGCCGCCACGATCATCCCACCATCCCTGCAATGCCTCGTCATCAACCCGGCAAACCGCGCCTCCGATGCCTTGTCCAATCCCGCTGTCGGCTCATCCAGCAGCCAAAGCGGCCGCCCGCTGACCAGCAATTTCGCTATCGCCGCACGCCGCCGCTGTCCGGTCGAGAGATAGCCGAACGGCAAATGGCCGATGCCGCCAAGCCCGACGATCTCCAGCGCCTCTTCGACGCTCGATAGGCCGTCGCCCGAAAAATCCCGCCAGAAGCGCAGGTTTTCCGTCACGCTCAGCGCCGTCTTCATCGCGTTGAGGTGGCCGAGATAGTGGCAGGCCGCGGCGACTGTCGGAAAATCTTCACTCCCGCCCTCGATCGACACACGGCCTTCCGCCACCGGCAGCAGGCCGGCGACGACCCGGAGCAGCGTCGATTTGCCCGAACCGTTCGGCCCGGTGACGATCAACGCCTGGCCTTGCGCAAGTGCGAAGTGGATGCCAGAAAACACCGTCTCGCCGCCGCGTTCCCCGCCCAGATTTTCGGCAACCAGCCGCATTCTTTCCCCTTCGCCGAACATCCGCGCGCGGCTTCGGTGCGCCGCAGCAAAAATGGCCAATCCGTGTCTAGAACTATTCCAGAAAATTCTCTATATCCGGGTCATCCGTGCCAGCGGTCGGCACGGGAACAGGAATTTGCGCCGAACCAGCGCACGCGCCGCCTTGAACGGCTCGGGTTGGCTGGGAACGGACAGCGGAAATGGCCGTACCCGCACCTTTGCGCGTGATTGCATGCCATCGGCGTCCGTTCCCTTTCAGGCTGAACAGACAAGGACGGACCGCACGTGTCAAAATCCCTCGATAGTTTCAACTGCCGCCGCACGCTGACCGCGAGCGGTACAGACTATGTCTACTACGACCTCATCGAGGCCGAGAAGAACGGCCTCACCGGCATTTCCCAGCTGCCCTATTCGATGAAGGTGCTGCTGGAAAACCTGCTGCGCAACGAGGACGGCCGCTCCGTCACCAAGGAATCGATCCAGGCGGTTGCCGGCTGGCTGACCGACAAGGGCACTGCCGGCGTCGAAATCGCCTACCGCCCGGCCCGCGTGCTGATGCAGGACTTCACCGGCGTTCCGGCCGTGGTCGACCTTGCCGCCATGCGCGACGCCATGGCCTCGCTCGGCGGCGACCCACAAAAGATCAATCCGTTGGTGCCGGTCGATCTCGTCATCGACCATTCGGTCATTGTCGACGAGTTCGGCACGCCGATGGCTTTTGCCCGCAATGTCGAGCTCGAATATGAGCGCAACGAGGAGCGCTATAAGTTCCTCAAATGGGGCCAGCAGGCGTTCCGCAATTTCCGCGTCGTGCCGCCCGGCACCGGCATCTGCCACCAGGTCAACCTCGAATATCTCGGCCAGGTCGTCTGGACCAACACCGAGGACGGCGAAACCACCGCCTATCCCGACACCTGCGTCGGCACCGATTCGCACACCACCATGATCAACGGCCTAGGCGTTCTCGGCTGGGGTGTCGGCGGCATCGAGGCCGAGGCGGCGATGCTCGGCCAGCCCGTCTCCATGCTGCTGCCGGAAGTCATCGGCTTCCGCCTCACCGGCAAGCTGAAGGAAGGTGTCACCGCCACCGACCTCGTGCTCACCGTCACCCAGATGCTGCGCAAGAAGGGCGTCGTCGGCAAGTTCGTCGAGTTCTTCGGCCCTGGCCTCTCCAACATGACGCTGGCCGACCGCGCCACCATCGGCAATATGGCGCCCGAATATGGCGCCACTTGCGGCTTCTTCCCGGTCGACGGCGAGACCATCCGCTACCTCACAATGTCGGGCCGCGAGGAAAGCCGCATCGCCCTCGTCGAGGCCTATGCCAAGGCGCAAGGCCTGTGGCGCGACACCGGCTCGGCCGACCCTGTCTTCACCGACCTGCTCGAGCTCGAGCTGGACAGCGTCGTGCCGTCGATGGCTGGCCCCAAGCGTCCGGAAGGCCGCGTTGCCCTGGAAGGCATTCCGGAAGGCTTCGCCAAGGCGATGGAGACCGAATACAAGAAGGCCGCCGAGATTCACAAGCGCTACGCTGTCGAAGGCACCAGCCACGATCTTGGTCATGGCGACGTCGTCATCGCCGCCATCACCTCCTGCACCAACACCTCCAACCCGAGCGTGCTGATCGGCGCCGGCCTTCTGGCGCGCAACGCCAACCGGCTCGGCCTCAAGCAGAAGCCGTGGGTGAAAACCTCGCTGGCGCCGGGCAGCCAGGTAGTTGCCGAATATCTGGAGAAATCCGGCCTGCAGAAGGAGCTCGACCAGATCGGCTTCAACCTGGTCGGCTTCGGCTGCACCACTTGCATCGGCAATTCCGGCCCGCTGCCGGCGCCGATCTCGAAAACCATCAACGACAAGGGCCTGATTGCTGCCGCGGTGCTCTCCGGCAACCGCAACTTCGAGGGTCGCGTCTCCCCCGACGTGCAGGCGAATTACCTGGCCTCGCCGCCGCTGGTCGTCGCGCACGCGCTGGCCGGAACGGTGACCAAGGACCTGACGTCAGAGCCGCTCGGCGAAGACAAGAACGGCAACCCGGTCTACTTGAGGGATATCTGGCCGAGCTCGGCCGAGATCCAGGAGTTCATCGAGAAGAACGTCACGCGCGAGCTGTTTGCCCGCAAATATGCCGACGTCTTCAAGGGCGACGAGTACTGGCAGAACGTCAAGGCGCCGGAAGGCCAGACCTATGCCTGGGACGACAACTCGACCTATGTGCAGAACCCGCCCTATTTCGCCGGCATGACCGCAGGCTTCGGCAAGATCGGCGACATCAAGGGCGCCCGCGTGCTTGGCCTGTTCGGCGACAAGATCACCACCGACCACATCTCGCCGGCGGGGTCGATCAAGGCGGCGTCTCCGGCCGGCAAATACCTGACCGACCATGGCGTCGGCGTGGCCGACTTCAACCAGTACGGCACGCGCCGCGGCAACCACGAGGTGATGATGCGCGGCACCTTCGCCAACATCCGCATCCGCAACCACATGCTGGGCGAGAATGGCCGCGAAGGCGGCTACACCATCCACTACCCCAGCAAGGAAGAGACGTCGATCTACGACGCCGCCATGGAATACAAGAAGGAAGGCGTGCCGCTGGTCATCTTCGCCGGCGTCGAATACGGCAACGGCTCGTCACGCGACTGGGCGGCCAAGGGCACCAATCTCCTCGGCGTCCGCGCCGTCATCGCCCAGTCTTTCGAGCGCATCCACCGCTCGAACCTGGTCGGCATGGGCGTCATCCCCTTCGTCTTCGAGGAAGGGACGTCATGGGCCACGCTCAACCTCAAGGGCGACGAAATCGTCGAGATCGATGGCTTGAGTGCCATCAAGCCGCGCCAGACCATGACCGCCAAGGTGACCTATGGCGACGGCACGGTGAAAAACGTGCCGATCATCTGCCGCATCGATACGCTGGACGAGCTCGACTACTTCAAGAACGGCGGCATCTTGCAGTACGTGCTGCGCGATCTGGCGGCTTAGGGAATAGGGGTTAGGCAGTAGGGAATAGAGCCCCTACTGCCTACTGCCTACTGCCTACTGCCTACTGCCTACTGCCTACTGCCTACTTTCGGCGCCCCATACCGCGCCGCCGCCGCCAGCAGCACGCCGAGCATCAGCCCGTTGAAGATGTGCCACAGGAAATGCGTGCCGAGCGGAAAGCTCGTGCAGACCAGCGGATCGGCCATCCGACAGATAACCGAGACGACAAAGATCGCCGCGCCGGCCAGAGTGTAGCGGCCGGTGCTGCTGCCGCTCGCCACCGTCCACAGGCCGAAGAAGACAAGCGCCAGGAAGGGCGGCAGATAGCCTGTCGTGCCGTTCGCGGCTTGGTGCAGCCAGTCCGGCACGGCCCAAGTCAGCAGGCCGGCAACGGCATAGAAGGCGAAGAAGACGGGAACCGCCCTGCTCCATTCCATGCCGAGGAAGCGACGCAGGTTGAACAGCGTGTAAGCCAGCGTGAGGCCGGCGATGGGCAGCACGTCGGCCCAGATCGTCGCCCGGACGGCCAAGGTATGGAACAGCGTCGAGCCGATGCCGATCGCCACCACCCACCAGGCCAGCACCTCGGCGAACGTGCCGGTGCCGCGCCGCCGCACTTCCCGCACACCCCACAGACCGGCGGCAAGAAAAGCAAGATTGGTCAAAGCATTGGCTGGTTCGGCCCAAAGTTCCGGCCCGGTCCGTTCGCAATAGAGATCGACCGGCGTCAGGAGAGTTTGCCACATACCGCTGATGCTGCCCTCGAATCGAACCACGCCGTGAAGTGCAGGCCCATCCTCCTATTGCGGTGCAGCCTGCCGCTGCAACGGCAAAATTTCACCGCAACGTGACTTCCCGTTGACTGTCGCTTCTGCCACATATTTCAGCAACCAGAACAAGGCCGGCAGCACCGGCGGGAAATCGGAACGACCATGGCCTTCAACAGACAATTGCGGCTTGCGGCGTTGGCGCTGGCCTTTTCGGCGCTTGCCGGAACCGGGCTTGCCGCCGAGAGCGACAGACCCTTGGGCGTGGTCGAGCTTTTCACCAGCCAGGGCTGCAGTTCCTGTCCGCCGGCCGACGCGTTCTTTGCCGAGCTTGCCGCCAAGGAAGACATCGTCGCGCTCGCCTATCATGTCGATTACTGGGATTATCTCGGCTGGCAGGACACGTTGAGCCGCAAGGAAAATACCGAGCGCCAGTACGACTATATGCGCGCCTTCGGCAACCGTTCGGTCTACACGCCGCAAGCCGTCATCAACGGCCGCAGCCACGTCAACGGCGCCAGCCGCAAGGAAGTCGATGGCGCGCTCGCCCGCATGGAGCGTATCGGCGAAGGCATGCGGGTCGGCATCAAGGTCAGCCAGACCAGCGACCGCGTCATGATCGACGCCGGCGAAGCCGGCAACGGCCCCCGCGACGCCCATGTCGTCATCGTCTATTTCGACCCGCCGCAGACGATCGACATCGGCAAGGGCGAAAACAGCGGCCGCAGCATGACCTACTGGAACGCCGTCTCCGGCATCCAGACCGCCGGCATGTGGCACGGCAAGGCGCAGCGCTACGAATTGCCGATGAGCGAGATCTCCAAGAAGGGCGGCTGCGCGGTGTTGCTGCAGTCGGTCGGCAAGGACGGCATGCCCGGGCCGATCCTGGGGGCAGCGTTTATACATAAGCCTTGAGATAGAGCGCCGAAACGACCCGTGCCTTCGTCATCCTGGGGCGAAGCAGGAGCGAAGCTCCGTCGCGGAGACCCCGGGATCCATGCCGCGACATAGGCCACACGTGAAAGCGGTCCAGAAATAGGGGAGCGGCCTGCTTAGGCTATCCTGAAGCACCAGCTGACCAGCCTGACAGGGAGCATGCTTCGACAAACGTCCCGGCATGGATCCTCGGGTCTGCGCGTCCGCTTCGCTTCCGCTCCGCCCGCGGATGACGACGTCGCGGTTGCGCGAGGTTCACCCAATAAAAAACCGACGTCAGCTTGCTTCTGACGTCGGTCATTTAGTTTTGGGATCGTCGCACCCGATTTTCCCTTGGGAAAACCGAGGTTGGTTCGATCCGACGCAGACCCGTGGGCGGGGGGCTTGGGGTTTACGAGCCGGTGCCGGACCGAACCGTCTCAGGCAACGCCGGTAAACTCGTCGGACATTGGGGCATGAGCGCGGATAAAAAAAGGCAGAAATGTGGCGAAGGATCACCAATTCCATCAGCGCGTTTCACAAAAGTGACTGGACGTGACGGAAACAGCGCGGCTGCGGGATGCTTAGCCGGGTCTTGCAATTCGGCGACGAACACGCCAACTTTGGCTTGCAAGATTCATTTTGAAGGATCGAGGCATGACCGATCGCGGCAGTGGGGCGGAGGATGGGGACGCATCCGCAATATTGATCCCGTTGCATGAGGCAAGACGCGAGCGCCTCGACCAGCCGGTTCGCTTCGACCGGCGCGAGCTGGACCAGATACTCAGACTTTACGGACGCATGGTCGCCGCCAATGAATGGCGCGACTACGCCATCGACCAGCTTTCCGACCGCGCCGTCTTTTCGGTGTTCCGCCGCACCAGCGAGGTACCACTGTTCCAAATCGTCAAGGACCCGCAGCTGGCGCGCCGGCAAGGCGCCTTCGCCGTCATCGCCGCCGGCGGCCGCATCCTCAAGCGCGGCCAGGAACTTGGCCGCGTGCTTGGCGTCTTCGACCCCAAGCTGAAGATTGTTGAGGCCTAAACTCTTATTTCTGCTGACGAAATTTCCGCTCGGGCAGTGAGTCGGGATCGGGCGGCACCTGCGCCCCGCCATTCAACGACAGCTGCATGAACACGGTGTCCAGCCAGCGTTCGTGCTTGTAGCCGGAGCCTTCCAGACGCCCCGAATGGCGAAAGCCGAGCTTTTCGTGCAGCCGCACCGAGGCGCTGTCCGCGTGGCCGTCGCCGATGACAGCGACGATCTGGCGAAAGCCCGCCGCCCGGGCTGCCTCGATCAGCGCCTGCATCAGCTTGAGCCCGACGCCCTGTCCCTTGGCTTCGGGCGCGACATAGACGGAATCCTCGACGATGAAGCGATAGGCCGGGCGCGGCCGGAAGGCGCCGGCATAGGCATAGCCGAGCATCGCGCCGTCCTTCTCCGCCACCAGATAGGGAAAGCCGCCTGCTGTCAGGCTATCGAATCGCGTGCCCATCTCGGCGCGGCTCGGCGGCTCCAGCTCGTAGCTCGCCGTGCCATGAGCCACCGCATCGGCATAGATTTCCGTGATCCGGTCGAGGTCGGCGGCAATTGCGGCGCGTATCGTGATGCTGCTCATAATTTATGCAAATTGTTAATCTGCCTGCCATAACAGCAAAAGCCGGCACAAAAGAAAAGGGCGGCCGTTGGGCCGCCCTTCCGGAACTCAATGGTCCAGTTGCCTGGATGGGGCCGACTAGCGGCGGTCGCCCATGAACTGCAGCAGGAATGTGAACAGGTTGATGAAGTCCAGGTAGAGCTTCAGCGCGCCCATGATCGCCTTGCGGCCGACGACATCGGTGGCGTCACCCTCGTAATACATCTCCTTGATGCTCTGGGTGTCATAGGCAGTGAAACCGGCGAAGATCAGTACGCCGATTGCCGAGATAGCGAAGGTCATCGCCGACGAAGCCAGGAAGATGTTGATCACCATCGCGACAATCAACCCGATGAGGCCCATGTAGAGAAACGAACCAAGCCCGGAAAGGTCGCGCTTGGTCGTATAGCCGTAGAGCGAGAGCGCTCCGAAGCCGGCTGCGGTGGCGAAGAAGGTCTGCGAGATGCTGGCGGACGTATAGATCAGGAAGATCGACGACAGCGACAGACCAATCAGGCCGGCAAAGACCCAGAACGTCGTTTGCAGCGCCGAAACGCTCATCGATTGCATGCGAGCTTGCATGAAAAACACGACGGCCAGCGGGGCGAAGATGACCACCCACTTCAGCGGCGAGGCGTAGATCGCAACGCCGAAAGAGGTCAGCATCTCACCACTCCGCAGCGTGGCAACCGCAGACGCCGGGTCGGCAGTGGTGGCCAGCATGATCGTACCGACTGCGACAAGGCCGGTGATGAGGAGGCCAAGCCCCATCAGATTGTAGACCTTGATCATGTAGGCGCGCAGGCCCTGGTCGATGCCTGCGTCAACGCGGGCGCCGGGCACGGCGCGCGTCTGGTAGTTGCGAAGGGGTTCAGCCATGAGAGTCCTCTATTGCTTCTGCCCCGTCCGGTGTCAGGCCCATTTGAGCCCAGGCGCCGCTGGCGGGGCTCCAGCATGCCTGTGGCGAAATATGATGGTTCTTGGCGCCAAGAACAAGGCCGTAACCGGATGCAATGCTTCGTGAAGCAACTGAAGCTCGGTTTACCGCCCGTCTGAGGCCCAACATTACCAAGATTTAACCAAATACCGCCGTCAGCACTAGAGATTGCGCAGCACAGGCGCCGCCTTGTGGCCCAGCACTCGCCACGTCCCGGCAAGGCCGATGCCGACCGTGATCACCAGCGCAAAGACGATTGTGGCCACCGCCACTTCGGGCATGAAATGCGACGGCAGCGTCATGATGCGCGCGACGACGAACCACGCCGCGACCCCGCCCGCGGCCAGCGCGAAGATGGCAGTGGCAAGCCCGATCAGCATGTATTCCAGCGAAAAGGCCGCGATCAGCGTTTTCCTGGTTGCGCCCAGCGTCTTCAGCACCACGGCGTCATGGATGCGGGCCCGGTTGCCGGCGGCAAGCGCGCCGGCCAGCACCAGCACCGAGGCAAACAGCGCCACGCCGGCCGCCGCCCTGATCGCCGTGCCGAGCTGCGCCACCAGCCGGTTGACGATGTCGAGCGCGTCCTTGACCCTGACCGTCGTTACCGCCGGGAAGGCGCGGGTGACGGCATTGAGCAGGCGGGCATCGTCGGCCGCCGAAGTGTTCTTCTCGGTCAGCGTCGCCAGCCAGCCATGCGGTGCCCCGGCAAAAGTGTTGGGCGAGAACACCATGACGAAGTTGATGCCCATCGTCTCCCATTCGACCTGGCGGAAATTGGCAATCCGCGCCGTCACATTGCGTCCGAGCACATTGACGGTGATGGTGTCGCCGAGCTTCAGCCCGATCTCTCTGCCCTCTTCGGCCGAAAACGAAACCAGCGGCTCGCCGGCATAATTGTCCGGCCACCAGGTGCCTTCGGTGAGTGTCGCGTTGGCAGGCTGTTTCGCCTCATAGGTCAGGCCGCGGTCGCCGCGCAGCACCCAGGCGCCTTCGGGCGGAACGTTGACCTTGCCGACATCGACGCCGTTCAGCGCCATCACCCGGCCGCGCAGCATCGGCACCTTGAGCAGCGCGCCTTGAGGCGCTTGCCTGCCGATCAGCGTCGAGAAGGCATCGACGTCATTGCTCTGGATGTCGACGAAGAAAAAGTTCGGCGCTCGTTCCGGCAGGCTGCCGGAGATCTGCCGCCGCAGATTGCCGTCGATCAGCGCCAATGTCACCAAAAGCGTCAGCCCGAGGCCCAGCGACAGCACCACCGACGGGGTCAGCGCGCCTGGCCGATGGATGTTGCCGATCGCCAGCCTGAGCGCCACGGAGCGAACGCGCGGGCTTCTTTTCGCCGTCCATTGCACCAGCCCACCAACCAGGCGCAGCACCAGGAAGGCAAAAATGGTGGCGCCGACGAAGATCGAGGCGATGCGGCGGTCGCCGGAAAACAGGATGGCCAGCGCCGCCAAGGCCAGCGCGATGCCGACCGCAGCCACGACATAGGGCAGGCGCGGAAAGCCGCGACCCTCAAACCCCATTTCGCGAAACAGCGCCGTTGCTGGCACATCGCGGGCGCGGCCGAGCGGCAAAAGCGCGAAGGCCAGCGTCACCAAAAGCCCGAACAGCGCGGCAAGAGCCAGCGCACCGGGATAGAATCCGCCCTCGGCCGGCACCGGAATGACCTGATACAAGGCAGCGCTGGCCGCGAACGGCATCAGCGCGCCAAGCACAAGGCCAAGCACGATGCCGAGCCCGGCGATCATCAGGATCTGCACGAGATAAACGGTGAAGACGAAGCCGCCGGAAGCCCCCAGGCTCTTGAAGGTGGCGATGACGCCGCGCTTGCCGTCAAGATAGGCGCGCACCGCGTTGGCCACGCCGACACCGCCGACCACCAGCGCCGTCAGCCCGACCAGGGTCAGGAATTGCGAGAAGCGCTCGATGTTGGACGACAGCGCCGGTGCGGCGTTGGAGCGCGTGCGGATCGACCAGCCGACCTCGGGAAAGTCTTTTGCCGCCTGATCCTGAATGCTTTTAATATCGGCCTCGCTGGCCCCGGCCGGCAGGCGCACCTTGTAGGCATTCTCGACCAGGCTGCCCGGCTGGATCAGGCCGGAGGCGGCAAGCCCCTCAGTCGACACCATCAGCCGCGGCGCGAAGCCGAAACCGTCGGACACCGCGTCCGGCTCGGTGACAAGCCGGGCGCGCAATTCGAATGTGGCGCTGCCGAGTTTTAGCCGGTCGCCGATCTTCACATTCAGCCGATCGAACAGAAGGTCCGGTGCGGCGGCGCCGAACACGCCGGATTTTTCGCCGAACAAATCCTGTTTCGACAGAGGCGGCGCTGTCGCCAGCGCGCCATAGAGCGGATAGGCATCGTCGACCGCCTTGGCCTCGACCAGCGACTGGTCGGAACCGTCCTCGAGCCGCGCCATCGAGCGCATGTTGGCGCTGCGCGAAACCGCGCCCAGCCCATCGAGGAAGCTGCGCTCGGTCTGGCTGGTGTCGCGCTGGTTGATCTGGAAACGCAGATCGCCGCCAAGCAGCGTCTGGCCCTGGTTGGCGACGCCTGATGTGATCGCCTGCGCCACCGAATTGACGCCGCCGATGGCCGCGACGCCAAGCGCGATGCAGGCCAGGAAGATCATGAAGCCGGACAACCCGCCGCGCATCTCGCGCAGCGAGAAGCGGAAGGCGAGCCTCAATGTCCGCGACAACGGCATCAGGCCGGCACCTTGGCCGGTGCCGGCGCCTCGATCCGCCCGGAGCGCATCGAAACCTGGCGCGAACAGCGCGCGGCCAGCGCCGGGTCGTGGGTGACCAGCACCAGCGTCATGCCCCGCTCGGCCGCCTTGGCGAACAAAAGGTCGGCAACCTGCCGTCCCGTCGCCTGGTCGAGATTGCCGGTCGGCTCGTCGGCGATCAGAAGGCGCGGCGACGGCGCCAGCGCCCGGGCGATGGCCACGCGCTGCTGTTCGCCGCCGGACAGCTCGCCCGGATAATGGGTGACGCGATCGCTGAGGCCTACGGCTGCCAACTCCCGCGCGGCCACCCCGAACGGATCGGCATGGCCGGCCAGCTCCAGCGGCACCGCGACATTCTCGAGCGCCGTCATGTTGGGGATGAGATGAAAGGACTGGAAGACGATGCCAATGTTTCGCCCACGAAACGATGCAATCTGGTCCTCGCTTTTTCCATTCAGCAGTTCGCCAGCGATTCGTACCGTACCCGAATCGACCCTTTCCAGCCCTGCCAGAACCATCAGCAGTGTCGACTTGCCGGACCCCGAGGGACCGACGATGCCGGTCGCCTCGCCCTCGGCCACGTCGAGACTGACGCTCTTCAGCACATGGACGGAGGACGCACCTTCGCCGAGCGTCAGCGATACGTCTTTCAGCGCGATGACGGCTTCTGTCAAAATGAAAGCGTCCTATATGGGAGGATGAAGGCTCTGCTTGTCGGGCCGGAAGAATCCTTGGTCATATGGGGCCTGCCGCATGTCTTTCAAACGCATCTTTGCCGCAGGCTTCATGCTTTTTCTTGGCCTCTGCTGTGCCGTTTCGTCGGCGCGTGCCGAGACGTTCAAGATCGTCGGCTTCGGCGACAGCCTGATGGCGGGCTTCAGCCTCGGCCCCGGCGACGGTTTTACCGATAAATTGCAGGCCGCCCTTCGCGCCAAGGGTCATGATGTGAGCGTCGCCAATGCCGGCGTTTCCGGCGATACGTCGAGCGGCGGCCTGGCGCGGCTCGACTGGTCGGTGCCGGACGGCACAAACCTTGTGATCCTCGAGCTTGGCGCCAACGATATGCTGCGCGGCGTTTCACCAGACATTCCCGAAAAGAACCTCGACGAGATGCTGACCAAGCTGAAGCAGCGCAAGATTGCCGTGCTGCTGGCCGGCATGCGCGCCGCCCCCAATCTCGGTGCCGACTATCAGAACGCTTTCGACGCGATCTATCCAAAACTGGCCGCGAAATACGGCGTGCCGCTCTATCCGTTCTTCCTCGACGGTGTCGCCGGCGTGCCCGCCCTGCAGCTCGGAGACGGCCTGCATCCCAATCCGAAAGGCGTCGATGTGATGGTCGAGCGCATCCTGCCGACAGTGGAAAAGGCGATTGCCGACAATGGCGGCGCCTCGTGAGGCGAATAAGTCACGCTTGCCGTTGCGGAAACCATGACGCCAACAAACCACTTGCCGAGTTTCAATATCGATGATTCGCTAGGGGCATAGTTCGATTCGAGGAAGGGAGGCTCACCATGCCGCGTCTTTTCACCGCCCTCGAAATACCGCGTGACGCCGCTCTTTCGCTGTCCCTGCTCCGGGGCGGCCTGCCCGGAGCCCGCTGGATCGACGTCGAGAACTACCACATGACGCTGCGCTTCATCGGCGATGTCGAAGGCCATGTCGCCGACGAGATCGCCAATGCGCTCGACCGGATCCATCGCCCATCCTTCCCGCTGACATTGTCGGGTGTCGGCGCCTTCGGCCAGAAGAAGCCGCATGCGGTGTGGGCCGGCGTTTCAGCCTCGCACGATCTTTCCGCCCTGCAGGGTGAGATCGACCGCATCTGCCAGCGGCTCGGCATTCCAACCGATCCGCGCAAGTTCACCCCGCATGTGACGCTGGCGCGCCTGCGCAATTCGAGCCCGCTCGACGTCGCCCAGTACCTTTCGGCACGCGGCAATTTTTCGACGCTGCCGTTCCGCGTCGGTCGCTTCGTCCTGATGTCGTCGCGCGATTCGGTCGGCGGCGGACCCTATATCGTCGAGGAGGCCTGGCCGCTGTCGGGCACGGATGCCCGTGTCGCGAGCCGCGTCGACAGCGTCTCCGACGCGTCGCGGATCATGCGGTAGACCAAGGCGAACGCGTCGGCCCCGTCATAATAGGGATCCGGCACGTCGCGAGCTGTACCGCTGGCGAACTCCAGGAACAGATGAACCCGGTCGCGCAGGGCCGGCGGCGCCAGCGCCTGGAGGTCACGGACATTCGACCGGTCCATACCCAGGATCAGGTCGAAACGCGAAAAGTCGTCCGGCCTCACCTTGCGCGCTCTCTGGCCCGAAATGTCGATACCGTGCAGTGCGGCGATCGAGATCGAGCGCGGATCCGGGGCAGCGCCGACCTCCCAGCCGCCGGTTGCGGCTGAATCGAGCAGCATATCCTGATGCTGCCCGCGCTCGGCCAACACCGCGCGAAAGGTGCCTTCCGCCAGTGGCGAGCGACAGATGTTGCCTAGGCAGACGAAGAGAATGGATTTTATGGGCTTCGCGTTCATTGATATGCGCCGTTCGTGCATTTGGAGACCCAAAACCGCACAGCATTCTTGGGCGACTTGCATTAGGGTGAGGGCCAAAGTCGGGATAGCACGGGAAATCATCATGATGAGAGAAAAACTCAGCAAGGACGCAATCGCCACCGCGCTGGCCGAACTCGGCGGCTGGTCGCTGGCCGCGGATGGCGCTTCCATCAAGCGCAGCTTTGTCTTCAAGAACTTTTCCGAGGCCTTCGCCTTCATGACCCGCGTCGCTTTGGCGGCGGAGAAGATGGACCATCACCCCGACTGGTCGAACGTCTACAAGACGGTGGACGTGACGCTGAACACCCACGACGCCGGCGGCGTCACCGCCCTCGACATCGAACTGGCGAAGAAGATGAACCGCTATTTTGGCGGTTGATTGGAAAGGGCTTCTCCAACCTTCGTCATCCTAGGGTGAAGCAGTCGCGAAGCGACGTCGCGGAAACCCTAGGATCCATGCCGTGACCCTTGTCATGAAGCCCAGCGGTGCAAAATTCTGAACCGCTGCAACGCTTTGAAGTCGCGGCATGGATCCTCGGGTCTGCGCCGCGTCGCTTCGCTCCTTGCTTCGCCCGTGGATGACGAAGTGAGGGGCGTTTCGGCTAATCTCCAAGGCGAGCAGCGAATTACCCGTCGGCATCATCTGAACCCTGCGGTTCCGGCAACGATCCGTTCGATTTTCGAGTTCGGTAACGACTGAACTCTTGTAGCGGACCTACCCTTTCACCACATTTTCCCTCGCAGGCGCCCGCGCAACGATGCGCTTGAGCCCGCAAGGAGAGATTGATGGCGCAAGAATCCGGTTTTGATTTCTTCGGCTTTGGCGGCAGCGACGAGAGCGAAGTGCGTGAGAAATTCTGGCGCACGGCCAAGAAGGCGGCACGGCAGATCCCGTTCATGGAAGAGGTGGTCGCCGCCTATTATTGCGCCATGGACAAGAAGACGCCGGTGCGTGCCAAGGGCATTTTGCTGGCAGCGCTCGGCTATTTCGTTCTGCCGGTCGATGTCATCCCCGACTTCGTCTTCGGGCTCGGCTTCACCGACGATATCGCCGTGCTGACCGCCGCGATCACCGCCGTCAGCGCCCACATCACACCGGCGCACCGGCTCGCCGCAAAGCGGGCGATTGCCGACAAGAGCTGAGCCGGCGCCTGGTTGGAAAAGTCAAACTCTTGCCGCTTTCGTGGCCTCCAAGTCGCGCCAGGGACATTCTGACGGCCGCTTTTCGGGAGGCGGCGGGGAAATGGCGGCGGTTTCCCGGGGTGAATGTCCTTTTCGCGAGGGAAATTCACCGTTTGGTAACCCAGATTAAATCAAAATGAAGCGACGGGCAGGACGCCAAACCGGCCTGCCGCCGCACCAGTTGGAATACGGGAAAAACGATGCGCGGATTGATTGCTACAGTTTCGAGCCTGGTCCTGGTGGCCTTGACAGCGCCGGCGCTGGCACAGACCGCGACCAAGACCGGCCAGCACAATGCCTGGGGCACCTACAGCTACCAGGCTTCCGGCGGTAAGGTCTGCTACGTTCTGACCGTGCCGACCGACAAGCAGCCGCCGACGCTCGACCATGGCGACATGTTCTTCTTCGTCAGCCAGCGGCCGGGGCAGCAAGTGTCCTACGAGCCGCAATTCATTGCCGGCTACAAATTCCAGGAAGGGTCCAAGGCCACCGTCACCATCGACAAGAAGTCCTTCTCGATGTTCACGCGCGGCAAGTCGGCCTGGGTCGAGAATGCCGCCGAAGAGCCGGTTCTGATCGCCGCGATGAAGACCGGCACCGACATGAAGGTGTCGGCGAAATCCGGCCGCGGCAACCCCACCTCCTATGTCTTCTCGCTGAAAGGCATTTCAGCGGCGCTGACGTCGATCGCCAAGTGCAAGTAGGCAAGGTTTGTAATTAGGCAACTTCGTTTTGCAATGACAGGCCGGGCCGCAAAGCCCGGCCTTTTTGCTTTTTCAGGCCGGCGTGCGTGCCGGCGGTTCAGTCTTACATGGCCATTTTTTCACATTCGGCCTGGGCTTTCTTGGTCGACGTATCGATCATGAAGGCTTTGCCCTTGGCGTCGGTCATCATCATCATGCAGTGCTTGATCGGCTTTGCCATCTTCATCATCTCTGCGCCCATCTTTGCATCCGGCATCATGGTGCCCATATGCCCGTCCGGCATGATCGCCATCACTTCTCCACCCTTCATCATGGTCATCGTGCCCATCGCGTCTTCGGCAAGTGCTGGCGAGGCGGAAAGGCCGACGAGGCTGGCAATGACGGCGAGCTTGATAGAGTTCATTCTGCATACTCCCATTTTGCAGGGGCATAGTTGCCCCCTTCGGATTTCGAAGGCGCGATGGGAATCGTTACGCAAACACACGACTATGTGATCGGTTCATTTGCAGCGGGAGGACAGGGCAGGCTGCCAGATGGCCGTAGCGAGCTATCAGCCGTTGCACTCCCCGCGCATGACTCTGCCCTCAACCTGTGCTATGCGCCGCGCTTCATTTCCGGCACGATGCTGAAATCGGCCGCAAACCGCTTATATTGGCGCTTACCATGACCCTTTCATTCGATCTCACCGCCGAAGGCGCCCGTGACGCGTTGCGCGCCCGCGCCACGCAGCCCGAAAAGCCGTCGCTGATCGGCCTGACCCGGGCCGAGCTTGGCGATGCCCTCGTTGCATCAGGCATCGTGCCGGAGCGCCAGGCAAAAATGCGCGCCCAGCAGCTTTGGCACTGGATGTATGTGCGCGGCGTCTCCGACTTCGCCGGCATGTTCAACATCTCCAAGGATCTGCGCGCCGAGCTGGACAAGCATTTCACCGTCGCCAGGCCGGAAATCGTCGAGGAGCAGATTTCCGCCGACGGCACGCGAAAGTGGCTGTTTCGCTTTCCGCCGCGCGGCGCCGGCCGTCCGGTCGAGATCGAGACCGTCTATATCCCCGAGGAAGGCCGTGGCACGCTCTGCATCTCCTCGCAGGTCGGCTGCACGCTGACCTGCTCCTTCTGCCACACCGGCACGCAGAAGCTGGTGCGCAACCTGACATCGGAGGAAATCCTCGCCCAGCTTTTGACAGCCCGCGACCGGCTCGGCGATTTCCCCGACCGCGACACGCCGGACGGCGCCATCGTCCCGGCCGAGGGCAGAAAAGTCTCCAACATCGTCATGATGGGCATGGGCGAGCCGCTCTACAATTTCGAGGCGGTGAAGAAGGCGCTGCTGATCGCCTCCGACGGCGATGGCCTGTCACTGTCCAAGCGCCGCATCACGCTGTCGACCTCCGGCGTCGTGCCCGAGATCTTCCGCACCGGCGAGGAGATCGGCGTCATGCTGGCGATCTCGCTGCATGCGACCAATGACGATCTGCGCGACCTGCTGGTGCCGATCAACAAGAAGTACCCGCTGAAAGAGCTGATCGAAGCCTGCCGCGCCTATCCCGGCCTGTCGAATGCCAAGCGCATCACCTTCGAATATGTGATGCTGAAGGACGTCAACGATTCCATCGAGGACGCCAAGGGCCTGATCAAACTGCTCAAGGGCATTCCGGCCAAGATCAACCTGATCCCGTTCAACCCGTGGCCGGGCACCAACTACCAGTGCTCGGACTGGGAGACGATCGAAAAATTCGCCGATTACATCAACAATGCCGGCTATGCCTCGCCGATCCGCACCCCGCGTGGCCGCGATATTCTGGCTGCCTGCGGCCAGCTAAAATCGGACTCCGAGCGCATGCGCAAGGTCGACCGGCTGGCGCTGGAAGCCATGATGATTGCGGGGCACGGCGAGGCGTGAGCCGTCTCGTCGCCTACCTCATCCGTTTCGCCGTCATCCTGATCGGCTATGTCGTTGCCTCGCTGGCCGCCAGCGCCTTTCTCAACATCATGGTCCTGGCTTCGCTCGGCTACACGCCCGAACATGCCCATCCGACGGCGACCGCATCGCTGTATTTTTCGATTCCCTTCGTAGCGCTGTTCGTCGCCTATTTCGCCTTCATGCCGGCGGCGATCGTCATCATTCTCTCGGAAATCTTCAGCCGCCGCGACTGGCTGTTCTATGCGCTCGCCGGTGCGGTGGTGGCAGCGGTCTTCCTCGGCTTCGTCCACCGGACCGCCGACGCCAATTTCGACGTCACCGACACCAGCGCCGTGCTAGCGGTGGTTGGCTGCGGCATGGTCGGCGGCATTTTCTACTGGCTCAGCGCCGGGCGCTGGGCCGGCAGCTGGCGGCAAGCCGCGACTTCGCCTGAGCGGTAGTCGGCTACAGCCGTGTTTCTCCCAAAGCAACTCGTCGCCAGATGAGCAGTCTATTTTAACCATTCTCGCTCATTGACTGGCGGGTATAGTTTTCCATTTTTCGATTTGGCGGATCGCTGCAATCACGATGGACCGGTTTGTAACTTTAATTCTCGGATACATGGTTGCTGTAGCAGCGTCCAGCGTAACTCTGGTCGCTATGACCATCGTATACGCTGTCTGGCATGATCCCGGGCAGTGGGCAGCGCTGGTGGCGGTGAGCCCTGTCTCGGCGTTGTTCCTGGGCTTTTTTATCTGTGTTCTCGGCTTCCTGCCTTTCTGCCTGGTTGTCATGTTGGCAGGGCTCTTTTCGATCAGAACTCCCATCTACTACGCGATCGCGGGCGGGCTGAGCGGCATCGTTGCCAACTTTCCGTTCTGGATTCAGTATCAGCCATTCTGGGGCTATATTGGCAAAGTACAGGAATATCACGGGTTCACCGGCCGCCCGGGAATACCCTCTGTAGAAGACCATGCAGTGCTATTTTTCGGTGGCCTCGTCGGTGGTCTGGCCTATTGGGCGGTTGCCGGGCGCAGCGCAGGCCCGCAAAAGGCTACTTCGCCTGAGCACTCAGAATCTTGAGCGCGAAGGCCGAGAACACGCCGGCGAAGAGATAGTCGACCACCCGCGTCACGCGCGGGCTGGCCTTCATCGCCGCCGAGAATTTTTCCGCCGCCAGCACCATCGGCGCCGTCACCGGGATCGACAGCACGATGAACATCGAGCCCAGGAAAAACAGCTTCCCCGGTGCGTTCGGGTCATGCGCGGAAACGAACTGCGGCAGAAACGTCATGAAGAACAGGATGATCTTCGGGTTGAGCAGATTGACCCCGAGGCCGGCCAGCCAGCTGCGGAACAGCGAAATCTCAGGCCCGGCCTTCTTCTCCGGCGAAAACGCCGAGCCCTTGGTGATCGCCTGCCATGCCAGGAAGACGAGATAGCCGGCACCGAAAATCTTCAGCGCGAAGAAGGCCATTGGCGAAGCGACGATCAGCGCCGAGATGCCGACCACCACCAAAGTGGTGTGGATCAGCGTGCCGCAGAGCGCACCGGCCATCGAGGCAAAGCCGGTGGCGCGGCCCTGGCTCAGCGTTCTGGACACGAACAGCGTCATATCTGGCCCCGGCGTGATCGCCAGGATCACGGTGGCGATGGCGAACTGGACCAACGTGGTGGTGTCGGGAATGAAGGACATGGGCGGCCCCTGGCAAGCAAGGCCAGCCTATAGCGCACGTGCATCACCTATGCCAGTAACTGGCCGGCGCGGCGTCTGGTCCAGTGGCTGCGGCGACCGAAGGCCCGTTCGTCCCTTGCGTTAGCCGGAAACGCCGTGATACCTCGCCCGCCGAGAACTCGTGATCGCGGAACCGCCAAATGTCAAAAGCAAAAGACGTCAAGAAGGTCGTGCTCGCCTATTCCGGCGGCCTCGACACCTCCATTATCCTGAAATGGCTGCAGACCGAGCTCGGTGCCGAAGTCGTCACCTTCACCGCCGATCTCGGCCAGGGTGGCGAACTCGAGCCGGCGCGCCGCAAGGCCGAGATGATGGGCATCAAGGACATCCGCGTCGTCGATGTGCGCGAGGAGTTCGTCTCCGACTTCGTCTTCCCGATGTTCCGCGCCAATGCCGTCTATGAAGGCACCTATCTGCTCGGCACCTCGATCGCGCGGCCGCTGATCTCAAAGCACCTCGTCGAGATCGCCAAGGAGACCGGCGCCGACGCGATCGCCCACGGCGCCACCGGCAAAGGCAACGACCAGGTCCGTTTCGAGCTTTCGGCCTATGCGCTGAACCCTGACATCAAGGTCATCGCGCCCTGGCGCGACTGGTCGTTCAAGTCGCGCACCGATCTGATCAACTTCGCCGAGCAGCACCAGATTCCGGTGCCGAAGGACAAGAAGGGCGACGCGCCGTTCTCTGTTGACGCCAACCTTCTGCACTCCTCATCCGAGGGCAAGGTGCTGGAGGATCCGTGGGTGGAGCCGCCGGAGTTCGTCCACCAGCGCACTGTCTCGCCGATGGACGCCCCGGACACCGTCACCGAGATCGAGATCGAATTCCTCAAGGGCGATCCGATTGCGCTGAATGGCAAGAAGCTGTCGCCGGCAACGATGCTGGCCGCGCTCAACGATCTCGGCCGCGACAATGGCATCGGCCGGCTCGACCTGGTCGAGAACCGTTTCGTCGGCATGAAATCGCGCGGCGTCTACGAGACGCCCGGCGGCACCATCCTGATCGCGGCGCATCGGGCGATTGAATCGATCACGCTCGACCGTGGTGCCGCGCATCTCAAGGACGAGTTGATGCCGCGTTATGCCGAGCTGATCTACAACGGCTTCTGGTTCGCGCCCGAGCGGCTGATGCTTCAGGCGATGATCGACAAGAGCCAGGAAGACGTCGAAGGCACGGTGCGGCTGAAGCTCTACAAGGGCAATGTCATGGTCAACGGCCGCAAGTCGAAGAAGACGCTCTATTCCGACGCGCTGGTCACCTTCGAGGACGATCGTGGCGCTTACGACCAGAAGGACGCCGCCGGCTTCATCCGCCTCAACGCGCTGCGGCTGAGGACGCTTGCCGCGCGCAACCGCAAGGCTTGAAATCCGAACTTCAGGCCGGGCCGGCCTCATCAAAGCTGAAACGGCTAAGGAAACCCGGCGGAGACGCCGGGTTTTTGTTTGATCTCTCTAATATAATGGAAGTTACCCCCGCCCGGATCAATTCCTGTTTGACCTTTCGACTGCTTCATCCTAGTCCTCTTGCGGGATAGAGGGGCTTTGGCAGTGAAAAACAGAATTTTTCTTTTGCTTGCGGCGGTTGCCGTCTTCGCCGGGTGCCAGTCTTCACAGGCAGCCGGCAAGCGCGAGCAGAATCCAGACGGGTGCATCTCCGCTGTCCACGCATGGAGCATCACGTTCAAGCACGAAATCGCCTCTTTCATGGGCGTCTCGCAGGAGCGCATGCCGGCCCTGTTCTGCCAGCGCCTGACCGAAGGGGTACGCAGCGGGCGGATCAGCTACTCCGACATAAACAACCTGCAGCTCGACCAACCGACCGAAATCTGGTTGGTCATCAAGGGCAAGTCAAAGGCGGCTGCGGCCGCGCAAGCCTTCACCCCGCGGAACCCCAATTTCCGTACCTGCAACGGAACTGCCGGTGCCTTCCAGATTCCCGCTTCCCGGAAATGCCCGTTGAGCGGCTACGCACATTTTGACCAACCGACCAAAATCGAGATGAAGGGTAGGCCAAAGGCGGCTACCCCGGCGCCGCGGAACTCCAAATTCCGTACCTGCAAAGGTTTTGACGGCACGTTCCAGGTTCCAATTTCCCAGAAATGCCCGTTGAGCGGCTACGCGTATAATTGAGAGCCCAGGCGCACGAGCGCTCCTGGAACCGGCTTTCTCACCGCGTTGGCTGTCCTGGCGAACGCCACACACATTCGGCCAGCGCCTGCTCCGCTCGAGCAATTCCAGGAAAAGTGTGAAGCGGTTTTCCGTCCGGAATTGCAACGGATACTCTAGTCAAGCACGACCACGGCCTCCACCTCGAACAGCATGGGGTCGATGGCAAGCGTGGGGACGGGAACCAGGGTCTGCGCCGGCAGCGCCTCGCCGAACATGTCCTTGACATTCCTGGTCAGCACCTCGAGCTTCGACATGTCGTGATCGACCACGAAGACGGTGAGCTTGGCGACCTGATCCGGCCTGGCGCCGATCCCCTCAAGCGCGCTGCGCAAATTTGCGTAGGCCTGCTTAACCTGGACCGCGAAGTCGGGTGACAAGCCTCCCGTGCTGTCCTGGCCGCCCTGTCCGGAGATGTAGGCCACCCGGGCGCCGCCGGGCACGATCACTGCCGTGCTGTAGCCATTCGGCGACGGGTCGTAGAGGGTCTGCGGATTGACGATCGTCAGCTTGCGATCGTTCTCGCTCGCTGTCGTCGCAGTGGGAACTGCCATGTTCATGATGAATAGCCCTCCGATCAGCAGATGCTTGATTGCGCGTGACATGAAATTTCTCTTGGCTTTGCGGACTTGCTCGATTGACTCGTACGCTGCACGAGTAGTTACATAGTACGATGTACGAGTCAACCGTTCCGGATCGACATTCGCCTGCTTGCCGGTCAAGATCGGCGCTCTGAGACAGCGAGGAAGACGGATGGCAGCCAAACGCAGCGGCGCCCGGAAAAAACGGTCTGAGCCGCCGCGGCTCCCGCCCGCGCCGCAGGCGAGCGGTGAACCGCCTCTCTCGAGGGAACGCATCGTGGCGACCGCGGTGGAACTGCTTGATACGCAAGGGCTCGACGGATTGACCATGCGTCGGCTGGCCGATCGTCTCGGCTCGGGGGTGATGAGCCTGTATTGGCACGTCGACAACAAAGAGGATGTCTTTGATCTATCGCTCGACTCGGTGCT
Source organism: Mesorhizobium sp. P2_C4 (assembly GCF_056404575.1). NCBI lineage: Bacteria > Pseudomonadati > Pseudomonadota > Alphaproteobacteria > Hyphomicrobiales > Phyllobacteriaceae > Mesorhizobium > Mesorhizobium sp. P2_C4. The sequence goes on from NZ_JBFUDT010000001.1 coordinate 70,914, forward strand.
CGACTATCGCGGACCGCCGCAAACAGCTGAGCCTCGAGACTGGCGCGAGGACGTCGTTCATATGCTCGAGGACTGGCGCGCCACGATGCTGCATCACCCCTGGTCGGCATCGCTGCTGCCGCGCCGGGCGCTCGGCCGAAACATGCTCGCTCGCCTGGAACTGCTGAGCAAGACCTTGTCCGGGGCCGGCGTCGCCGACGCGGATCTGAACGTCGCGATATGGTCGCTCTGGAATTATGTGATGGGCGCGACCGTCACCCGGGCGAGCTTCGACCTCTCGGACGACGACAGGGCCGCCGCGCGGCAGCGCCTTGAAGGTTTCACCGAACGCTACCCGACGATCGAGCGCTCTCGCCTGCTGTTGGATGACGATTGGGATGGTGCTTTCCGAAAGGGCCTCGGCTTCCTGCTCGATGGCCTCACCCCGGGATAAGGAACGACTTCCCCTATCCCTGCACCATCAACAAAAAGCCCGGCGCATGGCCGGGCTTTCTTGTGGAATGGAGATCTCTGTCGGTCAGTCCCCGTCGATCGCCGTGGCGATCTGGGCGATGGCTTGCTGGTAGACGCTCGCGGAATTCCAGCCGGCAATGGCGCCCATATTCGCACTCGCGCTGGCCCCTGCCCGCCAGCCATGAGCCTTGAGGAAGTTGGCGGTGGAAGCCAGCGCGGTCGCCTTGTCGCGCAGATTTCCGTTGCCAACGCCATACTTCAAGACATTTCCGGGCAGGAACTGGGTATGGCCGATCTCGCCATGCGCAGCGCCGGTCGATGAGGCGCTCAATGCGCCGCGATCGACCAGCTTCAGCGCAGCAATGGCATGCGGGTAGAAGAACCCCGGTCGGCGGCAATCATAGGCAAGCGTCAGAATGGCAGAGACCGTATTCTGGTTGCCCATGGCGGAACCGAAGCCGGTCTCCATGCCCCAAATGGCCAGCAACACGCCCGGCGACACGCCGTAATTGCTCTCGATCTTGTCGAAAAGTGCTGCGTTCTGCTTCTTCAGCGAACGGCCCCTGGAAATGATCGAAGCCCCGCCACGACGCTTCATGAATGCGTCCACCGAACCGCTGAACGCCTTGTGGATGGCGCGGTCGACGGAGATCGTCTTTGTTGCGTAGCTGGCGCCAGCCAGCGCGGCCAGGCCCTTGGCGCCGACGCCTTCAGACTTGGCCTCAGCAGCGAACTCCGGCTTCCAGGCGTCGAAGCCGGCGCCGGTTTTGCCACAGCTGGCCGCCGCTTGCGCGCCCGTCGCCAGCGCAAGCACCGCCGCCGCCGCGGCCACAAAAATCTTTCCCTTGGCAAGAAATGCCATGCTGTTCTCCTGATTTGCCTGAATCACGTCCCGGTTGCGAACTTGCCAGCGAAACGTGGACTTGTCACGGTCTCCCGGCGCCGCGCTGGCCAATGCAGGGGAATTTGCCTACGATCAAGGAATTACTGTGGCGAGAATGCAAACTGAGCTCGATTGGTCAGTCTGCCGCATCAATGATCAGGCTTCACGGCAGGGACCGGCAGATGGCAGGCGTTTGGGCGATGTGCGGCTGCGCACTATATCCCTGCCCTGACCATTTGAGATCGAAATGAAACTCTTCGACTGCCCTCATTGCGGCCACCGCCTCTATTTCGAAAACGCCCAGTGCCTGAACTGCGCCAGCCCGGTGCTCTATGATCCCGAGCATGCGCGCTTCGCGCTGTCGGGTGTCGACGGCACCTTCCAATGCACCAACGCCGACGAGTGCGCCTGCAACTGGATGGCCGAGCCCGGCCACGCCTTTTGCCGCGCCTGCGTGCTGAACCAGCTGATCCCGGACCTCTCGGTCGACGGCAATCGCAGCCGCTGGATCCGCGTCGAAGCGGCCAAGAAGCGTGCCATCTATTCGCTGCTCGCTTTCGGATTGCCGGTGGCGCCCAAGCAAAGCGCTGCCGACGAGGTCGGCCTTGCCTTCGACTTGCTTGCCGATCCGATCGGCGGCGGGCCGGGCGGCGAGCGCATCCTGACCGGCCACGACAACGGCCTGATCACGCTCAACGTCGCCGAAGCTGATTCAGCCGAGCGCGAAAAGCGGCGTGTCGAGATGGGCGAGAATTACCGCACGTTGCTCGGTCATTTCCGCCACGAGCTCGGCCATTATTACTGGGACCGCCTGATCCGCGACGATCCGCAGCGGCTTGCCGCCTTCCGCGCCTTGTTCGGCGACGACCGCGCCGACTACGAGCAGGCGCTGAAGAGCTACTACGCCAATGGCGCGGCGCCCGACTGGCAGCAGGGCCACATCTCCGCCTATGCGACGTCCCACCCCTGGGAGGACTGGGCCGAGACCTGGGCGCACCATCTGCACATCACCGATACGCTGGAAATGGTGCATGCGCTGAATTTCCCGCTCGGCCGGCTGGAAACCGTGGAAGCCAACACTTTGCCGCAAGGCGACACCGGCGGCCGGCCGCAGGCCGCGCCCGCCGAACCTGCCGCAACGCCCGAACGCTTTGAAGATGTTCTCGCCCGCTGGCTGGTGCTGTCGGAGGCCTCCAATTCGATCAACCGCTGCATGGGCCTGCCCGACCTCTACCCGTTCGTGATCTCGGACGTGACCGCCGGCAAGCTCGCCTTCGTGCATGAGCTTTTGACCGGTGTGGCGAAAGAAAAGGCAATAAATCGTGAGCCGGCGCCAGCATTTTAGCCGGAACGCATAGAGCCCGGTTTCGTTCACGTTTGTGTGGGGCCACGAAAAACGGAGCGAAACCATGAAACGCATACTGTTTCCTGCGGTGGCTGGAGCGCTTGTCGCGATGTCCGGCGCTGCCTTTGCCGATACCCCCGTCTCGGCAGTCACGGACCTCAACGTGCGCGCCGGCCCTGGCCCGCAATATCCGGTTATCGGCGTGCTGGCCGCCGGCCAGTCGGCAACGCTCAATGGCTGCATCGAAAACAGCAAATGGTGCACCATCGCCGAAGCCAATGGCCAAGGCTGGGTCTATTCCGATTATGTGACGGCCGAATTCGGCGGCAGCAAGGTCGTCCTGACCCGGCGCCCCGCCGATGCGGGGATTACCGTCGTCGAAGCGCCGGAAGACAGCAACGACTATCCCGATACCTATACCGGGGCGATCATTTCGGCCGAGCCGATGGATGCCATTGACCAGCCGCCGGCCGAAGTCCGCACCTATATCGACACCAACCGGCTCGACCCCGTCTATCTCGACGGCGAGGTGGTGACGGGCGCAACCTTGCCCGACACCGTCGAACTCCGCGAGATTCCGGACTATCGCTACCGCTATGTCTATGTGAACGGTCAGCCGGCCCTGGTCGATCCGTCGACGCGCCGCATCATGTACGTCGTGCGCTGATACCACCAACCAACAGGGCGGCCACGTCGGCAGGATGCGGCCGCCCTCTTTGACTTCTTGGCAAACCGGAATGGCCCGCTGCTGGATGATGATTGCGCGGATGCGGTTGATCCCATAGATCATGCGACCCGAAGCACCTGCCGGGGACTCAGCGTGACGATCGATCCAGCCGCCTTCCAGCGCTACCGAACCACCCCCAACTCCAAAACGACCTTGCTGCGCCTGCTGCTCGGAACGGTGATCGTCGTCGTCTTCTGGATGGCAGTCACTGTGGCCGTGGTGTTTGGCGGCACCTATGCCTATGTCGTCTGGATGGCCTCGACGGGCGGCTCGGTCGGCACCCAGCCGGTGCAGAATTTTCTCGCGTCGCCGGCGGGGATTCTGACCCAGCTGAGCTCGTTCGCCGGCATCTGGCTCGGGCTGTGGGCGGCCATGCGCTGGGTCCATGGCGAGAGAGTGGCGGCACTGATCGGCGCCAGCCACCGGGTTTCGCGCGATGGCTTCCTGAAGGGCCTGGCCGCGGTGCTGATCACCTCGCTGTTCTCCGAAATCCTGCTCTATTGCCTGCAGCCCGAGATCGCACGCGGCGCAATCAGCCTGTCGTCCTGGCTGTTGTACCTGATCCCGATCATTGCCCTGGCCTTGCTGCAGACATCGTCCGAGGAGGCACTTTTCCGCGGCTATCTGCTCAGAGGCCTGGCCAGCCGTTTCGAGAACCCCTTCATCTGGGCGCTGCTGCCGGCGATGCTGTTCACCGCATTGCACTGGAGCACGAGTTCGACCGCCGCCATCAACGCTAGCGTGCTGGCTTCGATTGCCGCTTTCGCGCTGCTCTTGACGCTTCTGGTCTATATCACCGGCAATCTCGGCGCCGGGTTTGGCGCCCATCTCGGCAACAATCTGACCGGGTTCCTGCTGATTTCGCATCAGGAAAGCTACAATTCCTTCGCCTTGTTCAACGCCAAGCCGCTCGAAGGCGCCGACTGGACGACGACGAATGCGGTTCTGATCGCGGCGATCGGCATCGTCAGCAGTCTGTTGACGATCCTGCTGCTGCTGCACCCGCGCTCGCCGCTGAAGGTCGAGGCGGATATTTCCCACACCGGCGGACCCAACTGATGCGCATCACCCTGGCCGCCCCGGGCGTGCTGCCTGCCAAAGGCTATGGCGGCACCGAGCGCCAGGTCGATTGGCTGGCAACCGAACTGGTGCGCGCCGGCCACCATGTCGTGCTGATTGCCGGCGCCGGTTCGAGCCATCCGCTTTGCGAGGTGCGCGGCATCACGTCGGAGGCCCAATGCCGGGCCGCCATCCCGGCCGACACCGACATCGTCCATTTCAACGGCTGGTATGTCGAGGCTCCGTTTCCGACCCTCAACACCGAACATGGCTATTCCCCTGACGAGCCCAGGCCGCAGGCAAACTGGAATTTCGTCAGCGCCAGCCATGCGCGCAATCACGGCAGGAAGACCTTCGTCTACAACGGCTTTCCCGCCGATTCCTACCGGCTGGCCAGTTCGAAGAGTGACCGTCTGCTGTTTCTGGCCGGCATCGCCCGCGCCGGCAAGAACCTCAATCGCGCCGTCGACCTCGCCAGGAAATTCGATTTCCCCCTCGACATCGCCGGCGGCGCGCGCTGGACGCTGCTGACGCGCAGCAAGGTCCGGCGCGACGGTGTGTTCTTCAAGAGTCTGGGGTCGCGCTACCGTTTCCACGGAACTGTCGGTGGCGACGAAAAGCTGCGTCTGCTGGGCGAGGCAAAGGCTTTTCTCAACCCAATCGCCTGGGAAGAGCCGTTCGGCATGGCCCCGGTCGAGGCCATGCTGTGCGGAACGCCGGTGCTGTCCACGCCGCGCGGCGCCTTGCCCGAGATCGTCGACGGCGACACCGGGCTGCTGTTCGACACCAACGCCGAATTCGCCGCCGCCCTCGATGCGGTTGCCGGGCTTTCCCCGCAACGCTGCCGCGACTCGGCCGCCGACCGGTTTCCGATCGCCAAAACCGCAAAGGGCTATCTCGATCTCTACGCGCGGATCCTCGACGGCGAAGTACTGGCGTGAGCCGGCCGTGTCCCCCAGACCTTGACTCTTCGCCGGATTTCCTGTCTACAGCCCCCGAAATCCGCGACGAGTATCCCTCCGAGCAAGCCGACCAGGACGCCGAAGCCTCTTAGAGGTCAAGTGCTGTAAATCGATCCTGGAGGCCAACACCCGGCAGCGCTGAGCGCCCCCGGGTGCTTTTTGGCTTTGGGCTTTTGCTTGGATGAGCGGCGCGAACGCATTACCTCTCGGGCACCATCCGGGCGCCTGAGAAAAGGAAAAAGAATGTTTGAATCGCTACAGGAACGTCTTGGTTCGATCCTGAACGGCCTGACTGGCCGCGGCGCGCTGTCGGAGGCCGATGTCTCGGCGGCGCTGCGCGAGGTGCGCCGTGCGCTGCTCGAGGCCGACGTGGCGCTGGAAGTGGTGCGTTCCTTCACCGACAAGGTGCGCGAAAAGGCCGTCGGCGCTGCCGTCGTCAAGTCGATCAAGCCGGGACAGATGGTCGTCAAGATCGTCCATGACGAGCTGGTCGACATGCTCGGCGCCGAGGGCGTCGCCATCGACCTCAACGCGCCGGCGCCGGTCGTCATCATGATGGTCGGCCTGCAGGGCTCGGGCAAGACGACGACCTCGGCCAAGATCGCCAAGCGGCTTTCGGAGCGTCAGAACAAGAAGGTTCTGATGGCCTCGCTCGACACGCGGCGCCCCGCCGCGCAAGAGCAGCTCCGTCAGCTCGGCGAGCAGGTCAAGGTAGCGACCCTGCCGATCATTGCCGGCCAGAACCCGGTCGACATTGCGCGCCGCGCCGTGCAGGCGGCCAAGCTCGGCGGCCATGACATCGTCATCCTCGATACCGCCGGCCGCACCCATATCGACGAGCCGCTGATGGTCGAGATGGCCGACATCAAGAAGGTGTCGAGCCCGCACGAAATCCTGCTGGTCGCCGACTCGCTGACCGGTCAGGACGCGGTCAATCTGGCCAAGAGCTTCGACGAGCGCGTCGGCATTACTGGCCTCGTGCTGACCCGCATGGACGGCGACGGCCGTGGCGGCGCAGCACTTTCCATGCGCGCCGTCACCGGCAAGCCGATCAAGCTGATCGGTACCGGCGAAAAGATGGACGGCCTGGAGGAATTCCACCCCAAGCGCATCGCCGACCGCATCCTCGGCATGGGCGACATCGTCTCGCTCGTCGAAAAAGCCGCCGAGAACATCGACGCCGAACAAGCGGCGGCGATGGCCAAGAAGATGCAGTCGGGCAAGTTCGACCTGAACGACCTCGCCGGCCAGCTTCAGCAGATGTCGAAAATGGGCGGCATGGGCGGCATCATGGGCATGATGCCCGGCATGGGCAAGATGAAGGACCAGATGGCCGCCGCCGGCCTCGACGACAAGATGTTCGGCCGTCAGCTCGCCATCATCTCGTCGATGACCAAGGCCGAACGCGCCAACCCGGACCTGCTCAAGCATTCGCGCAAGAAGCGCATCGCCGCCGGCTCGGGCACAGACGCGGCCGAGATCAACAAGCTTTTGAAAATGCATCGCGGCATGGCCGACATGATGAAGGCGATGGGCGGCAAGGGCAAAGGCGGCGGCCTGATGCGTGGCATGATGGGCGGTCTCGCTTCCAAGATGGGTCTTGGCGGCATGATGCCCGGCGGCGGCATGGGCGGCATGATGGGCGGCGGTATGCCTGATCTGTCGAAGATGGACCCCAAGCAACTCGAAGCCTTGCAGAAGCAGGCGCAGGCCTCTGGCCTGGGCGGCATCAAAGGTCTTCCCGGCGGCGGTGGTCTGCCTGGCCTGCCCGGCGGCATGAAGCTTCCGGGTCTTCCCGGTCTGGGCGGCGGCGGTTTGCCCGGCCTCGGCAAGAAGAAGTGAGGGCGTCATGAACGAAGAAAAAGACATGGCCGACGCACGCATCATTCTGGCCGACTACCGCGCCTCGATCGACAACATCGACGCGGCCCTCATCCATATGCTTGCCGAGCGCTTCCGCTGCACCAAGGCTGTCGGCGTGCTGAAGGCGACGCATGGTCTGCCGCCGGCCGACCCGGCGCGCGAGCAGCAGCAGATCGCCCGTCTTCGCCAGCTGGCGAAGGATGCGCATCTCGACCCGGATTTCGCGGAAAAATTCCTCAACTTCGTCGTCCGCGAAGTGATCCGCCACCACGAACAGATCGCCGCTTCCAACGGCGTGACGAAAGCCGGCTAATAAAAGTGCATGTCGCCCAAAAGTGCGCAGCGGTTTTGGGATAACGACCTGCACAAAACAAAAGCCACAACCAACCAACGAAATCAGAGTTTTAGGAGAAAAGAAATGCCCTTGAAGATCAGACTGGCCCGTGCGGGCTCGAAGAAGCGTCCTTACTACCACGTCGTCGTTGCCGACGCCCGTTCGCCGCGTGACGGCCGGTTCATCGAGTCGCTCGGCTCGTGGAACCCGCTGCTGCCCAAGGACGGAGAGCGCGTCAAGGTCGACGCCGACCGCGTCAAGCATTGGCTGTCGCATGGCGCCCAGCCGACCGACCGCGTGTTGCGCTTCCTCGACGAAGCCGGCCTGGTCAAGCGCGAGGCCCGCTCCAACCCGAAGAAGGCCGAGCCGGGCAAGAAGGCGCAGGAACGCTCTGCCCTGCTGAAGAAGGCGCAGGAAGACGCCGCCACCGCAGCAGCAGCCGCGGCAGCCGCACCGGCCGAGGCGGAAGCCGCCACCGCCGAGTAATTTACGTTCCATCATTCACGAAAACGGCGGGCCTGTGCCCGCCGTTTTTTGTTGTGTCGTCCGGTCAATAGCCGTCGGGACAGCGGGCGATATAGGTTCGTCCGTAGCGGTCGCGGTAGCGGCATTGATCCGGTTCGTTCGCCCGGCCGATCAGCGCGCCGGCGACGGCGCCAACGGCACCACCGACGACAGCGCCCTCCACCGGATCATTTGCCACCGCAGCGCCTATGGCCGCGCCACCCAGGCCGCCGACCGCCGCGCCTTTTTCCGTTTGCGAGCAGGCAGCGAGCGGCACCAGCAACGCCATCAAAAGCATGATCTTTTTCATCGTCGTTCCTCTCCCAAGGGGCGAACTTTTCACCCGCATTGGATCGACAACGCGCGAATGCGCAATTTGATCCGCTTGGACAACGACGAACGGATCGCCCTACTTTTCGGTGGCCCGCTTCAAACTGGCGAGACCGGCCTCGAAATCCTTGCCGACCAGCCTGTCGAAGTTCATGAACACGCCGATCAGCTTGGCCATGAACGGATAGCGGCCGCGCATGGCCCAGGTGACGGCGGTGCTGCTGCCGGCCGGCTTCAAGGTGAACTCGACGGTGTTGTTGGCCTTGAACGGCTTCTCGAAGTCGAGCTTCAGCGCGATCAGCGACGACGGAACCGAGGCGGTGATTTCCATGCGGCCGATGCCGGCCTTGCCGTCGCTGTGCCAGGCATAGGCGGCGCCCTTGCCGCTGTCGGCGCCGGAGAAAGTGCGCTTCATCTCCGGATCGAGTTTCTCGTAAGGCGACCACACGCTCCAGCGCCTGAAATCGTTGATCTCAGGAAAGATCGCTTCGGGCAATGCGTTGATGCTGGCCGAGCGGCTGACGACGAAATCATCCGGCCGGGTCGCGGCATAAATAAGCACGGCGGCGATCAGCACAACCAGGATGATGATGATGGTGGTGAGCATTCTTTTTCTCCTTGTGCTTATCGGCTGAACGGGATCAGGGCGCGCACCCGGGGATCCCTGAGATACAGGCCGCCCCACAGGATGATGCCGAGATAGACGCCGAACAGCGTGTGCGAAAACAGCGGGTTGTCGACCCGCACATTGATGGCTATGGCACCGCCCATATAAGCGGTGAGCAGGATGGCGCCGAGCACCGAGGTGCGTGGCAGCGCATAGAGCGCCGTCGAGACCAGCCCGATAATTCCGAGCAGGCGCGCGACATTCGGGTCGGCCGGCCAGCCGAGCGGCACCATGGTCTGGGTGACGATCTCGAGCGGCGGCAATTTGATGACACCGTCGAAGATCATGAACAGCACAATGATGGCGCTCAGCCCGCGGCCCGTCCACAGGGCGCCTGATGACACAGGTGCGGTTTCAGAAATGGTCATTGGTGTTCCTCCGGATGTTCGAGCACTGGCTGCTTCGCCAGGGTTGAACCAAGGACGCGGCACGGGGCGACGATCCGACAGGGGTGGGGATTCTTTTTTGGCGGTGAGCCCCTCCGCAACAGGGTCAAAGTGGGCCGCTGGCCCCCACGCTTCGTCATCCTCGGGCTTGACCCGAGGATCCATGCCGCGACATCAGGCGAAGAACGCAGCGGTCCAGAACAGGACGTCTGTCAGTGCCGCTTTTGGTCCGTTTTCGCGTACCCCTGAAGTCACGGCATGGATCCTAGGGTCTCCGCGACGTCGCTGCGCTCCTGCTTCGCCCTAGGATGACGAAGGGAGGGATGTCCCGGCTATTCTCGAAGGTTTGGTTGACGTATCAACGTTCGCTGCCGACCTGCTTTACAAGGCCTAGGAAAAGTAAAACTTCTCCGCCGCAATCATCTTCGGCGGCGTCTCACCCAGCGCCTCGAACACCGATATCTCGCAGACACGGCAGAGGCCGTCGAGCGCAAGGTCGTTGGGCTGGGTGCCGAACGGGTCCTCGAGCTCTTCCGAAAGCGCGTCGAGGCCGAAGAAGGTGTAGGCGATCAGCGCGGTGAACAGCGGCGTCGCCCAGCCGGCCGGTGCGGCCAGCCCGAATGGCAGCAGCAGGCAGAAGATGTAGGCGGTGCGCTGCAAGAGCAGCGTATAGGCAAACGGCAGCGGCGTTCCGGCGATGCGCTCGCAGCCGGCCTGCGCGGCGGCGATTTCCGACAGCCGTTCGTCGAGGATGCGGTATCCGATCGTGTCGATGGCGCCGGCCTTGCGCAGCGCCGCGATGCGCTGGCCCATGCGCCGTACCATGGCGTCGGGCGCGTTGGCCGCCCTGGCGGCACCGTCGACCTCATCACCGATGAAGGTGCGTGCCTCGGCGGTGGCATCGACACGTCTCAGCAGGCCGCGCAAAAAGTGACAGAAGGCAATCGCCTCCATCAGCAGGCCTCGCAGCTCGGTCCGATCTTCGACCAGCCCGGTCGAGGCGCGGGCCAGGTTGCGGATGTCGAACACAAGCTGGCCCCACAGCTTGCGCGCCTCCCACCAGCGGTCATAGGCGGCGTTGTTGCGAAAGCCGAGATAGATCGACAGCGCCACGCCGAGCAGAGCGAAGGGTGCTGTGCCGGCATTGCCGAAGTCGAGCTTCAGCGCCCTGACCGCCAGCACCACGAGCGCGCCATAGAGGCCGAAGCCAAAGATCTGCGGCAGGATGCGTGGCACCACAGAGCCGCGCATGATGAAGAACAGATGCAGGAATCCCGGGCGCGGGCGAACGATCATCTAAACCCCTCTCGCGGACCGGCGATGGTCCTCGACCCGTCTATTGTGCGACGGGTCCGGCGCGCAAGCTCAGCCGACAACGACATGGCGATGTCGTCAGCGCGAGGACTATCGGCGTGCGTTCAGCACGGATATTGAGATGAGGCGCAACCACGACCGCAAATCCCATGCAGCATCAAGTCGAAGGACAGGCAATGACGGGCGAAACCGATCTGCAAAAACTGCTGGCATCGATGACGCCCGAACTGCTGCCCGGAGTGCATGTCTTCGTCACTTTGCCGCCGGACGTGCCTGTTGCCAAAACCCTCGATCCGGTGATGGTGTTTCGCGAACGCGAGGGCACGACGCTGATCGTGCTCGAAGACCAGGCGAAGGCCGCTGGCCTGGAAGGCGTGTTCCCCAGCCGCATGATCACGCTGAACATCCATTCGTCGCTGGAAGCAGTCGGCTTCCTCGCCGCCATCACCGCCCGGCTGGCCACCGCCGGCATGGGCGTCAATCCGGTCTCGGCCTTTTATCACGACCATCTGTTCGTGCCGGTCGACCGTGCGGAGGAGGCTATGGATTTGCTGCGGCAGCTGGCCAAGGAAAGCGGCAGCTGATCTTTGACAAAACCGCGTAAATCGCGTAAATTACGTTAAATGCGTAAATTACGCGATTTGGATGAAATCACCATGCGCGAAGTTCCGACAACAGAATTCACCCGCAATTTCGGGCGCTACCGTGAAATCGTCCAGCGTGAGCCGGTCGCGGTGATGAGCCATGGGCGCCCAACCGGCTATTTCGTTTCGGCTGTCGAGTATGAGGATCTACAGCGTTACAAGAACCTTGCCCGGCAATCGTTTGCGACCAGGGATCTACAGCGCGAAGAAGTTGAGGCAATCGCCAGCGGCCGAATGTCATCCGAACACGATCATCTCGATGCCCTGATCGATGCCAAGTAAGGCATGCCGCTTCCCGACCCACAGCTCGGCCTCGTGATCTCTTACGCCTATCTGTGGCATCATGAGCATCAAGCCGGACAGGATGAAGGGCGAAAACATCGCCCTTGCGTAATTGTGCTTGCCGTCGAGCGCGCCACCGAGGGTCTGATCGTGACTGTGGTGCCTGTCACGCATCTCCCGCCGACGGATCCTTCGCTGGCGATCGAGCTGCCGCCAGCCGTCAAACGTCACTTGGGTCTGGACGGCGAGCGCTCATGGGTGATGCTTCATGAAGGCAATCGCTTCGCGTGGCCGGGCTACGACCTCCGTCCGGTGCCGCGCTCCACCGATCGCTACGACTACGGCCTGCTGCCGCCGCGGTTGTTCACATCGATGGTGGAACGCTTCAAGACCATTTGGGAAGCCGGGCAAGGCCGTCAGGTGCCGCGCGACTGACCCATTTGCGGTCTCGCTCATAGCGCGCGACCATATCGCGACCCGGCCGAAGGCCGAGCCCGCGACTGCGGGCCGCCGGCTTTCCGGCGCGCCCGCGCAGGGCCCGCCGCGGCAGCGGCGATCCGGCCCGTGAGCGAAAACAAACCGGCCGTCAGGCCGCCTTCTTCTTCGGCTGGATCAGGCCGCGCTCGACCAAAAGCTCGGCGATCTGCACCGCGTTCAGCGCCGCGCCCTTGCGCAGATTGTCGGAGACGATCCACATCGACAGGCCGTTATCGATGGTCGAATCCTCGCGGATGCGCGAGATGAAGGTGGCGTCTTCGCCGGCCGATTCCAGCGGCGTGATGTAGCCGCCGTCCTCGCGCTTGTCCAAGACCTGGCAGCCTGGCGCCTCGCGCAGGATGTCGCGCGCCTCGTCGGCGGTGATCGGCTTTTCGAACTCGATGTTGACCGCTTCCGAATGGCCGATGAACACCGGCACGCGCACGCACGTCGCCGTCAGCTTGATCTTGGGATCGAGCATCTTCTTGGTCTCGGCGACCATCTTCCACTCTTCCTTGGTGAAGCCATCGTCGAGGAAGACGTCGATATGCGGGATGACGTTGAAGGCGATGCGCTTGGTGAACTTCTTGACGTCGACCTGGTCGGCGACGAAGACGGCCCGGGTCTGCGTGAACAGCTCGTCCATGCCTTCCTTGCCGGCGCCCGACACCGACTGGTAGGTGGCGACGACGACGCGCTTGATGGTGGCGACATCGTGCAGCGGCTTCAGTGCTACGACCAGCTGCGCTGTAGAGCAGTTCGGATTGGCGATGATGTTCTTGCGGGTGAACAGCGAGATCGCGTCCGGGTTCACTTCCGGCACGATCAGCGGCACGTCCTGGTCGTAGCGGAAGGCCGACGAATTATCGATGACGACGCAGCCCTGCTTGCCGATCTTCGGCGACCATTCCTTGGAGACGGTGCCACCGGCCGACATGATGCAGATGTCGGTGTCGGAAAAATCATACTGGTCAAGCGTCTTGACCTTCAGCGTACGGTCGCCGAACGACACTTCCGTGCCCTGGCTGCGCCGCGAGGCCAGCGCCACAACTTCGCTCACCGGAAAGCCGCGCTCTTCCAGTATGTTGAGCATTTCCCGGCCCACATTGCCCGTGGCGCCGACGATCGCAACCTTGAAACTCATAGTGATCTCCTGTCCCTCTCCGCTCGGTTTTTGGAGAAAACCCGCCGGCCGGTGCGGGTTTCAGCCCCCGGGCCGGACCCGGGAGAGGGTGGTTAGGCCAAGGGAATCAGACCGTTTTAGTGGTCGTTTTGGCCATGGTTTTGCTGGAACGGGGAGACGCGCCGACGCGCCCGACCCAATGGTTCGCATTGTGGCCGGGGAAATCGAATGCAAGAACTGCCATCAAGAGGCCGCGCATCGAAACTGTCCTGTTCGGTGCCGGCTTTTACGCGGTTTGCGTAAAGAGTCAATTGGCGCGGGGCCTCTTCCTTCTCCCCGTCACCATACGGGGAGAAGGTGCCCGAAGGGCGGATGAGGGGCGGCGCTGACGTCGACAGCTAGCTCGTCCAGAAGTAGGCCTGAAGCCTTACTCCCTTGCCTCACCCATCAGCGTTGGCGCTGCCCCTCACCTGCCTGCCGGCATCCTCTCCCCGTATAGTGACGGGGAGAGGGGCGCTCTCGCCAGCGGTTTCGCCAATCGCCGGCACCGCGCCGCTCGCTCTGTACAATGGCGGCCGCAGGAAGTAGGAACGCCCGAGAAATGCTTGGGCTGGCGTGTGCATGAGCCGGCGTTGCCGCCCGTAGGCGGCCGAATTCCGAAAGAAGAAGATGTCCAACTTCGAAGCTATTGTCCCGGCGCTGGCAAAGGCGCTGGAAAAACGCGGCTATTCCGAGCTGACGGCGGTGCAAAAGGCCGTGCTGGAGCTCGGCCAGGCCGACGCGCTGGTTTCGGCCCAGACCGGCTCCGGCAAGACCGTCGCCTTCGGGCTGGCGCTGGCGCCGACCCTTCTGGGCGATGCCGAGCGCTTCGCCCATGCCTCGGCGCCGCTGGCGCTGGCGGTGGCGCCGACGCGCGAACTGGCGCTGCAGGTGACGCGCGAACTGGAATGGCTTTACGAACTGACCGGCGCCACGGTGGCGTCCTGCGTCGGCGGCATGGACATGCGCACCGAAAAGCGGGCGCTGGAACGCGGCGCCCATATCGTCGTCGGCACCCCCGGCCGGCTGCGCGACCACATCACCCGGCACTCGCTCGACATGTCGGCGCTGAAGGCAGTGGTGCTCGACGAGGCCGACGAGATGCTCGATCTCGGCTTTCGCGAGGATCTCGAATTCATCCTCGACGCAGCACCGGCCGAGCGCCGCACGCTGATGTTTTCCGCCACCGTGCCGCGCTCCATCGCCACGCTGGCCAAGGGCTACCAGCGCGACGCGGTGCGCATCTCGGCCGCCGGCGAGGAAAAGCAGCATCTCGATATCGAATACCGGGCGCTGAGCGTCGCCCAGGCCGACCGCGAGAACGCCATCATCAACGTGCTGCGCTATTATGAGGCGAAGAACGCGCTGGTATTCTGCAACACGCGTGCCGCGGTGAACCACCTCACCGCACGATTCAACAACCGCAACTTTTCCGTCGTCGCGCTTTCGGGCGAGCTCAGCCAGAACGAGCGCAGCCATGCGCTGCAGGCGATGCGCGACGGCCGCGCCAAGGTCTGCATCGCCACCGACGTCGCGGCGCGCGGCATCGACCTGCCCAATCTCGAACTGGTCATCCATGCCGATCTGCCGACCAACCCGGAAACGCTGCTGCACCGCAGCGGGCGCACCGGACGCGCCGGACGCAAGGGCGTCAGCGCCCTGATCGTGCCCAACAACGCACGCAAGCGCACCGAACGGCTGCTGCAGAATGCCGGCCTCAAGGCGACATGGGCGAGCCCGCCCTCGGCCGACGACGTCATCCGCCGCGATGACGAGCGCATCCTTGCCGATCCGGCTTTCGAAGAGCCGGTGAAGGATGACGAGCGCGGCTTCATCGACGCGCTGCTCGCCCGGCACGGCGCCGACCAGGTGGCGGCAGCCTTCGTGCGCCAGTGCCGCGCCAGCCGCTCGGCGCCCGAAGATCTCATGGAAATCGCCCCGTTCACGCCGTCGCGTGACAGACCGGCGGGCGAAAAGTTCGCGCACCGCGACGAGGCGCCCAGCCGCCGCGATGACTTTGGCGACAGCGTCTGGTTCTCGGTGTCGGTAGGGCGGCGGCAGAATGCCGAGCCGCGCTGGCTGATCCCGATGCTATGCCGCACCGGCGGCATCACCAAGCGCGAGATCGGCGCCATCAAGATGCAGCCGGAGGAAACCTTCGTGCAGATATCGGCCGACTGGGCCGACCGTTTCCTCGCCGCCATCGGCCCCGACCGCAAATTGCAGAACAACATTGCGGTGAAGCGGCTGGACGGCACGCCCGATCTGTCGCGCGCCGGCTACCAGCCGCCGTTACAGGACAAGAAACCGCATCGCGGCAAGGGCACGTTCGACCCCAACGCGCCGAAGCGCAAATTCGAGAAACGGGCGCCGGCAGCGGGCGACCAGCGCCCGGCATTTGAGGCAAAGCCCTGGGCCGCAAAAGCCGGCAAGCCGAAATTCGACAAGGCCGGACCGCCGAAGTACAAGAAGTCGAAGCGGCCCTCGTAAAATCTACAGACGGCGAGATGCGCTCCCTTTCAGCCCGGCCTTGATGGCGGCCCAGCTGGCCGATGCCGGCGTCGGCCGATGCTGCCTGGCGATGCGCTCGGCAAGCAACGAACGCCAGGCTTGGTCTTCCGCCATTCTGCGGATGGCGGCGTACCAGCCGGCCTGGTCGTTGGAATCGATCGCCGGCATCAAACCGCCGCTCGCCTCGATCAGCGACGGCGTGGTCGAGACGATGACCGGAACGCCGAAATCGAGGCATTCCGAGGCGCCATAGCCCCAGCCCTCTATATGCGAGGGGAAGACGCCGAAAGTGGCGCTGCGATAATACTGGATAAGCTGCTCGTCGCTGACCAGTCCGGTGAAGGTCACCGAAGCCGCGAGCTCGGGATGCGCTTTGAGAAAAGCCTTCAACTCGTCGATCATCCAGCCCCAGCGCCCGGCGCAGACAAGCCCCGGCAGCTTGACGCCTTCTTCCAGCGCCTGCTGCCAGATCCGCGCCAGTAGGATGTGGTTCTTGCGCACTTCGATGGTCGAGCAGTAGAGCACGAACGGTTCGTCGGCCTCGATGCGCGAGGTCGTGCCGGCGCGCGATGCGTTTTCGTGCAGGATCGAGGGCATCGGAAAGCGGTATACATTTGGCGTTGCAATGCCGGCCTTGCGCATGTGCTCGGTCAGCGTCGCGCCGACCTCGTCGGAGGCGCAAAATGCCGGAGCGCCGGAGCGCACGAGGTGTTCGAGATAGGATCCGAAGCGGCCTTCACTGGTGCTCGCGCCAAGCATGTCGGGGCGCAATACCGGGATGATGTCGTGGCAGAGAAAGGCAAGCCTACCAGCTGCGCCCGAGACGGCGGACCGATCCTCCTGGGTCAGGATATGGTGGCTGATCAGCACAAGGCCCTGTTCGGTCTCGACAGGCTGGCCTGGGGCATCCCTGAGTACGCCAAGCCGGATCTTCGTCTGCTGGCAGAGGCGATAAGCACGGATCAGCAGCCGCGTCGCCTGATAGGCGATCCCCTTACGGCCATTGGTCACCGTCTTGGCGAGATGACGGTCGGTCTCGCGCTTTGCCCAAGGCTGCTGCCGCACTGCCTCGAAGGCCTGCGACAGCGCCGCGCTTCGCCCCCGCCATCGCTTCACATGGTGGGGTGAAATCTCGCCCGCCGCGACATGGTCCTGTTCGTAGGGGGCAAGCGGCCGAAACCGGCATTCCGCGGACCTGAACGCCACCACCTGCACGCAGGGATCGGGATCCGCCAATGCGGCGTTGACGAGAAAGCTTTCCACACGCGGAATGCCCGCCAGGCCCTTGCCGGGAGGCCAGAACATCAGGCCAGTGGCATCGATGGCCAATGTCGGGGAGGCCGGCGTCGAAGGCGTTACGATCTTCCCGTCCTCGGTCACAGCGCCGGCATCGGAATGTTCGACTGTCATTGTCTGCTTTGGCAAACGGTTGCACTCGATGTCTTATGCTTCATTTGTCGCGACGGCGGTAGCCGAGGGACACGGCTTGCCCCCAAGCTTGGCCCTGTGCCACACCTTGGCAGGACGTGACGACAAGGGGGTGGGTTATGCGCGGCGAAGTTCTTCACTATGACGAGGCGCAAGGCTTCGGTTTCATCACCGGCGCCGACGGCAACCGCTACACCTTCACGCGGGAGAATTTGCGCCGCGAGGCCTCGATGGCCAAGGGCACGAGCGTCGAGTTCCAGCCCGGCGGCGGCCAGGCGCGCGACATTTTCTCGATCGGCGTCCAGAATCCGGCCGATAGTGCTCCTGCCGCTGCAACTGCCCCACCGCGCCAGCCAGGCGGCGCGCCTACAGCGGCCCAGCATTTCGGCCGTGCCGCTGAAAACGGGCCCGGCGAACCGGATCTGTGGGGCTATTTCTGGCACGCATTGACGCAGAACTACTTCAATTTCGGCGGCCGGGCCCGCCGCAAGGAATATTGGAGCTATTTCCTGTTCTGGGTGGTTTCTCTGCTCATCATCGGTGGCCTGGGCCTATTCCTCGACGCCAAAATGGGCAATTTCGACAGCGACATGTCGGCAGCGGTAACCGTCGGCCTGTGCGGCACTTTTCTGCTGGCGACATTCCTGCCCAGCCTCGGCATGGCCGTTCGCCGCCTGCATGATATCGGCCTGTCGGGCTGGCTCTGTCTGCTGGTCCTGATCCCGACCATCGGCAGCCTGATCATCATGGTCTTCGCGCTGATCCCGACGCAGGCCAGGGAAAACCAGTGGGGACCGGTGCCGGCAGGCGTCAGGGTTTAGATTTCAGTACGGCACGGGATCGGGTGCAGGCCAGCTCCAGCTTTCTTGTCGACGTTCGCGGCGCCCCTCACCTGCCTGCCGGCATCCTCTCCCCGTAAACGGGGCGAGGGACGCTCTCATCGACGATTTCGCAAATTGGCGGCGCTGCAGGACAAACGCCAGCGTTGCGCCAGCTACTTTCTCCCCGTTTACGGGGGTGAGTAGTGGTCCGCGAAGCGGACGGAAAGCCAATTGCTTGGCTTTCCGAACGACGAACGCCAAGAGCAATAGCGAAGGGCTGCGGGCCCGGCAGGGCAATGAGGGGCGGCGCCGACATCGGACGCGGTTCGAAACGCCCCCGGATCTCGGTTCGCCAGGATCAGCCCAGGAACTTCGCGATGATCGCATCGCCCATGGCGACGGTGCCGACCTCGGTCATGCCCTCGGACAGGATGTCCTTTGTGCGCAAGCCCTGGTCGAGCACGGCGGCGATTGCGCCTTCGAGCTTGTCGGCCTCGGCGACCATGCCGAAGGAATAGCGCATGCACATGGCGAAAGACGCGATCATGGCGATCGGGTTGGCGATGCCCTTGCCGGCGATGTCGGGCGCCGAGCCGTGCACCGGCTCATAGAGCGCCTTGCGCTTCTTGGTCTTCACATCCGGCGCGCCGAGTGAGGCCGACGGCAGCATGCCGATCGATCCCGTCAGCATGGCAGCGATGTCGGACAGCATGTCGCCGAACAGATTGTCGGTGACGATGACGTCGAACTGCTTTGGCCAGCGCACCAGCTGCATGCCGCCGGCATCGGCCAGCATATGGTCGAGCTTGACGTCGGCATAGCGCGCCTTGTGGGTCTGGGTGACGACCTCGTTCCACAGCACGCCCGACTTCATCACATTGCGCTTTTCCATCGACGTGACGTGGTTCTTGCGCGTCCGCGCCAGCTCAAAGGCGACGCCGGAAATGCGCTCGATCTCGAACGTGTCGTAGACCTGCGTGTCGATGCCGCGCTTCTGGCCGTTGCCGAGATCGATGATCTGCTTCGGTTCGCCGAAATAGACGCCGCCGGTCAATTCGCGCACGATCAATATGTCGAGACCTTCGACCACTTCCTGCTTGAGCGACGAAGACGCCGCCAGCGCCGGATAGCAGATGGCAGGACGCAGATTGGCAAACAGCTCCATGTCCTTGCGCAGGCGCAGCAGGCCGGCTTCGGGCCGCACCTCGTAAGGCACCGCATCCCATTTCGGACCGCCGACGGCGCCAAACAGTACGGCATCGGCCGCCATCGCCTTTTCCATGTCGGCATCGGAAATCGCCGCGCCATGCGCATCGTAGGCGCAGCCGCCGACCAGACCCTCGTCGGTGGCAAAACCGCTGCCGAGCTTGTCGTTCATGGCTGATATCAGCTTCTTCACCTCAGCCATGGCCTCGGGGCCGATGCCGTCGCCGGCGAGCAGGAGAAGATTTTTCGAAGCCATCAGAACCGTCCCAACATCGTTTGGAGAAACCGCGGCCTTGCTAAACGCCAAGCGCCTGCGGCGCAAGCCAGAACAGCGATGGTAAGAGCAAGCTCATTGCTCGGTGATCCTTCGCGCCCCCCTCTGTCCTGCCGGACATCTCCCCCACGAGGGGGGAGATTGGATGTCACGTTGGCCTTCGCCAATCTCCAACGTTGAAAGAAGGGTGGGCCGCCGAAGCTGCTGATCTCCCCCCTTGTGGGGGAGATGCCCGGTAGGGCAGAGGGGGGCGCCGTCCCGCCGACATATCAGTGAAATCCGTACTCAATCCTCACCGATGCGACAGAATATTCACCAACCTGCCGAACGGATCGCGCACATAGAAGCGCCGCACGCCCCAGGGCTCGTCGGCCGGACCGTATTCGATTGCGAAGCCGGCCGCCTTCATGCCTTGCAACGCCTCATCGACATCGTCGACCTCGATCGACAGGTCCGGCACCGGCGTGCCGGAGCCGCCTTGAGCCATGAAGCAGACCTGCACCTGCATCCGCTCCTCGGAGCCGTAGGTGGCGATCCAGCCTTGATCCATCAGCACGTCGAGGCCAAGCACGTCATGGTAGAAGCGTTTCGCCGCAGCCGCGTCCGATGTGTCGATATTGGCTACGATGCGCCGGACCGTCATGGCTTTGGCCTCATGCCGTGCGCCGCAACGCGGTGACTTCGATCTCGATCTTCATTTCCGGCCTGTTGAGCTGGCAGACGATCATCGTCGCCGCCGGCCTGATCTCGCCAAAAATCTCGCCGAGGATCGGGAAGACGATGTCCACGAAGGCCTGGTCGGTGATGTAGTAATGCGCCCGCACCACGTCGGCCATGTCGAAGCCGCCATCCTGCAGCGCCTTGCCAATCGTCGCCAGGCAATTGCGCGTCTGCGCCTCGACCGTCTCCGGCATGGTCATGGTCGCGTAGTCGTAGCCGGTCGTTCCGGAGACGAAACACCAGTCGCCCTGCACCACGGCACGTGAATAGCCGGCGGTTTTTTCGAAGGGCGAACCGGTGGAGATGAGTTTGCGCATGGGGGCCTCGCAGATTTGTTGGCTTGCATCTAGCAGGAGACGCGCGGCTCGGTCGTGGGCCAAGTCGAGCGGACTATTGTCACGAAGGCAAAGCGCAACGTCGGAGATTGACCGAGACATCCCTCCCGTCGTCATCCCAGGGCGGAGCAAGGAGCGAAGCGACGCGCGCAGACCCTGGGATCCATGCCGTGACCTCGAGGCGTTGCGGCGTTTCAGAATTCTGCACCGTTGAATTCTACGGCAACGGTCACGGCATGGATCCTCGGGTCTGCGCTCCGCTTCGCGTCGCTCCGCCCGTGGATGACGAAGCCGCGCATGTACCGCCAGAACCTAATTCGCCGACCCCAGCGCCTTGTCCAGCGCCTCTTTCACATCGGCCGGCCAGCTCGCCACCGGCGGCCAGGCGTTCGGCTCGCCATTGTCGCCGCGCCTGGAGAAGTAGAGCGCGTGCTTGACCGGGTCGACCGCCATGAAGCCGTCATTGCCGCCGCAATCATGCGGCACGCAGCCGCTGGCGTAGAAGGCGCCGGACGCGGTCTTTTCCGTGCCGCCGCCGACCAGCAGGCTGGTCGCCATGTCGGGCATGCTGTCGCCGAGCAGCGTCTTGGCCGCCTTGTAGACGGCCTCATTGTGGAAGGCGTCGATGATGTTCTGGTATTTCGACGGATCGATGTCCTTCCAGTCGGTGCCGGGTTCCGGCGCGTAAGTCAGATCGCCTGAAATCGTCAATCCTTCGGTTGGCGACCATTGCAGCGCCTGCTCGGAAGCGCCCGGCAGGAGATAGGGCACGAAATAGATGGCGTTGTCGGCGACCGCCGCCGGCGGCGCGCCGCACTCGTCCTGTTCGACCGTGGTGCTTTGTATCTCGCCGCCCTCGGGCTTCCAGACGATCACCGTGGCCGGGCCGCACTGGTTGCCGCCATCGCCGACATTGACCAACGCGACGTTGACGCCGCCGACCTTGACCACCTTGTCGAAGAACACCTCGTAATTGCTGGCCAGCTGCTTGCCGTCAAAGGCCAGCACCTTTGCGCCGTCCTGCTCCGGCTGGGTGATGGTCAGCTGGCCGCCCTCGAACGGGATCGGCGCCTGGCTGTCATCGCCCTCGGTTAAGGTCACATTGTTGTTGGTGCTCGGGTCGCCCGGGTCGGCGCCGGACGCATCGTCAGCCGGCACGGGCACCTTGTCGGTCTGTGCATGTGCGCCCGCCACCGGCATCAACATCCACGCCAGCACGCAGGCGCCGGCAAGAAGCGAACGTGTCATGACTGTCCCTCCGCCACGAACCCGGCCTGTGGCGGCCGGGTCAATCGTCCGCTCAGGCCCAGGGGCGCTCAGCGGCGTTCTTCTTCTCGAACGAGGCGATGGCGCCGGCCTTCTCCATGGTCAGGCCGATATCGTCGAGACCGTTCAAGAGGCAGTGACGCTTGAAGTCGTCGAGGTCGAACGTGACCACGCCGCCATCCGGTCCGCGGATTTCCTTGGCTTCGAGGTCGACCGACACCGTCGCATTGGAGCCGCGCGAGGCATCGTCCATCAGCTTCTCCAGATCTTCGGCGCTGACGGTGATCGGCAGGATGCCGTTCTTGAAGCAGTTGTTGTAGAAAATGTCGGCGAACGAGGTCGAGATGACGCAGCGTATGCCGAAATCGAGCAGCGCCCACGGCGCATGCTCGCGGCTCGAGCCGCAGCCGAAATTGTCGCCGGCGACCAGGATCTGCGCCTTGCGATAGGCCGGCTTGTTGAGCACGAAATCAGGGTTTTCCGAGCCGTCGTCGTTGTAGCGCATTTCGGCGAACAGGCCGGTGCCGAGCCCGGTGCGCTTGATCGTCTTCAGATAATCCTTGGGGATGATCATGTCGGTATCGACATTGACGATCGGCATCGGCGCGGCGACGCCGGTCAGCTTGGTGAATTTTTCCATGGCTTTGGCCCGTATTTTTTCGTTGCGGGGGGATTTGCTGACGCCGGTTTACACAAAGAGGCGGGCAATTAAAAGGCGGCTGTTTCCGGCCGGCCCTGGCCCTCGATCAAAAGATCGCGCACAGCGTCTTCAAAACCGCCGGCCCGTGGTGCACCTTGGCCGACATGACAACACCGCCAAAAGTCCTCTATGCCCGCGAGCCTGAGCTCGACACCGCCGAATTTCGCCGCGTGCTGGTGGACTCCGGCCTTGGCGAGGCACGACCGGTCGGTGACGATGCCCGTCTGAAGACCATGCTTGCCAATGCCGACCTGGTGCTGACCGCGCGCCTCGACATCGAAGGCAAGCCGCTGATCGGTGTTATCAGGGCCGTCACCGACTTTGCCTGGGTCTGCTACATCTCCGAACTCGCCGTTTCGCAATCGGCACAAGGGCTCGGCATCGGCAAGGGCCTGATGGACGAAGCGCGGCGCGAGCTCGGACCATCCGTCGCCATCAGCCTGATCTCCATGCCCGACGCCGTCGGCTTCTACGAACGCATCGGCATGAAGCGCATGCCCGACGCGTTTTGGTTCGGCCGCAAGGACTGAACCCCGACCACCACCTCACGAAGCAGTGATCCTCTCATGCGGCGGCCGAGCATGCCGAGGGCTGGGCGCGGGTGCTGGGCTGGCTGCAGGTGTATTTCGGCGAGGGCTGCCGGGTTGCGGCATAGGAGGTCCGCACCGTAGCGATCCTTCGCGCCCCCCTCTGCCCTGCCGGGCATCTCCCCCACGAGGGGGGAGATTGGCAGCGGCGGCGCCGCATTCAATCCTGCAACGCTGGCGATTGGCGAAGCCGGGATGACGGCCGATCTCCCCCCATGTGGGGGAGATGTCCGGCAGGACAGAGGGGGGCGCTGTCCCGCCAGCCTCAACAGGAACTCTCGCCTGCCTAGATTACATTCAATTCCCGAAACGCCCGCCCCTCGGCGACACGGCTGTACCCAAACGCTGAGCAATCCACCGTGCGGTAGCCGCCATGCACCAAAAACTCGGCCAGCGCCTTGCCGACGGCCGGTGCCTGCTGCAGGCCGTGGCCGGAGAAGCCGTTGGCGAAGATGAAATTGCCAACTTGCGGATGCGGGCCGATCACCGCGTTCTGGTCGAGTGTGTTGTAATCGTAGTGCCCGGCCCAGGCGCGGGTCGGCTTGATCGCCTCGAAGGCCGGAATGCGGGTCGCCAGCACCGGCCAGATCACCTCTTCGAACAGCGGCCATTCGACATCGAAATCCTTGGGATCGGCGGGGCCGTCACCCTCTTCCGGCTCGGCGCCGCCGGTGAGGTAGACCGAGCCTTCCGGCCTGACATAGATGCCGGAGGGGTCGACCAGCAGCGGCATGTCGGTATATTTCTCGCGCGCCTCGAAAACGAAGACATTGCGCTTGCGCGGCTCGACCGGCAGCGCCAGCCCGGCCATCCCAGCAACCTTGCCGGCATTCGGCCCGGCAGCGCTGATGATTGTGCCGGCCTCGAGTTTTTCGCCATTGTCGAGGCTGACGCTGGTGACGCGGTCGCCCTGCCGCTCGATGCCGGTGACATCGGCGGTGATGAAATCGATCTTTTTGGACCGCAGCGCCTTGCGGAACAGCATCAGCATCGCATGCGCGTCGAACCAGCCTTCGCCGGTCCGGCCATAGGCGCCGGCGGTGATGCCTTCGGCCGACAGCCAGGGGAAGCGGCGCACCAGTGCTTCGGCGTCCTCGAGCACGATGTCGGCGCCCTCGGCCATCTGCGCCTCGTGGTTTGCCCTAAGGGTCGGCAGGCCGTTCTCGCCGGCCAGAATGAGATAGCCGCCCTCGCGAAAGCCGATATCAGCGTCGGCGCCGAAGGTTTCGGTCAGCCGCCTAAACAGCTTCAGCGTGAATTGCGACAGCCGGATGTTTTCCGGGATCGAGAACTGCTGGCGGATCGAGGCCATGGACAGCGTCGTCGCCGCATGAGCGAATTGCGGATCGCGCTCGACCAGCGCGATCGAGCCGGAAAAGCCTTCCTCGCGCAGATAATAGGCGATCGAGGACCCAACGATGGCCCCACCGATGATGACGATGTCGTAGCGCATTTTTTCTCCGCTTCGCCGCCTGCATCCCTTACGCAACCGGCACGACAATCTCGAAGCGCGTGCCGCGCCCGGAGTCAACCAGCCGGATCGTACCATCATGCGCTTTCAGGAGGGCCAGCACGATGCCGAGGCCCATGCCGGTGCCGCCACTGTCGCGACGGGTGGTGAAAAACGGCTCGAAAATCCTGTTGCGGTTGCTTGGCGAAATGCCGGCGCCGTCGTCGCTGACCAGCACGGTCGCCTTGCCGCCCGCGCTGCCTGCCGTGACCGAAACCTGCGTGGCGCCATGCCGCGCCGAATTGTCGATGAGGTTGGCCAGCACGATGGCCGCATTCTCGGCCGATATGCGTAAGGTCAGATCGCCGCCCGCCTCGAGGCGAACCGCCAGCCTGGTCTCCACGGGAAGCAGCGCCAGCGCAGCACCGAGCGATGTGCTTTCGCCGCTCGGCGCCAGATTTTCGGCGCGCGCCAGATCGAGCAGACGCCGCACCAGGAGATTGAGCCGTCCGGCATCGGTGACGATGTTGTTGGAAAACCGCTGCCGCTCGGCCTCGTCCATCGCGCTGCCGGAATCGCGCAGCAGTTCGGCCGCCCCCTGGATCGCCGTCAGCGGCGATTTGAGCTCATGCGAAACGTGGGTGGCAAAGGTCTGAATCGAGTCGGAGCGTGCCTGCAGCTTTTCGGCCATGTCGAGGAAGGCGGCGGAAAGCTCGGCCATTTCGCGCGTGCCGTGGTGGTCGAGCGGCCGTATCGCCGCGCGGTCGCCGGCGGCGATACGCTCGGTGCGATCGATCAGCGCGTAGATCGGCCGGGTGACGGTGCGCAGGAAGACCAGGCCGATGAGCAGCGTGCCGCCGAGGATGGCGATGGCCGCCAAGGTCACCTTGCCGCGTTCGCCATAGAGATGTTTGATGATGTTGTTCGGCGTCCGCGACAAATAGACGACGCCTGCGACCTGGCCCGCGACGGCAACTGGCATGGCGACGAAGACACGCACCTTGGTGCCGCGGCTGACCGAATAGAGCGGCGGCGTTGGCTGGTCGGGGATGCGCAGCCTGAGCGCGCTGGCATAGTGGCCGGCAAGTGCTGCGCGCACCTCTTCGACATCGCCGAGCGACAGGCCGATCTCGTCGCGCCCGGCGATGACGACGCCTGAGGGGTCGAGCAGCCGGAAGCCGGCCAGCGTGGTTTTCTGCGTCTCGCTCAGGATACCCGACAGGCGCGTGCCTATGGCAGCGAAAGCCGGATCGATGGTCGCGGCCTGCGCCGCGGGTCGGGTTGGTAAGACCGTGTCGGAGGCAAGATCAAGGCGCGGCTCGATCGGATTGTAAGGATAGTCCCGATCGCTGGCGCCGGCCGCCGGCATCGGCGCGCCGAGCCTCTCCACGGGAATGCCGGCATCACGCACATCCTGCGCATAGATGGCGGCGAGCACAGCGCCTTGCGCGATCAGCTCGGCCTCGGTCTGGCGGATCAGCTGGTTCTCATAGAGCCGGAAGAAGAACAGGCCGACCAGCGGCAGCGCCATCACCATGATCAGGATGGCGACGACGATCGTGGCCAGGCGCGGCCGCCATTTGCTGCCGATCCATTTGCGGGCGCTTACGCGCTGCATCGGCCGAGCCGGAAGCCGACGCCATGCACGGTCTCGATGCCGTCCAGGCAACCCGCTGCCGCCAGCTTGGCGCGGATGTTGCGGATATGGCTGTCGACGGTGCGGTCGGCGACATGGATGTTGGCGGCATAGGCGCTGGCCATCACCGCGTCGCGATCGAGCACATGCGCCGGCCGCGCCAGAAATCCTCTGAGGATCGAGAATTCTATCCCGGTCAGCGCCAGCGGCTTGCCGTCGAAACTGGCGGCGTGGCTGGCCGGCGCCAGGCTGAGCTTGCCATGCGCGAATTGCCGGTCGTCGGCCTGTTCCTGCGCCGGCCGCGCGCGCCGCAGGATGACGTTGACGCGCGCGACCAGTTCGCGCGGGCTGAACGGTTTGGTGACATAGTCGTCGCCGCCCATTTCCAGCCCGAGGATACGGTCGATCTCCTCATCGCGCGCGGACAGGAACAGCACCGGCACGTCGGAGCGTTGCCGGAGCCGCCGGCAGACTTCGAGCCCGTCCATCTCCGGCATGCCGATGTCGAGCACGACGAGATCGGGCGCCCGGCGTTCGATCGCCTGCAGAGCAGCAGCGCCATCCGCTACCGCTTGCGTCTTCATGCCGGCCTTTTCCAGCGCAAAGCAGATCACTTCGCGGATATGCGGGTCATCGTCGGCGACGAGGATGTGATGCGGCATGGATCTAGCGTTCCGGTGTGGATGGCATGGCAGGTTGCGAAGGTTGCTGTGCCGGAGGAAGCACGAGCGGACCTCTGTTGTCGAGAACCCTGGTCAGCCGCCAGCCGCGAAAGCTCCAGGCGCGCCAGTTTTTCCGAGCGGTGCGGTACCAGATTTTGTCCCACTTATGGAATTCGACGAGCGCGCTATAGGAGCGATCGTCCGGTGCTATCGTCTTGCTTTTTTGCTCGATGAAGCGGTCTAGGGCCGACAAGGCGGCCGGGCCGAGCGAGTGCACGTACCATGCGTCGAGTGGGATACCACGGCCGGTCATTTCGTAGGAGTGGTCGACATTGTAGTTGGCGATCAGCGCCGCAAAGTTGATGAAACAGCAGGCATAAAGCGTCGCCGATAACGTCAGAAGATTGGCGGAGGACAACCATTCATTGGATTTTCCAAGCGCGATGCGGGCGATGATCAGGGCCAGGCCCGCCGCCACCAGCCCCATCCAGACGAAGGCGGCAATGCGCCAGTAGGTCAGCGCATAGATGCCGATATAGAGGTCGAGCCGCAGGATCGACGAGATGACCAGCATGATGTTCTGCGCCACCCAAGCATAGACCAGCCGGCGGATGAGCGGGTCGGCTGAGGTTTCGCTGCCGGGCCTGAGCGCCGCCAGCACGAAACCGGCGGCCAGCAGCGCCGTAACGATCAGCGGATAGGCGCCGCGATGCGCATAGGAGGCGTAGCTCATTCCGTCGGGCAGCGCGACCCCGCCCCACAGATAGGTGGCGTCGAGCCCGGTCTGCAGCGCAAACAGGATGTTGAAGACGATCAACGCCCGAAGGATGGCGGCCTTGCCGAAGATGATGTCCTCGATGATCGGTCCGGTCTTTGTCGCGGATGGCTGGGCCGCGGATGGCTGGGTCTCGAATAGTGGGCTGACTGGCGCAGGCTTTGCCACACGCGGCATGCGGCGCAGAAAGCGCGGCAGGCGCGGCCGCAGGAAGGCCCAGACGACGGCAAGCATCACCAGCCAGAAGGCCAGCCGCATCAGCTGGATCAGGTCGAGCAGCGCCATCAGGTCGATCAGCGAGAACCAGTAGTCGATGACCGGATTGGCAGCGCCGAACAAAGCGAGAAAGACCACGCCGAGCACCAGCGGCATGATCCACACGGCGAGCGCGGCGAAACGGATGCGCCGCCTTCCGTACCGGCGCGCCGCCTGGCGCCAGCGGAAGAAGTCGCCAACGAAGCGGAAGGGGCCGGCGAGCAGGAACAGTGCCGCCTGGCCGGCAATGCGGGCGGGGCTGTATCGCAACCGCTTGGTCAGCGAAAGCGCAAACACCACAAGCGCCACGAGCGCGATCGAGACGGACAGCACGCTGACATTTTCGGCCAGCGGCAGCAGCGCGAGGAACAGGGCGGCGGGCTTGAGCCGGACCTTGCCGTCGCTGAACGCAGCGGGATGCACGGCCACAACCGCGCCGGCAATCAGCATGGCGAACAGAAAAACCGTGATGCCGACGGGTTGGCCGTAGAAGAAAAAATCCGCCAGCGCGACCAGCAGCACGGCGATGCCGAAGCGGCTGCAATAGCTCGGCGCACCCGAAAGGAACGATGTCATGAGCGGACTTTCCTGGCGACCCGGCCGACAGATCTCGGCGGGCATTTGCGGATGAAAGGGAGGAGGGTTGCCTCGCTGCGCGGCGGATCCACGAGCCACCAGCTTTCGTTACGGAGCCGGTACGGCAGGGACCAACGGGGGGTGTTTCGCTGTTGCATGCCGCTGTTGTCGTGGGCATGGGTGGAAACGGCAGGGCGTAACGGAGGAGGTTTTCTGTAGAAACGTGCAGTTTTCGTGCAGGACAGGCTCCCTTCCTCTCCCTCCGGAGGGGGGAGAGGTGGCTCGGCGAAGCCGAGACGGAGTGGGGGAACCACCTGGCAATCGCCGCGAACGGAGATAGGAAGGGCAAGCGTCGCCTCGCCCCAGGGTCGACCCCCACTCCGTCGAGCTTCGCTCGACACCTCTCCCCCGATCGACGGGGGAGAGGAAGGGCGCTCTTCCGCAACTGCTGAGGATGCCGGCAGGCAGGTGAGGGGCGGCGCCACCCTCGGCGATTGGCTCGTCTCATTGCCTTGCGCGCTTGCCTCAGCCGCCTTCAGCCGGCATAGATCGAGCCATGACGACCGAACCCTACCGCCCGCGCCGCTCGGTGCTTTACATCCCGGCCTCGAACGACAAGGCGTTGGCCAAGATCGCGCAGCTTGCCTGCGACGCAATCATCATCGACCTGGAAGATGCCGTAACCCCGGCCGACAAGAGTGCCGGCCGCGAAAAGCTGAAGGGTATTTTCGCCAACCGGCCGGTTGCCAACGGGCGGCGCTGCGAGATGGTGGTGCGCGTCAACGCGCTGGCCAGCGAATGGGGCACCGACGATCTGATGGCCGTCGCTGGCTGCGAGCCCGACGGCATCCTTTTGCCCAAGGTCGCCACGCCGCGCGACATTCTCGAAGTCGGTGATGTCCTGGACGACAATTTTGCCCCCGACACAGTGAAATTATGGGCGATGATCGAGACCCCAAAGGCCATGCTCAACATCGGCGCCATCGCCGAGCTTGGCCGCGACCCGGCCTCGCGGCTAACTTGTTTCGTTGCCGGAACGAATGATCTGGTCAAGGAGACCGGCGTGTCGGCCACCCCTGACCGGCGCTATCTCGTGCCCTGGCTGATGCAGATGCTGCTGGCCGCGCGCGCCGGCGGTCTCGACATGCTCGACGGCGTCTTCAACGATTTTCGCGATGCCGACGGCCTTGCCCGCGAATGCGCCGAGGCAGCCGCCATGGGGTTCGACGGCAAGTCGCTTATCCACCCGGCCCAGATCGAGGCCGCCAACCGCGCCTTTGCGCCGTCGCCCGAAGCCTTGGCCGAGGCGCGCGCGGTGAAAGACGCCTTCGCGCTTGCCGAAAATGCCGGCAAGGGCGTGATTGCGCTGAACGGGAGAATGGTCGAGCGGCTGCACCTGGCGCAGGCCGAAAAACTGCTGGCGAAGGCGGCCGCCATCGGGGCATGATCGAGCATGATCCCGAACCGAAGGACCGCGTCAGCGAAAAGTGGGAACCGGTTTTCGGAAAAGATCATACTCAAAATCAAAAAATGCCCACGCGGGCTTTGGTACTCACGACAGGAACTGAAAAATGAAACTCTACCGCTTTCTGTCCGCTCCGGACGACGCCACCTTCTGTCACAAGGTGACGGCGGCGCTGAACAAGGGCTGGCACCTGTTCGGCTCGCCGACCTATGCCTATGACAAGAAGGCAAAAACCATGCGCTGCGGCCAGGCCGTGGTGAAGGACATCGAAGGCCAGGAATACGGGCCCGACACCAAGCTCAGCGACTGGTAGTTTTGCCAAGCTCCGACGCAGGGTGTGTTGAGATTCAGGTCAGGCCGAGTCGAAAATGGCTGACACCGAGAACCGGAGCGGAGCGTACTTTTCGTACGTGAGCACCGGAAGCGCAGGTATCAGCCATTTGCAGGCCGGCATCACCTGAATATCGACACAGCCTACTCAGCCGCCTCTTCGATCTTTTCCATATCATCATCCGACAGACCGAAATGGTGGCCGATCTCGTGGATCAGCACGTGGGTGACGATGTCGCCCAGCGTCTCTTCGTTCTCGGACCAGTAGTCGAGGATGGCGCGGCGGTAGAGGGTGATGCGGTTCGGGCCCTCGCCGGTCTGCGGGTTCCAGCGCTCGGCGATGCCGCGGCCCTCGAACAGGCCGAGCAGGTCGAAAGGCGTTTCCAGCGACAAATCATCCATGATCTCGTCGGTCGGGAATTCGGCGATCTGGATGACGATTTCGCCGGTCAGCTTGCGAAAATCCTCCGGCAGATGCGCGTACGCCTCCAGCGCCAGGAACTCCATCTCCTCCATCGAGGGCGAGAGTTCGTCGTGCCAGGTGCGGGTCTTGTAGATGCGAGCCATGCTTTGTCCTTTGACCCCGGCATATAGGCTTTCCCTCAGGAATCGGCAAATGACGCGGCAATTCCTGCTCCAGCGCCTTTGCCACCGCGGGGGAATCGCGTAGGGGTCAGTTCCGGCCATGAAAAACAGGAGTTCTCATGCCGGACCTTTCCACACTTGGACTTTTCGCAATCGCTTGCCTCGCTCTGACCGCGACGCCGGGGCCGGACATGCTTTTGATCGCATCCCGCAGCGCCAGCCAGGGACGCGCGGCGGGCCTGGCGACTTATGCCGGCATCGCCGCCGGCACCTATTGCCATGCGCTGGCCGCCGCCTTCGGCCTGTCGCAGCTGTTCCTCGCCGCCCCCATCGCTTACGACATCGTCCGTTATGCCGGAGCGGCCTACCTCGCCTATCTCGCCTGGAAAGCCTTCAGCTCCGATGGAGCAGTCCTTGCACCGGTGGCCGGCCTGCCGCGCTACTCGCAAACGCGCATCTTCCGGCAGGGATTGTTGACCAACCTGCTCAACCCGAAGATGGCGCTGTTCGTGCTGGCGCTTTTCCCGCAATTCGTCCAGCCGCAAGCCGGTTCCGTGGCGGCGCAGATACTGGTGCTGGCGACCGTGCTCAACCTGATCGGACTATTGGTCAATGGCCTGGTCATCCTGACCGCGAGCCGCATCGGCGCGGCCTTGTCGAGACGCACCCGGTTTCGGCGGGCGCCGCAGATCCTGCTCGGAACCGTCTTTGCCGGGCTTGCGGCACGGCTGGCCTTCGGCGGCCAGCGCTAGAAACGCCCATCGCTTTCGTCATCCACGGGCGGAGCAAGGAGCGCAGCGACGCAGCGCAGACCCGAGGATCCATGCCGCGACTTCTGTGCGATGCCACGGTGCAGAATTCTGCTCCGTTGCGCTGCTCGGCTATGTCGTGGCAACGATGGCAGAGGAATAAATTCCCCATGACTCCGCTTGACTCTTCCGGTCCCCTCTGGAATCTATAGGAACATAACAGGAACAATTGTGAGTGGAAGCTGACCGTCATGGCGATGACCGCCGTGGCGCGGGAGACTGTTTTTGCCCTGCGCCGCCAGATCGCGAAGATCGAGGGAACGCTGCCCCAGCGCCTGGAGGCGCCGGCCGGCCCGTCGCTTGACGCCGATGTGACGGCCGATGTCACGATCGTCCGCCGCGGGCTCGCCGTGGCCGCGCCGGATGCATTTTTGCACACCGGCGCCGAGCGTCTCGACGCCGCCTTGAGCGGCGGCCTGCCGAAAGCCGCGCTGAGCGAGATCCATGGCGTGGAAACCCGCGATGCCGGAGCCGTCGCCGGCTTTGCGCTGTCGCTGATCAGCCTGATCCTCAGGCAAGGACCGCGCCTGCCGGTGCTGTGGATCGGCACCACGGAGATTTTTCGCGAGGCCGGCTTTCCCTATGCCAAAGGGCTGCACGGCTTTTTCGGCATCGCGCCGGAACAGTTGCTGTTTTCGCAGGCGCCGAGACTTGTCGACGCGCTGTGGATTGCCGAGGAAGCCGCGAAGATGACGGCGCTGGCCGCCGTCATTCTCGAGATACGCGGCAGTCCGCAGCGGCTCGATCTCACCGCAACGCGCCGCCTGCATGCTCGGGCGCAGAGCGCCGGCCGGCCGGTGTTCCTGCTGCGGCAGGCCGGCGAGGCCGAGCCGACGGCGGCCCCCGTGCGCCTCATTGTGTCGTCGGCGCCTTCGGCACCGCGCAGCACGGTCGCCGGGCCGCTCGCCGGTTCGATCGGCCGCCCCGCCTTCACCATCAGCATCGGCAAGAGCCGCACGGCTCTGCCTGGACAATTCACACTGGAGTGGAACCCCGATGAACACGCTTTTGAGGAAAGACGGCCCCAGCGAGAACGGGCAACGGATTCTGTCGCTGTGGTTCCCGCATCTGGCCGCCGAGAGGATATTGCGGCAGCGTCTGGGGCGGTCCTGGCGTTCCCGGCCGTCGGATCACCTGCCACTGGTGATCAGCCATCGCGACCGCAACGCCCAGCGCATCTCAGCCCTCGACGAGCGGGCTGAGGCGCTGCATCTGAAGCGCGGCATGGGCATCGCCGACGCGCGCGCCATGCATCCGTCGATCGACATCGTCGAAGCCGATCCGGAGGCCGACCGCCGCCTGCTCGAAGGCCTCGCCGACTGGTGCGACCGCTACACCCCGCTGGTGGCACTGGACGGGGTTGACGGCCTGTTCCTCGACGTCACCGGCTGCACCCATCTGTTCGGCGGCGAACGCGCCATGCTGGACGACATCCTGTCGCGCTTCTTCCATCAGGGTTTTGATGTCCGTGCCGGACTTGCCGCCACGCCGGGCGCCGCCTGGGCGGCAGCGCGGTTTTCCGGCGACCTTATCGTTGTGTCAGGCGAGGAAGACGCGTTGCTCGCGCCCTTGCCCTTGGCGGCGTTGCGCATCGACCCGGACATCCGCGCCAGCCTTGAAAGCGTCGGCCTGCGCACCGCCGGCGCCGTCATGGCGGCACCGCGCGCGCCGCTTGCCCGCCGCTTCGGCGCAACCCTGCTGTTGCGCCTCGACCAGGCGCTCGGCCGCCTCGACGAGGCGGTGTCGCCGCGCCTGCCGGTCGCCCCGCTTTCGGTCGAACGCCACCTCGCCGAGCCCGTCATTTTGACCGACGAGATCGAGCGGCTGGTGCGGCTGCTGGCGACGACCTTGAAGGCCGATCTCGAGCGCCGCGGCGAGGGTGCCAGAACGCTGGCGCTGCTATTGTTTCGCGTCGATGGCGCCGTCAGCCGTATCGCTGTCGGCACCTCGCGCCCGTTGCGCGAACCGCTGCTGGTCCAGAGGCTGTTCCATGAGCGGCTGGCGGCGCTCGAACAGGATATCGATGCCGGCTATGGCTTCGATCTCGTGCGCCTCTCGGTTCTGTCGGCGGCTGCCTTCGACATGCAGCAGGCCGACCTCACCGGCGAGGCCGAGGATGACGGCGCCGACATCGCGCTGTTTTCCGACCGCATCCGCGCCCGGCTCGGCGACGGTGCGGTTCTGCAACCGGTCGCCGTCGACAGCCATCTGCCCGAGCGCGCCGTCGCCACGCTGCCCTTCACCGAGGCGCCGCAACGGACCACGCCGCCGAAAAAACCGGAGCGGATGAAAGTACCAGTGACCGTCTTTCGGCCGGAGCGGCCGATCCGGCTGTTCCGTTCGCCCGAGCCGATCGAGGTGCCGGCAACCGAACTGCCCGAGGGACCGCCGATGAATTTCCGCTGGCGGCGCGCGCTCTACCGGGTCACCCGCGCCGAGGGGCCGGAACGCATCGCGCCGGAATGGTGGCGCCAGCAACAGGGCCAGGAAGACGCGCCGACCCGCGATTATTTCCGCATCGAGGACAGCGACGGCCGCCGTTACTGGCTCTACCGCCAGGGTCTTTACGGCGCCGGGCAACCTTCGCCCCGCTGGTTCATGCACGGTGTCTTCGCATGAACGCGCTGACCGTCATTCCCTATGCCGAGTTCGGCATCCAGTCGAATTTCTCCTTCTTGCGCGGCGCCTCGAAGCCGGAGGAGCTGGTGGTCGCGGCCAAGCTTCTCGGGTTTTCAGCGATCGGCCTTGCTGACCGCAACACGGTGGCCGGCGTGGTGCGCGCCTGGCAGCAGGCCAAGGTCGAGCACCTTGCCTATCATCCCGGCTGCCGGCTGGTTTTCGGCGACGGCACGCCCGACGTTCTCGCCTATCCGCAAGACCGCAAGGGCTGGGGGCATCTCTGCCGCATGCTCACCCAAGCCAATCTGCGCGACGAAAACGAAAAGGGCGCAACCCTGCTCACCCGCGACGACCTGCTCGAATGGGGCGATCAGATGTCGCTGGCGATCCTGCCCGATCTGACGGCGGGCGCCGCGGACGGGCTCGCCCTGCTGCGCCAGCTCAAGGGCCGCTTCGGCAGCAATGTGCGGCTGGCGGTTGCGCCGGACTATCGGGGCAACGATCGCTTTCGTATCGAGCAGGCCGCGGGTCTGGCGGACGTCACCTCGATACCACTGATGGCAACCAACGACGTTCTCTACCACACGGCGGAGCGCCGCTCGCTGCAGGACGTGCTGACGGCGATCCGCCTCAACGTACCCGTCGCCGAGGCCGGACTGGAGCTGACCGCCAATGCCGAGCGGCATCTGAAGCCGCCGCTGGAAATGGCCCGCCTGTTCCGCCGCCATCCGCAAGCACTGATGGAGACGCAGATTTTTGCTGGCGAGCTGACTTTCTCGCTCAGCGACCTCCAATACAATTATCCTGACGAGCCGACGGAATCGGGTCTTGGGCCACAGGCCGAGCTCGAACGATTGGCCAGGGAGGGGGCCGCCACGCGCTATCCGGCGGGCGTCCCTGCTTCCGTATTCCAGCGCATTGGCGAAGAGCTCGCGCTGATCGAGCGCCTGAACTATGCGCGCTACTTCCTGACGGTCTACGACATCGTCAAGTTCGCCCGCAGCCAGGATATTCTCTGCCAGGGGCGCGGCTCCGCCGCCAATTCGATCGTCTGCTTCTGCATCGGCATCACCGAGGTCGGACCCGACCGGATCGACACGCTGTTCGAGCGCTTCATTTCCGAGGAGCGCAACGAACCGCCCGACATCGACGTCGATTTCGAGCACGAAAAGCGCGAGATCGTCATGCAGTACATCTACAACAAATACAGCGCCAAACGCACCGCATTGGCCGCAGCCGTCGTCAGCTATCGCGGCCGCTCGGCACTGCGCGAAGTCGCCAAGGCGATGGGCCTGTCCGATGATGTCCGGGGCGCGATGTCCGGCTCGATCTGGGGCTGGTCGACCTCGGAGCTCGGCGAAAAGGAAGCAAAAGCCGGCGGTATCGACCGGGCCGACCCGTCGACACGGCATGTGCTCGCCCACGCCAACGAGATCATGGGCTTTCCCCGCCATCTCTCCCAGCATGTCGGCGGCTTCGTCATCACCAGGGACCGGCTGGACGAGATCGTTCCCATCGTCAAGACGGCGATGGACGAACGCAAGATGGTCGAGTGGGACAAGGACGATCTCGACGCGGTGAAAATCCTCAAGGTGGATATTCTGGCGCTCGGCATGCTGACCTGTCTGCAGCGCGCCTTCACCTTGCTCACGGATCATTATCCGGATGCGCGCGACGACTATGGCCAACCCTATGTGCTGGCCACCTTGCCGGCGGAGGACAGCCGAGTCTACGACATGATCTGCCGTGCCGACACGCTCGGTGTTTTCCAGATCGAATCGCGTGCCCAGATGTCGATGCTGCCGCGCCTGCGGCCGCAGAATTTTTACGACCTCGTCATCGAGGTCGCGATCGTGCGGCCCGGCCCGATCCAGGGCGACATGGTGCATCCTTATCTCCGCCGCCGGCAAGGCAAGGAGCAGGCGGAGTATCCCAAGCCGGAGTTGAAGGAAATTCTCGGCAAGACGCTGGGCGTGCCGCTGTTCCAGGAACAGGCGATGAAGATCGCCATCGTCGCCGGCGGCTTCAGGCCGGGCGAGGCCGATGAGTTGCGCCGCGCCATGGCCACCTTCAAGCGCACCGGCACCATCGGCAATTACCGCCAGCGCATGGTCGATGGCATGATGAAAAGGGGCTACGAGAAAGACTTCGCCGAGCGCTGTTTCAAGCAGATCGAAGGCTTCGGCGAATACGGCTTTCCCGAAAGCCATGCCGCGTCCTTCGCGCTGCTGGTTTATGCCTCCTGCTGGTTCAAAACTTTCTATCCCGACGTGTTCTGCGTCGCGATCCTGAACTCGCAGCCGATGGGCTTTTACCAACCGGCCCAGCTGGTTCGCGACGCACGCGACCATGGCGTCGACATCCGCGAGGTCGACGTCAATCATTCCGCCTGGGACTGCGCCCTGGAGGAATCGGCCTTCAATCCGGCACGGGTCCTTGAACGCCATGCGCAGATGCGCGGCGTCATCCGCACCAACCATGCCGTCAGGCTCGGCTTCCGCCAGATCAAGGGACTTTCCAAGGAGCGCATGGATCTGTTCGTCCAACGGCGCGGCACCGGTTACACAACCGTCAGGGATGTCTGGCTGCGCTCCGGCCTCGACGTCGGTGACATCGAAAGACTGGCGCAGGCCGACGCTTTCCGCTCGCTCGGCCTCGACCGCCGTGAAGCCCTGTGGGCGGTGCGCGCACTGGACGGCAAGAGTGCCGCCGAAAAGCTGCCTTTGTTCGACCAGCCCGAAATCCGCCTGCGCGAGCTGGAGCCGCAGACCAGGCTGCCGACAATGCCGCTTGGCGAGCATGTCATCCACGACTACCGCTCGCTCGGCCTGTCGCTGAAGGCGCATCCGGTCGCCTTCCTGCGCGAGCGGCTGGATCGTGCCGGCGTCACCCCCAATGCCCGACTGGGCTTCGTGCGCGATGGCAGGCGGGTCTCCGTCGCCGGCCTCGTCCTGGTGCGCCAGCGGCCCGGCAAGGGCAACGCGATTTTCCTGACACTGGAAGACGACAAGGCGGTCGCCAACGTCATTTTCTGGCAGAGAACCTTTGAGCGGTTTCGGCCCATCGTCATGGGCGCACGCTTCGTCCGCGTCACCGGAAAATTGCAGTCGGAATCGGACGTGATCCACATCGTCGCCGAAAAGGTCGAGGACCTGACGCCCTGGCTGACCGCGCTGCTGGAGAAGGTCAGCGCGGCCCCCGATCAAAGCGCCGAGCGACCTGCTGTACGGGACGCGCCGATCAGACAGGATATCGCGACGCTGTCGGGAGAGGCGGAGAGGGTAATGCCCAAGGGGCGGAACTTTCAATAGGGCGTATGGCTTCTGCGCGAAACGTGGGCGGGGCAGTGCCCTACCGGGCATCTCCCCCACACGGGGGGAGATCGGCAGCTTCGCCGCCGGCTCTCTTCCTAATCGTTGGAGATTGGCGAAAGCCGAGGCGACATCCAATCTCCCTCCTTGTGGGGGAGATGTCCGGCAGGACAGAGGGGGGCGCTGTCCCGCCAGCCTTGGCAACCTTCTGCGCAGCAGTGGCGCTCGAATTCAGGAAGGCCCACCCGGCCGCGGTGGCGACAGCAAGTCCTCGGCCGAGATCGCCCGCGCCTCGGAAGGCAGCATGATCGGGATGCCGTCGCGCACCGGATAGGCGAGCTTTGCCACCCTTGAGATCAATTCGCCGCGCTCCGGATCCCAGGCCAGCGGGCCCTTGGTCAGCGGGCAGGCCAGCAGTTCCAGCAGCTTGGGATCGACCCTGGCCTTCTTGCCGTCACGCTCATCCTCCGCCATCACGCCCTCTCCCTGTTGCCGCTACTGTAAACTCGAGCCAAAATCCTCATTCTCGCGCGCCAGCGCCATTTCGGTGATGGCGATCAGCGTTTCGGCGCGTGTCTTCAGATCCGGCGCTTCGAGCAGCGCCTGTTTCTCAGCCGGCCCGTAGGGCGCCATCATCGACAGCGCGTTGACCAGCATGGCGTTTTCGGCGCGGCTGACGCTTTCCCAGTCGGCTTCCAGATCATTGGCCTGCAGATAGGCGCGAAATGCCCTCAGCAGCGCGGGCCGATCGATCTCGCTCGCCGCTTGATCTTCACGGAGATCGGCGAGGAAGGGCGCGATCTTGCCCTGGCGAAACGGGGTTTTGGCCGGGAGTTCATGCGCGATGCGGAACCGGCAGACGCCTTGCAGCGAAATCAGGTAGCGGCCGTCGCCGCTCTCGGCCAGCGAGATGATGCGCCCGGCGCAGCCGACATTGCAGAGTTCCGGCTCGCCGTCAGCGCGCAAGGCGCCGTCGAGGCTGGGCTGGATGATGCCAATCAGCCGCGATCCGGCGATCGCCTCATCCACCATCTGCAGATAGCGCGGCTCGAAAATATTGAGTGGCATGCGGCCGCCGGGCAACAGCAGCGCGCCTTCGAGCGGAAAGATCGCGATCGTCGACGGCAAATCCTTGGCCTGCCGGTAGTGCGCGTTTCCCGCCTGCACCTCAATCCTCCGATCGCTTCGTCACGAAGCGCGTCAAATCCGGAACTTTGCCCGTCGCAATCCGGCAGGGCGCAAGCCATGCCAACAGGAAGCGGATCGGTCCGGCCCGATCTCTTGCCGTCTAATCTGGCGCAGCCACCGTCAGCCGCAAGGCCATCCGCCAAAAACAGCCTAAACCGGCTCTACGAAAACAGCAGCGACGACAGTTTGCGCCGTGCCGCAAGCGTCGCCTCGTCGGTCATGCCCCAGGCCTCGAAGAACTGCAGCAGCTGCGTCTTGGCGCCGTCGTCATTCCAGGTTCGGTCGGCCTTGATGATCGCCAGCAGATTGTCGGCGGCCTGCGTGCGTTCGCCTTTGGCATTCTGGATCATGGCCAGATCGAAGCGGGCCTGATGATCGCCGGGATTTGCGGCGAGGCGCTGCTCGAACTCGGCCGGATTGCCAAGGGCCGCCGCTTGCGCGGCAAGCGCGATCCTGGCGCGCACGGCGGCAAGCACCGGCGCATCCTTTTTGGCCTCCGGCGCCTTGGCCAGAACCTCTTCGGCGCCTGCGGTGTCGCCGGCCTCGAACAACAGGTCGCCCAGCCCGGCAATCGCCTCGATCGTCTCCGGCGCCTGCTCCAGGATGGCGTCATAAATGTCGGCCGCGGTCTGCAGATCGCCGGCCCCGCGGGCTTCCGCCGCCGCAGCCAGCGCCTCGGCCACCGGCGGCGCACCATTGCCCTTGCCGCCGACCTTGGTGATAAATTCGGCGATCTGGCTCTCCGGGATGGCGCCCATAAAACCGTCGACCGGCTGGCCGTCCTTGAAGGCGATGACCGCCGGGATCGACTGGATGCCGAGCTGGCCGGCGATCGACGGATGGTCGTCGATGTTCATCTTGACCAGTTTGACCTTGCCGCCGGCGGCGCGCACCGCCTTTTCCAGCAGCGGTGTCAGCTGCTTGCACGGGCCGCACCACGGCGCCCAGAAATCGACCAGAACCGGCTGGCGGCGCGATTCCTGGACAACGTCGGCGGCAAAGGCCGCGGTCGTCGTGTCCTTGATGACATCGCCGGCCGGCGCCCCGCCAACGGCTACTTTCGGGCGGGCGGCCTCGGTGCCGCCATACTGCACGGTGGTGGAATACTGGCCACTGGCGCCGCCAAACGGATTGTTGTCACTCATCTCGTCACCCTTTCGGTCGCGCCGCTGGTCCCAAGGACAGGCGCAACGCCTTTTTTCACAAAGCCAGCCACCATGTGGCGATCACGCCGAGACTTTCAAGATAACAGCATCATGCCCGGTTGCCTCGACGAATTTGATCAGGTCGGCGGCGGCGATCGATGTCGTGGCTTCATTGGTCAGCGGATGGGCGTTGATCACCGCATGCGCCATCAACTCCTGGTCGAGAACCACCTTGACCCTGCGCGCCGTATCGTTGATCAGCCCGAACACCGTGACCGCGCCCGGAACCACGCCGAGCAGCTCCATCAGCAATTCCGGCTTGCCGAAGGAAACGCGGCCCGAGGCGCCGATGAGATGGTGGATCTGCTTGAGGTCGACCTCGGCCTCCTCGCCGACGCTGACCAGGAAGACATTGTCCTTCTTGTCCTTGAGGAACAGGTTCTTGGTGTGCCCGCCGGCAATTTCCCCGCGCAGCGCCTGCGAATCGGCAACCGTGAACAGCGGCGGATGGCGCCGCGTCTCGACGGCAATGCCGAGTTCGGCGAGAAAGGCGAAAAGCTCGGCTTCGGTCTTCGGCATCGGTATTTTTCTCTGTCGCGGTTCAGGCCTGCCGTTTACGGCCAATGATGCCGTCGAGACAAGACCGTCGTGCAACAAGGCAATACGGGCTTATCGCCGCGCGTGGGTCCGAAAGGTTTGTCGGCGCCGCCGGGTGCGGCCAAAAAGCCTGCGATTTCCCTGTTGCAATCGCCGCGCTCTTCGGCCATATAGGCCCGGCTTGCGGCCCAACGGCCGTGCGAGCGGGTGTAGCTCAGGGGTAGAGCACAACCTTGCCAAGGTTGGGGTCGAGCGTTCGAATCGCTTCACCCGCTCCAATTTCCTCCAGGGGAATCAAGCACATGAAAAGCCGCGGTCCGCCGCGGCTTTTTCGTTTCTGGGTGATGGACGGGGCGTCATGCGTTCGCCCTCGGCGCCAGCCGCCTATGAGTTGCCTCTTCCACGCGGCCAAGGAGCACAGCTTTCCCTTTCGACGAGGACAGGCAGGAGGATTTCACGGCGCGACTGGGCCGCCGGGTCGCCGAGGCGATCCAGCAGCAGGCTCACAGCCCGCGTTCCTATTTTCTCGACCGGTTGTGCGACCGTCGTCAGCGGCGGCCAGGTGGTGACGGCATAGGGTATGTCGTCGAAGCCGATCATCGACATGTCCTCGGGAACCTGCAATCCGCGCGCGCGCAGCGCGGTCAACGCGCCCATGGCCATCAGGTCGTTGCAGGCGAAGACCGCCGTGATCTCGGGCGCCTGCGCCATCAGGCGCTCCATCGCCAGACGCCCGCCGGCGAATTGATAGTCGGAATCCACCACCCTCGCCGCAGGCAAGTCCAGCCCGGCTTCGCGAAGCGCTCTGACGAAGCCGAGCAGGCGGGCCGGGCTCGAACTGGAATCGCGCGGGCCGCCGATGACGCCAAACGTGCGGTGGCCGAGCTTGATCAGATATTGACCGGCGAGGTAGCCACCGTGATGGTGGTCCACCAGCACCGAGTCCATATTGAGTGACTGGATCTCGCGATCGAGCAGCACCGCCGGCACGTTGGTCTTGGAGAGACGCGAGAACACCCGCGCGCGGTCCGACGAGCCGGCGAAGATCAGGCCGTCGATCTGTTTTGCTATCAGCACGGACAGGTAGCGCTCCTCCTTTTCGGCGCTGCCGTCCGAATTGCACAGGATCACCGTGTAGCCCGCCAGGAAACCCGCGTCCTCGATCTGGCGCGCGACGCTGGCGAAGAACGGATTGGAATTGTCGGGCAGGAGCAGGCCGATGGTCTTGGTCTCGCCGCGCCGCAGGCTCCGGGCCAGCGAATTCGGGCTGTAGCGCAAGGCCGCGATCGCCGCGTGCACCCGCTCGGCCGTCTCCGGTCCGACATGGCGTGTCTGGTTCATGACATGCGAGACGGTGGCGACGGACACCCCGGCATGTCGCGCGACATCGGCAATCGTCGTCATGGTCCCCTTTCCCAGCGCATTTTTCTAGCGAATTACCCTGAGCAGCCTTTCCCGGTAGGCGTCAAGGATGACGGCCAGCACGATGACAAGGCCGATCACGATCGGCTTGAAATTATCACCGACGCCGAGCAGTTGCAGCCCGGTGCTCAGCACCTGGAGAATGCAGGCGCCGACCAGCGTACCGATGACGGAGCCCTTGCCTCCGTTCAGGCTGGTTCCGCCGATGATGACCGCGGCGATGGCGTTAAGCTCGTAGCCGACGCCCGCGATCGGGCTGCCGATGTTCAGGCGCAGCAGATAGACCATGGCCGCGATACCGGCGGTCGCACCGCTGATCGTGAAAGCGGCGATCTTGTAGACGTCTGGATTGTGGCCCGAGAGGCGCACCGCCTCGTCATTGGTGCCGACGGCGAAGATCATGCGGCCGAAAACGGTGAAGCGCAGCACAAACCAGCCGGCCGCGATCACCAGCACCGCGATGAGGAAGATCGAGGGCAGGAAGCCGCCGATGATGAGGTTGCCGAAATCGATGAAGCTTTGCGGCAGGCCGGTGATCGTCGAATTGTCGCTCACCACGCGCGCCGCGCCGGCTGCCATGTTGAGCATGCCGAGCGTGACAATGAAGGATGGAATCTTCCAGCGTGTGGAGATCAGCCCGTTGAGGGCGCCGCAGACGGCGCCCGTTGCCATGCAGCCGACCAATGCCAAGGTGATCGAGAGGGCCGGCGTCAGGCTCTCGCTGGTCATGATGGTGGCTCCGACGACCGTGCAGAGCGCAAGCACCGAGCCGACGGAGAGGTCTATGCCGCCGGTCAGGATGACGAAGGTCATGCCCGCCGCCAGCACCGTGTTGATGGCGATCTGCACGAAGATCTTCAGCGCGTTCTCCGGCGTGGCGAAATAGGGGGCCGTGAGCGAGAAGAACAGCGTGATCAGCACCAGCGCCATCAGCACGCCGGCGTCGCGGACGAGAAAGCGCAGGAGCTTCGGCCTGGCCGTGGACGCAGGTGCCGACGCAGCGGTTTCGGACATGTCGCTCATGGTCGCACATACTCCTGATAGGCGAGCGACAAGATGCGCTCCTGGTCGAATTCGGATCGTGGCACGTCGCCGACGATCCTGTTCTTCGAAAAAACGATGATGCGGTGGCACATGCCCATCAGTTCGGGCAGGTCGGACGATACCATGACGATGC
Organism: Mesorhizobium sp. P2_C4; assembly: GCF_056404575.1. Lineage (NCBI taxonomy): Bacteria > Pseudomonadati > Pseudomonadota > Alphaproteobacteria > Hyphomicrobiales > Phyllobacteriaceae > Mesorhizobium > Mesorhizobium sp. P2_C4. The sequence goes on from NZ_JBFUDT010000001.1 coordinate 114,156, forward strand.
CCTTCTGCGCCGCCGCCAGCATCCACAGCAACTGGTAGATCTCGCGTCGCGCGCCGATGTCGACGCCGCGCGTCGGCTCGTCGAGGATCAGCGTCGAGGTGCCGCGAAACAGCCACTTCGCCAGAACCACCTTTTGCTGGTTGCCACCCGAAAGGTTGCGCACGGCCTGGGCGATCGAGCTGGTCTTGACCCGCAACTGGCCGACCAGATCGGTCGCAGCGGCGGCCTCCGCGTCACGATCGAGCAGACCGAACCGCGAGATCCTGCTGAGGTCGGTGACGGTTATGTTCTGGTCGACCGGCAGGTCGAGCAGCAGGCCCTGGCCCTTGCGATCTTCGGTGAGCAGGCTCAGCCCATGCCGCACGGCGTCCTTCGGCGCGAAAATCGCGGCCCTCACGCCGTCGACTTCGATGACGCCGCCGATCTTTGCATCGGCGCCGAACAGCGCCCGCATCGCCTCTGTCCGGCCGCTGCCGACGAGGCCGGCCACCCCCAGTATCTCGCCATGTCGAACGTCGAACGATATTGCGGGTGTCGTAGTGTCGCGCTTCAGATCCTTGACGCTGAGCGCGACCTTGCCCGGCACGATGGAGGTGTCGAAGCCGTATTCGTCCGCAATGTCGCGTCCGATCATCATGCGCACGAGGTCGGGCACGGTCAGTCCCTGCAGGTCGCGGGTGCTCACCAGCTGGCCGTTGCGCAGCACCGTCACCCGATCGCCGATCTCGAAGACCTCATGCAGGCGATGCGAGATATAGATGATCGTCACACCCTTTGCCTTCAGCCGCTTGATGATGGCGAACAGGCGTTCGATTTCCGGTGGCGTCAACGTCGCGGTCGGCTCGTCCAGGACAAGAAGCTTGCTGTCGTAGCAAAGGGCTTTTGCGATCTCGACGAGTTGCATCTGCGCGACACCGAGTTCCTCGACGCGCATCTTCGGGTCGACGTCCAGGCCGACCTCCTTGAGCAGTGCAACAGCGCGCCGCTTGAGCACCTTGCCATCGACCACGCCAAAGCGGCGAGGCAGGCTCTCCAGCATCAGGTTCTCGGCGATGCTCAGATACGGAAGCAGATTGAGTTCTTGGTGGACGATGCGGATGCCGCCTGCCTGCGCATCGTGAGGCGTCTTCGGGTGGTATGGCGCGCCGTTGAAGGTGATCTCACCGCTGTCGGGCCGGTAGATACCCGCCAGCAGCTTGATCAGGGTCGATTTGCCGGCGCCGTTTTCGCCCAGAATGATGTGGGTTTCGCCGCGTTCGATGCAGAGCGAGACGCCGCTGAGCGCGATGGCTCCCGGAAAGACCTTGCCGACCCCTTCCAGGGTTAGAATTGCATCGTTCGCCTTCATGGCAACAAATCCTGAACTTCGCGCGCGCCTGGACGAGGGGCATCGACTCCACGGCGGGCGCCGTCATCGCCGCCAGGACTTGGCAAGCGACCATGGCGGCGTATGCGAGGCCGGAGCATCTGCGCCCGGCCGTGGAGATGCAAGGGTCCGCTCGGCGGCCTTAGCCGGTGACGAGCTTGATGTCGGTCTTGACCCAGCCGGAGAATTTCTCGCCGGCCAATTCGCGCAGGCCGTAGTCGATGCCCAGCGCAGCCATCTTGGCGCCATACTGCTCGATCGTGGCAAGCATCTTGCCGCTCTTCAGGAGCGGTCCGACAGCCGGGATATTGTCGAAGCCGACCACCTTGATCTGGTCGGACTTGCCGGCCGCGTCGATGGCCTTGACGACGCCGAGCGCCATCGAATCATTGGCCGCCATCACGCCCTGAATGTCGGGGTGCTGGGTCATGAAGTTGGTCATCAACGTGTTGGCTTCCTCGGTTTCCCAGTGTGCCGTCTTGCTGTCGAGCAGATCCAGCCCGTGTTCCTTCACCGCGTCGTCGAAGCCCAGCTTGCGCTCCTTGGCATTGTCGGCTTCCGGGTTGCCTTCGAGGATGACGACCTTGCCACCCTTGCCAAGCGCCTTGCCGAGCGCGTCGCCCGCCAGCTTGGCGCCGGCGCGGTTGTCCGGCCCGAAGAAGGCGAGATCGATGCCGGCTTTCTTCTTGGCTTCTTCGTCGAGCGCGACGTCGATGTTGATCACCTTGATGCCGGCCTTCAGCGCCTTCGCGATCGGTGTGACCATGGCCTTCGAATCGGCCGGGGCGACGACGATGATATTGAACTTCTGGGTGATGAAATTCTCGATGGCGTCGACCTGCGCGGCAAAGTCACGCTCGTCCTTCATGCCGACGGCGGCGAAATCGAACTTGTCCTTGTTCTTGGCCGCGTAGTCCTCGGCGCCGGCCTGCATCTGCTTGAAGAATTCGTTCGCCAGTGACTTCATGACCAGGCCGACCTTCGGTTTGTCGGCCGCGATGGCCGGTCCCAGCGGCATGGCCAGTGCACCCGCCGCCAGCACGCTGGTCTTGAGGAATTGGCGGCGCGAAAATGGGCTTGAATCGAGACCGGGGGCGGCGTGCGTATTCGGGTTCTTGCTCATGCGTTCCTCCACTTGATTGAACCGTAATCGGTTACGTAACCGATTACGCCGCCAGTAAGTGCCACTATTTGTCCGGTGTCAATATCATTGCCAGAGCGATCGAGACGATGAGAGAAGGTCACACCGTTGCCTGCATTCATGGCATTTGCACGGGAATAGCTCCGCAGGGGATCACGGGCGGCCCAAAGGCGGTGCGAACGGGTGTAGCTCAGGGGTAGAGCGCAACCTTGCCAAGGTCGAGCGTTCGAATCGCTTCACCCGCGCCAAATTTCTGAAACCAAGGCTTAGACACTGGGGCGCGGCCCGGATTTTGGCTGATCATTTGCCGCCGTCAAGCGGCTTCCGCCCCGGGGATCAACGGGGACCAAATGTGCGCTGTACACGCCAGCTTTCCCTTCTCACCAATTGCCCATGCGGTTCTGCGCTGCACTCTTGAGCGCGCGAGAGGCGGATCGATCGAAGCTGTCGGAGCAGACGTCAGCTTTGGTCAAGCCAACGTCGCGCAGATGCAAGTTGGACAGGTGACCAAGCGAGCGCTTTGTCGCGGCGGGTCCGCCACTCATGGACAAGGGCCAGCAGCGTTCGCGCCCAGTCCGCAAGCGAGTGTCCTTCAGGAATGCCGAATGCTGTTGGCAGCGGAGTCGGCATGAAGATACCCGCGCTCCTTCGTCCGCAACACGCGCCCTCCCAAGCTCCGGCAATACTACTTCACCGGGCCACGTGTGATGGTCGTGAGTTCTGCGATCACGTCAAACGCCTTGATGCTCAATGTCGGGTCACCTTTCATCTCCGCAATAATCGGCCCGTCCAGGAAGGCCTGCACTGCGGCGTCATCGTCGAACAGGTAGATCCCGCCGGCTTCGCTTTGGGCCTCGTTTATGATCCAGACCTTCCAGCGCAGGCCAGGTATGTCCGCGATGGGTTGAGCATAGGGCAGGTTTTCTTTCTCGTACTCGGCCCTTGGCCCGTTGAGCTTGTAGTTGATTTGCAGGATTTTAGCCGACATAAGAGTGCTACTTCGCGGCTGCGAGAAGATAGCCGCCCTCCCAATGCCAAATTTGCTTGTCATCGACCGTCACGTTCAGAATAGCTTGAAAGCCGGCCAACGTCCCGCTTCCTGCGGAGAACGCGCAATGTCCTGTTGGCGGTTTCGCGGTGTCATAGACGATGCAATAACCAATCGCGGAGTCGCCTGGCCCAACGGCGAGAACGACGGAGCTGCTCGTAAATAGCGGGCTACTGAGAACAGGGCCATAATAAAGAACCTTTGTGCCAGCCGGTATTTCCTTCAGACTCGATTCGGTAATTGTACAGAAGCTCGGTGTTTCACCGTTGTAACCACTGCATTCCTTGGAGAATTTTAGAGGCGATAGCTTGGGCGCGTCGGTCGCCATCGCGGGCCAGCCGAACGACACCGTAGCCAAGAGAGTCACTGCGAGAATTTTTCTCAAAGCAAACATTTTCTTGCTCCTAAGTCTGACCATCCGAGTTCAATCACCATGACGGCGGAAGGCGGGCAGGCAATAGGGCAGCTTCAGAAGCGTTCCGCTTCAGATTGTGAACTGGCCTTAGACCTTCGCAAGGACTAACTTGCGGCAAAGGAGCGCCCGGCCATGACGCGTCGGCCTTACGGACTGATCTGTCCGATCTCGCTTGCCTGCGAGATCCTTGAACCGCGCTGGACGATCCAAATCCTGACCGAACTCTGGAACGGCTCGACCCGCTTCAACGACATTCGCAAGGGGTTGGGCAACATCTCGTCCGCCATCCTGTCGAGGCGGCTCAAGGAGATGGAGTCGTCGGGCCTGGTCGAGCGCGTCGAGGACAAGGCGGCGGGCACCGTCGACTATTTCCGCACCGAGAAGGCGATCAAGCTCGAACCGGCGATGAACGCGCTGGCGGAATGGGCGCTATGCAACATCGAGGCGGAGATCGCGCTCAGCGGTGCGGATGCTTCGACCATCATGTGGGTCGTGCGGCGAATGATCGACCTCGCTGAACTGCCGCGGCGGCGCGCCGTCATCCGCTTCCATTTCCGCGACGATCCCCCACTGAAGTGTCCCAACTGCTGGTTTGTGGTCGAGCCAGGCGCGGACTTCCCCGAGCTATGCTGGCTCGACCCCGGCCGGGATGTCGACCTTTACGTCGAGACCGGCGTTGTTTCACTGGGGGCCATCATCGAGGGCCACTCCAGCATCGAGCGCGAGAAAGAAAGGGGCCGCCTTTTTCTGAGCGGCGACCCCGCCCTCGCCCGCAGCATGGACCGCTGGCTACGAACCTCGGTCTATGCAGGGCTCCAGGGAATTGTCCAGCTTTCTTGAAGCCATATTGGGGTTGCAGCCTTGTTCAACCCGCCAAGGACGAAAGGGCCATATGGGCTTGCCTCAAAAAGCTATAGCGCAAACAGTAAGATAGCCGTGCCCAGTTTCATCCTGTCCGGCGCTCCAGTTTCCTCGAAGGGGAATCAAGCATCGAAATGCCGCGGTCCGCCGCGGCTTTTCGTTTTTGGGGCACTGGAAGCTAAATTCACTCTAAGGCATTCTCGCAAGCTGCTCGGGATGCCTCATGCACAACCTCACCCCCATCCTTTCGACCGTCACCGCCGCTTTCCTCGCTTCCTTCGTAGAGGTCGTCGAGGCCTTCACCATCGTGCTGGCGGTCGGAGTGACGCGCGGCTGGCGGTCGGCTCTCACCGGCGCTGCCCTGGCGCTGGCGCTGCTGGCGGCACTGGTGGTGGCGTTCGGGCCGCTGCTGGCGCTGGTTCCCATCACCATCTTGCAATTCGTCGTCGGCGTGCTGTTGATCCTGTTTGGCCTGCGCTGGCTACGCAAGGCCATCCTGCGCGCCGTTGGCGTCATCGCCCTGCATGACGAGGCGGCGGCGTTTTCCAAGGAGACCGCCAGCTTGCAGCAGCAAGCCAATGACCGCCGGGCCGACTATCTGGCAGGGCTGGCGGCGTTCAAGGCGGTGCTGCTCGAAGGTGTCGAGGTGGTGTTCATCGTCATTGCGGTCGGCGCCGCGCATGGGCAGACGCTTTACGCCGGCCTCGGCGCGCTGGCGGCGTTCATCCTGGTGATGATGATCGGGCTCGCAGTGCACCGGCCGCTGGCGCGCGTGCCGGAAAATGCGCTCAAATTCGTCGTCGGGCTGATGTTGACCAGTTTTGGCATTTTCTGGACGGGCGAAGGCATCGGCGCCGACTGGCCGGGCGCCGATCTGGCACTGCTGGCCATCTTCGCCGTCGTTGCGCTGGCCTCCTTTGCCATCGTCCGCTGGCTGCGCAGCGCCTATCCCACCAGGGGGTTTGCCCGATGAGCATTGTCCGTCTTGCCATCAAGGAACTCGTCGGCATGTTCATCGATGACGGTAACCTGGCGCTGCTGGCGCTGATGCTGATTGCGGCGGTCACAGCGGCTGTAAGGCTTTTCGCAATGCCGCCATTGCTTGGCGGCATTGCGCTGCTGGTGGGTTGCCTCGCGATCCTGGTGCAAAGCGTGCGGCGCGCCGCCCGCGCTCGATAGCGGTCCATTGCCGGTCGGTTGTGCGGTTGTCGTGGTGCCCAGTGCACTGAAAGCAACCGGGAAAACCCGCCAACTATGCAAAGAGACGACGAGGCCATGCCGCTGGGTCGCCGCAGTGTGCGCATCCCTGCGGTGCGTTGATTTCGTTCGGTGGATGTAAATGGCGACGCGATCGCAAGCCACAGTCGATACGTCATAGTTAATAGACAGTGCGTTGTTTAAGTGCTCAACTAGCTTTGTCATCAGCCATTGAACGGGCGCTGGTGCTTGAGAGCAGCGGGAGCTGTGCAATGACAATCATCCCAACCTCTGTATTTTCCGGAATCCCCATCGAGAGCACCGACGGCACGATTTCGGTGCTGCGGACACTTCCCGAAATGGCCGATGCCCTGGCGAATGACTGGCCCTCCGACGGCCCGCTGTTCCTGGCTGCGCTGGCTGCCCTGGTGCAGGAAAGGGTCGGCTCCTGCAGCACCAGAGACGTCCACAGGGCCTTCATTGCGGCGGCCGTCGAAGCCGATTGCCTTCCCGACAGCTACCTGAGGGATTGAGGAGATGCCTCTCACGCTCCGCACGACACTCTGTGAGACGAGGGATGCGCTGCACGTGCTGCGAAGGGCTTTGTTTGTCCGCGGCCATACGGAAGCGATGGAGAGCATCGATACGCATATTGGCTTCGCGGAAGATGAAGCCGTCCAGGCGATAAGCGCCATTGACCGCGCGGAATTTCGACGACCCATCCTGGTCTCGGTGGCAAACCCGGTGCAGCCCGCCTCTATTGTCGTCCCGACCGCACTGCCGACAAAACTCGCCGAACTCAGGGAACTTGGATTGGGCCTGAGCGCCTATTGCGGCAATCCGCGTTGCGGTCATCTGCGCTCGCTCGATCTTGACCCTCTGATCGAGACTTACGGCACCCACTACGACTTCATCTGCGAACGGCGGCTGGCATCGAAGCTGGCATGCAAGCGCTGCCAGCATGTTGGCGGCAGGCTGGTCGTGGTTTCCGACAAAAGGCCCCGCTATTGACCGCCGGGAAGGGTCAGGCGCTGATCAATAGAGGGTGAACGGCGTCGGCAGGAAGCCGCCACTCCTGAAATGCTTGCCTTGTGATCCTGGTGCTCAGCGTCCGCCGCGCGGCTCGTGGCGCCAATCAATAGAATCAATAGAGGGTGAACAGCGTCGGCAGGAAGCCACCATTCCTGAAATGTTCGACCGTTTCGATCAGCGGGAAAAGGGCAAGGAAATAGAGCCCGTCATAAAATGTCCGCTTCAGCGCAGCCGTTGAAAACTGCCACTCGGCCTGGTCGACAAACAGCAGCGGGTTCGGCCAGAAGCGCGGCGTCCGCTCGGCATAGGCCGTGTAGGCGGGGCCGAACTTTCCCAGCAGGAATTCGGCTTCCTTGCGCGCCGTCACCCGGAAAACGATGAAACTGGCGAGACCCAATGCCAGGGCCACGACGACGGATCCGTACATCAACCCGATGCCCACCGCGCCGATGGTGGAAAAGAAATAGAGCGGGTTCTGGGTCATCGAGAATGGCCCCGCGGAAATCAGCTCTTCGTTCTTCTTGCCGCCTACATAGAGAATGCTCCACAGCCGCCCGCCGACACAGGCAAGCACCAGGACGACGCCGAAGAGTTCCATGAGCTCGTGACCGTCCGACCCTTCGCTCAGGAACGGCTTGGCAAACAACAGCAGCACTATGGCCAGGACGGCCGCCACCTGGACAACGATGAGGCGCCTGTGCTGGTCGAACGCCACCGGCGACGGCTTGGGGGAAGCGTAGGTCATTGGTGTTTCTTGCGACTCCGGCAAGCCTGTGGAACCGGGCGGCGGCGGTGCGCCCTGCATTAGCCACTACTCTTTCTGCCGGTTGCTGGCGAGACGTCGGTGGCGATTTTGTCGCTTCCACGCCCATTCTTACGAAAATGTAAGCTTCCAGACAGATGCCGGTGAAGTCGCGTCCCTAGGGTCGCCGCTGCCGGTCAGTCTGGCCGGAGCACGATCGCCAAAAGACCGGCGCCAACAGGAAAGCGCCCATGAACAGACTGGTTCTCGCCCTCGCGCTCACAGCACTTGCCATCGCCAACCCGATTGCAGCCGCCTCCGCCGCACCAGCGCCTTGCGAAGAAACGCTCAAGACCCTGCGCGCCGCGGAAGCCGAAGCCAAACTCGACGATGCGGACAAAACCAAGGTCTCCGAGCTGGAGACCAAGGGCATCGAGCGCTGCAACGCCGACGACGACAAGCGCGCCGACGACTTCTTCGCTCAGGCCATGAAAATCCTGGGCAAGTAACTCCGCCCGCAACGACAGGACACCGCCATGCTGCCGCCAGCCACCCAACGTGCCGCGCCTCTTCTTAACCGGGTTCCCGATGTCACCGTCGATTTCTGGCTGATCAAGCTGATGGCGGTGACCATGGGCGAGACGGCGGCCGACTATCTCGCCGTCAATCTCGGCCTCGGGCTCACCGTCACCTCGTTGATCATGACCGGCATCCTGGTTGTCGCCCTTATCCTGCAGTTCGCCCAGAAACGCTATGTGCCATGGGCCTACTGGCTGGCGGTGGTGCTGATCAGCATCGTCGGCACGCTGGTCACCGACAACCTCGTCGACAATTTCGGCGTGCGGCTTGAAACGACGACCATCGCCTTCAGCATCGCGCTCGCCGCGACATTTTCGGTCTGGTACGCCAGCGAAAGAACGCTGTCGATCCACACCATCTTCACCACCCGGCGTGAGATCTTCTACTGGCTGGCGATCCTCTTCACCTTCTCGCTCGGCACCGCGGCTGGCGACCTTGTCGCGGAAAGCTTCGACATCGGCTACCTCACCACCGGCCTGTTGTTTGGCGGCGTCATCGCGCTCATCGCCTTTGCCTATTATGTCCTCAGGCTGGACGGCATCCTTGCCTTCTGGCTCGCCTACATCCTGACGCGGCCGCTTGGCGCCTCATTCGGCGACCTGCTGTCGCAACCGGTCGAATATGGCGGCCTCGGCTTTGGCACCACCTTGACCAGCATCCTCTTCCTTGGCTGCATCGTCGCCCTTGTTCTCTACATGACGCTGAAGCGGGACATCGACCAGACCGACGAAATCCTGCTTCAATCGGAGCACGAATGAAGCGGCTGCATGACGAGCGGGCAGGCGCTGGCCGCTATTCTAGGAACGGGTCGCTGCCGGTGATAGCGTGCTACCTTGAAAAGTCGGCAACAGACCGGAACGACGATGCGCCTTCTCCTTGTTGAGGATGACCCCAGGACGGCCGACTATGTCGTCAAGGGATTGAGCGAAGCCGGACATGTTTGCGACCTGCTGCGCAACGGGCATGACGCGCTGTTTGCCGCGACGCGCGACGCCTATGACGTCATCATTGCCGATCGCATGATCCCTGGCCTCGACGGCCTGTCGATGATCAAGGCGGTGCGTGCCGCCGGCGTGCGCACGCCGGCGATCTTCTTGACCTCGGTCGGTGGCGTCGACGACCGGGTCGAAGGCCTGGAGGCCGGCGGCGACGATTATCTCGTCAAGCCATTCGCCTTTTCCGAGCTGCTTGCCCGCATCAACGCGCTGGGTCGCCGGCCGGCGGCGCAGGAGCAGAAGACCGCCTTGCGGGTCGCCGATCTCGAAATGGATCTGATCATGCGCCGCGTCACCAGGCAGGGTCAGGTGATCGACCTGCAGCCGCGGGAGTTCAGCCTGCTCGAAGTGCTGATGCGCGGCGAAGGCCGGGTCATCACCCGGACCATGCTGCTGGAACGCGTCTGGGACTTCCATTTCGATCCCAGGACCAGCGTCGTCGAGACCCATATCAGCCGGCTAAGGGCCAAGATCGACAAGCCGTTCGAGATGCAGCTCATCCACACCGTCCGCAACACCGGCTACAGCCTGCATGCGCCGGTTTAACCTTCTGCGCAGCACGCCTTTCCGGCTTGCTTTGACCTTTGCCTTCCTGTTCGTGCTTGCCTTTATCTTGTCGGGCGCCATCGTCTATCAGCTGATGAGCGCCGATCTTGCCGAGCGGCTCGACGAATCCATCAAGGAGACCTATTCCGTGGTCGCGGCGACTTACGCCGAAGCCGACCTGGAGGATCTGGTTGCCACGGTCGACAGCCATGCCGCGCTCTCAACCAAGAAAGAGCAGCTGTTCTCGCTGACTGGTCCGACCGGCAATCATCTGGCCGGAAACTTTACCGCGGCAGACCTTCCAGATGGCTTCTCGATGTTTGATGCCACCATGCCCGGCGTGCCGGCCGACACCGTCTACCGCGCCTGGTCCGGTTCGGTTGGTGGAAACAATCTGACGGTCGCCTTCAGCCTTTCCGAAACCAAGGAGCTGGAAACCATTGTCCTGATGAGTTTCGGCTGGGCAACCCTGATCATCGCCGGTCTGGCGGTGGCCGGCGGCGCCTTGCTGGCGTCGCGTGTCCAGCGCCGCCTCGACGGCATCGCCGCCACCATGGTCGACGTGTCGCATGGGCGGCTTGACGCCCGCATTCCCCTGGTTGGCAACGGCGACGATATCGACAGTGTCTCCACGCAGGTCAACGCAGCGCTCGACCGGCTGGCGGCGCTGGTCGAAGGCATGAAGCAGGTCAGCGCCAACATCGCCCACGATCTGAAGACGCCGCTGAACCGCCTGCAGATGATTTTGGAGGGCGCCGCCGAAAAAACCACTTTGGGCGAGGCCGTTTCCGATGAACTAACGGAGGCGCGGGCGGAAGGCCTGCAGATCAACGAGACATTCGATGCGCTGCTGCGCATCGCCCAGATCGAGGCCGGCGCGCGCAAGGCGCGCTTCGTCGATCTGGAGCTTGGTGGCGTCGTCGAAACCATTGCCGAAATTTATGCCGGCGTCGCCGAGGACGACGGCAAGTCGCTTTCGGCGAAGATGGTTCTGGACCACGGCAGCCGGATCCATGGCGATCGGGAACTGTTGACGCAGATGTTCGCCAATCTGGTGGAAAATGCCTTGCGGCATTGCCCGGCCGGCACGGAAATCGAATTGTCGGTGACATCGAGGGATGACCGCATTCTGGCGAAGGTCGGCGACGACGGCCCTGGAATTCCCACCGAGGAGCGCGAAAAAGTGTTCCAGCGGCTCTACCGGCTGGACAACAGCCGCACGACGCCGGGCAGCGGCCTTGGCCTGAGCCTGGTGCGCGCCATAGCCGATCTGCACGGCGCCTCGATTGCCCTGGAAGACCGCCATCCCGGCCTTGCGGTTGTCGTGAGTTTTCCTGCCACCAAGGCAACTGGCTAAGGCGCGGCAGCCACTGCGCTCAGCGGTCGATGCGCGTCGACAGGATGATCGACGACGACGTCCGCTCGACGCCTTCCATGGCGCCGATCTGATCGAGCAGCGTGTCGAGATCCCGGATCGACGGCGCGTCGACGATGACGATCATGTCGAAATTGCCGCTGACCGAATGCAGCGTCCGCACCGGCGCCAGCGCCTGCAGGCTGCGCACCACTTTGTCGGCCAGCTTGGGCGTGACGGTGAGCAGCACATGCGCCCGCACCAGCCCCTGTTCATAGTCCGGCGCCAGCCTGACGCCGTAACCGGTGATGATGCCGCGCTGTTCCAGCCGCTCGATCCGGCTTTGCACCGTGGTGCGCGAGACGCCAAGCTGGCGCGCCAGCTCGGCGGTCGAGGCGCGCGCATTGCCGCGCAGTAGAGAAAGCAGGGCCTGTTCGGCATCACTGAGCATTTCGACGAACCTTGCCGGCAGATTGACCAAAGAGAGGTTTCGTTTCGAACAATTCCACGCTTCCTTTCGACAGGCAAGCTGCGATTCTCCTGAACATGGTGCCCACCGCACAGCGGTTCGGGCCAGAAGCTTTCACGAGGGAATCGGATCATGAAGAAAATCATCGCCGTAGGCGCCGGCAAGATCGGCTCGACCATTGCAGGCATGCTCGCCGACACCGGTGACTATCACGTCACTGTCGTTGATCGCGCGGCGGCACAGCTTGCTGCCGCTGAACTCCCCGCCGGCGTCGAAGCGTTGGAGCTCGATATTGCCGCGCCCGGCGCCCTCGAGACCGCGCTTGCCGGCGCCTTTGCCGTGCTGAGCGCCGCCCCCTTCCATCTGACCACCCGCATCGCCGAGGCGGCGGCCGCCACCGGCGTCCACTATCTCGACCTGACCGAGGATGTCGTCTCGACCCGCCGGGTCAAGGAACTGGCCAAGTCGGGCAAGAGCGCCTTCATCCCGCAATGCGGGCTGGCGCCCGGCTTCATCTCCATCGTCGCCAACGATCTCGCCAGCCGCTTCGACACGCTGGAAAGCGTGCGCATGCGCGTCGGCGCGTTGCCGCAATACCCGTCCAATGCGCTGAACTACAATCTGACCTGGAGCACCGACGGCGTCATCAACGAATATTGCGAGCCTTGCGAAGCCATCGTCGAGGGCGAACTGATCGAAGTGCCGCCGCTGGAGGAGCGCGAGGAATTCTCGCTCGACGGCGTCACCTACGAAGCGTTCAACACCTCCGGCGGCCTGGGCACGCTGGCCGAGTCGCTGAAGGGCAAGGTGCGCACGCTGAACTACCGCACCATCCGCTATCCCGGCCACGCCGCGATCATGAAGGCACTGCTCAACGACCTTGGCCTGCGCCACCGCCGCGACGTGCTGAAGGACATTTTTGAAAGTGCTTTGCCGGCAACGCTGCAGGACGTGGTCATCGTCTTCGTCACCGTTTCCGGCCGCCGCAACGGCCGCCTGCTGCAGGAGACCTACGCCAACAAGATCTATTCGCAGCGCATTGGCAACCAGGTGCGCAGCGCCATCCAGATCACCACCGCGTCAGGCATCTGCGCCGTGCTCGACATGCTGGCCGACGGCAGCCTGCCGGCTACCGGCTTCGTCAGGCAGGAAGACATCGCGCTCGACGCCTTCCTCGCCAACCGTTTCGGCCGCGCCTATGCACAGCACGAAATGGTAAGCCGGCTGGCGAGCTGAGGCCTTGAGGTTCGCGCCGTTCCTCTCCCCCGTCGATCTGGGGAGAGGTGTCGAGCGAAGCTCGACGGCGTGGGGGTCGACCTCGCGCGGGCATCGTTATTTCAAGCCGGGCGGGCCCAACCCTAATTGAGACTCTGTGGTGAGTTGTCCAGCGGTGCCGCATTTGAGGACCGCCTTCCCCCACTCCGTCGCTGCTATGCAGCGCCACCTCTCCCCCCTCCGGAGGGAGAGGAAAGGAGCCTGGAGCGCCCCACAAGGGGGGTTAGAGCGCTCCTACTTGCGCAACAGCAGCGGTCGCCCGAGCAGAAACCGAATAGCATTGCCCGCGGTTCGTGGCGCCATGCCGGACCGCGCCGCCTGTCGCGGCGCGCTCTTCTTTCGGCTGGGCTCCCGCACCTTGGTTTCGATGCCGGGTCGACCGACGGCAAAAGACGGCTCCGCGACCGGCTTGCCCCTCAGCACATTGGCGGCATTGTTGTCGTGGATGACGATGCACCATTGCGCGCCCTTCGACGCCGCCACGACGGTGTTGAAGCGCGTCGCCATCTTTGCGTGGTGCTCGCTGTAGATGCCGCTCATCGCCGGTGATCTCTTCTCGACCAGCGTGCCGAATGCCGACGTGACATATTCGTGGAGCGTGTAGCGGCCGGTTGCCGTGTCGAAATTCTGGCCGTCCGGAAAGGCAATGTAGAGGGGCTGCACGTCCACCGCACCCTTCTCGATCTCCCGACGCGCGTAGTGCTCCACGCGCTCCATGAAGGTCGGCGCCAGCGCGTCGTCGCTGTCGAGCCGCGTGAGCGAGACATACTCGGCATCGCTATCGCTCTGGACGAACGCATTGAAGCGATTGTTATAGTCGTCGCCAGCCTCAACGAGGACCGGCCTGACGTCGATTCCGGCCACACAATTGCAAACTGTCCGAACATAGTTCTCATGCGTCTCGGCATCGAACGCCACCAGGACGGTAAAATCCTTCAGCGATTGGCCTTCGAGCGAAGGCGCGCAATATCTGTCAAACAACGCCAACCGCTCAACCAGCCATACCGGGTCGAGATTGGCGCGGCCCTTTCCATCCCACTGGCTCGGCTTGAAGCCGGTGGCGGCGTTGTAGCGAATGGCGATGTATTTCTTCAGTCTGGTGTCCATGGCCGGACACTTAATACACCTGCTGATTTGCGACAATCGACGGCGGGCCGGCGGGCCGGCGGGCGAAGTGAGGAGCGCGACGTTACCTTCTCCCCTTGTGGGAGCAGGATGGGAGTCTGCTGGAGGAGGAAGGGAGCCTGAAGGAATAGGTTCGCGCCGTTCCTCTCCCCCGTCGATCGGGGGAGAGGAAAGGAAGGCCGCTAAGCGCTCAAATATGCAGGGCGTGGCCGAGCGCCTTCAGCGCCGCTTCCTGAAAACCTTCGCCTTGCGTCGGGTGGGCATGGATGGTGCCGGCGATGTCCTCCAGCCGCGCGCCCATTTCCAGCGCCAGGCCAAAGGCGGCCGCCAGTTCCGACACGCCATGACCGACCGCCTGGATGCCGAGCACTAGATGGTTGTCGGCGCGTGCAACGACGCGCACAAACCCTTCCTCGCCAAGCTTGGTCATCGCCCGGCCATTGGCGGCGAACGGAAACAGGCCGATCTTGATCTCGCCTTGGGCCTTTGCCTCGTCCGGCGACAGGCCTGCCGTGACCAACTCCGGATCGGTGAAGCAGACGGCGGGGATCGACCGCTTGTCCCAGCTGCGCTTGTGGCCGGCGACGATCTCGGCCACCATCTCGCCTTGCGCCATCGCACGGTGCGCGAGCATCGGCTCGCCGGTGACGTCGCCGATGGCAAAGATGCCGCGCATCGAGGTGCGGCACTGGTCGTCGATGCGGATGAATTTGCCGGCCCGATCGAGATCGATCTGCTCGAGCCCCCAGCCCTCGGTCACTGGCTTGCGCCCGACCGTGACCAAAATCTTGTCGGCGGCGATTTTCGCGCTCTTGCCGTCCGCAGTCTCGACCAGCAGCGCATCACCCTTGGTGGAAATCCCCTTGGCCTTGGCGTTCACCAGCACCTCGACGCCGAGCTCGCCCAGCCGCTTGACCACCGGCCGCGTCAACTCGGCATCATAATGCGCCAGCACGCGCGGCAGCGCCTCGACCACCGTCACCTTGGCGCCCATCTTGGCAAAGGCAATGCCTAGCTCCAGCCCGATATAGCCGCCGCCAACGACCGCAAGTTTTTTCGGCACGTCGCCGAGCGCCAGCGCTTCGGTGGATGAAATCACCGGCCCGCCAAACGGCAGGAACGGCAATTCGACCGGCGCCGAGCCGGTTGCGATCACCACCGTTTCGGCACGGATCACCTGCACGCCGATCTCGGTCTCGACCTCGACGGTCTTGCCGTCGCGAAACGTCGCCCAGCCATACACGGTCTTGACCTTGGCCTTCTTCAGCAGCCCGGCGACACCACTGGTCAGCCGGCTAACGATACCGTCCTTCCAGGCGATCGTTGCAGCGAGGTCAAGCGCTGGCCTCGACAGCGAAATGCCGAGCGGGCTTTTGCCGCCGGCCATATGCGTCACCTTCTCGAACTCTTCGGCCGCGTGGATCAGCGCCTTGGACGGGATGCAACCGACATTGAGGCAGGTGCCGCCCGGTTTGCCGGTCTCGACGATCACCGTATCGATGCCGAGCTGGCCGGCGCGGATGGCGCAGACATAGCCGCCCGGACCGGCTCCGATGACGAGCAGCTTGCAGGAGATTTCTTTCATGACCACTGCTTCCTTTCGGCGAAGGCCGCTGCGCCCCTTGTCCTTCCCCCCTTGTGGGGGAAGGTGGATCGGCGTGACAGCGCCGAGACGGATGAGGGGTGTTCCAGCGGAGTGAGACGCTGGCGTTCCCTGGAGCACCCCTCATCCGTCGCCTTCGGCGACACCTTCTCCCACAAGGGGAGAAGGGGGAGCCTGGAACCGGACGGCTCGCGCTTCGAGATCAACCTCATCCCCCATCAATCCACGAAAATCAGCGCCGGCGTTTCCAGCAGCGTTTTGATGCGCTGGATGAACACCGCGGCGTCCCAGCCGTCGATGACGCGATGGTCGAAGCTCGACGAGAGGTTCATCATCTTGCGCGGAATGAACTGGGTGCCATCCCACACCGGCCGCACCATCATCTTGTTGACGCCGATGATCGCCACTTCCGGGTGGTTGATGACAGGTGTCGTCGCCACGCCGCCCATGGCGCCAAGCGAGGTGATGGTGATGGTCGAGCCCGAAAGCTCGTCGCGCGTTGCCGTGCCGGACTTGGCCGCCTCCGCAAGCCGGTTCACCTCGGCGCCGCAATCCCAGATGTCGCGCGCCTCGGCGTGCTTGACCACCGGCACCACCAGCCCCGACGGCGTCTGCGCGGCGATGCCGATGTGGACGCCGCCATGCTGGTGGACGATGCCGGCCTCGTCGTCGAACAGCGCGTTGAGGTTGGGCTGGGCGGCGATTGCCTTGACCATCGCCCGCATCAGGAACGGCAGCAGCGTCAGCTTCGGCCGGTCCGCGCGCTTCTCCTTGTTGAGCGCGGCGCGCAGATCCTCAAGCGCGGTGACGTCGATCTCCTCGACATAGGTGATGTGCGGGATGCGCGACTTGGACAGCGACATCTTCTCGGCGATCTTGCGCCGGAGCCCGATGATCTTGATGTCCTCGACCGCGTCGTTGCGAGCCAAGCCGGAAACCGCCGCCATCTGCGGTCCACGCTTTAGGAACGCCTCGATGTCCTCATGGCTTATGCGGCCGGCCGGGCCGCTTCCCGCGACCTGACGCAAATCGATGCCGGCTTCTTTTGCCCGGAGACGAACAGCCGGCGAGGCCAGCGGCTTTTCGCCTTCGGGCCGCGGCGCGCCGGAAGCTTGCGCCGTGCTTTTCGCAGCAGAGGTTGGCGCGGGTTTCGCCGGCGCCTCGGCCGCCTTTGGCGTTACCGTCGGAGTTGACACAGCAGCCTCAGGCTTCGGTGTTGTGAGCTTGGCCGGCGCTTCCGCTTCGACAGGCTTTTCCGCTGTGACCGAACTCACATTGCCTTCGCCGGCAACCTTCAAGCGAACGATTGGCGAGCCGATCGCCACCGTGTCGCCGATCTCGGCGCCGAGCCACAGGATCTCTCCATCGACCGGCGAGGGAATCTCGACCGTCGCCTTGTCGGTCATGACAGCGGCCAGCACCGTGTCCTCGCGCACCAGGTCGCCGACCTTGACATGCCACTCGACCAGCTCGGCCTCGGCAACACCTTCGCCGACATCCGGCAGCTTGATGATGTGTTCGCCCATGGTCTGGCCTCACGCTTCCAATGTTTCACGCAGGGCACGGCCGACGCGGGCCGGACCAGGGAAATACTCCCACTCCTGCGCATGCGGATAGGGCGTGTCCCAGCCGGCGACGCGGGCCACCGGCGCCTCGAGATGGTAGAAACAATTCTCCTGTACCAGCGCCGAAAGCTCGGCGCCGAAGCCGGAGGTCAGCGTCGCCTCGTGCACGACCACGCAGCGGCCGGTCTTCTTCACCGAAGCGACAATCGTGTCGAGATCGAGCGGCAGCAGGGTTCTCAGATCGATGATCTCGGCATCGATGCCGGTTTCCTCGGCGGCCGCCTGGGCGACATAGACCATCGTGCCATAGGCCAGCACGGTGATGGCGCAACCCTGGCGGCGGATTGCCGCCTTGCCGAGCGGCACCGTGTAGTGACCATCGGCGACCTCGCCGAGCTCATGCTTCGACCATGGCGTCACCGGCCGGTCGTGATGGCCGTCGAACGGGCCATTGTAGAGCCGCTTCGGTTCCAGAAAAATCACCGGATCGGGATCCTCGATCGCCGCGATCAGCAGGCCCTTGGCATCATGCGGGTTGGACGGCACCACCGTCTTCAACCCGGAGACATGAGTGAACAGCGCCTCCGGACTCTGGCTGTGGGTCTGGCCACCAAAGATACCGCCGCCGGTCGGCATCCTGACCACGATCGGGCAGGTGAAATCGCCATTCGAGCGGTAGCGAAGCCGCGACGCTTCCTGCGTCAGCTGGTCATAGGCCGGGTACATATAGTCGGCAAACTGAATTTCCACGCACGGCTTCAGCCCGTAGGCGGCCATGCCGATGGCCGAGCCGACAATGCCGGATTCATTGATCGGCGCATCAAAGCAGCGGCTCTTGCCGTATTTGGCCTGCAGGCCTTGCGTGCAGCGAAACACGCCGCCGAAAAAGCCGACATCCTCGCCGAAGACGATGACGCGTTCGTCACGCGCCATCGACACATCCATGGCGTCGCGAATGGCCTCGATCATGGTCCGTCTTGGCATGGTCAGACCCCCGCCTGCTGGCGCTGGCGTCTGAGATGCGGCGGCATCTCGGCATAGAGCCCTTCGAACATGTCTCGCGTCGACGGTTTGCCGCCGGCGTGCAGCGTGCCGTGGCTCTCGGCTTCCTTCTGCGCCGCAATCACCATGTCGAGGATCTCCGCCTCGGCCTGGGCATGGCGCTCGTCCGACCAGACCTTGCGCGCGATAAGGTGGTTCTTCAGCCGGATCACCGGGTCGCCCAATGGCCAGGCGTCGGACTCGGTCTTCGGCCGGTAGGCGGACGGGTCGTCGGAACTCGAATGGGCGCCGGCGCGGTAGGTGACATATTCGATCAGCGTCGGCCCGAGGTTTTTGCGCGCGCGCTCGGTCGCCCATTTGGCCACCGCATGCACGGCGAGATAGTCGTTGCCGTCGACGCGCAGCGCCGGGATGCCGAAGCCAAGCCCGCGTGCCGCAAACGTGCCGGAGCCGCCACGCGCAATGCCCTGGAAGGTAGAGATCGCCCACTGGTTGTTGACGACATTGAGCACGACCGGCGCCTTGTAGGTGGAGGCGAACACCAGCGCCGAATGAAAATCGGACTCAGCGGTCGAGCCATCGCCGATCCAGGCCGCGGCAATGCGCGAATCGTTCGATATCGCCGAAGCCATCGCCCAGCCGACCGCCTGGATGTACTGCGTCGCCAAATTGCCGGAGATCGAGAAGAAGCCATGCTCCTTCGACGAATACATCACCGGCAATTGCCGGCCCTTCAGCGGATCGGCCTCGTTGGAATAGATCTGGTTCATCATGGTGACCATCGGATAGCCGTCGGCGATAAGCAGGCCGGCCTGGCGATAGGTCGGAAAGTTCATGTCGCCCGGGGCCAGCGCCTTGCGGAAGGCGCAGGCCACCGCCTCTTCGCCCAGATGCTGCATATAGAACGAGGTCTTGCCCTGGCGCTGCGCCATCTGCATGCGCGCATCGAAAGTGCGCAGCGTCATCATGTGGCGCAGGCCGGTGAGCAACTCCTCATCGGAGAGCAGCCCGGCCCACGGGCCGACGGCCTCGCCGTTGCGGTTCAAGACGCGAATGATGGAGAACGCCATGTCGCGTATGGTGCGCGGGTCGACATCGATCTGAGGCCGCGGCACCGAGCCGGCCTCGGGAATGGGCACGTTGGAGAAGTCCGGCGTCCCGCCCGGACGCACCTCCGGTTCGGGCACGTGGAAGCGCAACATTCCAGCATCGGCCATGACCTTGGTCCTCCAATGTTGCCTGGCCAGGATATTTGCACATCTGTGCCGCCAGACCAGTGTCAATTCGTCGGGCCAGATAAAGCCCGTCCTCCCGATCATCAGCCTTTTCGGGGCCGATGCGGTGTGCGGTCGACAAGATGCAGATATGGCAGCGAAATTTCTTGTCGATGTTGGGTAGCGGCGCGCAATTTGGGACAAGATGGTGGAGGGTTTTCCGTCAGATAAGGCAATTGGCGGTGACTCGAGACTGGCGCTGCGGCCGGAGCTGCCAATCTCCCCCCTCGTGGGGGAGATGCCCGGCAGGGCAGAGGGGGGCGTGAAGGAACGCCATCTTGGCCACCTGCGACCAGTCGGGAGCACGTCCCGGGGCACAGTCGGGATCGATGGATAGGCCGGCGGGACAGCGCCCCCCTCTGTCCTGCCGGACATCTCCCCCACGAGGGGGGAGATCACGCGCTCCGCCGTTCACTCCGTCCTCTCCCCATGCTAACCACCCACCATGGCGCAGAAAAAAGGATATGAGGTCGATTCGTGGCTGGCGAAGCCGGACGCGCGGATTTCGATCGTCCTGCTTTACGGTCCCGACCGCGGGCTGGTCGCCGAACGCGCCAAGGCGTTTGCCGGCAAGACCGGCCTGCCGCTCGACGATCCGTTCTCGGTGGTCCGGCTGGAGGGTTCGGAAGTCGACCGCGACGAAGGCCGCCTGCTCGACGAGGCGCGCACCGTGCCGATGTTTTCGGAGCGCCGCCTGCTCTGGGTGCGCAATGCCAGCGGCCAGAAGGCGCTGGCCGACGACGTCAAGGCGCTGGCGGCGGAGCCCGCGCGGGACGCGATCATCCTTGTCGAAGCCGGCGATCTCAAAAAGGGCGTCGGCCTGCGCGCCATCGTCGAAGCGGCCGACACCGCAATGGCCCTGCCTTGCTACGCCGATGAAGCCAGGGACATCGACGCCGTCATTGATGACGAATTGCGCAAGGCCGACATGACCATGGCGCTGGATGCCCGGCAGGCGCTGCGCCGCAATCTTGGCGGCGACCGGCTGGCCTCGCGCGGCGAGATCGAAAAGCTGGTGCTTTACGCGCACGGCCAGAAGGAGATCGGCCTCGACGACGTCAAGGCGATGTCGGGCGACGTTTCCGGCGCCTCCTTCGACGACGCCGTCGACGCGCTGCTCGAGGGGAAAATCAGCGATTTCGACACCGCCTTCACCCGCCATTGCCAGTCCGGCCAGCCCTTTCTGGTGCTGTCCTCGGCAATGCGGCAGCTGCAGGCGATCCAGGCCATGCGCGGCCAGATGGATTCCGGCGGCCGCAACGCCGCCTCGGTCGTCGCCGCGGCCCGTCCGCCGGTGTTTTTCTCGCGGCGCAAGCTGGTGGAGAAGGCGTTGGAACGCTGGAGCGGCGAGGCGCTTGGCCGCGCACTGACCAGGCTGCAGGCAGCGGTGCTGCAGACGCGGCGAAGGCCGGATTTGTCGGTGGCGCTGGCAAGACAGGCGCTGCTCGGCATTGCCGTGGAGAGCAGCCGGCTGGCGCAGCGGTAGGAGAGCGATCCTCCCCCTTTCGGCGCCGTCCCGCACCTCCATTGGTCAATTCATTGTCATGGCGCCCATCGGCTGGAAGGTTGGCAGTGCCTGTGGAAAGACCAGAACCGCCGCGCCATAAAGCAGCAGAGCGACACCCGACACCTTTGCGATCCCCTCTCCTGACGGAAGGGTCTTTTCCGCAAACATCAGCAAGGTGACCACCGCCATTGCGGCGACGTTCATGATCCCGAGAGGAAACAGGGCGAGAAACAATAGCCAGCAGCAGCCCAGGCAAAATAGTCCATGCTCCAGGCCCATGCGAACCGCGCCCCAGTAACCATCGCGCCATGAGGTCAGGATGAAGCCAATCGGCGTGCGACATTTGGCCAGGCACAAATCTTTCAGTGGGGAGAGTTGATAGGCGCCCCCAATCATCAGCAGCGCGCCGCCGATACGCGCGGCCGTCGCCGTGGACAACCCCACATGCCCGGCAAGCAACTCCGCACCCGCCGCAGCGGCAAAGGCGACGACGCCCATCACGCCCCAGACCAGCATGTACCCGGCCACGAACGACCAGCTCGAGACAAAGGTCTCGCCCCGGCCCTGTTTGCCGGCCTGGACCTGGTGAAACGTCAGGATCATGGGCGCGGCCGTCGGAAACATCATGGCAATCATCATGATCATCCAGACGGCAAGAAACAGCGGCGCCTTCATGCCCATGGTCAGTGAGTACATTCCCATGCGCATGTCCGCGTCCATGCCCATCTGCTGCCAGACAAGCAGAGCCCACGCGGCCGTAGCGATCGCGATCAGCATCGCGAGAATGATGTTTCGCTGCAGCGTCAGCGGATCCGCCTCGACCATGCGGCCAGACCTATTGCTGGCCGGACCAATTGATCGGGGCGTAATGTCCGTTCCGGCGGGAATTGTCCCAGCTCATGCCATGGTCGCTGAATGTACTGCCTTCCGCCCCCATCGCCAGGGCGAGCCAGTCGGGATTGACAGGATGGCCGGTGGCCGCCCACATCTGTCCGTCCTCGCGCATTGTCGGCAGCGGCTCGACGGCCATCCGCATGACGCCGGCAATCTCCGCCGACCGCTTCTTGCCGTTTATCCGGTAGTCTATCGGTACCTTCTTGGCGCCGAGATTCGTGCCGATCATAGGTGCCAACACCGCCATAGGGCCGCCCGCGGCGCCGGTGAAGATAGCACCCAGCGCCTCTGTTTGCCGGTCATCGGCCCGTTCGTCGATATAGGCGGCGGCCGTCCAATTGCCGTTTGCCATCGGACCCGGCGTGTGCGCAACCATCGCGACACTGAGCCCATCCAATCGAACGTCGCCGTAATTGCCCTTATCGATGTGAAAGACCAAACCGACGTCGCAAACGCCTCGCGTCGGCTTCGATGTCAGCTGCGCGTTGGTGGACAGCAGGCAAGGACATACGACATCGCAGCTACAATTTTCGAAGTAACTTCCGGACAATTGCCAACGGACCGCCATTTGCACCTCCCACTTGCGTCAGGCGCGTCGGCATATCGCTGTGGCGAGGCGGTGCCATTTCACGACGATTGTAGGAATGGCAAATACCCCTCGCCGCGACTGATCGGCACGCCAGGGCAGATAATTTTAGCCACAACTTACTCAGGTTACGCCGTGGCCCGGCACTGTCAAGCCGCAGCGCGGCCGGGTAGCGGGTCAGTTTGAATTCTGAGGCCGATCGGCCTATCAGGACGCATGAAGTCGTATTTCCTCGTTGGAACGATAGGGAAAGCCGAGACTGAGGCGGAGTTGGACCGGCAACTTCCTGGCCAGCGGCATCCTTGGCTGCTCCTCGCACTAGGCGGGAGCGATGCTATCGCCTACGTCAATGTGGAAGCTAACGGAGATGTTCAAGTCGATATTAGCGGCCGCCACTACACGAAGGATGAAGTCGTATTGCGCCTGCTGCGTTCGCTCCGAAATAAAATCGGCGGCACTATCGAAGACGATAACTAGAGGATGCCGTGCTTCTTGTAGGAGCCGCGCAGCCACTGGCTTTTCATCTTCCTTAGGGTCGATCAGCGCAACGATATTGCCAATCCGACCCATCGATCTACGGCAATCTCACCTTCGGCTGATTCTCGGTGGCTCTGCAAGGAACGGAAGGCTGGTATTCCTTCGCGCCCCCCTCTGCCCTACCGGGCATCTCCCCCACAAGGGGGAGATTGGCAGCTCCGCCGCCTTCGCCAGACGTGAACGCCGCAAAAGAGAAGGGCCGGCAATCGCCAGCCCTTTCCACAACCGCTAAATCAATTATTCGCCGGCTAACTACCGTTCCTGCTTCAGCCGCCGGCACAACTCATCGAGCTGTTCCAGCGACCGATAATTCACCCGCAGCACGCCGCCCTTGCCCTTGTGCTCCACCGAAACGATCATGCCGATCGTGTCGGTCATCAGTTTTTCCAGCGCCAGCGTGTCGGTATCCTTGTCCGCTGGTTTCGCGGCCGGGCGCGCTCCGTTCGAGCTGCTGCCGGCTGGCATCTGCGCCAGCGCTTCCGTCTGGCGGACCGACAGCCCTTCCTCGACGATGCGTTTGGCGAGACCCGCCGGATCTTCGGCCGTCACCAGAGTGCGGGCATGGCCGGCCGACAGAGCGCCGTCGACCAGCATGTCGCGGATCACGTCCGGCAGCTTCAAGAGTCTCAGTGTGTTGGCGACATGGCTGCGGCTCTTGCCGATCACCTGGCCGAGATCGGCCTGGGTGTAGCCGTGATCGTCAATCAGCTGCTGATAGCCGAGCGCCTCTTCGACCGGGTTGAGGTCGGTACGCTGGACGTTTTCGATGATCGCCAGCTCGAGCGCGGTGCGGTCGTTGACGTCGCGCACGATGATCGGGATCTCGGTCAGCCCGGCGCGCTGCGCCGCGCGCCAGCGCCGCTCGCCGGCGATGATCTCGTAGCGGCCGGCCTGCGTCGGCGACGGCCGCGCCACCACCGGCTGCACGACGCCATGCTCGCGGATCGACTGCGCCAGATCGGTGAGCTCGGCGTCGCCAAAATGCCGGCGCGGGTTTTTCGGGTTCGGCGTCAGGAACTCGATCGGCACCTTGCCGTCGGCGTTCAGGCCCTGTTTTTCCGGTGCGGCCGGGCGATCGATTTCGCCGATCAGCGCCGCCAGTCCCCGCCCCAGTCTTTTTCTTGAAAGGTCTTCGCTCATTCTCTTTCCAGATCGTTTCGGTATCGAATCGGCTTGTTTGCTAATTTAAGCAGCGCGTAATTTACGTTCGCGGCGGATAACCTCGGAGGCGAGCTGCAGATAGGCTTGGCTGCCCGAGCATTTGAGATCGTAGAGGATCGCCGGCTTGCCATAGGATGGCGCCTCGGAAACACGCACATTGCGCGGAATGATGGTCTCGTAGACCTTATCGCCCATATGCGCCCTGACATCCTGCACCACCTGGTTGGCGAGGTTGTTACGGCCGTCATACATGGTCAGCACGATGCCCTGTATGGTCAGATCCGGATTGATCGAGCGGCGCACCTGCTCAACCGTCTCCAGCAATTGGCTGAGACCTTCCAGCGCGAAGAACTCGCATTGCAGCGGCACCAGCACCGAATCGGCCGCCGCCATCGAGTTCAGCGTCAAAAGGTTGAGCGATGGCGGGCAATCGATCAGCACATAGCCGAACGGCGCCGAGCGCTCGGTCGCGGCGCGCAGCGCATTGCGTAGCTTGAGCACCCGGTCCGGAGCCGAGGCGATTTCCATCTCGATGCCGAGCAGATCAAGCGTCGACGGCACGATCGACAGGCCGGGAACCGCCGTTGGAATGGCCGCGGCTTCCAGATCCAGTTCGCCGGTCAACACGTCATAGGAGGAGACGGTGCGGTCCTTGCGGTCGATACCGAGACCGGTCGAGGCGTTGCCTTGCGGGTCGAGATCGACGATCAGCACTTTTTCGCCGATCGCCGCCAGCGCCGTGGCCAGATTGATGGCCGTCGTCGTCTTTCCGACACCGCCCTTCTGGTTGGCTACGGTGATGATTCGAGGGCCATTCTTCATCAT
This sequence comes from Mesorhizobium sp. P2_C4, assembly GCF_056404575.1. Lineage (NCBI taxonomy): Bacteria > Pseudomonadati > Pseudomonadota > Alphaproteobacteria > Hyphomicrobiales > Phyllobacteriaceae > Mesorhizobium > Mesorhizobium sp. P2_C4. The sequence continues at coordinate 139,255 of NZ_JBFUDT010000001.1, forward strand.
GGATTTATGCCAGAAGTTCATTTTTCGCCGGGCGCAGAGCTGACAATTCGAGGATGACCCCATGCGGGTCGGTGACACTCGAATGTTCTACCAGATCGAAGCACCATCGGTGAGCGCTTTCTTCCACCTCGGCGCGGTAATCCCGGCCTTTGTGGAACAGGCCGCGGGCGCCTTTTGTCAGCCACGGCGCTGACAGATCGAGCAGGGCAGGGAGCGCAGCAAGCGCTCGCGCCGTGACGATTTGTGGCGCGGAAACAAGCGCATAACTGTCGTCGATGCGCCGTGCAATGACACGGGCGGGCAGATTGAATTGCCCGACGACGGCTTGCAGGAACGATGCTTTCTTGCGGTTGCTTTCCACCAGATCGATGCTGGCACCGGCGCGCTCAGCCAATAGAAAGGCCATGACCAGGCCGGGAAAGCCGCCGCCCGAACCAATATCCACCCAGCACGTCGCTATTGGCTCGAGTCGCGCCAGCTGCACACTGTCCAATATATGGCGGCGCCAGACGTCGTCCTGCGTCGATTGCGCGGCCAGATTGATGCGGCTGTTCCATTTCTGGAAGACCCGTTCAAATTCGACCAGACGATCGAATGTTTCACGTGAAACCGGGCCCGCGGCCTCCTGCAGGCTTTTCCATGTGGCAGCGCTCACGCAACGTCCCTTTGCGCGGAGGCCTCGGCGTTGCGGACATGCGCGACGATGATCGCCAGTGCGGCCGGCGTCATGCCTTCCATGCGCTGCGCATCGGCGATGGAGCGCGGCTGACGCGCCAGCATCTTCTGTTTCAGTTCATTAGAAAGACCTGGAACATCGGCAAAGTCGACTGTAACAGGGATCAGGCGGCTCTCTTCATGCCGGATCTGGGTGACGTCGGCTTGTTGGCGGTCAAGGTAGACAGAATATTTCGCCTCCGTTTCGAGTCGCTCGGCCGTCTTGCCATCGATTTCGCCAAACGCAGGGGAAATTCGCGCCAGCCAGGCGACGTCAACGCCCGGATAGGCCAGCAATTCATAGGCGGAGCGACGCACCCCGTCCTTGTTGATCTGCAGCCCATGCCCAGACGCCTCGTTGGGGGTCATCATCGTGCTGCTCGCGAGCTGCCGTGCCTTGTCGAGGTTGTCGACGACATCATTGAACCGCTGCGTCCGCTTTTGTGAAGCGATGCCGAGTTTCATGGCCAGCGGCGTCAGCCGCTCATCGGCATTGTCGGCGCGCAGCGACAGCCGGAACTCGGCCCGCGAAGTGAACATGCGGTAGGGTTCGCTGATGCCGCGGCTGGTCAAATCGTCGACCATCACGCCGATATAGGCTTCGGTGCGGCTGAGCACGATCGGCTCGCTCGCCGACGCCTTGCGCGCCGCGTTGAGGCCAGCGAGCAATCCCTGCGCGCCGGCCTCTTCATAGCCGGTGGTGCCGTTGATCTGTCCGGCCAGGAAAAGCCCTTGAATTCGCTTGGTTTCCAGCGTCGCCAACAGTTCGCGCGGGTCGACATGGTCGTATTCGATGGCATAGCCGGGCTGCAGCATCGCCGCCCGCTCCAGCCCCGGAATGGTTTTCAGAATGTCTAGCTGGACGTCCTCGGGCAGGGAGGTCGAAATGCCGTTCGGATAGACGGTGTCGTCGTCCAGGCCTTCCGGCTCAAGGAAGATCTGGTGACCCTCGCGGTCGCCGAACTTGACGATCTTGTCCTCAATCGACGGGCAGTAGCGCGGCCCCACGCCTTCGATCGAGCCGGAATACATGGCGGAACGGCCAAGATTGGCGCGGATCAATTCATGCGTCGCCGGCGTCGTGCGGGTAATGCCGCAATGGATCTGCGGGTTTTCGATGCGGTCGGTCAACAGCGAGAACGGCACCGGATGCTCATCCGCCGCCTGGCTTTCCAGCGACGCCCAGTCGATGGTGCGGCCATCGAGCCGCGGCGGCGTGCCGGTCTTCAACCGCCCAAGCTTGAAACCGGCGCGGCTCATCGTTGCCGACAGGCCAAGGCTGGCCTGCTCGTTCATGCGTCCCGCGACAATCTTCTTTTCGCCGATATGAATGAGGCCGCGCAGGAAAGTGCCGGTGGTCAACACCACTGCGCCGCAAGCCAGCCGCCGCCCACCAGCCAGGTGCACGGCAGCGATCCGTCCTTCTTCGATCTCGAAATCCAGAACCTCGCCCTCGACGACATCGAGATCGTTCTGCTGCCGAATCGCTTCTTGCATGGCCAGGCGATAGAGCTTGCGGTCGGCTTGCGTGCGTGGTCCGCGCACCGCTGGGCCCTTGCGGCGGTTGAGCAGGCGGAACTGGATGCCGGCGGCGTCAGCGATGCGGCCCATCAGCCCGTCCATGGCGTCGATTTCGCGCACCAGATGGCCCTTGCCAAGGCCACCGATAGCCGGATTGCAGGACATGACGCCGATCGTGTCGAAGCGCAGCGTCACCAGCGCCGTCCTGGCGCCGGCGCGCGCGGCAGCGCTGGCCGCCTCGCACCCGGCATGGCCGCCGCCCACCACAACCACATCATAGTGATCGTTCATTCCAAGAATCCCGAATTTCAATTCGCCCGACACATGTGCCCGCATACGCGTGCTGTCAAGAATGCACGCCCTATCGTTTCACGTGAAACAACATCGCTGGCTCTCCAACCGCTCTGTTTCACGTGAGTCACGCCAGCTCAGCGGCGTCGCACTGTTTCACGTGAGTCATCTGCAATCGCGAGGTCATGTTTCACGTGAGTCATTTACCAATGCAGAATTGCGAAAAGATGACATCGAGCAAATCCTCGACATCAACCGCGCCAACGATCCGGCCAAGTTGATCAGCGGCCAGACGCAGATCCTCGGCGCGCAACTCCTGCCCACGCCCTTCTCCTGTCGCCGCCGACAGCAGAAAGCGTTTCGTCTCGTTGAGCAGTTCGACATGGCGAAGCCGCGACGGCAGGATATCGCCGACCTGCCCGACCTGCGCCGTGGCGCGACGCCCGATATCCGCCAACAGCTCCGTCAGCCCCGTTCCATCCTTGGTCGAGATGACCGCGTCGTACTCCATTGCCGATGTCTGCGGCCCCAGATCGACCTTTGTGCCGATCCTCAGCGTCGGAACATCGACCGGCAGGGCGCCAACTGCAGCCGGGTTCAGCATATCCTCCAGCAGCAGCAAAAGGTCGGCACTGTGAGCCTTCGTGCGGGCCTTCTCGATCCCGATGGACTCGACCTTGCCTGGCGCCTCGCGCAGACCCGCCGTGTCGGTCACCCTGACCCGCATTCCTTCCAGATCGAGCACCACCTCGAGCAGGTCCCGGGTCGTGCCGGGCTCATCCGTTACAATAGCCGCATCGCGCTGCGCCAGCGCATTGAACAGACTCGACTTCCCGGCATTCGGCGCGCCGAGGATGACGACCTCGAAGCCGTCACGAATGATCTCGGCGGCGCGAAACCCGGCGACATGACGGTCGATCTCGTCGACCATCCTGCTCACGTCCAACCAGACCGTATCCGAAACGGAACCCGGCACATCGTCCTCGTCGGCAAAGTCGATCTCGGCCTCGATCATCGCCCGCGCATGGATGAGCTGGCGGCGCCAGCCGAGATAAAGCTCGCTCTGCACCCCTTGCGCGTTCTGCACCGCAAAGCGCCGCTGCGCCTCAGTTTCGGCGTTGATGAGGTCGGCCAGCGCCTCGGTCTCGACCAGGCCGAGCTTACCGTTGAGAAAGGCACGGCGGGTAAACTCGCCTGATGCAGCGTGCCTGACGCCGTCGAAGCCGGCGATCGTCTCCAGCATCCTGGTCACCACGGCCCTGCCGCCATGGACATGGAATTCGGCGACATCCTCGCCGGTAAAGCTGTCGGGACCAGGAAAGAAGACGACAAGACCGCTGTCGAGCACGGTTTTGTCCGGCGCCCGCAACTTACGCAAAGTCGCGACGCGGTCCTTAACCTTACCGCCGGCAATCGTTTCGACTACGAATCGACTCTTCGGGCCGGAAATGCGGATAACGGCAATGCCGGCAGGCAGGCGGCCGCTCGAAAGCGCAACGATGGACTCAGCTGAAATCATTTGCCCGCTCTGTCGAACCGCCCTAGCGTCGCTCACTTAAAACCCAGAACGCCCGAGTTGCCCATCGTGACATTGCCCGCGCAAAACCTGCTTGCCGAAGAGGCCAGCCCCTATCTGCAGCAGCACAGCGACAATCCGGTGCACTGGCGGGCCTGGTCGCCTGCTTCTCTGGCCGAAGCCAAGGCGCTGCAGCGGCCCATCCTGCTATCTGTCGGCTACGCCGCTTGCCACTGGTGCCACGTCATGGCGCATGAAAGCTTTGAGAATGACACCGTGGCCGCCGTCATGAACCGGCTGTTCGTCAATATCAAGGTGGATCGCGAGGAACGGCCGGACATCGACCAGATCTACATGGCAGCACTGTCGGCGATGGGCGAGCAGGGCGGCTGGCCGCTGACTATGTTCCTGACCCCCGACGGCAAGCCGTTCTGGGGCGGCACCTTTTTTCCGCGCGAGGCGCGTTATGGCCGCCCGGGGTTCATCCAGGTGATGGAAGCCGTCAACAAGGCCTGGCGCGAGAAGCGGCCAAGCCTCGACCAGAGCGCCGACGGTCTGACCAACCATGTCGAGGCCAGGCTGGCAGGCACCCATGCCAAGGCTGTTCTCGATCGCGACACGCTGGCCAATCTCGCCAACGGCATCGACGGCATGATCGACAGGAATCTCGGCGGCCTGCGCGGCGCGCCAAAGTTTCCCAACGCACCGTTCATGCAGACGCTGTGGCTGTCCTGGCTGCGCGACGGCAGCACATCGCATCGCGACGCCGTCCTGCTCAGCCTCGAAAAGATGCTGGCCGGCGGCATCTACGATCATATTGGCGGCGGCCTCAGCCGCTATTCGACCGATGCCGAATGGCTGGTGCCGCATTTCGAAAAGATGCTCTACGACAACGCCCAGCTGATCCGCCTGTGCAACTGGGCCGACGCGGCGAGCGGCAATGATTTGTTCCGGGTACGAATCGAAGAAACAATCGACTGGCTGTTGCGCGAAATGCGCGTCGATGGCGGCGCGTTCGCCGCCAGCCTCGACGCCGACAGCGACGGTGAGGAGGGGCTGTTCTACACCTGGAGCAAGGATGAGATCGAATCGGTCCTAGGCGACGAATCAGCTTTGTTTTTCAAGCACTTCACGCTTTCCGGCCCGCACGGCTGGGAGGGCAAGCCGATCGTCCATCAGAGCGCGGCCCAGCAGACGCAAAGTGTTGTCGATCGCGATCAGCTCAATCCGCTGAAGGCGAAGGTTCTCGCCGACCGAGAGCATCGCGTCAGGCCCGGGCGCGACGGCAAGGCGCTCACCGACTGGAATGGCCAGATGATCGCTGCGCTCGCTGAAGCCGGGCGGTCGTTGGGCCGGCCAGACTGGATCGACGCAGCGGAAGAGGCCTTCGCCCATATCGCCGAGTCCGGCCGGGACGGACGCCTGCCGCATTCGATGCTCGGCGCCAAAAAGCTGTTTCCGGCGCTGTCGAGCGATTATGCCGCGATGACCAACGCCGCGATCTCGCTGTTCGAGGCGACGGGCAGTTGGACCTATGTCGAGCAGGCCCGCCAATTCATCGAACAACTCGACCACTGGCATCGGGACAGCGACAAGACCGGCTATTATCTGACCGCATCCGACAGCACCGATGTACCGATCCGCATCAGGGGCGATGTCGACGAGGCTATAACCTCCGCCTCCGGCCAGATCCTCGAGGCTCTGGTTCGGCTGGCCTCCGTCACCGGCGATCTCAACCTCCAGGAAAAGGCCTGGACAGTCGCTGAACATGCCGCCGGCCGCGCCGCGCACCAGCCCTATGGCCAGGCTGGCATCGTCAATGCTTGTGCCCTCGCGATCGAGCCATTGAAGCTGGTGCTAATAGACAACCTAGCCGATCCGGGACTCGTTCCGGTTACGAATCGAAGCCCGGATCCGAGGCGAGTCGATATCGTCGTGCCAATTGGTTCGGAGGCGAATCGACCGACTTTGCCAGGTGGCGTCCTACCGCCGACCGACAAAACGGGTGCCTGGCTTTGCACGGGGCAGGTGTGTTTGCCGGTCGTAACGGATCCAGAAGAGCTCAGCCGCCTTCTAAGGCGCCAATAGATCAGGCCGCGTCGGCTTCCGCCGGCGATCCTGAAGGCGACGTCTGCCGTTGCTTAAACAGGAGATCCCTGGCGGCGATCACCGCACCGACCGTGATCAGGACGCAGGCAAGCGCGACCGACCAATGGAACACGCCAAAGCCAGCCAGCAGCAGCACGATCACCGAAAACAAAGGTGCGGCGTAGGACAGGGCGCCAAGGATCATGATGTCTCCATGCTTGCAACCATAATCCCAGGCGTAAAAACCGGCGCCGAGAGGGATCCCACCAAGAACCACGATCGCACTCCACTGCGTTGTTGTCTGCGGCCAGACCGTGGTTTCAAGCGTCAAATGCAGCACGAACGCGACCGCGGCCGTGATGAAGCAGTAGCCGGCCACAACATCGGTCGGCACCCGGCCGAAGCGGCGGGACAGGACCGAATAGCCAGCCCAGATGAAGGCGCAGAACAGCGCGATGACATGGCCCTTCATTACGCCATTGGCCAGGCCGATAGTGCCGCCCTTGGTGATCACGACGATGGCGCCGGCAAGACCAAGAACCACGCCCGCAACATGGTGCGCCTTCAGCCTTTCACCCGGCAGGAAAGCGGCGAAGACGACGATCAGCAACGGCCAGAGATAGGCAATCAGGCTGACCTCGACCGGCGGAGCCGACTGGATGGCGAAGAAATAGGCGCAATGATAGATGCACAGCCCCGCCGTTCCGAGCGCCCAGACCTGCCACGGCTGGCGCAGCGACCGGATGGCTGCGGGGCGAAAAATCCAGCTGCTCGCTCCGACCAGCCCACCAAGCAGGAACGTCATCGCCGCAAGCTGAAAGGGCGGAATGGGTCCCGCCGCCGTCGAAAGCAGTGCCAGGAACGACCATGTCAAAATCGCGGAAAAGCCGATCAAGGTCGGGATTGTTTTCTTCATGCGGCTTCCGATCTCCAGGGCACCAAGTCCTCGCATGGCGGCGCCAATAGAAATTGCCGTCTATGGTCACTCCGTATCGGGAATGCGACCTGTCGGCGGGCAAAGAAAAACCCCATCCCGGTTTCCCGGAATGGGGTCTCGATGCATGAACCGATGGTTCGACAAATTACGTATTCATCGAATCGAAGAAATCCGCATTCGTCTTGGTCTGCTTCAGCTTGTCGATCAGGAACTCGATCGCGTCGGTGGTTCCCATCGGCGCCAGGATGCGGCGCAGCACGAAGATCTTCTGCAAATCCTGCTTGGCGACCAGCAGGTCTTCCTTGCGGGTGCCGGACTTCAGGATATCCATGGCCGGATAGATGCGCTTGTCGGCGACCTTGCGGTCGAGCACGATTTCCGAATTGCCGGTGCCCTTGAACTCTTCGAAGATGACTTCGTCCATGCGGCTGCCGGTATCGATCAGCGCGGTGGCGATGATGGTCAGCGAGCCGCCTTCCTCGATGTTACGGGCGGCACCGAAGAAGCGCTTCGGCCGCTGCAGCGCGTTGGCGTCGACACCGCCGGTCAGCACCTTGCCGGATGACGGCACCACGGTGTTATAGGCGCGGCCGAGGCGGGTGATCGAATCGAGCAGGATGACCACATCGCGGCCATGCTCGACCAGGCGTTTGGCTTTCTCGATCACCATTTCGGCGACCTGGACGTGGCGCACCGCCGGCTCGTCGAAGGTCGAGGAGACAACCTCGCCCTTCACCGAACGCTGCATGTCGGTGACTTCTTCCGGCCGCTCGTCGATCAAAAGCACGATCAGATAGCATTCCGGGTGATTGGTGGTGATCGAATGGGCAATGTTCTGCAGCAGCACCGTCTTACCGGTGCGCGGCTGCGCCACGATCAAGGCGCGCTGGCCCTTGCCGAGCGGCGCCACCAGGTCGATGACGCGCGCCGAAATGTCCTTGGAGGTCGGAACCTCCATTTCCATCTTCAGCCGCGACGTCGGGTAGAGCGGCGTCAGATTGTCGAAGTGGATCTTGTGGCGGATCTTTTCCGGGTCGTCGAAATTGATCGTGTTGACCTTGAGCAACGCGAAATAGCGCTCGCCCTCTTTCGGGCTGCGGATCGGCCCTTCGACCGTATCGCCGGTCTTCAGCGAGAAGCGGCGGATCTGCGACGGGGAAATGTAGATGTCGTCGGGACCGGGGAGATAGTTGGCGTTGGCGGAGCGCAGGAAGCCAAAACCGTCCTGCAGCACTTCGACCACGCCGTCGCCGATGATCTCGACGTCCTGTGCGGCCAGTTTCTTCAGGATGGCAAACATCAGCTCCTGCTTGCGCATGACGCTGGCGTTCTCCACCTCGAGCGATTCGGCGTAGGCGATCAGCTCTGGTGGCTTCTTGTTCTTGAACTCTGCGAGTTTCATTTCTTGCATAGACGGACTCTGAATCTGCTTTGGGAAAAATATCGGCGGGATGCGACAAATGCCGGGCGCGGCCGAAAAAATGGGCGGCGCATGACGGGAAGGAAGACCCGTCTTTTATCGTCGGTCGGGTGAAAGAGCAAGCTGCGTTTTACGGGACCGATAAGGGTCTAGAACGGCTTGACGACAACCAGGATCACGATGCCGATCATCAGCAATGTGGGGATCTCGTTGACGATCCGCCAGTGCTTCGCGGGCTTTTCATTTCGATCCTCGGCAAATTTACGCACCGCACCCGCCAAATAGCCATGCACGGCGGACAGCAGAAGCACCAAGGCGATCTTGCCGTGCAGCCAGCCGCCCTGGAACGCAAAGCCTTTCCAGGCCAGCCAAAGGCCGAATACCCAGGTGACGATCATCGCCGGATTGATGATGCCGCGCAGCAGGCGGCGCTCCATCACCTTGAAGGTCTCCGACTGCACCGAGCCTTTCTCGGCATCGGCGTGGTAGACCAGCAGTCGCGGCAGATAAAGCATGCCCGCCATCCAGGCGATGACGGCAAGGATATGGATCGCCTTCGCCCATGGATAGAACCCGTCAGGTGCGACGAAATACAAAAGCGCCGTGAGAACGACTAGCACGGCAATGCCCACCGTCATCCGTATCATCGCCTGGCTGGTGCTGTTCGTGTTGTCCATCTGAGTCATCAGCGTGTCGCGCTCCGTACCTGTTTCACCATCGCCTCGACATGGGCGATCGGCGTCTCCGGCGTGATGCCGTGGCCGAGATTGAAGATCAGCGGCCCATCTCCCAGCGCCTTCAGGATCGCGTCGACACCATCGGATAGCGCCTTGCCGCCAGCCACGAGCCGCAAGGGGTCAAGATTGCCCTGAACCGCACCCGAGCGCTGCAATTCCTTCGCTGCCGTCAGAGGCACCGTCCAGTCGATCCCCAGGGCCGTTACACCGGTCTTCTCGCGATAGGTCTGATAGCGGCCACCGGCGCCTTTGGGAAAACCGATGATAGGAACCTTCGGATAAACGGCCCGAATTTGTCGGACGATCTCGGCCACCGGCTGCACGCAGAATAGGTCAAAGGAAGCGTCGTCGAGCACGCCCGACCACGAATCGAAAATCTGCACCACATCCGCGCCGGCCTCGATCTGCCGGATGAGATATTGCGCCGAGTGATCGGCCAGCACCTTCAGCAATTGCCGAAAAGCTTCGGGCTCGCGATAAGCAAACAGCCGTGCCGGCGCCTGGTCGGGCGTGCCGTGGCCGGCAATCATGTAGGTCGCCACCGTCCACGGTGCGCCGCAAAAACCGATCAACGTCGTTTCCACAGGCAGCTTTGCCCGCAATCGGCGCACCGTCTCGTAGACCGGTTCGAGATTCACGTGAAACACGTCGCTCTCCAGAGCCAGAATCTCTTGCGCGGAGATCGGCGTCAAAAGCGGGCCTCTTCCCTCCTCGAAGCGTACGTCGCGGCCAAGCGCATGCGGCACGACAAGGATGTCGGAGAACAGGATCGAGGCATCGAAGCCAAAACGTTCGATCGGCTGCAGCGTCACTTCGACAGCCAGATCTGGATCGTAGCAAAGATCGAGGAACGAACCGGCCCGCCGGCGCGTCTCGCGATATTCCGGCAGATAGCGGCCGGCCTGACGCATCATCCAGAGTGGCGGCGGAAACACCGCTTGCCCCTTCAGCACGTCCAGCATGGTCCTGACTTCGGGCATTGAGCGCTCGCTTCCTAAGCCTTCTCTATAATTAAAGAGTCTATTTCTAGAATCTTCTGATTCTAAGAGTCTGTTGGTATCGGTGGTTGTCACCTGTCCCGCTTTGGGCCGATAAAGGCCAGCCAGCATATTGTCGCGCGCTTCTCCAAAAGGATTGCAGGACTTTGTGGAAAGTCGGGAATTTCCAACTGGAGTCAATGGTTTGTCGCCCGGCCAAAGAAATTGCCGCTGTGGATGAGGCATGGATGAAAAAAAGCGTCCCCGGACTTGTCCCCAGCCGCCCGACGAAGCCGACAGCGCATCGAATTGTGGACAAACTGCCATCTGATACAGTCGCTTCCAGCCGGCCGAATTTTCGGCCCGGTTTATCCACATTCGCCCACAGCCTGGAATGGACCCTGTGAACAAACCCCAGAGCTTCTTTCATTTGCACCTGATCTCCGACGCCACCGGCGAAACGCTGCTCGCCGCCGGCCGCGCCGCTTCGGCGCAATACAAGGATGCGCGCGCCATCGAGCACATCTATCCGCTCATCCGCACCGAAAAACAGGTGGCCAAGGTGTTCGAGGACATCGAGGAGGAACCAGGCATCATCCTCTACACCGTCGTCGACCAGAAGCTGGCGCGCGGCATAGACGAACGCTGTGCTGCCATGGGCCTGCCCTGCGTCTCGGTGCTGGAGCCGGTGCTAACCGTGTTCCAGTCCTATCTCGGCACGCCGGCCGGCCGCCGTGTCGGCGCCCAGCATGTTCTCGACGCCGAATATTTTCGCCGCATCGACGCGCTCAACTTCACCATGGAGCATGATGACGGCCAGCTGCCGGCCAATATGGATGACGCCGATATCGTTTTGATCGGCATCTCGCGGACCTCGAAGACGCCGACCAGCATCTATCTCGCCAATCGCGGCATCAAGACCGCCAACATTCCGATCGTGCTTGGCGTGCCGATCCCGGAAAGCCTGGTCAGCGCCAAGACACCTTTGATCGTCGGGCTGATCGCCACCGCCGAGCGCATCTCGCATGTCCGCCAGAACCGTGTGCTCGGCAACTCGAGCGACTACGAAGCCGGCGACTATGTCGACCGCGCCGCCATCACCGAGGAACTCGCCTATGCCCGCCAGATCTGCACCCGCCACGGCTGGCCGATGATCGATGTCAGCCGCCGCTCGATCGAGGAGACCGCGGCGGCTATCGTTGCCCTGCGCGGCAAGACGCGCTAGGCGTCGCAGCCAAATCGGGCGCCAAAAAATCATGACTGAAACAATCATCCTCGCTTCCGGCAGTCCGTTCCGCAAGACGATGCTGGTCAATGCCGGCGTGGCGATCGAGGCGGTTCCGGCCGACGTCGATGAACGTGCGCTCGAAGCGCCTCTGCAAGGCGTCTCGCCGGAAGACGTTGCCGCGATCCTGGCCGAAGCCAAAGCCACCGAGGTCAGTGAGCGCAAGCCGGGCGCCCTGGTGCTTGGCTGCGACCAGACGCTGTCGCTTGGCGACGAGGTGTTCCACAAGCCGGCCGACATGGAAGGCGCTCGCCGCCATCTACTGGCTTTGTCCGGCAAGACCCACCAGCTCAACAGTGCTGCGGTGCTCATGCGCAACGGCAAGGTTTTGTGGCGGCATGTCGGCATCGCCAGTCTGACCATGCGCAAGCTCGATCCGGCCTCTATCGGCCGCCATCTGGCCCGCGTCGGCGCCAAGGCCCTGTCCAGCGTCGGCGCCTATCAGATCGAAGGCGAGGGCATCCAGCTGTTCGAGAGGATCGAGGGCGACTATTTTACCATTGTCGGCCTGCCGCTTCTGCCGGTGCTGGCCGAACTTCGCAGCCTCGGGGCTATCGATGGCTGAAATGTCGAAAAAAGCCTTTGTCACCGGCCATCCGATCGCCCATTCCAGGTCGCCCAGGATCCACGGCCATTGGCTGGAAAAATACGGCATCGACGGCAGTTATCAGGCCGTCGACGTCGCGCCACAGGACTTTGCCGCATTCCTCGCCGGACTGCGCAAGAACGGCTATCGCGGCGGCAACGTCACCATCCCACATAAGGAAGCCGCCTTCGCCCTGGTCGAGCGTCGCGACGAGGCCGCCGAACAGATCGGCGCCGTCAACACGCTGTGGTTCGAGGACGGCAATCTGTGGGGCGGCAACACCGACGCCCACGGCTTTGCCGCCAACCTCGACGACCATGCGCCGGGCTGGGCGATCAATGGTCCCGCCGTGGTGCTGGGCGCCGGCGGCGCGTCGCGCGCCGTCATCCATGCGCTGATCGAGCGCGGCGTCGGTGACATCCGCGTCGTCAACCGCACACTCGCGCGGGCGCAGGAATTGCGCGATCGTTTCGGTGCCGGCGTTACCGCGCATGGCCTGGGCGCGACCAACGAATTGCTTGCCGGCGCCGGCCTGCTGGTCAACACCACGGCACTCGGCATGCATGGCAATGAAGGCCTGTCCGCCGACCCGGCCAGACTGCCGGACAAGGCCATCGTCACCGACATCGTCTATGTGCCGCTGGAGACGCCGCTGCTGGCCGCGGCGCGCGCCAGGAAGCTGAAGACGGTCGACGGGCTCGGCATGTTGTTGCATCAGGCGGTGCCCGGCTTCGAGCGCTGGTTCGGCATCAGGCCGGAGGTCACCGCCGAATTGCGCCAGATGATCGTCACCGATATTGGCGCCAAGGCATGATCGTGCTCGGCCTCACCGGATCGATCGGCATGGGCAAGTCGACCACGGCAAAAATGTTTGCCGAGGCCGGCGTGCCCGTCCATGATTCGGACGAGACCGTGCATCGCCTCTATTCCGGCAAGGCCGTTCCGCTTGTCGAAGCCGCCTTTCCCGGAGTGGCCAAATCCGGTGCGATCGATCGCACGGCGCTGGCCGGACGCGTGCTTGACGACGCCGCCGCGCTGAAAAGGCTGGAAGCCATCGTCCACCCGCTTGTCCGCGCCGAGGCCGATGCCTTTCTGGCGAAAAACCGTGCCGCCGGCACACCGCTTGTCGTGCTCGACATTCCGCTGCTGTTCGAAACCGGCGGCCGCGACCGCGTCGACAAGGTCGTGGTCGTCACCGCGCCGGCCGAAATCCAGCGCGCCCGCGTGCTGGCGCGGCCGGGCATGAGCGAAGAGAAACTGGCGGCGATCCTGGCCAAGCAGGTTCCGGACGCCGAAAAGCGCCGGCAGGCCGATTTCGTCATCGACACCGGGCAGGGTTTTGAGGCGGCGCAGGCGGCGGTCAACGCAATCATCGGCGAACTGACCGGGGATAAGTCCGGCAAGGCTGGTTCCTGACACTACAGCGCCGCGCGTCCGTTTGGACGCGCAAAGGACGCTGTAGCATTTTGATTTTGCGCATGTCCTTTCCGAAAATCGATACCGATTTTCGGGGACATGCGGCAGGCCGTCAGCATTGCCCATTGCCATTTTGTTCCGGTGTATGATTCTGCTCCCCAGGAGCTGACTGATTCGATGCGCGAGATCATCTTCGATACCGAAACCACCGGCCTCGACAACCGCGAGGACCGCGTTATCGAGCTTGGCGGCGTCGAACTGGTCAACCGCTTTCCGACCGGCCGCACCTTCCACAAATTCATCAATCCGCAGGGACGCGCGGTTCACGCCGAAGCGCAGGCGGTGCACGGCATCAGCGCGGAGGACCTGAAGGACAAGCCGACATTTGCCGAGATCGCCGAGGAGTGGCTGGCCTTCACCGACGGCGCCAAGCTGGTCGCCCACAACGCCACTTTCGACATCGGCTTCCTCAATGTCGAATTCGGCCGCCTGGGTCACCCGGCCATCGACAATGGGCTTGTCGTCGACACGCTGGCCCTGGCGCGCCGCAAGCATCCGATGGGCCCCAATTCGCTGGACGCGCTGTGCCGCCGCTACGGCATCGACAACGCCCACCGCACCAAGCACGGCGCCTTGCTCGATTCGGAATTGTTGGCCGAGGTCTATATCGAACTGATCGGCGGCAAGCAGGCAGCGCTCATCCTCGACAGCGTCGCATCGCCCTCTGCCGGCAGGTCGGATGTCGACTATATCGACATCTCGATCGGCGCCCGGCCGGTGCCGCTGGCGCCGCGCCTGACCGACGCCGAGCGCGCCGCGCATGCCGGCATGGTCGGGACGCTCGGTGAAAAGGCGCTGTGGTTGAAGGTGGCTCCGTCTTCGTCATCCTAGGGCGAAGCAAGGAGCGAAGCGACGCGGCGCAGACCCGAGGATCCATGCCGTGACTGTGGTCGTAGGATACAGCGGATCAGAAGGGCGCTTGTCCGCGCGCCCGCACTCACTACCCTAAAGCCATGACCGGCTACGTCTACATGACCGCCAGCCAGAAGCGGGGCACGATCTATATCGGCGTCACCAACGATCTTGGCCGCCGCATGCCAGAACACAAATCCGGCCAGGGTGTGGGTTTCACCAGCCGCTACGGTGTGCAACGGCTGGTCTGGTATGAGGAGTATTTCGACATTGCCGACGCTATCCAGCGCGAGAAGTCTCTGAAGCGCTGGCCGCGCCAATGGAAGATCGAGGCAATCGAAAAGGCCAATCCGGAGTGGTTCGAGCTCTTTCGCGGAACCGGGTGGTAGGCGCTGGGTTTCCGCACCGCCGGAACACTGCACCACGGTCACGGCATGGATCCTAGGGTCTGCGCTGCGTCGCTTCGCTCCTTGCTTCGCCCTAGGATGACGAAGGCAGGGTTGCCGGCGGCTAATTGCAGATGTTGAGAATGGCGCTGCGCCCCCGGCACCCCAACAAAAAACCCGGCACAAGGCCGGGCTTTTCAAATCACCGTGCAGGGCAGCCTCAGCTCACCTTGACCTTGGACGCTGCCTGGTCTTCGGCCAGCTTCTGCTGGAACATCTGCGCGAAATCGATCGGGTCGAGCATCAGGGGCGGGAAGCCGCCATTGCGGGTCGCTTCGGCGATGATCTGGCGGGCGAACGGGAACAAAAGCCGCGGGCATTCGATGAACAGGATCGGCAGCATATGCTCCTGCGGGAAACCGGCGATGGCGAACACGCCGCCATAGACCAGCTCGACATTGAACAGCACTTCCTGATCGAAGGAAGCCTTGGCGTTCAGCGTCAGATTGACGTCGAACTGCTTGTCCGAAAGCGGGTTGGCGTTGACATTGACGTTGATGGCAATGCCGGGGGCCTTGTCGCGGCCGCGCAGCGAATTCGGCGCGCCGGGGCTTTCGAAGGACAGGTCCTTCACATACTGGGCGAGCACGTTGAGCGAAGGCTGCGTTGTCTCGCCGTTGCCGTTGGCGGCGCCGACCGGCGCGTCATCTTTGCTGGCCATGAGCCGTTGTCCTTTTGCCTGGGCGACGATGCGGCCCGAATTGAAATCGGGCGTTCGCTACCATGGCCGGCAAGACAAGACAAGGTTTGCCGCCTTCGCGTTTACGAACGGGCGCTTCTCCGGGGAATGGCGCCGCCGGCAGCGGGAATTTGCGACCTGATCCATCCTCGAGGCGACTTAGTCGTCCTCAAGGCGACTTCAGTCGTCCTTCAGTCGCCGCCAGGGCGAGTTATGGTCCGGGCCGCGCTTGAAATCGTCCGCGCGCGAATAGTCGCCGTCGTCGAGGTCGATGACCTTGTCGCGCGACCTGCCGCGGAAACCGCCGCTGGTGAAATTGGTCGCCACCACAATGCGGCCCTTGAGGCTGCGCCAGGCCAGGTCGCGCACCGGCGGCAGGAACAGCAGCAGGCCGATAATATCGGTAATGAAACCGGGGATGATCAGCAGGATCGCGGCGACCACGATCATGGCGCCATGCGCGAGCTGATGGCTGGGATCGCGGCCGGCGTCCATCTCGGCGCGCACCCGCGCCATCACGCCGAATCCCTGGTGCCGGAGCAAAAGCACGCCGGCCACGCCCGAAGCCAGCACCAGGCCGACTGTCGCCAGCGCGCCGACCTGGCGGCCGACAACAACGAAACCGGCGATTTCCAGCAACGGAAGCGCAAGCAGGAACAGGGGAAGGAACGAAATACGCAAGTCTTGACCGATCGGTTCCATGTTTTGCCGGTCGGCGAGCAATCGCCGCTGGCACTGAGCCAGTTAGATAGGTATGCCTGCCTTTGATTTGAATGATGGCGCCTTGCGTTCTATATGCTTTGGATGTTGAACGCTATGCGACCTTGGCCTGTTGATCGGCCGACGGTCCAGCCAGGCCAGGGATTGATTGGCGGAAGATATGGGTTTTTTCGACTTCGGCACAATTTTCTTTCTGATTGCGGCGGTGGTGATCTTTTTCCAGCTGCGCAATGTGCTCGGTCGCCGTACGGGCAGCGAACGCCCGCCCTTCGATCCCTATACGGCTGGCCGCGCCGCCGACAAGGATGCCACCCAGAAACCCGAAAATGTGGTCTCGCTGCCGCGCAAGCGGGCGCCGGGCGAACCGGTTGGCGACACCTATGCCGCCATCGATGCCTTCGCCAAGCCTGACACCGACCTCAACAAGGGCCTGCGGACGATCAAGGATAATGACCCGACCTTCGAGCCAAAAACCTTCGTCGACGGCGCCAAGATGGCCTACGAGATGATCGTCATGGCCTATGCCGACGGCGACCGCAAGACGCTGAAGAACCTGTTGTCGCGCGAGGTTTTCGACGGTTTTGTCGCCGCGATCGGCGATCGTGAGGCGAAAGCGGAAAAAATCCAGTCCTCCTTCGTCGGCATCGACAAGGCCGACATCGTGTCGGCCGAAATGAAGGGCGGCGAGGCCCATGTCACGCTGCGCATCATCAGCGAACTGATTTCGGCGACCCGCGACAAGGCCGGCGCGGTCATTGATGGCGATCCTGAAACGGTCGCCGAGGTCAAGGATGTCTGGACCTTTGCCCGCGACACGCGCTCGCGCGATCCGAACTGGAAGCTCGTCGCCACCGAAGAAGAAGACTGAAATCCAGCGGCGGCGGGCCCGGTCGTGTCGCTATCCCGGTCTTTCCAGGAAAAATCCTTCGATGATCTCCCCGGCTGGGGCGATGACGACCATCTGGCGGCGTTTGCCGCCTTTCGCCGTTCGGCCACCCATGTCCTGACCAGGCCCTATCGCACCGGCGCACTCGGCGTCGACTTCACCGCCTTTGCCAGCCCCTATGATGAGGCGCGGACCATTTCGTCGCCGAATCGAACGCAAGCCCGCAGCTTCTTCGAACGTCATTTCATTCCGGCCCGCATCGATGCCGAGAACGCCGCCGCCGGCCTCGTCACCGGTTTCTACGAGCCACAG
This sequence comes from Mesorhizobium sp. P2_C4, assembly GCF_056404575.1. NCBI lineage: Bacteria > Pseudomonadati > Pseudomonadota > Alphaproteobacteria > Hyphomicrobiales > Phyllobacteriaceae > Mesorhizobium > Mesorhizobium sp. P2_C4. The sequence goes on from NZ_JBFUDT010000001.1 coordinate 156,698, forward strand.
GTCGAGGCCTCGCCGGTGCGCACGGAGCGGTTCAACGTACCGCTGCTGTCGCGCCCGGCCGACCTCATCGACATTGACGACGCCAACCGTCCCTCAGGCATGGATCCCTATCTCGCCTTCGCGCGCGCCGACGGACCAACGGAATATTACGACCGTGGCGCCATCGAGCGCGGGGCGCTCGCCGGCAAGGGTCTGGAAATCGCCTGGCTGGCCGACAAGGTCGATGCCTTTTTCATCCATGTGCAAGGTGCGGCACGGCTGAGCATGACCGACGGCCGGCTGCGCCGTATCACCTATGCCGCCAAATCCGGCCAGCGCTTTACCGGGCCGGGCAAGATCTTGAGTGAAACAGGCGAGATCCCGCTGGAAAAAGTGACGATGCAGTCGATCCGCGCCTGGTTCAAGGCGCATCCGGATCGCATCGACGAGATCCTCTGGCAGAACCGTTCCTATATTTTCTTCCGCGAAGCGGCGGTCGACGACCCGGCCCTCGGACCCATCGCCGCCGCCAAGGTGCCGCTGACGCCGGGGCGCTCGGTTGCGGTCGACCGGCTGCTGCACACCTTTGGCACGCCGTTTTACATCGACGCGCCGACGCTGACCGCTTTCGAGGCAAAGCCGTTCCGGCGGTTAATGATCGCGCAGGACACCGGCTCGGCCATCACCGGGCCGGCGCGGGGCGATCTCTTCGCCGGATCGGGCGATGCGGCAGGCGAGATCGCCGGCGTCGTCCGCAATGCCGCCGATTTCTACGCGCTGCTCCCGCGCGCGCTCGTTTCGGGGGCGAATCCATGACCCGGAAGACGGACAGGCTGAGCGAGGACGACCGAGTGCTGTGGAACCTGGTGGCGCGCACCGCCAAGCCGCTCAGGGGCAGAACTGCCGTTGACATTCCGGATATCGGCGCCGAGGCCAAGCCGGCCGCGCCGACGGTTCAAGCCGCCGCCAGCCCCACAGGGGTAGCAAAACCAAAGGCGCAGCACGTCTCGCATGCGCTCGACGAACCGACGCTGGACAAGTTGAAGAAGGGCCGGCTGCCGATCGAAGGCCGCGTCGACCTGCATGGCATGACCCAGGACGAGGCCTATTCGCTGCTGTTTTCGTTCCTGCACCGGGCCCATGCCGGCGGCATCCGTTATGTCCTTGTCATCACCGGCAAGGGCTCGTCGTCGGGTGGTGACGGCGTGCTGCGGCGCGCCGTGCCGGCCTGGCTGTCGACGCCGGCGTTCCGGCCGCTGGTCTCCAGCCACGACCATGCCGCCCGCAACCATGGCGGCTCGGGCGCGCTCTACATCCGCTTGCGGCGGCTGCGCTGATGAGGGCGTGGCCGTGACCCCGTTCGGCGAAAAGCTGCGGTCGCTGCGACAGGAACGCGGCGTCAGCCAGAAGGACATGGCTTCGGCCATCGGCGTCAGCGCCGCCTATCTGTCGGCGTTGGAGCATGGCCGCCGGGGCGCGCCGACCTGGACGCTGATCCAGAAGATCATCGGCTATTTCAATGTCATCTGGGATGATGCGGAGGAGCTGGCGCGGCTTGCCGAGGCCTCGCATCCGCGCGTCAGGATCGACACGTCGGGTCTCACCCCCGCCGCCACCGAACTCGCCAATCTGCTGGCCGAAAACATCGAAAAACTCGACGAAGCCGAGCTGCGTCGCATCAGCTTGTCGATCCGGGCGGCACTCGGCCGGCCGGCATAAGTCCGACAGCCATGTCAACCCACTCGCGCCGGACGTCTATTTCACTCCGAAAGCGATGCCCGCCGGCGGGGAGCCAGCGGGCATGGCGCGATTACTTTGCGCCGGCCGGACCGTTAGGGCCACCGCGACCTCCGGGATTACCATGCTCGTGGCCATTGTTACCGCCGCCCAGGCAGTTCGAGTCGCCGGCGTTGCAACAGCGGCCGGCCCACGGGTCGTTGGTCTGGGTGTTGGAACAGGTGATGGTCTGATCCGCCAGAGCGGATCCGGTCAGGGCCGATACCGCAACGGCGGCAAGAAAGGCATTTCGCAAAAGTGCAGTCATGTGAATTCTCCATGGTTGGTTTCCGTCTGCGGCCATGTGTCGTTGGCCGAGAGGAAATGGTTCATGGAGAAGACAGAGAATTTTCAGATGGCGGTGAGGCGGCCTCGCTTTCGTCATCCACGGGCGGAGCCGGAGCGAAGCGGACGCGTAGACCCGAGGATCCATGCCGTGAGTTACGAGCGGTGCAGCGGTGCAAAAATATCTAGTGATGTCGATGGCGGGGCGGCCGTTCTTGCGCCGCTGCGTCTGTCCCGATGTCACGGCATGGATCCCAGGGTCTCCGCGACGGAGCGTCGCTCCTGCTCCGCCCTGGGATGACGAATGCTCTGCGCCCAGTCCGTTACTGAACGGCGCCGACCAGAACCTGCTGGCCACCGCGGATCGAAACCCAGCGGCCGGTGTTGTCGATCGCCTGCCGCTTGAGGAAGCGGTAGCCGGTCTGGTCCCATGAGCGGACCTTGTCGGTCAGATTGTCGAGGATGTAGTCGCCCTTGTCGGTGCGCACCGTCAGCACCGCATGGCCCTCGCCATCGGGCTTGCGCACGACGGTGATCAGAAGGTCGGCCAGCGACACGCCCAAGCGGTTCAGGTCGCGGCGCTTTTCCAGGACATAGTCCTCGCAGTCGCCGACGCCGTTGTCGGGATAGGCCCAGACCTCGTCCTTGCCATAAATGTCGTAGTCGCTCATCGGCTTGACGGCGGCGTTGACCTGCGCGGTGACGTTGATCAGCTTGCGCATGAACGCGTCGGTCATGGCAGCGGGAGCGAGATTGGTCGGCCGGATCGAGCATTCGCTCGGATGGGCCTTGCAGAAATCATAGTGTCCAATCGGCTGCGAGGTCGGGCCTCCGGTCGCCATTGACGCTGCCGCCGATGCCGGGCCAGCCCAGCATCCCGAAATCGCCAGCCCTGCGACTGCACACAAGCGCAGCGTCCGTGCCATCGGTGAGGAAATCATTGTCCCCGTTCGCCCTTGTTGTTAACGAAACGTTAAGGGGGATTTACACTCCGTGTCAATTAGACACAGCCGAGTCATTGACGGGATGGTTACCACCGCGATCCTGACGCGGCACTTGTGCAACAGGTTGGTCCGGGCGCGCCGGATGCCACCATCCCGGGGGCCTTGATATCCGCCTGGCGGCGCCCTTGCTTCAGCCCTTGGCGGAGCGGACCAGCCTTGGTTTTGCCGCGACGCGGTTCTGGCGGCCATAGCTGGTGATGAAGTCGACGATGCGCGGCACGATTTCGGAGCGGAAGCGCGAGCCGTTGAAGACACCGTAATGGCCGACCGCCGGCTGCATGTAATGGGCGTGCCGCTCGGCGGGGATGTTGGGGCAGAGGTCGTGCGCGGCCTGGGTCTGGCCGAGGCCGGAAATGTCGTCGTTCTCGCCCTCGACCGTGAACAGCGCGACATTGCGGATCGCCGACGTATCGACGGCGACGCCGCGATGCATCATCTCGCCCTTCGGCAAAGCGTGGCGGACGAACACGGTATCGACGGTCTGCAGATAAAACTCCGCCGTCAGGTCCATCACCGCCAGATACTCGTCGTAGAAATCGCGGTGCTTCTCGGCGTTGTCGCCATCATGCTTCACCAGATGCATGAAGAAGTCCTTGTGCGCCGTGATGTGGCGGTCGAGGTTCATGCTCATGAAGCCCGAAAGCTGCAGGAAGCCGGGATAGACCTCGCGACCGAAACCGGGCACCGGCCAGGGTGCATTCATGATGACGTTGTCGGCGAACCAGTCGATGCCTTTTTCCTTGGCCAGAAGATTGACCGCCGTCGGGTTGCGGCGTGTATCGATCGGCCCGCCCATCAGCGTCATGGTCGAGGGAACGAAGGGATCGCCACGGGTTTCCATCAGCGCCACCGCCGCCAGCACCGGCACCGAAGGCTGGCACACCGCCATGACATGGGTGTCAGGCCCCAGCGCATGCAGCATGTCGATGATGTAGTCGATATAGTCGTCAAGGTCGAAGCTGCCATCGGCAAGCGGCACCATGCGGGCATCGACCCAATCGGTGATGTGCACGTCGGCATGGGGCAGCATCGCTTCGACGGTGCCGCGCAGCAGCGTCGCATAGTGACCGGACATCGGCGCCACGATCAAAAGCTTCGGATCGGGCTTGCGCCCGGCAGGAACGGCGCGCTCGAAGCGCTGGAGATTGCAGAACGGCCGCGACCAGACCGTCTTTTCGGTGACCTCGACGTTTTTCCAGTCGACCACGGTCTTGGTGATGTCGAAATGCGGCTTGCTGTAACGGCGCGTGGTGCGCTCGAACAATTCGGCGGTCGCCGCCACCGAGCGGCCCCAGGATGTATGCGAAAACGGATTGAGCGGATTGCGGTAAAAAATCCGCACCGCATCCGCGTAGGCGCGAGCGGGCTGCAAGGCGGCATGATTCAGTTCGTAGAGCTGGTAGAACATCAAGAACCCCGCTGCTGCATGCGACCCAAAGGGGCGACGAGCAGCGCCGATCCTTGAATGTCTCGCGGCAAGGTTAACAACTAATTGCTGCGATGCAATACGTCACGTGGCGTGAAATATGCTCATTCTTTCGTCTAAGGCTTTGAGAATCCGCCTCGAAAGCCGGAGCCGGCTCAATGTGCGGCTGCGAAGGCCAATGCGTGTCGCCCAAAAGTGTGCAGCGGTTTTGGGACAACGACATGCATCAAGACAAAATAGGCCGTGCCCGGCTGGGCTGGACACGACAAAAGGTCAGACGCGCGCCACGCAGACGGCGGTATAGCCCGAGCTGATGAAGCCGAGCTGGCTGGCGGCGCCCTTCGACAGGTCGAGCATGCGACCCTTGATGAACGGGCCGCGATCGTTGATGCGCACGACGACGCTGCGGCCATTGTTCTGGTTGGTCACCTTCAGCTTGGTGCCGAACGGCAGGCTGCGATGCGCGGCGGTCATCGCCGACGGGTTCATGCGCTCGCCCGAGGCGGTCCGGGAATGCAGCGCGTACCAGGAGGCACGGCCGCATTGCGCGGCGGCGGGGGAGACGGAGGCGCCGACCATCAGGCCAGCCGCCATCGTCACCGCGACAAGCGCGGTCTGGTTGTTCTTTTTCATTTTTGGGGATTGGCTCCGTTTCTTACAGACCCCAGCCGTTATGTGTCGAATAAGGCAGGAAATGCGGCAAACCCCGGGCAGTTCCGTGGCGGCAGCACACGTTTGGAGTCGCAAGGAAACAGTTTGTCAGGAATCCTTAACCATATGCCGGCGTACTTCCGGTGATTATCGTGTCAATATCCGGGATATTTTCACCAAGGCTCAACGTTACTATGCAAGTAAAAGCATGCGCGACTGGATCGCTTCCTTTCGCACCTTCATCGCGGCCATGATGCAGTTGACGATCGACTTGCGAGGGGAATTCCAACGATGAGACTGATCAGGAATCTGCTGGCGTTGATTGTGCTGGCCATCGGCGTCCTGTGGTCATTGCAGGGCCTCGGCTATGTCAGGGGAAGCTTCATGACCGACCAGACGCAATGGTTCTATATCGGCATCGTCACCACGCTGGTCGGCCTGGTCGGGTTGAGTTGGGCGAACCGCTCGCGCATCTGACGTTCAGGACGCTGGGACAGAGATCTTCGGCGCCTTCTCGTTCGCTGAACCGGCCGCGAACCGGAATTCCCGAGCCGGCCCGCCGCCCGGCAAATCCATGCCCCAAATAGCCCTCGATTCGAAAACGCTTTCCGCGTCTTCGCGGCTAAGTATAGTAATCTTATCGACATTGACGAGTTGGAGGCGACGATGAGCGACCACCGCATCACCATGATCGTGCGCGGCATGCATCGGACCTCCAGCGCGCCGTCCTTTGTCGCCCTGCAGCCGGTCAGGCGCATTTCTGTGCTTTCAAAGGCACAAAGGCCGGCAAAAACGGCCTCAGCGGCTTGAAAATCGAGCAAAATCAACGTCCTTGGCTTGTATATCATGTCACTAGAATTTATGTGTCGTGACAGCTTGGACGCGGCGGGGAGGCACGCCAGGCGTTTCGCAACCGATGGCCGAAAACCATCGCAGGACAGAGAAACGTTCGGTTTATGCTCACAAAAAAGGGTAAGTACGGCCTCAAGGCGCTCGTCCACCTCGCGCAATTGCCGGTCGGGCAGCTCGCCTTCGTCGGCGACATCGCCAGCGGCAACAACATTCCGAAGAAATTTCTCGACGCCATTCTCGGCGAATTGCGCAATGCCGGTTTCGTCCAGAGCCGCAAGGGCAAGGAAGGCGGCTATCGCCTCGCCCGCCCGGCCGATGAAATCAAGGTCGGCCACGTCGTGCGCGTGCTCGACGGACCCCTGGCGCCGATCCCTTGCGCCAGCCGCACCCAGTATCAGCGCTGCGAAGACTGCAATGAGGCGACATGCCAAGTCAGACATCTGATGCTCGAGGTCCGGCAGGCCATCGCCGAGGTGCTCGACCAGCGCAGCCTCGCCGAGATGCGCGACATCGGCCTCGACGACCTTACGGTCGCGAGGGACATCGACAACCTTCCGGTTGCGGTGAAGGTCCAGGCCTGACCCTTCGACTACTGCCGGTGCGCGCATGACCGGGCGCGCCAATTCGATCATCCCCAATTCGATCATCATTGTCGGCGGCGGCGCCAGCGGCGTCGTGCTTGCCGCGCATCTGTTGAAATCGGCCAATCCCGATCTGCGTGTGACGCTGATCGAAAAGCGCCCGCATTTCGGCCAGGGCATGGCCTATTCCACATTGCTCTCCGCTCATGTGCTGAACGTCGCCGCCACCGGCATGAGCGCCTATGCCGACGATCCCGGCAATTTCTGGCGCTGGCTGCTGGAAAATGGCCTGGCAACCCAGGAGCAGGCGCCGGTCTATGCGCCGCGCAGCCTCTATGCCCGCTACCTCAAGGAACTCTTAGACGAGCTCGAGACGCGCGAGGAGCAGACGGGACGCTTGCGTCTGATCCGCGAGGAGAGCCTGTCGATCGCGCCGAATGCCTCCGGCGTCGAGGTGACACTGGCCAATGGCACCAGCGTCGTCGCCCATCTCGCCGTGCTGGCGACCGGCCATGACGAGGAGCCGGGCGCCGGACAAGGCCACGCCATCCGAATGGGGTCGGAGGCCGACACCGCGCTCGACCCGGACAGCCGCGTGATGGTGCTGGGCACCGGTCTGAGCATGGTCGATGCCTTCCTGGCGCTCGAACAGCGCGGCCATCGCGGCGAGATCGTCGCTTTGTCGCGGCGCGGCCTGCTGCCGTCGCCGCACCGCAAGGGCAAACCGATCAAGCTCGACGTCGCCGACATTCCGCTCGGCACCCAGTTGTCCTATTTCGTCGCCTGGTTCCGTGACCTGATCCGCGAGAACCAGAAGGCCGGCATCGACTGGCGCGATGTCGTCGATGGCCTGAGACCATTCAACCAGAAGATCTGGCAGAACTGGCCATCCTCGGCCAAGCGCCGCTTTGTCGAACACACCAAGGCCTGGTGGGACATCCATCGTCACCGCATGGCGCCGGAGGTCTATGCCCGCGTCACCGAGGCCGTACAAAAGGGCCGCATCCGTCCCGTCGCGGGGCGTATCCTCGGCATCACGGCGGGGGACGGCTACACGGTGGAGGTCCAGTCCCGCCACACGCAGCGCCTCGAAACATTCGAAGCCGCGCGCCTCTATGATTGCACCGGCATCGCCAGGGACATCTCGACCACGTCGAACAGCGTCGTGCGCTCCCTGGTCGACCGTGGACTGGCCCGACCGGACCCGCTGCGGCTCGGCCTCGACGTCACCGCGAACTGCGAGATCATCGCCAGCGATGGGTCGGTATCGGCCAAGATCCTCGCGGTCGGCCCGCTGACGCGCGGCACGTTTTTCGAGATCGACGCCATTCCGGATATTCGCGTGCAGTGTGCGAGGCTGAGCAAGCAATTGCTGGGCTGAGCTGTTGGGGTCAGCGCTCTACGGCGCCCCCCTCTGTCCTGCCGGACATCTCCCCCACGGGTGGGGAGATTGGCAGCTTTGGCGCCCCGCCTGACGTCCAACGACGACAATTGGCGAAGGCCGTGGTGACAGCCAATCTCCCTCCTTGTGGGGGAGATGGCCGGCAGGCCAGAGGGGGGGGGCGCTGTCCCGCGACCCGCAGCCATTGGCGCCCAAACGCGGAATTTCATTCCGCATCTGGCCGGTTGATTGGCATGATCTATCTTCTTTCCGACTGCAAAGGGCAGGAGAAGAGGATAGGCTACCGCTCGCCCCCGGCGGTCGCTCGCCTTGACCATGGAGCATCGACATGAGCGAGCACAAGATCGCTTCACCCGACGGCGCGCTGTCGCGCCTGCGTCCGCCCTATGCGTCGGTTCTCGAACTGATCGGCCAGACGCCGATCGTCGAACTGACCAAATTCGACACTGGCAAGTGCCGGCTGTTCATCAAGCTCGAAAGCCAGAATCCGGGCGGCTCGATCAAGGACCGCATCGCGTTGTCGATGATCGCCGCCGCCGAGCGGGAGGGCAAGCTCAAGCGCGGCGGCACCATTGTCGAGGCGACCGCGGGCAACACCGGCCTCGGCCTCGCCCAGGTCGGAATCCCCAAGGGCTACCGCATCATCCTCGTCGTGCCCGACAAGATGTCGCGCGAAAAGATCCAGCATCTGCGCGCACTCGGCGCCGAAGTGCGCATGACGCGCTCCGATGTCGGCAAGGGCCATGACGAATATTATCAGGACATGGCCGAGAAGATCGCCGCCGAAGTGCCCGGCGCCTTCTACGCCAACCAGTTCGCCAATCCGGCCAATCCTGCCGCGCATGAAACCACCACCGGTCCGGAGATATTTGCGCAGCTTGAAGGCGACGTCGACGCCGTGGTCGTCGGTGTCGGCTCCGGCGGCACGCTGACCGGGCTTGGCCGCTATTTTGCAAAAGTCTCGCCGAAGACCGAGATGATCCTGGCCGATCCGGTGGGATCGGTGCTGGCGCCGCTGATCAAGACCGGCAAGCTGGAAGAGGCCGGCAGCTGGACCGTCGAAGGCATCGGCGAGGATTTCGTGCCGCCCAATGCCGATCTGTCGCTGGTCAAGAAGGCCTACGCCATCCCCGACAAGCAGAGCATGCTGGCGGTGCGCGATCTCTTGTCGAAGGAAGGCATTCTGGCCGGCTCGTCCTCGGGCACGCTGCTGTCGACCGCCTTGCGCTATTGCCGCGAGCAGACGGTGCCGAAGCGTGTCGTCACCTTCGTCTGCGACAGCGGCAACAAATATTTGTCGAAAGTCTTCGACGATTTCTGGCTGGCCGAGCAAGGCCTTGCCGAGCAGGAACAGCATGGCGATCTGCGCGACCTGGTGATGCGCTCGCATCGCACCGGCGACACCGTCTCCGTCGGTCCGGACGAAAGCCTGCTCAACGCCTATGGCCGCATGCGCCGCTCGGATGTTTCGCAGCTGCCGGTGCTCGACAATGGCAAGCTTGTCGGCATCGTCGACGAAAGCGACATCCTGGCCAAGGTCGACGGTCCGCATGACGGCCGCTGGGAACGCTTCAACGGCCCGGTGCGCACAGCGATGACTTCCAATCTGCACACGCTGCAGGCCAGCCAGACGCTGGACGCTCTGCTGCCGGTGTTCGACCGCAACGAAGTCGCGATCATCTTCGATGGCGACGATTTCGTCGGCCTGATAACCCGCATCGACCTGATCAACCATTTGAGGCGCGCACGATGACCACCAGCACACCGCCGTCGGGCAAGAACCGACTGGCCTTTTCGACGCGCACCATCCATGGCGGCCAGAGCCACGACCCGCTGACCGGCGCGGTGATGGTGCCGATCTATGCCACCTCTACCTACGGCCAGCAGTCGCCCGGCGTGCACAAAGGCTTTGAATATGCCCGCAGCCAGAATCCGACCCGCTTTGCCTTCGAGCGCGCCGTGGCCGATCTCGAAAGCGGCTCGGCGGCCTTCGCTTTCGCCTCCGGGCTGGCGTCGATCGCCACGGTACTGGAGTTGCTTGATTCCGGCGCCCACATCGTTGCCACCGACGACATCTATGGCGGCTCGTTCCGGCTGATGGAGCGGGTGCGCAAGCGCTCGGCCAATCTACAGGTCTCCTTCGTCGACTTCACCGACCTTGCCGCCGTCGAGGCGGCGATCCGCCCTGAGACGAAACTGCTTTGGGTCGAGACGCCGACCAACCCGCTGCTGCGCATCGTCGACCTCGAAGGCGTCGCCGCGCTGGCCAAACGCAAGGGGGTTCTCACCGTTGCCGACAACACCTTCTGCAGCCCCTACATTCAGCGGCCGCTGGAGCTCGGCATCGACATTGTCGTCCATTCGACGACCAAATACCTCAACGGCCATTCCGACATGGTCGGTGGCGTGGCGATCGTCGGCGACAACAAGGACCTCGCCACCCAGTTGAAGTTTTTGCAGAACGCCATCGGCGCCATTTCTGGCCCCTTCGACAGCTTTCTGGCGCTGCGCGGCATCAAGACCCTGGCGCTCAGGATGGAGCGCCATTCCGCCAACGGTCTAAAGATCGCGCAATGGCTGGAGGCGCGCAAGGACGTGCGCCGGGTCATCTATCCCGGTCTCGCCAGCCATCCGCAGCACGTCATCGCCGTCCAGCAGATGCATGCCTTCGGCGGCATGATATCAGTCGAGCTCGACCGCGACCTCGCCGCGACAAAGCGATTCCTCGAACGCACGCAATTGTTCACGCTGGCCGAGAGCCTCGGCGGCGTCGAAAGCCTGATCGAGCATCCCGCCATCATGACGCACGGCTCGATCCCTGCAGAAAAGCGCGCGGCCATCGGCATTTCCGATTCGCTGGTCCGGCTGTCCGCCGGCATCGAGGATGGCGATGATCTGATCGCGGATCTGGAGCAGGCGCTGAAGAGCTGAGCGCCATCGGGGTCGCTTCCATCGTGGTGATCCTTCGCGCCCCCCTCTGTCCTGCCGGACATCTCCCCCACGAGGGGGGGAGATTGGCGGTTCCAGCGCCTCGCTCATTTCTGCAACGTTGGCGATTGGCGAAAGTCGGCGTGACGTCCGATCTCCCCCCATGTGGGGGAGATGCCCGGCAGGGCAGAGGGGGGCGCTGTCCCGCTGGCGTCTGCACTTGCAGACAGAGACGTACACCCTAAAGTGTACTCACTTTGCGATTTGCCGGAGGCGTCATGCGCATAGTGGTGCTGGGTGGCGGTGTCGTTGGCGTCACCACGGCCTATCAGCTGCAAAAGGACGGCCACGAGGTCGTGCTCATCGAGCGCCAGCCGCAAGTCGCCGCCGAGACCAGCTGGGGTAATGCCGGCATGATCGCGCCGGGCCATTCCTTCGTATGGTCGTCGCCCAGGGCGCCGATGATCCTGTTGAAATCGCTGCTGCTGAAGGACCAAGCGCTGCGCTTCAAATTCTCGAGCGACCCGCGGCTCTACTCGTGGTCTTGGCTGTTCCTCATGGAGTGCACGGCCGCCAAGGCGCGCCACAACACGCTGCTGAAGCACCGCCTCGCCGCCTATTCGCAGACCGTCCTGCGCGATGTCATTGCCGACGAGGACATCGACTACGACCGCAACGATCGCGGCATCGTCTATTTCCACCGCAGCCAGCAGGCGCTCGACAAGGGTGTCGAGCACATGAAGCTGCTCGAATCCGACGGACAGGAGATCAAGGTGCTCGACCGCGACGGCGTCGTCGCGCTCGACCCGCCGCTGGCCTCGGCCCGGGAAAAAATCGCCGGCGGCATCTATTGCCCGACCGACGAGACCGGCGACCCCGCAAAATTCACGCGGGCGCTGGCCGCCAAGGTCGTCGAGCGCGGCGGCGTCCTCCACACGGAAACGACCATCACCGGCATCGAGACAGCGGGCGATGGCGTCACGCAGGTGCTGACCGACAAGGGCGCCTTCAAGGGCGACGCCTATGTGCTGGCGCTCGGCAGTCACAGCCCAAAGCTTGCCGGCAAGATCGGCATCAACCTGCCGATCTATCCGATCAAGGGCTATTCGCTGACCATTCCGGTCGGCAATCGCCCGGCACCGCCGACCATCGCTTCCGTCGACGAGCACAATCTGGTCGCCATCTCGCGCTTCGGCGACCGCATCCGCGTCACCGCCACGGCGGAGTTCGCCGGCTACGACACCAGCCACAAGCCTGCCGATTTTGCCTTCATGAAGGGCGTGACGCAGGAGCTCTACCCCGAAGGCGCCGACTACGACCGTGCTGAAATGTGGGCGGGGTTGCGGCCAATGACCCCGAACAATCTCCCCGCCTTCGGTCGCCGGGGCTTCCGCAACCTCTACCTCAACACCGGGCACGGCCATATCGGCTGGACCATGTCGCACGGCTCGGCCCGCATCACCGCCGACCTGATCGCCGGCAAGACTCCGGCCATTTCCATGGATGGTCTTTTGAACTGAGAGCATGATCCCAAAAACGGGAACCGGTTTTTGGACAAGGTCATGCTCAAACTAGAAGGGGAATACTATGCCTCTCAACGCTGCTACCCGCCCAACCGCCTCAGGACCGGTCGACCTCGGCGTGTTGCCGTCAGACCTCGACGGCGGCCTGGCGTCGCGCGCCGCGATCGGCCTTGCAGTACTGGCCACCGACCAGACGCTGGAGCATGAATTCCGCGCTCTCGTTCGCATCCCCGGGGTCGCCTTCTACGAGGCCCGCGTCTTCAACGACCACGACATCACCCCAGACACTTTGCGCGCCATCGGCCCGAGGATCGCGCCATGCGTCGACCTCATCCTGCCCGGCATCCCGCTCGACGTCGTCGGCTTCGGCTGCACCTCGGCGACGATGACGCTCGGCGAGGAGGCGGTGTTCGCCGAGATCAGGAAGGCGCGGCCCGGCATCGCCTGCACCACACCGGTCACCGCGGCCCTTGCCGCGTTCCGGGCGCTCGGCGTCAAGGGCATCGGCCTGCTGACGCCCTACTCGCCCCGCATCAATGAAGGCCTCGTTGCCTATTTCACCGGCCGCGGCCTCGACATAGCCGCCGTCGCCACCTTCGACCGGCAAGACGACCGCGAAGCCGCCCGCATCTCGGTCGCCTCGATCGAAGCCGCCGCCGAGCGGATGGCGGCGACGCCGGGCGTCGATGCGATCTTCATCTCCTGCACCAGCCTGCGCGTCGCCGAAGCGGTGGCCGGGCTGGAAAAGCGCATCGGCATTCCCGTCACCTCCAGCAACCACGCCATGGCCTGGCACTGCCTGCGGCTGGCGGGGGTGGATGATGTGGTGGCCGCCGGTGGGAGGCTGTTCGGATTGAAAAGCAACTGAACTTTTTGCGAAGCGCCAGCTGGATCTCCCAGCCGCCATCGAAGAGCTGTCAAGCGCCGTTCTCGGCGTGCCGCAGATCGGCCAGCGAGATCACCAACGTCATTGGATCGAGCGGCGAGGGATTGAAGCCGAGCGCCATGTAAAAAGCCCGCGCCTCCTCGGAAATCGCGTGTACCAGGATGCCGCGAATGCCAAGTGTCCCGGCTGCGTTCATCACCCGGCGTGCCGCATCCTGGACGAGCGCCACGCCCAGCCCTTGACGCTGATGCGAGGTGTCGATGGCAAGGCGAGCAAGAATGGCAACCGGGATCGGATCCGGCATGTTGCGTCGGAACCGGCCCGGCGCATGGCTGGCGGCAACACCGCCCGAGGCGAGCGCATAGTAGGCAATGACCTTGTTGCCGTCTCGGCAGGTGACAAAAGTGCGCGTCGCGCCGCTATCCTGATTGGCGAGCGCCCGACGCTTGAGCCAGTCATCGAGGGCCGGCACGCCGGAGGAAAACGACGACAGGTCATGGATGCGCTCCAGGGGCATCGGCGCCTGCAGCGTCACTTTGTCTCCCACGGCAAGCGAGCGTTCATGAGCCTGGACAACCGCTCGTTGGGCTTGGGCGGTGCATCGAGCAAAGCGAGGAATTCCGCATGGGCTTCCGGAGAGACTTTGATCAGCGTCCGGTCGAGCAGTGTATCCTCGGCCATGCGCCGGGCGGCATCGAGGATGAAATCCGTCCGCGTCTTTCCGAGCACGCGCGCGGCCTCGTCGATCAAGCCGCGCTCTTCGGGCTTGATACGGATATTCAGCGTGCTTCTCTTGGAAGCTTCACTTGGAGGTTCGTGTTTCATCCTATGAGAATAGCAGTTCGTAATGACGTTGTCATTATAGTTCGATCTATCTGGATTGCCGGGCGGCTGATCGCCGTGCGATTTCCAGGGTTCAAAGTCCGAGAGTTAACAAACTCGGAAGTCTTTGTTTAACCGTTCGCCTCTATGTCACGCCCCGGGGGGCCTGACAGAGTGAGTATGATGGACGACAGCCCCGAAAAGCGCAGCGAATGGCGCGCCATTTTTTATGTGCAAGCCCGCGTTGCCATCCTGTTTGTGCCGGTGGTCGCCAGCCTGCTGCTCATTGCCGCCCTTGCCGGCAACGAGCGCAATCCCGACGCCGTTGACCGGACCGTCACCGGCTCAGTGCGATAGACGACGGGCTGGACTGCCGCCTCAATAAAATCTTGGGATCGGACCGTTCTGCGGCGTGACCCGCTCGCCGAGGTCGAGAAACACCTCGTCGATGTAGCACCAGCCCCAGCCTTCCGGCGGGTCGTAGCCTTCGATGACCGGATGGCTTGTGGCGTGAAAATGTTTTGTCGCGTGACGGTTGGGCGAGTCGTCGCAGCAGCCGACATGGCCGCAAGTGCGGCAGAGCCGCAGATGCACCCACCACGAACCGCTTTTCAGGCACTCCTCGCAGCCGAGTGCGGTCGGCGTCACATCCTTGATGCCATGCGCATGTCTGCATTCATCCGCCATCAGTTTCTCCTGGCCGTTTGTGGCGCGACGGCGTCGCCTTGCGCCAAATATGCGTGCAATGCCGCCACCACCTGGGCGCCTTCGCCGACGGCGGCAGCGACCCGTTTGACCGAGCCGGAGCGGACGTCGCCGATGGCGAACACGCCGCTGCGGCTGGTCTCCATCACACCCGATCCTATGTCCGTTCCGGTGCGCACGAAACCCTTGGCGTCCAGCGCCACGTTGCACTGCGCCAGCCAGTCCGTATTCGGGTCGGCGCCGATGAACAGGAAGAGGTGGCGGATCGGCCGCGTCGTTTCCTCGCCGCTGGCGCGGTTGCGCCAGCGGATGCTGCTCAGATTGCCCGCGTCGCCGTCCAGCGCCTCGATCTCGGTTTCGGTCAGCACCTCTATGTTGGGCTGTGCCCTGATGCGCTCGACCAGATAGTGCGACATCGTCGCATCGAGACTGCCGCCGCGCGCCAAGAGCGCCACCTTGCGGACATGGCTGGCCAGAAAGACCGCCGCCTGGCCCGCCGAATTGCCGGCGCCGACCAGCGCCACTTCCTGGCCGCCGCACAGCCGCGCTTCGATCGGCGACGCCCAATAGTGCACGCACGTCCCCTCGAATTGCGCCAGATTGGCGATCGCGAGGCGGCGGTAGCGCGCGCCGCTGGCGATCACCACCGTGCGCGCCAGCACGCTCTCGCCGTCGCCGACATCGAGCCTGTAGCGGGCGCCGGTCAGGTCGTTTGCAGCACTCAGCAGCTTGGCTTCGTCGGGGATCACCATCTCGACGCCGAATTTCTGCGCCTGGTTGTAGGCGCGCGCCATCAGCGCCATTCCCGAGATCCCCGTGGGAAAGCCGAGATAGTTTTCGATGCGCGAGGAGGCGCCCGCCTGTCCGCCGAAGGCGCGGCAATCGAGCACGATCGTCGACAGCCCTTCGGACGCCGCATAGACCGCCGCCGCCAGCCCCGCCGGTCCGGCGCCGACAATGGCCACGTCGTAGAGTTTTGCGCTGTCGATCGGCCGCAGCAGGCCGATGCAGCGGGCGAGTTCGTTCTCGCCGGGATTGTGCAGCAGCTTGCCGTTCGGACACAGCACGATCGGCAGATGGTGCGGGTCGACCTGGAAGCGTTCGATCAGTGTCGTCGCGCACGGATCGGCGTCAGAATCAAGCGCCCGGTGCGGCTGGCCGCTGCGCGCCAGAAAGCCTTGCAGCCGCAGCGTGTCGCCATTGCCGGCGGGGCCGATGATGATCGGCCCGCTGCTGCCGCTTTCCAGCAGCCCGACGCGGCGCAGGATCAGCGCCCGCATGATGCGCTCGCCGAGATTGGCCTCCTGCACCATCAGGTCGCGCAGCCGCTGCGGCGCGATGACGAACGCCTCGACCGGTTCGACCGCCTCGGCATTGACCAGCGAGGGGCGGTCCGAAAGCTGCGCCAGCTCGCCGAGGAAATTGCCCGGGCCGTGGGTGACGATCGTCTCGCGCCGGCCGAACTCGCCGCCCTGGGTAATATCCGCCTTGCCCGACAGGATGACGATCAAGCCGGGCGCCACATCGCCGGCTTTGACGATGGGCGCGCCGGCGGCATAGGCGCTGGCTTGCCCAAAACGGCGCATGCGCTCGATGTCCACATCGGCGAGGATGGGAAACATCTGGTCGCGGCGGGTGACGGTCGGGTTGGTGGGTTGAGCCATGGTTCGACCGTACCGAAGCGGTTGTCGAGTTTGAAGTGGTTTGTTCGGCGCCTAGCCGCGAGGCGAGGTTGGTTGACAGCCGCTACCCTTGCGGATGGGCATGGCCCGCCTTCAGGGCAAGGCCAGGTGGCCGTGTCCATGGCTCATATCCGCCAGAGTTTCGATAACCCTGCATTCCGCCACTCTTCCGCATGCGCACTCATCGACCATGCGTGTCAATTCCAGTCGCAGGGCGTTGAGGCTCATGATTCTGGTCTCGACTTCTGCCAGGCGGGCCTTGGCGATCGCATCAGCTGTCGCACAGGATTGGTCCGGGTGGTCCTGAAGCGACAGGAGCGCGCGAATGGCCTCGACCTCGAAGCCCAGTTCGCGGGAATGTTTGATGAAAGCCAGTCTCGAAACAGCGTCCCTCTCGTACCGCCTTTGCTGTCCTTCGGTGCGTGGCGGCGCCGGCAGCAGGCCGATCTGCTCATAGTAGCGGATGGTGGGGACCTTCACCGCCGTTCGCCTTGAGAGTTCACCGATCGAGAAATCCATAAAAAACCTCTTGAACCTCTAGTGGCTAGAGGGACTAAGGTGGCTGCAAACGTGGAGATTTTCAATGGTCGACGATTGCTGCGCTCATGAAACAGCTGGCTGCGCAGGCCCGCCTCCCTTGGTGCTACCAGCCAAGGTCACCAAGGCAGAGGCGGCAAGTTGTGACGCGGCGAATGCCTCATGCTGCTCGGGCGGAGTGCCTGTTTTTGATGGTATGGATACCAGCTACAAACGGGTGCTTTGGGCCGTCATCGGGATTAACGGGGCGATGTTCCTCACCGAGATGGTCGCCGGCCAGCTCGCTGGATCGCAAGCCCTCAAGGCGGATGCCCTGGACTTCCTGGCGGATACCGTCACCTACGGCCTGAGCCTGGCCGTGATCGGTGCGACCTTGCAAACACGGGCGACAGCGGCCTTGTTCAAGGGGCTTTCGCTGTTGGTCATGGCGCTGTGGGTGTTCGGTTCGACAGTCTACCAAACCTTGATCCTGGGCCTTCCAAGCGCGGAGGTCATGGGCGTCATCGGCTTTATGGCGCTGGCTGCAAACCTCGGCTCCGTGCTGTTGCTGCGCCCCTACAGGGATGGGGACGCGAACGTCCGGTCGGTTTGGCTTTGCTCGCGCAATGACGCCATCGGCAATGTTGTCGTGATGGCTGCCGCGCTGGGAGTGTGGGGCACATCCACCGCTTGGCCGGATCTTATTGTGGCCGCGCTGATGGCGGGAATTTTCCTGACTTCGTCCGTTCAAATCTTGAGGCAGGCTTGGGATGAATACAGCCAAGGCCGACAGCTTGCAGCTGCGGAATAAGAGGCAACTGAGCCGACCGACAGATTGCAATCCTCGAACGAGCGACGCCCTTTTCCCGATGTCGGGAGGCGACGCCCTTTGTCGTGCGACAAATCCACCAGACATGGGGTAAGCTGCCGCCGGGTATGTGGTTTGGAGGAAATCTTTGTCTGAGAAAAGAGAATTTAGCCGGCTGTCTCGCCGTGCCTTTATGGCGGTTGGCGCGGGGCTGCTGGTGGCGCCTGCCATAGGCCGCACGCAAGCGCTCGATGGCCGCAGGATTTCGTTCCTGATCGGCAACGAGGGAGCCGGCGGCTATGAACTCTATGCCCGGCTTTTCGCAAAACATCTCGCTCTGGCTCTGCCCAATGCGCGGCTCACGGTCGAGGTTGTTCCGGCTGCCGACGGCAGGCTTGCGGCAAAGCACATCGCCGAGGCCGCGCCAGGTGAGTTGACGATCGGCTTGTTCGAGGGTGCGTTGCTCACTTCGGAGATCGAGAAGGACGACCCCGCGACCAAAAGCCTTGCCGCCTTCAAGTGGATCGGCAAGATGGCGGTCGATGAGCGGATCGTCATCGCCAGCACGCGAAGTGGCATAAAGTCGGTCGAGGACTTGTCGCAGCGGGTCGAACCGGCGATCTTTCCGGCAAGCAGCATCGTTTCGCGCAGTGCTTCGGAATGTTTTCTGCTCAATGCCATGCTGGGCCTGCCGATAAAGCCGGTACCGGGCTACGATGGCGGCCAGCGCGCTTTGGCCTTCCTGAGCGGCGAGGGTCAGGTGATCGTCGGCTCCTATCCGAGCCAGGCGAAGATGCTCGACAACAACGAAGCCGTCGCGCTGCTTCGCCTGAACGAGGTGCCGCATCCCTCGGTCCCGACATCGGTGCCGCTGCTGCGCGATATCGCGCCGGCCGGTTTCGCATCGCTCATCGACATGATCGAACTGATCAACAATCTGGGCCGCTGGATAGCAGCGCCACCCTCCATTGACGGGGGCGATCTGGCGGTGCTGCGCGGGGCTTTCGACAAGGTCGTTGCCGATCCCGCTTTCCTAGCCGACGCCAAGGCCCAGAGGCTGCAGATCGATCCGGCGGGCGGGGCCGAGGTTCAGGAGAAGGTCACCGCCTTGCTTGCCCGCAAGCTCGAGCTGCGTGGCGGCATGGTCGCCGCGCTGAAGTGCGGCCGCCGCCGCGCCGACGGTGACCGGTCTTGCTGATCGAGGCAGCGATCATTTTCCCCTCTTAAAGGCCAGGACCAGAGTGATCGCTTGATTCTAGATGCTTTGCGGGCCCTGTTCGATCCCGGTCTTCTGCCCGGGCTGCTTCTCGGCGTAGCGCTTGGCTTCATCGCAGGAATTGTGCCGGGCATTGGCGGCCGCATCGGGCTGTTGCTTGCCCTGCCGCTTGCGCTTCTGTTCGGGCCGCTGGGGGGCGCGGTGTTTTTGATTTCGTTGCACGCCGTGGTCCATACCTCGGGGTCGATCACCCCCATCGCCTATGGCCTGCCGACATCCGCTTCCGAGGCCGCAACCGCGCTCGATGGTTTTCAGCTGCAGCGCAAGGGTCGGGGCGCCGAGGCGCTCGGCGCCAGCCTGTCCGCCTCGGCGGTGGGCGGCGTGCTGGGCGCCATCGTGTTCATGCTCGCCGCACCTGTTGTGCGGCCGATCGTCAGCAATCTGGGCGCGCCGGAGTTCCTGGTTCTCGCTTTGCTGGGGCTGGCGCTGGTCTCGTCGCTTTCCGACCGGCAGCCGAGCGCCGGGCTGGCGGTCGCCGCACTCGGTGTTCTCGCCTCGACAGTTGGAATGGACGCGCTGACCGCCCAAACCCGTTTCACCTTCGGCAGGCTCGAACTGTGGGACGGCCTCGAGACCATCTCGGTGATCGGCGGCCTGTTCGTCATTCCCGAGATGCTGGCGCTCGCGGGCAGCCCGGACAACAAGCCGCTGCCGGCGACGACCGCCGAGCTTCCCAGGATGATTTCGGGAATGGCCGAGGCTTTCCGCTACAAGATGATCATGCTGCGCTCGACGGTCATCGGCATCGTCGTCGGCATGATGCCCGGCGCCGGATCGAGCGTTGCGGTGTGGATCGCCTATGCCGACGCGTCCGCCCGCCACAGCGGTGACGTGCCGCTCGGCGAAGGCGCCATCGCCGGCGTGGTTGCGCCGGAAGCCGCCAACAACGCCAAGGAGGGCGGCGCGCTCATTCCCACGGTGTTTTTCGGCATTCCCGGCAGTTCGAGCATGGCCATTCTGCTCGGCGGTTTTGCCATGCTCGGCCTCGAAGTCGGGCCGACCATGCTGACGACGCATTTGCCGACGGCGATGACCTTCGCCTGGACGGTCATTCTGGCCAACCTCTTGACCATCCCGCTGTTCCTGCTCGTCGTTCCCTGGCTGGTTCGTTTCACCGGCCTGCGGCCGAAGGCCATCGCGGTCTTCGCGCTGGTCGCCGTCGTCACCGCGGCTCTGGGCTCGGCGACCAATTCGCTCGGACTGGTTCAGTTCGCGGCCGGCGGCTTGCTCGGCGTCGCACTCTTTCTGGCCGGACTTCCGCGCGCGCCTTTTCTGCTCGGCTTCGTCATCGGCCCGATGGTCGAGAAGTCACTGGGCAAGACGTTGCAGATTTTCGGACCCACGGCCCTGCTTCGGCCAGGCGTCTTGCTGCTCGGCTGCGCGCTGCTGGCCGTGCTGTGGCGGCTCAGGCGACCGCAGGAGGGTCCGCAAAGCATGACCAGGCGCTCTCGCCCAGTGGCCTTCGGCGCCCTTGCCGGCATGGCCGCGCTCGGCCTTTGGGCCATCATCACCGCTACCGGCTTTACCGGAACGTCCAGGATCGCGCCCATCCTGTCCGCCGCGATCCTGACCGGCGCGTCGCTCTTCACTTTATGGCGCATCCAGCGCGAACCCCCGGCGCCGTCGCCGTCGATCTCGCTGCGCATGGGTCTTGCCTTGTCGCTTTTGCTTGCGGCCGTTCCCGTGGTCGGCATCGTGCCGGCGTCGCTCGGCTTTCTTGCGTCGGCGCGAAAGACCTTTGCCGGTCGCTGGGCATGGATGCCTGCGATCCTGATTGTGGTGGCGGTCCTGCAAGCCCTGATGATCGAAGGGCTGATGGGCAGGCCGTTGCGGTTCGGCCTGCTCAGCGCCGGCCTGTTTCACTGACCGGCCTTCACGAGGGAGATGTGAGAACCGCGATCACGCGTTTTCGCATGTAGTAGGGGCGCCCGTTGCCTCCGACCGCCCACTCGACCTCGTCGAACCGGGCGAGCGCCAGCGATGCGGTTTCGAGCAGTGTTTTCAGGTCACCGACGGTCCTGAATTCGCCGGCGCGGCTTTCGTGGTCGTGCAGCGAGCGATCGAGCCGCACCATGATCTCTTCACGGCCATCGGCTACATCGAGCTCGCCTTGCGCCGTCATGGCGGCGAAACGCTCGTTGCGGGCGCCGCGACTGGCAAGGTCGGCTTCCGACTCCTCGCGCGACGCCGACTTGATGCGGTTCGAAAAAACCACCGAGCCGCCCGGCTTCAACCACGATCCCAACTCCGCCAGCACCGCTGGCTGCACGCTTCTGTCGATGAAGCGGAAGACGCTGTGCATGACGATGATGTCGGCCGGAAATTTCCGGCCCGGGGCGGTAAGATCGACCGCCGCATAGCTGAAATCGAGACCGTGTTCCTCGGCGAAATGCTGGCACAAGAGAAGCGGCGTCGGGCACAGATCCAGCACCGTGAAATGGCAGCGCCGCAGCGCTTCGTCTCCAAGACGGGCCACCGCATGCGCGACCGTCGCAAACACACCGGTGTCGGCCGAGCCGGCGATGACGATGTCGAGACGCGGTTGGCGCGACAGGCCGCGCCCGAAAAGCTCCTCGAGCACCGCCACCAGAGCGTCGCGGTCGGTATCGATACCGAACCGTTCGCCCGTCGCGCGATGGGCGCAGCTGCGTATGTGGTAATCCGCGCAACCGACGCAATGGCGCGGCGCAATCTCCAGCACGCGGCGGAGATTTCCGGGCAGATCCTCGCCATAGGTGGCGGGATCGGAGAGCGCGTTGCCGCTTGCCATCATAGCTCGTCCTGAGGTGCGGACTTCGCCCGTCCGGTGACGCGGTCCAGCAGCCGCCGACCGAGGCTAACCGGCAGCCGCGCGCGCGGCAGGCGAAGATCGTGAGCACGCGGCCGGATCTCGGGAAAGCCGATCCGTCCGCGCGGATGCGGCGTGTTGATCGCCCGCAGGGCTGTCACGAACTGGTTGCGGATCAGCTGCCGGCGTTCGCTGCGGGCATCGCTCTTAGCGAATTTGGGGAAGCTCGGGTTGGTGTTGATCTCGTAGATCTGCAGCCGCCCTTGATAAAATCCATAGTCGACGCGCCCAAAGTCGAGACCGCCAATGCGGAACGCCTCGGCAAGCGGTTCGGCATGCGGGTTGCGACGAACGAAATCCAGTTCTTCTGCAACCTCTGCCGGTCCGATCGCAGCGGAGTTCTTCTTGACCACCCACTGCTCACTGCACATCAGGTGCTGCGGCACGATTGTCCCGCCGATATTGAAGGCGCCGTATTTGCGGTAAAAGCCTTTCTCGTCGGCCTCGCCGACATAGCCGACGGCAATCCGTCCCTTCAACGGTCTGCCGTTCCGCCGCAGCTGCGCGATCGCCTCGTCGAACTCCGCATCGGATCGCAGGATGGCGGTCTCGGGTCCGCCATATCCGTCTTCGGCGCGCAGGAAAGCCGGGTATCTTGTCGGTCGCGCCCCGGTATCGAGGCGTTGGACGGCAAAGTCGTTGACGCCTTGCGCGTTGAGCTTGTGAAGCAGTGCCACCCGCTCGAGGGCGTGCAGCGGGTGATTCAGAATGCGGATCTCCGGTGCTTGCGCCTGCAGCCTCAAGGCCACCGCCGCCGCGCAGTCCAGCTCATAGCGCGAGAGCCGGTCGAAGTCGGTGAAGATGGTGTGCGCCAGCGGTGCCGCCCGTTCGAAGAACAGCTCCTCATAGGTGATGTAGGACAACAGCCCGCTTGCGTCCGCGCCGAGGCCGTGGATCAGGCGCTGAATTGTCGTGCTGAACCGGGCGGTGACGACATAGACGATCATGCGAAAGCTTTTCCTTCCGACCCTCGAAGACGGATTGTCGTGCTATTTCAGGGCTGGCAGAGATTGCGTTGGCGCTGCGGAGCTATTCCTTGGTACCTCAAGCAGGCACGATGCGTCATCTAACCTACGATTTTTCCGGGCGAAATCCAGCATGGTCCAGGTCAATTTGGCTTTCTACTGCTATCCCAAGAAGGAAGCGATCGACGATTTCCGCAAGGTCGGCGCCCTGATCTCGGCGCGCGCGCCGGAGATCAGGGTCAGTGTCCTGTCGACCGCTTCCGTGCTGACGCCGTTGCCCACTGCGGCACTGGCCATGCGGCCAACCCTGTCCATCGAGATGGACAGGCTGAAATGGCTGCGGCCGCTGCGCGGAACGCGGCTCGTTCATCAGCACATGGGCAAGATCAGGGAGCTCGCCGTTCTCGAGGCCGCGGGACTGCCGGTTCCCAAATGGGTGGAGATCGTGCCCGGGACAAAACTCGATCCGGCGGTTTGGGGGCCCTATGTGGTGGTCAAGCCGTCGCACGGCGCGCGGGGCGCCTTCGTGCGCATCACCAAGACCGGCCGCGTCCGCTACACCGCCCCGGCGGATTATCCCGAGGAGCATGCGGGACGGCACTCGCCGATGCTTGCCCAGCACTATGTCCATACCGGGCGCTGGCCAAGGGCCTACCGCGTCCTCACTTATCTCGGCAGGCCGCTGATGGCCCTCCAGTATGAGGGCAGGAAGGATTTCAGCCCGCTGGAGCGACCAGACGGGTTCCGGCATGGCCAGGGGGAGTCGATCATAGCCTCGGCCAAGGGCTGCACTGTCGCACTTGCCGCGGACCAGGACGTGCTCGACCTGGCTGTCCAGGCACACGCCGTCCTGCCGACCATTCCCTCGCTCGGCGTGGACATCCTGCGCGACGAGGCGACCGGCAAGCTGCATGTGATCGAAATCAATCCATCCGGAAACAGCTGGATGCTGTGCGGAGCGACCGGTCGCGAGATGCAAGAGCAGTTTGGGCTCAATTTCTACGAGCAGTTCGCCGCGCTCGACGTTATAGCGGAGGCTTCGATCGAGGCCGCGCGCAAGCTGGCCGTCTGATCTCCCGCGCAAATCAACAATACTATCGCGTCACGCCAAACGCCTGGGTTGCCGCCGGGGCGGAATCCTCGGGCGCCCCCAAGGCAGAGCCAGGCAGGCCATTCGTCACATCCTTGTAGAGCGCAATTGGATGCGGGTGCCCCACCAGATAACCCTGAATCTCGCGGCATCCTTCCTTCATCAGAAAGATACGCTCGTCTTCCGTTTCAACGCCTTCTGCGATGACAGGCAAGGTCAGTGCATTCCCCAGGCTGAGTATCGTGCGTACGATGGCGGCCGACTGGACATTCGAACTGACGCCCGAAACGAAACTGCGATCGATCTTGATCTTGTCGAATGGAAACGACTGCAGCGAGGAAAGCGAGGCATACCCGGTTCCAAAATCATCCATGGAGACCCTGACGCCCAACGCCTTCAATCGCCGCAAAACCGACAATGCGGTTGCCCGATCGCGGATCAGAACCCCTTCCGTGATTTCCAGTTCCAGGCGTCCCGGCGCAAGGCCGGTCTCGTAGAGGATCGAATGAACGAGACCCACCAGGTCCCCGAAACGGAATTGCACCGGGGAAAGATTGACGGCGATCTGCAGGGGGGAGGCCCAGGAGGCGGCGTCCTTGCAGGCCTGCCGGAGCGTCCATTCCCCTATTTCAACGATCGTGCCGTCCTGCTCGGCAAGAGAGACAAACGCGGTCGGCGAGACGAGACCGTGTTTTGGATGGTGCCAACGGGCAAGTGCCTCAAAACCAAAGATTTCGCCGTCTATGCGGGCTTGCGGCTGATAGTGGAGCACAAGTTCGCCGCGTGCGACCGCCGATCGCAGATCCTGCTGCAAGGCGTAGCGTTCTCTTAGTCGCCGATCCATTTCCGGGTCGAAGAATTGCAGCATTCGGCGGCCATCCGCCTTGGCTCGGTAGAGCGCGGCGTCGGCATTTGCCATGAGCGATGCGGCGGTGTCTCCGTCCCTCGGATAGATCGCCGCGCCGATGCTCAGCCCGATTGAAATATGCTGGCCCCGGATTTCGAATTCGCCTGCCGCCGATTCGAACAGACGATCGGCGACTTCCCTGGCTCCGGCGGGTCGTTCATCGAGGGCGAGCACAAGAGTGAATTCGTCGCCGCCCATGCGGGCGATAAAGGCCTCTGGCGCCGCGGCTTGAAGGCGCTGGGAGATGGCGCACAGGAGATCGTCGCCGGCCGCGTGCCCAAAAACGTCGTTGGTCTCTTTGAAATGATCCAGGTCGATGCTGAACACCGCAAAGCTGGCATGCTTTGCTCTCGCCCGCTCGAGCGTCGTGGTCAGGTGCGCTGCTAGCGCAGTTCGGTTCGCCAGACCGGTAAGCGGATCGTGGTGCGCAAGATGCGCGATTTCCTCGTGCCGTGCCATGAGTTCGGTGCGCGCTACGTTCATGTTCTCGCGCGCTTCGTCCAGGCCGTGGGCGGCCTCCCTCACCTTGTCCTGGAGCAGGTTGAAGCTTTCGGCCATCTCTCCGAGTTCGTCGCGAGAGTTTACCCTCACCGGCATGATGTTCACGGAGGCATGCGCTGCAGCGAGGTCTCCACGCCCCAGAGCGGCCATGGCGAGAGAGAAGTCCTTCAGCGTTCCGGATGTCAAACGTTTCGCTGCGTCGCTCACCTCGGTTGCCGAATGGGTGATCATTCCCGGCATGACCAGGCCGACGCTGATGGTCATCAACGCGACAACGACAAAAATGTCCTCCAACGCGGCGATCAGGGAAGCATCGGCGTTGGGAACGCTGCCGATCGCCAGGAAATAGCCGGCACCGTCAAGCACCAGCACAAAAAGCATGGCTCCCGTAAGCTTCAGGTGAAGCGTATGCGGCAGCAAGGGCAGGCCCAGTGCGAGGCGATCCTCCATTGCGCGCCAGGCGTAAAGCGCGGCACCCGAATAGGCCAACGCCAGTCCGAACAGGACGGTGGGAAGGCCAAACTGCTGGAAGCCCAGCACGGCGGTCAACAGCCAGATTGCCGCCGCGCCCACGCCAAGGATGATCGTTCCTCTGGGAGCCCGGAAGGGCCGCTCGGCCTCGGGACTGTCACGGCGCAAGAGCCAGACTGCGATGTTCGGCATGCAGATGCTGATCAGGTAGGTGAAATTGGCTGCGGCGATCATCCAGAGCGGGTATCCGCACAGCATGAAACCGATTGCCGCGGCGGCTGTGAGCAGCGTTGCCGCCCATGGGCAATCCGTTGTTGAGATGCGGCTGGCCAGGAATCTCGGCAGCAGGCCGTCTTCGCTCAGCTGCGCGAGGGTCCGCGCGGCGCCTGCCAATGGCTGCAACGTGCCATGGAACATGTTGAACATGATGAACCAGATGGCGGCCGCCTTGCCGAAACTGCCCAACAGGGGCGCAAATGTAGGCCCGAGAGCCATGGCGAGGTCCGTGCCGAGCGGCTCAGGTCCAAGCACACCCAGCCAGACGACCGGCAGGACAAGGAAATAGATGCCGGCCATTGCCGCGCTGGCCCACATCGCCCGGGGAATGTTGCGGTTGGGATCGACGGTCTCGCCAACGTGGCAGGCTGCAGCCTCGAATGCCGGCGCGGCGAATCCGATCAGGTACAGTCCCGCCATCACTGACGTGATATCACCGAACAGGCCGGCAAACGGGCTGGTCAGCGTAAAATCCGTCGCCTTCCGCCAGTCGACTTCGCCACTGATGACCGGGACAAGGGACGAGAGAAACGCCAGCATTGCCGAGGCCGTGGCCACCGGTATCGCCAGTCGGACCACCCACTTGATTCCGCACAAATTGACTGCCGCAAAGAATGCGACGAGCCCGCAGGCGACCGCCTCCACTGGGAGGTCCGGCAGGTACCACTGCTGGATTGCAGACGCTGAAAGAACCGCTGTCAGTCCGCAGGTCGGGACCCAGCCCCACCAATAGCAAGTGCCCGTCAGGGCCGAGAGAACCGGACTGTAGGGTCGGAAAGCCTCCGCGCACGCCGCAGAGATACCGCCGACGCGGTTTGGCCACATGAGAACCAGTTCGGTCCATGCCGGCGCGGCGGCCCAGCCAAGCAGCAGACCAATGACGAGCAACGGTACCGCAGCGCTTCCTTGCCCCGGAATGTTCCCCTGGCCGACAAAAAGAGCGGTGATCAGAAACAGGCTTTGATTGCTGCCACCCATGGCGAGCGCCGTCGTGCCAATCCATCCCAAAGTTCTCGGGTGCGGTCGAGAAGCAGTGACGTCGCGCATTCTGAGACATCCATTCCAGTGCGGAGCGCTGTCTGACTTGCGAATGTAAATTATGCAGAGGTATTTCTGTTGAAGGCAGCGCTCTCGAAGTCAAAGACGAACCCTAGGTGAGACATCTTAAGACTTCGTACCAATGCCGATTCGCACAATCATCACTGTCGACGCGCTGGTGACGATCCGGCCAAGTGCGTGCCGGCGCGATGACTCTGATCTCATTGGCATGCGGAAGTCATCGGCCACTTAATCTATTGACGCCGACCCAGGGCAAGGCGAATAGTCGAGAATACAAGTACCGATGGTCGATTAACGATATTGCGTGGCGCCATCTTAAACCGGCGGATGAACCCGGCTGTAGATCGCCAGAACACGTTCACCGCTTTTCGCCGGAGTGCCCCGCCATTCCCGGGCCAGCTCGAAGCCCTCCCGTCGCATGATACGGGAGAACGCATCGGCGAGCGCCAGGGGCGCCGTCCGGGCTATGAGCGTTCGCTCACCGTCCGGCGAGATCGACCGCTGCCCGATCGGCGACGGCTTCACCATGCCTTTCGTAAATGTGCTGCCACACCGCCATGAAGATGACGATGTCATAGTCGGTCGCAAGCATGCGCTTATAGGCAAGAGGGTCAACGGGTTCAATTCTCCGGGGCGGCGGTTCGGCCTTCGTCCGGGCGCTGACGTCACCGAATCGCAGGCAACAAAAAAGCCCGGCGAACCGGGCTTTTTGTTAGTGCGTCTGAACCATATCGGCGGTCCGAAACGGGAATTTGGTGCCCAGAAGAGGACTCGAACCTCCACTCCTTGCGGAACACGGACCTGAACCGTGCGCGTCTACCAATTCCGCCATCTGGGCTGGTGCGGGCTCATGTAAGCGGGCAAGCGACGGGTGTCAACGCGCTTTTTTCGAACCCGCCAGCGGCTTGCCGGCTTAGCCCTCCAGCACTTCCTTCGATGCCACGGTGGAATCGGCGTTGAGCTTGTAGATCACCGGCACGCCGGTGCCGAGCTCGAGCTTGACGATCTCCTCGCCGCTCTTGCCGTCCAGCGCCATGATCAGCGCCCTGAGCGAATTGCCGTGCGCGGCGACCAGCACGGTCTCGCCGCGCAGCACGTGCGGCTGCAGATCGTGCAGATAGTAGGGCCAGACGCGGGCGCCGGTGTCCTTCAGGCTTTCGCCGCCGGGCGGCGAGACGTCGTAGGAGCGGCGCCAGATGTGCACCTGCTCCTCGCCCCACTTCTTGCGCGCGTCATCCTTGTTGAGGCCGGAGAGGTCACCATAGTCGCGCTCGTTGAGCGCCTGGTCGCGGATGGTTTTCAGATCGCTCTGGCCGACCGCGTCGAGAATGTGCTGGCAGGTCTTCTGAGCCCGGATCAGCGCCGAGGTGAAGGCGATGTCGAATTTCAGGCCGCGCGCCTTCAGCTTCTGGCCGGCCGCCTTGGCCTCGGCATGGCCCTGCTCGGTCAGGTCGACGTCGCGCCAGCCGGTGAACAGGTTCTTCAGGTTCCAATCGCTCTGGCCATGGCGCACGAGCACGAGAGTTCCCGACATGTTTGCTCCTTCAAAAATCAGGGATATGGACGCCTCAGGCGAGCCCGAGCACGTCCCGCATTGAGTAGAGTCCAGGCTTCTTGCCGCGCGCCCAGAGCGCGGCCTTGACCGCGCCGCGGGCAAAGATCGCCCGGTCCTCGGCATGGTGCGACAGCGTGATGCGCTCGCCGGTGCCGGCCAGAATGACGGAATGGTCGCCGACCACCGAGCCGCCGCGCAAAGTGGCAAAGCCGATCGAGCCGGTTTTGCGCACTCCGGTGTGGCCGTCGCGCACCCTGACATCGTTGCCGGCAAGCGGAATGCCGCGTCCAGCGGCGGCGGCTTCGCCGAGCAGCAGCGCTGTCCCCGATGGTGCATCGACCTTATGGCGGTGGTGCATTTCCAGGATCTCGATGTCGAAATCGTCGGCGTCGAGCGCCCGCGCCGCCTGCTCGACCAGCACCGCCAGCAGATTGACGCCGAGGCTCATATTGCCTGATTTGACGATCGTCGCGTGGCGCGCCGCCGCCGCGATCTTTTCATTGTCTTGCGCCGAACAGCCGGTGGTGCCGATGATGTGGGCAATGCGCGCCTGCGCGGCAAAGCCGGCGAACTCGACGGTTGCGGCCGGGGCGGTGAAATCGAGCACCCCATCAGCCTTGGCGAAGACCGGCAGAGGGTCGTCGCCGATCGGCACATTGATGATGCCGATGCCGGCCAACTCGCCGGCATCCTGTCCGAGATAGGGCGATCCGGCCCGCTCGACCGCGCCGGCGACGCGTGCGCCCGGGATCGTGTGGATGGCGCGGATCAGCGCCTGGCCCATACGGCCGGCCGCACCCACCACCACCAGGCCCATGTCGCCCGTTTCGCTCATACGTTCACCTTCTTTCCACGCGTGCGCGGCAGCGGAGTTTGGATTGGCTTGCTGTCATCGACAAGCCCCAGCCCCTTTTTGCCCTGCACCCGGTGGAAGCGGGCATAGACGCTGTGCGGGTCGGCCATCAGCGAGGCATGCGTGCCCTGCTCGACCAGATGGCCCGATTCCAACACGATGATGTGGTCGGCATTGACCACCGTCGACAGCCGGTGGGCGATGACGATGGTGGTGCGCCCTTCCATGACATGGGTTAGCGCCTGCTGGACGCGCGCTTCCGCCTCGTTGTCGAGCGCCGAGGTCGCCTCGTCGAGCAGCAGGATCGGCGCATTGCGCACGATGGCGCGAGCGATCGAGACGCGCTGGCGCTGGCCGCCCGACAATGTGACGCCGTTTTCGCCGACAGGCGTGTCATAGCCTTCCGGCTGCTGGCGGATGAAATCGTCGGCCGCCGCCTGTTGCGCGGCCAACTCGATCTCGGCGTCGCTGGCGTCGGGCCGCCCGTAGCGGATGTTGTCGCGAATGGTGCCCTCGAACAGATACGGCGCCTGCGAGACATAGGCGATCGAGCCGCGCAGCGACTGCTTGGTCACCTGCGAAATGTCCTGGCCGTCGACCGTGATGCTGCCCTTGTCGACATCGTAGAAGCGCTGCAGCAGCGCCACCAGCGTCGACTTGCCGGCGCCGGACGCACCGACGATAGCGGTCATCTTGCCGGCTGCAGCGACGAAACTCAAATCTTGCAGGACCGGTGCCTCCTCGACATAGCGGAAGGACACATTGTTGAAGCGCACCTCGCCCGTGGTCACAGTGGCCTGGACCGCATTTGGTACGTCGCCCTGCTTCGGTTCGATATCGAGAAGCTCGTAGATCATGCGCGCATTGACCAGCGCGCGCTCCATGCCGACCTGCACCCGGGCCAGACGGCGAGCCGGATCGAAGGCAAGGCCCAACGCCGTGATAAAGGCAAAAACCGAGCCGGGCGGCTCTCCCAGCGCGACCGCCCGATAGCCGGAATAGGCGATGACGCCGGCAAAGGCGAAGCCGCCGAGAAGTTCGGTCACCGGGCTCAACCGTTCGGAAACGCGGGCAATCTTGTTTGACCGCTGTTCCGCGTCGTCAGCCAGTTTGCTGACCCGCTGCGACAGCTGGTCTTCCATCGTAAAAGCCTTGACGATGGCGATGCCTTGCGTCGCCTCCTGCATGCTGCCGATCAGCCGCGAATTGATCTGAACGGATTCGCGCGTGATCTTTCGCACCCGACGCATCAGATACACCACCGTGTAGATAAGCGGCGGACCGATCAGCAGCGACATGACCGACAGCAGCGGATCGTAGTAGACCATGACGCCGACCAGCGCGATCAAGGAGACGGCGTCGCGTGCCAGCGAGGTCAGCGTAAGGCTGAGGAGATCGCGGATGCTGTTGACGTTCTCGTTGATCTGCGCGGCAAGCCGGCCGGAGCGAGTTTCGCTAAAGAAATCGACGCCAAGCTTCATCAGATGGTCGAAGATGCGCTTCTGGTAGCGCGCCACCAGATTGTTGCCGATCTTGGCCAAGCTCACAGCCTGGCCATAGGTGGCGAACCCGCGCAGCACGAAAGCGCCGAGCACACCCAGGCAGATGGGAACGATGAGATCGCCGCGCTGCTTGTAGAAGATGTCGTCGACAACGTATTTCATCACCGCGGCGGTGAAGGCGGACGTCAGCGACACCAGGATCAGGCAGACGATCGCGAAAACATAGGTGCCGCGATACTCGCGGCTGTTCTCTTCAAGGATACGGCGAATGACCGCGATGATCTCGTCGGGTCGCGCCTTCCGGTTTTGCGGCTGAAGTGTCAAGTCGGGGGCATTCCGTGATTTCGGTTCATGGGCGCCGCAAGGGCGCAATTTGGCACCCCTCTTAACGCCATGACGGCGGCTTGCCTATGGCCGGGGGTGGCGAAACTTCGTCGCGGACGTATCTGTGGCCTAAGCCCGCCAGCGCCGTCCCGCCGTCTGCACACCGAACAGCGACGGGTTTCTGGCATAGGCGGCAAGCCCGAGAAGCGCTGCCAGCGGGTGGGTGATGACGTAGACCGGCATCGAGCGCATCAGCTCGCTGTGCGGCGCCTTGTCCTCGAAAGCGGCGCGGAAATTGCCGGCTTTCAGCGCCGGCACGATCTTTTGCGCGATGCCGCCAGTGAGGAAGACGCCGCCGCGGCTCATGAACACCAGCGCCAGGTCGCCAGCGGTGCGCCCGAGGCAAGTGACGAACATCGACAGCGCTTCCTCGGCGATCCGGTCGGTTTTGGCCAGTGCTGCCGCGGTGATCTCGGCCGGTGTGGTGAAAGGTGCCGGCTTGCCGTCAGCCTTGGCCACCGCCCGGTAGACGTTGACGAGGCCGCGTCCGCACAGGATCTGTTCGCCGGAAATGCGGCCCTCGAGCTTCTCGATATGCGCAAACACTTCGAAATCGCGGGCCGAGCGCGGGCCGATGTCCATATGGCCGCCCTCGCCGGGCACCGGTATCCAGTGATTGAGGGCGTGGATCAGCCCGGCGACGCCGAGCCCGGTTCCCGGGCCGAGCACCACCCGCCCGGCGTTGGGTTCCGGCATGCCGCCACCGATCTTTTCCATATGCTCTTCGCCGAGCGCGACGACGGCCAGCGCCTGCGCCTCGAAGTCGTTGAGCACGACGATGTCGCTCAGGCCGAGATTGGCAAACATCTGCTTTGGCTTGACGATCCATGGGCAGTTGGTGAGCTGGATCTCGTCGCCGTCGACCGGCCCGGCCACCGCCAGCACCGCCGAATTCGGCCGCACCGACGAGCGGTCGAGCACCGCCGCCTGGATCGCCTCGTCGATGGTGGTGAAATTGGCCGTCTGCACGATCTGCGGCTCGCTCGGTTCGGAATTCGCGTCGAGCACGATCGAAAAGCGCGCATTGGTGCCGCCGATATCGCCGATCAGGATCGGAAACCGCAGCACCGTGTCGTCGTCACCTTGCATGGCTCTTGGTCGTCCCCATTCCGGCAGTTCGCCGCTGTTTATCGTGACTAGCGCATGACTTCGGAAAGGGAAAGCCGCTTCCGCGTCAGTTGGCCTTTACCCATCCAGAGCCGACATCGGCGACCAGGACGTCTCCAGCATTGAAACGGGAGCGATCCTCTGGCCTCAGTTTCCCGGCCGCGGGCGCGGCAGCGGAATGTGGACCTCGGGGGTCGCCGCGAAGGCATTGGCCGCAGCCGGCAGAACCGTTCCTGGGCTTTCGGCTGTCGGGGCCGGCTCTGCATCGGCAAGAGCAGGCGCAGCCGCGATCGGCACGTCGCCGCCATGATAGGTGGCGGCTTCCGCCGAGGCCGGCGCCGGCGCGTCGAGCACGGCCTGGCACTGCTTGGGCAGGGTCGCCATCGTCATGATGTCGCGCGCCTTGGGCGCATCCGGGTTCTTGTTGGGGCGCCACGGTTCCTCGGTGAACCACCAGGCCAGCGACTTGTCGCAGCCGTCGCCCGGCGTCGTCGCCTCCTGTGCTTTGCAGTTGGGCGACCCCGGTTGGCAGCCGATGCGCATATGGAAATGATAGTCGTGGCCCCAGAACGGCCGGATCTTCTGCAGCCAGCTGCGGTCGCCGGTGACGGTGTCGCAGAGCTTCTTCTTGATGCCGGGATTGACCAGGATGCGCTCGACTTCCGGATAGCTCGCCGCGCGCTTGAGAAGCCGCATATGCGCCGGCGTCCACAGCGCATCCTTCACCAGATGCGTCTTTTCGTCGACCAGCAAGGTGGCGCTCATCGATTCGCGTTTGTCGGCCGAAAGCTTTTGCGCCGGCATCGGCGTCAGCCAGATGTCGGCGTCGAGCCCGATCTGGTGCGAGGCATGGCCGGTCATCATCGGGCCGCCGCGCGGCTGCGAGATGTCGCCGATCAACAGGCCCGGCCAGCCGTCGGCCGCGGCATCGCGCGACAGTTTCTCGATCAGCGCGATCATCACAGGGTGACCCCAGCGGCGGTTGCGCGACGGCCGCATCACCTCCCAGTTCGGACCGTCCATGGGAATGGCGACGCCGCCGGCAAAGCAGCCCTTGGAATAGAAGCCGATCGATTGCGCCGCCACCGCCGCCGGCAGTTTCTTGGCGCCGAACAGATCTTTTGCCCGTTCCTCGGCCGCCGCCGGCTGCGCGGCGGACAGGACCAGCGCCGCCAATGCCGCTACAAGCGGCATCCTGCCGGGCAATGATCGCATCGCTGTCTTCATGAAACCGGATCCCCACCGCAAGCTCGAATCATAACACGCAACGCACGACGCTTCGATCAGCGCTTCATCGGGCTGCGCGCCTCGCCGTCGCGCCAGTCGCCGCTGGCCCACATATGGTCAAAGGCGGCGCGGTAGTCCGGAAAGCGAAAGCGATAGCCCGCCGCCTTGATCGCCGTGTTGGCGACACGCTTGTTCTCGCCATAGAAGGACCGCGCCATGGGCGAAAGTTGGGCGGTTTCGAACGGAATTTCCGGCGGCGGCTCGACCCCCATCAGCGCAGCGGCATAGGTGACGACATCCTGCGGCGGCGCCGGCTCGTCATCGGTGACGTTGAAGATGCCGCCGCGATTGCTTTCCGCCAGATGCCAGAGCGCACCGGCAATGTCGTCGCAATGGATGCGGTTGAACACCTGGTCCGGCTTGACCAGCCGTCTAGCTGAGCCGTTGTCCAGATTGACCAGCGCGTTGCGGCCCGGCCCGTAAATGCCGGACAGGCGCAGGGCCGCCACGGGCCGGCGGATGTCCTGGCCGAGTTTCAACCAGTCCTGCTCGGCGGCCACCCGCATCACCGACCGTTTCGACCCCGGCCGGCATTCCGCGCTTTCATCCACCCAGCCGCCGCCATGATCGCCATAGACGCCGACGGTGGACAAATAACCGATCCATGCGAGGGCCGGCATGTCAGCGACGATCTTTGCGCGCGCGGCATTCAGCACCGGGTCGCCGGCCTCTTCCGGCGCCACCGAGACGATCAGATGCGTCGTCGTTTCCAGCACATCGCCGATCTCCGGTGTCAGCGCGCCATCGAAAAGCAGCGGCTCGACGCCGGCCTGCCGCAGCGCTTCGAATTTTTCCGGTGAGCGTGTCGTGCCGAAAACCCTGGTCGTGGGATCGGTGTTGCCTCGGGCAAAAGCCTTGCCCGAATAGCCGGCGCCGAAAATGAGGATCTGTTTTTGGCTCATGCATGCGTCTCGATTGGAGTGGGCAACGCCAGAAGCCATTCGTTTCGCACGGCTTCTTCGCTTTCTGTTTTGACCGCCGTGGCGGCACGGTCGGCGAATTCGGCCTCAGGCACCAGCCGCGCCAGCGCCCATACGGCCGCACCGCGCACCAGCGGCGAGGCATCATCGAGCAGCGTGCGTACCGAATCGAGGAGCGAAAAATCACCGGAATTGCCGGCGGCGATCAGCACGTTGCGGACAAAGCGGTCGCGGCCGATGCGTTTTATCGGTGAGCCCGAGAAGAAGGACCGGAACGCCGCGTCGTCGAGGCTGAGCAGCTCGGCCAGTGGCGGCTCGCGCAAATCCGCGCGGGCGACGAGCTTGGCCTCGGATGCAGTTTTCGCAAACTTGTTCCACGGACACGCGGCGAGACAATCGTCGCAGCCATAGATGCGGTTGCCGATCTTTTCCCGGAATTCATGCGGGATCGGCCCCTTGTTCTCGATGGTGAGGTAGGAAATACAGCGTCGCGCATCGAGCCTATAGGGCGCCGGGAAAGCATCGGTCGGGCAGGCGTCGAGACAGGCGCGGCAGGAGCCGCAATGGTCGATCTCGGCGGTATCGGGTTCGAGTTCGGCCGTGGTGAAAATGGTGCCGAGAAACAGCCAGGAGCCGTGTTCGCGGCTGACCAGATTGGTGTGCTTGCCTTGCCAGCCGAGCCCGGCGGCTTCGGCCAGCGGCTTTTCCATTACCGGCGCTGTGTCGACGAACACTTTCACATCGCCGCCAGCGCGCGCCACGATCTTGCCGGCGATATCCTTCAGCCGGCCTTTCATGACGTCGTGATAGTCGCGGTTTTGCGCATAGACCGAGATGGCGCCCCGGTCGCGGCTGGCCTGCAGCGTGCGTGGATCGTGGTCGGGACCATAATTCATCGCCAGCACGATGATCGAACGCACCTCCGGCCACAGCGTCGAGGGTTCGCTTCGGCGCGCGAGCGTCTCGGCGATCCAGTCCATCGAGCCGTGAAAGCCGTCGGCGACGAATTCGGCCAGCCGCGCCGGCGCCAGCGGGGTCGCGCCGGGCGTGGTGACGGCGACCGCATCGAAACCGGCGCGCCGCGCTTCACGGTCGATCAGCGCCCGCAGGGTTTCGCTCTTAGAAGTCGAGGTCCGCATAATGCGACACCGGTGACAGGCCGCGCACCCGGTCGGACAAAAGCGGCCGGAACGACGGCCGCGATTTGACCCGCGTGTACCATTCGCGCGCGGCAGTGTGTTCGCGCCAGTCGATCTCGCCGAGATAATCCAGCACCGACAGCGTTGCCGCGGCCGCGAGGTCGGCATAGGTGACCCTTGAGCCGGCCAGCCAGTGGCGGGTGCCGGCCAGCCAATTGGTGTATTTCATGTGTTGGCGGATGTTGGCGCGCGCCGCGCGGATCGCTGCCGAATCGGGTGAGCCGCCGCCCGCCGTTTCCGGCATGACCGGCTTCAGCACGCGTTCGCGCACCAGATGCCTTGTCACTTCGCCTTCGGCTTTGGTGAGATACCAGTCGGTGAGACGGCGGATTTCGGCGCGCTCCATCGGGTCTTCGGCGAACAGCCGCTTGTCGCGCTTCAGCACCCCGCGCGTTTCGTCGAGATATTCGGCAATCACCATGGCGCCGACGATCGGCACGTCGCCTTCGGCCAGCAGGATCGGCAAGGTTCCGGCCGGATTCAGCGCCAGAAACTCCTTGCGCCGCGTCCACGGCTTTTCCTCGATCAGTGCCAGTTCCTCGCCATACTCGCCAAAGGCGAGGCGCACGAACCGGCAGGTGGCGAACATGGGGTGGTGGAAAAGCGTCAGCATGGTCCCGCGATAATAAGGCGCACTGGCGAATCGCCGGCGGCGCCGGTAAGTCTTGGCCGCCCGGATTCCGGGCCGTCAGGGTGTTGCGACCTATAGGGGGACTTCCGCGCCGTGACAAGCAAGCCCTTTCGCAAGCCGTTTTCTCAAGCGCTCACCCAATGCCGAGGTTGCCATGGAAAGCCAGACCATCGTCGAAGCCCTGTTGCTCGGCCTGCTGGAGGGGCTGACCGAGTTCATTCCGGTCTCTTCCACCG
Source organism: Mesorhizobium sp. P2_C4 (assembly GCF_056404575.1). Taxonomy (NCBI): domain Bacteria; kingdom Pseudomonadati; phylum Pseudomonadota; class Alphaproteobacteria; order Hyphomicrobiales; family Phyllobacteriaceae; genus Mesorhizobium; species Mesorhizobium sp. P2_C4. Next base: position 193,591 of record NZ_JBFUDT010000001.1, read on the forward strand.
GCCATATCCTGCTCGCCGGCCATTTTCTCGGCTTCCACTCGACCGGCAAGGCTTTCGAGATCCTGATCCAGCTCGGCGCCATCCTGGCCATCCTCAGCGTCTATTTCCGCCGCCTGTGGCAGATGCTGCTCGACCTGCCGCATGATCGGCTGACGCGGCATTTCGTCATCGGCATCCTCATCGCCTTCCTGCCGGCCGCCATCATCGGCGCTTTGGCGCATGATTTCATCAAGACGGTGCTGTTCGAATCGCCAAGGCTGATCTGCATCATGCTGATCATCGGCGGCGTCATCCTGCTCCTGGTCGATCGCATGAACCTCAAGCCGGTCTACCGCGACGTCGAGCGCTTCCCGACCCGGCTCTATCTGCAGATCGGCCTGTTCCAGTGCCTGTCGCTGATCCCCGGCACGTCGCGTTCCGGCTCGACCATCGTCGGCGCGCTACTTCTGGGCGTCGACAAGCGGGCAGCGGCGGAATTTTCTTTCTTCCTCGCCATCCCGACCATGGTCGGAGCCTTCGCCTTCGACCTGTTCAAGAACCGCAACGTGCTGTCGAGCGCCGACCTGCCGATCATCGCCATCGGCTTCGTCGCCGCCTTCATCACCGCCCTGATCGTCGTCCGCTTCCTGCTCGATTACGTCTCGCGCAACGGCTACTCACTGTTCGGCTGGTGGCGGCTGGTGGTGGGTATTGTCGGGCTGGCGGCGTTGTTCGTTTGGGGGTGAGTGGTCCGCAACCTCCGCGACTTCGTCATCCACGGGCGGAGCAAGGAGCGTAGCGACGCAGCGCAGACCCGAGGATCCATGACGTCGATCGGAGAGTACAGCGATCGCGAATAGCCCGCCAGGCACCCTGCTTAGTCCTCCAGATTCTGCACCGCAGAAGCGCCGGTAGGTCGCGGCATGGATCCTAGGGTCTCCGCGACGTCGCTTCGCGACTGCTTCGCCCTAGGATGACGAAGGAAGGGCGCTGACCTCTGCTAATCCCGCCCATAAAACACATTCTCGACATGCACCGGCCAGCGCCAGGGCAGCACCGCCACCATGTCAAACCGCATCGACAGTTTGCCGTAGTCGCGCTGCCGCATCAGCCACAGATCGGCGGCGCCTTCGATGCGGCGCTCCGATTCATGAGCGATGGCCTCCATCGCCTCGATCAGCGTGCGCCGTGCCTTCACCTCGACGAACAGCACCAGATTGCCGCGCCGCGCGATCAGGTCGATCTCGCCGAGTTTCGTGCGGTAGCGGCGGGCCAGGATACGGTAGCCTTTCAGCATCAGCGCTGCCGCCGCCAGCCATTCGCCGCGATGGCCGCGCCGATAGGCTTTTTGGCGGCTGGCGGCGGGGCGCTCAGCCACCGCTGCTTTCTCCGCCGCCGTCCTTGAGTTCGAGCAGCCGCCGGTAGAGCGCCTGTTTCTGGCCCCCGGTCATCTTGGCCGCCTCCGCCGCTGCCTTGGAGGCCGGCATCTCGGCGGCGAGCGACAGCAGCAGCCGGTCGATATCGGCCGGTTGGTCGGCCTTGGCCTCGGCGGGACCGACGCAGATGACGATTTCGCCCTTCGGCGTATCGGCCGCCGCGTAGTGGTCGGCCAGCACCTGCAACGTCCCGGTCCGCATCTCCTCAAAGGTCTTGGTCAATTCCCTGCCGATCGCAGCTTTCCGCTCTCCGCCCAGCACTTCCACCATGGCGACAAGCGTCTCGGCCAGCCGCCGCGGCGATTCGAAAAAGATCAGCGTCGCCGGCACCGCCCTGAATGTCTCCAGCTTGGTCAACCGTTGCCCGGTTTTGACCGGCAAAAACCCGGCGAACAGGAAGGCGTCCGACGGCAGGCCGGATGCCGTCAACGCCGCCAGCGGTGCCGACGGGCCGGGGATCGGCACGACGCGAATGCCGTGGTCGATGGCCTCGCCGACCAACCGGTAGCCCGGATCGGAGATCAGCGGCGTGCCGGCATCCGAGATCAGCGCCACGCTCTGCCCGGCCTGCAAGGCCGCGATCAGTTTCGGTCCGGCCTCACCGGCATTGTGCTCGTGATAGGCCGTGGTGCGCCGGCGGATGCCGTAGCGGTCGAGCAACACGCGAGAAACCCGCGTGTCCTCGCAAGCGACCATGTCGGCGGCGGCCAGCGTTTCCAGCGCCCGCAGCGTGATGTCGGAGAGATTGCCGATCGGCGTTGCCACCAGATAGAGCGCCGGCTCCAGCGGCCGCACTGAAATCTCGGTCTGCCCGATCACATAGCTGCGTTTGTCGCCGGTCACCGATACGTCTCCGTTAGAGCGCCGCGCGTCCATCGGATGCGCAAGGGACGCTCCAACATTTCGAATGCGTTTACCCTGTTTGGCACGGCGCCGGTCCGGTTGCAAAACGTGACGGCGATGTAATGTGGCCGCCATGCCTTTGCCACAGTGGGGAACGAAACCAAGCCCGGCGAATTTATGCCTGAGTCTCTGAGGAGGAGGACAGGATGGACAGCCTGAAGATCCAGGACGTTTTCGAGCCCTACTATGCCGGCCGCAACCGTGTTGCCGCGCCCAGGGACAAACGCTTGTTTGCCAAGACCGAGAACAGCCTCACCAGAGAGCGGGTCGCGATCGCCTTGCCGACGAACGTCCGGCTTTCCGACAACAAACCAGACAGCACGACGGAGCACTGACCGGACGATGCCCAATCGCTTCGATATTTTCATCACCCGTCTTGAAACGAAAAGCGCACGGGATGGCGTGCCGCCGCATCCGATGAACGACCAGCACAGCGTCCGCCGCGACAAGGCCGATGCCAAGCCGGCCCGAACCGGACAGACGCATGCCGAGAAGGGCCGCGCCAAGCGCCAATTCAAGCACGACGCCTGATTGCCGCAACTTTCTCGATAGACAGCGACAGTCCTCCCTTCGTCATCCACGGGCGGAGCAAGGAGCGCAGCGACGCGGCGCAGACCCGAGGATCCATTCCGTGACTTCAAAGCGTTGCAACGGTTCAGAATCCTGCCGCCTCATTCCTGAGCAAACGTCGCGGCATGGATCCTCGCCCGAGGATGACGAACGCGTAGGTGTTGCGCACCGGACGACATAGTCAGCCGAGATACCGCGATACCCGCGCCTTCAGAAGCTCAATCAGCTCCAGGTCCATGAATTCGTAGTCGTCGGGGATATCGAGGCAGATCACCCGAGCCTTGCTCAGGCTGGTTTTGAATCTCTTCTGCAGTTTGGTGCGGTGCGTCTTTTCCATGACGAAGATGATGTCGGCCCACGCCACCAGCTCATGCGTCAGCGGGTTGTCGGCATCGTGGTTGGTCCCGGCCGACGCCACCTCGATATCCTGGCGCTTGGAAAACACCTGCTCGGCAGTCGGGCTGCGCAAGCGGTTCTGGCTGCAGACGAAGAGGACGTTCTTCAAAGGGGTTATCTCGCCAAATCCGCTACGACGGCATCAAGCACGATCATGCCGGCTGCCGTGGCGCGCAACCGGGCGTTGCCGATCGGTGCCACCAGCCCTTCTTCCTGCAGCACCGTCAGCCGCGCGCTCGACAGGCTGCGGCCGGAAAACGCTTCGTAGCGGGAGAGGTCGATGCCTTCGGCGAGCCTCAAGCCCATCAGCAGGAACTCGTCGGCCTCTTCGGCGCGCGTCAGGATCTCGCCGCCGGTGACGCCATGCCCCTTGGCCTCGACCAGATTGGCCCAGGTCTCCGGCATTCTCTCGGCGATCGTGACTGTGCGGCGGCCGTTTTCGATGAAGCGGCCATGCGCGCCGGGACCGACGCCGACATATTCGCCATAGCGCCAGTAGGTCAAATTGTGCCGGCTTTCCGCGCCCGGCCTGGCGTGATTGGAGATCTCGTAAGCCGGCAGCCCGTGCGCCGCGGTGACCTCCTGCGTCAGCGCATAGAGGTCGGCGGCGTGGTCATTGTCTGGAATGGCAAACTTCTTCGCCGCATGCAGCGCATGGAACGGCGTGCCTTCCTCGATGGTCAACTGGTAGAGCGACAGATGGTCGGCGGCATGGCCGATCGCCTGTTCGAGCTCGGTCTGCCACGCCTCCGGCGTCTGGCCGGGCCGGGCATAGATCAGGTCGAAGGACAGCCTTGGGAATATTTGCCGCGCGAGCCCGATCGCATGCAACGCTTCGTCGACATTGTGCAGGCGGCCGAGAAAACGCAAATCCTTGTCGTTCAGCGCCTGCACGCCGAGCGACACCCGGTTGACGCCGGCCGCGCGATAGCCGCGAAAGCGCTCGGCCTCGACCGAGGACGGATTGGCTTCCAGCGTCACCTCGATGCCGGCGGGCACCGTCCAGTTCTTGGCCACCGCGTCCAGCACCGCCGCCACCGTCTCCGGCTTCATCAGCGACGGCGTGCCGCCGCCGAGAAAGATGCTGGTGACGTCGCGCGGTCCAGTGCGTTCGCGCATGGTCGCCAGCTCGGTCTCGAAGGCGCGGGCAAAACGCTCCTGGTCGACCGGCTGGTGGCGGACATGGCTGTTGAAGTCGCAATACGGGCACTTGGCCGCGCAGAACGGCCAATGGATGTAGACGCCGAAGCCGGGGCTGCGGTCGAGGGGCATAGTCATGCCGGGCCCAATCATTCCGAACCGAGTCGCGCTTGGGCGAATTTCTGGAAGGCGCGGGCGCGGTGCGACAATGCGGTCGCCTGGCCGGGCTTCCAGCCGTGTTTTTCCTCGGCACTCATCTCGCCAAAAGTCTTGTCGAAACCATTGGGCAAAAACACCGGGTCGTAGCCGAAGCCGAGCTCGCCGCGCGGCGGCCACACCAGTGTGCCTTCGGCCTCACCGCGATAATATTCGGCATCACCGTCGGGAAAGGCCAGGCAAATGACGGCGACGAAGCGGCCCTTGCGCTGTTGCGGCAGAGCAGCGCCGACTTCCTGCAGCGCCACTTCGGTGCGCTGCATGGCCATGCCGAAATCGCGCGAACCGTCCGGCGTCTCGGCCCAATTGGCGGTGTAGACGCCGGGCGCCCCGTCGAGCGCATCGACGCACAGGCCGGAATCGTCCGACAGCGCCGGCAGGCCGGTCGCCTTGGCCGCGGCCAGCGCCTTGATGTAGGCGTTTTCCTCAAACGTGGTGCCGGTCTCGTCCGGCTCCGGCAGGCCATATGCCTTGGCCGACTTCGCCTCAAAACCGAACGGCCCCATCAGATCGGCGAATTCGCGCAATTTGCCTTCATTATGGCTGGCAACGACGATCTTCTTGCCATCGAGAGAATGCATCAAAGGCCCCAGATTCTTGGCTCGGCGAATTCGATCGAATTGCCCGAGGGGTCGCGAATATAGATCGAGCGGCCGCCTTGCGGCCATTCGAACTCGCTTTCTATGGCGATCTTTTTCGCCCCGAGATGCGCCCTCCAGCGCACCATCTCGTCGGCACTCGCCGCAAAGCAGAGATGGCCATCGCCAACCGTGCCGTGCGGCGGCACCTTCAGCCGTGCATCGGGCGCCGGCGGGATTTTGGTCGCCTCGGCGTTGAAGATGAGCAGCACACCGGAACCGCAGCGGAAGAAGATGTGCCTGCCGTCGACCTTGCCGAGCGGTTCAAGCCCGAGCACGTCGGCGTAAAATGCTTCCGCGGCAGCCAGATCGGTGACGTAGAGGGCCGATTCGAGGATGGCGGAAGGTTTCATGGAAAGCCTATGCGACCGCCATCTGCTGCAGGCTGACCAGCCGCTGAATGCCTTTCTTGGCCAGGCCCATCAGTGCCGCAAACTGGTCCTCGGAGAAAGGCTCGCCCTCGGCGGTGCCCTGGATCTCGACGATGCCGCCCTTGCCGGTCATGACGAAATTGGCGTCGGTGCCGGCCGAGGAATCCTCGACATAGTCGAGATCGATGACCGGCTGGCCGTCATGGATGCCGCAGGAGATCGCCGCGACATGGTCTTTCAGCACCTTGGCGACGCTGGCCATCTGCCTTGCTTCCATCCAGCGCAGGCAGTCGTAGAGCGCCACCCAACCGCCGGTGATCGAAGCGGTACGGGTGCCGCCATCGGCCTGGATGACATCGCAGTCGACGGTGATCTGCTGCTCGCCCAGCGCCTGCAGGTCGACAACGGCGCGCAGCGAGCGGCCGATCAGCCGCTGGATTTCCAGCGTGCGGCCGCCTTGCTTGCCGGCGGAGGCCTCGCGGCGCATGCGCTCACCGGTCGAGCGCGGCAGCATGCCATATTCCGCCGTCACCCAGCCCTTGCCGGAATTGCGCATCCAGCCCGGCACCTTTTCCTCGAGGCTCGCCGTGCACAGCACATGCGTGTCGCCGAATTTCACCAGGCACGAGCCTTCGGCGTGCTTGGAGACGCCGCGCTCGAAGGAGATGGCGCGCATTTCGTCGAATTGGCGTTTGGAAGGGCGCATTCAGGCTGTTTTCCTATGTTTTTCGGAATCGTGGCCGGCTTGTAACCGCATGGGGCCCATGGCGCAAAGGAAAATGGCCGGACACAGACACCGGGTTGCGCGGGTGCTGGTGAAGTCTATATCCTTTAGCCGGAGGTTTTTGGCTCGAATGACCAAGGCAGTCGCCGAACCCAGTTTGCTGTCGCCCGCGCTGCAGTCGCTCGACATGCGTTCGCGCGATATCTTTCGGCGCATCGTCGATTCCTACCTGAAGGACGGCGAACCTGTGGGATCGCGCAGCCTGTCGCGCATCCTGCCATCGTCGCTGTCGCCGGCGACCATCCGCAATGTGATGAGCGACCTCGAGCATCTCGGCCTGATCTACGCCCCGCACATTTCCGCCGGCCGCTTGCCAACCCAAGCCGGGCTGCGGTTTTTCGTCGATGCCTTCATGGAACTGGGCGATCTCTCCGACGAGGAGCGCCGCATCATCGAGGCGCAGGTGCGCGCCTCCGGCTCGGGCGCGACGCTGGAACACATGCTGACCGAAGCCAGCCAGATGCTGTCCGGCATGTCGCGCGGCGCTGGCCTGGTGCTGACCGCCAAGAACGAGGTGGCGCTCAAGCACATCGAATTTATCCAGCTGGAGCCGACCAAGGCGTTGGCTGTGCTGGTGTCGCAGAACGGCGATGTCGAAAACCGTGTCATCGACCTGCCAGCCGGCGTCACCGTCTCGCAATTGCATGAAGCCTCCAACTTCCTCAACGCCCACATCCGCGGCCGCACGCTGGCCGAGGCGCGGGTCGAGATCGCCCGCATCAAGGAAGAGACCAAGGCAGCACTCGACACGCTGTCGCAGGACCTGGTCGAAAAGGGCCTGGCTGTGTGGGCCGGCGCCGACAGCGGCCTGCCGGCGCGTCTCATCGTGCGCGGCCGCGCCAATCTGCTCGAAAACGTCACCGCCCACGCCGATATCGAGCTGCTCAGGCATCTGTTCGAGGACATGGAGACGCAGGACGGGCTGATCCAGCTGCTCGACCTGGCCGAGGAGGGCTCCGGCGTGCGCATCTTCATCGGCTCGGAAAACAAGCTGTTTTCGCTGTCGGGCTCGTCGCTGGTCGTCGCGCCCTATCGCGACAAGGACGCCCGCGTCATCGGCGCTCTCGGCGTCATCGGTCCGACCCGGCTGAATTACGCCCGCATCGTGCCGATGGTCGACTATACGGCGCAGCTTATTTCCCGCATGCTGCGCTAGGTGTGTTGGTATTCCTGTGATGCCGACCTGCAAACGGCGGGTTCCTGCGCTTCCGGTGCTCACGTACGAAAAGTACGCTCCGCTCCGGTTCTCGGAAGCCACCGTTTTCGGCTCGGCCTGACCTGAATCTCGACACACCTCGTGCCAAATCGAAGAACAGGCTGCGCAAGGAGAAAAAGAATGGCTTTCGAAGAGATCAAGGCGCAGATCAGCCTGTTGCTCGAAGAGATGGTCAACCAGCCGGAGGATCAGCATGAAGTGCAGGAACAGCTGCGCGAGAAGCTGAGGGAAATGCGGGCGATGGGCCTGCCGCTGCCGGCCGATCTGGTTCAGCTGGAAAAGCGCCTCGATGATGATTTCTACGCCGCCGGGACCTGAGCTGCCGATACCGCGCGCTAAACGTTGAGGCGGAACGATTGTCGGGCCGGTTCGTTCAACCGTTTCGACGCCACCTTGAGGTCAATATGATCCGATTTGCCGGTCTGACGGCCATTTCCGCCGCCTTGTTTTTCGCCATGGCGGCATTTGCCGAGGCGGATCAGCCGCTGCTGAAAGGCGAAGCCGCCTTTGGCGACTGGAGGGACGACAGGCCGGGCGTGCGGCGCTTGATCCGGCCTGAGGATCTGCAGGCGCCCTTCTCTACCGAATCCGCATCCAACGGCGCCGGCCTGGCGGACCGGCCGGAAGACGCCAATCCGATCATGGCGCCGGGCTTTTCGGCCGAGATGATCGCCTCGGGCATCGCCAGCCCGCGCGTCGTGCGCGTCGCGCCCAATGGCGATCTGTTCGTCGCCGACAGCAGGGCCAGCCAGATTCGCGTCTACCGTCTTACGCATGGCAGCGCCAAACCCGCCGAGGAAGCGATCTTCGCCAACGGCCTCACCCAGCCCTATGGTATCGCCTTCTATCCCCAGGGAGACAATCCGCAATGGATCTATGTCGCCAACAGCAACAGCGTCGTTCGCTTTGCCTATCGCGACGGCGACCTCAAGGCTTCCGGCCAGCCGGAAACCGTCGTCGCCAACATTCCTTCGAGCCACCACTGGACCCGCGACATTGCCTTCTCGCCGGATGGCAAGACGCTCTATCTCTCGGTCGGTTCCGGTTCGAATGTCGCCGAGGGTATGGGCAAGCGGCCGAAGGGCGGCCTGGACGCCTGGGCGAAGTCAATGCCGCTGGGTGCTGCCTGGGGCGCCGAGGACGGCCGCGCCGATGTGCTGGCCTTCGACCCCGACGGCAAGAATGGCCGCATCGTCGCCACCGGCCTGCGCAATTGTTCGGGCATGACCGTGCAGCCGGCCAATGGCGCGCTGTGGTGCGTCGTCAACGAGCGCGACGCGCTCGGCGACAACGTGCCGTTCGAATATGCAACGACGGTGAAGGACGGCGCCTTCTACGGCTGGCCCTGGTATTACATCGGCAACAATGAGGATCCGCGCCACAAGGGCGAGCGCCCCGACCTGGCCGGCAAGGCGACCATCCCCGATGTGCTGATCCAGGCGCATTCGGCGCCGCTCAACATCGCCTTCTATACCAGCGGGAATTTTCCGGCCGACTATCAGGGCGACGCCTTCGTCGCCTTGCACGGCTCGTGGAATCGCGGCATCCGCACCGGCTACAAGGTGGTCAGGTTGCGGTTCAAGGACGGCAAGCCAACGGGCGAATATGAGGATTTCATCACCGGCTTCGTCATCTCCGATGACGAGGTCTGGGGCCGCCCGGTCGGCCTGGCGGTGGCCAAGGACGGCGCGCTGATCGTCACCGAAGACGGCAGCGGCACCATATGGCGCATCACCTATGGCGGGTCCTGACCCACTGGTGCAATCGAATCCCACGTTGAGGGAATTCACCCTCACCCGGCTTTGCGCTAAAGCTGAGGCATGACCCTTACCGGCTTCCTCGCCTACAGTGCCGCTCTCGGCATCGCCGCCGCCATTCCCGGCCCCGGCGTCACAGCACTGGTGGCGCGGGCGCTCGGCTCCGGCTTCCGCTCGTCGCTGGCCATGTCGTTCGGGCTGATGCTCGGCGACCTCACCTATCTGACCGCCGTGGTGCTCGGCCTCGCCTTCGTCGCCCAGACTTTTGGCATGGTCTTCCTGGCCATCAAATGGCTCGGCGTCGCCTATCTCGCCTTCCTCGGCTGGCGCTTCTGGACCAGCGGCATCACGCCCGAAACGGTCGAGGCGAAAAAGGGCAAGGGCGGACTGCTGTCCAGCTTCATCGCCGGCCTCACCGTCACGCTCGGCAATCCGAAGACGATGATCTTCTACCTCGCCATCACGCCGACCATCGTCGACCTGAAGACCATCACGCTCGTCGACTACGGCATTCTGGTCGCGCTCACCGTCGTCGTGTTGCTGGTGGTGCTGGTGCCCTATCTCGCGCTGGCCGCCAAGGCGCGCTGGTTCCTGAAGTCGCCGCGCGCGCTGAAAGCGCTGAACCGCACCGCCGCCGGCTTCATGGTTGGGGCAGCGGCAGCGATTGCCGCCCGCCAATAGGGTGTATTGATATTCAGGTGATGCCGGCCTGCAAATGGCAGCTTCCTGCGCTTCCGGTGCTCACGTACGAAAAGTACGCTCCGCTCCGGTTCTCGGTAGCCACCATTTTCGGCTCGGCCTGACCTGAATCTCAACACACCTTGGTGTGCGATCAGTCCTGATCTCATCATGCTCTGGTTTCAGCCAAACCATTCCTGTTGTATGGCCTTTCGCGAAATGCCTTTCCGGTGCAACGGCATCTTCAGCATGCACCCCACTCGGATATTTCTGGTCGACAGCTTATCTTGCCGGCCATACCCTGACGCCTGAAGTCCATTTGCCTGAAATCCTGGGAGCGAAACCAATGAACAAGCCCGTCACCTCAGCGCGCGTGCCCGGCCGCGGCCGCATCTACAATTCGATCACCGAGACGATTGGCGACACACCGCTGGTGCGGCTCGACAAGTTCGCCAGGGAAAAGGGCGTCGTCGCCAATCTTCTGGCCAAGCTCGAATTCTTCAACCCCATCGCCTCGGTCAAGGACCGCATCGGCGTGGCGATGATCGAAGCGCTCGAGGCATCCGGCAGGATCACGCCCGGCAAGACCACGCTGGTCGAGCCAACCTCCGGCAACACCGGCATCGCGCTCGCGTTTGCCGCCGCAGCCAAGGGCTACAAACTGATCCTGACCATGCCCGAGACCATGTCGGTCGAGCGCCGCAAGATGCTGGCGCTGCTCGGCGCCGAGCTGGTGCTGACCGAAGGCCCGAAAGGGATGAAGGGCGCCATCGCCAAGGCCGACGAATTGGCCGCGACGCTGCCCGACGCCGTCATTCCGCAGCAATTCGAAAATCCCGCCAATCCGGAGATCCATCGCACCACGACGGCCGAGGAAATCTGGAACGACACCCATGGCGAAGTCGACATCTTCGTCGCCGGTATCGGCACCGGCGGCACCATCACCGGCGTCGGCCAGGTGCTGAAGAAGCGCAAGCCGTCGGTCCATGTCGTCGCCGTCGAGCCGGAAGCGTCGCCGGTGCTGTCGGGCGGCCAGCCCGGCCCGCACAAGATCCAGGGCATCGGCGCCGGCTTCGCGCCAAAGATCCTCGACACCACGATCTATGACGAGATCGTCAGGGTCTCGAACGAGGATTCGGTCGCCAATGCCCGCCTCGTCGCCCGCCTCGAAGGCGTGCCGGTCGGCATCTCGTCGGGCGCCGCCCTGCAGGCGGCGATCGTGGTCGGCTCGCGGCCGGAGAACAAGGGCAAGAACCTGGTGGTGGTCATCCCGTCCTTCGCCGAACGCTATCTGTCGACGATTTTGTTTGAGGGGCTGGGGTCGTAGGTTTTCGACAGCGGGAGAGGCAGGGCTGGGTTCGTCGCGATCCTTCGCGCCCCCCCTCCTGCCCTGCCGGGCATCTCCCCCACAAGTGGGGAGATCGGCTGTCATCCGGGCTTTCGCCAATCGCCAGCGTTGCAGGATTGAGCGGAGCGACGAAGCCACGGCTTCGATTCAATAACCCCGTTCGAGGTCGATCTTGTTGGACAGAGGCTCTCCTCTTGCGACTTGACCGCACAGATCGGCGGCCTGGTCGATTCCAGAATCCACCCAGAAGCTCGCGACATGAGGGGTGATGGTCACCCTGGGATGAGTCCACAACGGCGATGAAGCCTCCAGGGGTTCACGCTCAAACACGTCAAGACAAGCACCAGAAAGCTGACCTTCGTCGAGAGCGCGGATCAGGTCGGCTTCGTTGACATGCGCGCCCCTGCCGACATTCACAAGGTAGGCACCTCGCTTCATTTTTCCAAAGGCACTGGAGTTGAGTATCCCACGAGTGTCACCAGTCAGGGGAAGTGAACAGATAACGTAGTCCCGACTTGTGAGCGCGTCCGCAAGCTGGGCACCACCAAAGTAACTATGTATGCCAGGAAGCGTCTTTTGATGGCGAGACCAGACTGCCGTGTCGTAGCCCAGGTCCGCAAACAGCTTTGCGGCCCAGCCACCGATCCGGCCTGCACCCAGCACAACAATTCTTGTCTCGGAGATCTTCCGCGGCGCGAGCGGATTCCAAAACTTGCCGGCTTGCAGACGCATGTAGTCTGCAACATGCCGTTGCTGGCAGAGAACGCGAAGGACGATGTACTGCACCACTTCCGAAGCCTGCTCACGCGTTGCGAGCCTGATGAGCGGAACACCCTTGGGGAAGCTCTGAAGATCAATACCCTCGACCCCGGCCCCCAAATAGACGACGGCGCTTAGCCCCGTCATGGCGTCAAAAAAGCCAGGACTGGCGCCCTTGTCGATCAGCACAATATCTATGTCACTTTTGTTCCCGGCGTCTGGCCAAAGCCTGAACTCCAGCTGTGGCACGCGGGCTTTCAGCCCAGCAGCCCATACTTGTGCATCAATGTAGTCAGGATACTCATTGACCATGAGAACGGTAATGGGCTCGCCGAACACTTCGCCCCCCAGGTTCAGGCAATCAGGCGTCCACCGGATGACCGTTCTGTTGAGGCCGAGGTTTGCGCAAACTGGCACCAGTTGCAAGACCAGACCCAGGCAAAATGGCGTTCATACGCGTCCAGGCGGCGGCGGCTCGTTGCGGCGGCCGCACTCGGCCTGAACAAATTGCCGGCAGCGAGGCGCTACTTGCCGCCTCAATTCTTCAGCGCCGCGCGCTTTGTCTGCAGGAACCGGCGCACCGCCGGGTCGCGTTCGAGGCCGATCGCCCGGTCATAGGCCTCGCTGGCCTGCGGTATGTTGCCGAGCCTGGCCAGCAGACCGGCGCGGGCCGCCCAATAGGGCTGGTAGTCGTCAAGCCGCTTATCATCGCCCAGCACGTAAAGCGCCGCCAATCCCGCCGCAGCACCCTCGGCCTCGGCAATTGCCACCGCGCGGTTGATCGCCACCACGGGCGAGCCGGCAATCACCGACAAGGCATCATAGAGCTCCCGGATCGCCACCCAGTCGGTCCGGCCGGTCAGCCGCCGTGTCGTGTGAGCGGATTGCACGGCCGCCTCGAGCTGGTAGCGGCCGATGACGCCTTTGCAGGCGGCGTGCCTGAGCAAAGCCTCCGCTTCGTCGATCAAGGCGTCGTCCCACAGCGCAAGATCCTGCTCGGCGAGCGGCACATAGTCTCCCTCGGCGTTGCGCCGCGCCGCGCGCCGCGCTTCGGCAAACAGCATCAGCGCCAGCAGCCCCAGTGCCTCCGGTTCGTCGGGCATCAGCGAGGCGACCAGCCGGCCGAGCCATATGCCTTCGGTGGCGAGATTGCGCCGCTGGGTCTCGGTGCCGGCCGGGTCGGACCAGCCTTCGGCAAAGGCGGCGTAGATCGCCTCCAGCACCGTGTCCAGCCGCTCGCCGAGCTCGGCCCGCTCCGGCACGCGAAACGGAATGCCGGCTTCGCGGATGCGTGACTTGGCCCGCACCAGGCGCTGGCTCATCGTCGCCGGCGATACCAGGAAGGCGGAAGCGATCGTTGCCGCGTCGAAGCCCAGAACGGTCTGCAGGATCAGCGGCGCCCGCACGCCGGCCTCGATCGCTGGATGGGCGCAGGCAAACATCAGCCGCAGCCGCTCATCAGGCAGGTCTTCGTCGGTCATGCGCGCCTCCATTTCCTCGGCGATCAGCTTGAGATGGTCGCGGCTCGCCTCGCTGGTCAGCCGACGTCTGACGGCGTCGACGCTGCGCCGCCGCGCCACCACCAGCAGCCAGGCTTCAGGCTTTTCGGGCACGCCGGTTTGCGGCCAGCGCTCAAGCGCCGCGGCAAAGGCATCGGCCAGCGCGTCTTCGGCGCCGGCCACGTCGCGCGTGCGCGCGGCAAGATAGGCAACCAGCTTGCCGTAGCTCTGCCGGGCAGCAGCTTCCGCGGCCGCCCGTGCAGTGTCTGGTCTGCCGGCTGTCACGCAGTGTATGCTGGCATGTATTCTGCCATCGGCCAGATCGGCCGCACTTCCATCGTGCCGGTGCCGGCACCCGGGCAGCGCGCCGCCCACGAGATCGCCGCGTCCATGTCAGCCGCCTCGATCAAATAGTAGCCGCCGAGCTGCTCCTTGGTGTCGGCATAGGGGCCGTCAATCACATTGGTCTTGCCGCCGGCCACCCGCACGGTGGTTGCGATCTTCTTCGGTTTCAACCGCTCCCCGGCCAGGAACACGCCGGCCTTCTTCATCGCTTCGGTATAGGCGCCATAGGCGGCGCTCATCTGGACGGCCGCCTCCTTGGGTGCGGCTGCCATTGCGGCTTCGTTGGAATAGATAAGAAGCAGATACTGCATGGTCATCTCCCGTGGTTACAGGGCCGCATCGGTGCGGGCCGAACGTATGTCGCGCGGCCTCGCCCGATTTCGACAGGCGCTGGAAAAATCTTCGTCCCTGGCGGCGCGTTGCGCAACACACAAGCTCGCCATTGGCGCTAATTGCCCAGCGCTACAGCCTCCTGGGGCTGGCTGGAGCCTTGCGAGCCGGTAGGCTCCAGCCAGCCGCGGTAGCGCACGATCATGCCGGTGAGCGGGTGTGAAATCTCGACGTGGAAACGAAATCGGCCGTCTTCCACGGCCTCATACGATGTCGAGCGCGGGCACAGAAACATCGGCAGCGGCAGGCCGAAAAGGCTCCAGCGGCGCAAAGCCAGCGACAGCCGCCCGTCCCCGGCCACCAGCGCCATGGCGAAGCTCAGCGGGCCGAAGCGTTCGCACAGCAGCCGCTCCGATCGGCCCCGTCCCTCGAATTGTCGGCTCGAAAAACGGTGCTCACCGAAGGTCCGCGTCCAGATCTCGCCGCCCTCGTCGGTTTCGAAATCGACACGGACCGGAATGTCGACGCTCGCCTGGGGAAAGCCGACCAGCCAGGCCGCTAGCCGGCTAAGGATGGTATACCCACGCTCGACGCTGGCGCGACCTTGCGCCGCCGTGGCGTGGTCGTGCATGGCGCGGATCTCCGGGGGCAGATTTTGCCAGGCGTCGCCGAGCAAGGCGGCATAAAGCGGCTTGTCCCGATCGGCAGTATCGTCCCTGAAGCCGGTGTAAATCGTTTTGGCTGCAAACAGCGTTTCATAGTCTTCGAGTTCCAGGTCGCGCACGGCCGCCCGCGCGCCTGGCGCCGGCCTGTGTCCGTCCAGCGCCTTGCGGACCAGCGCCTCGGCCGCCATCGCCGGGATCAGCGGCCCGTCATCGCCTTCGGCCAAAAGATGCCATGAGCGTTTGACCGAGGCACCCGACCGGTCCGTCCCTTCCACCGCGACGAACATGCCGCCGCGATGCTCACCCCAGCGCAGTCGGTTCGTCGCAAAATGCATCAGCGGGGCAAGCGGCGACAGCGAGCGGACCAGTCCGATGCGCACCAGCCATGCCAGCGCGATCAAGGCGCGGTGCAGCAGCTCGGGAACCGGTCCGGCGCCCATCCAGATGGTCTTTGCCCCAGGCCACAGTTCAGCCAGCGCCCGCAGGTCGGGCACATCGACCAGCGAGAACAGCGTGTTGTTGAGCGGCACACGGCCCGGCGGCGCGATGGTGATGCGCATCTGTTCGGTCAGCGGATGGCCTTGGGCAGGCCTGCCGTCGCGCGTGAGTTGGACCGGCTGCCCGGCATAGCCCGCAATGGCGCGGATGACGTTTTCGCCGACGCCGGCATAGGGCGATGGCGCGATGCCGCCGCGAATGCTGTCGACGCGCGTCATCTTTGACGACAGGCGGCGCACCACCGCTGCCGTCAGCACCGGAAAACTGGACACGCCGGACAGCACGAACCGGCCGGCCATTTTCGCCGCCACGTCGAAGGCGGAAACGCCGGCGACGAAATCCGAACCGTCGGCGAGGTCGAGATAGTTCACGCCGTTACCGATGCAGGCCTCGATCAGCCGGTAGCGCTCCTCGCCATAGGCCTGGAACGGCCCGCTGGCATCGACGACGATGTCGGGCCGCAGCGACGCCAGTTGCGCATCGAGGTCGCCATTGCGATCGAACTGGGTGGGAGCGAGTTGGGCGACGGCATGGCCTCGGCTCTTGCAAAAGGCGTCGGCCTTGGCGAGCGAGCGGCCGGCGACCATCAGGATCAGGCGCGGCTCGTTTTCCAGCAATTCGATGATGCGGCCGCCAAAGATGCCATAGCCGCCGACGACAAGAATTTTCATCGCGGCTCACCCAGGCTTCGCATCCTAGCCAATCAACCGTCCCCTCAGCTCGGCCGACGGGATGTCGCAACTGTCCTTCTTGCCGAACAGCGCATAGCGATTCCCAGCGATGCGATCGTAAAGCCAGTTGCGAAGCGGGCGCGGCAGCAGGAGTAAAATCCTTGCCGCCCGCCACGGCCAGCCCAGTTCGGCCATCACGGCAACCAAACTCTCGAGCCGCATGAAGGCTTTCCCTTCGACGAGGACGAGATTGGTCTCGTAGCTGTCGGTGCGCAGCCCGTGTTTTTGAAACAGCGCCTCGCCGAGTGGCGACTGCGCCGTGGCGAAGCGGAAGCGGTTTTTGCGGTCGAGCCTCACCACCATGCGCACGAAGCCCGAGCACAAAACGCAGACGCCGTCGAAAACGATCAACGGCTGGCTGGCATCGAAGGCTTCTGAGGGATGGTCGATGGTCACGTGCAACCCGGCGGCTGGTGTCCCAGGACACTAGGCCTGCCGGCGGCGGCTTTAAAGCCTTGGCGTTGTCGCACGTCGTCTGTCGGCGAGCGCAGGGCGCTCGACACGATAGGCGGTTGCGCGGTGGTTTGCGCCCGGTCTGCAGATCCGGCTGTTGTGACGGGTCTCGAACGTCATGATCAGTGCGCGCTGACGCCAAGCGAGTTGCCGCGACGTGCACAGGCCGGGCCCGGGCCGCGCATGTAATAGCGCTCCGGCCGATAGCTCGGCGCGACGAATTCGCGGATGGCGGCGGCATAGCCGGCGACGTGATGCCAGAAGTTCATTTCTTTGGTCCCTGTCCCGATTTCGGATGTCCCTTCCGAATTACGGGCATCATAGCGTCGAGGCGTGAATAGTCGGTGAACACGATGTTAATCTCTGGTCGAAAAGGCCCTGGTTCGTGGCCGGAATGCGGCTGATTCGGGGTCTTTCGGTGCAGTTCGTCGGCATTTCGCCCAATGTGACTTTTGCATCACATATGTTTCGCCTGAATGTCGCTTGCGCGCGCTTCTGTTTCAATATTCGCCGGCGCCACGAAATTTCCGTGCGCGCCGCCGGAAAGTCAGGAACCGGGAAACTGGCTGCGGCGGGGTAGAGTTCCGCAGTCGGACATCGAACCCTATAGTAGGTCGAGCCTCGTTCCGGGGATTGCGCAGCGGCGGAGGAAGTCGTGCAGGAAAAACAGAACGCCTCAAGCGGGTCTGTCACCGCGAAAACCGCCGTAGAGCTCTCCCACCCAGACAAGCTGCTGTGGCCGGAGGAAAAAATCTCCAAGCAGGCTCTGCTCGACCACTACGCGCTGGTCTGGCCGCGCATGCAGCAATTCGTCGTCAACCGGCCGCTCAGCCTGGTGCGGGCGCCGGGCGGCATTGGCGGCCCGCGCTTCTTCCAGAAACACGCATCGGCCGGCATGCATGAGAAGATCGCCAGGATGAAAGACCCGGCGGATGGCGAGGAGATCTTGTTCATCCGCGACTTCGACGGCCTTGCCGCTCTGGTCCAGAACGGTGTCGTCGAGATCCACATCTGGGGCTGCACCGTCGACGAGCTGGAAAAGCCCGACCAGATCGTTTTCGATCTCGACCCGGACGAAGGCGTCGACGCCAAGGCGGTGCGTGAAGCCGCACTCGACATCCGCGCGAGGCTCGATGATTTGTCCTTGCCCAACCTGGTCAAGACATCGGGTGGCAAGGGCTACCATGTCGTCGTGCCGTTAATACCGTCGGCGGATTGGGAGGAGGCAAAAACCTTCTCCCATGATTTCGCCCGCGCCCTGGAACAGGCGGCCCCGGATCGCTATACCGCGACGCTGTCGAAGAAGGCGCGCACCGGAAAGATCTTCGTCGACTATCTGCGCAACGGCCGGGGTTCGACAACCGTCGCCCCCTATTCCTCGCGCGCCAAGAAGGGCGCCACCGTATCGATGCCGGTGACCTGGGCGGAGATCGAGGCCGGGCTGGCGCCGAACGCCTTCTCGATCGGCGATGCCACGACTCTGAAGCGGTTGGAGGAGGCTGATCCGTGGGCGGATTTCTTCAAGCTTGGAAAGGTGCTGAAGCGGGGCTGACGCAGCGATCCTTCCCACTCGCGCCGGCAAACCCTCAACCCAAAAACACCCTCTCGAACGCCTGCTTGCCCACCGGCGAAAACACCACGGCGCGGCTGTCCTTCTCGCGTCGCGCCCATTTTTCCGAGATGATCTTGTCGAGGATGGCGGCGCCCAGCGTGCCGGCCAGATGCGAGCGCCGCACGCTCCAGTCGAGGCAGGCGCGGCACACCGGCCGCCGCGGCTTGGTGTAGACGTCGATGCCGATGGCGGCGAAATGCGAAGCGGCCGCCGGCCCGAGCCGGATCTCCTTGTCCTCGCGCAGCAGGATGTTTTTGTCGACGAGTCGGTCCAGCATCGCCACCGCTTGTTCGCCGGCAAGGTGATCGTAGCAGACCCGCGCCACGCGCATCGCCGCGTCGCGCGGTCCTGGCCGCACACGCTGCGGCCCGACTGAGGCGGCAACGCCGGTGATGGCCTCGATCATGCCCGCCACTTGCGGACCTGCAAGGCCGTAATAGCGATGGCGCCCCTGGCTCGCCACCGTCAGCAGCCCGCCCTCCAGCAGTTTGCCCAGATGCGAGCTGGCGGTCGGCAGTGACACACCGGCCTCCATCGCCAGTTCGCTCGCCGTTAGCGCGGTCCCGCCCATCAGCGCATTCAACATGTTTGCCCGCGCCGGATCGCCGACCAGGCTGGCGATGCGGGCTATGTCGGGTCCTTCACGCATAGTTAGTTCCTCATCGAAGCATTCTTGTCAGATAACCACTATTCTCCGATCAGATCAAGGAGACGACGATGACCACAACAGCCGCTTCGACCTCCACACCTGTCGCCCGCCTGCCGTTCCCATTCTTCGCCTTGCGCCGGCTACGCTTGCGTTTTCTGGGCCGCTGGTACGACCGCCATCGGCAGCGTCTCGACCTCGCCGAGATCGACGATCATCTGTTGCGCGACCTCGGCCTGACAGCTGAAGACGTGCGCCGCGAATGCGCAAAATCCTTCTGGCAGGCATGACCCGACAGGGAATTGCCTAGCACATCGATCCGCAGAACGTTTCGACCCGGCTCAAACTGTCCGCGCAAGAAATATCCAACCGTCAAGGAGACAAAAATGACCATCACCTGTTTCATCCGCTACGAGATCGACCCGTTCGGCAGAGCGGCGTTCGAGGAATATGCCCGCAACTGGGGCCAGGCCATTCCGCGCTGCGGTGCCGATTTGATCGGCTACTACGCGCCGCATGAGGGGTCAGCCACCACGGCCTATGCCATGTACAACATCGACAGCCTGGCCGCCTACGAGGCCTACCGCGCCCGGCTCGCCGCCGATCCGGCCGGCAAGGCCAACTATGAATTCGCCAGGCGGGAAAAATTCATCTTGAAAGAAGACCGCATCTTCCTGAAGCTGGCTTCAGGCCCACACGCGCCCTTGGTGAAAACATGATCGCGGTCATCTTCGAGGTCGAGCCGGCGGCAGGCAAGCGCGATGCCTATCTCGGCATCGCCGCGCAGCTGCGTCCGCTGCTCGACGGCATCGACGGCTTTCTCTCGATCGAGCGCTTCCAGAGCCTGGCCGACCCGAACCGGGTCCTGTCGCTGTCGTTCTGGCGCGACGAGGAAGCAGTCAAAGCCTGGCGCAACACCGAGGAGCACCGGCAGGCGCAGCAGGCCGGGCGTGGCGGTATCTTTGCCGGCTATCGTCTGCGCATCGCGCACGTCGTGCGCGATTATGGTTTGAGCGAAAGGGAAGAGGCGCCGGCGGATAGCCGGGTGGTCAACGGCTAAGCATTCCCGATCAGCACGCCCGCCGCAAACACCAGCGCCCCGCCCAGCACCACCTGGAAGGCGGCGCGCAGGAACGGGGTCTGCATGTAGCGGTTCTGGACGAAGGCGATGGCCCAGAGTTCGAAGAACACCACCACCGCGGCCACCCCGGTCGCCGTCCAGAAGCTCGGGATGAGATAGGGCAACGCGTGGCCAAGGCCACCCGCCGACGTCATGACGCCGGTGGTGATGCCGCGTTTTATCGGCGAGCCGCGGCCCGACAACTTGCCGTCATCGGATGCGACTTCGGTGAAACCCATCGAAATGCCGGCGCCGATCGAGGCAGCGAGGCCGACCAGAAAGGTCTGCCAGGTGTCATGCGTGGCGAAGGCAGCGGCGAAGATCGGTGCCAGCGTTGACACCGAACCATCCATCAGCCCGGCCAATCCCGGCTGCACATAGGTCAGGATGAACTGGCGTTGCTCGGCCGCGGCCTCTTCGTCCTTTACTTCGCCCGGCACGTGCTTTTGCTCGAGCCGCTGTGCCAGCGTCTCATGGCCTTGCTCGGCTATCGCCAGATCGCCGAGCAGCTTTCGCGTCGAGGCATCGGTGGTGCGTTTCGCGGCTTCGACATAGAACAGATAGGCCTGCCGCTCCATCGCCTCGGCCTGGTTGCGCACATGCTCGATGCCGAGCGGCCGGACCAGCCAGTCGGGCTTGCGCTCGTAATAGCCCTTCACATGGTCGCGGCGAATCAGCGGAATGCGCTCGCCGAAACGCTTGCGGAAAAGCTCGATCAGCGCGTCGCGATGGCCGTCCTCTTCCTCCGCCATTGCCTCGAACACCTTGGCCGATTGCGGAAAGCTTTCCGTCAGCCCGTCCGCATAGGCGCGGTAGATGCGCCCGTCATCCTCTTCGGACGAAATGGCCAGCGCCAGGATCTCTTGTTCCGAGAGCGATTCGAAGGAGCGGCGGCCAAAGCCGAAAACACGCGAAAGCATGACAAATTCACCCTAGTTTAGAATTGTTCTAAACTAGGGTTTGGTGTTCTCGGGGTCAACCGCGCGTGTCGCCCGGCAGTCAAAATTATTTGAACCGGAAATCCGCCAGGCGCCCTTCATTATTGATGAAGGTTCACCTATATAACTGAACCTAAGCCAAGACAGAGGAATTCGCAGATGACGGCAAAACCGCACGCCCATGCATTTGACCCGAAACCCGTTCTCGATCTCATCGCCAGCATAGAGGCCGACTTGCAGCGCCTGAAGGGTCTGGTCGAACAGCAGGTCGAAAAATTCGACCCCGCCAATCCGCACAACAAGGCGCCGGACGGCAAGCTGACAGAGGAGGGCGTCGAGTGCTGCTACCGCATGTTCGACGAGGGCAAGTCGCGCTATTCCGTCGCCCAGCAGATGAAGATCTCCTTCGCCGCCGCCACGCATCGGTTCAACAACTGGCGCAAGATGGGTGGCAGCAAGAGGCAGAGGGCGTTGCTAGGGTGAACTTGCGAAGTGTCGGCGGGACAGCGCCCCCCTCTGGCCTGCCGGCCATCTCCCCCTCGAGGGGGGAGATCAGGCGCTCCGCGGGCGTCGCCAAATCTCCAACCTTGCAGAGATGAGCGACACCTCGAAGCTGCCAATCTCCCCCTTGAGGGGGAGATGCCCGGCAGGGCAGAGGGGGGTGTGACGGGCGTGGCGCTGCAGACGGTGCATCCGTTCATTCCCCGCCAACCGATTTTGTAACGGTCACATCTTTTCCATGGTGCGCAGCGGCCTTTTGCGGGCATCATGAAAGGCAACAAGTCTTTCCGCAGGACTTCACCATGACCACCCCTCCCGGCATTGCCGACATTCGTAGCGCCGCAGCAAAACTCTCCGGCCTGATCGTCGAAACGCCGCTGATCGAATCGGCTGAACTGAACAAGCGCCTTGGCGCCCGCATCCTGTTCAAGCCCGAGACTTTGCAGCGCACCGGTTCGTTCAAGTTCCGCGGCGCCTACAACAAATTGTCGTCACTGAGCGAGGCGGAGCGCAGCCGCGGCGTCGTCGCTTTCTCCTCGGGCAACCACGCGCAAGGCGTCGCCGCTTCCGCCGCCATGTTCGGCGTCAAGGCGGTTATCGCCATGCCCGCCGACGCACCGGCGATGAAGATCGGCAATGTCCGCAAGATGGGCGCCGAAGTGGTTCCGTTCGACCGCTTTCGCGATGACCGCATGACCGTGGTGCGGCCTTACATGGACAAAGGCATGGTGCTGGTGCCGCCCTTCGACGATCCGGCCATCATCGCCGGCCAGGGCACGATCGGCCTTGAGCTGATGGCTCAAGCCAAGGCGCTCGGCGTCAGCCTCGACGCGGTCCTTGTCCCTTGCGGCGGCGGCGGCCTGAGCAGCGGCATTTCGGTCGCGGTCAAGGATGCTTCGCCGCATACCGCCGTCTGGGCGGTGGAGCCCGAGCATTTCGACGACACCCGCCGCTCGCTCATCAAGGGCGAAAGGGTCTCGAACGACCCTGGCCACAGCTCGATCTGCGACGCAATCCTCACCGCC
Source organism: Mesorhizobium sp. P2_C4 (assembly GCF_056404575.1). Taxonomy (NCBI): domain Bacteria; kingdom Pseudomonadati; phylum Pseudomonadota; class Alphaproteobacteria; order Hyphomicrobiales; family Phyllobacteriaceae; genus Mesorhizobium; species Mesorhizobium sp. P2_C4. The sequence goes on from NZ_JBFUDT010000001.1 coordinate 216,145, forward strand.
GAACCGGGCGAAATCACCTTCGCGATCAACCGCAGGAATCTGGCCGGCGCGATTGCCGTCTCCGACAAGGCGACAGCCCAGGCAATGCGCGATGCCATGGCCTATCTCAAGCTGGTGGTCGAGCCCGGCGGCTGCGTCGCGCTGGCGGCGCTGTCATCGGGCGAGATCGATCTCGCCGGCAAATGCGTTGCCGTGGTGCTGTCGGGCGGCAATGTCGATTTCGGCACCTATGCCGAGATCATGGCGGCCGCCTAGAGCATTTCACCGTTTCACGGAAACGGCGAGATGCTCTATCTCTTTGATTTGACGCAATTTCGGACAGAAAACCGCTTCACACTTTTCCTGAAATTGCTCTAGACGGCGCGCCAGTTCGGGGTCTTTCCACTCCAGCAAGGATGAGAGGGCGTTAGGCCACTCTGCCCCACGGGAGCGGTCAAAGCGCGAACGTCTTGCCGACCGCGGATGGAGCGACCCTCTCGCCATAGGCGGCCGCAAGTGCGCTCACGGCGCGCCAGCCCGTGCAGTGCCCGGGTGATATCAATTGCAGGTCAAACTGCGCCAGCGCCTCGACCGTCTCCTGGATGATCGGCTCGGTGATCCCGGAGAGGTGGAAGCCGCCAAACACTCCATAGAGCGGAATATCCGGAAACCGTGCCCGGGCGTGCGTCAGAACGTTGATCAGGCCGGCGTGCGAGCAGGCGGTGAAGACGACTTGCCCCTTGCCGGCCACGTGGATCGCCACATAGCGCTCGTCCGGCATAATCTCGTCCAGTTCCCAGCTGCCTGCAGCGGTCTGGCGATACTGGCCGGGAAACCCGCGTTCGAATCGGGTCACGCGAGGGATTTCGCCGCTGATATAGAATGTCTCGTCAAAAAGCAGTTGCTCGTCCCGGGTAACGACGACATCGGCGCCATTTCCGGACAGGACTTCCACGCTCGGCACCAGTTCCATCGGGCGAAACTGCCCATCGGCGGATTTGGTCGCCCGCAAGGCGAACATATCGGGATGCATGTAGGTCGGGACGGGCTGCCCGCCATTGCCCATCGCGATCATCTGGAGGGCGCGTGGCATTGCACCCGCATGATCCCAGTGACCATGCGACAGCATCACCGCGCCGACTTCCCCGAGATCGACGCCGAGCCTGACCACGTTGCGCTCGAACACCCATTCCTCAGGCCCGGTGTCGAACAGGAGCGTGCGGCTGGCGGACGCGGTGCGGGCGGTAATCAAGCAGGAAAGCCCGTGCGCGGCGCAGCACAGGCATTTCCCGGTCAACCATGGCATCCCGCGGCGACGCAGGCGGGCGAACTCGGTCTCGACGAAACCAGGATTCGACGAGAGACTGTCGGTCGCGTTGTCGACCAGAAAGATGACCTCCGCCGTATCGACGACTCTCATGGAAGCGGCCCGCCTGACGATGCATTAGAAGTCATCACTCTATCCAATTCCCGTGCCGAGCACAGCTCCGACACGCGTCCGGTGCTTTTCCTGGACCTAGTCCAGCGTCCGCCTGAACCGCACCAGCGCCACGCCCGCAAACAGTGCCACGAACACCAGCAGCCAGCCGATCTCCGTCGCCACCGCCGGCAGTTCGGCGCCCTTCAGCATGACCGCGCGGATGATGCGCAAAAAATGCGTCAGCGGCAGGATCTCGCCGAACAGTTGCGCCCAGCCCGGCATGCCGCGATAGGGGAACATGAAGCCGGACAACATGATCGACGGCAGGAAGAAGAAGAAGGTCAGCTGCAGCGCCTGCATCTGCGTGCGGGCGATGGTCGAAATCGTGTAGCCGAGCAGCACCAGCGCCAGCACGAAGATCAGCACGGCGGTGAGCAGCAGCGACATCGAGCCGGTGAAGGGAATGGCAAACAACAGCTTGGCCGCCGCCAGCACCACCACCACCTGCACCGCGCCGACCGCCAGATAGGGCAGCACCTTGCCCATCATGATCTCGAGCGGGCTGGACGGCATCGCCAGAAGGTTCTCCATCGTGCCGCGCTCGGTCTCGCGCGTCAGCGCGATCGAGGTCATCATCACCATCGTCATCTGCAGGATGACGCCGAGCAGGCCGGGCACGATGTTGTATTGCGAGATGCCTTCGGGATTATAGCGCCGGTGCACCACCACTTCGAGCTGGCCCCTGGCCGCCTCGGCTGCCGTCTCCTGCGTGCCGCGTGCCCTGAGCAGCGCCTGGTTGGCGACGGTGCCGAGCGTCGAGATGGCGCCGCTGGCCACCGCCGGATCGGTGGCGTCCGCCTCGATCAGGATCTGCGGGCTGTCGCCGCGCTCGACACGGCGGGCGAAATCGGCCGGGATGGTGACGACGAAGGCGACGTCGCCGCGCGACATCAGGAACTCGGCTTGCGCGGCACTTTGCGCGACATAGTCGAAGCGGTAGTAGCCGGTGGTCTGCAGCGCCGACACCATGGCCCGCGTGTAGGGGTCGCTGCTCGTCGCCACCAGCGCCGCCGGCAGGCTCTTCGGATCGTTGTTGATGGCGTAGCCGAACAGCACCAGCTGCATCAGCGGCACACCCAGCATCATGGCGAAGGTGATGCGGTCGCGCCGCATCTGGATGAACTCCTTGATCAGCAGCGCGCTCAGCCGGGCGAAGGAAAACACGCTGTTCATGCCATGTTGTCCTTGGAGCCGGACATGAACTGGATGAACACGTCTTCCAGGCTGGTCTCGCCCGGTATCACCGTCACGCCCTTGTGCTGCTTCTCGACATCGGCGAGTGCTGCCTGCAGTTTCTTCCTGTCGGAGCCGACGACATGCAGCGTCGCGCCGAACGGCGCCACCTGGTCGACGCCGGGGCGGCCACTGAGTGCGGCAGCAACTTGATCGAGATGCGGGCCTTGCACGACGAAGGTCGTCAGCCCGGCATTCTTCACCACCTCGTCGACCGTGCCGGTGGCCAGCATCTTGCCATAGGAGATGTAGCTGATGCGGTGGCAGCGCTCGGCCTCGTCCATATAGTGGGTGGAGACCAGCACGGTCAGCCCGCCACTGGCGAGGCGATGGATCTCGTCCCAGAATTCGCGCCGGGCTTTCGGGTCGACGCCCGCCGTCGGCTCGTCGAGCAACAATAATTTCGGCTTGTGCATGATGCAGGCAGCCAGCGCCAGCCGCTGCTTCCAGCCGCCGGACAGCGTGCCGGCCAGTTGGTCTTTTCGCGAGGTCAGGCCGAGATCTTCCAGCGTCCTGGCGACATGCTCGGCAACCGGCTTCAGCTGGTAGAGCCGCGCCACGAATTCGAGATTCTCACCGATCGTCAGATCCTCGTAGAAAGAGAATTTCTGCGTCATGTAGCCGACTTCGCGTTTGATGCGCAGGCTGTCGGTGCGGATGTTGAAGCCGAGCACCGTGCCTTCGCCTTCATCCGGCGTCAGCAGGCCGCACATGATACGGATGGTCGTCGTCTTGCCGGAGCCGTTCGGGCCGAGGAAACCGACGATCTCGCCTTCGGCCACCGTCATCGTCACATGGTCGACGACGGTCTTGTCGCCAAAACGCTTGACCAGGCCATGGACGTCGATGGCGTTCATTTTCCTGCATCCGCGAGATCGACATCGACGATCTGCCCCGGCTGCAAGGCGCTGGCATCGCCCTCCGGTCGCGCCTCGACCAGGTAGACCAGCTTCTGCCGGTTCTCGAGCGAATAAATCACCGGCGGCGTGAATTCCGGGTCCGGCGACACGTAGCTGACGCGGGCCTTCACCTGCGGGCCGCAGCCGTCGCAATGGACACCAAGCAGCGTGCCGACCTTGACCGACGAGAAGGCACTTTCCGGGATGTAGACGCTGAGCTTGACCGCACCGTCCGGCAGTATCGAAATGACCGGCGCGGTCGGGCCGGCAGTGTCGCCTGCACTGCGGATGACATCATTGACGCGGCCGGGCGAGGGCGCCGCCAGCACGCGCTTCGACAGCCGCCATTGCGCCTGCTCCAGCGTCGCCTGCGCCTGCTTGACCTGGTTGTCGGCGGCCTTGATGGTCTCCGGCCGTGCCGGCAGGCCGCCGACGGCGAGATTGGCCTCGGCCTGGCCGACCTGTGCATTGGCCGTCTCCAGTGTGGCGGACGCCGTGTCGAAATCGGCCTGCGTGCCGGTGCCGCGCTTGAACAGATCGCTGGCGCGGTCGTATCTGCGCTTGGCGTCGGTGGCTTGGGCGCGCGCCATGTCGACTTCCGCCTTGAGCACCGCGATTTCTTCCGGCCGCTTGCCAACTTGCAAATCGGCGAGCTGCGCCTGCGCCTGGGCGAGGCCCGCCTCTGCCAGCGCAACGGCAATCTTGGCGTCGGCGCTCTCCAGCGTCACCACCGGCGTGCCTGATACGACGCGGTCGCCGCGCTTGACCGCGACTGTCTCGACCTGCGCCACCTCGATCGGCGCCAGCAGCACATAGTCGCCCTCGACATAGCCGACGGCCAGCGGCGCGGCCGGCGCGCAGGCGCCGAACAGCTGCGCGGCGAGCGGCAGCGAACAGAGAAAGCTCATAGTCTTTGCCCCTTCCTTACGGCCAGTATCGCGCTGAGATTGCTCGATGTCGCCGCCACCACCTTGGCCGCCTCGGCGGTGCCGATGTCGTGCCAGCCCATGCGCCGCATCACCGCCTCGCGGCCGATGCGGAAATAGATGACCTGGCCGATCAGCGTGAACACGGTGAGCCGTGTCGCCTCGCTTTCGGCCGGCTCGCCGGTCGCCTGCTCCCAGATCAGGCAGAGCCGGCGATGCGTCGGCTCGAACACGCCGTCATAAATGCGGTCGAGTGCCGCGGTCGGATGCGACAATTCCCGAAGTACAAACTGTACGATCTCGCCGGCGTGCGGGCTAGCGACGATAAAGGTCACCATCCGCTCCAGTGCCACGAAGAGTTGCGCCCGCGCCGCTTCCGGGTCGCCGGCGGCTGGCGGACTGCCCATCGCCTGGCCGGCAATGGTCTGGATGGTTTCGACGATGTAGTCGGCCGCGGCCGAGCGAAGCCCTTCCTTGCCGCCGAAATGATAGGCGATCGAGCCGATATTGGCCTTCGCCTCGGCTGCGATCTCTCGCGTCGAGGTGCCGTCATAGCCTTGCCGCCCGAACAGCTTTAGCGACGCGTGCACAAGTGCGGCGCGCGTCATGTCGGGGCGTGAGGCGTTCGGATTCTTGTTCATGCCTGACATTTAATCAATCGATTGATTAAATGTCAAGTCCTTGCGTGCTGACCTGGATTTGCGTGGTTTGGTTGCACTTGGTCGAAGGCAACCTGAGATGGCTTGCCATATCCGGCCCGCCGCGCTTTAGTGCGCGGCCATGGGCAAGGAAGTCGAGCGTAAATTCCTGGTCTCCAGTGCCGAATGGCTGGAGCTGGCTGAGGCGGATATCCGCATTCGCCAGTTTTATCTTGCCGCAGCACCGGGCCGCACCGTGCGCGTGCGCATCAGCGATGGTGTCTCGGCCAAGCTGACGCTCAAATTCGGCAGCACGGCCCGCGAACGCGACGAATTCGAGTATTCGATCCCGCTGGCGGAGGCGCAGGAGATGCTGGCTTTCGCCATCGGGCGTGTCATCGAGAAGACACGTCACCATGTTAGGCACCGCGGCTATCTCTATGAAGTCGATGTTTTCGGCGGCATGCTGGCTGGCTTGGTGGTCGCTGAGCTCGAGACGCCGGAGGACGTGCCGGACGAAATGCTGCCAGATTGGCTCGGCCGCGAAGTCACCGGCGAGTCCAGATTTTACAACGCGTCGCTCGCCCTTGGGGGGGTTCCGGAGATCGCCGCATGAGTTTTCGTATCGATCCACGTCTGCCGCTGACCGGCGAGGTCAGGCGCATCCTTGCCGAAGAGATCGGCAAGGCATTGGCCCATCTCGACGTTGCGCACAGCCGGCCGGAGCAGGCGCTGCACAAATGCCGCAAGCGGTTGAAGAGCGCGCGTGCCTTGCTGCGCCTGGTCCGTTCCGGGGACGAAACGTTCTGTAACGCCGAAAATCATTGTTACCGTGAGGTGGCGGCCCTACTGGCCGGTCCGCGCGAGGCGACCGCGCTGGTCGAAACGATCGACCGCCTGGCGGCAAGCTTCCCCGAACACAGCGCCAGCGGCGGCCTCGATGCCGTGCGCGACTCGCTCGTCGCGCGCCAGCATGCGATGCATGGCGGCGCCGGTCTCGGCGCTGCCATCGGGGCAGCGATTGCCGCTTGCGAAGAGGGTCTCGCGCGCGTCGAAAAGCTTGCTCTGCCCGACCAGCCGGAGCAGGCCGCCGATGTGCTTGCTGAGGGCGCCCGCATCACCTTGCGCCGCGCCAGGAAGGCGCTGGACAAGGCCGGATCGCGCGGCGAAGCCGATGATTTCCACGACCTGCGCAAGGCCGCCAAGACCCACAGCATGCATCTGTCGCTGCTCGGCCGGCTGTGGCCGACGCCGATCAAGACCCGGCGCAAGGCGGTCGACGAACTGGGCGAGCGGCTGGGCGAATTGCACGATGTCTTTGTCATGCGCGCGCTGCTCGACGCCGATGACCAGCCACTCGGCGAGCCGCAGGACACGAAACTTCTCGCCAAGCTGCTGAAACGCTCGGAGAAAAGCCTGAAAAAGTCCTGCCTCGCCGAAGCCGCCGAACTGTTCGGCGACAGCCCGAAGCGCTCGACACGGAAGCTTGCGCGCAAGGTGCGCGACGATCTGGTCGGCGCGGCGGCGCAGGAAGATGCTGGCCTGCCCACCGCCGGCTGATGATGGCCCAGACCGCCGGTCTGTGCTAATCGCCATCTACGATGACTGCGCCCGCCGAAACGCTTCTCGATCGCCTTGGCCGCTGGCTTGCCGGTCGGCTGCAGGATGAATCTTCCGGCTATGAGCCCTACACGCCGTCCGACGCCGAAACGCTGCGCCGCACCCTCGAGCCCGGCGACATCCTGCTTGTCGAGGGCAACCAGAAGATCTCGGCGGCCATCAAATACCTGACGCAGTCGACCTGGTCGCATGCCGCCTTCTATGTCGGCGACGCCCTGGCTGAACCCGAGGACGGATCGGAGCGGCGGCGCCTGATCGAGGTCACGCTCGGCGAAGGTTGCGTCGCGGTGCCGCTGTCGCGCTACCGCACCTACAACACCCGCATTTGCCGAGCCAGCGGCCTGGCGCCGGAAGACCGCGACAAGGTCGTCGCCTTCATGATCGGCAAGCTCGGCCTCAAATACGATCTCAAGAACATTTTTGACATGCTGCGGTTTTTCCTGCCGACGCCGCCGGTGCCGGTCCGCTGGCGCCGCCGCATGCTGGCTTTCGGCTCCGGCGACCCGACGCGCGCTATCTGCTCGACGCTGATCGCCGAGGCCTATGGCCAGATCCGCTATCCGATCCTGCCCGAGATCACCCGCGCGCCCGGCCGCGCCTCGGCGCAGTCGACCTATATGCGTAAGGAAATCCTGCACATCCGCCACCACTCGCTCTACACGCCGCGCGACTTCGACCTGTCGCCGTTTTTCCGCATCGTCAAACCGACGCTGGAATTCGGTTTCGACTATCGGGCGGTGACATGGGACGACAAGGCAAGCCCAGACGCCGCAGCCGCGAAGGCTGGCGCAATCGCCTCAGATACGTGATGGCTTTCGGCCTGGGTCAGGATATGTCCCTGTGGCGCGGCCTACCGCTATCCGGCCGAGGTGCAGGCGTTTCACATGGCGGCCTACATCAGGCCGAAACCGCAAGAGCGCCCTGGCTTTCGGCTCTGCGTTCGACCCAGACATGGACCGGTTCGTCCCGGCCGCGGATGTTCACCGGTCCATGATCGCGCGCATTCAACTGTGTCGTGGGCGATTCCGCCTGCGCGGCCTCAATCAGTCGTGATCCAAAGCAAATACTCGCCTGAAGCTCACGGCAGAGCGCCTGCAAACGGCTGGCGACGTTGACGGTGTCGCCCACCACCGCGAAGGACAGATTGCGCTCGCTGCCGACCGCGCCGATGACGACTGCGCCATATTGTACACCGATCCGAACGTCCAGCGGTGGGTATCCCCTGGACACCCGCTGCACATTCCAGTCTTCGAGGGCGGCGACCATCGCTTCAGCGCACTGGATGGCCCGAGTCGCGTCGTCATGGCTGGCTTGCGGAACCCCGAATGTCGCCATGATGCAATCGCCGATATAGTTATCGACGGTGCCATTGTGGTCGAAAACGACCTGCTCCATGCGACGGTGGAACTGACGCAGAAGTTCGAACACGGCTTCGGCCGGATGATCCTCGGAATAGTGTGTGAAGCCGACGATGTCGGCGAACAGCACCGCGATATCCTGCCGGCGGACCGGGCCGAAGGGCTCGTCATCCGTGGCGAGCTGGTCGACGACATTGGGCGAAAAATGCCGGGCGAGATTGGCGCGGGCGCGCTCTGCCTTGACATAGTCTTCCGACAGATGTCGGGAACGAGAGACGACCAGCGCCATGATCGCGCCGATAATCAGCACAACCAACACGTTGGTCGCCTGCGCGAATGTATCGACGAAATTGGGGTTGAGGTAGAGGTTCAGTCGCTCTGTCACCGGCAGCGAATAGAGGTTCTTCGCCGGAATGACGGTTCCCGGATAAGAAATCACCCATCCCACGCCGATCGCCCACGTCAAGGCCGCGAGCGCGCCGAGATAGAGCGCCAATCGTGTCGAAAGGGTCAGCGCGCCAAGGCATACGAAAATCAGCAGGAATTTGAAGCTGCCCTCGCGAAGTTGCATCGCGGCCGGCGCGACCTCCAGGGAAAACGGGTTGGGCGTTATCAGCAGAACGGTCAACAGAATGATGTCCAGCGTACCGACGAGGTACCCGATCCACCATGGAGCCGTGCGACGGCGCGCAAACAGAAACTGGATCAGGCCGACGAGCTGGAACAGCACAAGGCCCGCCAGCACGAAGAGCAGCGAGGCATCCCAGCGGCTGATCAATGAAAAGAAGCAGGAGATCACGGCGAGCGATGCTGTACGCGCCCAGAACTGCAGTGCAGCACCCTGGCGTTCTGCGCGCGCCCGCAAATTTTTCAGGCGCGAATAGCGGCGAAGTTCAAGTGTTGGCGCGGTCGGCATGGGATCACTTCGATTTCACGGGGAGGTGTCACGCATTGGGCAAACCCGCCCTCTACAGTCTGGCAAATCAGTGCGCGAACTCTATCATGAATGTGGTTTCATTTTTGAAACGCGGCTGCAAAGAGCAAAAAAGTCCAGACAAAAGATCATCGTGAAAACCGAAGAGGACAGGCGGAGGCTCCCCTGTTCAGGTCACCAAGAATCGCAGCGCCCGGCGTCATTCTCCACATGGATGCGTTCGGCCCGCGGTCGGCGCTGGGCGGCATGGCGGAACGCCTGGCTGCAGAGGCTATACCGTGTTGGTGCCGGATCTGATTGGCCGTGTCAGGCCGGCAGCGGCCGCCGTCCCTTCGCAGCCACTGCAGGCCGCGCACCGGCGTCGCGCGGGTGCGGCCCGATCGGCATGATCGCCGGGAACGGCGTCGCGCCGAAGGCGAAGGTCCATTTGTAGCCGGTGAGCCCGTCCTCGGGCGTCGTGTGCTGGTCGTGATGAGCAAGCAGCTTGGCGCGCTCCGCCAGTTCCTCCGCCTCGCGCCGCACCATCTCCGCCGTCTCCGGCCGCATCCGCCTGGAGAAGCTGACGAAGGTCGCCTCCTTTTCCATATGGGAGATGGCCCAGCCAATGAAGTTCTTGTTGGTCATTTCGAACAGCGGCCGCAGCGGCCCTTCGAAATTCCACTGGATCGGCGTTTCGACCAGCAGCCTGGCCGTGAGGCCGCGGCCGAGCGCCACCAGCCCCAGCTCCTCGAGGTCGCGCAGATAGAGGAACATCGAGGCTTCGCTCAGGCCGTGCGAGCGCATGATGCCTTCGGGGGTGAATTTTTCCGACAGCATGACGAAGATGAACAGCAGTGCCGACCGGCCGGCGAGCTTGAGCTCGATTTCCGGTGCCACGCGGTTGGCCGGCCCTGGCCCCCGGCTCATCGAGCCGAGCACGTTTTCCAAATCCACGCCGGCTGCCGAGCAGATTTCCACCAGCCGGTCGAGCTTGCAGTTGCGTTCGTGAAAAATCCGCTTCACCGTCGGCTCGGAAACGCCCATGCGCTCGGCCAGCACGCGATAGGTGACGCCCTTCGCCTTCAGCGTCCGCTTCAGCGCCTCGAAGATCAGGCCATTCATGAGATGCACCTCTTTTGCGCGATTTCGTATCGGTATCCGATACTAGCGGCAATCGGCCTTCCGAAAAAGTATCGAAAAGCCTAGCTCTCCGCCATCACCTAAGGAGACCAGCTATGAAAGCCCTCATCACTTCCACATTCCTCGCCGTCGCCGTTATGGCGATCATGCCCGGTGCCCAGGCCGGCGAAATCTGGCGCGCGACAGGTCTCGAGCAGCCGGAATCGGCGCTGTTCGACGCCGCCAACAAGCGCATCATCGTCTCCAACATCGTCGGCAATCCCGGTGAAGCCGACGGCAACGGCTATCTCTCGGTGCTGTCGCCGGACGGCAAAATGATCACCCCGCACTGGACCGACGGCATGGACGCGCCCAAGGGCATGGCGATTTCGGGCGGAAAACTCTATGTCGCCGACATCACCAAGGTCCGCGTCGTCGATCTCGCCAGCGGCAAGCTCGTCGCCAGCATCGATGTGCCGAATGCCGTCTTCCTCAACGATATGACAGCGGACGCCTCCGGCAAGGCCTACGTCACCGACATGCTGGCCGACGCGATCTACCGTATCGACGGCGACACACCGGAACTGTTCGTCAAGGACGCGACCCTTGCTTCGCCCAACGGCGTCTTCGCTGATGGCAGCAGGTTGATCGTCGCCTCTTGGGGCAAGGGCATCAAGGCTGACTTCAGCACCGCCGAGCCGGGTGGCCTGCTGGCGGTCGATCTCGCCAGCAAGGCGATCTCGCCATTGCCCGGCGCGGAAAATTTCGCCGACCTCGATGGCGTCATCGCCATCGGCGACACCATCTACGCCACCGCCTACATGACCGGCACGCTCTATCGCTACAGGCAAGGCGGCACGCCGGAGACAGTCGTGACCTTCAAACCGGGCAGCGCCGACATCGGCACCGACGGCAAGTCGACGATCTATGTGCCGCTGATGAATGAGGGAGAAGTTGCGGCGCTCAAGCTCGACTGAGCGCTATAAGCGGCGCCTCGGCACGAGGCGCCGTAGAAGAGCTTTGCTAGCGAATCGGCGGTTCCATCATTAGATGACACTGACCTCAACGCTAGCGCGGCTCCCCCTCATGAAAAAAATCGGCTTTCTGTCATTCGGACATTGGACGCCCTCGTCCCAATCGCAAACACGCTCTGCAGGCGATACGCTGCTGCAATCCATTGATCTCGCCGTCGCCGCCGAGGAGCTTGGCGCCGACGGAGCCTATTTCCGCGTGCATCACTTCGCCCGCCAGCTCAGCTCGCCGTTTCCGCTGCTTGCCGCGATCGGCGCCAAGACCAGCCGCATCGAGATCGGCACCGCCGTGATCGATATGCGCTATGAGAACCCGCTCTACATGGCCGAGGACGCCGGTGCTGCCGATCTGATTGCCGGCGGGCGCCTCCAACTCGGCATCAGCCGTGGATCGCCCGAGCAGGTCATCGACGGCTGGCGCTATTTTGGCTTTGCGCCGGCCGAAGGCGAGAGCGACGCCGACATGGCGCGGCGCCACACGGATGTGTTTCTCGACATTCTGAGGGGCCAGGGCTTTGCCCAACCCAACCCGCGGCCGATGTTTCCGAACCCGCCGGGGCTGCTGCGTCTCGAGCCGCATTCGGAAGGGCTGCGCGAACGGATCTGGTGGGGTGCCGCCACCAACGCCACGGCGCAATGGGCGGCGAAACGGGGGATGAATCTGCAGAGTTCCACGCTGAAGTTCGACGAGAGCGGAAAACCATTTCACATCCAGCAGGCCGAGCAGATCCGCCTGTTCCGCGCCGCCTGGAAAGAGGCCGGTCATGCACGCCAGCCGCAAGTGTCGGTCAGCCGCAGTATCTTCGCGCTGGTCGACGATCGCGACCGCGCCTATTTCGGCCGCAGCGACAGCCAGGATCATTTTGGCTATATCGAGCCCGAAAAACTCGCCGTCTTTGGACGCAGCTATGCCGCCGAGCCGGATGTGCTGATCGAGCAGCTGAAGGGCGACGAGGCGATCGCGGAAGCCGACACGCTGCTGCTCACCGTGCCGAACCAGCTCGGCGTCGACTACAACGCGCATGTCATCGAGGCGATCCTGACCCATGTCGCTCCGGCGTTGGGGTGGCGGTGAGCGGATGCCGTGAACCCGGGCCGCAAGGAATATCCGCTGCTGGCTCGTTCGGAGCTGCCGGCTGACACGGCAGCTCTCGCCCGCGCTCTCATAGGCAAGGTCGTGGTGCGGGAATTACCGGAGGGCATCGTCAGCGGCCGCATTGTCGAGACCGAGGCCTATGTCGTCGGCGACGCCGCTGGGCACGGCTACCGGGGGATGACTGCGCGCAACCGTTCGCTGTTTCTCGAGCGCGGCCACGCCTATGTCTATCTCGCCTACGGCATCTCCTACATGCTGAATGTCTCCAGCGAGACGCAAGGGATTGGCACCGGGGTGCTGATCAGGGCGCTCGAGCCGCTCGAAGGCATCGACATCATGCGGCGCAATCGCGGCGTCGAGCGGTTGCGCGATCTGGCGCGCGGACCGGGACGGCTCGCCCAGGCCTTGCGGATTGATCGTTCGCTCGACGGGCTCGATCTTTGCCGGCAAGGCCCGCTGTGGCTCGCCGGCGATGACTTTGAGCCCGGCGACATCGGGCAGAGCATCAGGATCGGTATTTCGAAAGATGCGGACCGCCTGCTGCGGTTTTATGTGAGAGGCAGCCCCTTCGTCAGCGGTCCACGATCGCTCAACGGATAGGGGCGCTGCCGTCAATCGTATTGGCCCTCCACATCGACGGTGCTGCCATCTGGCCCTGCTCTTTGCTCTGGGATACGCGGCAGCACATGAGTGCAGCCGTGAAGACATCCAGCCTGACCGCCGTTTCCCCGATGATCCCGGTGCTCGTCTGCGCGCTGGCGATCTGCCTGCTGTCGGGGATGGATGCGGCGATGAAGACCCTGGTCATCGCCGTCGGTGTCTACAACACGGTGCTGTGGCGCAGCATGGTCGCCACTGTCGTCGCCGGCGCAGCCTGGTCGGCGGGGCCGCGCTCAAAGCCAACCCTTGCGGTGCTGCGGCTGCATGCGCTGCGCGCCGCAATTGTCGGCATCGTTCTCCTTTGTTTCTTCTGGGGTCTCGCCAGGCTGCCGCTGGCGGAGGCGATCGGGCTTAGCTTCGTCGCGCCTTTGTTCGCCCTCTTCCTCGCCGCGCTGTTGCTGGGCGAACGTATCCGACGACAGGCTATCTGGGCATCGCTGGCCGGCATCGCCGGCGTCGCCATCATACTGACCGGCCAGTTCGGCCAGGCAAGCGCTTCGCAGGATACGCTGCTCGGCACGGTGGCGGTGCTCGTCTCGACGGTGTTCTACGGCTACAATCTGATCCTCTCCCGGCAACAGGCGCTGCTGGCCAAGCCGATCGAGATCATGCTGTTCCAGAACCTGTTTGTTGCAATCTTCTTCGGCCTTGCCGCGCCGTGGCTGGCTGTCGCTTTGCCGACCAATCTCTGGCTCCCCTTGGCCGGGGTGATGATGCTGTCGCTCAGCGGGCAATTCCTGATGAGCTGGTCCTACGCCCGCGCCGAAGCGCAATATCTGATCCCCACGGAATACTCGGCCTTCATCTGGGCGATCGCGCTTGGCTGGTTCTTCTTCGACGAGGCGCTGGCCTGGACGACGCTGGCAGGAGCATGCCTGATCGTCGCCGGCTGCCTGATCGCCGCGCGCGCCAACCCGAAGCTTGCCGAGCCGATCGAGGCGACAGTTTGAGCAGCCGCACACTATCGCCCTTGAGGGCATCGCTGATGACCGCCTGTTGAAGCCGCCTACTGCTTCAACACGGCGAGGAAAGCGGGCACGTCCTCAAGCGCCGCCGCACGGGCGGCCGGGTTCAGCCCTGCGTGCGCAATGCCGTCGCCATTGGCCGTGAAGGCCAACCCCTTGAGCTCGTGAAGTTTCTGCGCAGCATTGTCGAAATCATGATAGGCGCCGGGATAGAGGATGAGCTTCACGCTGTCTGGATTGGCGGCCGCCAGCTTCCTGCACGGCGTGGCCGGGGTCCAGTCATCCGCGTCGCCCATCACAATAAGAAGCGGCACACGTGTCGCCCAATCGCCCTTCCCGGCCTGCGCCGTGCAACCCGGATAGAAAGCCACCGCCGCGCGAAAGTCCGGTGTATCGGCCTTCGGCTTGTCCTTCGGACGGACCGTGTACAGAACGGTCGAGCCGCCATTCGACCAGCCGAGCAAGGCGATGGCGTCCGGTTTGACATAGGGCAGCGTTTGCAGATAGCGGCGCGCGGCGTTGGCATCCTCCACCCGCTCGCGATACGGTTCGACCTGCCGGTCGTCGTTCTTGCATTGGGCGCCGAGCCCGCGTGAGCCATAGCTGTCGGGAAAGATCACGATGTAACCGAGAGCAGCCAGCCGCCGGCCCCAATCGGCATGGCGCGGGCTGAGTTGCGTCGCGTTCTTGCTGCTCCACAGGCCGCTGCAGCCATGCATGGCAACGATTGCCGGAAATGGCCCCTGGCCTTGCGGCTTGAAGAACATTGCCTCCAGTGTCGCCGGCTCATTCTTGCCGCCGCCCGGAATGCTCACCCTATCGGGCGTCTGGCCGGCGGCCGCAGCCGGCTGCGCCATGCAAAGGGCGAACAGGCCTGCCAGAGCGACAAGATGTTTCGCCTGCATCGCCACCGCCTTCTTGCCCGAGAAGTCGTGAGATCCACACTGAGACTTCCAGCCAGGCAACTGCAAATCACAGTTGCGTGGCGAATGATCCGCGCCGGATACAGGGAGCGCGCAGAAGGTTCGGACCGCGAAATCCCGTGGCCAAGAAAACGAGGTAGGGTGTCGGGAGTCACATTGGTCGTTCGTCCTTAGGATGCACATCAAAACAACTGGACACCTGACCAACCACCCGGAGCTCCAATGACCCCAACGATCACAGCTTTTGAACGCTCACCCGACCGCGGCAAGGGACTGTCACGCGACATGCGTGTTCGCTGGGCGCTCGAAGAAGTGGGCCAACCCTACGACGTCAGGCTTGTTTCGTTCAGCGAGATGAAGGAGCCGGCGCATCGCGCGCTGCATCCTTTCGGGCAGATACCGACCTATGAGGAAGGCGATCTCGCTCTGTTCGAGTCAGGCGCCATCGTGTTCCATATCGCGCAGCGCCATGCGGGCCTGCTGCCGGACGATGCGAATGCCCGGGCGCGCGCGATCACATGGATGTTTGCCGCGCTCAGCACGATCGAGCCGCCGATCCTGGAACGGACAATGCCCATGATCGTGGAGCGCGACAAGCCCTGGTACGCGGAGCGCATGCCCATGCTCGACGCACGCGTCCGTCAGCGGCTGGACGAACTCTCCAACCGGCTTGGCGATGCCGACTGGCTCGAGGCGGTGTTCAGCGCCGGCGACCTGCTGATGGTGACGGTGCTGCTTAGATTGCGCACATCAGGCATACTGGAGGACTATCCAACCCTCTCCGCCTATATCGCCCGCGGCGAAGCGCGGCCTGCCTACAAACGGGCTTTCGAGGCGCAACTGGCGGTGTTCACCGCCGCCTCGACCGGCTGAGGTGGCCATGCTGTTTATGGATACCTTGTCCGATTTGCGATCGCGTCCTGGAGGCTTGTGTCGCCCTGCAAATCCTTTGGCAGCGGCAGACTTGAGCACTGCAGATGCACCTCGCGGGAAAACAATTTCCTCTGCTTCTGCTCATGCTCCTTGATGGCTGCCACGAGCCCCAGTGAGTACGGGCCAAGCATGACGCCGAAGCCCCATCCCGGGTGCTCTTTTTCGCGCGCTTCATAGGTCGAAGCCGCCATGCGCGCTTGCTGGCATTCCGGCGACAGCCATTTCGGATCTTGCTGCGAAAGCGACGCTTCATAGTCGACCGGAGAGGTCACGCATCCAGCCAATGTCGCGGCCAACGCGACCAACATTGCAAGTCTCATCCCGAGCCTTTCCCAAAAGCATTGCGGAGAGAGCGCACAGAACAGTCCACAAGGAGATGGCTGCGATGAGGCAGCCCGGGACACGGTTATCGCTCTCGATTGGTTTTCACAACTCAGAACCGGACAATCCCGAATGACTGATTTTGACCCCAAACGGTCATTCGCGAACGCCTCTTTGAATGTCTGTTGTGGTCAAAAGTTGACGTTCAACCCGGCGGACAATCTGTGCCGCCAAAGCGGTCACCGGTCGGCAACCATTGCTACAGCGTCTCCAGTTTTCCGTTGAGCTGCGCCCGCGCATCCCGGATCGAGGCGGCGTAGGTCACCAGTGGGCGCTTGACGCCGTGGTTGATCAGCGTGCGCCGTATCTGCGGTGAGGCGCCTGAGATGATGAAGCGCACGCCGGCGCGCTTTGCCTTGTGGGCGGCGCCCTCGATGACATTGGCCGCCGTCGAATCGAAGAATGGCACGGCCGAGCAATCGAGGATGAAGTTCTTGCGCTGGTCGGCGATGCGGTCGAGCACGGTGCCGACGGTGGAGGCCGCGCCGAAGAAGAACGCGCCCGAGATGCGGTAGACGACGGTGTCGGCGTCGCTCGACTCGCCGGCATCATAGGCACTAGGGCTGTCGGCGACATCTTCCTGCACCAGCGGCAGATCCGCCTCCACCGCAATTGACTTGGCCATGCGGTCGATGAACAGGATCGAGCCAAGCACGAAGCCGACGACGATGCCTTCGGTCAGGTCGCGGAAGACGACGATCAGGAAGGTCGCCATCAGCACCAGCGCGTCGCCGCGCGAGGCGCGCAGCAACGTGGCGAAAGCCTGTTTTTCGAACATGTTCCAGCAGACCACGGCCAGCACCCCGGCAAGGGCGGCAAGCGGGATGTAGCTGGCCAGCGGTGCGGCTACCAGCATGAAGACCAGCAGGAACAGTGAATGCAGCATGCCCGAAACCGGTCCGTGCGCGCCGGCCCGCACATTGGTGGCGGTGCGGGCGATGGTGCCGGTGGTGCAGATGCCGCCGAACAGCGCGGAGGCGATGTTGGCGAAACCTTGCGCCACCAGCTCGCAATTGGAGCGGTGCCGCCGCCCGGTCATGCCGTCGGCAACCACGGCCGACAGCAAAGATTCTATGGCGCCGAGCAGGGTAAAGGAAATGGCGTCCGGCAACACCGCGACCACCTTGTCGGGGCTGAACGCCGGCAGCGCCGGAAACGGCAGGCTGCGCGGAATGCCGCCATAGCGCGTGCCGATCGTTTCCGCCGGCAGTGCCAGCAGCGCCACCACCAGCGAGGCCAGCCCGACGGCGATCAGCATGCCCGGCCAGCCGGGCCGCCAGCGTTTCACTGCGACAATGGTGGCGATGGTCAGCACCGCCACCAGCGTCGCGGAGATGTTGAACGTGCCGGCGGCGTCACCGATCGCCATCAGCTTCGGCACCAGTGGCCCGGGCTCCTTGCCCGCCAGTTTCAGCCCGAACAGTTCGACGATCTGGCCGGAAAAGATGATGATCGAGATGCCGGCGGTGAAGCCGACCGTCACCGGATAGGGAATGAACTTGATGTAGGTGCCGAGCCGGAGATAGCCGATGGCGAGCAGGAAGACGCCGGACATCATTGTTGCCAGCAGCAGCCCGTCGAAGCCTTCGCGCTGCACCGTCGCCGCCACCAGCACGATGAAGGCGCCGGCCGGGCCACCGATCTGGAAGCGGCTGCCGCCGAGCGCCGAGACGATGAAGCCGCCGACGATGGCGGTGAACAGGCCGCGCTCCGGCGTCACCCCCGAGGCGATCGCGATCGCCATCGACAGCGGCAGCGCCACGATGGCGACGGTCAGCCCGGCCATGAAGTCGGCCTTGAACTGCGGCAGGTGGTAGCCCTCGCGCCAGACCGTCACCAGCTTTGGCGTGAACAATTCGGAAAATGTCGGCCGTGCCGGATGGCGGCTTGCCTGATGGTCCATGAATGTGCCTTCCGCTCCGTGAAGGCGGCGGGATCGTCGGCAGCAATGTCGGCGGTCGCGTCGCGACTTTATCTGTGCCGGCTCAGGTTGGAGAGGCTTTAGGGCTGCGCGACCGGCTTGAGGCGCACGCCCCTGCCACCGCGCTCGCTGGTCTGGTTCTCGCCGATCAGTTCCACCCCGGCCTCGTCGAGAGCCTGGATGACCTTCATCAGCGTATCGACCACGCCCCTGACCACGCCGTCGCTCGCTTCCATGCGCTGGATGGTTGGAAGCGAAACTCCGGCGCGCTCGGCGAGCGTCTTCTGATCGATGCCGGCCAGCGCCCTCGCGGCGCGCATCTGCGCGGCAGTGATCATCGGCCAAAACCCCCGTCTGAGTCTGCGGGATCAATGCATAATACAATCATGATGATGTTTCAACCATCAGTATGCATATGTGAAACATGGGCTTTGCTCTTGTCGGCGCGATGGTGGTGCGTATGACATTCATGCTAGCCTACCGCATTGTCGTCGTTTGCAAAAAATCGACGGCGATCCCGTTTCATCGACAACATTGAGGGGATAAGCCGTTGAGACTCTTGAAGGCTTTGATGACATCGGCCTGTGTGCTGTCGACGATTTTCCTGCTCGCGGGCTGCGGGCACGTGATCAACAGGATGATCTGACGCTGCACGTGCGGACACGGGTTGGCTCAAGGCCCGGTCTTGCGAGGCGTCAGCCGCCGTCGGGCTGCCCGTGCCAGCGCTGCAACGCCCGGGCGGCGAGCCAGCACAGCATCGCCCAGGTGAAGCCGGCACACCAGCCGGCCAGTACGTCCGATGGCCAGTGGACACCGAGATAGATGCGGCTGATGCCGACCAGCAGGGTCGTCAGCATCGCGAGGCCCAGCACATAGATCTTCGTCGTTCGTCCGGGCAGGAAGCGTGCCGCCAGTGCACCGAGCGTCAGGTAGGTCACCGCCGACAGCATGGCGTGGCCGCTCGGAAAGGACAGCGACGTCTCGTCGACGAGATGCGAGACCAGTTCCGGCCGCGGCCGGTCGATGCCGGCCTTCAGCAGGCTGGACAGCACCTGGCCACCGGCCACCGCCACGAAGATCAGCAGCGCCGTTGCCGGCCGGCGGATCAGCAAGAGATAGACGATCACCGCCGTTACGATCAGCACCAGCACGCTGGCGCTGCCGAGGCTTGTGATGTCGCGCATCGCGCCTTCCAGCCAGGGCGGACCGATCGGGAGTCCCGGTTGACCCGGCTGACGGAAGGCGAGCAGGATTTCGGTGTCGAAAGCGTGCGGCGTGGTGGCGCGCGCCATCTCCATCAGCTCCTCGAACCCCCACAGCCCGCCAGCGATGACCAGCCCGGCCAGCAGCACCGGGAATTCGATCCAGTTAAGCAGGGCGTTCGTGGCGTTCTTCATCGGCAATTCGCCCCGTTACATCCGCCCCTGCAGATAGGGCCCGAGTGTGATCAGCGCCACCGCGGCGATCGCCAGCACGATGCCGGCCGCCTGCAGCGCGTTGACGCGCTCGCCGAAGAAGACCAGCGCCACCACATTGACCGACACCAGTTGGATGACAGCCGACAGGCTGAACGACACCGACATGCCGAATTCGCGGATCAGCCGCAGCATGATCAGATTGCCCAGCGAATAGAGCGCCAGCGTCAGCACGATCTTGCCGAGGCTCGGCGCCAGCCCCCATTGCTTCGCCGCCGTCGCCGCAAGCAGAAAAATCACCGTTGAAAAGCCGAGCTGCAGCAATCCCGAAAAACTCAATTTCTGCTCCTTGACCATGACCCTTGTCGCGGGTGTCGCAATCCTTGTTTCCGAACCGCTGGTCGCGGTCAAGCGGGGGCGGAAATCGGGCCGGAAATTGGCCGCCTGTCGTCGTCATCGCAAAGCCGGGCAGAGGCAAGATCGCGGTCCGGAACGATCAGGCGGCACGGATCCGCATCTCTCCTTCGCCCTGAAATCCATTCAAGCCTCGGGAAAGATTGGCAATTTAAACGTCGCGCCCTAGGTCAATACTAGGAGACTGCCATGACAAAATCCGTTTATGACCGTGGCCTGCTCAAACCTGCCGACATCGCCCGGCTGCAGCGCGTGTTCGATGAAGCCTGCAAGCGGCGCGAAGCGCATCCCGATTCGGCCGAGGCGCGCGAGATCGCGCTCACCTTGCTCGCTTTGCACAATGCCGGCATGGTCGAAGAAGAGATGCTGATGGAAGCCGTCGGTTTCCGGCGGCTTGAGCCGAAATCGGCCTGAGGCCCGAAGTTGGCGGTTTGCGCCTATCCTGCGCGCTGAACGACGGCCACATGCATCGGGCTGCGCAAGCTGAAGCCGATGGACTCGTAGAGGCGTATGGCCGCGGCGTTGGTGGCATAGGCGTGAAGATACGGAACCTCACCGCGCGCCGCGATCTGATTGGCCACAAACACGGATAGCAGCCGGCCTAGGCCACCGCCGCGAACATCCGGATGCGAGCACACGCCGCTGAGTTCGGTATAGCCGGGCTGCTTCATGCGCTCGCCGGCCATTGCCGCCAGTCTGCCATCGATCTTCACCCCCCAGAAATCGCCGAGGCTGAGTGCCTTGAGCGAGAACGGGCCGGGCTTGGTCAGCGAGGCCAAAGCGAGCATCTCGGCCGCGTCGTCCTGCGTCAGCTGCTGCACGCGCTCGTCCGACACAGCTTGCAAGGGCGCCTCGAGAACCATCTGGACGCCGGAGGCGGTCGAGATCGCGGCCAGTCCCGCGGGAAGCGCGATGGCGTCCGCCTGCAGCATGATGATGCTCTCGCCTGCGGCTACGAGCGCCTGAAGCGCCTGCAGGCTTTCGGCGTCGTCAGCGGCGCTGGCCGCAAAAGGAACGATCGACGAGGGATAGCGCCGGGCAAGGGCGCCGCCTTGCGCGAAGGCCTGATGTTTTGTGTCCAGCGCGCTCCAGACAGGGCGATCAAGCACGTGCCTCATTGCGCTTTTTCCACACGGCGATCGAGCGAGGAAGCAGCCAACCCGTCCTCGATGGCGGCCAACTGATCGAGAAGCGGCCCCGAAAGGTCCTTGCACAGATCCGCGACGGCGTTCTCGATGCGCGGCCACACATCTCGCTTGCCAGTATCGACCAGGCGCTCACCCTTCTTCGTCAGCGAGACCATCCTGCGCCGCTGGTCACCGTCCGACTGGATCACTTCGACCAGTCCCAGATCGGCCAGCAGCGACACGCTTCGCGTCACGCCCGGCTGCGTGATCCCCAGAGATTGCGCCAGTTCGCCGACGGGCAGCGGCCCCAGCCTGTCGAGCGCGGCCAGCAGAGGGTATTGGCTCGACTGCACCGGTACCTCCAGGCGATCGAGCAGGCGCTGCGCATCAGCCTGCAATTGCTCGCCGATGCGCTTCAGCCGGCTGCCCAGGGTGAGGTAGCCAAGAGATCGAATGATGTCTTCCATGGTGGGCTCACTGCATAACCATAACAAGTTATATAACAAGGCAAGGAATGAGGTCAAGAGCGCGCCTTGGCGATTAGCTGGACCTTGGCGATTGGCTGAAGCGCCCATCCCTTCGTCATCCACGGGCGGAGCAAGGAGCGTAGCGACGCAGCGCAGACCCGAGGATCCATGCCGCGACTTCTGAACTACGCTGCAGTGCAGGGTCTGCTCCGCTGCACTCTAAGACCAATGTCACGGAATGGATCCTCGGGTCTTCGCGACGCCGCTGCGCGGCTGCTTCGCCCGTGGATGACGAAGGTCCGAGGCGCCGCTACGATCCCCTGGCGATCTGCCTCGCAATATCGCGGGCCTGCAGGCCGGCGCTGTGGAAATAGCTGGTCAGGCTCGGCCGCATGCCGATGAACCACAGGCCGGGCTGGCCGCTCGGCGTGCCGCCATTGGCTTTCGGCACCCCCTTTTGGTCGAGCACGCCAAGCTCGCCGACCATGGTTTCTAGCCCGGTGCGATAGCCGGTCGCGGCGATCACCACATCCGGTTCGAGCATCGTGCCGTCACTCAACCGGACAGCCGCGCCATCGAAGCTTGCCACCGGCGCCACCACGCTGATGCGACCGGCCTTGAGCGCGGCGACGGCGCCGTCATCGACGGCAATGGCGATCTGCTCGGTGCCGAGCCGGCTGGCGCCGCCCTTTGGCGCCGGCGGCAGGCCGAAGCGGGCGAGATCGCCGAAGACGAGGCGCTGCGTCGCCGAGATCATCCTATCGACGATGGGCGTCGGCAGTTGCGCCATGAAGCCGGCGAAGCGATGGACCGCAACCTTGCCGATCCGTTTCGGCAGCAGCGACGGGCCGTGCCTTGCCGACAGCCAGGCATGTTTGGTGTCGACGCCTGAGAGATGATTGAGCACGTCGAAGCCGGAATTTCCGGCGCCGATCACCAGCACGCTTTTGCCTGAATAGTCGTCCGCCGTGCCGAAGTCGGCGGCGTGGATGAGTTTGCCCTGGAAAGATCCGCTCCCTGGCCAGTCGGGCATCCACGGCAAGCGGTCGCGGCCGGTGGCGACGATCACATGCGCGGCGGCGCGCGTGCCCGTGCTGGTATGCACCAGCCAGCGTCCACCATCGCGCGCGATCCCTTCGACCGCTACGCCGAACTCGACTGCAAGGCCGCGCTCGCGGGCAAAGGCCTCGAGATGGCCAACGATGATATCCTTGTGCGGAAAGGCGGCGGTGCGCGGCGGATAGGCAAGCCCCGGCAGCGCCGACAGCGCGCGGTGCGTGTTCAGATGCAGCCGCTCGTGCCGCCGCCGCCACGGTTCGGCGAGCCGCATCTCTTTCTCCAGCACGACGGCAGGCACGCCAAGCCGGCCCAGTGCATCGGCCGCAGCCAGCCCGGCCGCACCGGCGCCGATGACGATGACCGGTTCGGTTGTCGTTGCCGCCATTCCGTCGAGATTCCCTTCCATGGGCGCCGCAGGGTGCCGAGCGCGCCCTATATGGCACTTGCGCGATATGATCGATAATCAGGTCGCGTCAATACGACTGATTCGAGGCCCTGGGCTGGCCTCCATACCCCACGGCACGCGAAAGCTCGACCATGCCCTCGTTGCGCATCTATTTCGACCGACTGCTTGACGGCGCCGCGCCCAAGGTTGCGCGCCAGGAGCTGAGCCATGTCGAGCGCCTGGCACTGGTTCGCCGGCACGGCGATTTTTCGCTCGCCTATTCGACCGCCGCGCAACAAAAACTGTCCTATTTCGGCGATGCCGATGGCTACATCGCCTTCGGCACCAAGATGAAGCACCACTTCGCCCTCGGCGACCCGGTGGCTCACTCAGCCGACCGGCCCGACTACATCAAGCGTTTCGTCGAAGCCGCCGGTGGCCCCTGGTTCGTGCAGATCGGCGCGGAGACGGCGCGCGTGCTTGCAGGGCTCGGCTATCAGGTCAACCGCCTCGGTATCGACACCAGGCTTGTCCTGCCTGATCACGATTTTTCCGGAAAGCGCAACGAGACCGTCCGTTATTCCGAACGCTGGCTGTTGAAAAAGGGCTTCTCCTTTGCCGAGGACAAGCGGACCATTTTCCTCGATGAGATCGCCCGGCTTTCCGAGAATTGGCGCGGCGACCGCATCGTCAAGCGCTGGGAGATGGGCTTTCTCAATCGCCCCTTCGCCGATCATCTTGGCGTCGACATGCGCCGCTTCGTCCTGCACGGTCCCGAGGGCGAACTTGTCGCCTTGCTCGACTTCGATCCGCTGTTTCGCGACGGCAAGGTCATCGGCTATACCACCGCCTTCAAGCGCAAGCATATCGACGCCTCACCGCATGCCGAGATCGGCCTGACCAAATTCGCCGTCGACCGTTTTCGCGAAGAGGGCATCTCGGTCGTCACCCTTGGCCTGTCGCCGATGCTCGACATCGAGCCGAGCGGATTTGTCGAAAGCGATTTCTGGCGCAATACGTTCCAGCGCGCCTATGCGTCGCCATGGATCAACCGCCGCAGGTTCAACCTGCAGGGCCAGGCCGCCTTCAAGCGCCGCTTCCACGGCGTCGAGGAGCCGGTCTACATCGCCTTCCGCAAGGGGACCTATGTCGAGATGCTGGGGCTGCTGCGGCTGGTCAAGGCGATCTAAGGCTCTGCGAAGCCGCGTCAGTTGCGCAGCCGATAACCTGTCCGGAAGATCCAGGCGACGATCGCGATGCAGGCCAGCAGGAAGACGACGGTCATGCCCAGGCTCATGCCGACCGAGACGTCGGACTTGCCATAAAAACTCCAGCGGAACCCGCTGATCAAATAGACCACCGGGTTGAACAGCGTCACCGTGCGCCAGACGCCGGGCAGCATGTTGATCGAATAAAAACTGCCGCCAAGGAAGGTCAGCGGCGTGATGATCAACAGCGGCACCAGCTGCAGCTGCTCGAAGCTTTTCGCCCAGATGCCAATGATGAAGCCGAACAGGCTGAAGGTCACCGCCGTCAGCACCAGGAAGGCGAGCATCCATAACGGATGCAGTATGGTGAGCGGCACGAACAGCGACGCCGTTGCCAGGATGATCAGCCCGAGGATGATCGATTTGGTCGCCGCACCGCCGACATAGGCGATGACGATTTCGAGGTAGGACACCGGCGCCGACAGCAATTCATAGATCGAGCCGACGAACTTCGGGAAATAGATGGCGAAGGAGGCGTTGGAGATCGACTGCGTCAGTAGCGACAGCATGATCAGCCCCGGCACGATGAAGGCGCCGTAGCTGATGCCGTCGATCTCGGTGATGCGCGAACCGATAGCCGAGCCGAAGACGACGAAATAGAGCGATGTCGAAATGACCGGCGAGACGATGCTCTGCAGCACGGTGCGCAAGGCGCGCGCCATCTCCATCCGGTAGATTGCCCAAACTGCGCGAAGGTTCATGCGTCTTTCCTCACCAGATTGACGAAGATCTCCTCGAGCGAACTGTTTTGCGTGTCGATATCGCGGAACTGGATGCCTGATGCCTCGAGGTCGCGGATCAGCGAGGCGACGCCTGGCCGCTCGGCCTGGTTGTCATAGGTGTAGGTCAGTTGTCCGCCATCCGGCGACAGCTCCAGCGCATAGTGTGAGAAAATCTCCGGGATGGCGGCGAGCGGGCTGCGCAGCTCCAGCACCAGCCGCTTGCGGCCAAGCTTGCGCATCAGTTCGGCCTTGTCTTCGACCAGGATGATCTCGCCGCGGTTGATGACGCCCACGCGGTCGGCCATCGCCTCGGCCTCTTCGATATAGTGCGTGGTCAGGATGATGGTGACGCCGTCCTCGCGCAGCCGGCGCACCATCGCCCACATGTCCTGGCGCAATTCGACGTCGACGCCGGCGGTCGGCTCGTCGAGAAAGAGCACGCGCGGCTCGTGCGACAGCGCCTTGGCAATCATCAGCCGGCGTTTCATGCCACCCGACAGGGTGATCGCCTTGGCATCCTTCTTGTCCCACAGCGACAGGTCGCGCAGCACCTTCTCGACGAAGGCATGGTTAGCCGGCTTGCCGAACAGGCCGCGGCTGTAATTGACCGTCGCCCAGACGCTCTCGAAGGCGTCGATGGTCAGTTCCTGCGGCACCAGCCCGATCAGGCTGCGCGCGGCGCGATAGTCCTTGCCGATGTCATGGCCGTCCACCGTGACGGTGCCCGACGAGCGGTTGACGATGCCGCAGACAATCGAGATCAGCGTCGTCTTGCCGGCGCCGTTCGGCCCGAGCAGCGCAAAGATCTCGCCGCGCTCGATGTCGAGGTTGATCTCCTTCAGCGCGGTGAAACCGGTGGCATAGGTCTTGGTGACCCCGGAAATGGAAATGATCGATGGCATGGCAGGAAAACAACTGCTTGAAAGAGGCGGGGGATTATTATTGCGCTGAATGTCGGTGCGCGCGGCTGGAAGTCAATGCCGCTCCTGACAAATGTAGACAATCGTTCCCCCCATGCCGCTCATCCGGGGTGCTGACGCTTTCGCCCAAAGTGCTGCGACAACGCGCCCCGCGTGACGCCACGCCGCTTTGACCGGGCCTCGTTTCACGCCTATTCTCGAGGGCATAAGAAGCAGCCGGAGCCCGCCATGGACCCGCTCATCCTGTCGCGCATCCAGTTCGGCGCGAACATCTCGTTCCACATCCTGTTTCCGACGATTACCATTGCGCTTGGCTGGGTGCTGCTGTTCTTCAAGCTGCGCTACAACGCGACAGGCGACAGCGCCTGGATGCGGGCCTATTTCACCTGGGTAAAAGTGTTTGCGCTGTCCTTTGCCATGGGCGTGGTCACCGGCGTCACCATGAGCTTCCAGTTCGGCACCAACTGGCCGGGCTACATGCAGACCGTCGGCAACATCGCCGGGCCGCTGCTCGCCTACGAGATCCTCACCGCCTTTTTCCTTGAGGCGGCCTTCCTCGGCATCATGCTGTTCGGCTTCCGCCGCGTCTCCAACCGCGTCCACACGCTGGCAACCGTGCTGGTCGCCGGCGGCACCACCGTCTCGGCCTTCTGGATCATCGCGCTGAACTCGTGGATGCAGACGCCGGCCGGCTTCGAGATGCGCGATGGCGTGGCCCACGCCGTCGACTGGTGGGCGATCGTCTTCAACCCGTCCATGCCCTACCGGCTGGTCCACATGCTGCTTGCCTCCGGCCTGACAGTGTCGTTCCTGATCGCCGGCCTGTCGGCGCTGCGCTATCTCACTGGCGACCGTTCGGAATCGATGTGGAAGGCGCTGCGCACCGGCGTCTTCACCGCCGCCATCCTGATCCCGATCCAGATCTTTGCCGGCGACCAGCACGGCCTCAACACGCTGGAACACCAGCCGCAGAAGGTCGCCGCCATGGAGGCCAACTGGAACACCGGGCCCAACGTGCCGCTGGTGCTGTTCGCCATTCCCGACGAGGCGACGAAAGAGAACAAATTCGAGATCGCCATCCACGACGGCGCCAGCCTGGTACTGCGGCACTCGGCCAGCGGCGTCGTGCCGGGGCTCAACGACTATCCCGGTCTCCATCCGCCGGTGTTCCCGGTGTTCTGGGGCTTTCGCATCATGGTCGGCACCGGCATTTTGATGCTCATCGTCTCGTGGTCGGCCGCCTTCTTCCTCAAGCGCCGCCACAGCCTGCCGAAGCCGCTGGCGCTGCTCATGGTGCCGATGGCGCTGTCCGGCTGGTTGGCGACGCTGGCCGGCTGGTACACCACCGAGATCGGCCGCCAGCCCTGGCTGGTGACAGGCGTCTTGAAGACCGCCGACGCCGTCGGCCCGGTCGCCGGCAGCCATGTCGCCTTCACGCTTGCCGTCTATCTGATCCTCTACGTGCTGCTGCTGATTGCCTATCTCGGCGTGCTGGTGCACCTGGCGCTGAAGGCGGCGAAGGACGGCGACGCCTCGCCGCTACCGGGTGTCAGGAGCGCAGCATTGTCGCAACCGGCGGCTGGTGAGTGAGGAGAAAAAAATGACAATCGACTGGCCAATCGCGCTCCCCCTCATTTTCGCCGGCCTGATGGGCCTTGCCATCCTGATCTACGTCATCCTCGACGGTTTTGATCTCGGCATCGGCATTCTCTTTGCCGCCGCCGAGGACGCCGAGCAGGACACGATGATCGCCGCCATCGGTCCGTTCTGGGATGCCAACGAGACCTGGCTGGTGCTGGCCGTCGGCCTGCTGCTGGTCGCCTTCCCGATGGCGCATGGCACCATCCTCACGGCGCTCTACATTCCGGTCTTCGTGCTTTTGGTCGGGCTGATCCTGCGCGGCGTCGCCTTCGATTTCCGCGCCAAGGTGCCGGCCGGCAAGAAGCAGCGCTGGAACCGCATTTTCTTCCTCGGCTCGATCATCGCCTCGCTGGCGCAAGGCTATATGCTCGGCGTCTATGTGCTCGGCCTCGATGTCGGCTTGGGCGGCATGGCTTTTGGCGCGCTGGTGGCGTTCTGCCTTGCCGCCGCCTATGCGGCAATGGGCGCGGCGTGGCTGATCTACAAGACCGAGGGCGAGTTGCAGAAGAAGGCAGTGCTGTGGTTGCGCACCGCGCTGGTGCTGGCCGCGCTCGGCATGGCCGCGGTGTCGCTGGCGACCCCCTTCGCCAGCCCGCGCATCTTCGCCAAATGGTTCGTCTGGCCGCAAATGCTCTATCTGTCGCCGCTGCCGATCCTCTCGGCGCTGCTGTTCGCCTGGTTGTGGCGGCAGACTTTTCATCTGCCCAAGCCCGACGACCGCCACGCGCTGACGCCGTTCCTGACGCTCGCCGCCATTTTTACGCTCGGCTTTGCCGGGCTGGCGTGGTCGTTCTACCCGTTCGTGGTGCCCGACAAGCTGACCATCTGGCAGGCCGCTTTGGCGCCCGAAAGCCTGGCCATCATCCTCGCCGGCACGGTCGTCGTGCTGCCGGTCATCATCTTCTATTCGTTCTATGCCTACCGCGTGTTTGGCGGGAAGGCGACGGATCTGACGTATGATTGAGGGGGTGAGGAGGGAGAGCGCGTCGGCGGTCAGCGCGGCGCATCCTATCCCTTCGTCATCCTAGGGCGAAGCAAGGAGCGAAGCGACGCAGCGCAGACCCTAGGATCCATGCCGTGACGGTGGTCGTAGAATGCAACGGATCAGAATGACGCTTGTCCGCGCACACCGACGCTCGCTACCCTGAAACCATGACCGGCTACGTCTATATGACCGCAAGCCAGAAGCGCGGTACGATCTACATCGGCGTCACCAACGATCTTGGCCGCCGCATGCCGGAACACAAGGCCGGCCAGGGCGCCGGGTTCACCAGCCGCTACGGCGTGCAACGGCTGGTCTGGTACGAGGAGTATCTCGACATTACCGACGCCATTCAGCGCGAGAAGTCGCTGAAGCGATGGCCGCGACAGTGGAAGATCGAGGCGATCGAAAGGGCCAATCCGGAGTGGTTCGAACTCTTTCGCGGAACCGGTTGGTAGGCGCTCGGTTTCTTGCACCGCCGGAGCACTGCACCACGGTCACGGCATGGATCCTAGGGTCTGCGCTGCGTCGCTACGCTCCTTGCTCCGCCCTAGGATGACGAAGGGAGGGAGGGCATCGCTGCCCTCGCTCCTCTTCCAACCCCCAGCGCTGAGCCAAACCTCAGTTGCTCGCCGCCAGCACCAGCACCGGCTTGTCGCTGTACAGCGCCGGGAACAGTTTCTTCAAATTCGCCACCTTGGGCAGGTCGTTGTAGACGATGTAGGGATAGGTCGGGTTCAGCGTTAGAAAATCCTGGTGATAGTTCTCGGCGGGGTAGAAGGTCTTGCCGGTCTCCAGCGTGGTGACGATCGGCTCGGCAAACACCTTGGCCTGGTCGAGCTGGGCGATGTAGCTCTGCGCGATCTTCTTTTGCGCGTCGCTTTCGGCAAAGATCGTCGAGCGGTACTGGGTGCCGCTGTCGGGGCCCTGATAATTCAACTGCGTCGGATTGTGCGCCACCGAGAAATACACCTGCAAGAGCTGGCCATAGGTAACCTTGGACGGCTCATAGGTGATCTCGACGGATTCGGCGTGCCCGGTGCGGCCGCTGCCGACGGTCTCGTAGATGGCGGTGTCCTTGTCGCCGCCAGTATAGCCCGAGACCGCTTTGGTCACGCCCTTGACGTGCTGGAACACGCCTTGCACGCCCCAGAAACAGCCGCCGGCGAAGATTGCCGTTTCGGTGCCGCTGGCTGCCTTTTCGTCCATCGCCGGCGGCGGGATCACCACCGCGTCCTCGGCCGAGACGGCCGGGCTCTGCCAGAAGGCAGCACCTGCCGCCGCCAGGATGAGGGCGGCGAGCGCGCCCTTGGCGAAGCTCGGCGATCTCGTCTTTGCAATGCCGGTCATGTCTGATCTCCTTGATGGTGGCGAAGACTATACGACAGATCGTCCCGCCTGGTTTCTCAAATTGCCGTGCGCTGGGCCCGGCCACCGGGTGGCCAGGCCCCGGCCTAAGCACTTATTGCGCGGGCGCCATCGCGTCCGCGGGCTTCATGGCGTCAGTGGCCGGTTTCATCGCATCCGTCGCCGGCTTCATCGCATTGGTCGCCATCGGATCGACGGGCTTCATCGCATCCGTGGCGGGTTTCATGGCATCGGTCGCCGGTTTCATGGCGTCCGTGGCCGGCTTCATCGCGTCGGTGGTGATCGGCGTGGCCGGCTTCATCGCATCTTCGGCGCGGGCGATGCCGCCGGCAAACAGCGCCGTCGAGCACAGCGCCAGGGCAAGGGCCGGCAGCGTCAGGCGAGAATTGGTCATGGAAGTCTCCTTGGGTTGATGGCGCGCGGATGCGGCCGACAGTGCGGCGCCGCTCAAGCGGCGTTGCGCAAAACGTGAAATCAATTGGTGGCGGCGGCGAGGATCGGTCCGCCACCCGGCGTCTGCACCAGCACCGCGGTGCTGAGCCCACCGGACGCGGCGGGCAGCGGCAGCGTGGTGGCATCGCCGCTCCAGCTGCCGAGCCTTTGCAGCGCATGCACGACATTGGCATGCGGCAGCGTGCGCCCGGTGTTTTCGCCGCGCGCCACCGGCACCTCGACGACGCCCTGCTTGTACTGCACCAGCCAGACATCGGCCTTGCCGCCGGGCGCAGCACCAGCGCCGATGCTGATCTTGCCGCCGTCAAGCGACAGCGAGGGTCCCTTGGCGCGGCCGCTCGAGGAAATCAGCTGCTCGATTTCGCCCGGTGCAGCACCCACCGCATCGGCATCGCCATTGACCACCACTTGCGGCGTGAACGGGCCGGAGCGGCCGAGCGCCGGCTCGTAGCTGACCTGGCGCTGAGTGAATTCCTGTTTGCCGAAGGTGTCCTTCCAGCCGAGATAGTCCCAGTAGGTGACGTTGAACGACAGCGCCAGCACGCCCGGCTGGTCCTTGACCTTGATCAGATTGGCATTGGCCGGCGGGCAGGACGAGCAGCCCTGGCTGGTGAACAATTCGACCACGGTGAGCGGCTGGGCGGCAGCCGCACCCGTCGCGGCAAGCGCCATCAGGGCGGCCAGCAGCGCGCTGCGGTTGGTTTTCGATCCAGACATTGGGGGTCTCCTGCGGCGGGGTTCATTCCACACTTCGCTGGCGGTGGAGGCTTCGTTACATCGTTCACTGGTTTGTGATTGCGGTGGTAGGCCGGAGGGACAGCGCCCCCCTCTGTCCTGCCGGACATCTCCCCCACACGGGGGGAGATTGGCTGCATCGCCGCCTCGCCAATTCCAGGGACGTCATCACCGATCTCACATTTCAGGGTGGGCGCCATCGGCGAAGCTCCAATCTCCCCCCTCGTGGGGGAGATGTCCGGCAGGACAGAGGGGGGCGCGAAGGATCGCCGCCCATTCCCCGCCCCGCTTGCCCCTGCAACCCGCCCCTGCTAAAGCGCGCGACATGAGCACGCCCCTCGACCACATCCGCAATTTCTCCATCGTCGCCCATATCGACCATGGCAAATCCACGCTTGCCGACCGGCTGATCCAGTCCACCGGCGGGCTGGAGCTGCGCGATATGAAGGAGCAGGTGCTGGACTCGATGGACATCGAGCGCGAGCGCGGCATCACCATCAAGGCGCAGACAGTGCGGCTGAAATACCGCGCCAACAATGGCGAGGACTATATCCTCAACCTCATCGACACACCCGGCCATGTCGACTTCGCCTATGAAGTATCGCGCTCGCTCGCCGCCTGCGAGGGCTCGCTGCTGGTGGTCGACGCCTCGCAGGGCGTCGAGGCGCAGACGCTGGCCAATGTCTACCAGGCCATCGACAACAACCACGAGATCGTCGTGGTGCTGAACAAGGTCGACCTGCCGGCCGCCGAGCCCGAGCGCATCCGCGAGCAGGTCGAGGAAGTCATCGGCATCGACGCCTCCAACGCCGTGCTGATCTCGGCCAAGACAGGCCTTGGCATTCCCGATGTGCTGGAAGCCATCGTCCACCAGCTGCCGCCGCCGCGCGAAGGCGACGCGACTGCCCCGCTGAAGGCCATGCTGGTCGACAGCTGGTATGACGCCTATCTCGGCGTCATCGTGCTGGTGCGCATCATCGACGGCGTGCTGAAGAAGGGCCAGACCATCCGCATGATGGGCACTGGCGCCAAATACTTGGTCGAGCGCACCGGCGTCTTCACGCCCGCCCGCATCAATGTCGACGAGCTCGGCCCCGGCGAGTTCGGTTTCTTCACCGGCTCGATCAAGGAAGTGGCCGACACGCGCGTCGGCGACACCATCACCGAGGACAGGCGCCAGACGGCAAAGGCGCTGCCCGGCTTCAAGCCGGCGCAGCCGGTGGTGTTCTGCGGCCTGTTCCCGGTCGACGCCGCCGATTTCGAGGACCTGCGCGCCGCCGTCGGCAAACTGCGCCTCAACGACGCCAGCTTCTCCTACGAAATGGAAACCAGTGCGGCGCTCGGCTTCGGCTATCGCTGCGGCTTCCTTGGCCTGTTGCATCTCGAAATCATCCAGGAGCGGCTGGAGCGCGAGTTCAACCTCGACCTCATCGCCACCGCCCCCTCAGTCGTCTACCGGCTGCTGTTGACCGACGGCTCGATGAAGGAACTGCACAACCCCGCCGACATGCCCGACGTGGTCAAGATTTCGGCCATCGAGGAGCCGTGGATCCGCGCCACCATTTTGACGCCCGACGACTATCTCGGCGGCATCCTGAAGCTCTGCCAGGACCGGCGCGGCGTCCAGGCCGACCTGTCCTATGTCGGCAAGCGCGCCATGCTGACCTACGATCTGCCGCTCAACGAAGTCGTCTTCGACTTCTATGACCGGCTGAAATCGATCTCCAAGGGCTACGCCTCCTTCGACTATCATCTGACCGACTACAAGGAAGGCGACCTGGTGAAGATGTCGATCCTGGTCAATGAGGAGCCGGTCGACGCGCTGTCGATGCTGGTCCACCGCACGGCGGCGGAAAAGCGCGGCCGCCAGATGTGCGAGAAGCTGAAGGAGCTGATCCCGCACCATCTGTTCAAGATCCCGATCCAGGCTGCCATCGGCGGCAAGGTCATCGCCCGCGAGACCATCTCGGCGCTGCGCAAGGATGTCACCGCCAAATGCTACGGCGGCGACGTGAGCCGCAAGCGCAAGCTGCTGGACAAGCAGAAAGAGGGCAAGAAGCGGATGCGGCAGTTCGGCAAGGTGGATATCCCGCAGGAGGCGTTTATCCAGGCGCTTAAGATGGGGGACTAAGCGGTCCGGCCCTTTGGGCCGGACGCATCGACCCGGTGGGTCGATGCGAGCGCAAGTCCGGGTGGGAGCTGCCGCAGGCAGCGGGTCCCACCCCGGGGGTTGCGGCAGTGCTGTGACCTGATCGGGCGTAGTGTGCTTTGCTGGCAAGCTGGCGGCTATTCTAGCACCTGAGCCGTCACCACTAAGCCGGCCTGCGAACTGGAAACTGACCGTTCCAAAGAATTCCTCGGTCCTATTGGCCGTTTAGCCCTTCCGTTCGGTCGCAGTCTGCCCCGCAAACCTGCCCTTATAGCCACGTACGGGAGTTCCCACAGTCATCTCGAAGATGAGCTGGCAAATGCGCATGCCTGGCTTGAGCTTAACCGGAATGGTGTTGTGATTGACCATTTCCAAACGGATCTGCCCGGAGAAACCAGCATGGATAGTTGGTGCTGTCAGGTGCACCCCGATTCCGAGTCGGGCCATCGAACTTTTGCCCTCAACTCGTGCGGCGATTCTAGAGTGAGATTTCAATTCTACGAACTCTCGAGTCCACGCGAGAATTAGCTGGCCCGGTTCAAAATCGAATCCTCTATCAGGATGCATTTCGAATTGCTCAGTTGTGTCGGATAAGACTTTTTCATGATCAAATCCCTTTATCGAAGGATCTATGCAGAGGTTTAGGCCAGCTGTTACCTTCTTAAAACCTGTAAGAGTCTTATCCAGGGTCAGGTCGAGACTTGTAGAGCTATAAGCGACGTCGGAAGGGGCGGGATCAACAACTATAGCGCCACTATCTATGGCGATCTGGATTTCACGGTCTGTTAGAATCATTTCCCGCCCCCTAACTATTTAGCGGGAGCTATAGCACCGAATTAGACGGAACCCAAACTCTCCAAGCACCGTTCACAGTTTCACGGGGGAGCTCAACCAAATGTTCCGAGTCGCGGGAATTAATCGGGTAACCTATTTCCAGCATCCCATCTGCTACAGACCGTTCATGCACGACTAGATGCTCGTCGCCATCGACTGTGTGGACAGAAACCAGAACTTCGC
Source organism: Mesorhizobium sp. P2_C4 (assembly GCF_056404575.1). NCBI lineage: Bacteria > Pseudomonadati > Pseudomonadota > Alphaproteobacteria > Hyphomicrobiales > Phyllobacteriaceae > Mesorhizobium > Mesorhizobium sp. P2_C4. Next base: position 250,342 of record NZ_JBFUDT010000001.1, read on the forward strand.
TTGGGTGGCTGCCCGAGCGGATTCTCTCTATCTTCACCCTCATAATCTTTCTCCCTTTGTTGCTTTAGTTTTTATTCAGAGTGAACTGTCCACTGTGATTCGCATACACCCTCGACACGATTCAGTCACATTCTCCTTGTGCGTGCCTTTCGAGTCACAGGGAACAAAACAGGAACACTCTGATCCAATTTCGTCACTAAGGCGAATCACAACGTGTTGCAGTGTCGCCGGTTCCGAGTTAATCGCCCGTTCACGCCGAGAAAATGGCAGCAGGCAGTGGCGGTCGAGTTGTTCAGCCACGATCCCAATACGGTCTGGTCGCGACCAAGTTTTCCTCAGTCGGCCAGCCTCGTTGTGGGCCGCCCTTCCGCTCTCTCGACACCTCCCCCGCATTCCGCTTCACTCCCCTCCCCATGTCCGCCCCGGTCGAAATCCGCAACAGCACCACCGGAAAGCTCTTCCCGGCGCTGGCGCCGTTTCTGCTCGCCGGGCTGTTCGGTTTCTTCATGCTGCAGGGGCTTTCACCATCGTCGATCACCAGCGGCCGGGTGGTGCTTTTGATGGCGGTGCTGGCGCTTTGCTGTCTCGGGATCGGCCTGTTCATGGCGCGCGGCATCCGCGACACATCGGTCCAGGTGGTGCTCGACGCCAACGGTTTCCGCGACCGTCGCCGTGGAGACGTGCTGGTGCCCTGGGCCAAGCGGGCTTTCTTGCTTTGCGACGGCCGGGCGGCCTCTCCATCGCGCGCCGCTTGGCGAACCTCCCATCCTGAACTATCCTTGAGCCCGGCTTAGGGGAGGTTTCGATGCGCTCAAATCTGGATATCGTTGCCGCGATCGGCCTCGCCATCGGCGGCGCTTTTGGCCTTGCCGGCACTTTCGTGGCGGGTGCGGAACTGCGCGAAACGCTGTGGGCGATCGATGGCACAGCACTCGTGGTGGCAGCCGCCCTGCTGACGACGAAGTATCAGCGGCAGGGCAATGACTGCGTCGCCGCCGGCTTCCTCACCTTCGTCGCCGGCGAGAGCCTGCTTTTGGCCGGCAATGCGGCAGGCCTCGAGGCCAGCGTTCCCGCCTATGCCGGCGGTATCTCGCTGTGGGCGGCAGCCCTGGTCCTGATCAGCGCGCCCAAAACCTTCGCTCTGTGGATGCGTCTCACCGGCCTCGTTGCCGCCCTTCTGTTTGCCGTGTCCGTGGGCAAAATCCTCTGGGGCGCTCCCTTGCTGCCGACCTCCTCGCCCTTGCCAGCCGCCGGCTATCCGTTCCTGGTGCTGACCTTCATCGGCTGGATCTGGACCTTGCTGAAGCCCGCTCGGTGAGCGCATGTCCGCCCCTGTCGAACTCCGCAACAGTCCCACCGGCAAGATGTCTTCCGCCTTCGGGGCGCTTTTGTTCGCGGCGATCTTCGGCTTCTACACGCTCAAGGGGCTGGTCACCGGCGCCGATGGCGGCCGGGTGCTGCTGGTGGCGCTGCTGGCGCTTGGCTTCCTCGGGTTCGGCTATTTCCTCGCGCGCGGCGCCTTCGACACTTCGGTCAAGGTAGTGCTCGACGAAAAGGGCTTTCGCGACCGTCGCCTCGGCGACGTGCTGGTGCCCTGGGACAAGGTGCAGAGCGTGCGCCTCACCTCCGGCAAGGGGTCGGGGATGGTCAATTTCGAATTGGCCGAGGCGCCGCCCGACGAGATCAAATACGCGCTGGCCAACGCGCTCAACCTGATGCTGCCGTTCGGCCAGAACACCGTGCACATGGAGGTGTCCTCGCTCGACATGAGCGGCGCCGACATCATCGCGGAGATCCAGCGGCTGGCGCCGCATGTCGAAGTGACGCGCTGATCTCCCCCTCGAGGGGGAGATTACGTGCTCCTCCGCCCGTGCTTTACTCTACCCCTCAGGGAACCCGCCATCATGATTCGCCTCGCACTCGCCGCCCTTCTCCTCACCACCTCCGCCCACGCCGCCGACATGGCCTTCTTCGTGAAGAACCTGCGGCAGCAATCGGTGGCGGTCGAGCTGTTCAGCCATGACCGCAAGACGGTGTGGCCGGGCGACGACCAGGTGTTCATGATCGAGCCCGGCTCGCAGAAATCGGTGCCGATCTCCTGCAATCCGGGTGAGAACATCTGCTACGGCGCCTGGGTCAACGGCAACGACAGCATCTCCGCCGGCGTCGGCCCGGACAATGATCAGCCGTGCGACAATTGCTGCTTCATCTGCGTGGAGAAGACGACGGAGACGATTGATCTGGTTGAGTAGCAGAAGCTGCCGATCTCCCCCCTTGTGGGGGTTGAGGAGTGGTCCGCGAAGCGGACGAAAAGCCAACTGCTTGGCTTTTCGAACGACGAACGCCCGGCAGGGCAGAGGGGGGCGCGAAGGATCGCCAACCTCGCGCCCTGCGACCGCGCAAAACAGTGTGAAGGCACAGTTGTATTCGATTGAGATGCCGGCGGGACAGCGCCCCCCTCTGTCCTACCGGACATCTCCCCCACACGGGGGGAGATTGGCCGTCACCTCGGCCTTTGCCAATCTCAAACGTCGCGCACCGACGCACAAATCAGGACCGCATTAGCCGATCCTGACTTCCGCCCCTCCGCACATCATGTAATGATTCCTCCCACGGCCGGGGGCCGATTCTCATCCAGGGGAGATTGCCATGTTTTTTGCCACCACGCGCCGCGTCGTTCTCGCGCTTTCGCTTGCCGCGCTGTTCGCGCCGGCGGCACATGCCGGCGATGTCACGTTCGAAATCAAGAACAGCCATCCCAACGCCATGCGCGTCGAGCTCTACAGCCAGGACCGCGACTATGTCTGGCCGGGCGATGGCAAGGATTTCTATCTCGACGACGGCGAGACCAAGTCGATCCCGCTGTCGTGCAATGACGGCGAATCGATCTGCTACGGCGCCTGGGTCGACGGCGACGAGCAGACCTATTGGGGCGTCGGCCCCGGCAACAAGGAAAAGTGCGAAGACTGCTGCTACACCTGCACCGGCGGCGAGACCGAGGAAATCGAACTGGTGCCGTGAGGCGGTGACGCTGCTGATCTCCCCCCTTGTGGGGGAGATGCCCGGCAGGGCAGAGGGGGGCGCTGTCCCGCGGACGTCTCAACCTACCAGCCCCGCCTTGGGGAATTTGCCTGCCCGAACGACAGCAGGGCCGCGATCCTTCGCGCCCCCCTCTGTCCTACCGGACATCTCCCCCACGAGGGGGGAGATTGGCTGTCACCCTGGCCTTCGCCCATCGCAAAGGTCGCGCCCAGCCTCTCAGCTAGCTTGACGCGCTTCCGGCTACAGCCATAGCCTGCGGCGAAAAACAGGAGCATGGCGATGGCAGTGGTTGAAAGCGACAAGATCGACGTCGGTTTTTCCGGCAAACGCTGCATCCACTCGCGCAACTGCGTGCTGGGCAACCCGCACGTTTTCGTGCCCAATGCGCCGGGCGAGTGGATCCACCCCGATGCGGCCAGCGTCGAAAAAGTGGTGGCCATCGCCGAAAGCTGCCCCTCCGGCGCCATCACCTATCTCCGCAAGGATGGCGGGCCGCAGGAAAAGCCGCCGGCTGTCAACACCGTGCGTATCAGGGAAAACGGTCCGCTCGCCGTCCATGCCGAGATCGTGCTCAACGGCGAAACATTTTACCGCGCCACGCTCTGCCGCTGCGGCGCCTCGCAAAATAAGCCGTTCTGCGACAACAGCCATATCAAGGCCGGCTTCGCCGCCACCGGCGAACCGCCGCTGAAGGACACGCCGGCGCTGGAGGCGCGGAACGGCCCGCTCACCGTCACGCCGACCACCAACGGCCCGCTCAAGCTCGAAGGCAATGTCGAAATCGTCACCGGCACCGGCCATACGATCGACCGCACCCGCCGCGCCTTCCTCTGCCGCTGCGGCCATTCGGCCAACAAGCCGTTTTGCGATAATTCGCATAAGAAGGTGGGGTTTGTGGCGTAGGCTGGGCGACCGAAGCTGCCAATCTCCCCCCTGGTGGGGGAGATGTCCGGCAGGACAGAGGGGGGCGCCGTAGAGCGCCAACCTCCCCAACACCGAGCATCGACAATGCCCCACACGCCATTGCCGCCAAAGCATCGCGCAAACGCCAGGTCGATGCGCAAGGTCATGACACCAGCCGAATTGAAGCTCTGGAACAAGCTTCGCGCGCATCGGCTCATGGGGCTTGGCTTCCGGCGCCAATTTCCTGTTGCCGGGTACATTGTCGACTTCGCTTGCCCGGTCAGGAAAATCGTCGTCGAGGTCGACGGCTCCCAGCATGCGGATGCGGTCGCCGGCGATGATGCAAGGACGGTGCGTCTGGAACAGGATGGCTGGAGCGTGCTGCGCTTTTGGAACGACGACGTCCTCCACGATATCGACAATGTCTGCCAGCATATCGTGATTGCGGCCGGGCTAGGTGGAGCGTCTTAGGTCGTGGCAAAGTGGGCGATCCTTCGCGCCCCCCTCTGGCCTGCCGGCCATCTCCCCCACACGGGGGGAGATCCCACTCCTCCACTGGCCCATCTCTCCCGCCTTTATCCCCAGGCCGCTATCGGCTAAGGGCGGGGACGCGAAATCTCCGGACCCGCCTTTATGACCGCCAAGACCAAACCCCTCCCCCTGTTCCTCGGCATCGACACCGGCGGCACCTACACCGATGCGGTGCTGTGGTCGGAGGCCGAGGGGCCGCACGGAAAAGTGCTGGCCAAGGCCAAGGCGCTGACCACGCGCCATGATCTTGCCGTCGGCATCTCCGGCGCGGTCGATGCGGTGCTGCAGCAGGCCGGCACCGACCCGGCCGCGATCAAACTGGTGTCGATGTCGACGACGCTCGCCACCAACGCGCTGGTCGAGGGCCAGGGCGGGCGCGTGGCGCTGGTGATGATCGGCTTTGCCGAAGGCGACCTCGCCCGCGACGGGCTGAAGGCAGCGCTCGGCACCGACCCGGTGGTTTTTTGTCCGGGCGGCCATGACGTGCACGGCAATGCGGCCAAGCTCGATCTGTCCGGGCTGGAGGCCGCCTTGCCGGAACTCGGCGCCTCGGTGTCCGGCTTTGCCGTCTGCGCCTATTTTGCCACCCGCAATCCGGCACATGAACTCGCCACCCGCGACCTGATCCGCGAAAAGACCGGCCTGCCGGTCACCGCCAGCCATGAGCTGTCGGCCAAGCTCGGCGGTCCGCGCCGGGCGCTGACGACACTGCTCAACGCCAGGCTGATCTCGATGATCGACCGGCTGGTGGCGGCAACCGAAGGATTTCTGGACGCCCGCAAGATCGTCGCCCCCCTGATGGTGGTGCGTGGCGACGGCGCGCTGGTTTCGGCGGCGTTTGCCCGCCAGCGGCCGATCGAGACCATCCTCTCCGGCCCGGCCGCCAGCCTGGTCGGCGCCCGCCACATGACCGGGCTCGACAATGCCGTGGTCTCCGACATTGGCGGCACCACCACCGACGTCGCCGTGCTCGATGGCGGTCGCCCGCGGCTCGATCCGGAAGGCGCCACCGTTGGCGGTTTCCGCACCATGGTCGAGGCAGTGGCCATGCGCACCTTTGGCCTCGGCGGCGATTCCGAAGTGGCGCTGGAGGATGGCGCGCTCAACCCAAAAATCCTGCTCGGGCCCCGTCGCCTGGTGCCGCTCGCCCTGGCCGGCCTGATGCATCGCGAGGCGGTAACCTCGGAGCTCGAACGCCAGCTGCGCGCGCCAAATCCCGGCCGCATGGATGGCCGCTTTGCGCTGCGCACCGGCGTGCCGGACAGGCTCGCCGCCGGCCTGACCGCGCCTGAAGCCAAACTCTACGAGCAGATCGGTGCTGTGCCGCTCGCCATCGACAGGCTGCTCGCCTCGAACGCCCAGAACGCCACGCTGAACCGGCTGGTGTCGCGCGGCCTGGTGCATATCTCGGGCTTTACACCCTCGGACGCCGCCCATGTGCTGGGTAAGCAGGCCAACTGGGCTCCGGTCGCGGCCCGTCTCGGCGCCGAGCTGTTTGCCCGCAAGCGCGACGGCCGCGGCCAGAACATCGCCGCGTCGCCCGAGGTCATTTCCGAACGTGTGCTGGTGACGCTGACGCGCTGGTCGGCGGAATACATCCTCGAGACCGCCTTTGCCGAGGACGGCTTGGATGGCGCGGCGACCGTGGCTCACGCGCTGGTGCAGCGCGCCGTCGATTCGCATCCCGGCATCGCTCGGCTGACCGTCGCGCTCGACCGCCCGGTCATCGGCCTCGGCGCCTCGGCGCCGCTGCATTATGCCGGCCTCGCCGAGCTGGTCGGCAATGAGTGCGTGGTGCCTGAGGATACCGACGTCGCCAACGCGCTCGGCGCCGTCGTCGGCCAGGTCCGGGTTTCAGCCGAGGCGCGCGTCAGTCAACCCCAGGAAGGGCTGTTCCGTCTGGCGTCGGGGGAAACCGTGCGCGATTTCACCGACGAGGGGAAAGCGATCGCGGCGGCCGAAGCCGACGTCCGCGCCATCGTCGCCCAGCGCGCGAAGGATGCCGGCACCGACAATGCCGAGATCGATGTTTCGACCGAATTCAAGGTTTCCACTGTCGAAGCCCAGCGCATGTTCATCGAAGCGCACGTCGTGGCGGTCGCCTCGGGAAGGCCAAGGATTGCGGTGTAGATTCAGGTGAGGCCGGCCTGCAAATGGCGGCGTCCTGCGCTTCCGGTGCTCACGTACCCAAAAGTACGCTCCGCTCCGGTTCTCGGACGCCACCATTTTCGACTCGGCCTGACCTGAATCCGGCGCCTTCGTCATCCTAGGGCGGAGCAAGGAGCGAAGCGACGCGGCGCAGACCCTAGGATCCATGCCGTGGCGTTGGGCGTAGAATGCGACGGTTCAGAAGGCATGCACAAACAGACGAAGAACACTCGATACCGACGCGTCTTCGCTAGTCTGCCAAAATCCCCCCTTCACCCTAAGCTGAATTGACCCTGCACCCCTGACATGCCAAAGGCCGACTTAAGCCTTTCATCTGGAGAAGCCCTGATGACCGATCGCATCGAGATCGCCGGATTGCAGATTGCCCGCGCGCTTCATGACTTTGTCGTCAACGAAGCGCTGCCGGGCACCGGCGTAGCAGTGGATGCGTTCTGGAACGGGTTCTCAGTCATCGTCCATGATCTTGGCACCAAGAACCGCGCGCTGCTGGCCAAGCGCGACGCCATCCAGGAACGGATCGACGGCTGGTATCGCGACAATGGCGCACCGAGCGACATGGAGGCCTACAAGAGCTTCCTCCGGGAGATCGGCTATCTAGTGCCAGAAGGCCCGGCCTTCGCCGTCGCGACCGAAAATGTCGACCCGGAAATCGCTGTCGTCGCCGGGCCGCAGCTGGTGGTGCCGGTGATGAACGCGCGCTATGCGCTGAACGCCGCCAATGCGCGCTGGGGCTCGCTCTATGATGCACTCTACGGCACCGACGCCATCCCCGAGACCGGCGGCGCCGAAAAGGGCAAGAGCTTCAACCCCGCGCGCGGCGCCAAGGTCGTCGCCTGGGCCAAGAACTTTCTCGACGAGTCGGTGCCGCTCACTCTGGGCAAATGGGCCGGCGTCAATGGTCTGACGGTCTCGGGCGCCACCTTGCGGCTCAGCGCCGGCGCCGGCGGCACCACGCTTGCCGATCCCAAACAGTTTGCCGGCTATCGCGGCGATGCCGAAAACCCTGAAGCGATCCTGCTGGTCAAGAACGGCCTGCACATCGAAATCCTGATCGACCGCGTCAACCAGATCGGCCGCACCGATCCGGCCGGCATCGCCGATGTTGTGCTGGAGTCGGCGCTGACCACCATCCAGGACTGCGAGGATTCGGTCGCCGCGGTGGATGCTGACGACAAGGTCGTGGTCTACCGCAACTGGCTCGGCCTGATGAAGGGCGATCTGGTGGAAGAGATCACCAAGGCCGGCAAGACCTTTACCCGCAAGCTCAACTCCGACCGCAGCTACACCGCGCCCAATGGCGGCCAGCTTGCCTTGCCCGGCCGCTCGCTGATGCTGGTGCGCAATGTCGGTCACCTCATGACCAATCCGGCGATAACAGACCGCGACGGCAACGAGGTGCCGGAAGGCATCATGGATGCGGCGATGACGGCGCTGATCGCGCTGCATGATGTCGGCCCGAACGGCCGCCGCAAAAACTCCCGCGCCGGCTCCATGTATGTGGTGAAACCCAAGATGCATGGCCCCGAGGAAGTCGCCTTCGCCGTCGAGATTTTCGACCGCGTCGAGGCCCTGCTCGGCATGGCCAAAAACACCATCAAGATGGGCATCATGGACGAGGAGCGGCGCACCACCGTCAACCTCAAGGAGGCGATCCGCGCCGCACAAGACCGGGTCGTGTTCATCAACACCGGTTTTCTCGACCGCACCGGCGACGAGATCCACACCTCGATGGAAGCCGGCCCGATGCTGCGCAAGGGCGACATGAAGCAGGCCGCCTGGATCTCCGCCTACGAGGCCTGGAATGTCGACACCGGGCTGGAATGCGGGCTGGCCGGCCATGCCCAGATCGGCAAGGGCATGTGGGCGATGCCGGATCTGATGGCGGCGATGCTGGTTGAAAAGATCGCCCATCCGAAGGCCGGCGCCAACACCGCCTGGGTGCCGTCGCCGACGGCAGCAACGCTGCACGCCACCCACTACCACAAGGTCGATGTCCACGCCGTGCAAGCGGCATTGAAAAGCCGGCCCAAGGCGAAGCTCGACGACATCCTGTCGGTGCCGGTGGTGGTGCGTCCGAACTGGACGCCGGATGAGATACAGCGCGAGCTCGACAACAATTCGCAAGGCATTCTGGGCTATGTCGTGCGCTGGATCGAGGAAGGCGTCGGCTGCTCGAAAGTGCCTGACATCAACGATGTCGGCCTGATGGAGGACCGCGCCACGCTGCGTATCTCCTCGCAGCACATCGCCAACTGGCTGCGCCACGCCGTCTGCTCGCGCATCCAGGTGATGGATTCCCTGCAGCGCATGGCGGCCATCGTCGACCGCCAGAATGTCGGCGATCCGCACTACCGGCCGATGGCGCCCGACTTCGACAGCTCCATCGCCTTCCAGGCCGCATGCGACCTGGTGTTCAAGGGCCGCGAACAGCCGAATGGCTATACCGAGCCGGTGCTGCACGGGCGGCGGCTGGAGCTGAAGGCGAAGCAGGGCACGGCCTGAATCAGCCCGGCCGGAGGTGATTGCTGTTACCGGCCGCTCCGCATCTGAGGCGGGATCCGGATGTGGTCGCCGGTTGCGGTGGCCTCACACGCGTTGGATCGAGCGCGACAAGAAGACGTCCGTATGCCTGACATGCGCCGGAGTTTCGCGGAAAGGCGCGCAGGGCCTGAAGCCGAACGCCTCGTACAGCGCAACAGCGTTTTCCATATAGAAGGTCGTGTGGATCAGCACCGTGCGGGCTGGCCCTTTCTCGATCTCCGCCAGTGCGGCGCCGATCAACCCGCGACCTATGCCTTGTCCACGGAAGGATGCGTCGACGAAGAACCTGTGAAGTTCCACTGTCTTGTCGCCGAACTGGTCGAAGGCGAGGCAGCCTGCCGGCCGGCTCTCCGATCGCGCAATGAACGCCATGGCATCCGGCACGCCGAATTGCATTGCCAGCTCGGGGCCGCTTGTTTCGGGCTGGAAGAGGGTCCTGACATCCTCCTCCGAGACGCCGTGGGGCGCCGAAGCGTCAACATCCCATTGCGCAAGCTTGCGGCAGAGGACCGCCAAGGTCTCGAAGTCCTCGGCGCTGCGCGCCGGCGACACTGAAATCATCCCCCAAGCCCCCGCGGATCTGCGCGATCATAGCACGCGCGGCCCCCCGACGCGAAAGCCGGTCACATAAATGAGATGTCGAGGTGATCGGCGATCGGTCTTGGACGACTTGACGGCCAGCAATCTACCTACTAGTTGGTAGGCAGTTGAAACGAGAGATCCCCATCATGCCTGGACAAATGAATGATCAGAGCCGCGCCCCGTCATCAGACGGGTGGCTCAAAAGCTATTATTATCTGCGGTTTGCCGTGTCGGCAGCCTGGGTTGCGGCGGCTTTCACCGTCGCGAAAAGCAGCCCAGCGCTCGCTGCCGCCATGCTGGTTGCCTACCCTGCATGGGACGCGCTGGCGAATTACATCGACGCTCAGCGCACCGGCGGGCTCGGCCGCAACAAGTCTCAATTGCTCAATTTCGTCGCCAGCATCGTCACTGCGATCGCTATTGCCATCGCGCTTCGCCACAGCATGAACGCGGTGCTCTCGGTCTACGGCGTCTGGGCCGTTGTCTCCGGCGCGTTTCAGCTCCTGACCGCGGCCCGGCGCTGGAAAACCAACGGTGCGCAATGGGCGATGATCCTGAGCGGCGCCCAATCGGCGGTGGCAGGTCTCTTCTTCGTCAAGATGGCCGGCGGCACAGAGATCATTGGCATCGCCAATGTTGCGCCCTATGCAGCTTTCGGCGCCTTCTACTTCCTCGTGTCCGCCTTGTGGCTGTCGGTCAGCGACGTCCTTCGCAAGTCGCCGCGGGTCGCAAGCTAGAGAAATTCCAGGAAAAGCCCGAACGGTTGGGCTCGGCGACTTCGCAGTCGCCTCCGTCCGGGATTGCGTCAAAACAAAACAAAGACTTAGTCTAAAGCGGGTCACTGTTTGCGTGAAAACGGTGACCCGCTAAGTAGGGAGGAGCCCTCTGCGGAGCAAGTTATGAGCAAGCCTTCAAACACCGCCGATGAGATCCTGGCCGCCGCGCGAACCTTCATCGTCGCCGGTGGATACAATGGCTTCAGCTACGCCGATATCGCCGAAGTGATCGGCATCCGCAAAGCCAGCATCCATCACCATTTCCCCAGCAAGGTCGACCTCGTGCAGACCCTGCTCAGGCGTTACCTCGAGGATGCCGTTACGGGCATGGGAGGGCTAGAGCGCAATGTCCCCGAGCCGCCGGAGTTGCTTCGAACCTATGCCGGCATCTGGGCTCGATGCATCGAGGACGCGAGCATACCGTTCTGCGTCTGCGCGCTGCTTGCCAGCGAGCTGCCGGCCCTTCCGCCGGAGGTTGGCATGGAAGTGCGGGCGTATTTTCAGTTTCTCTCGAAATGGCTGACTGGCGTCATCGAGCGCGGTGCCGAGAAAGGCACGCTGTCTATTTCCGCTTCGCCACGCGTTGAGGCCGAGGCCTTCATGGCGACCGTGCATGGCGCAATGCTTTCCGCGCGAGCTTATGGCGATGTCTTGACCTTCGGCATGATCCTGACGCCGACGCTTCAGAAGTTGATCCCCGCGACCGATTGAGCTGGGTAAAAGAGGATCGGCCCGGAGAAACGGACCTAGCGTGTAGCTTCAAATGCCCTTTGGCTATGCCGCCTGCGCCACGCGCTCCGACATGAGGCCGGGGAGTGGAGCACCCAGCCTCACCTCCTTTTCCGCTACCGCAAGGGAGAGCTTCGGCTCGGCAAGGATCAACTCCTCCGCCAGGCCGGCGCCCGACCGGAAAGTTCAAGGAGAGTCGCATAGACGCTGCTCCAGTGCCTCCATGCTGGAAAAGCTCTGCCTCGCCGCCGCCCCTTCACTGAAACCCCCTCCTCAGGCCCGGGGCATCCGTATGCATGGAACCCGCCTCAACGTCCGCTCAGAGGTCCTCTGCCGTATGGCAGCTATCCGCCGAGTTCGCCCCGATAGCGGACCGACGGGTTCCGGCCCCAAATCTGCCGGTCAGCTGTGCGCCGCATTTCAGCCGTCGCATGGCTCGTTCAGGTTCTCCTGAAAGCAGCCATGGCTGGGCCCCGACCTCCGAGGCTCTAACCTGTCGTCGTCATGGGACGCGGACAACCATCTCCACTTCGAGTTGCAACATTGGGGTAAAGAGGGACTGCACCCCCAACACGGTGAGACTCGGCATTGTTCCGGCAAGCATCGCTTGGATCGGTGCATAGGCCTCGAGAAAGCGCTCTGTTGTGCCATCGACAACATAGATGCGGAGCATAACGATGTCGTCTGTCGAGGCGCCTAGTTCTTGGAGGGCAGCCTTCAAGCTATGGGCAATGAGCTCCGCTTGGCCACCTACTGTCTCTGGCACCGCCGAGCCGTCGAGCGGGGCAGCTATCTGCCCCGACAGGTAGGCCAACTGCCTTGCTTGGGCGACGCTGATTTGTGAGTGACCGTTCGTGGTCGAGTCCCACATCGTTGAAGGGTTGTGACGAACCACCGGGGCGGTATCGAGAGGGGACATGGCGGACATAGCTATTCTCCATCGTGTTTGCTTGACGCGCGACTGGGAACGGGAGGTGTTCTGGCGCTACAATTCGCGATATAAGCGATCTATTGGGGAATGTGTGTCCCCACACTGTGGACGGGGTGCCTGTTGCGAGACGAACTCGATATCGGAGCCATCCGGGCGTTTATCGCTGTGGTGGACGCTGGCGATTTCACGACGGCTGGGCGAGCGCTGCGCATAACGCGATCGGCTGTGGGGAAGGCCGTTATCAGGCTGGAGGAGCGTCTTGGCGCAAGGTTGCTTAACCGAAGTACGCGCCGAGTTTCGCCCACTTCGGACGGCCTGCTTTTCTATGAACGCTGCGTTTCGCTGCTGGCAGATCTGGAAGAAGCAGAGGCGGCAGTCCGGCACCGTGAGCAAAAGCCCCGTGGCACGATAAAACTGTCCGTTCCTGATGCCTATGGCCGGCTAAGCATCTTGCCGGTTCTGCAGGAATACCTCCTCCAATGGCCAGAGATCAGGGCAGAGGTGACATTTTCCGATCGCATCAGTGACCTCGTTGGCGGCGGCTATGATCTCGCGGTTCGCATAGGGGGACTTGAATTCAGCACCGGCCTTGTGAGCCGCGTCATTGATCGGATCGATGGAGTCCTGTGCGCCGCGCCGTCCTACCTCTCCAAACGCGGCAAGCCAGACAACCCCGAAATGCTAAACGAACATGATCATCTGGCATTTGGCCGCGACGGGCACTTAATGGCCTGGTCGCTTCAGGCCGGTGATGAACTGGTGAAGGTTAGGCATGCGCAAGCGAGAATGGTCATGGATAGCGCCGATGGCCTGCGTGCCGCAGCGATTGCGGGACTCGGCATCGCCAGTCTGCCAAGCGCAATTGTGGCGGCCGATCTCGAAGCGGGAAGGTTGGTCCCCCTTCTGGCAGAGTATCAAGGTGAACCGCTACCGGTATACGCGCTCTATCCAGATCGTCGCCATATGCCCTCGAAGGTCCGAATGCTCATTGATCTGCTCGTTCAACGTCTGGCGCAAAGCGGGAAAACGACGGATTTGTGAGAGCCCTCGGCGCACCTACGCCTTCTCAACAGGGCTGACCGCTTTTGGCCATTTGGCCGGGCTCGTTGAACGACCGAATTGGGGTCGTATAGAGAACGGCAGCTTATCTCAAATGCCTGCCGAGACCTGACAGTCCGGTTACGTCCCGTTGCGGTCGTTCCTGATCGAAGTTTGGACCAAGCCGTTTGGCGCTTAATGGGCGGGTTTCGCCATGATGGCGGCGCGCGTTTAATTAGCCAATGTGCAGCATTAAAATATTTAATCATATACACTCTCAGCAGATTGTGGCCGCCGGCCGCCGCCACCTCCAGCGCCCGCTTGGCGGTCTCCTGGCCCTTGATGTCGGAGAGGTCGGGCAGGTCGCGCGCCGAGGCGTGGATGCCGGCCTCCGGCCGCGACAGCACCTGCGTGCCGCGGAAATGATTGGCGATGGCAATCAGGCTGCGCGGCGCCAATATGTCGAAATCCTTGCCGGCCCAGGCCGCCTCTGGGCCGCAGCCGAACGGGCAGATCAGCCCTTTTCCCTCGGCGTTGGCGCCGATCGCCGCCGGCAGCGCACCGGCAACCGCGGCGATGGTGCCGTCGAGCGAGAGTTCGCCGAGCACGACATAGCCGGCCAGCATGTCGCCCGGAATGGCGCCAAGCGCTGCCATCAGGCCGAGTGCGATCGGCAGGTCGTAATGGCTGCCTTCCTTGGGCAGGTCGGCCGGCGCCAGATTGACCGTCACCTTCTTCGACGGCATCGACAGGCCGGAGGCATGCAGTGCCGCCTGCACCCGCTCGCGGCTTTCGGCCACCGCCTTGTCGGCCAGGCCGACGATATGGATGTTGAGGTGAATTAATTTGCGCTTGGAGATGAGGCTGTGGAACGTGCCAAACGTAAAGGCCGCTTCCAGCTTGTGGAACTAGGGCAGTTCCTGGCGAGAATCAAAGTTCATGCGCCCACAGGCTGGTCAACAGCCTCGATAATCATTGTTAGTGCAGTTCTTGGCATAGCATCCTCATCATGTCACAAAATGCGATGTTCGGCAGCGAGGAAGTGACTATGCGGGCGATTGGCGTGGCAGCTTTTTTGATTGTGATGCTTTCATGGACGTCCGCCAGCTGCGAAGAGCTGTTCTCATACTTTTCTCAAAGCGATGATCCCCCGCAAACTTCTGTGTCGATAAGCCCTTGCACGGGCGACGAAGTTGCAGAGTGCATTTCACACAGCATTTCATGCGAGAAGAAATCCGGGGGTGGTCCGGAATTCACAGTCTTCACTGGCGACGTCGAAAAAATCGCCTCATCCCTGATCATTGGAACGGAAGGCCAAGCGAAGGCCCAGCTTAGGCTGTCACGCGGCTCCACCACCGTTGATCTAGCGGTGAATTCGGTTCGTGTGGATTCGAACGACATGGATGGCGGGTGGATCGTTACATTTAGCCTCGGAAGCATCGATACGTTCTTTGATGCTCTCACGGAAACGGCTGGGGAAGGCGCGTCCCTCATCGTTGCTGGGAAGCGGTTCTCTTTGGCGCCACAGCGAGGTGATGGCAAGAAACTGGTTGATTGGAAAAATGCTTGTGTAGAGCTTGAAGGACAGTCCCTTACTCCAAGCGAACCTTCGCCGGCACCAGATTGCGAATTCAACTTACGGCGCTACCGGTCGAAACTGGTTAAGGACGAAAGCCCTAAGTCATATCAGGAGCTTCAGTTCACCGAGGGTGCGCAGATCGGCAAAGTCAGCCTGAGAGAATTTCACGATGGCAAGCCTGCATGGACTGCAAAGGGTGATTTTGCCTGCTCCAACGGCGCCTCAATCTGTCGACTGACATTCCCTTTGATGTTAGCTGAGCCGATCGAGTTACCGTACGAAATGGTCGGCGAAGGAGCTGCGGAGATGGTCGTTGTTCCCGCGTTCCGCCAGGAAGTCTACCAGACCGAGCAGTACGCTGTTGCCCAAGGCAAGCGCTATGGAGGACTCGTCTCAGACCTGCTCGACGGATTTGCACCGAAAGAGGATGAGCCAATCACCCCATACAATGTTTATTCCTATGCCGATTGCGCCAAAATTCCATAGGGATCCATGGCAGATCTCTTCAGTAATCACAGCAGGATGATCGCCGTGCTGGTTAATACTGAAAGCGGCCTGATGAATGTTTCTAGTCCCGTCGCAACATGGATAACGCTTGCATCTCCAAAACGCTGCCGTGGGGCCGACCCGTCGAAGACAGGTCTTGAAAGCCAGCCTCTGGACGCGAAGCGGTTGGGGCAGGGCTCGGCGCGACCTCTAGTAGAGGAAGTTCGACGCTTGACATTCCGGTCCTGTCCGACGAGCAACAACGGGAGTTGAACCGCCAAGCCCATTAGCAGAGCAACCACCGTCAAATCGCGCGATCAAAGGGGCCACTGCAGGCTCGGGATATTAAAGACCGAGGGGTGGGCCCCCTTTTTTATGAAGCTGGCGTTCCAGACTGAGCTAGAACGGCTGTAGGGAAGCTGGCTGCAATCCGAACGGTTGACACGATTTTTGCCGATCAACTTGATAGTGCAATATGGTCGGCGCCCGATGATGATCGCTGAGCCGAAAAAAAGAGCATGGGGACTCGGCGGCCGGGAGGAATTTCGAGCATTCTAAGACCGTGATCGCTGAGTTCGGTTCGGGCATTAAGAGGAGGAGCCGAATTCATTTGGCCTGAAGTGGCTGGATCAAAAGAAATGCGGCGTGGCTCCGGCGTAACTTTGGTTTGGGAAGCGGTAAGAATGTTAAGAATAGCGTTGGGTGTTTGGGGAGGCAATTGGTCAGTCATGAAGAGCCTTGCAAGAGTCGCGTCGGTTGCTGTGTTCCTATGCCTTGCTGTCGCGATGGGTACGTCGCAATCAGTTGAGGTGACCGGCATGATTGCGTACGCGCAAGGCCCTTCCAGCGCTACCTCTTCGGAGCCAGCTGGCAACTCTCCTGGAAATTCTCCGATTGTGATCGCCAACAGTGGAGCAGGCGACGGCAGCTCGAGCGCCTGGCTATTCGTTCTGCTAACCGCGATGTCCGTAGCGGTAGCCGTCCTCTCCGCAACTACGTTCTACCTCTACAAGTGGCGAAAAATTCTCCTATCATCGCCTCATCTCGCAGTGCCAGAAGACGTTGCTAAATACCTGAAGTCTCTTGGTGGTGAAATTTCAGACTTCGGTAAGGAACTATCGGAGCTGGGCAGTGCTACCGTCGCCCAAGTCAATCACGTTAGGCGCATATACGATCAAACGGATTCACGAGTATTGGAAATGACAGAGGCGTTTAGGACCTATCAAAATGCCCTGGATGAAAAAGATACCGAAATTCGCCGACTGAAAACAGGTCATGATTATCACGTATTTAAATCGTTTGTTACTCGATTTATCCGGTTAGACATTACACTTCGCGAATTTTGCTCAAATCCAGACATCGCTACGCTAGAAATGAAGCAGATTAAGCGGTTGCTTGAAGACGCGCTGGAGGAATGCGGCATCGAAAGTTACCAACCGGACATTGGTGCTGATTACCGAATCGCTGTCGGCGTCGCGGACAATCCAAGAACGATCGCTGCAAGCTCGAAGGATGAAGAGTTTAGGATCGCAGAGGTCGCGGAGCCTGGATATGTTTTAAAGCAGGGCCAAGATCCGCAGGTGATTATGCCCGCGAAAGTCATCATTTATATTTAACAGGAGTAGGTAAGATGGGGTCCTTTGTTGGGATCGATCTGGGAACAAGCTTTTCGGCAGTGGCCACAATTGACGAAACGGGCAGGCCCGTAATCGTTCACAACGCTGATGGGAAGAACCTCACGCCGTCTTGTGTCACAGCAAGCGACGGACGGGTGGAGGTCGGCGAATATGCGCGGCGTACCTGGGGGAACGCCCCTGAAAAGGCTGCAGCGCGATTCAAGCGGGAAATGGGTACTGCGGCCAAACACATGGTCAACGGCCACGAATTTACACCAACTGATCTAAGCACTCTCGTCCTCAAAAAACTTGCACAGGACGCCTTCGCCGCGATCGGCGAGTTGGGCGAAGTGGTTGTGACGATACCCGCGAATTTTGCCCATGAGGCACGCGAAGCAACAATGCGGGCGGCCAAGAATGCTGGCTTGAATGTCCGTTATATCATTAACGAGCCCACTGCCGCTGCTCTCTACTACGCCTTTAAAAGCGGCGAACAATTAAGCGGGAACTATGCAGTTTATGACCTCGGCGGCGGGACCTTCGATGTCTCCATCATTCACGTCGAGGGGCATGACGTCGACGTATTGGCTACTAACGGTGTGGCCAAGCTCGGTGGCGACGACTTTGACGACGCACTAATCCGGATTGTGAAGCAAAAATACGAAAAGGAGACAGGAAGGAAATTCGAGGCGGACGACTTCACAAAAAATGATGCCGAGGAACAAAAAAAGTCGTTAGCTTCGCGCAAGCGCGTCACCATCAAGGTAGGAAAGGAATTGATCGACGTCACGCGGGAGGAACTCGACGAGGCGATATCGTCATTGGTAACGCAAGCTGAGATGCTATGCGAAGCGACACTGGACGACGCCGAACTGGAGCCGTCCCAAATCGAGGGTGTCTTTCTCGCAGGGGGAAGCACCAGATGGCCTAGCATTCAGGAAAGCGTAACGAGAGTTTTCAGGCAGAAGCCGCTTGCGTTGGCGAATGTCGATGAGGTGGTCGCTCTTGGAGCAGCGCTCTACGCGGCATACAAGGGCGATCGAGCCACACTTACAGCTGCGCAAAGAACGGCCATTCAGCGTATCAAGGTGTTAGAATCCACATCGAAGTGCTTCGGAACGATATCTCTGAGTTTCGATGTCGCCCGCGATCGGGACATCGTGACAAACAACGTCCTTATCAGGAAAGGTGAAAAGATTCCTTGTTCGGTAACGCAATCGTTCCTAACCGTCCGCGAGGGCCAGACGGAGGTCATGTGCAAAGTAACCGAGTCCACTTCGGCTGAAAGTGATCCGCGCTTTGTCAAGGTGATTTGGGAAGGTCAGCTCTCGCTACCTTCGAATCGCCCTGCGAAACAGGAAATCAAAGTGACGTTTTCCTATGACCAAAATCAAATAATGAAATGTGCTTTCGAAGACACCGCCACTGGACGACAGACCAAGGTAGACCTTTCAATGACTGAACTTAGCAACTCTGGGAACGACGAAGTCGAGAAATTTTTGGTTCTGTGAGATGGGAGCGGTTTTCGCATTTATCATCTTTGTCGTAGGTATCGCTCTATTCAAGTTGGTGCTGAATGCAGGGGCTCGGACCGTGGGTGCCGCTGCCAAGGCGGCCGTGGGTAAAGGTACGTTCGCCGGCAACATGGAGATTGCCTTCAAAGGCATGCCTCCCCTCCAGTTCCGAATTAGGGATACGCGACTGGGAGATCAAGGAGATGGCCCCCTAGCTAAGATAATCGAATGCAAAGGCCTTTTGCCGTTGCCCCGGCGGATATTCTTGGGAGTCGAAACTTCCGTTCTTGATCGGGTCGACGAAAAACCCCTGTTCGTTCTATCGGCGCTTGAGGCGTTTCAGGAACAGGACACCATCGCCTATCGCCACGGTATTGAGGTGGGATGGGTCCAGCCGAATCAGGGCTTTGTCGATTGGGTTCGCATCGGCGTGATATTGCCGGAAATCCTGCAGCCGCCTTTCAGCGGGCGCCGCGACCTAACGGCTGTGGTGAGGCTGATCAATCTGGACGACCCGCCCAAAATCCGATTTGGATTTGCCAAAGATCATCCGGGTATCTTGTGGACGGAAGCTATTGGCTTCAGCCATCAGTTTACTGACAAAGGGTTCCAGGAACATGCGATAGAGCGTGATGAGGCGCAAGCGATTGCTGTCAAGATTGCGGTGGCAGTGGCCATGGCGGATGGCTCGCTCGACGATAATGAAGGGGAAATCATAAAAAAGTGGATTACGCGGGCTGTCTCTCCGTTCGCGGACGGAAGGCAAGCTGAACTCAAGAGCATTTACAACGACGCATTCAGAGATGCCTACCAGAATGCCAAAGGCGGCAACCTAAGCCTCACCGCCCTAACCGATCGAGTGAACGAGATCGGCGACACCAGCACGAAGTACGAAATCATCGAGCTTTGTTTCGATATCATGGCTGCAGACGGCGTCGCTGATGCAGCGGAGTTGAAGACTATCAATGGCGTCGCGGCCGCGTTGGGTCTCGATTTGGCTGAAATCGAAAAGTTGAGGGATCAGAAAATCATTGGATTGAATGCCGATATCTCCGGTCATGGCACGCTGGAGGATATCCTTGGCATGGATCCCGACTGGGACCAGGATCGAAAGCGAAAGCATTTGAGGAATGAATTCCAAAAATGGAACAATCGCCTGAACACCCTGCCCGAAGGCAATGAGCGTCAAAACGCGCAGCTGATGTTGGACAGGGTCGCTCAGGCTCGCAAGAATTATGGCTGAATATCTTTGGGCAGCTCGAGACATTGCAGAGGCCGTCAGGTATTCCGGTGACGTCGGCAAGCATGAAGAGTTAGCTGACAACAGCAGGGCCGATGCGTTCGCCAGCTCATTGCTTCAAAATGAGCTTAAGATCACGCGGGAAGTGACGCCGCTTCTTGCCGAACGTCTTGGAGCCGCCCGTGAACGTTTGAACATTCCCGAAGGGGCGGTCACAGCTTTTGTCTATGCATCACCTCAGATCCAGGCGGAATGTTTTACAACCGGGCATACCAGATGTGTGCTCCGTTTTTCCTCCGCGCTAGTCGACTTGCTTTCACCTGATGAGTTTGCCTTCGTAGCTGGGCATGAGTTGGGACATTTCCTCTTGAGGCACGGTACGGGACGTTCACTCTATCGCAACCTTAGCGTCCAGAGCTTTGTGGAAAGCCGAGCGCAGGAAATATCGAGCGATCGGGTTGGCCTCATTGCCTGCGAATCTCTCGAAATGGCACTTAGGGCTTTGCTGAAGACCATTTCCGGGTTGTCGGACAGGCATCTTAGGTTCGATTTCAGCGTGTTTGTATCTCAGCTTCGACAGGTATCTGCCAAGCCTCCACAGGCCAACGTGTTTGCCAGTCATCCCGCTGTCGTCCTGAGAGCCAGGGCGCTCCTTTGGTTCTCAATGGGCAATATCAGCCCCAAAGGCAATTTCTCCGAGATTGGAGCGGCTCTGAGAGGCATCGACCTAAAGATTAAGAAGGATATGGATCTCTACGCAGACTCGTCCTCGAAGGAAATAATGGAAGAGGCAAAGGAGAACCTCCTCATATGGCGTGCCGCCAATAGAGTTATAGACACAGGGTGTTTTTCTAGACCAATACAGAAAGCTCTAGGTGCCCTCCTTGGGGATGAGATTCTCGAAAAGATAAAGATGCTATTTTCAGATCGTTCCAAGGCAGACGCCCAGGAATTTATCGAAAGAAGACTTTCCGAAGCGTCCGATTATTTTCGTGCGCATTTTCCGGATGAGTACGACAATGAGTTGGATCGGATACAGTCGGTTCTTTTACGAGTATTTTCGAATACCGAGCGCTAAACAAGGGTGGGATCGGAGCTTGGCTGTGGCGAGGCTCCGCGCATCGACTTTAGCTAGCAACGCCGACGAGTAGACCGGAATGTCGTTCCGTGCCGGGTCGCAACGGCTGTCTTGATACTTTTCGTTGGCCAAGGCCTAACGCCAGGGGGCACATGTCTTCATTCTTTGATGCGCTGCACTCAGACGCTCAGCTGGCGGACGCTCCTGGAAAGCGAACCCCAACCGTTGGATGAGGTTGAGAACGCTGCTCATTTCCATGTAATTTGTTACCTGCAACAATGAATAAGATTATGGGGGAATCTGATTGCCATTATTTTCCCGCTCATTCGCGGTCGACGCTCTTGCCGGGTGGATTGCGAGCAACCCCGACAGTGCGATTCGTACGCTTTTCGATCGCTGGTGTCCGCCGGGGAGGAAGGCATCCGGGAAGGAGGTACTGAGGCTCGGGCTGCGGGACGGCTATCTGAATTTCTATATTAAGGGTCAGTCGGTCGCCAAACTGTCCGCGGGCCGGAGCGGTCCAAAGCTCGCGGTACATAGGGCTTACGCCAACGGTCGCCGAAGGGGGCGCTATGATGCCCCTCCGGTGCAGGGCTATGAGAATTATGACGCCAAATCTCTTGCTGATCCGGTTACGGGCACGCTGATCGCGAATTGGATCGAAACGGCGGAAAGCTATGCTTCAGCCGAAAAGCGCTTCGTTGATGATCTCATCGGGGTCAATCCGGGCGTTATCGATCTTGAGATGGGCCTGCCCGCGAATGACCTTCCAGACAGGGAGCGGGTAGCGCCCCGCATGGATCTCGTGGTTGCCCAGCGAGCAGATGGTAGATCACCGTCGATATGCTTCTGGGAAGCCAAATGCGCTAACAATTCTGAGCTTCGTGCAAGCCAAGACGGCGCGCCGAAAGTTCTGGAACAGCTAGGGAAATATGTGCGCTGGATGGAGGAAGGCGATCGAATAGGTCAGGTGCAACAGGCATATCGGACTACGGCGGTCCTGCTATTGGACCTCCATCGCCTGTTCCGCGAAGGCGATGGAAGCAATCTGGAGAGCGTGGGTATATGGCAAATGCTGGCCACTCTTGAGGCCCCGACCGTGATTATGCAACCGGGCATTGTCATCGGGAACTACTGGCCCGAAGGCTTTACAGAATCGATCGCCAGTGATCGCATGGCGCAATGTGCCGCCAGCTTCGCTAGGAACGGGCACCGCGATAAGCTCCAACGCGCTGGTGTCCGCGTGCATGAGGTCGGCCCAGATCATGGGGGACTTTCTCTACCGCTTCTTTCGCGCCATGTGATGCCTGAATGACGTTGACCCCGACCGCTCATCGCGGAACGAAGTCGATCGGCGGTTCGTGCATTGAAATCGAAGGATCTGGAGGCGAGCGCCTCATCCTTGATGCCGGTCGCCCGCTTGACGCTTGCAGCGTTGGCGAATGCATGTTGCACGATTTGTTACACGTCTTTTCTACATACCTAGACGATCGCACCATCTCTCATTAACAAGTTGCCCGATCTGGTTTAGGGGGAAGTATGCCGCTGAGGGAACAGGGCGTCGTTGACGCGATTGAGGCGTGGTTGAACGCAAACAGCTTCTCGGAAATCAAAGCCATAAAGGCCGGCTCTCGAGGCTACGATATTGTTGCCAAGCGCAACGATACGGGCGAGCGTTGGCTGATTGAGGCAAAAGGCGGCGCGCATTCGGGGGTAGATAGCTCGAACGCTGCTTGGGGAAGAGTCGGTGCAGCGTTTTTGATGACCGCTGGCTGGCGCTTTCAAGAAGGCATAGCGGGCGAGCGTTTCGCCATCGGCATCCCATCGTCGCGATGGTTCAATGTCCATGTCGGTCGGATAAGGCCGGCACTGAAGTACCTCGGCATCTCAGTGTTTCAAGTAGCTGACGACGGAGCGGTGGTATTTACCGACAATCGACCTCGGATCGATTAGGCGACGGCTACCGAACAAAGGCCACGTGTCGCTTTCTCTTCCCGTGATGTCTGGCAGCAAATGTCGGCCTTGCCGGCGACCGTGTTGAGGGGCTGCGCCATCCTGATCGCGGGCGGTAGCGCTTTTTGGCTTGGCCATCGGAATTCGAACATTTATGCATTGCCGTATGCTTCGCCATCTCAGAAGAATTTATCGCCGCTTCATCAACAGCCCCTGGGCTGTTGGCTCTGCGACGTTCATGGTGCTGATGATCTGCTTGCTTCCATTTCGTGGGGAAACAACCTGCAGCGACGGCGCGCATTCCAGCTCAATCGGCAGGCGCGGTGCTTGCTCGCACCACGGCGGCGTCGGCATGCGCGGCGGAACAATACCGCTTGCGCTTAGCTTGGCCGGCGGACTGTTCGTCGGCATCCGGCGGGGCGCGCAGCGCCAGGAACGAACTTTGAGGCGATCGACAACTTGGACCAAGTGATCGATGCAGCCGACAGTGCCTTGAAACATGGCTCCTCCCAGCAATCGGCCAACGGGGGGTCTTTGGCCACTGACAAGATCACGATCGCCAACAGTCGCCGATCGGCCGAGTATGTCCGCGATCAGTTGAAGCGGGCAGACAAGCGGCGCCGAGAACAACAGCGGTCGTAGCTTGCCGGGGCTGGCAGGACTGAACTGGTTCCTTTTCCGCTGGAGGATCAGGTCGGGTTCAGGGCATGCCGCAGGTTCCCCAACTCTGAGCGGAGTCCCTGCCCAGCGGCTTGGAGCGATTTTACCAATCCTTCGGCTTCGTTCTCTTCAATAACAAGAACCGTGCGTTGCGGCTGCTTTGATCGGAACGCAAGTGTCCGCAATACGAGCAACCAACCCCCTTGTTGGTCGAGTACAATTTTGCCGACACCGTGACACAGCGACGCGCGCAGGCTCTCATGGGCACGGAAGGTCGCCAATGCGACTGTGGATGCCTTGCCTTCCAAGGCGAAAGCTCCGGCTGGTCCGATCAAGTTTGCCAACTCCTCGAATCTCTGGCCGACCAGATGGGGCAGTTTCACGACAACGCCCCGCTCCGATACATTCGCCAGCACCAAAAGCGTATCGCTGACGGCTGCTTCGCTTCGAGCAAATATATCGAGACAGCGTCCACGCCATGCGTTTGCCGCCGCGAGAGCACGAGGCCAGTCTGCGTTGTCGACAGCGGGAATAGAGGGCATTTGATACACATACACGGACGAATGATGGCAGCTAAACTTACCACCACGTTGGCTGTGAACCTAGCGGAAGGCCTCCTTACATGGAAGGTTTCGAACGAGTTTTTCTGGCGGTAGATGACGATGCTAAGCTCTCTGTGGCCGCCCCCGGGGTTCCCCATCCCGCCCTCGCTCCGGGTCAAAAAGGCGAGCTTAGCTTATACCCAGCGTCTTCATATCGGCCCAGAAGAGATGGTGGCGGTTCCGTCCTGGATGAGCAACTTGCCTCACCGGCACCCCCATTCGGCCAAGTACCTTTGCTGATACACCGCCAATCGCAATGATGCGCTTCGGCCTAAACGTGTCGAGGATCAGCGTTAAAGACTCACGGCAAAGTTCGTGTTGCTCGCGGGTGGTCTCTGCATTTCTGACTTGCCCGTTCCGCAGTTTGAATGGGTGCGGCATGACGACGTTCCACAGAAGCGGCATCGGCTTTGGGAAGATTTCCCAGATCGCTGTTGATGTTCGGCTTGCGCCGTTTTCTGGATCCCGCGTCGGCACGGCAAAAGGCTTCGACAAGCCCAGCATCTCGGCCATTTCTTTCAAGCTGCCTTGATGGGTGAAAGGCACGCCCGACCAGCGCGCACCATAACGCGAAGGCGCCTCGGCAATCCACAAGTCGGTAGTTGGTCGCTCAAGAAAACTCCGAACATAGAGACCAAGATTATGCCGCCGTAATTTCGGCGCATCCGCATCCTCGCGGGCGGCTTCATAGATTTCATAGTGATTGAATAGGCCTAGCCCAGAAGGTATCCGCCGGACTGCTTCAACAATTACCTCTGCGGCGTCCATAAGGAACCTCTTAGTTCACGCTCGATCATACCCCCGGAATTGAACCGATCAAAGAACTGACCCAGCGGACATGGCTAATTAAGCGCGTCCGGCCAATGCCCTTCTTTTGCTTAAGTGGGATTGTCTGGCCCCTCTATTTCCCGCGCCGCTCATCGACAAGCCTATCGATCTCGTCGTCAATTTGGCGGGCTGTCTCATTAAGCGCATCGCGGACCTCACGCGTCGCTTTCATGAAGGACTGGTAGTTGGAAATAGCGAGGTGAGCACTTTTGCTTCTTCTCAGCCTGTCCACGCGTTTACGCCACGACGGTATCGGATCGCGTTTGAACTGCACCGGGTAGTTCTCGGCCAGCCAGTCACTCAGCTGGATGAGGTTCTTACCTTTCCAACCGTGCGAATTGGCAAACGTCTGACCCTTGTCGGTGAACGCGAGTGGCCACGCCTGACACTCACGAATTGCTTGGTCGCGGTGCCGGCGCTGGTTGTCGTAAACACCGCCTGCCGCCACATCCAAACTTGTGTCGGCTTCTGAAATGACCTGATCTGCATGATCGGCAAGCGCGGCGACTGTCACGTGGTGATCATGGCCTAAGGCTTCAGCGAGCGTCTTGCATGCGGCGGCGAAATCCTCCGGCTCTCCAGGAAAAAACTGTGACGATCCGTTGAAGTACTTCCTCGCTCGCTCCGGCAGTCGCTGATTGGACGACCACCAAAATCCGCCCGGCTTCCAGTCTGCAAGGAAGCGACAAGCTGTGTCAAAGTAGAAGGCGGCCAAGTCCGGCAGGATCGCTTCGTGTTGGATCCCGACGTGATAAACCTCGTTGCGGAAACTATGCAGGATCGCGATGGTTTGGCCGTGCTCATCGGATAGGGCGCCGGAGAGTCGCGCGAAACTGACCTTCGGGTCAAAGAGCACACCGAGAGCTTCTTCCAGCTTTCCCTTGTGCGGGTAGTCCTCGCGTAGGTACGAGTAGGCCTTGAGCTTCGCTGCCTGATCTCTCGCAATGCGATGTAGGACCAATTCCACCGCGTTGTCTGTCAGCATGAGTCCGAACCTCGCATTGTGCACGTCACGCTTGGCGACATGCTCCGATGCGAGATCCATTTGTTCGAGAACGCTGGCCAGAAACATGAGCATGCCGTCAGGATGACCAACTACATTCGTCCAGACAATAGTATTAGCGTGCTATTCGGACTGGGTTCTCGTGAATCGAGCTGGACGAGCTGTCTCGGTCCTTCGGGCTTCGATAACTCGCGTCCACAATCTGACAGTTTCAGTCTCCATCTAAGCCTGCACGGGTTGTGCAAAGCCGGTCTTAAGTGGCCATCGCTGTGATCATGGTGGCGATACGGGCGGCCTCTGCGGGTGTGAGGTCGCTGGGCAGGCCATCGATCTTGACCAGGCCGGCCCGGATCGGGATTGCAAGAGTGCCCATCGTAGCAGGTCCGCTGGCCATGCCTTCGGTCTTAGCGTACTCGGCAAAGCGGTTGATGGCGGCGCGAACGCGGCTTTCATACGATGCAGCTGTGGTGTCCCCCAGGTCGGTGTTGGAGTTACGAAACCGGGCAAACAAGGTGTCGAGGTCGATGTTGAACACGTTCGCCTTTTCGGGATCGGTTGCACTTTCGAAAACGCGGTTGAGAGAGCTGTAGTACGAGTTCGCGGTGTTCGGGGTGAGCTTGCCACGAATGAGCTGCTGGCCGACGAAGTGCGTGAGGGTATCGAAATCCGTCTGCACGAGAAGATCCTTTAAAAGCGATGCATTACAAATAATTGCATATTATTGCGACGAACGCAAGCGCAATCGCGAGTTCAACTGCAGATCACCGTTAGACGGCAAGTCGCAGAATCGATCAGAAGCCTGACTCGGCCGGTGGCGGGTTCTATTCAACATTATAGCTAACTAAGCGGCGAGCAAGGATTGCCACCGGAGCTCGTCATTGAGGTCTTTTGAGACAACTTGTTGCTAGGCAAGAGTGACTTATCCGCAGTTGAGAAACGGATTCTTGCGGGCGGCGAATCGGCTAATTAGCGCTGGCCTGTACCTCATCCTTCGTGACTGGACATGCCCAAGACGTTGATCCAAACGTGATGGTCCGAAAACTGCCGGACCTTTGCAAGTCCGCGTTGCGCCCGTGCTGGGTCCCCAACGGTTACTGCCTTCGTTTGCGGTGCAGCCGGGTTTCAGACAGCGGGTCGATACTCCTCTGCCGGCCCTCGCATTAGGGACTGCAGTCTGATACTGCAATGTGCAGTACATCCGCAGCTTCTTGGGAGGCCCTGATGGGGGTGAACAAGACCGCAACGCTTACGCTCCGAATCGAGCCAAGCGTGAAAGAAGTGCTTCGCGCGGCCGCGCAGGAGGAGCATCGCTCCATCGCAAATATGGTCGAGGTGATGATCCTCGATTACTGCCATCGACATGGCCTTCGTGTGAACGGCGCAACCAAGTCCGAGAGTCAGGGGGACCAGGCAGAATGATTAGGACGGTCAAGCAGGCATGCGCATTTAATCAGGTGATCCGCGACTACCGGATGGCCGAAGGCATCGAGAATCTTGCTGACTTGATTGCTGACAATGGCGACGGGAGGAACTTCTTCGCGCGAAATTACGTCACGCACGGAATGGAGCAGCTCTTCAAGGAGGGGATGCTGCGTCTGTCGGGAAAATCGGATCAAGCGGTCTTTGAACTGACCCAGGCCATGGGTGGTGGTAAGACGCACATGATGATCGCCCTCGGCCTTCTGGCGCGTCATCAACATCTCCGGCCGGAAGTTCTTCCGAGCGATCTCAACGAACGAATTTCGTTCGGAGAGGCACGTATTGCCGCATTCAACGGTCGAAACAGTCCGAACAACTATATCTGGGGGGAAATCGCCTCTCAACTCGATGCCGAGGAGGCGATCCGGTCGTATTGGGCGAACGGCCCCAAGGCCGTTGATCAGCGGAAATGGAAGGAAATTATCGGTGACGTCCCTACGCTGATACTCCTCGATGAGCTCCCGCCGTATCTCCAAAATGCTGCGACTCAAGCGGTAGGTGCCGGTACATTGGCAGATATGGTCGTCTACAGCCTGAGCTCTTTGATGAGCGCGGCTCTCGAGCTCCCCAACTGTGCAATCGTGATTGCTAACCTGTCAGGAAGCTACAAATCGCAGACTAAGGCGTTGGCTGAAGCTATTGCAAACCTTCAGCAGGAGGCGCGGCGTCAAGCAATGACAATTACTCCGGTGCAGCTCGCCGGGAACGAAATCTACGAGATTCTCAAAAAAAGACTGATCGACAAGCTACCTGATGAGAGGACGATTTCTGAAGTTGCAGAGGAGTACGCGCAGCAGGTCAAGAAGGCGGAGGATGGCGGATATATCGTTGCTTCAAGCATCGAGCAAATCGCCGAACAGGTTCGAGAGACCTACCCTTTCCATCCCTCCTTCAAGCACCTTGTCGCACTCTTCAAGGAAAACGAGGGTTTCCGCCAGACGCGTGGACTCATGCAGTTCACTGCTCGTCTACTGAAGAGCGTTGAGCAGCGGCCATTGGATGATGTCTTCCTGATAGGCACCCAACACCTTGATCTGAATGACGACCAAGTCAGGGATGAGATCGAGCGTATTGCCCCCAAGCTACTGCCTGCCGTTACCCGAGACATTGCAGATAGTGGAAACGCGATCTCGGAGACCGTTGATAATGAGTTGGGCGCAGACGCCGCTCAGCAGGTTATGACCCTGCTGCTGGCATCATCGCTCTCGCGTGCGGTTGGCGGGAGAATTGGTCTATTTGACAGCGAAATCATTGAGTTTCTCGCGGCTCCAAACCGGAAGCCCGATGAGTTCCTGACTGCGCTTGAACGTTTGCGCGAACAAGCCTGGTACCTGCATCGTGAGGAGCAGCGCTTCTTCGTCAAGGAGACTGAGAACCTTTCGCGCCAAATCGAGCGGACCGCCAAGGAAATTCCGCAGCCGAAGATCGATCAGGCTTTGATCAATCGGCTGACCGGCATTCTGCAACCGGCCAGCAAGCGCGCATACCAAGAGCTGCAGGTCCTTCCGAAACTGGACGAACTACGCCTTACCGGACCAAGAATCTTGATCGTAATCCGTCCAGATGGGCGCGTGCCTCCAAGTGAGCTTCAGAACTTCTTCGATTATCAGCAAGAGAAGAACAATCTACTGGTTCTGACAGGTCAGGACAGTCATCTGGCGGACGCTGTGGAAGACCGCCTCCGCGAGCTATACGCGATCGAGCAGATTTCCAAAAGATTGAAGCCTGGAGACACTCTCTATGAAGAGGCGCGGGATCGTTTCGAGGATGCGGCCGACCGTTTCCACAAGGCCCTATCGGCCGGTTATAATCGTCTTTACTACCCTGCGCTTGAGGAGACTGATGGAAGCGAGCGGCTAGTGGCCGTGACTATCGATAACGGACTCAAGATTGGTGAAGGGGATCAGTCGGCCGAAGTTCAGATCGAGAAATTGCTCGCCAGCCCACGCGCCAATTACAAGCTAGCGCTAGATTTGGCAGAGGACTTCAGCCAGTACTTCGCTATGGCCGAGGAATACCTGTGGCCTTCCGGGAAAAACAATCGTCGAACTCCGTGGAAAGACGTACTTAGTCGCGCGAAAAGCCTCCCCGTGTGGCCATGGATGCCAGGCTCCGGAGGCTTGGACACTCTAAAGGCTGAGGCCCTCAAGCAAGGACGGTGGCGCCTTGGAGAGGACGGCTACATCGAGAAAGGGCCGTTCCCGAAAGAAACAACTGCGGTGAACGTGTCCCTTCATGGCAGCAACCCAGATACGGGGGATTCCCAACTCAGCCTGACACCGCGAAACGCGGGCGACAGCCCTATTGTCCACTATTCGCCAAGGCCGGCGGTCACTGAAGCCGATCCAAAGGTGGAAGACCTGGATAACTTTTCCACAGGTGAAGGGTCGCTCTATTTCTGGGTGAAAGACCCAACGGGGAAGTTTGAGAGCGGCCTGCCAGTTCGTTGGATAGCGGAGCTGAAGATCCGGCACCAGGTCGACCCCGCTGCTGACAAGCGCCATGTCACCCTGCAATCCACTCCCCGAGCGGCCATCACCTATTCGCTTGACGGGTCCAATCCCAAGGACGGCATCGAGTACATTGAGCCGTTCGAGATCGGACCCGAAGCTATCCGTCTGCTCGTTTACGCCCGGGCTGGCGAGGCTAACAAGACGGCCGATTTCCAAATTCCCGCGAGCGGTGACAAACGGGTTCAGATCGACGACACAAAGCCAGCACGACTTCAGGGAAAGCGCGTTTCCCTCGATACGACCGACCGGGTCTACGCGGTCATCAACAAGTTCAAGGACAACACGAGTACACACTTCAAGGGCGTTCGTATTGAGATTGGTGAAGGCGAGAACACCGTTACTGTCCGTTTCCAAGAGCGCGCTGTGACGGCAGCCATGATCGAAGGCGTGGTCAACAGCCTTCGCGAAGTCCTTCAGGAAAATCAGGCGCCTGTCGCCATAACCATCAGCGACGGCATCCAGTTCGAGAACGGGTTTGCCGTGAAGGAGTTCGCCAAAATCGCGGGTCTCGACCTCAAACCGGGTGACTTGGTACAGGAGGCGTAGAGCATGCCGAGGGGGCAGGCAGCAGACAAGAAAACAAACCAGGACGCCGGGAACAGCCGTGATGGTAAGCCGACGCTCGGGTTTGGCGTACCTGCGACCTCGAACCCTCATCACTTCAAGGTCACGATCCCCTCCGCCAACTCTGGCAAGGTCCAGATCAGCGAGTACCTCGGGATGCAGGCCAGCAGCGACGAGTTCGCAGTCATGGATCGCGTCGTGCTTGACCGCCCACGCTGGACAGCAATCCGTAGCGAAGTCCAACGCGCCTTTAACGCGCGGCTAAAGGCGCACGGGCTCAAGACATCCGCTTGGAAAGTTGGTGAAAACCCGGTCGACCGTCTGCTCGGGAAGGAGCTGTGCGTTTTGGCGTGGGCAGTGGAGGAGATGGAGGTCGATACGATCCCCATAGCTGTCCGCAACTGGCTGGCGCTTCGGCCGGAGGAACGTTGGTGGCTCTTCGGCATGACTGCCGTGGCCACCGGAACGGTCAAGGACGCCGGCCGCGGCTGGCGACTTGCCCTCAGGCATGCGCTGGGAGACGTCGCGCAGAGCGATGTCATGCAGCCCCGCGCCAGGCGACAAATCGAGAGGGACCGTTACCGGCCCACCCTGGATCTATTCGATGAAGAGAGCTAAATGACCAAACTAAGGCCCCTTGCGCTCAAAGATGCGCCCGCACTGATTGAGACGGTATTTCCGGCGCAAAAAATTTCTTTTGAGGCGCAGCGTGAGAGGAAAGCAGGCGCAGGTCAAACCTTGACGTCTCTCGGATCGTATTGGAAGGGGCGAAAACCTCTAATTCTTGTCCGGGCAATACTGCTCGGAACGATACTGCCAAGGGGCGACGACAGTAAGATGGATCTCGAAATATTCGAGAAACTGCTGGCTCTTGACGATCACAGCTTGGCCCGGCGCGCGCTCGAACACAACGGCATTAAACCGAATGAAATTGCACAGCGCGTGGAGCTGAGAAACCTATGGGATTACTTTACGCTCTCCGGAAGAAACAGCCTAGGCGCCGAAGACCCCATCGCTTCTATCCAAGGTTCGTTCGATCCGGCGGAGCATGGAACATCACTTCGGTGGCGCCGCGACCTGAGCGAGATCCAGAAGCTTACTGTTATTGAAAAGGCTCTAAGAACCTATAAGACCTACGAGTCAAAAGCAATTCTGTGCAAAAGACCAGAAGAAGTAGATGAAGCGTGGCTGTATGAGCCAGTTTGGCAGGTCGTTAATTCATACTATGCAGAACTTGGTGTAAGCGCCAATTCCTTCCATGAACTTGTCGAGCAATTCGGCATTCTGCGATATGGACGGCGTCCAAGAGTTGGCGACACGTTCTCCGGAGGAGGATCAATTCCCTTTGAGTCTGCGCGATTGGGCGCGGAGGTAGCAGCCTCTGATCTTAACCCAATTGCTTGCATGTTGAGCTGGGGAGCTATCAACGTCATTGGCGCGCAGCCGGATGAGAACGAAGCGCTCAGGCTGGTTCAGCGCGATGTCTCTGGGTCGATTGAGGCGACCATTCAGCAATTGGGAGTCGAGCATGATTCTGAGGGCAACCGAGCAAAGGCATACCTCTACTGTCTTGAAACAATGTGTCCTGAAACGGGGTGGCTCATCCCAATGTCATGGACTTGGGTCATATCAAGAACGTGGAACGTTGTTGCACGACTCGTTCCCGATCGCGAGAACAGGAGGTTTGATATCGAAATCGCATCCGGCGCAAGCCAGGAAGAAATGGATGCCGCAGATCTTGGGACTGTGCGAGACGGAACTCTCGTTTACGAAATAGATGGGAAAACCTATCGAACCCCAGTTAAGACGCTGAGAGGTGACCGCCAGAACGTCCATGGGGCATTCGAGAACAACCTTCGCCGGTGGACGAAGTCGGATGTGGCCCCGGCCGAAACCGATATCTACCAAGAGCGTTTGTTCTGCATTCAATGGATAAAGCATGAAACACTAGGTGGTCGTCGAGAGACCTTCTTTGCCGCTCCCACCGAAAAGGATCTCTCGGTAGAGCAAAAGATCACGTCAATCGTCTGCGAGCGATTGATCGACTGGCAGGAGAAGGGCCTTGTCCCAGATATGGAGATAGAGGTCGGCGGTCCACCGCGCTATCAGGGCCGGGACCTCATCGTTGCACGGGGATGGTCTTACTGGCACCACCTATTTAACCCTAGACAGATCCTCCTCTTTGCAATCGCTAAAGAAAAGATGATGGAAGCTGGCCATCCGGCACTCATGCTGGGGTTGAGTTCAGGGCTGAGCTGGAGTTCCCGACTTTGCTCCTGGGATAGCTCTGATCGAGGCAGAGAGGGTCCAAAAAATGTGTTCACAAACCAAGCACTCAACACAATCTACAATTACGGCTGCAGAAGCTTCGCATCGTTGGAAAAGTTTCTCTTTCCGGACTACTCTTTAAGCAGCATACCTCACCGCAAGGCGACGATCGAAGCTCACCCAGCCTCCGAGGCGCCAGGGATTTGTGAATACTGGATTACTGATCCGCCATACGCGGATGCAGTGATGTATCACGAAATAACCGAGTTCTTCATTGCCTGGCTGCGGCGGAACCCGCCCGATGAGTTCCGCGACTGGACGTGGGACTCACGCCGGGCGCTAGCTATAAAGGGATCGGGGGACGTTTTCAGACGCGGCATGGTCGATGCGTATCGGGCTATGGCCGAGCACATGCCGGACAACGGCATGCAGTGTGTGATGTTCACCCATCAGGACTCCGGTGTATGGTCCGACATGGTTGGCATCTTCTGGGCCGCCGGCCTTCAGGTTGTGGCAGCCTGGTACATCGCGACGGAGACGACCTCCGAGCTCAAAAAGGGCGGCTACGTCCAGGGCACCGTTATCCTGATGCTGCGCAAGCGCCCGGCCGGCGAGCGCTCCGGCTTCAAGCAACGCATTTTACCCGCCGTCCGCACCGAGGTGGAGCGGCAAATCGAAAGCATGATGCACCTCAATGAAGAGGTGAAGGACAAGTTTGGCGAGCCGGTCTTCAACGACTCCGACCTCCAGATGGCGGGGTACGCCGCTGCGCTGAAGGTGCTCACGGCCTATACCCATATCGGCGGAGACGACGTGACGAGTTTCGCGCTGCGCCCGCGTCAACGCGGCGAGGAGACGGTCGTCGATGAGATCGTCCAACAAGCGGCCGAAGCGGCCAACAGCCTTCTCGTGCCTGAGGGGCTGGAAACGGAAACATGGTCCCGACTGACCGGCATCCAACGGTTCTACTTCCGTATGATGGATATGGAGACGACAGGCGCTAGCAAGCTCGACAACTACCAAAATTTCGCGAAGGCGTTTCGGGTTGCCGACTATGCCAAGGTAATGGCGAACATGGCTGCAAACAGCGCGCGCCTCAAGCGCGTGACCGAGTTCGCCTCTCGCGACCTTACGGACAGCACTGAGATCGGGCCGACCTGGCTCGGGCGGCTGATCATCGGACTGCAGCAACTTCTAGCAGAAGTCGAGCCCCCCGTGGTCGCGAGCCAAATCCAGGAAGATCTACCAGACTTCCTGGAGGTCCGTCCGCTGCTGATTAACCTACTTTCGTTCATCGAACGGAAGGCTCTTGAGCAAAAGGTGCGGGACGCTGCCGAGATCCTAGGCGGGCGTCTGAAGAACCTCCGCGCGTTCAGCCAATAGCGCGCACGGGGAGGGACCGAGCACATGACTATCCGTAGGTTCTCTTCACGGACACATCGTCTCGATCAGACGGTGCTACTCGAACACCTCAAGGGCGCCCGCAGCTACAAGCGGATTGCTGGCTACTTCACCAGCTCGCTTTTCGAAGTGGCCGGCGAGTTGCTTGATCATATTCCGGAAGTGAAGATCGTCTGCAACGTCGACATACACCCGGACGACCTGAGGGTTGCAAAGCTGCGCGAAGCCAAGATGATCGGGCGCTGGAACGAACGTTCTCTCGAGGCGGAGGCGCTTCTGAACCGCGAGCGGTACCGTCGGCTGGACGCGTTTCTTCAGAACCACGGTCAGGCGATACGTGTGGCACCCAACGATGTGTGCGGCTTCCTGCACGGGAAAGCTGGTGTGATCGAATGTGCCAACGGACGGAAGCTCGGCTTCATGGGGTCAATGAACGAGACTCGAAGTGGCTGGCAGCGTCACTATGAAATCCTATGGGAGGACTCATCTCCCGAAGGCGTCGCTTGGATTGAGGAAGAGTTTGAATTCCTCTGGAGAGCTTCCAGGGAGCTGCCGCGCGCCGTCATTCGAGAGATTCATCGGCGCGGCTATCGTCGCGAGGTATTGTTTGACGAGATCGACGATCCGGAAGACATCGCGCCGGCAGCCCTGATCGAATCGCCCCTTTATCGAGAGGGCTTCTCACTCCAGCCTTGGCAGCAAGGGTTTCTGACCGAGTGCCTGCGTCACTTCTATAATCACGGGATCGTCCGGCTGTTACTGGCAGATGAAGTTGGCCTTGGAAAAACCCTCTCCCTAGGCACTGCAGCTCTCGCTCTATGCCTCCTTCAGGATCAAGCGAAAGCTGGGCAGAAACCGGTCGTCATCTTTGCGCCCGCAACACTTTGCGAACAATGGCAGACCGAAATGATCGACAAGCTGGGTATTCCCTGCGCCCGCTGGGAGACCCAAAGGAAGATCTGGCTAGACTATGACGACCGCGCCATCTCCCCGGCTGGACGAGAGCACATCGCACGGTGTCCACTGCGGATTGGTATCGTGTCTACCGGCCTTATGATGCGCGATAGCCTGGAGAAGCAGCATCTGCTGGGACTCCGCTTTGGTCTTGTCATCCTTGATGAAGCGCACAAGGCGCGCAGTCGCCAAGGCTTCGGGCGGAACGCAGGCACACCTAATGAGCTTCTAGCGTTTGCAAAGGCTGTCGCGGAGCGAAGCGATCATGTGCTTCTAGGAACTGCCACCCCCATCCAGACACGATCGGAGGATCTGTGGGATCTGATGCGTATTCTCCATCAGGGGAAGGGGCGCTTTGTTCTAGGAAACGATTTTGCTAGGTGGCATCAGCCTGATGCGGTTCTTCCCATTATTTCTGGGCAAACTGAAATTGTTGACCCCGATCAAGGCTGGGAGCTTCTCCGATCGCCATTGCCCGTCCTCAACTCGACGGATGAGCCCAGAGCGAGAAGGCTTTTCAGCGCCGTCCGGCAG
Organism: Mesorhizobium sp. P2_C4; assembly: GCF_056404575.1. Taxonomy (NCBI): domain Bacteria; kingdom Pseudomonadati; phylum Pseudomonadota; class Alphaproteobacteria; order Hyphomicrobiales; family Phyllobacteriaceae; genus Mesorhizobium; species Mesorhizobium sp. P2_C4. The sequence continues at coordinate 285,856 of NZ_JBFUDT010000001.1, forward strand.
GATCTTGGCCTTCCAGACATGCAGACGGAGTGCAGCGCAGCACTGATAGATTTGTCGGAAGACACTCGGGAGATCTTTGAGGAGGAGCTGGAGCGCGAAATGTCCGGCGCTACGTTTTTCCAGCGCGAAAACCCGTTCACGCGCCACATCGTATTGCGAAAGCGAGCCGACCTCGAAGATGCCGGGCTCCTTCCTCGGATTGGCGTCGATCTGCATCCTGACCGGCAATTCATCCGGGATGTCCAGCGCTTTGATGCCCTGTTCGAAGGAAAGGCGCTTCGTACCAATGATGATTTCCGGGAAGCCTACCGGGAGGCGAGGGCTTTCGGGAAAGCTCTCTCGCGCAGAGGCAAGGGGAGTGGGTTCATGAAGAACCTCATGGAGCAACGGATTTGCTCCAGTATCGCTGCGGGCCTCAACACGGCTAGAATGCTCCTATCGGGTCACACCGTCGAAGAGGAGACGGAAGAACAAGTCATCGAGCTGGCAGTCGAAACCTCGGACGAGAAGGTTGCCTTGGAGCGGCTTATTGAACGTTTAGAGCGAATTCAAAGCGATCCAAAGCTTCAGGCGGTGATCCATTTCTTGGACCACGAGAAATGGGTGGACCATGGTGTGATAATTTTCAGCCAATATTACGATACAGCGAAGTGGGTCGCTGATGAGCTGGCGAGCAGAAACCCAGAGCAAGCAATCGGTCTCTATGCCGGCGCTTCACGCAGTCGCCTGTATCAGAGCGGAGAAAGCGTCAGCATAGAACGCGAAACGTTAAAGAAGATGGTTGCCGAGCATGAGATAAAAATCATGGTAGCAACTGACGCAGCTTGCGAAGGCCTTAACCTCCAAACGTTGGGCACTCTCATCAACATAGACTTGCCCTGGAACCCAACACGCCTTGAGCAGCGCATTGGCCGAATCAAGCGCTTCGGGCAAACCCGCGAGAAAGTCGACATGCTGAATCTCGTGAATGAGCAGACCGTCGACGAAAAAGTTTACGACCGGCTATCAGAACGCATGCGCGACCGCTTCAACCTGTTCGGCTCGTTGCCGGACACGATCAAAGACGAGTGGATCGAAGATATCGAGACCCTTGGCGAGAAGATGGACGAGTACATAAATGCTCAGCGGGAAGCCACCGGCTTTGATCTTCGTTATAAGCCGACCGCAGAGCCTACGGATAAGGACTGGCGTGACTGCACAGAAGTCTTGTCTCGACGTGATTTCGTCCAGTTGATGAGTACCGGCTGGTAGCACTATTTACTGGCAGGCGTTTGGACAGTGCCGAAAAAACTTGTCACGCTGCCCGCACTGCGACGCTGCGCGACATGTTTCAGCTCCTCTTTAGCCGAAGTCAGGCAACCGCTTGACGCAGACGCAACCGGACGCTGGACTGGTGGAATGAAGCCACGCCAGCGCTCGGTTGGTCGCTCGCGCCTGCCGGCTATGCCCTGTCGTTCCCAAGATGTCTGCTTGCAGAACTTTTGGCATGATCACCGAACGACTGCTGCGCGGCTCAAAGCCATCGTGAGAACACCAGCGGTGTTGTCTCGGACCGCATTTAGGGAGGAGTCCTTAAAACATAAACCAGCGTTTATGTTTGACGAGGCTCAATGAAATATGTCGGCTATTACCGGGTTTCCACGAAAAGGCAGTCAAGGTCCGGGCTCGGCTTAGAGGCCCAGCAGCTGGTGGTCCGGCAGTTTGCCGCGACCCATGGGGCACTGATCGCTGAATTCGTTGAGGTGGAGTCAGGAAGGAACGATCAACGATCTGAACTGGCAAAAGCGATGATCGCGTCAAAAAGAGTGGGAGCATCCCTGTTGATCGCCCGCCTAGACCGCTTTTCACGACGTGTCAGCTTCATCGCATCTATGATGGAGAGGGGAGTCCAGCTTGTCGTCGCTGAAATGCCCAACGCAACCGACTTTCAGCTGCATATCTTTGCGGCGCTGGCCCAGGAAGAACGACGGCTAATTTCCGAGAGGACGAAGGCAGCGCTTGCCCAGGCCAAACGCCGAGGAACCGTGCTTGGAAAGAATGGGAGCGTGCTGGCAGCGGCTAACAAAGCGAGGGCAGTAGATTTTGCCAACCAAATTCGGCATTCTTTGCCCGAAACGTGGCAAATGATGTCCTACTCAGATTTGGCCCGGCATTTAAATTGCAAGGGCGCAGTCACCAGCCTCGGTAAGAGATTCCATCCACAAACGGCAAAGAACCTAATTAGATTTCTCTGAAGTCTACGGTTAATCGGCGCGATCAACGGTTTCTCACGACGTGACGGATTTTGGCCCGGCTCGGAGGAGGGCACCCGGCGCACTTACTTGCTATCACCATTCCTAAGTATAAACAGCGTGTCTTGCCCGGGAATCTCGGTGCCATAGCCCGGATTTGCGGGGAGAGCGCCTTTGCTCTGACAGGCCTTAATAGCTTGCTGCAGCTTCTCCCCATCGCTAATCGTATCGTTGGCCTTTTGCACGCATGTGGCAACCTTGTCTAGGTTGCTATTACCATCGGCGCGCGACGACGTCGGCGATAGCGTAAAAGCGATTGCGAGCCACATCACAGAAAAAATAATGGTTCTCATTGCAGTTTCTCCTATGAAACTAGGCTTTACTCAGTCGTAACTTACTATACAACTAAAATACGTCAACATTCTGGCTTTCGGGGGAGGCACATGAAATCGACGTCTAAGAGCTTAGCATTTGCCCTGTGTGTTTCGTTCATCGTTTCCGGCTGCGGCGCTCCGTCGTTTAGAACGCCCAATTCACTTCCACGAGCGCAGGTGTTCGCTCGCATCAAATGTGAACTGTACCGAGCCGTTGTGAGTGTAAACACGTTGCAAGAGGGGGACTACAAGGACGTCGCCAAGCAATTTCCGCTCGGAAAGTACGCCGTGGAATTGACTCTAGGCGAGAAATCCACGTCGGAATCGGGAGCTGCCATCGGAGGAAACATTTATAACACTGGGAAGTCCAAAGGACTGCTATTTGGATCGGGTGCTTTTCCAGGTGTGGGGGTATCTAGCACAGACTTCCAATACAACAATGGGACAAGGCTGCTTCTGGTCAAAGACATCGTGGCAGATTTTAAAAAGCCGAAACCTTCACCTGGTCAGCAGGACACGAGCTTTTATAGGAATTGCTCTGACAAACGTATAAATTTGCTCGGGATTAGCCAAAACTTAGGCATATTGCAACGGCTGACCACAACACTCGGCGAACTTAAGACAAGTCCTGGCATTGTTAGCGTAGAGGAGTATAATTTTGACTTCACCGTCAATGTTTCAGCCGGTGGCACAATATCGTTTGTCGAGCCGGTCAAGGAAATCTCCTTGGGCGCCGGAGCCGCGCAGACGTACAATGAGTCATTGAACCTCAAGTTTACTTTACTTGGCAAAGGGTGACGCCCCACTACATGACGAGGAAAGGGGCCGGAGCCGCTATCCTCGCGCTACGAGCGGATCTCCGAAGAGGTCGTCGAGATCGGGCCAGGTCGGTACGTGTCGAGAAGCGGATGGGATGACGGTGAGTTGCCGGACGGCCGGAAGTTGCCTCCGTATTCCCGGTTAGTTGTTCGATACTTTCGTGGTGCGGCGCTGCCCGTGTCGAAGGAGTCCATATGGAACTGAGCGGCGCTACGAACGATGGCCGTCACGGCCGCTTATGCCTTGCCAAATCCGCAGTGTCATCGAGCGCGCCGTAGCCGGAAGGTAGCCCGGCGCCAGGACGTTAGTCTGGAAAAAGTCCGTCGAAGTTGCTGACTTATGTCTGGAACACGACCGTTTCGCAGACGCAGATGCGAGCTCGTGTGCAACGTCGCATTTCAACTGAGGCGTACGGGCTGGAGATCGGCAGGGGCCGACAGCCGACCGGCAGTTTACGGAAGCGGGGCACGTCAGGGCAACTCAACAATCGCAACTCGACCTACCCTCCGCATGGACCGTCGTATCCATCAGTCCGCGCGCCCGCTATCGGTGCCGGGCCTTAAGCGGTTTAAAAACCGACACTCTAAGGGCAAATGCCGCTGGCGTTTCTCATCGAACCGACATTGATCCTGTGAATTCTGAAAACCTGCACGGTGGGACTGCAAAGAAGATCCCCCGCCGCCGGCAGTGAGGAAACGATATTTAGTTCAACGCCAAAGTCCGTCGGAGTAAGGGCGGGGCACTTAAGGTCACCCGTTTCCAGCAAGCGTTCCCTGGAGTCGATTGCTAGGCCCTGTCCCTGCAAAATCGCCGTAGCCTGATCTAGCGTCTTTCCGACCACATCTGGAACGATTTTGCTCCCCCGAGTAATCCAGAGCAGGATATGCGCACCGGACTTCACAGGGGTGTTCGGGGGAGGCTGTTGTTTAAAGACGACGTCGGCTTGCCCGCATTCGTTAGTGATGGTCAGGTCGTAGGCCAGCCCCGCACTTTTGAGCGTGGCGATCGCCTCTCTCTTAGAATGACCCACCAGGTCCGGAGTCGCAATGTCCGCACTCCAAGCCGCCGTGGCAGACCCCACGATTGCGAAAGCCAAGGCGCCGAAGATTTTTCGAACGAGTAACCGCCGCGTCATCCTGGACTCCTACGATGCATTCAATACCGCTTTGTGCAACTGTCCATTCGGTTCCCGTACAACGCACCAACCGCGTGGAGTGAATGGGGCGACTGCAACCTCGACCTTGAGGTCGGGTTTTCCATCCTTTGCATTGCTCAGCACCGGCGTATTGTTACGAATAGCCGTAGCAAGAGGGCCAGTTCGCTCTTCCTGTAATATCAGGGCTGTTCCCCAATAAAGATCGGGATAGTTCGGCGAACTTTGCGATTGTAGAATGGTGTCTGCGATCGTGATCGGCTGGTCGGACGAGTGGTCGTTGAGAACAAAATAGCTCAGATCCTGCTTGTCTCCGTCAATGTTCGCGACGGGCAAGGCGATGATAAGCTTTCTGAAGCCGGGCCATCCGATATGGGCGCTGTCAGCTTCACCCTCGAACAGCATTCCAATTTGAAAAGAACTGCAGCTCGCGACGTCGGCCGTTACGTTGAGTTGTGCCTGCACGTCCACCGATAGTGAGATAACCCCGTCATCGTCGATCTTAAGCGCGCAACGCTTGTAGATAAGGTCGAGAAGCCTGTCTTTCTTGCCTTCCGTCTGCGTCAACGAGAATGTTTGACGGGATCCGGCCTTAAACACGCACGAGGTCTCGACGATAGCTGGTTTTGGAGTCGGCAACTCGGTGGCCTCCGAAGGCTCGCTCGATGGCGACGTGGCCGGCGACTGGACGGATGACGATGAAGAATCTGGGGGGACGGACGGTTCTGCTGCGGGTATTATCGGAGCTCCGGAGGGGGCGACCACCTGCTCGAGCTGGGCGCCTCGCGCCGTAACCGCGAGCAGGGCATACGCAAACAGAAGGCCAAGAAATCGCGCGCTCAAGTAGATCTCCTCGGCTACGGTGTGCTTGTGCCTGCGGTCTTTTCTTCGTTCATGACATCCTGCGCAAGCTGCAGCGGTTTGAAATCGCCCTCGACAATCTTGGGCGCGGCGCTAGTAACGAAGCTGGCTATGTTCACTCCGCAGATCGGATGCGCAAAGCTCTTGCCGCATATGTCGCGAAGCATCTTTTGGGTCCGGTAGTCGGCCGAGTAAGTCGTAAGGATTGGCGCCGCTTCTTTGGTGAGTTCAGCGACAGTTTTCGTAAGACCTACCTCAGCCGCGATCGGACGAAGCATCTCCTTTTGATAAATGTCGAGATCAGCCCAGTAGATCGGGCGGTCGCTCAATTCCTCGGCCGCGAGCGATATCGCGTCATCGATGGCAAGGCCAAGAAACGTCCCCGGTTCGTTGGAACCGCATTCCCGGAGTTGCTTGGTGTCGTCGTCCGTTTGTCCAGCTGCTACAGAAGTCGTCAGAACGCGCACAGCATCAATGAATTTTTCGTCCACGCTCGAACCTTGGGCCATCGTCACTGCACGCAACCAAGGTGGTCGCTTTTCGTGCTCGGGATCGACACCTACTTTTGTCGCAAGGAGTTGGGCGTGCGCAGCGTTCGATTTAGCATCGGAATCGTTAAGCGATTTGTTGGCTTTAACCATCGCCGCCTGACACATCACCAGAATTTGTGAAAGTTGGTTCGCGCTCTTCATGGCCCGGCCATTGAGGTCGACATAAGTGTGGAGATCTTTGCGAAAGAGCGGCTGCTTCGCCGTCGCCGCTTCCGAGAATTTCTGGTAGCTGTCGATCGCACTGCCGGTGTTCTGGAAGACATCCGAAACCAGAAAGTAAGCCGCGACGGCTTGGCTGAAGAGTTCCGCGCTGTAAGTCTGCTGACTCGGGATCTTGTCCAACATCTGGTACGGGACTATCGCAATCTTTATTGGCTTCGGAGTTGTCGCCGCCTCAAGCGGCATCGCCGCGACGGCCGCCTTTAGCCCGGCTAGGTCGTAAGCAATTTGAGAGCCTTGACCGCCGGTCTTGAACACCGACACCGAGGTATTTTGTTGGATGGAAGAGGATGTCTGTTTCTGGCCGAAGCTCCCGCTCACCTGGAAAATTCCGCCGATGTCCGCCTCAAGGCTTCCCTTGATGTCGGCCAAGCTCTCAGCGTCCGACTTGCTCATGGTGAGGAACGCGTCTAGCGACGCCCCACTCACAATGGCGCCGACATAGCCTTGGCCGCACCGCTCAGCGTCGAAAATTGACGCATCCGACTTGAGCACCATCTTGGACGAATCAGAATAGTCTTTGCCCGCCGGGTTTTCCTTGGTTTTCCCGCCGACCACCTCGCCACCCTTCTTGAAGTCGACCGACGGAGCCGCGAAAAGTGCTGAGTTGATGACGTTTGCACTTAGCAGAAACTTTTGCGTCTCAAGCTTAAACTTCTCATCCGACAGGAAGCTCAGTTTGGCGGTCGCCTTGAGGACCGCCATTTTCATGCTGCCCGAAGCACTTATGTTGGTAACGCTCTGCACCTGGGTGTTCGAAGTGACCTCGTCGAAGCGGTACTGCATCGACTGCGAGGGATCCTGCACCGGTACAAAGTCCACACAGGTGCCAGTTGCGGGCCTATCCTCGAGTAGGTCATAGCCCTGCCCTAGCACGACGCCACTTTCGGGGTATTCGACCCAGACAATCTTGTCATCGGCAGCCGCTGCGGTCGCCGCCCCGAATATGCCAATTACGGCCAACGTCACCGCAATCGAAGATTTCATCGATCGACCCCCCACAGCCTGCGCAAGCGTAAGACACGGCGTGTAAAGTTGCCCGACCCCGCCGGCTAGCGAACCAAAGGCTTCGTCAAGTTGGCGCATTTCAGTGTTGTTTGCAACCGCGATCGTAATTCATGCAGATATTGCTGCGACATGCCGCCAAAGAATTGGCGGTCGATGTCCTAATCGGGCGTAGCTAGATAGCTGAATGAAGCGAGTCATGCCTCCACCAACGGCAACCGCTTCACCCTCAGAATTTAAAAAAAGATCTGATTTCGGCGCCATCGTTGCCAGCAGCAATTCAGTTTGAACGCCAAAAACGCTCTCCGAAGGCAGAGGTCACAGGTTTGCCTCCTTGTCAGGTACGCAATAGAGCACCAACCCCGGCGCTCATAAAATGACGAACTGGTATCAACTCTGCCACTTTGGCCGGGTTACGTTACATTATCTACTGTTGCCCAGGTGCCAGCACGTTGAATTGGATGGCGTCTGGGCCCTCGCCCGAACTGTACTTGCCTGCGGACGCCGCGACCTGCACAGGTTTCGCTTCAGCCTCAAACCAGAAGTTGTACATACTGCCCCATCTCACAGGGTTTCCCAGTTCGCCGGCAGCGGATTTTTGGGTGGTAGACCAGACTACCTTTCCATTGTCGGTCTCAACCTTCCATGGGTCCTGTGACCAGCCGTCCTCATAGATAGTTGGAGCATGGAACCCGAAGGCTTCAGGATTCGAGCCTGCAATTGCGATGTTGAGCGATCCAATGCCTCGTTCGCTGTTCATGTTAAAGACCGCATAGTCATACCGATACCGTGTCTCGGTTAGCCTAGTTGCCTTGGACGCAACGATGACCCTGGCAAGTATTGGCTTTCCTTGGAATTCCGCCTCGGGGGTGTCAATGCTTTCAAGCTCAGCGCCGTCCCACGTGTAAATCGCTGGCCTCTCACGCACAGTCTCACCTTCACTTGCGAAAAATATTCGTTGATTTCGTTCAATAACGTCGAATTGCCTATACGACACATTGTTTAGTCCGTTTCCGGCAATCGCGTCGTCTCTTGTAATATATTGACCCTCGACAAAATATTTGGCGTTTTGGCGCACAACATCCGCTATTTTTAATTGGATACTCCGTTCCCATCCGCTGCCACCAATGCGGTCCAGGGTGCCCTTCACTTTTGCGCCATCGTAGTTTCCCGTCACGGGATTGACTTCCGAGCGCGATCCAAGCTTCGGACCGCGATTCATCGTGGCACCGTAAGGATCGGAGCAGCCGGGACCCAAAAGATTGCCTCCGCCGGTGGCTTGGCACCCAAGATTACAGATGTCTTGCTCCAGCGCGAATACACCATGTTTCACCCAAGACTGCCCTAGTTGCTCGAGCCGACCATCGGCGAGGCGATAAAGGCTGAGCCCAATTACGGGATGCTCGTTGCTTGGAAGTGCCGTCCATTGCAACGGCATGTCTCCGGCGTTGCATGAGGTCGTCCCGAAGCCCGCGAACACATCATCGTTTATGATGGCACTCACGGAACCATCAATCTCACCGAGAATGACATCCGGCCCTGCCGACGATGAAGATCCGGCCGACAAACAAACCATCGCACATGCTATTAGGCTTACGAGCGTTTTCATCTTTCCAACTCACTAGTTCGGCGATTCTGACGCCCTGTCCAAGGAAAAAACAAAGTCATTTTGCATAAAACGCATCGCGCCTGTGGCTGGGTCTTCAAACCAGTCAGGATTAGGCACACCAGCGTCCAATCCAAACCCCGCGCCCTTCCCATCTTTGTCTATCGTTGCTCGGGAATGGCACGTGATGCATGAAGACCGCTCCTGAAATCCTCTTTCTATCGTGGAGTCGGCCAACAACGTTGGTCGCCCCGCAGGTGTAACAAAATCCACTTGCGTCCCGCGCAGCCGATAATTCTCCCACTTGGTCCCCTCAATGCCTATGTTCTTCGGAATAGCTTCGCAATCATAAGGAGCTTTCGGACAGGAATATCTGTCAACAGACCGAAGTCTCCAGCCTTCATTCGGTGTGCCGCCACCTGGCGGCAGCGCATTCTCCACCTTATTGTCAACGTGTTCAAACGTTGCCCAGAACCACTTAGGGAGGTCTTTCGTAATTATATGCAGTCCCACTAGTCCCCAAATTTCTTCGTTGCCGTTCTGATCCTTTACAACGGCCCAATGGTAGCGCGGCTTATCCTGCTCCCGAATCCGCCTCCACGTCGCCTTCACCTCCTTCGCCGCCAAAGGAAACGCCAACAAGGCCGTTCCTTGGCCCGCCAATCTCATCTGCTCTCGCTTGTCAAAAAGCTTGTTTGACCGAACGAACTCAAAGGCGGCCCTATTCATCCTCACCTCGTTGCCTTCGCCGACAACGGGATCGAAGGCGACCTGAAGTCCGTTGATGCCGAAGTTTTGCAAGGTGGTAAGCACGAGCTGCTTTCGCAGGGGCTCCATGTCGGACTCAAGTCGCGCTGTGACAACTGGTGTGCTCAGCCATTCACCTGGGTCGGCACCCATTGGCGGAAAGACAGCGTCTGCTGCGCCCGATCGAACATTCCTCCAAGCCTCCCAAACCACAGTACCCTCAGCGCCAAAGGGTTTCCCGGGGTCGGGACATTTGGTTGTCGGATCGACTGGGGTGTTGAGCTCAACAAAAAGCTGCCAAGCATACTTGTCGGGACTAATAATTGCCTCAGCCGTATTTTGAAGTCCAGGGCAAGGGTCAGCCTGCGCAAAAACTGCATCTCCGGAAAACGACCATACGACCGCCACCAAGGCGGCAAAAGCCAGCCGTGCCATTTAAGTCCCCCAAAGTTACTATTGACAGGTAGCTAATGTTACTTTTAACCTAACTAGGCGTCAATACTCATCCAGTTTTTAGTTTTCTTCGAAAGAGTCGTTCTTATCGTAAAAAGGCGCGGCGCCTCCTTGTCACAAGAAAATCGCAATCGAACCCTGTACTTGACCTGCGCTTGTTTAGGTCAGCGTCGAGCTGCTGCCGCGATGTTGTTGTTTTTGGCCAACATCTCTTCTCTAGCGGCGCAAGAATCGCAGGGACCCATTCGTGACAGCATCGGGCGAACCGGTGCCGCTGAAGTGATTGTCATTTACAAATCGGAGGGCGAGACCGGAACGAGTGCGTACTCAGGGTTTTCGGATTCGGGTAAGTTCGTTGCTCAATCGCTGCAACTCGATGCCGACCAAAGTGGTGCAGTCAGAAGCATTGGAAGCGGCAATGCAGCTGTTGTAACTGTGGATGGTCAGGGGCTAGACAAACTGCTCGCTGACGAACGCGTCGAGCTGGTGTCCCCGATAAACACCTACGAGCCCGCGCTAATAGAATCATCACAGCTTGTAGGGGTAGGAGATTTCTTCACGGCAAATCCGCAAATTTTGCAGCAGGCCACAGCCGGCACTCAGCCGGCTGACAAACCAACCGTTGCGGTGATAGATACCGGCGTGGACTCAAGCCATCCTTTTCTGTCGGGAAAGGTTGTCCTCCAGGCATGCTTCTCCGAGAATTTTCCTGCGAAGGGAATCACGTCCCTATGCGTGGGCGGGCAAGATGATGGTGGCTATGTTACAGATCTCTCCGCTAATTCGGCGCCTTCTTGCGTCTCATCTATCTCGGGCTGCGGACATGGCAATCACATCGCTGGAATTATCGCGGGCAATCCAGTGCCCGATCCGCGCAATGCGAGGCGGGCGATCTCAGGTATAGACCCCCTCGTGTCAATTGCGGCCATCCAGGTGTACAGTAAATACGAAAACTCTATCGACTGCTCGTCGAGCTTCCCAGCCCCATGCGCGAAAACGTCCGATCCAGCTTTAATACGGGCGCTCGAATACATTCAGTTTATCGAGCTTCAGCGCCGCATAATGAAGATTGGACCTAGGATCGTTGCCGTCAACATGAGCCTTGCTAGTGGCCGGCGCACGACACCATGCGATACCACCAGTCCTCTAACGCGTTCAATCAACAATCTTCGGGGTCTGGGGATTCCTACCTTTATCGCTTCCGGAAACCACGGCGACGTTCTAGGCGTGGCTGAGCCCGGATGCATAAGTACAGCTTTCACTGTTGCAGCCTCGACTAAGGTCGGGAAAATCTGGACTAAATCGAACCGGTCAACCGTTGGGCTAATTGACGCTGTAGCGCCGGGCGTTGGGATCTACTCTTCGTTTAACGATGGAACTTTCCATGAGGAGAGTGGGACGTCAATGGCGACTGCTGTCGCAGCTGGAGTATTCGCAATTCTTTCGCAACGCTTTCCCGACAGATCTTCGCAGGATATCGAACTGGCTTTGAAGCAGGGCGGGCATCTAATCGCCGACGATGCCTCGGGGTTCCAATTTCCCTTTATTGATGCAATGGCCTCGTTCAAAGTGCTGCGCGATCATACTCAATTGGTAACCAACGATGACAATGGAAGCGCTACGCCGACTGGAATACTGGTCGAAAATGCGACCTCCGATCGTCTGTTGATAGAGCTTAAACCTTCTTCGAAGTCGGCGAATGACGTGCTTAAGGACATTGAGGCAAACTCAGTAGCGATATTTGGACAAGAGGCCTCCCAAGACATTGAAATGCGTGCGCTGGGTCAGTCCAATATCGCAATCGACAGCAAGGAACCGCTTTCCCTTGAAGGCCTCGCTGGTGCTCTCGAACGGTCCAAGATAGAAGGAATTGGAGCGGTCTTTTCGTCGAAAACACATAACCCATTCTGACGCTGCAAGCGTAACACATTCCGGCTGATATTCTGCTGGAAGAAGCGTGACGACGATAGACTGCCCGGCACTAAAAGGGGCTCGTAATCTGAGACGGTAGGTCGATGGCAGGAATGAGATTCGCCGCGTTTTGCCATCCCGGCATCACCACCGTAAATGTAGAGTGCTTTGGCATCGACCGGGAGGCGACTCCCGACTCATCCGCATCATCCGTAGGGGTCAGAAGAAGCAGAGGTAGCGATTCAAAAGTCGTCAAACATGACTGCGCTGGAGTAGTGCAGGTCGATCGGCCAGATATTCGGGATTGAACACAGTGCGTTCTGGATCTCCATTTCAGTGTCGGGGTGTATCGGCGTGTTGCTTGGGCCTGCAGCCTCTTGAAGCGACCATCCCAGCGCCCCGCACCTAGCGAACATCAGCAATGCCGGCTGCTCGCCGGTCCAATAATAATAGTAGCGGCGACCGCTTTGAACCGAAATGGCAGCATCAATCCAGCGGTTGCGATCAGATAGGCAGTTTCGAAAGCTCTTGCCCAGCGATGCCAGGATGGCCGGGCTCTCCACCGGCTCAAGTGAACCTAACTGGCGCCAGGGTGCCGGTGGAAATGGCAATTGAGCCGCCAATTTTCGAGCCGATTGGACCGGATCGTTAGAGTTCAGGACGGCATCCACTGCGTTGGAATCGCCTGACTGGGCCACCAGCCGGCGGATCAACCAGATAACAGCGCGAAACAGTCTTGGTTTTACCGACCTGCCAATTAGCTTGGAAACCGCCCTTCGCGAGAGGCCGTCGTCATCGAGCTGGGAAAGCACAAACACCAACTCGTTTGGGATTTCCTTCTGGTAGAACAGCCACTGGGCCAAGGGGCCTCCAGAGGCGATCACCTTGAACAGCGCTGGGTAGAACTTGACCGTTCTCGATGCAGGGCCGAGTCGTCCCAAGGTGCTCACCATCCCGGCAGGGCATAAACCATATCCTTTCTGGACGATCTGGCTTGACTTAGCGCGCGACAGAACCGTGTAAGCATCGTCGGCGCTCGGCTGTGCCGCAAGCCAACTGTTCCAGACGTGCCGGCGGGCATCCGGTGCGGCCAGATATTCGTGAACCCGATCTTTGCCCCAAATTTTGATCACTCGATCGGCAAACGGTCCCGCAACGAGGGAAAGAACCGAATTGTGCGTTGGATTGAAGTTCAGCTGGAAAAGCTTGGCCTGGTCGAAGGCCTTGGGACCCACACCTGTATGATCCTGCTGTGACATTGGATACCTCCTGTTACGGAGGGCGTCTTCTGTCGGTTCAGGAAGGACAACGGTGTTTGACCGAACTCAGGCCGATCTCCACTACTAACGCGGTTAAAATCTTCGACCAGCCGACTTCGCCGTTGTCGATAGCCGAACCCTTGGGGATAGCGCCATCCATCGGACCACCTGATGGAGAACGGCTATGGATCCTCGCGTCATCAAGGCATTGGCTTGCGAAAGCAGGCTGAAGATCCTGGATTTTCTTAACTGGCCGGAGCTGAATTTCCCAGACGTTCCCAACGCGCGACAGACCGGGCTGACGAACAAGCTGATCTGCGGCAGGCTTGGTGTCACGCAAGAGTCTGTCAGCCTTCACATGCGTTGGCTCACTGAGACCAAATTGGTCTCTGCAACGAAGGTTGGGACACGCGTTTTCTACAAGAGGAACGAGGCAGGAATTGACGAGGCGATTATCGGCCTGTGCGAACTCTTGCGGTATGCTCATGAGGTGGTGACACCGCCTGATCAACACCGGGCATCATTTGCGGCTAGTGATGTCAGATAATAGGGGGCACTTTGGTTCCAGGCTGTGCTAGACAGCGGCGCAATTACCCCTGCAGAGAAGGACTAGCGATGCTCGGTCGGACGACGTCATTTGCAGCGGCCGTTAGAACTTTAAAGTCACCCACCAGCGCCGCTTTCGACGTCAATCTCTGGAAGGCCGCCTACGACTCTGCTTCTGGCGACAAGACGCCCGAAGACACACGGTTGATGATGTCAGCGCTTTGGATTTTTGCGCAATCCGAAATGCTGCGGTCCAGCTTCGCGAACCTTCCGCCGGCTTGGGCAAATGCCGGAACCTGGACTGTGCTTGCGCTTGCCGCGACCAACAGGGAGTTTCGGACTGGTCTCGAACTGCAAGCTGATGATTGGTCAAGCCGCGACAAACAGACACCCATCAGCCTTGGAGAGACAAGAATCCTCTCTGATCAGTCAGGGAGAAAGGTCACCATCGACGGTCTGACAGAGAGCGTTGTAGACTTAGTTGAGAACTGGATTTTTGACGCGGCGGCATTGCCGACAACAGGCACTTCTCAGCCTCCGCCCGACATTTCCGGCGCATGCATTGGCGCCATTCAGAAGTACAGCATACAACGTCAGCTGAACGTCATGTGGAACCAGGCCTATTGGGAAGGTTGGCAGTTTGATGCAATGAACAGCAAGCCTTGTTGGCAGCCTAGCGATCGGCACTTTGCAACGCTTATCGAGGCCAACCTTGTTCGTCATGAAGAGAACATGGGCAATATACCCCTGATTGATTTCGCTTCCTGGCCAACCATGACACCGAAGATGCGACAAGCCCACTCGTTGCCGCGTACCGTCACAGAAGTTAGTAGCCGAGGTCGCCATCGGACGATCCGGATCGGAAAGCCTCAATGCCGGTCCCACATTCCCTCCCGGTATGTGACAGATAAGGCTGCACTTGAGGGCAGCTACCTAGCGCCATTTCTTGATCGTATTCTGCCCAAAGTAGCTCCTCTTACCGCAAAGTTGTTGTTGCAGGCTTGGCACGTGATCGCCGATCTCGCAGCATCAATGAAGCCTCCGTTACCGGTGGGCGAGCTGGCGGCGAAGGAAGCCCGCGATCTCGCATTGACCGTTAGCCGCAGTGAATTGCTCGATATCCTACAACGGGCATTGGATTTGGATGTAGATACGGGGCTTGCCGTGATCGACTTCCTAACTTTCCAGGCGAAACGGGGAACGGCAAAGGGACACAGGGGACTTTGGACCGCACCGTTGGTAGCCATTCCGTCTGAAGAGAATTTCGGTTTGAGCTATGGGGCTCTTCTTGCGAGTAGCCCGCTGCGCAAAGTGGAGGCTTGGCTGGAGAAGGGCGGCTTAGACGACTCTCTCGCAAGGAGCGCTCGCGGCGGTGATTATGAGACCCAAACTCGCACGGAGTTGCGGGAGCTTATCGAGCGCAATCAGCTCTTGCCGACATCGAGATGCGCGGAGCATTCCATTAAGAAGGGCGAATTTCCTGAGGAAATCGACATCCTTATCAAGTTGGGCAACATACTCATCGTCGGTGAGGTCAAATGCTGGCTGTTTCCGGCAGATCCGTTCGAGCGCCAGGAATACTTTGGCAAATTGAGGAAAGCGGCGCTCCAAGCGACACGTAAGGCAGCCGCCCTTGATAAACGCCGAGATGTGGCTGCCAACGCGCTGTGTCTTCCTATAGAGCAGTTGCAAAACCTAAGAATTATCCCATTGGTAGTCACCAATCAGGGCTTCGGGATGTCCTTAGAGGTAGAGGAGTGTCGGGTTACCGACCGAACCTTCTTAGCCAACTATCTTAGTGCGGGCGCCATCATTTCAGGCGTTATCTTTGAGCCGAAGTCAGGTCAGCGCCGTCAACTCAGAACCGTCTTCTATCAAAACGAAAAGGAGGCGTCCGCACATTTCGAGGACACCATAGCCATGCCCTCCGTTCTACAACGTTTTTATGATCGAATTGACTGGCAGCCCATGACCTTTCCTATATTCGGCGGCGAGCCGGTTTTCTGCTTGCAACCTATCCTTACTGAGGCGGTCACGTCGCGGAGACTCGCGCCGCCAACAGGTATTGCCCGCCGTTAACGTGGAGATCTTTTGGCTGCGGAAGGTTTGACGGTAGGAGGATCCGTGGGGCTGCGCCCGTCAATAGTAGTACCGCTTATTTCGAAACAGATACATCAACAGGTAGCCCGGTAGCCAAAGGCCACTGGTAATGATCGACAGCAGGATATGGAACCAGTGAGGAAACCGTCTCAAGGTTCCGACCCCTGATGCAGCCGCGGCTGCCGCCCCTCCGCCGGCATTCATAAACACGTGAGGAGCATGCTTCTGGCTCTTTAGGAACTCGATTTCACGCATTTGCACATCGAGGATTTCGCCGCAGTGTTTGCATTTCTTGGATTTGGGATTGATCGGCTCGGCGCAATAAGGGCAGTCGATCGTGCTTACTGGAGCTGCTGCTTCTTCCAAGTGGTCCCCCAACGGTTCTGAAATCAAAACTCGAACGGCCAATCGCCGTCGCGCAAATCAATATCATGGTCCTATATTACGTGGTTTCGGACAAGTCCAAATGATTGCTTCCTATGGATGGAAGTCCAATCGTTGGTAGCTTGGAATCTGAGGCAGCTGAGAGTGCGACGCGGCATCTCTCAGGACGATCTTGCTTACAGTTCAGGTGTCGAGCGGGCTTATGTGGGCTATCTCGAACGTGGAATGCGCAACCCTACGATCACCACATTGGGGAAGATTGCGAAGGCGCTCGATATCCACATTTCACAGCTGTTTCGGGAGCCTGAGCCAGGCGAAGTCGTTCCTTCAACGCTGAGCCCCGGACGCAAAAGGGCCGGCTAAAGTCGACCCTATCCCGCTGTTTCAGGCGGGATAGGTCAGAGGTTTCGGTGAAGTCAGCGGCCCTTCTTGAACCGAGCCCTGACCTGCTCGGACACGGTCGCCAACTGGGCATCGACAACGCCTGCGATATCGGCACACGCGATCGCATGCTTGCCCTTGGCAAGCTCCAGGGGGATTTTGCCGTACTTGATCGCCAGCGTGGGCTTGCCATCGATGCCGATCGTCCACCAGCGGCCACGGAACTTGCGACCCTGGTTTTCCGGTTCGGCCATATACAACTGATGGTCGATCTGCATGACCAGCCTTTGCCGACGCTTGGATGCGGGGTCCGATGCGTCCTGCTTCGGGGTGGCGACCAGCTTCAATCCTTCGAATGCCATTGTGATCTCCTTCCTTGTTGATCGACGCGGGCATCCGGTCGAACGACTGAGAAGGTCAACGAGAAGGCCGGCCACGAAGTCATGGGGAGATGGGATAGGGGAAACGGCCTTCCAGGTTGAAAAGAGACGAGATTCCTCACACGGTGGGATCGATATATTCAAAAATGCCGAAATAGGGGATAGGGGAATCGACCATTTTGCTTAAAGAAACTCCTCGTTTTTGATGGTACTCCTACCGGGTTACTTCCACTTCATCTCCATAGTCGACCCCTTTTTTCGCTCGGATTGCAGATAACTTGATTAAACCAGTCAATTTCACGTCATTCAACTTGTAGAAGATGGGCCTCGTCCCATCAGGATTAGTCCTCCTTTGCCTCTTCAAGGGCAAGAACACGTATTTCAGGAGGTCAGAAAGCACCTTGGTCTCGTTTTCGGTGACAACGTTGCCAAATGTCCTGCCAAATTGAGCTTCAAACACTGCATTATTATCTACTATGAAATCACGAAACTGATGAAGATCGCTTCTGTGAAACCAATCGTCTGACCGAAAATTTCGACCATCGAAAACTGGCGTACGAGAAAGCGCCTCCCTGAGCAAAAAAATCTTCACATTGTCATCTGGTGTAACGAGCGCTGCTGCACCGCCAGACACAAGTCGAGCCTGCAGCGCGGCGTGGTCGACATCGATAAATTTGATATCAATGACCTGTTCGAACGCTCGCACCTTTTCACGAAGTCGCGTCTCTTTGTCCAATTCGATCAGCCCTGGGAAGATTTCACGGCGATAGAAGCGCTCGATGTATGCCCTACGGATGCTGTCAGCCTCCAGAAGGGTTAGCTTTTCGCCGGCACGTTTTTTGCGATTCAGCAGGTCGATTTCATAGTCAGTGAGCTTTGGTGAATTCATCAACCGCTCGACGTAGCGATCGTGCGCCTCGGCTTTACCAACCGAGAGGTAACTTCCACCGAGATCCGATACACCGGCGTCCGGGGCGATGTATTCGAACTGCCAACCAGTCCGGCGTTTGTATTCCAAGAAATTGTCCCGGAACCTGTTTTTGGATGCTCTATTTAAAGCGTGGACTGGGAGCGCAAGTTGAAGGAGATCATCACTTTCTGCGAACGTCTCCGTTCCGTCGTCCAGAAACTCGGTGGGGAGATATGAGAATATTTTTGAGTTTCGCAACTCCATCGAGATCACGTCGACATCCGTTTCGAAGTTTTGCGTTTCCGGAGTTAAGAACAACTTGACACTACCGGGGTCGCGAACGCGAGCAAGCTGTTGGTCACAATCAAGGTGGTTTGTCGTTATCGAATGGAAGAACCCATAAACGATATCGAAATACTGTTCCTTATTCTCAAACCGGATGTCCACTCCAGAGCTGAGCGCTGGTGAGGAGAGAACCAACTGATACCGACGGGATTGCGCTAATGGGTCGCCTATGAACGCTAAAGCTGAGTCCCCTTTGGTCCGCACTGTATCAGCCGTGATGCTTACAGCCTTGACTTCCGGATCGTTCAACGCAACGGCGGCAGAGAGGTTGTCAATAAAGGCTTTGTTATTCGAGACCGCATAACAGCGCTTACCGTCCCGCAAGCTTGTGACCAGATCTCCGATGAGATGGTTCAGCGATTGAAAAAGCGCAGCTGGCCGAGTGGCGGGAACATATTGGTTCAAACAGATGGAGACTGGCCGAACTGTACGTCGGTTGAACCAGTCCGTGAGAAACCCATAGGACACCCAAGACAGGTCTGCATCCAAAGCCACGACATTTGATGCCCTGCCGATAATGCTAATCAATTGGCGCAGAATGGCCGGTCGTTTGTCGGCCATTGTGTCCGAAAAGAAATGAGCGAGAACCTGCTCAGATTCATCGATTAGGACGTAATCATATGTCTTCTTCATATCTATGGTGCGGAGGCTGTCCAAGCACACACCAAACCGGTTTTGGCGCGACGCGTCCCCCTTTGATTTGACGTCCAGGTAGCAGTCCAGCCTCAACTGCCGACACATTGCCCTGATCAGGGATCTGCGATGGCCGATCAGGAGAATTCGCGCCTTGGGGACAGCCGCGACTAACTTTTCCAGCGCCGTAGTTTTGCCAGTGGATTTAGGGCTTTTGACGAAGGTCAGACCAGCGGCAGGTTTCAAATCCTGCACAAACCCTGTGTTCGTCACAACCGTTTTTGCGTCGAGGAGGGCCAACTTTGCGATTTCAGCCACCCATTCAGGTATTTGTGGCTGCTCTCCCTTCTTCAGCGACAGGACTGCAGTCTCAAATCCGTGGAAATCATAGCCTGGCGTATGATGTCTTTCGGCAAATACCTCCTTGCAGACGAAACAGTAGATGTTTCGTCTGCCACTTTGTGTGATGTTAAAGATCGCCGACGGGTTTTCGTCGTCATGAAACGGGCAGAGGACCTGCGTTTTTTCGCTGATCTCTCGTGCTGTCAGTTTCCGTCCATCTGCGGTCTCGATAATCAGGTCCAGATCAAGAACGCCGGTGGATGAGGCTGTGGTCGGCGCAAGCGCACTGGGATCGCGTGTGGCTCTCTTGTCCTCGCGAGGAGCCTCAGAGATTAACTGGTCTGCAATCTCGGAATGAAGGCCATTGTTGAACAACCAAACATCGGCGTTGGTGTTTCCATAGAACAGGCTTGCGCTGGTCGTCGGTATAGGATCGCCTGAGAGACGCGTTGCCAAAGCCGACGCCAAGACCTCCAGTTTCTCAAGGGAGTGTATTGGCTGCTCCAGCGCGAAAACAATTCGAAAGCGGTGGGCCTCGGTCGTGTGCTTGTACGTCGTATATACGATCGTCGCGTATTTGCTGACCAGCTCGTGCTTGAACGCCTCATCAAGGGTCATCCCATGATCAACGTCTACGGAGACTATGTTCGCTTCAACAAAGGTTTTCTTGGAGCGTTTGTCGCCCCGAAACACATAGGAATACGCAAATCCGGACTTTATCTGCTCGGCGAGTTCCCGAGCGGTCAGCGTATTGGGTTGAAAGTGATTGTAGTTGCCCTTGTTTTTCGAGCTGTTTTTGTTGATGAGGCGCTGATTTATGGAGACGTAGAGCGGTTTGGAAAGCCATTCCGTCATGTATCGGGTCCTGTGTGTCGACGAACAATAAACGGCCGACAGATTGCTCCGAACGGCTCATTTGGAATTCACAAGACGAGGCTTAGCTGGGTGGCTCGGGCAAGGCGGCTGCCAATTGCTGGCAGCATACCGGATTAGGACTTCTAACGGGCGGATCGTTTGGATCGATCGTGGCGAAATATGTTTGCTCGTTAGCTGTGCCCAACCTGGTCCCTCCGCTGCTGGTGGTCAGCAAATAGTGGACCTGTCAGGAATTTACCAGTAGCGAGTGAGGAAAACGCGTAAAATATATGGATGGAATCAGGCTTCGATCACGCGGTCTATTCGTCTGTCGTTTTCATCGACAGCATGGTTGCCCTTGAAGGCAAACCCCTGGAAACGATGCCGTGGCACG
Source organism: Mesorhizobium sp. P2_C4 (assembly GCF_056404575.1). Classification (NCBI taxonomy): domain Bacteria; kingdom Pseudomonadati; phylum Pseudomonadota; class Alphaproteobacteria; order Hyphomicrobiales; family Phyllobacteriaceae; genus Mesorhizobium; species Mesorhizobium sp. P2_C4. The sequence goes on from NZ_JBFUDT010000001.1 coordinate 306,315, forward strand.
AGATCGATCCAACCGGCCCCATCCTCATCTTGATCGTTCCGCAGGTAAACTCCGAAATCGATAAGCGGAAGCGTGACGGGCGTCTTGGTAAGCGCGCGAGGGCATTCAATCGGCTAATAGCCCATGCTGCCGAGTCTGGAGTTCCCCACACGATAACTGGAGGCGCTCCGGCGGTCGCTATCGCCGTCGCCCGTCACAAACGTATCGATTGGGATCATTATGACACCCTCGATCCCGGCGAGGGTGACGATCGTGTTGTTGCCCAAGTTCTCCACACTGTCGATGTACCTGATCAACGCAAGCTGCTGCTAACCAATGACACTAACCCGATGGCGATTGCGTCTCGCCACGGCCTTAAGTGCCGCCGCTTGCCTGATCACTGGTTGCTGGATCCGGAGCCCAGCCCCATTGAGAAGGAAGCGGAGCGGCTCAAAGCACGTGTTCGCGAGTTCGAAGCGGCGCAACCTAAAATCGCGGTCTCATTGGATTTTGGCCTGGCTCAGCCTCAAGAGCTTTTCCGCATCGAACCAATGCCTGAAAATGCCAAGAAGGTCATCGCATCACGCGTGATCCGAGAGAACCCCAGCCAGGAGGACGATTCTCCATTCAACTTCCGTCGCGATTACAGCTACGATAATCGGTATCGCGATTATCTGACCAAGATCGTTCCGAGATACACTGCCTCTGTCCATCGGTTCCTTGAGGTTCACTACGCTCAAGTTCCCTTCACTTTCTGTCTCAGCAACATCGGTAATCTGCAGGCTGAGAGCCTGGTGCTCAGACTGGTAGGCAGGGGTGGCTCCCTCCACAATCGCTTCACCTGTTACCCGATATTCGGCCCGCCTGCCCCTAGGCCAAAAACGGACCTCCTTGATGGCATCCGTTTCGATCTAAATTCAATTCGTCCATCTGTCGTCGGCAGGCATGAGATGCAGTTTGCTATTGGTCCCGACCGTGGTCCGGTAATCGAGATCCATTGCGCCGATTTCAGACATGGTCGCAGCTGGGAATTCGGGGGGATTGCGACGATCGATCCTCACCATGATGGCCCGTTCGTTGTCGATGTCGAGGTGACCGCATCGAATATGCGCGGAATTCAGACCAAGGCGTTCGATTTTGCCTTCACGGCGGAGGTCGTCAGGATCGGTGATCTCGTTGACCTGCTAAAGCCAGGATACAAGATCCCCATTCCTATGATGGAACGCTTCACGGCCGAGGTCACAGCTAAGAATTGGGATTGGATCGAAGTTGTCGGTGTTGACGGCCTCGAGGAGCAGCCCGACGACGATGATGAAGATGGCGACGATGAGGATTGAAAACTGGACGGGCTCAGGCGGGTTATATGTGGAGATTATTCGTTGAGAACCGACCACCAAGACACACACGCAGGGTTTACCAGGGCTCTTTTGAACTCCAGAAATCAGGGCAGGGTGTCACGACGTTCATCGAAATTCGTCGTTTTGCGACCTCGCCCGATCCCACCCGGAGTTATTCTGCCTCCAGGCTCCCAGCACCCTGCCTGCACCCTGCCTCAGTTGATCGTTTTCTCGACCTGAAACGGCAGCACCCTGAAATCGTCAGCGACCTTCAGCTCGTGATTATTGTGCACCATGAATTTGGCCATGTACGAGGATGCACGACTGTCACCCGTCGAATTTCGATGGTCATGATCAAGCTGCTGGATATCTAATTCTCGAATCGAGAACCGTTCTTTGATGGATAGGAGACGTGATTTGTCGGCTAATAACTTTTGAAATCCATCTCTGGTTTGATCGGTGAAAATCCAGATCGAATGGATATGAGCGTTCTCAAGCTCTCCCATCGATCTCCAGTATCTAGATCCGTTCATATCCAGACAACCGATCGCGAGAGGTTTCAGGTCGTGGAATGACGGTCGATGGTAGTTCCTTCCGACCAGGTCGCGGCAGATCACGTTGTACAGGTCGGTGAACGTGTCCATCTCCGTTTTGGTACTGGGACTTTTGATCAGGTCGGAACCTTCCAGCCGCTGCTTGCGACTGCTGTGATCGAATGAGATCGTGATGAAAAACCCGTTCCGTCGTTTGAAGAATGAGGGTGGTTCGAATCTGCCTTTGTGAGCTTCGATGAACTGCTCGATCCTGTCATCGAACCAGGATGCATATTGAGATGAGATGGAGTGTGAAGAGGCGTGTGAGTGTCTTTGCAGCATGTGAGTTGGACTTCTGTCATATGGGTATAAACCCATCAAATTGATGGGCGGAAATTGCGTTTGGATGTTTGAAGCCGTGCGAGGATAGCCGTCGGCACAGATCGAAAACCGATGTGAAATGCGGATGGTTCTGAAGGATAAATGCGGTTCTAGGGTATTAGCGGTTTGGAGATGGCGTACGTATTTATAGCTGATTGCTGCCGAGATCCCCGCCCCCCGCACAAAATCAACCAATCAGCACACACCCGACCATCGGCGGCGCAACATCGGGTTGAAATTGAAAAATCTGCCGATATTCCAACAAATTAGCTCGCATATAGGTGTCAATGGATGAGTGTCATGGGTTTTCTTTGCGGAATCTCCCAGTGATTCCCCATTTTTCTCCCAGTGTTATTATGCATAATCCCTGAAAAATTTATCGACAATTGTCCCAACAGCTGAGACGCTCCGTCGTGTTGAAACGGAGGGCGCGTGATGAAAAACTCGAAACATGCAGAAGCCCGGTGCCGGCAGCGTGGTTTTAGCAGTAAGCGCCTCCGCACTATTCTGGAATATGCGGACATCGATCGCCCTATTGGGGGGAACTGTCGCCTGTTGAGAATTAGCCATCAGATGGCCAGATCGATCCGCGGTTCTGACGGACTGGCGAGCTTCAGCCTGATAGTGAGCGACACAACGGGAAAACTGGTGACACTTTTGACGCCCGCACGATCACGATGTGGTCGGCGCTATAGAACGGGCAGATAGGGGCAAAGAATGTGTGCAGATGTTATAGAATTGGCGAAGTGGCGTCCACATTCCGGTACCCGAAACCCGGAGGATCACCAGAAAGAGCTTGCACGAAACCGGCAGGAACTCCTTGCTAATGTGCGGGCGGTTGCCGAGAATCCCAACGCAAAGTTTGAACGCGATGGCGAGATCGCGGCAGCGCAGGTCGTCAACAAGCTGATAGTGCAGGCCAAACTTCGAGGGATCGCACAGGTCGATATCGAACGGGAGCTGCGCAAAAGTGGGCGAAATATTCGCAAATTCGATCGGCTTCGTGAAAACCATGAGCTACCACCAGCTGACATCAAGAAGAGGCCTCGCAAAGACCCGCTGGTGAGAAAGATCCAGCCCTACGTCTTTATGCTCGAAGCGCTTTCCCGCCTGCTCTCCCAGGAGCCCGACGATGTGATTTTTGACGCTTTCCGCGAAACCAAATTTCGTCGTTCTCAGGACTGTGCGGTGCAAGTTCCAGGCGTAGACGAACTCTCCTCGATGGTTCCGATAGACGAGCCAGTGGCGGTTCTGAGCTGGCTCCTACAAGAGATGGCCGGTTCAGTGAGCCGCTCGCAGTCCCTTATCGACTATTTTGAAATTATCCAAAAACGTGGTCTTGTTGTGGACCTTTCGGGCGAATTTGCGCTCAGACCGAGCGATATACCGGCTAGCGAATGCGCGTACGATTACTGGTACGACCTAGCGGGACAGGTGCCCGTTCCGGCGGTTCCGCTAATCCGCGTACACCGCGCTACGCTGCGTGGGCCACTGGATGTCGAGAAGGACCCGATCGCGGCCCGCAAAATGTCACGCGCCGACGTCGCCGCTCAATGCGAGCCCAGTCACCGTGCCCCCGAGATGGTTCAATCGGAGTTTGATAAATTTCCGGCCAGGGATTATCGCGGCCATGTGTTCGGTCCTACGGAAACTATTGCTGCAGAGATAACTCTTTCAAGCGACATTTCGTTGGCAGTTGGTCCTCGCAGCCGACCCGGTGATATGGGGCCGCTGTTTCAGGTGACTACTCACGTCGAGCTTAGCACCGGCGGTAAGCCCCGCGACCTCACCTTCGATCTATCATCTTTCCGACTCTCCGCTCGCGCGGACGTCGATCTGGAGTTCAGCGATCTCGACCACTACGTCGGATCAGTTGCTGCCTGCTTTGAGAGCGGCTGGCGGAGAGTTGCAGGATTTGGGAAAATTGGCTGGGAGCTCGTCGCTGGCGCGTATGCAACCAATAACACCTCGCATCTGCTCGATCCAACATCGCCCGTTGGCCCTTTAGAACGCGATCCTGACTGGTTTGGAATGACGCTTGATGGCGGCATTTGGTTTGATCCGCTACTCGGCCCGGAAACGCCGACCGGCGCAGAGTGGAGCACATATTTCGTCCCGTTAGATCCGGGCTCCGTCAGCCATTTTGTACAGCTCCTTTCGCAGGCAGAGGCGGAGGAGTGGCCACCGCAGCTCCAATTACCACTCGGCTGGTGCTGGCTCAGTCCGCGAGTCGGCCCCTATCCCCCACCAGAAGTCTTCCGCTTTCCGTCCCAAGGCTGCCGTGCACTCGAGACTGCGCTTCATACAGGAGCCATAGAAACCGCACTGGCGGCTGAAAGCCAGCGCCTCAAACGGAAGTTGACGGAATTTCAAAGCAAGAATGACGCGCTCCTGCAGCAGCAGACTGCCGCATTGGTGGCGAGGTGGCGAGGTGAAGGTGAGCGGTAGCCAACGTCGGACCACGTGCGCAACACGTCTCGATGCGAATACCCTGGATTGGTCAGTTGAGTAACAGGAGCTTTGGCAATCTTAAAAAAACAGGCGGGATGACGTTGTAAGGTAATAATCGATCGGCTTAGGGGACACGATATGACAGAATTCAGAACGCCGCCCATTCCAAAATGGATCATGAAAATTGAACATCCACTATACACGAATGTCTTTTCTTTCAAGTTGCGACAACGAAATCTGTGGGGTACCGAGACTCTCCTCGGTGACTGGAGCGGGAGATATCTGCTCATTGCGAAGGATTTTTACCCGTCGTCCTATGTTGCAGAAGCAATCGAACGCGGAATAAAGAGCCCTTACAGCCACAAGCCCGAAGCGCCCACGAACCGCAATCTGGTCAAAACTCTCAAACATTTCGGTTTTCTGAGCCCAGCAGCGAACAATACAGATTGCGGGTTTCTTTACATATCTGCCTGCTTTCTTCTCCGAAATGATGGGCTCGTTAGAGGTCCGCTGCCCGCCGGCGACGAGGCGCTCAATTTGTCTGCTCCCGTCGTTCGACACACGATCGACAATATGCCCAATCTGCAGACTGTCGTAACAATGGGCGACGATGCTCACAAAGCTCTATTGGCTGGCGGGTTTCAGAACGTGTTCAAGAGTCGACGTATCTCCCACCAGTGTGTGAGTCACCCGTCGCGCGCGCTATCGGACTCGGACAGGTTTGCCGAGTGGGCCGCCGTCTTTTCACGGCGGAGATCAAGGGAGTAGCGTGAACCGACCCTCTACCGATCTCGGGATGGCATTTAGCTCGTGTGATGATCGTTCGTAGTGCATCGCGATGTTGTGGTTAGTCGGCACCCCGAAGTATCATGACGTATACGTTGGCATCGCTCCAGAACGTTTGCTTATGACGAATCGAATTCCACGCATGCTGAAGGTGCGCGCCGTCGGAAGCGTCGTAGGCTAAGAGACAGCCGAAATCGTAACCCCAACCAGTCCCCAGCGGACTGCTAGCGGGAAGGCCGCGATAGAAAGCGGCCTCATACACCCCAGCTACCAGAGCCCGTTTGGCATCCTCGTAGCTTCCGTCCTCGAAGAGCTTTCCGTCGAAAACCGTTCGAAATGGAAACGGATGACCAAGGGCAAAATCTGGGTACGCTTGGTTTATGGGGATGCCACCGCTCTGTTTTGTCCACTTTGCAAAAATGTCCTTCTGCGAGACCCCCAAGTTTTTTGGAAAGGGGTACCCCTGAACGCGATATGCATTCGCCGAAGAAATATGGGGAAACTTTGAATGGTACTCGCAGCGTATGGACTGCCTTGCCATCGAAGGATTCATGCCGTCAACGGTCGCGGTGCACTTCCATATCTCTGGCAAGACAAAATGATAAATGAAGATGTTCTCTTTGCAGGCCAGAAGTTCCTGCGGTGATTTCTCCTCCTTAGGCTTGTCCCAACGCGCGGATATTTCTGCCTTGAGTTGGATTGGGCCTGGCAACCTGCCGTTTAGGTGGTGTTGAACACTCTCAAAGAAGTCATACGCAGCGCGATGATTCGACACGTGTCACCTTCATTGCTGAATTCAAAGTCGTCCGCAGCACTCTAGTAGTCTCGGAGGAACGCACCAGGTGTGCAACGTGTGCGAATTTAATGTCTCTAATCCAAGCGGAATAGCGTTTCCAGGTCGATGCCACGTTCGCTGCCAGCCGGATTGCCTGCTGCATCGACGGTGACCTCAGCGATGAAGTCCGTTGGGTCGTCATTGTTCAGCACGATTCTGCGTGAAATTCCGTCGGCTAGAACGACGGTGAAGCTTCGATTGTACCGCTGTCCCTCTTTGTTGGACTGGTCGACGTAGTCGAGCAACTTATGATGTTCAATCGGGTCAAGATTCTCGCTTGCAAGAAAATCCTTGATCCGCTTAGTTTTCGGACGGGTTCCCTCGACCGCCACCCTCAATGAACTGATCATCATTCTAAGACGGTTAGCCACTGCAGCACGGCGGTGAAAAATGTCCGGAGCGGACATATCCTGAACAGCGTCGATCAGCGATCTTAGTTCGGCGGCAGTGATAACTGGCATTGCTTCGGCATCCAATATCTGCGCCCGAAAATCGCCAATCTGCCCTTCTTCGTACTCGATTTGCGCCTCACATTCATCAAGCTTGCTCCTGATAAAAGGGGTGGATGACCCCGGTTCGGTCAACATTTCGAATATCAATTCGCGCTTCGCTTTTAGCTGATGAATCTTTTCCTCAACGGCCGCGATTTGCTGTTCAATCGAGGCGCGTTCCGACTTCTCCGCTGCCGCCTTCAAGGTGGCGGTTAGGTCGACCTCCTTAACGAAATACAGAAACGACGTCTCGAAGTCGGAATATGTCCAGCTGCTGCTCACGCACTCAAGATTGCGTACCGCATTCGTGCATCTTAGGGTTTGAGACCCCTTCGGCGGGAGCCCCTTGTTCACAAACCTCATGGGTGCGCCGCAATAGTCGCACTTGGCTATTTGGGTGAAGAGGTTGCGGTATTCCGGTCCTTTTCGTCCCGCTCCCTCGACTAGCCTTTTTCGGCGAGATGCCTGAATTCGAAGGAACTGACCTTCGTCGATGATCTTGGGAAAGTAGTTTGACACCGGATCACCCGACGGGACGCGTTCCCCATGTTCCTCATACCGGTGAGGTTGGAATTCGCCAAGCACAGCACGGCTGTTCAGAATCTTGGTCACGTAGGACTCATGCCAGCCGTTGGATTTAGTGAATGTCGCCACGCCTGACTGATTCAGCTGTCGTGCAATCACGTATGATCCGTGTCCGGTGTCTGCCATTTGAAAAATCCGGCGGACGACGTCAGCACGTTCAGGAATCAAATCAAAGTCGGATCGATCTTCTCGCAATGACAACCATGCCGGGGCGACCTTGGTGACCTTCTTCTGACTAGCATTCTTCCGCTTGTTTTCCCAGGCTGCTCCAATACGCATGCTCTTAGTCTTGGACTCCTCATAAGCTCGACCAAGCACGACGACTGAGTAGATCACGTCGGCAACATTGGTATCGCCAGCCCTATAGACATGGTTGTCAGCGAGGGTGACGACATTGATCCCGCTTTTGACGATGTCGAAAAACACAGGAACAGAATCGAGCACTTGCTGACGGCTGATGCGATCCAGAGACTCGACCAGCAGGAACGACCCTTTGGCGATCACCCCCGTCTTCACTAGATCGAGAAATCTGCCGAGAGCGCCTGATGATACGTTCAGGCCCTTGAACGCCGAGATGCCAATGTCCTCAAGCTTGAAGCCTTCAACGAGATCCAGGCCGTTTTGCTCCGCGTAGAGCTTGGATGCCTGTTGTTGCCTACGGAGACTGTCCCCTTTCAATTGAATGTCTGTCGACATTCGGATGTACGAATATGCCAGAGGCTTGGAATTTGCAGAATCCATACGAGCTATGTAGACCGGCCCCGATCTAAGCTCAACGCAGGCTATCCTTCCTCATTCGTCACCCGAAAGAAGGAAAATTAATCCGCCTCACCATCTGCATGTTGACCTTGCCCGGCGCGATCATCACCTGCACGTCGACCGGCACGGCCTCGATGCCCTGGAAAGCGACCGTGCGAACCCGCGCCACCATTTTCTCTGCCCCCGGATACAGGCTCGCTCAAAGCCGATGCAACCGGGCCGTGAGCGACGTCAAAGGAAGACAAGCATAGATTTTTGGGTTAGGCAAGAACATTACGGGAACAGAGGAGCGCCCGCGGCCGCCAGGCCACCTTCCGACAGCGCACGGCTTTTGCGGCACCAAGCGAGGCCGAGCTTCACACGCCCCACCCGGGAGACAGAATTAACCACATTGGAAAACGGCAAAAGCCAGTTGGCTTTGTCACCGATCCGACTCGCGTACCATGGTATCGTTGGATCGGGGGACATCCGCAGCGCGTCCAGGCGCAAAGGCGAGGAAGACCAGGATGCCGACCTTAAGCAATGGCAGTGAACTCACCGTATGGAAAGAACCCGACAATCCCAATCCAAGCCCTGACGCGGTCCTTTTCAGCATTGCGGAAACCGACGGCGACGTCATCGGCCCGATAGGGGCAAAGCCGGATTTCCCATTCGGTGGGATCGATCTCGCTTCCGTCGATGTCTTCGACGGCTTCTTCACCATCACCAGCTTCACCCATGAGGGCAGGACCGAGACCTGGACGACGGTGGAAACGCAGGTCTTCGACAACGAAGGCAATTTTATCCGCACCGTGTCCGACCAGGCGGCCTTCCTGTCGGCCCGGATCGTCTCTGTCAACGCCGACAGCCCAGACAGCATCACGGTGACATGGATCGGGGCGAACGACTATTTCGGTGGCGAAAACACCCAGTACGGCCAGCATCAGATCATCCTGGCCGGCGGCGCGCTTCAGCCCGACACCTTCGTCAATCATGCGCCCTCAGCCGCCAACCTGAATGTGTCGGTTTCGCAGGGGCAATTTCTCGACGACGTCAAATTCAGCGCGGCCGATGCCGACTACGATCTCTTGAGCTTTATCATTGTAGACGGGCCGGACCACGGCAGTTTTGAGCAGAGCACGCGTTTCGACGGCAACCACTACCCGTTTCACCAAGGTCACGTCGGCACCAGCCTGCACTATCATGCGGACTTTCTGAGCGGAAATCTGTTCGACTACACGCCCGAGGCCGGCTTCGTCGGCACCGACAGTTTTACGGTTTACGCCACAGACGGCCAGGGCAACAGCAATGTGGCGACGATTACGATCACGGTCACGCCACCGGCCGAATCCGTCACGCTGACCGACGCGACGAACACCGTGAACTATGGAAGCCATGATCGTGCCGTGCTCATCGACGCGCTGGGGGGCGGCGACCGCATCACCGGCACCTCATTCAACGATACGCTCGACGGCGGCGCCGGCCACGACCAGCTGTTCGGCGGCGCCGGTGCCGACACGATCATCGGCGGCGCGGGGACCGACTGGCTGAAGGGCGACGCCGGCAATGACGAGATCAGCGGCGGTGCGGGCACGGACGGCATTCGCGGTGACGTGGGCGACGATTTCCTCGACGGCGGCGCCGGCACCGACGACCTGCGGGGCGGCGCCGGCGACGACATCCTCAACGGCGGTGCCGGCCGCGACCGGCTGGCCGGCGACGCGGGCAGGGATGTCTTCGTGTTCGAAGCGCTTGGGCCGGCGAACTACGACAGTATCGTCGACTTCGATGCGCAAGATGATGTGTTCCGGCTGGACAGCTCCGTATTCGTCGGGCTGTCGGCCGGCCCGCTTTCGACTGCGGTCTTCGCGATCGGCAAGACGGCCATCGATGACAGCGACCACATTCTCTATGACGACGCGACAGGCGATCTGCTGTTCGATGTGGACGGGGCGGGCGGCGCAGCGGCTGTCAAGTTCGCCGCCATAAGCCCGGGCACATGGCTCACCGCGGACGATTTCTTCGTGGTCTAGACGCGGTGGGCGGCATGCGGCGCCGTATGGCGGATACGGGTGTAGATCTCGCGTTCGATCGCATTGGGACGGTGGTCGCGCAATGTCGGGCGAGGACACACCTTGGCCGCGCCTTGAATTCTTTCTCTCAGCCAGCGAGTGAGATATCCTAACGTCGGCGTCGTCAATACGGCGGCAGGCATTGGGGGAACGAAGTGCCTCGGTCAGGAGCCAAGCAGGGCGAGCCAATACCACGCCTGCTCGACCTTGGGCTAAAGCGCAAACCGGATGATGTGGCACTGGTCACCCCCGAGGGTAGCTTGAGCTGGCAAGAACTCGAGGGCGCCAGCAAACGCTATTCCGCTGGCTTGCTGGCCTATGGGCTGAAGCCGGGCGATAGAATTGCGTCGCTCATGCCCAATAGCGCTGCGCTGATGATTCACTATCTGGGCTGCTTCAAATCGGGGATCGTGGCAGTACCCTTGAACTACCGATACACGCCTCCCGAGATCGATCATGGACTCAAGACGAGCGGCGCTCGGGCGCTGTTGGCCCATGTTGACCGTCAGGAAGACATCGCTTCCAGTGTCGCGCGTGACTTGCCACTTGGGGTCATCGACTACGGCTCCGAGCACGATCGCCATTCAAACTTCGCGACGCTGTTGGAGAGCCCGATCGCGCCCGAAAATTCGCCTATGCCTGCGCCTACTGATCCTGCGGTTATCTTTTTCACTTCGGGCAGTACCGGCCCGGCAAAGGGCGTAGCCCATAGTTTCGAAAGTCTGGGCAGTATGATTGCCAGCTTCGCACAGGGCTGCCAAACCGCGGCAGACGACATCGTTCTGCTAAGCGGATCCATGTCGCACATCGGAGCGCTCCTGGACGCCCTCATGGGACTCGCAGCCGGCGCTCGTGTCGTCGTCCCGCCAAGCTTCGATGGACCCGGGCTCCTGTCGATGCTGCGCGAGCATCGCCCAACCATACTCATCGCTTTGCCCTCGGTCCTCTTCGGGTTGGTTCGGGCGAAGAATGCCAGGCGCGAAGACTTTTCGTCATTCAGACTGCTCTGTGCCGGCGGCGATAAAGTGCCGCTCGAGCTGGCGCTCGAAGTTACTGCGCTCAGCGGCTTGTCCGTCAATGAGCTGTACGGCATGTCTGAAATTGGAGTTGCCACGATCAACCCTCCTGACGGGCTCAACAAAGCGGGTTCGATCGGGCGTCAGATTGTCGGCTACCAGATATCCATCCGGGACGATAACGGCAATGAACTGCCTCCCGGCGCTCAGGGGCGCCTCTGGATCAACTCGCCATGCAACATGGTCGGCTATTGGGGTGATGCAGAAGCAACGCGTGCAACCATCAGGGATGGCTGGCTGGACACCGGCGATGTGATGAAGATAGACGAGGACGGATACCTTTGGTTCTGCGGGCGGCGAAAACAGATCATCGTACACGATGGCTCGAACATCAGCCCGCAGGACGTCGAGGAAACGCTTATGCGGCATCCCGCGGTGGCAATCGCCGGAGTTGTCGGGGTCCCTGACACCGTCCATGGCGAAAATGTCCACGCGTTCGTAACTTTCAAGCCAGGCGCCGCGCAGCCAACCCCACAGGAGCTTATCCATTTCGCTCGCGCCAGCGTTGGCTATAAGGCACCGGAGAGCGTTTTCTTGCTCGATGAGATGCCCCTCAGCGCCACGGATAAGGTTGATCGAGTGGTGTTGAAGAAGTTGGCGGAGCGCCTTCTGAAATCGGAACTAAGTGAGAGCCGGATGCGATCGTCGTCGGTGTGACGGTCGTTTGTTCCGCAATTCCGCCCAGTGGAAGAGGCAAGCGGTCCTGCGCTCCTAGCGCTTGCCCTCGACCGCATCCCAGAACAGGCTGGCAATATCAGCACCGCCAAAACGCTTGACCTCGCGCACGCCGGTCGGCGAGGTCACGTTGATCTCGGTCATGTAGTCGCCGATGACGTCAATGCCGACGAGGATGAAGCCACGTTCCTTCAGCGACGGGCCGATGCGGGCGCAGATCTCGCGCTCGCGCGCCGTCAGTTCGGTCTTCTCGGCGCGGCCGCCGACATGCATGTTGGAGCGGGAATCGTGCTCGGCCGGCACCCGGTTGATGGCGCCCACCGGCTCGCCGTCGATCAGGATGATGCGCTTGTCGCCCTTGCGCACGTCCTTGAGATAGCGCTGCACGATATAGGGCTCGCGGAACATCTGGCCGAACATTTCGAGCAGCGAGGCGAGGTTGCGGTCGGCCTCGTGCAGATGGAAGATACCGGCACCGCCGTTGCCGTAGAGCGGCTTGACGATGATGTCGCCGAATTCCTTGCGGAAGGCGGCGACTTCAGCCGGGTCCTTGGTGATCAGCGTGTCCGGCATTAAGTCGGAAAACTCGGTGACAAAAATCTTTTCCGGGCTGTTGCGCACCCAGGCCGGGTCGTTGACCACCAACGTCTTCGGGTGGATGCGCTCGAGAATATGCGTCGTAGTGATGTAATTCATGTCGAAGGGCGGATCCTGGCGCAGCAGGATCACGTCCATTTCGGCGAGATCCGTACGCACCTGCTCGCCCAGCGAAAAATGGTTGCCCTTCTCGTCGCGCACCTGCATAGACTCGATGCGGGCGAACACCTTGCCGTCGCGCAGCGACAGCCGGTCGGGCGTGTAGTGGAACAATTGGTGGCCGCGCCGCTGCGCCTCCAGCGACAGCGCGAAGCTCGTGTCGCCGGCGATCGACACGGTGGAGACATGGTCCATCTGGACGGCGATTTTCAGCGGCATCTCGTGTCTCCGGTGGGATCAAGCAATTCCAGCAAAAGTGCGTAGCGTCCGGAATTGCGGCAAGGCAAGGTGCCGATATACGGAACTCGGCGGCGTCTGCCAATCGCGCTTGCTTGGCCCAGCCCTATTGGGTGTCGTCTGCGGCAAATCTGCCCGGGCGGTGTAGTTTGAGCACCGCATAAACCGCATCGTTCGCCGGTGTCGGGACCCCGAACTCCCGGCCGAGTTGAACCACCTTGCCCGCGAGCCAATCGAGTTCAAGCCGGTTGCCGCGCTCCAGATCATGCAGCATGGATGCCTTGAAGCCCGGTGGCGAGGCTTCGCCGAACTTCATCCGGTCGTCAGCGAAATCAGCAGGCAGCGATACGTCCTTGGCGCGACCGATCTCCACCACTTCGCGCATGAGATTGTAGAAGAAGGCGCGCGTGTCGGAATCGCCAAGTATCGCGCCAAGAGGTTTGCGGGTCGCTGCGGTCGCTCCAGAAAGCCCGATCAGGAAAACAAATTTTTGCCACCTCTCGCGCTCGATCGCATCGGACAATGCGCTGTCGAGCTTCGCTGCCAAGGCGGCATCGGCAAAGGCCTTCAGCATTGCGTCAGGCTTGCCGTCCGCGCGCCCGAAGATGAGGCGCGCGAATTTGCTTGTATGCGCCACCACGCCAGGCGCGGCGATCGTCGCCGCGATATAGGCGCAGCCGGAAACCACATTCCCGGCGCCGAGGATCGGGCTCAGTCGCTCTATGCTGTCCACACCGTTCTGGAGGGTAACTACGCGCGTGGCGGGCCCAACGAGCGAACGCGCCCGCTCGGCCGCTTTTTCGGTATCCCAGAGCTTCACCGCGAAAAGCACGATATCGACCGGGCCGATCGAGGCAGGGTCGTCGGTAACATTCGGATTCGGCAGGTGCAGATCGCCGAGCACGCTTTGGATCCTCAATCCGTTCGCCTTAAGTGCCTCGAGATTGGCACCTCGCGCGACGAAGAACACATCGTGCCCCGCTGCTGCCATCCGCGAGCCGAAATATCCGCCGATGGCGCCGGCGGCCATCACTGCAATACGCATCTCATCCCCTTGTCGGGTTCGACGACCTGACCCGGCCGGCGGCTGTCAAGGCAGCGCGGTTCGGCCCTCAGCCAATTTCCTTTGATTGAGTATTGGCTAATATACGCTTACGCCGGGGGAACCGTGAATGAAAGTCAATGTCGTCTACGCGCACCCACTCGCCGACAGCTACCAGGCATCGCTTCACAAACGCGTCGTGCAGACACTCAAAGCCAGGGGCGACGAGGCAGGGGCAGATCCAAGTCTGAACAGGAGGGGAGATGGCCACGCAGGAAAGTTGGATTGCAATGTCGAATTCGGTAGGCGGCGCTACTTTGCCTTCGGCGACAACGCTGACCGGAAACCATATCAGCCTCGCCCCACTCTGCCTTGAAGATGCGGAGGATATCTTCCGGCTCACCCACGCCCGCGAGCGCGACGAAATCTGGGCTGAAATGAAGGTGGGACCATTCGACGGGATCGAGTCTTTCCGGGCTCATGTAGGCGCCATACTCAACGACCAATCGCGCACATTCCTGACGCTACGCACCAAAGCGGCGGGGCCGGTCGGCTGGCTTTGTCTGATGGAGGCTAGACCGGCGCACAGGGTGATTGAGCTGGGCTACGTGCTCTTCTCGCCAGCGCTGCAGCGGACGATCGCGGCCAGCGAATCTCTCCTCCTGATCATGCGGCACATCTTCGACGACCTCGGCTATCGGCGGTTGGAGTGGACGTGCACTACGGACAATGCGAAATCGAGGCGAGCGGCCGACAGGTTAGGCTTTGCCTTTGAGGGCATATTGCGCGACGGATTGGTGCTGAAGGGCCACGCACGCGATATCTGCATGTATTCGATGCTGGCACGCGAATGGTCGGTCGCCGGCGCGGCCTTTGATGCCTGGCTGTCCCCCGACAATTTCGTCAATGGCCGTCAGATGCGATCCTTGCAGGACGTAAGAGCGGCGGTATCTTCGGGCTTTGCGCCAGCGTAGGCTCATGCAGTCAATGCGGCTCGCGGGGTCATGCGCTCCGCGGGTCACCTTCCTCGGACCAGCGCCTCAGCGGTCGAAGACCAGCCTGGAGTAGCCAAGGAAGGACAGCGCCATGGCGATCAGCGAGGCGATGGCAAGGGCTGCCAGCGGCGGCATCGCCGGCAAGGTAAGCAGGATGGCTGAGTAGACGAGATAGTTGACGATGCTGGTGGCGATGCCGACGCCGCCATAGCGCGCGCCCTCTTTTGCGATGCCGCGGCTTGACGGCGAGAAGGTGAAATGGCGGTTGATCAGCCAGGTGACGGTGAGCGCAAAGCCGATCGAGAGGAGGCGGGCGACGAACGGCCCAAGCGGCGTGACGGCCAGCAGCAGCCACAGTGCCGCAGCGTCGGCGGCGAAACCGACGCCGCCGGCAAAGAGGAAGCGGACGAGGCGGTTCACGACAAGCTCTAGGCCGCCCGGGGGGTCTTGCCCGGCTCGGCCTTCACATTTGCGTGCGGGCCGGCGCGTTCGACGCGGCCCGACGGCATCGACAGATAGAAGATGCGCTTCTGCTCGGCCCGGCCGCGCGATACCGAATCGAGGATCAGCCCGGTCACCGCCGCCAGCATCGACAGAAGCAGCAGGCCGACCGATAGCACCCAAGTCGGCATGCGCGGCACGAGCCCGGTCTGGGCGAATTCGATCAGCACCGGGGTCATCAGGAACAGGCTCGACCCAAGGAAGAATACGGCAAAGGCGCCGAAGAAGCGCAGCGGCTGCGTCTCCTTCATCAGCATGGCGAACATCCACAGGATCCTGGCGCCGTCGCGAAAGGTCGACAGCTTGGACGACGAACCCTCCGGCCGGCGGCCATAGTCGAGGGCGATCTCGCTGACCGGCAATTTGAGCTGCGAGGCATGCACCGACATTTCGGTCTCGATCTCGAAGCCGCCGGAAACGGCGGGGAAGCTTTTGACGAAGCGTCGGGTGAAGACGCGATAGCCCGAAAAGATGTCGGTGAAGTCGGTGCCGAAGAGGCGCTTGTAGAGGCTGTTGAAGACGCGGTTGCCGAAGGCATGGCCGGAGCGACCGGCATCGTCGGTGACGCCGCGCCTGGTGCCCACCACCATGTCGCAGCGTTCGGTCAGCAGCGTGTTGATCAGCTGCGGCGCGTCCTCCGGCGCATAGGTGCCGTCGCCGTCGGCCATCAGGTAGATGTCGGCGTCGACATCGGCGAACATGCGGCGCACCACATTGCCCTTGCCTTGGCGCGGCTCGCGGATGACGATGGCGCCGGCGGCGCGTGCCTTCAGCGCCGTGAGATCCCTGGAATTGTTATCGTAGACATAGATGACGGCAGCAGGCAGGGCTTCGCGAAAACGCAGCACCACCTCGGCGATCGTCAACTCCTCATTGTAGCAAGGCAGGAGCACGGCGATGGTGGGTTCATAGCGAACTTCGTGCGGCATTTTGGTCTCCGGATGCCAAGTGGCGCTCCATGGCCGCGCCGAATATCGGCTGCGCTCAGGCGGCTTTACTATTTATTGAAGCTGTTAAGGCTAGGTTTAAACCGCCTCGCATTCCCCCAAAGGTCATGAAGATGAGCACAGTCAAGGATGGCGCTTCCACCTGGAAGCCCGATGTCATGCTGGCTTTGCTTGCCACGTTGGTGGCGTTTGCCGTCAACGCCTGGACGGGTTTCCCGCATTTGGCCAATGCCGGCGGCGACAATGACAGCCTTCTGCGCATGGTCGAGGTTCGCGACATGCTGGCCGGCCAGGGCTGGTTCGATCTGCATCAATACAGGATGGGGCCGGAAGGTGGTTTCGTCATGCACTGGTCGCGGCTGGTCGATGCGCCGCTTGCCGGCATCATCCTGGTGGCAAAGGCCCTGACCGGCAGCATGGCTGTCGCCGAAAACGTCGTGCAAGTGCTCTGGCCGGCGCTGCTCTTCTGTGTGGCTGTGTTTTTCATCGCCCGCGCGGCGCGCAGTTTCGGCGGCTCGGGCGCCGTGCTGCCAGCGATCGTCGTCGGCGCGGCGGCGCTGCATTTCATCGGCATCTTTTTGCCGGGGGCCCTTGATCACCACAATGTCCAGCTGACGCTGACCATCGCCAGCCTCAGCCTGCTGCTCGAGGCACCTGTGCGCCGGTGGGCTGCACTGTTCTCCGGCCTGTGTGCTGCCTTGACGCTGGCCGTCGGCATGGAAACTGCACCCTATGTCGCCACCATCGGTGCCTGCGTCGCGCTGCTGTTTGTCGTCGACCCAGGCGGCGAACGGCTGATCGCCAGGGATTTCGGCCTCGGCTTTGCCGGGGTTTCAGCGCTCGTCTTCGTCACCACCATTCCGATCTCGGCCTGGGGTCAGGCGCAATGCGACGCGTTCTCGACCGTGCAGTTCGTGGTCGCGGCACTCGCCGGAACCGGCCTTGCAGCCATCGTTTCGGTCGACGCGACCGGCCGCACGCGCCGGCGGCGGTTGATCTCGCTCGGCCTGCTTGCCGTCGTGCTGGGCGCTGTCGTGGTGGCGCTGTTCCCGCAATGCCTGGTAGCTCCTTATGCGAACCTTGATCCGCGCCTCAAGGATTTGTGGCTCGATCACATCGACGAGGCGCAGTCGCTGTTCAAACTCTTCGTCTACGATCCGGCCAGGGTGGTGGCGCGCTATGTCACCCCGCTGGTGGCGATCGTCCTGATGGCGCTTCGCCTCGGCCGCGGCCGCAGCGGCTGGCGCCGGCGGGACAGCCTTGTCGGCGCTCTTCTTGTCGTGGCGTTCATCGTCAGCGCCTGGCAGGTTCGCGGTTCGACATTCTCGATTGCCTTTGCGGTGATCCCACTTTCTGCCTGGATCGCCAAATGGCGTGAGCGGGCGCAAACCAGTCCCTCACGCAGCGTGTCGCTGCGCATGGCCGCAGTCTGGCTGGTGTCGATGAACGCCGTCTGGACCGGCGCCGCCGCCGCGACCTCGATCGCCTTTGACGCCAACAAGGTTGCTACCAAGGACGCAGGTATAGACGCCGTGTGCGAGGCCAAGGCATCGTTCGCAGCGCTGGCGCGGCAGCCCGACACCACCGTGCTCGCCATTTCCAACCTCGGCTCGCCGATCCTGGCCTATTCCGGACACCGCGCATTCGCCGGACCCTATCACCGCAACATCGCCGGCGATCTGCTTGCGCTCGATGCTTTCCTGGGATCAGCCGCTGACGCCAGGGCAATCGTGGCGGCGCACCATGTTGGCCTGGTGGCGCTGTGCCGTGGCAGCCCGGAAAGCGAGCTTCTCGCCGCCAGGGCGCCGCAAGGCTTTCTTGCCGGGCTGATGCACGGCAGCGTGCCCGAATGGCTCGAGCCGGTAATGGAAACCAAGGGAGCTCCCGTCGAACTCTATCGTGTCCGGCAAGGTGCCTGAAGGCATCCGTCCCTGAAAAGGGTCGGACATTTCATGCCATCGGCAGCTTTTCTTCAGCCGACGAAAAAATCGATTTCGCGATACGTTTACTAAAGGGTTTGCTGGCAGTCTGGCCATAAATTCCGATATTCAAAACAGGGACACCGATGCAAACGACGTTTGGCACCGGGCAGGCAAGCAGGGAAAGCTCGGATCAGGCCTTCACGGATCCGTTGACCGGACTTGGCAATCACCGCCGCTTCTTCGACAAGGTCGACCGCCTGATCAGCGATCGGTCCGAGGACCCGGCGCCGTTCACCGTCGGCATTCTCGATCTTGATGGTTTCAAGCCAATCAACGACTTGTTCGGGCACAAGGCCGGCGACGATATCCTGATCCAGGTGGCGATGCGGCTGCGCGCGTCGATGGACAGCTATTCCACCGTCTGCCGCATCGGCGCCGACGAATTCGCCTACCTCTATCCGATGGTGTTCTCAGAGGAGGCCGCGGCTGAAAAGTCGCGCATGCTGATCGAGATCCTTTCGGCGCCCTATGATGTCGGCGAACGCACGGCCAGGCTTTCAGCCTCGGTTGGCTGCTCGCTGTTCTACTCCGGCGACGAAACCACGGAAATCCTCGTCAACAAGGCCGAAACGGCCCTCTATCATGCCAAGCGTTCCGGCCGCGGTCGGGTTGTCGTCTACACCCGCGAGATGGAAGAAGCCGCCAAGCGCGTCACCCGCATCGAGCAGGCGCTGCGCCGCGCGGTCTCGGCCGGCGAGGTGGAGCCGCATTTCCAGCCCATCGTCGACTTGAACACCCGCCGCACCATCGGCTTCGAGACGCTGGCGCGCTGGACTGACCGCGACCTCGGCTCGGTGCCGCCGACGGTCTTCATCCCCATCGCCGAGGAGCGCGGCATCATCGGCCCGCTGTCGCAGCTGGTGCTGCGCAAGGCCACCGAAGCGGCCCGGAGCTGGCCCAAGGACCTGTTCCTGTCTTTCAACCTGTCGCCGTCACAGCTCGTCGACCAGAACACCGGATTGCACATATTGGCCATCCTCGACCGCAGCGGCTTCGATCCGCGCCGGCTGGAGATCGAAATCACCGAGACCGGCCTGATGAACGATCCGGCCTCGGCCGAGAAGATTGTCGAGGATCTGCGCCGCGTCGGCATCCGCGTCTCGCTCGACGATTTCGGCACCGGCCAGTCCTCGCTCGGCCGCTTGCGCGAGTTCCATTTCGACAAGCTCAAGATCGACCGCGCCTTCGTTTCCTCCATCCTCGACGACCGGCCGTCGGAACACATCATCCGCGCCATTCTCGCCATGTGCGAGGGGCTCGGCATGGATGTGGTCGCCGAAGGCATCGAACAGGAGGCGCAGGCCGACCGCCTCGTCCAGTTCGGCTGCGCTGGCGGCCAGGGCTATCTGTTCGGCAGGCCGGTCGATGCCGACGCCACGCTCGGTTACCTCCGCGATTCCTATCGCGGCGCCCTGCACGCCAAGGCGGTCTGAACCGGCGATCTCGACTTAGCCAGCATTCGCTCCGCACGCCCGGTGCGGCGCATTGTCGTTTTGTCTGACATATGCCGGCAAATCCGACGTTTCGCCCTTGCCCACACGACGTGTCTGGCTAGGATGCGCGCCGGTTAGGCTGGGAGAGAACAGATATGATGCCATCGGCGGATTTTGCCGACCTTAGGGGAGCCTCGGTGCTGATCACCGGTGGCGGCTCCGGCATTGGCGCGGCACTGACCGAGGGTTTCGTGCGCCAAGGCGCGAAAGTCGCCTTCATCGACATCGCCGACGGGCCAAGCACAGCGCTTGCCGATCGCGTCGAAAAGGAGACCGGCTTTCGGCCGCTCTACTTCAAGACCGATTTGCGCGACGTCGAGGCCTTGCGGACGTCGGCAGCCAGCGCTGCGGCGGCGCATGGCGATGTCACCGTGCTGGTCAACAATGCCGCGTGGGACGAACGCCACGCCGTCGAAGACGTGACGGTCGAGTTCTGGGACAACAACCAGGCCATCAATCTGCGGCCGCATTTCTTCACCGCGCAAGCCGTGGCGCCGGGCATGAAGCGGGCCGGCGGCGGCTCGATCATCAACTTCACCTCGACATCCTACCTGATCAACCACCCCGACATGCCGGCCTACACCGCCGCCAAGGCCGGTATCCTGGGTCTCACCAAGGGCCTCGCCGGCAAGCTTGGTGTAGACGGTATTCGCGTCAACGCCATCGCGCCTGGCTGGGTCATCACCGAGCGGCAGAAGGAACTCTGGGTGACCGAACAGGCGCTCGCCGCCCATGTCGCCAAGCAGTGCATCAAGCAAGTGATGCAGCCGGAAGACATCGTTGGAACGGTGCTGTTCCTGGCGTCGGACGCCTCGCGCATGCTGACCGCGCAGATGCTGATCGTCGACGGAGGCTTCCTGTGAGCCAGGTTCCGGGAAGCAAGACGCCTGCTGTCGCCGCCGTCGACTGGGGCACCACCCGCATGCGGGTCTGGCTCGTCGACGCCGGCGGAAAGGTTCTTGCCGAGCGCCGCGGCGATGACGGGCTGATCACCGCGCAACAGAAGGGCTTTGCGACCATTCTCGAAGGCCATCTGGCGGCCATGGGCGCGCCGGAAGCACTGCCAGTCATCATCTGCGGCATGGCCGGCTCACGCCAGGGCTGGCTCGAGGCGCCCTACGTCACCGTGCCGTCGCCGCTCAATGCCATCCTTGCCGGCGCTGCCAAAGTTCCCGGCCAGCGCCGCGATATCCGCATCGTGCCGGGCCTCGCCCAGCGATCGCTCGACGCGCCGGATGTGATGCGCGGCGAGGAAACGCAACTGGCCGGCGCTGGTTTGCCGGCAAAGGGCCGCCAGCTTGTCTGCATGCCGGGCACGCATTCGAAATGGGTTCTGGTCGAGGACGGCGCTGTCGCCGGTTTCGGCACCTGGCCGACCGGCGAGCTGTTTTCGGTGCTGGCCGCGCATTCGATCCTGCGTCATTCGCTGGGCGAGCAACCAAAGCCGGTCACTTCAGACAATCCGTTTTTCCGGGATTGGTGCCGCAAGGCGCTGGCTGAGGGCGGCGATGTCACCTCAAGACTGTTTTCGATCCGCGCCGCCGGCCTGCTGCAGGACCTAAAGCCCGACGATGCTGCTGCCTGTCTCTCCGGCCTGCTGATCGGCGGCGAGATCGCCTCGGCAAACCGCCGCTATGGCGCAAATGCGGCGCCCGTCGTGCTGGTTGCCTCAGGCGCGCTGGGCACGCTTTATACTGAGGCGCTCGGCCTTGCCGGGCTTGCGGTCAGGGCTGTCGACGCCGACGAGGCGGTGCGTGCCGGCCTGATCGAGGCCGCGCGCGAAAACGGCATGATCGGCCGAACGTGACTGATCGACAAGGCATGATCGCCAAGAACGGAGTTGTCGCATGAACCAGACCGCACCTTTCCCAAAGCTTAGGCGTGGTCTGGTTGCCATCCTGCGCGGCCTCAAGCCTGAGGAGGCGGTGGCGGTTGGCAAGGCGCTGTTCGAAGCCGGCATCGAGGCCATCGAAGTGCCGCTCAATTCGCCGGATCCGTTCGCGTCGATCGCCAGCATCGTCAGAGCGCTTCCCGGCTCGGCGCTGGTCGGCGCCGGCACGGTGCTGACGCCGGCCGATGTCGACGGCTTGCACGAAGCCGGTGGCAGGCTGCTGGTCAGCCCCAACATCGATGCGCAAGTCATGGGTCGTGCCATGCAACACGGCATGGTCACGATGCCCGGCGTGTTCACGCCCACCGAGGCTTTTCAGGCGATCCGGCTCGGCGCCTCGGCGCTGAAATTCTTCCCGGCAAGCGTGCTGGGCGCGGCTGGCATTTCGGCGATGCGCGCCGTGCTGCCGGTCGAGACGCTGGTCGGCGCCGTCGGCGGCGTTTCGGAAAAAGACTTTGCCGGCTACAAAGCGGCCGGCGTCAGCGTCTTCGGTCTCGGCTCCAGCCTGTTCAAGCCGGGCATGAGCGTTGACGAGGTGGCAGCGCGGGCTCAGGCCGCCGTTACTGCCTGGGATGCAGCCTTCGGAGCGTCCTCATGAACGAAAAAGTCGTTTCCGTTTTTTCCGACCATGTCTGCCATCTCGGCGAGGGGCCAAGCTACGATCCGGCCACCGATACGCTCTACTGGTTCGACATCGTCAACTGTCAGCTGCTGGAAAAGCGCTTTTCTGGCGGTGCGCTGAAGATCCATGAGCTTGGCCAGATGGCCAGTGCCATCGCCATCATCGACGACCAGCGCCAGCTGATCGCCACCGAGACCGGCCTGCATGTGCGCGACGTGGCGACCGGCAAGTTGACGCTGCACACCGCCATCGAGGCCGACAATCCACTCACCCGCTCCAACGATTCGCGCGTCCACCCTTGCGGCGCCTTCTGGGTCGGCACGATGGGCAAAAGCGAGGCGAAAGGCGCCGGCTCGATCTACTGGTTCTTCAAGGGCGAATTGCGCAAGCTGTTCTCCGACATCACCGTGTCGAACTCGATCTGCTTTTCTGAAGATGGCGCCATCGCCTACTACACCGACACCTCGACCGGGTTGTTGATGCGCGTCGCCTGCAATCCAGCGACTGGCCTGCCGTCCGACGAGCCGAAAGTGTTCGTCGATCACCGCGCGGCCAAGGGTTACATCGACGGCTCCGTGCTCGACCGCGACGGCGTGCTGTGGAACGCCGTCTGGGGCGGCAAGGTCATCGAAGCCTATGGCCCCGACGGCAGACTGCTGCGCTCGGTCGCCATGCCGGTGACGCAACCATCCTGCCCGGCCTTTGTCGGCGCCAAGGCCAACCGGCTGGCGGTGACCTCGGCCTGGAAGGGCAAGGACGAGAAGCAACGCAAGCTCGACCCGCAGGGCGGCATGACCTTCCTGCTCGACATCGAGGTCAACGGCCGCTTTGAGCCGCGCGTGCTGATCGCCTGAGCGCGGCCTGGGACTACGGACGCTGTCACGCAGGCGTCCGGACGGTGTCGGTTTCGCGAGAGCCGATTGGCTTGGCCGTGCGATGGTAGACCGTCCCGTTGCTGGAAACCGTTCAACTCATGACGAGCAAGAAGCTGATCCTTGTCTACGAGCCGGAAAAAGCCTGCCTCGACCGGCTGGTCGCCGACGGCCACGCGCCGGAGCGCGCCGCCGAGATCGCCTCCTATCTGGCGCAGTCGACCGATCTCGTGCCTGAGTTCGACGCGCTTGCCGCAGCCTGCCAGAAGCGCGGCCTGTCCTTCGCGCCGCTGGCGCTCGACGATGCCGCGAGGGCACTCGCCGATGAAGACGCGGAAACCACGCTGGTCTGGACACTGACCGACGGCATCGCCTATTTCCGCGGTGGCGCAGCACCTGCTTTGGCAAGGCTGAACGGCTTGAGAACCATCGGCGCCGACGATTCGCTGTTTGCGCTCTGCCAGGACAAATTCCGCTCCGGCGCCGTGCTTGGGGCACTCGGCCTGCCGGCGCCGGCGGCCGGCCTCGCCCGCGATGGCCACTGGCTGTCCGAGCCGCCGGCCTCTTCTGCCGGCTGGTTCGTCAAGCCGAACCGTCTCGGCGCCAAGATCGGCATCTGGCCGGATTCGCGCTGCACCGATCTCGGCCACGCGCTGGAACTTAGCCGGCGTGTTTTCGCCGCCTATCGCGACGATGTCGTCGTGCAGCCCTATGTTGCCGGCCGCAACGTGCGCGCCAGTTTCCTCAGCCTGAAGCCGGACACCGGCGCCGAGGCGCTCGGCATCGTCTTTGTCGATTCAGGCGCCGATTTCCAGACCATGGCCGATAGCCTGGCGCTCTATGGCGACACTGGCGAGGCGGCCAAAGCGGCGGGACACTACACTGAGCCTGCGCTGCTGCCGGTCGCCGACACCCAGCCGGCAGCCGCCGCAACAATCCGCCGTATCGCGCAGAGGCTGATCAGCGGGCTTGGCCTGCGCGACGTGTTTTCCATCGATCTCCGGGTCGAGGCGGACGATCATGTCCATCTCATCGAATTCGAGGTCTGCCCCGGCCTGCCCTGCTTCGATTTCCGCGCCTATTGCGGCTCGCAATGGGGGCTGAGCCTTGCGGATGCGATGGCCGAGACCGCCGCGAACCGGTTCAGACCATGATCCCGAAAAGTGGGAACCGGTTTTCGGAACAGATCATGGTCAAACGATAAGACGCTAAACCCCTTCGACCAGCACGATTTCGCCGTCGGCCACTTTCTGGCGGATGGCGGCGGCGCGCTGATACTCCGGCGAGTGGTAGCAATCATGCGCGGCGGCAAGCGACGGAAACTCGATGATGACGTTGCGGGCGCGGCCGGAGCCCTCGGCAAATTCGTAGGGTCCGCCGCGCGCCAGGAATTTCAAGTCGAATTTGTCGAAGGCCAGCTTGGCTGCTGCAACATACTCCTTGTAGCCTTCTGCGTCGCGCACTTCTACGCGGGCAATCCAATATCCCTTGGGCATGCTTTTTCTCCAAAAATTGTTCCTGGGATTTATGCCGAGCGCATCTCATCAAGAATGGCTTCCGCCGCCGCGCGCCGGTCGCTTGCCGCGACGATGGGGCGGGCGACGACGAGGTGGCTGGAACCGTTGCGGATCGCTTGCGCCGGCGTCACCACGCGCTTCTGGTCGCCATGGTCGCTGCCCTTGGGCCGGATGCCCGGCGTCACCACGGCCATGTTTGGCCCGACGATGCGGCGCACCGCTTCCGCTTCCTCGGCCGAGCAGACGATGCCGCCCATGCCGGCATGCAGCGCCTGTTCCGAGCGCCGCAGCACCAGCGTATGCGGGTCATACTCATAGCCGACATCGATCATGTCCTGTTCGTCCATCGAGGTCAGCACACTGACGGCAAGCAGGCAAAGCTCGCTGCCCCTGGCGGCTTCCACCGCCGCCCGCATCGCCTTCGGGTAGGCGTGGATAGTCAGCATGCTGACGCCCATCTTGACGATGTTCTCGACGCCCTTGGCCACGGTGTGGTCGATGTCGAGCAGCTTCATGTCGAGGAAGACTTTTGTGCCGCCGCTGGCCAATTCCCTGGCGAAGTCCAACCCGCCGGCGAAGGCCAGCTGATAGCCGATCTTGTAGAAGGAGACGACGCCTTCGAGCTCCCGCACCGCTTCCTCGGCCTGCTTCAGCGTCGGCACGTCGAGGCCGACGATCAGCCTGTCGCGCATCGTCTCTTGCGCGTGGATCATGCCTCGATCCGGGTCGACAGCAGACGCGAGGTTTCGATCAGCGTGCGGCATAGGTGCTCCATCGATTTATGCAGTCTTGCGTCCCTGAAATTGCCGCTGTCGTCGAAGGCGTTGCCGCCCTCCGGCACCGAGCACTCCGGCGTCACCACCTCCATCTGGCAGCGCACCAGCACAGCGCGCAGATGGTTGATGCAGCGTATCCCGGCGAAATGTCCATTGGAAGACGAACAGAGGCCGGCGGCCTTGCCGGCAAGCGGCCTGAACGAGCGGCCGCCATCCTTGCGCACCAGGCTTACCCAGTCGATGCTGTTCTTGAGCAGTGGCGGGATGGAGCCGTTATACTCGGGCGTGGCGATCAGCAGCCCGTCATGGGCGGCGATCAGTCGGGCGAGTCTGACGGCGTTGTCGGGAACGCCCTTTTCCTTTTCCAGGTCCTCGTCGAGGATCGGCAGCGGATAGTCGGCGAGCGAGATGCGCGTCACCTCGGCGCCCTGCATGGCCAGCTCCTTCTGCGCCACATCGGCGGTCCTGCCGCTGAAGGCGCCGGTGCGGATCGAGCCGGCGAAGACGAGGATTTTCGGGGTTACTGCCATTGGCATCCGGAGGAAGCGGACCGCTTCAGGGTGTGTTGAGATTCAGGTCAGGCCGAGTCGAAAATGGCTGATACCGAGAACCGGAGCGGAGCGTACTCAAAGTACGTGAGCACCGGAAGCGCAGGAAGCTGCCATTTGCAGGCCGGCCTCACCTGAGTATCGGCATACCCTAATGTGCCTTGCGGCGGTAGATCCATAGCTGCGTCGGCGGGATGTTGCGGATGACGAAGTGGAAATGCTCAACCGTGTAGTCGCCGCGGCCGGGCGGGATCGGCGACAGCGGGCCGTAGGTCAGCTGCACGATCGGCCGGCCCTCAGGGATACGGTCGAGCAGGCTTTCGATATAGGCGATGCGCTGTGCCACCGGGAAGTTGAGCAGCGGCACGCCCGAGACGACCGAATCGAAGACCATCTCGCTCTTGTCACCGAGCGTGGCGTTGAGATTGAAGGCGTCGCCCTCGATCACATGGACGCCCGGGTAGATGCGGCGCAAATGGCGGACGAAATCGGTGGAATATTCGACCGCGTAGAGATTTTCAGGCTTCACGCCGAGCGCCAGGATGGCGCGGGTGATGACACCGGTGCCGGGGCCGACTTCGAGCACCGGCAGGCCGGACTTCGGATTGACGATCGAGGCCATCTTGCGGGCGGTGATGGAGCTGGTCGGGACGATCGATCCGACTGTCTTCGGCTTGTCGATCCAGCCCTTGAAGAACTTCAGCTCGTCGTCGAACTTTTCCGCCAGTGCTTTCCGCAATCCCGGACCACGTGCCATGCAAGTTCTCCTGAGGGCTTCCCTGACGCTACTTAGCACCTAGGCAGTCCAAGGCAAGGCGCGGTCGCGCCAATGGCGTGGATAAGATAGTTTTTGTCGCGTCTCAAGGCGCGACGTTTTTCACGGACTCACGCGGCAAAGTTGGTTTCGCGCTGGATGCCCCAAGCCGGCTCTCGCTTTGGAGCGATAGATATCAGTGCTCGCCGAAGGACTCGAAGAAATCCTTCATGCGGGCGAAAAAGCCGCTCGACTGGGGCGAATTGTCCTGTGACGACAGCTGCTCGAACTCTTCCAGCAATTCGCGCTGGCGGCGCGACAGGTTCTGCGGCGTCTCGACCGCGGTCTGGATATAGAGATCGCCGACATTGGGCTGGCGCAGCACCGGCATGCCCTTGCCCTTGAGGCGGAACTGGCGGCCATTCTGAGTGCCTTCCGGCACCTTCACCTTGGTCTGCGTGCCGTCCAGCGTCGCCACCTCGAACGAGCCGCCAAGGGCGGCCGTCGTCATCGAGATCGGCACCTTGCAGTAGAGATCGGCGCCGTCGCGCTGGAAGAATTCGTGCGGCTTGACCGCCAGGAAAATATAGAGGTCGCCCGACGGGCCGCCGCGCAGACCGGCCTCGCCCTCATTGGCAAGCCGGATGCGGGTGCCGTCCTCGATACCGGCCGGGATGTTGACCGACAGGGAACGCTCCTCGACGACACGGCCCTGTCCCGCGCATTTCGGGCACGGGTCCTTGATCGTCTGGCCGCGGCCCTGGCACTGCGGGCAGGTGCGCTCGATCGAGAAGAAACCTTGCGTCGCCCGCACCTTGCCGTGGCCGTTGCACATCGCGCAGGTCACGGGCTGCGTGCCCGGCTTGGCGCCGCTGCCCGAGCATTCCGAACAGGAGATCGAGGCTGGCACACGGATCTGCGCGGTCTTGCCTGCGAACGCCTCTTCCAGCGAGATTTCCATATTGTAGCGCAAATCGGCGCCGCGCTCGCGGCCGCCCGACGAGCGGCGCTGGCGCCCGCCCATCATGTCGCCGAAAATGTCTTCGAAAATATCGGCGAAGCCCCCGCCGCCAAAGCCTTGCGCGCCGCCATTCATGCCGCCCTGTTCGAAGGCGGCGTGGCCGAAACGGTCATAGGCCGCGCGCTTCTGCGGGTCCTTCAGCGTCTCGTAGGCTTCGTTGATTTCCTTGAACTTGTGCTCGCAGGAATGGTCGCCCGGGTTGCGGTCTGGATGGAACTGCATGGCGAGCTTGCGGAAAGCGCTCTTGAGCTCCTTCTCGTCGGCGCCCTTTTGCACGCCCAGCGTTTCGTAGAAATCAGCTTTCATCTTTTCCCGCAGTCCGGATGCTCAACGTCTTGAAGCTTTATGCGTCGCTTGCCGGCACGTTGTGTCGATTTAGGTGCGATGGGGCCGGGATGCCAGTGTCGACACCGGTTTGTCCGTGTTTTTTCGGCCGGGCTCGCACTTTTTTGGCCAAGGGTTGCAAAAAAGCCCGGCTTTGCGCCGGGCTTTTCGCTTATTCTGCCGTCAGACGGTCAGGCCGACTTCTTCTTGTCGTCGTCCTCGTCGATTTCCTCGAAATCGGCATCGACCACGTCAGAGTCCTTGGCGGCGTCCGCCTTGGCATCGGCTTCCGCGGCTTCCTTCTGCGAAGCCTCGTACATCGCCTGGCCGAGCTTCATCGAAGCTTCGGCGAGCGCCTGCGTCTTGGCCTCGATCTCGGCCGCGTCGTCGCCTTCGGCCGCAGCCTTCAGCGCCGTAATCGCATCGGCAATCGCCGTGCGGTCGGCTTCCGAGACCTTGTCGCCATATTCCTTCAGCGACTTCTCCGAGGAATGCACCAGCGCCTCGGCCTGGTTGCGGGCTTCGACCAGCGCACGCCGCTTCTTGTCGCTCTCGGCATTGGCCTCGGCGTCCTTGACCATCTTCTCGATGTCGGCGTCGGAAAGACCACCCGAAGCCTGGATGCGGATCTGGTGCTCCTTGCCGGTGCCCTTGTCCTTGGCCGAGACGTTGACGATGCCGTTGGCGTCGATGTCGAAGGTGACCTCGATCTGCGGCACGCCGCGCGGCGCCGGCGGGATGCCGACCAGGTCGAACTGGCCGAGCGCCTTGTTGTCGGCGGCCATTTCACGCTCGCCCTGGAAGACGCGGATGGTCACCGCCGACTGGCTGTCTTCAGCCGTCGAGAACACCTGGCTCTTCTTGGTCGGGATCGTCGTGTTGCGTTCGATCAGGCGGGTGAACACGCCACCCAGCGTCTCAATGCCGAGCGACAGCGGCGTCACGTCGAGCAACAGCACGTCCTTGACGTCGCCCTGCAGCACGCCGGCCTGAATGGCAGCACCCAGCGCGACAACCTCATCGGGGTTGACGCCCTTGTGCGGCTCCTTGCCGAAGAACTGCTTCACGATCTCCTGGATCTTGGGCATGCGGGTCATGCCGCCGACCAGCACCACTTCGTCGATCTCGCCAGCCTTCAGGCCGGCATCCTTGAGCGCCGCCTTGCAAGGGTCGATGGTGCGCTGGACGAGGTCGTCGACCAGCTGCTCGAACTTGGCGCGCGTCAGCTTCAGCGTCAGGTGCTTCGGTCCGGTCGCGTCAGCGGTGATGAAGGGCAGGTTGATTTCGGTCTGCGTCGTCGACGACAGCTCGATCTTGGCCTTTTCAGCCGCCTCCTTGAGGCGCTGCAGGGCCAGCTTGTCGTTCTTCAGGTCGATGCCCTGTTCCTTCTTGAACTCGGCCGCCAGATATTCGACCAGGCGCATGTCGAAATCCTCGCCGCCGAGGAAGGTGTCGCCGTTGGTCGACTTGACCTCGAACACGCCGTCGCCGATCTCGAGCACCGAAATGTCGAACGTGCCGCCGCCAAGGTCATAGACGGCAATGGTCTTGCCTTCCTTCTTGTCGAGGCCATAGGCAAGCGCCGCCGCAGTCGGCTCGTTGATGATGCGCAGCACTTCCAGACCGGCGATCTTGCCGGCATCCTTGGTCGCCTGGCGCTGGGCGTCGTTGAAATAGGCCGGAACGGTGATGACCGCCTTCTCGACCTTTTCGCCGAGATAGGCTTCCGCCGTTTCCTTCATCTTCTGCAGGATCATGGCCGAGATCTGGCTGGGCGACTGCTTCTTGCCGCCGGCTTCGACCCAGGCATCGCCATTGTCGCCCTTGACGATCTTGTAGGGGACAAGCTTCTTGTCCTTCTCCGTCACCGGATCGTCATAGCGGCGGCCGATCAGGCGCTTGACCGCGAAGATGGTGTTTTCAGGATTGGTGACCGCCTGGCGCTTGGCCGGCTGGCCGACGAGGCGCTCGCCGTCGCCTGAGATGGCGACAATGGAAGGGGTCGTACGCGCGCCTTCCGCATTCTCGATAACCTTCGGCTCCTTGCCATCCATGATGGCGATACAGGAGTTGGTGGTTCCCAGATCGATACCGATTACTTTTGCCATTTTTCTAGTCTCTCCGCTAAGCAGGCTCTCAGGACCCGTTACAGGCGTTCCGACGAAAGCCCCTGTTCACAAGAAATTCCGCTCCGGCAACCGGCATTCCGGCACCGAACGGCTTGGCGCGTATATAAGAACAGGCTGCATCGGGCGCAAGCATTCTGCGCAAGGCGTCCACCGCCATACTGGTCGGTGGAGAACGGACCAATTGTCACGCGTCGGATCAGAACCTGAACGCCTCTGAACAAAGCGTGTGCAATTTAGGAAAAATAGCCTTGCCGGCAGTAATCACCAGCGTTCCGTCCCGCAGCACGGTCTTCGGGTCTGGCTTTACGATCGTGCCGCCGGCTTCTTCGACCAAAAGCATGCCGGCCAGGCAATCCCAGGCATTCATGTGCTCTTCCACGTAGCCAAGCAGCCGGCCGGCGGCGACATTAGGCCAGCATCAGGGCGCCTGACGCGTTGCGGAAGAACACGCCGCCTTCCGCCAGGATGAGGCGGACCAGCACGGCGACATTTTCGGTTCTGGCGCGGTTTGAAAGTCCGGTTCCGACCGAGCCTTCCTCGAGGCTGCCGGTGGTGGTTGTCTTGATCGGCTTGCCGTCGATGAAGGCGCCGCCGCCGCGCCGGCCATGAAAGGTCTCGCCGGTCGATGGCTCATGGATGACGCCAACAACGGTCTCCCCATCCCTGGCGCAAGCGATCACCACGCACCAGGCCGGAATGCCGCGGACGAAATTGGCGGTGCCGTCGATGGGATCGATCACCCAGACATATCCTGTGGAGCCACCCACCGAGGCATGTTCCTCGCCGACAATGCCGTCTTGCGGATAGTCGGCGGCGATGGCCGCGCGGACAAACAGCTCAACCTCGCGGTCTGCTTCCGAGACCAGGTCCTGATGCCCCTTGCTCTCGATGGTCAGGCTGTCGAGGTCGCGGAAATATCTTAGCCCGAGCTCGCCGGCGCGCCGCGAAAGGTCGATGGCAAAGCGCATGCGCTGGTCGAGATCATGGGTCACGGGAGAGCTCGCGCTTGAGAGCAATTCCAGGAAAAGTGTAAAGCGGTTTTTCCGTCCGGAATTGCGAATAAACAAAAGAGGAGTCTGCCCTTAGCAGACGCACATGTCAGGCAAAAGCCAACCACCTACGCGGCTTGCGACAGCGATTTGTGGGCCTCGGCCAGGATCTCGAACGACCGCACCCGCGCCGCATGATCGTACATCTGCGCGGTGACCATCAATTCGTCGGCGCCGGTGCGGCGAATGAAGGCATCGACGCCTTGCCGGACCGTTTCCGGCGAGCCGACGACGGCGCAGGACAGCGCCTGGCTCAGTATGGTTTTCGCCATCGGGTCGAGGTCGCGCTCGTAACCCTCGACCGGCGCCGGCAAGCGGCCGGGCCGGCCGGTGCGCAGATTGACGAAGGCCTGCTGCAGCGAGGTGAACAGCAGTTTTGCCTCGGCATCGGTGGGGGCCGCAAAGACGTTGAGGCCGAGCATCACATAGGGTTTTTCCAGCTGTTCCGACGGCTGGAAGCGCGAGCGATAGATCTCCAGCGCATGGTCGAGTTCGGCCGGCGCGAAATGCGAGGCAAAGGCGTAGGGCAGGCCAAGCATGGCGGCGAGCTGCGCGCCATAGAGGCTGGAGCCAAGGATCCACACCGGCACCTGCTGGCCCTCGCCGGGCACGGCGCGAATGCGCTGGCCATCCTCGGCCGGCCGGAAATAGCCCATCAGCTCGACGACGTCCTGCGGGAAATTGTCTGAGGCCTCGAGATTGCGGCGCAGTGCCCGCGCCGTGCCCATATCTGTGCCCGGCGCGCGGCCAAGGCCAAGGTCGATGCGGCCGGGGTGCAGTGCCGCCAGCGTGCCGAACTGCTCGGCGATGACCAGCGGCGCATGGTTGGGCAGCATGATGCCGCCGGCGCCGACGCGGATCGTCTTTGTGCCGCCGGCGACGTGGGCGATGACGACCGCCGTGGCGGCACTGGCGATGCCCGGCATGTTGTGATGCTCGGCCAGCCAGTAGCGCTTGTAGCCGAGGCGCTCGGCATTGCGGGCAAGGTCGAGCGAATTGGCCAGCGACTGCGAGGCGTTGCTGCCTTCGATGATCGGCGACAGGTCGAGAACGGAAAGAGCGGTCATGGTCAGCTTCCTACGATATTCTTCTGCCGCACTTTGGCCTCGAAGGCGGCACGGTCGGGAATGGTGATGTCGAGCACGCCCTCCAGCACGTCGGCGAGCTCGGAGGCTGTCCCTATCTCGCGCTGCTCGCTGCGGCCGCCCTGATGATGGATCGACAACCTGTTGTTGCGTAGCGCGTAGCGCCGGTCCGGCAAAGCGCGGGCGGCAATGATGGAAAACAGGAAATGCGAGGTCGGGTGGGTCGAGACGAAATGGTTGGCGACCGCATAGTCGACCTCATGGGCTTCTTGCATGTCGAAGCGATAGAGTGTGCGCCAGTCGCCGCCAAGATTGGCCTGCAAGCGGAAATGGTCGTCGGCCTCGACGATGCGGAAGGTTTCATGCGGAGTCTGCTGTTCGAGACCGGGCTCGAGCAGCAGCGGCGCCGTCAGCGTCAGCCCGCCAAAGCCGACATCGGCGATGTAGGTTCGGCCGTCGAGCTCGATACGCAACAGCATGTGGCTGCGAGCCGTGATGGCATCTTCAGCCTGGCCCCACAGAACCCGTGCGGCAAGGCCGCTGACGGTAAAACCCAGCGCCTTCAGTGCCTGCATCAGGAGCAGATTGTGCTCGAAGCAGTAGCCGCCGCGACCCCGCGCGAAGAACTTGTCCTGCAGCGAGGCGAGGTCGAGATGAACGGGAGTGCCCAGCAGCGTATCGAGATTTTCAAACGCGATCGCTTGCGGGTGCTTGAGATGCAGTGCTTTCAGCGTTGGCAGCGAAGCATCTGTCGCGCCGGTGTAGCCGATGCGGGCGAAATAGGCATCGAGATCAAATGAGGCGTCGGTCATGAAAAGGAGTCCGGCTTGACCGGCTCGATATAGGCACTCGGATCGGGAGCCGCAAACTGTGCGCCGGTTTATGTCGAGGCCTTCTCGACAGCCTCGGTTGGTTCCTCCTCGACGACAACGGTCTGCTGTGCCGCCAAAAAATTGCCGACATGGCTCAGCCCATCGAAATGGTCGCAAAACACCTTGATGACGACCAGCAGCGGCACCGCCATCAGCGCGCCGACGAAACCCCATAGCCAGGACCAGAAGGCGATGGCGATGAAGATCGCCACCGCGTTGATCTCGAGCCGGCGGCCAACCACCATCGGCGTCACGAACTGGCCTTCGACGATGTCGCACAACAGCACGAAGGCGGGCGCCAGCAACGCATAGGAGATGCTATCGAAGCTGATCAGCGCGATGACCGCGACGAGCAGTATTGTGATCAGCGCCCCGACATAGGGCAGGAAGTTGAGCAGCGCTGCCGCCGCCCCCCAGACCAGCGGGTTGGGCACGCCGAGCCCCCACAGGCCGAGGAAGATGACCGTTCCGAGGCTGGCGTTGATGAGAGCGACGGTGAGCAGATAGTTCGAGATCTCGCGCTCGACGTCGTAGACGACGCGCAGCGCCCGCTTCTTTTCGCTGAGGCTGGCAAACGACTGGATGATCTTTTCATAGAACATCGTACCTGACGCCAGCAGGAACAGCGACAGCACGAAGATGATGGTCAGGCTGGTTCCCGCTGAAAGTATGTTGCCGGCGGCTTGCGACAGGATGCCGGACTGCGACATCACCACCTTCTGTATGCCGGGCTCCTGGCCAGTGTTGGTCAGCCCCTCAAGCTCATGCGAGATATGCATGATCTTTTCGAAAGGACGACGCAACTGCGCCAGTCGCTCGGTCAATTGCTGGCCGATCGACGAGCTGTTGTTGACGAGGTCGATGACCGGGCCGCTGAGCAGATAGCCGGCGCTGGCAAAGAGGCAGACCGACAGCAGCACCAACAGGGTCGCCGACACCACGTCGGGCACACCATGCTTTCGCAAATAGCGCACGATCGGCGTCAGCGTCAGTGTCAGCAGGAAAGCCAGGATAACCGGCATGAAGAAGGCGCGAGCGAAATACAGCGCGTAGATGATCATCAGGATGAATATGCCGATGAGCAGCGAGCGCATCAGCCGTGTGTCCGCGCGCGCCTCGACGCGCGGATCCGGGCTTTCGGCTGCGCCCAAAGCGGCGGGTTCGACTTTCATTCTGGTTCCCTCGATCGGGCACCGCAATTGGTGCAGCCGATCGGCGAAAACGCCGGTGCATCCTCAAAGTTCCTTTAGCCGGCAGCGACAAGGCTCGTGTGAGCCTTGTCCGGCAATCCTCAGCCTTGGATCAGGCGACCGATGCTGTGATGGCGGGAACGGCCGTCGCCGTTTCCTTGCGCACGATCGGCGCCACTTTGGTGCCGTAGAGTTCGATCGCTTTCATGATCTTGGCGTGTGGCATGGTGCCGATCGCCATCTGCAGCAGGAAGCGGTCATTGTTGAAGATCTTGTGCTGGGCGACGATCTTCTCGGCCACCTGCTCGGGATTGCCGACGAACAAGGCTCCGTTGGGGCCGCGCGACTGGTCGAAATGCGCCCGCGACGTCGGCCCCCAGCCACGTTCGCGGCCGATGCGGTTCATCACCTCGGCTTGCGGTCCATAAAAGTCGTCGGCCGCCTGCGCGGTGGTCTCGGCGATGAAGCCGTGCACGTTGATGCTGGTGGCGAGATTGGTCGGATCGGTGCCGGCCCGTTTGGCGGCGTCGCGGTAGATATCGAACAGCGGCGCAAACCGCGCCGGCTCGCCGCCGATGATGGCCAGCGCCAGCGGCAGGCCGAGCACACCCGCGCGTGCCGCAGATTGCGGCGTGCCGCCAATCGCGATCCAGATCGGCAATTTGTCCTGGAATGGGCGTGGATAGACGCCGCGATCGTTGATCGCTGCCCGCAGATTGCCGGACCAGTTCACCTTGACATGATCGCGGATGGCGAGCAGCAGGTCGAGTTTCTCGGCAAACAGCTCGTCATAGTCTTCGAGATTGTAGCCGAACAGCGGGAAGGATTCGATGAACGAGCCGCGCCCGGCCATGATCTCGGCGCGGCCGCCGGACAGAAGGTCGAGCGTCGCAAACTGCTGGAAGACACGCACCGGATCGTCGGACGACAGCACGGTGACGGCGCTGGTCAACTTGATGTGCTTGGTGCGTTCGGCAGCTGCGGCCAGCGCCACGACTGGTGCCGAGGCGGCATAGTCGGGGCGGTGATGCTCGCCCAGACCGAACACGTCGAGCCCGACCTGGTCGGCGAGCTCGATCTCCTCGATCAGATTGCGCAATCGCTGATGCGGGCCGATTGCGCCGGGGCCGGGTTCCGGGCTGACGTCGGCAAAGGTATAGAGACCGAGTTCCATGAGTTGTCATCCAATGTTTTGATTGTTGCGCTAGAGGTAGCGATGCGCCCGCCCCGCCGCCAGAGGGGCGGACGGTGAACAGTGCATGTCGGTTTCGCCTCGAAAAGGCGTCTCCCGGCTGCAACAGCCAGGAATTTCATGGCTGCCATGCCGTTTTGGCGCTTGAACTCTCGGTTTTCGCGCGTATGTAAGCGTCGCGAATTGACTTCAGGGAAGTGGACTTGGCTATTTACAGGGAAAAAGACGTTTTCGAGCGGCGCAACGCCGCAAACGAGGCAAAGAAGGCGCTTCTGGAGCGCTTCAAGTCAAAGCCGGCGGCAGACGATCCCGCAGTGCTGGCACGACAGGCCGAACGCAAGGCGATCCTCCAGGCCCGCGAAATCCGCGAGGCTGAAAAGGCCCGGCTGAAGCAGGAAAAGCTGGCACGCGAGGCGGTCGAGAAGGCCGAGCGCGAGGCAGCAGCTGAAGCGGCGCGTATCGCCGCCGAAGAAGCCGCGCAGGCGGAAGCAAAAATCCGGGAAGCCGAAGAGAACGAGCGCATTGCTCGTCTGCTTGCCGACGAAGCTGAACGCAAGGCCAAGCGTGACGCGCGCTATGCGGCGCGCAAGCAGCGTACCGGCAGAACGCCTCCGGGCTTCTCCGCCCGCTAGCCTCAAGGCTACCGAAGCATCTGCTTCGAGATCAGGGTCGCTTCGCAGCGGCCCTGAATGTGTTTGTCCGCAGGTATGTTCAGGCCGCCAGCTTCAGCCCCATGATGCCGCAGACGATCAGCGCGATGCAGCCCAGCCTGATCGCGGTCGCCGGCTCGCCCAGCAACCAGATGCCGAGCAGCGCCGTGCCGACGGTGCCGATGCCGGTCCACACCGCATAGGCGGTGCCGACGGGCAGCGTCTTCAGCGCCAGGCCGAGCAAGGTCAGGCTGACGATCATCGAGGCGACAGTCAGCAGGGTCGGCAGCGGCTTTGAGAATCCGTCGGTATATTTGAGGCCGATCGCCCAGCCGATCTCGAACAGGCCGGCGAAGAAAAGAAGTATCCACGACATCGGAGCGCTCCATCAGGGCATCGGACCGAAAACCGGAATCCGGTTTTCGCAGGATCTGATGCTCAATCAAACAATGGCGGGTCGTCCCGGCCGTTTTCGGGGAAAGCGCGAAGTCGTCTTCGTCGGGCGGGATATAGAACCCTGCGAGCGCCCAATCAATGACTACACCGGCGGCATCGGGTGCCGCCGGCTAAAACCTTTGCCGAAACGAATGGCCGAGGCCTACCGCTCCTTGAGCTTCATCGCCTTGACGGGTGGCGCCTTCAGGGCCGGAGCCGCGGCGGGCTTCTTGGCGTCCTTCTTCGGCTTGCGGGCTTCCTTGCCTGCCTTCATCGCACCTTTAGCCATGATTCGTTCCTCCAATTGCGAGACGGCAAGTGAAACAAGAGAAACGCCTGACTGCAAGAGGCTAGCACCTGCCGCCGCCGCCAGCCGGCCGCTTTCAACCAGTTTCTAATTTGCTCGTAAACCATGTCGATCCGTGTCAGGGTTGTTTTCGCACTGCAGCATCGGCCCGTGCCTTCGCCGGGTGATGATCAGGCAGGCCGGTCAGGACAAAGATGCGAATCCACATCGGCTGCGAGATGAGCTTCGACTTTCCGCAGGAAACGCCGCTGATCGCGATGCTGAACGTCCACTATAGCAGAGCGTCCGATCTTGAGCGCCCGGATTTCCTGACCTCCAATCCGCCGGTGCCGATCCAGAGCTATCGCGACAGTTTCGGCAATTGGTGCAACCGTTTTGTCGCCCCGCCCGGCCGTTTCACCTTCGGCACCGATGCGGTTATCCGCGACCCCGGCACCTTCGAGATGGGCGACCTGATGGCCTGGCAGCACGAGGTGCGCGACCTGCCGTCGGATACGCTTTTGTTCCTGCTGCCCAGCCGCTTTTGCGAGAGCGACCTGTTGGCCAGTGAGGCCTGGCGGCTGTTTGGCCAGACGCCGCTCGGCATTGCGCGCGTGCAGGCGGTCTGCGATTTCGTCCACAACCACATCGTCTTCAACTACGGCAACGCGCGGCCGACGCGCACCGCCGCCGAAGCCTATCGCGAGCAAAGCGGCGTCTGCCGCGACTTCGCGCATCTTGCCGTCACCTTCTGCCGCGCCCTCAACATTCCGACCCGCTACTGCACCGGCTACATCAGCGACATCGGCACGCCAAAGCCGTGGTCGAGCATGGATTTCGCCGCCTGGATGGAGGTTTATCTCGGCGGTCGCTGGCATGTCTTCGACCCGCGCAACAATGCGCCGCGCATCGGCCGCATCCTGATCGCCTCCGGCCGCGACGCAGCCGATGTGCCGCTGACCCATATTTTCGGTCCGGGCCTGCTCACCGGCTTCAAGGTCTGGACCGACGAAATCGTCGAGTAGGTGCCGTCCCTGAACGGCGGACCCGTCGCGCCTTGTGAAGGCTGTGGAGCTTGGGCGGCTGCTCCGCTAAGCTCCTGACATCAACCGGGCAGCACACCATGGCGGCGCATGGCGGGTCGAAAAAGGTCATCTACGCGGCGCTCGCCGGCAATCTCGCCATCGCGCTGACCAAATTCGCCGCCGCCTTCTTCACCGGCAGTTCGGCGATGCTGTCTGAAGGCGTGCACTCGCTGGTGGATACCGGCAATGGCGGCCTGCTGCTCTACGGCATGCACCGCGCCGCCCGTCCGCCGGATCGCACGCATCCGCTTGGCCATGGCCGCGAGCTCTATTTCTGGAGTTTCATCGTTGCGCTGCTGGTCTTCGCGCTCGGCGCCGGCGTGTCGTTCTACGAAGGCGTGATCCACATGCTGGCGCCCGAGCCGGTCGCCAATGCCATGGTGAACTACATCGTCCTTGGCCTGTCATTCCTGTTCGAAGGCAGTTCCTGGTGGGTGGCGCTCAAGGAGTTTCGACGGGAAAAGGGCAGGCTCGGCTGGCTCGAAGCGGTCCAGCGCAGCAAGGACCCCAGCGTCTACACCGTGCTGTTCGAGGACAGTGCCGCCCTGCTAGGCCTGATCGTCGCCTTCGTCGGCATACTGGCGGCGGAGCTGCTGGAGATGCCGCAGCTCGACGGCGCCGCCTCGATCGGCATCGCGCTGATCCTGGGCGCCACCGCGATCTTCCTGGCGCGTGAAAGCAAGAGCCTGCTGCTGGGCGAACCGGCGTCGCCCGAGGTGCAGAGACAAGTGCTGGCCATTGCCCAGCAGGACCCGGCGGTGCAGCGCGCGAACGGTGTGCTGACGCTGCATTTGGGTCCGCAGGAAATCGTTGCCGGCTTGAGCATCGAGTTCGAGGATCATCTGGCGGCGCCTGAGATCGAGGCCTGCGTCGAGCGCATCGAAGCGCGGCTGAAAAAGGAAATGCCTGATATCACGCGACTGTTCGTCAAGCCGCAGACGACCGGGACCTGGGAACGGCGGCGCAAGGCGGTCGAGGCAGCATCCGGAGAGGCTCTGGACTAGCCGCCAGCCATTGCCTGACGACCCCGCCGCGCTAAGATCGCAGGACGGATTTCGGAGGAAACCAGCATGAAAATCGACGGCGGTTGCCATTGCGGCGCCATCACCTACGAGGCGGAGGTCGATCCGGAAAAGACCTCTATCTGTCATTGCACGGATTGCCAGCAACTGACCGGCACAGCCTTTCGCGTCACCGTTCCCGCGCCTGAGAGCCAGTACCGGACTACCAGGGGTACGCCCAAGGTCTATATCAAGACAGGGTCGAGCGGCGCCAAGCGCGCGCAGGGCTTTTGCGGCGACTGCGGTTCGCACCTTTACGCAACGTCGGTTGGCGACGGCCCGAAGGTCTACGGAATCAGAGCGGGGACCGCACGGCAGCGCGAGGATCTGGTCCCGACACAACAGAAGTGGCACCGATCGGCGCTGCACTGGCTTCCGGAATTCGAGTGGATCAGCGTCGTGGAAGAACAGTAGCCCCGGCGCGGGGCCTTCTCAGTCGTCGCCTTCGACGACCCGCAGCCTCAACTGCCCGGTCTTGGAATCCGCCACCCGCACCCCGGGCTCGGCCTTGGCCGGTCCACCGCGCGGCTCAACTTCGCTTTCGCCAAACTCCAGCGCCTCGATCTTCTGGCCGCGCTTGGTCACCTTCGACGTCGACACCAAAATGTCGTCAATGTCCTTGGCCGACTGGCCGAAATGCGTCTGCAGCCGGCGCACCCGCTCGTCGACGCGTGCGACATCCTCCATCAGCCGGATCACCTCGCCCTGGATCAGATGCGCCTGCTCGCGCATGCGGGCGTCCTTGAGGATCGCCTGGATGACCTGGATCGACAGCATCAAAAGCGACGGCGAAACGATGATGACACGGGCGCGGTGCGCCTTCTGGATAAGCGCATCGAAATTCTCGTGGATTTCGGCAAACACCGATTCCGACGGCACGAACATGAAGGCGGTGTCCTGCGTCTCGCCCTGGATCAGGTATTTTTCCGAGATATCGCGGACATGGATCTCGATGTCGCGGCGGAAGGCTTGCGCGGCCACCTTCTGCAAATCGGCGCCGTCGGCAGCGCGGATGGCGTTCCAGGCCTCCAGCGGAAATTTTGCGTCGATGGCCAGCGACGGCGCGCCGTTCGGCATCTTCACCAGGCAGTCGGGCCGGCTGCCGTTCGACAAGGTCGCTTGGAACTCGTAGGCGCCCATCGGCAGGCCGTCGGCGACGATCGCCTCCATGCGCGACTGGCCGAAGGCGCCGCGCGTCTGCTTGTTGGACAGGATCGCCTGCAGCTGCACGACCTGGCCGGCCAGCGACTGGATGTTGCCTTGCGCGGTATCGATGACCGCCAGCCGCTCCTGCAACTTGGCCAGGCTATCATGCGTCGATT
Organism: Mesorhizobium sp. P2_C4; assembly: GCF_056404575.1. Lineage (NCBI taxonomy): Bacteria > Pseudomonadati > Pseudomonadota > Alphaproteobacteria > Hyphomicrobiales > Phyllobacteriaceae > Mesorhizobium > Mesorhizobium sp. P2_C4. Next base: position 346,888 of record NZ_JBFUDT010000001.1, read on the forward strand.
TCGTCTGCTCGGTCATGGTCTGGCCGAGGCGGCCGGTCATGGCGTCAAGGCGCTGTCCGATCGACTGGTTGAGTTCGGCCTGTCTTGCGCCGAACACGTCGGCGATGGCGCCCATGCGGCCCTGCATTTCGGCCTGGCTTTGCAGGATACCGGCCATCCGCGCCTCGGCGTCGCGGGCATGGTCGGCTGCCTCCGCGGCGGCAATGGTCCGCGCCCTGGCCGACCGCCACAGCGCTATGACCAGCGCCAGGAACAGGCCGAGAAACAGCACTGCGCCGAACGCCAGCGCGTGGCCGAGCGTGATCGTCGTTGCACCGAGCCGGGCAACAGGCTCGGAAAGGATTGATGTCAGATCATTCATTCGGGCAGCATAGATGATTCGGCCCATCGGCACAGATCAAAACGTGAACGACACCGCAAGCGCCCCGGTTGACGCTTTTCGCGCGAGGTCTTAGGTGAGAACGCATGTCGATCAAGCCACTTATCATCCTTCCCGATCCCGTCCTGCGCCAGCTCTCCAAGCCGGTCGAGCGCGTTGACGGCGCTTTGCGCAAGCTGGCCGGCGACATGCTGGACACTATGTATGACGCGCCCGGCATCGGCCTGGCGGCGATCCAGATCGGCGAACCGCTGCGCATGCTGGTGATCGACCTTGCCAAGGAGGACGAGACGCCGGCGCCGCATGTCTTCATCAATCCTGAAATCCTCGAAAGCGCCGACCAGCGCTCGGTCTACGAGGAAGGCTGCCTGTCGATCCCCGACTACTATGCCGAGGTCGAGCGGCCGGCGGCCGTGCGGGTGAGATATCTCGACCGCGACGGCAAGTCGCAGGAACTCGAAGCCGAGGGGCTGATGGCGACCTGCCTGCAGCACGAGATCGACCACCTCAATGGTGTGCTGTTCATCGACCACATCTCGAAGCTGAAGCGCGACATGGTGGTGAAGAAGTTCAAGAAGCTCGCCAGGGACAAGGTGCCAGGCAAGCTGGTGGGATAGGGGTCGGGAAATGCCCCTTCGCGTCATCTTCATGGGCACGCCTGAATTTTCCGTGCCGACGCTGCGGGCAATCGCCGAGGCCGGGCACGAGATCGTTGCCGTTTACACACAGCCGCCGCGCGCCGCCGGCAGGCGGGGGCTAGAGCTGACGCCATCGCCGGTGCAGCGCGAGGCGGAACGGCTTGGTATCGAGACGCGGACGCCGGTATCGCTGAAAGGCGAGGCCGAGCAACAGGCCTTTAGCGCCTTGCAGGCTGATGTCGCCGTCGTCGTCGCCTATGGATTGCTGTTGCCCAAGGCTATTCTCGAGGCGCCACGGCTCGCTTGCCTGAACGGCCACGCGTCGCTGTTGCCGCGCTGGCGCGGTGCTGCCCCCATCCAGCGCGCCATCATGGCTGGCGACACTGAGACCGGCATGATGGTGATGCGAATGGAAGAAGGTCTGGACACCGGTCCGGTGGCAATGGTTGAAAAATGCGCCATCGAACCCGATATGACGGCCGGCGACCTGCATGACCGCCTGATGGCGATCGGCGCCTCGCTGATGGTGGAAGCACTCGCGCAGTTGGCGACAAATTGTCTGACATTTACCCTACAGGCGATTGCGGGGGTGACCTACGCCCGAAAAATAGATAAATCGGAGACGCGCGTAGACTGGACGCGGCCTGCCGGCGAAGTCCACAATCACATTCGCGGCCTGTCGCCCTTTCCCGGCGCATGGTGCGAAACTGAAATTGGTGGCCGCACAGAACGGCTGAAACTGCTTCGCTCGACGCTTTCGGATGGCCTGTCGCTTTCCGAGGATTTGGGCGTGTCGGGAGGAATTCTCGATGACCGGCTGACGGTCGCCTGCGGGTCAGGCGCGGTGAGGCTGGTCGAAGTTCAACGCGCGGGCCGAAGGCCCGCTGCCGTGCAGGAGTTTCTGCGCGGAACCAAGCTCGAAAAAGGAATGAAATTCTCATGAGCATGATGTCGATACGCGCGGCAATGCCGCGGGATCGCGAGGCGATCCGCCTCGTCGAGGAACATGCATTCGGCCAGCAGGCGGAGGCCGGGCTGGTCGACGCGCTGGTCACCGGCGGCGATGCCGTCGTCGAACTGGTGGCGGAAGAAGACGGCCAAGTGGTCGGCCACATCCTGTTTTCCAGGCTGTTCGTCCAGAACGGCGGCAAGCAATTTGCAGCCGTGGCGCTGGCGCCCTTGGCGGTCGAGCCGTCCTTCCATGGCTCGGGCATTGGCGGCGCGCTGATCCGCGAGGCGCACATCCGCCTCAAGGACGCCGGCGAGACCCTGGCCGTCGTGCTCGGCGACCCCGCCTACTATGGCCGCTTCGGCTACACCCATGCGCGTGCCGAAAAGTTCGACAGCGAATACCAGGGCGAAGCGCTGCAGGCATTGACCTGGGGCGAGGCGCCCGAGACCGGCAAGCTGGTCTACGCCTCGGCCTTCAGTTCCGCTCTCGCCGCCTAGGCGAGAGTAACCGCAGGGGATGCCGCGTTTTCGCCTCGACGTCGAATATGACGGCAGCCTGTTTGCCGGCTGGCAGCGCCAGGCCGACCAGCCTTCGGTGCAGCAGGCGATAGAGCAAGCCATCGAGAGCTTCTGCGGCGAGCAGGTCTCGCTGCGCGGCGCCGGCCGCACCGATGCCGGCGTCCACGCCACCGGCCAGGTGGCGCATGTCGACCTCGTCAAGGCGTGGCCGAACGACAAGGTGCGCGACGCCCTCAACGCCCATCTGCAAATGGCCGGCGCCCGCATCGCCATCCTTAGGGCAGCCGCTGTTCCGGATGGCTTCGACGCGCGTTTCTCGGCCATCGGCCGTCACTATCTCTACCGCATCGTCAATCGCCGCGCGCCGGCAGCGCTCGACAAGGGCAAGGTGTGGTGGGTGCCGAAGCGCCTCGACGCCGCTGCCATGCACGAAGCGGCAAAAGTGCTGCTCGGGCGGCATGATTTCACCACCTTCCGTTCGACCCAGTGCCAGGCCGACAGCCCGGTTCGAACGCTCGACCGCCTGGATGTCAGCCGGGTCGACGATGTGATCGAAATCAGGGCCTCGGCGCGCTCGTTCCTGCACAATCAGGTGCGCTCGATGGTCGGCTCGCTGAAGCGCGTCGGCGAAGGCGGCTGGACGATTGCCGATCTCAAGGCCGCGCTCGAAGCGCACGACCGCGCGGCATGCGGCCAGGTCGCACCGCCCGATGGGCTTTTCCTTATCGGTGTCGATTATCCGGAGACGGACACATCCGGCATGGAAATGCCGAGCAGCACCTGAAGCGCGTAAGACACAAGCTGCGACGCGACAAACATGCCCAAAAAGACGGCGCTGCCGACTGCCGCGCCCCTGCCGATGACCGCATTGGTCATCCGCCAGATCAGCACCTGCGAGAACACAAACAGCGCCAGCATCGTCAACAGGACGAACTGATCGGTGAAGGGCACAAAGAGGCTGAGCAACGCTGACGGCAGCGACACCCAGGCAGCAATTGCCATCGCCCAATTGTAGGCGACGACATAATGGACGAATCGCCCGCCAATGCCGACGCGCGGTGCGATCAGGGCAAGCCCGACAAGCGGCAGCACCCAGCCGCCGATCTCAACAGTCGCAAGACGGGTGAGCATGCCGAAGCGACCCGCTATGGCCTCGGGATCGGCGATCACATTGGCAATGCCGACCCAACCGACGATCAGCGCCGGCGCCGCCACGACGAGAGCGAAAAAGGAATTCCAGAAACCGTCCGCCGACAGGTCGAGCAGCCGCAATCCGTCGGCCTTGCCGAGCATCAGCCGCCAGGCGCCGGTCAGCGATGTGTAGGTTTCGTCCGCCGAAAGCATCTACGCCACGCCTCGCTCGAACCAGTCATCGATGAAGCGCAGGTAGATCTGCGTCAGCGTCTCGAGGTCGGCGAGCGCGACACGTTCGTCGACCATGTGCATGGTCTTGCCGACCAGCCCGAACTCGACCACGGGACAATAGTCCTTGATGAAGCGTGCGTCGGAGGTGCCGCCGGAGGTCGACAGTCCCGGTTTTCTGCCGATCGTCGCCTTGACCGATTGGCTGAGCGTCTTGATCAGCCGGTCGTCGCGGGTCAGGAAGACATGGCTCGGCCGGTCGCGCCAGACGAGCTCATAGTCGACCGGCGTCTTGGCCGTCCGGTATTTCTTGCGCCTGGACGCCTGGTCGAGGCGGTTGTGGATTTCCGCCTGGACGGTCTCTGCGGTCCATGTGTCGTTGAAACGGATGTTGAAGGTGGCTGTCGCCTTCGCCGCAATCACATTGGTCGCCGGATTGCCGACATCTATCGAGGTCACCTCCAGATTGGTCGGCTGGAAGTCCTTTGTCCCCTTGTCGAAGACCGGGTGCAGCAAGGCATCGACCAGGCTCATCAGCCCACGCACCGGATTGTCGGCAAGCTGCGGATAGGCGACGTGGCCCTGGCGGCCGTTGACGGTGACGCTGCCGGAGAGCGACCCGCGGCGGCCGATCTTGATCATGTCGCCGAGCGCGTCCGGATTGGTCGGCTCGCCGACGATCGCGGCATCCCATTTCTCGCCCTTGCCCGCCGCCCAATCGAGCAGCTTCGTCGTGCCGTTGATGGCCGGCCCTTCCTCGTCGCCGGTGATCAGCAGCGAGACCGAGCCCTTCGGGCCGCCCTTCTGCTCGACATGGCGCGCCACCGCGGCGATGAAACAGGCGATGCCGCCCTTCATGTCGACGGCGCCGCGGCCGAACATCTCGCCCTTGGCGATCTCGGCGGCAAAGGGCGGGTGGGTCCAGGAGGCTTCGTCGCCGACCGGCACCACATCGGTGTGGCCGGCAAACATCAGATGCGGGCCGTTGCCGGAGCGCCGCGCGTAGAGGTTCTCGATGTCAGGCGTGCCGTCTTCGGAAAACACCGGCCGCTCGACGGAAAAGCCGAGCGGCTTCAGCATATCTTCCAGCGCGCTCAGCGCACCGCCCTCGGCGGGGGTTACGGAGGCGCAGCGGATGAGGGCGGCGAGGTTTGCGGCGGGGTCTGTCGGCAGCATCATGGGCAAAGCGATAGTCGAAAGCGAAAGGCCTGTCACGACCAGACATGAAGACCGGCCATGCCGCCGACATTATGGTTTTCATGTCGTATAGTTGCAGGCCACACCAGGATTATCGGATGGCCAATACGGACAAAGCAATCGCCATTGCCGGCGCCGGCAGCATCGGCTGCTACGTCGGCGGGTGCCTGGCGCTCGCCGGCCGGCCGGTGATTCTGCTGGCGCGGCCACGCATCGACGCGGCTTTGCGGCAAGGCGGATTGCGCATCACCGACCTTGATGGCCGCGATCGCCTGATCAAGTCGGACGCGATTTCGGTGACCGCCGATCCGGCGACCGCCTTGCGCGACGCCGAAATAATCCTGGTGACGGTCAAGAGCGGCGCGACGCAAGAGATGGCCGCACTGATTGCCGCCCATGCCCGTCCGGACGCGGTGGTGGTCAGCCTGCAGAACGGCGTCGACAATGCCGGCATATTGCGGGCCGGGCTTGGCCAGCGGCTTGCGCTCGCCGGCATGGTGCCGTTCAACGTCGTCCAGTCCCCAGACGGGCTGTCGCCGTTGCGCGTGCACCGCGCCAGCGAGGGCAAGGTGATGGTCGAGGGCGGCATGGCCGACCTTGCCGAGCGCCTCGATGTCGAGGGGCTCGCTGTCGAAACGCATGCCGACATGACGGCGGTGCTGTGGGGCAAGCTGCTGATGAACCTGAACAACGCGCTTGCCGCACTTTCCGGCCTGCCGCTGGCGACGGAGCTCGCCGATCGCCGCTGGCGCCTGATCCTGGCCGGTCAGATCGACGAGGCGCTGGCGGCCATGAAGGCGCTGAGCATCAAGCCGGCGCGCATCGCCGGCCTGCGGCCCGCGCTGCTGCCAAAGGTGCTGAGGCTGCCGGACTGGCTGTTCAGGCGGCTGGCGCGGCGCATGCTTGCCATCGACCCGCAAGCGCGCTCGTCGATGTGGGACGATCTGCAGCGCGGCCGGCCGACCGAGATCGGCGAATTGCAGGGCGCGGCGCTGCGCCTTGCCGAAAAAGCGGGCACGCCGGCGCCGCTGCTGAACGGCGTTACCGCTTTGGTGCGCGCGGCGGAGGCGGCGCAGCTTGGCTCGCCGGGCCTGACGCCGGAGCAGGTTGCGCGGCCGGATGGTTCTCGATCAGCGTGATCTTCTGCCAGATCTTGCGCGACAGGTTGGACGCCAGGTTCTCGATGTCGTTGACGCCGTCGATGACCACGTCGTCATTGACCGACTGCGCAAACAGCGCCGCTATCTTGCCAGTGATCGACAGCATTTCCGAGCAATAGTCGAGGTAGCGCGCCAGATCGGCGGCGTTGGTGATGCGAGCCGGGGACTGCGACGTCGGCTTGAAACTGGCCGAAAGCGCCGCCGGATCCTTGGTCAGCTGATGCATGTCGATGACATGGATCAGCGAGCGCAGGCCGTGCAGCTGGCGAAACACCTGCTTGCGCTTGATGCGCTCCTCGGTGCGGATCAACGCCAGAAAGCCGAGCACGGCCAGGATCATCATGTTGATCGTGGCTTCGATGCCTTGCACCGACTGCACCGCATCGTCGGCCTGCGAGATGTGAATGAGCGGCAGGATGGTGCCGACGAACAGGAAGATCAGGGCGCCGGCGACCACGGCCGCGACGATGAGGCCGCGCAGCCACCAGATCGGCGCTTCGAGCGCCTTGGCCGCCTTGGTCAGATCGCGCGACAGCGACACCAGTTCGGCGGCGACGCCGCGCAGGCCGGCATCGGGAAAACGCTCGGCGACGCGGCTTTCCAGCCGCTCGGCGGTGTCGATGATCAGTTTCGGATCAAGCGTGCGGTAGCGCATGACGAGAGGTCCGATCGGCGCTCAGGGTTCACCAGGTGCATTGGTGCGTTTGCCGTAGCGATTGGGCCCAGGATCGCTCCTGAAACAGGATGATGAGAAGAATGGGGCCGATGACAAGCGAGATCAACGCGTAGTAGGTCGGTTTGCCGAAATCATGGAAGCGCTTTGCGGTCACGGCGAAGCTCGACCAGGTCGAAATCAGCAGGACGGACCAGAACACAACCGCCCAGATCTGACTGTTTTGAGTGCCGGGCTCCAGTCTGGCGAACTGGTAAAGCGGGAAAAACTGCGCGACCAGCAGCAGCAAACCCGCAAGCACGTATGCGCTCGGGCTGACGCGGCCCGAGAGGCTGAAGAAGAGCCAGGGAAGTTGCGGTCTATCGGTCAATCGGGAACGCTCGCATTGTCGGAAAAGGTCAATCGCGCAGCAATTCGTTGATCGAGGTCTTGGACCGCGTCTTGGCGTCGACCCGCTTGACGATGACGGCGCAATAGAGGCCCGGGCCCGGCTCGCCGTTCGGGAAAGCCTTGCCCGGCATCGAGCCGGCGACGACGACGGAATTCGGCGGCACTTCGCCGTAAAAGACCTCACCGGTGGCGCGGTCGACGATCTTGGTCGACTGGCCGATGAAGACGCCCATGCCGAGCACCGAGCCTTCGCGCACGATGCAGCCTTCGACCACTTCGGAGCGCGCGCCGATGAAGCAATTGTCCTCGATGATGGTCGGGCCGGCCTGCATCGGCTCCAGCACGCCGCCAATACCGACGCCGCCCGACAGATGCACGTTCTTGCCGATCTGGGCGCAAGAGCCGACCGAGGCCCAGGTGTCGACCATGGTGCCGGTATCGACATAGGCGCCGACATTGACGAAGGACGGCATCAGCACGGCGCCCGGCGCGACATAGGCGGAGCGGCGCACGATCGACGACGGCACGGCGCGGAAGCCAGCCTTCTCGAAATCGACCGCGCTCCAGCCGTCGAACTTCGACGGCACCTTGTCCCACCACACGGCTTCGCCGGGACCACCCTTGATGATCTCCATCGGGTTGAGCCGGAAGGACAAAAGCACGGCCTTCTTCAGCCACTGGTTGACGTGCCATTTGCCATCGGCCTGACGCTCGGCGACGCGCACGGCACCCTGGTCGAGCAGGTCGAGCGCCGACTGGATGGCGTCGCGCGTCTCGCCGCGGGTTGCGGTCGAAATCGTATCGCGCTCCTCGAAGGCCTTTTCGATGGTCTTTTCGAGGCTCGCCAGATCGGGCTTCGACATGAATTCGCTCCATTACCAAGCTGTTAAGGGGCAGCGCCTTAACCTGTTTTGAAAGTCGCGCGGACCCTGGGCATGCTTCGTCTGCTCAGGTCTTTGCATGTAGCAGGTTCTTGTCGCAAAACCGCAGGACACTTTTGCGGAACCTGCTTATGTGAAGGCATGGGGAGGGTCAATCGCGGCTGCGTCACGGGACGGCGCAAGTGAATTATTTGGACGGGTAAACTGATATGACACCTATGGAAAAGGCGGGATGGACGCCGTTGCCGCATTCGGACGAGGATCTGGAGCGGTCGAAAAGCGTACCGGACACGCCGCAGACGCGCGCCGAAACCTATCGTCTGGCCTGGAACGACCCTGATTTCATGACGCGGCGCGAATTGCGCGCGGTGCGGCTGCAGCTCGAACTCCTGAAGCCGGAGATGATCCTGGCCGAGCGCGGCATCCGCTCGACGGTGATCCTGTTCGGCGGCGCGCGCATTCCAGAACCAGGCGGTGAAGCCTGGGCGGCCAAGAACGAAACGCAGAAGAAGAACCTCGAGGAAAACAGCAAATATTACGAGGAGGCGCGCAAATTCGCCCGCCTCTGCTCGCAGCAGTCGGCTGCCTCCTACTACCGCGAATTCGTCGTGGTGACGGGCGGCGGGCCGGGCGTCATGGAGGCCGGAAACCGTGGCGCCGATGATGTCGGCGCCCCGTCGATCGGCCTCAACATCGTGCTGCCGCACGAGCAGGCGCCGAACGCCTATGTGACGCCGGAGCTGTGTTTCAACTTCCACTATTTCGCCATCCGCAAGATGCATTTCGTCATGCGCGCCAAGGCCGTCGCAGTGTTTCCGGGCGGCTTCGGCACGATGGACGAATTTTTCGAGACGCTGACCCTGATCCAGACCGGCCGCATGGAGCGCGTTCCGGTGATCCTGTTTGGCAAGTCGTTCTGGAAGCGGGCGATCGATCTCGATTTCCTCGCCGAGCAAGGCACGATCACGCCCGGCGACCAGGACATCATCGATTTCGTCGACACCGCCGACGAAGCCTGGGGGATCATCAGGCGCTTCTACAAATTAGGGGAGTAGGGTGGGGAAATGGGGAATTGAAGAATGAAGGGGCATTGCGGTCTCTGCGTTCGGGGTCAGTTCCCCAGTTCCTCAGGTCTTCAATTGCTCTACCCCCTCCACAATCGCCGTGAGAAACGTCGCGAGGTCGTCGGTGACGAAATCCACATCGTCCTCATTGGCCGGATCGCGTTCCCAGATTTCCGCGAAGGTCGGCTCGAAATTGCGCGGCACGATGAGCACCGTGGTCATGCCGAGCGATTTCGGCACCGCCAGATTGCGGGCCAGATCCTCGAACATCACCGCATTGTGACCGGTGACGGCGTGCAGTTCGGCAAACTTCTCGTAGGTCTGGCGCGCCGGCTTGGGGTTCAGCCCGGCGGCGACGATGTCGAAGATGTCATCGAAATGGTCGAGTATGCCGAGCTGGCGCGCGGTGCGTTCGGCATGCCGACGGTCGCCATTGGTGAAGATGAACTTGCGGCCGGGAAGCTGGCGGATCGCGGTGCCGAGCACCGGGTCGGGCACCAGCCATGAATAATCGATGTCGTGGACCTTCTCGAGAAAATCGTCGGGGTCGATGCCATGGCGCGTCATCAGCCCGTTCAGCGTCGTTCCGTATTCCTGATAGAGCTCCTTCTGCAGCTTGCGCGCCTCGTCGCGCGGCAGCGTCAGCAGCTCGCCGATATAGGCGGTCATCTTGACGTCGATTTGCGAAAACAGGTTCGAGTGATGCGGATAGAGTGTGTTGTCGAGGTCGAACACCCAGTCGGTGACGTGGGCGAAGCGGGCGGGATCAGGGAGCGTGGTCATACCCGTCTTATGGCACGAAACGATTTCCCTGACAGGGGGATTTATCCACAACTTATACGCGTCGAACGTGACGAAAGTTGCGGCAAGATTCAAATTTTAGCCATCGCCGAAAGGTGACCTTCAGGGCTTGCTGGCACAGAGACGGTTTAGTGGGAGCCAGCGATGAACCGCATATTTCTAAAGTCCGCCGCCGTCGCTTTCGCTTCCGTTGCAGCCTCGCTTCTGTTGACGCTGATCATCGTTCCCGCGATGGGATTCCCGGTCAGCCGCACCATCTGGCTGAGCTCGACGGTCTGTCCGCTGGCCCTCGCCTGGCTCGCCACCGCCAGCACCTTCTGGCAGAGCGACAGGTTGAAAAGCGCGCATCGCGAACTCGCCCGCGCCCACGCCCAGCTCGCCGCCGCCCATCGGCGGCTGTCGGAAAAGGCGAGCCGCGATGACATGACCGGCATGCTCAATCGCGAGAGCTTTTTTGCCGCACTCGACAGCTCCCGGCGCAAGTCCGACCGCGGCGCGCTGCTGATCATCGATGCCGACCATTTCAAGGCGATCAACGACAGTTTCGGCCACCTGACTGGCGATGACGCGCTGCTTTTGATCGCCAGCGCCATCGAGCGCGGCGTGCGCAGCGGCGACGTGCTCGGCCGCATCGGCGGTGAGGAATTCGGCGCCTTCCTGGTCGGCGCCACCGAACAGGAAGCCAAGCGTGTCGCCGAGCGCATCCGCCGCGAAGTCGAACTGATCCGCTTCCGTCCGGTCGACGAACGAACGGTTCCGCTGACCGTCAGCATCGGCGGCACCACCTGCGGCGAAGACGTCAACGTGTCGGAGCTAATGCGCGCCGCCGACCGGCGGCTGTACGAGGCCAAGCATCGCGGCCGCAATCTGTCGATCCTCGACCGGGACATTTCCGAAGCCGCCTGAAGTCCCGCTCAAGCGCCCCGCGCTTGCTAAGCAATTGCTAACCTTGTTTTCACTCAACCATGCCGTTTACCCCCCGGAAATCAGGTTCCGGCTAGGTTGGCACGAGATTGGCATATCGCAGGGGCACGTGTGCCGTTCAGGGAACGCCACGCGGGATCGAAGCTGCATCGAGAGACGTGTCATGAGTTTCTTCGTCAAGAAAATATCGCGCCGCGCGATCGTCCAGGCGCTGATTGCGCTGCCGGCCCTGTCGCTGCTGCGCCGGCAGGCCGATACCGAACCCCTTTACGCCGACCCAAATGAGATCGTCGAGGTCAATGGCTGGATCCTCAAGCGGAGCGATCTGGCATGATCTTCGACAGCTACGAGACGTTCAAAGCCTCGAATTTTGCCGCCAGGGTTTGCATCCTCGGCTCGGGGCCTGCCGGCACCACGATCGCCAGGAAGCTTGGCGCCGCCGGCATTCCGGTTGTCGTGCTGGAGGCGGGTTCGCGGGAATTCAGTGACGATTCGCAGGATTTCTACCGCGGCACTACGGTCGGCGACCCCTATTTCGATCTCGACATCACCCGGCTGCGCTTCATGGGCGGCAGCTCCAACCACTGGGCCGGCTGGTGCCGCGTGCTGGACAAGCAGGATTTCGAGCCCAAGGCCTGGGCGCCCGATACCGGCTGGCCGATCAGCCGCGCCGATATCGAGCCCTATCTGTCGGAAGTGCACGATATTCTGGAACTGCCGGCCTTCCAGCCGGATGTGCCAATTTCGGACGACATCCGCTGGGTGCAGTTGATCAAGAGCCCGGCGGTGCGCTTTGGCGAAAAATTCGCCGATGAGCTCGACAAGAGCAAGAACATCGCCGTCGTGCTCAACACCTATGCCACCGAGCTTGCCGGCGACGGCAAGAAGGTGACGGGCGCCAAGATCTGGTCGAACGGCCAGGATGCCGGCTCGTTCACTGCCGATTATTTCATCTCTTGCACCGGCGGATTGGAGAATTCACGGCTGCTTTTGTGGTCGAACCAGCGCTCGAACGGCGGCGTGGTGCCGAATGCGACCGCGCTCGGCCGCTACTGGATGGAGCATCCGACCTTCGAGGGCGGCAATGCCATCCTGGCCGACTATGGCGAGTTCCAGGTCGACGCCGTCAACGAGGCCTTCTTCTCGCCGACGCTTGCCGCCATGGAGCGCCTGCAGATCATGAATTTCGGCATCAGGCTGATCGAGACGCCCTATGCCGGCGTCAAGGGTCTGATCGCCGACCTCGCCTGCACGGCGCCCGACGCGGCCGAATGGGTCGCCTACCAGCTCAGCCAGAACCTGCGCTGCGCCGCCCAACTCTATGTCGCCTGGGAACAGGTGCCGCTGGCCTCGAACCAGATCGAACTGTCGAAGACCGACGTCGACCATGCCGGCGTGCCGCGCATCGAACTGCATTGGAAGAAATCGGAGCTGGAACGCCGCACCATTCTGGAAGGACTGCGGCTGTTCGGCACGACATTGGTGCAGAAGGATCTCGGCCGGGTGCGCATCGCCGACTGGCTCACCAAGGGCGAGGACTATCCGACCAATGAGGAGCTGGCGGGCCACCATCACATGGGCGGCACCCGCATGGGCACCGACGTGACCAAAAGCGTCGTCGACGCCAACTCCAAGGTGCACGGCATGGACAACCTCTATATCGGCGGCTCGTCGGTGTTCTGCACCTCGGGCGAGTGCAATCCGACGACGACCATCACGGCCCTGGCCTGCCGGCTCGGCGATCATCTCAGCAAGATCATTGCGGTGTGACGCAAGTCATCACCGGAGTGACGAAGTCATCCCGGCGCGACGAAGTCGTCTCGGTGTGACGAAAATCATCACTGTCTGACGCCCAAAAAGCGAGCGGCGCCGGCGCCTGTGACGGCAGCCGGCGCCGCCTTGGCGCGCCTTTGGGGAGATCGTCCTGACGGAATTGGACTAAAAGCCGTAGACGGCGATACGCACCAGCACGGCGGCGGCGGCCAGCGCCACCAGCAGGATGCCGAGGCCGATGGGGGAGCCCCAGCCATACCATTCCATCGCCAGCTTGGCGTATTTGAATTCCTCCTCATGCGTGAGAGGGCCTCGCTGTTGAATCAAGCTCATTTTTCACTCCTTGCCTGCGGCTGGCCCTTGCTATGTCCGTGCCGTCGCCGCATATTGTTGTTACGGTCTAAATGTTAGACAGATTGATAGTTAGATGATCGAATTAAATTCGTCAAGCGAGAATCGCCACGAAATGACGACGGCTATCGGCCTGGCCATCATGCAATGGCAGGACGCAACGCAGGCCTATGACGAAGCTGTGGGGGTCAGGCTTGGGCTGAACATGGCGGAACGCCATTGTATCGGGCTGCTCTACGGCGGCCCGCAATCGGCGGGTGCGATCGCCACGGCAACCGGGCTGACGCCGGCCGCGGTGACGGCGCTGATCGACAGGCTGGAGGCGCGCGGCCTGCTCACGCGCACGCGCAGTCTGGAGGACAGACGCAAGGTGGTGATCGAGGGAACCGAGGCGACGCGAGACCTGTCGGCGCGGTACTACGGCGCCATTGCGCGGGAAGGCGAAAAAGTCATCGCCACCTTCAGCGATGCGGAACTCGCCACCATCTCGCGTTTCGTCCACGCCGCACTCGACCTGCAGCGCGACCAGCTGGCGCGGCTGAAGGCCGAGGGAGCGGACACCCCAAACGGGCGATAAGGGGACGTTGTGTTCGCGGCTTCATCGCAACGGCAGAGAGCGGGACTATTTCGGCTGAACCCCATAGGCGACAAGAAACGCCTCCACCGAGGCATCCGCGTGCCGTTCAAGTTCGGCCTTGGAGCGCCGGTTGCTTCCAGTGAACATAGCTTCATTCATGGGGATCCAAAGAAGCATTCCAAAAAAATGGCTGGCAGCCAGATAGGGGTCACTGGTTTGTATAAGTCTTCGGCTGGTGAGCTTTTGAAAGCAGGAAGCCATTGAGCCAAGCATGCGCTCGAAGCCCTTTTCGTACCAGCTGCGGCCAAGCTGCGGCATTCGATCCGCGTTGGCGATGATCAAGCGCCGCAGCTTCAGCAACTCTTCATCCATGAGAACCGCTATCAAACGTCGGGCAAGCTGCTGCAGGCCACCTTCCATGAATTTCGCCTCGGAAAGCAGTGTCGTCACGGACTCGATAATATCGTTGGCCTGGGCAGCGGTTGCCAGAACGACCTCGCCGAAAAGCGTCTCCTTGTCCGTGAAATGTTTATAGACGGTCTGCTTGGAAGCCCCCGCCCTGGTGGCAATTTCCTCCATGCTGGTGCCGTCATAACCCTTGCTGACGAACGCCGCTGTGGCCGCCTGGATGATTTCACGATCCTTGCGTTCTGATCTGGTCTCACCGTCGATTTTCATTACGCCCCCAAACAAGTACTAGACGGTACCGTTCCCACATGGTAGCCATGAAAACGGTACTGGACTGACTAGTACCTGTCAACGAAGGCAAGGCTAGACCGATGACCAAGATGATCTTTATTAATCTGCCGGTGCGCGATCTGCAGGCAGCGACCAATTTTTATCTCGCGATCGGCGGCACGCTGAATCCGCAGTTCTCGAACGACCAGGCCAGCTCGATCATGTTCTCGGACTCCATTGGGGTCATGCTGCTGACGCACCAGCATTACAGCCAGTTCACGGCGCGGCAGATCGGCGACGCCAGGCGGGAAAGCCAGATGCTGATCGCGCTGACCGCCGACAGCAAGGACGAGGTCAATGCCGTCATCGAGAAGGGTGTGGCGGCCGGCGGCCGCGCCGATCCCAACCCTGCGCAGGACCTCGGCTTCATGTTCAACCGCCACATCGAAGACCCGGACGGAAACGTCTGGGAGTTGCTGTGGATGAACCCGTCTGCCATGCAGTAGCCAAGCGGATCAAAACGTCCAAAGCGCGTCGCATTGAAACGGATCATGCGACGCGCTTTGGGTTTCGTCTTATGCAGGCCGGGCGGAGCGCCTTAAACACTGGTCCTGGATTGCTATACCGTTGCCGGGTCGAGCGCTGGCTGTCCCTTGCGGCGAGTGACGATCGCGTTGAAATCGGCGGTCTGGAAGGCGTCGCGCAGGACGTCGAAGGACGGCAGCACGAAATAGGCGCGCTGGAACTTGTCGATCTCGTAGCTGGTGCGCATCACTGTTTCCAGGTCGAACGGCACGTGATGCGCGTCCTTGCTGGCGACAGCGAACTGCAACTCGGTGAAGGACGACATCAGCCCGGCGCCGAACGCCTTCAGGGGCTGGCCCGGCTCCTGCATCAGCCCGTATTCGGCGGTGTACCAGTAGAGGCGGGTGATCATCTCGTCGCCGCCAAGCGCGATCACGCTCTCGGCTTTCTGCCCATACATCTGCATGAAATCGGCAAACACCGGCTGCGTCAGGATCGGCACGTGGCCGAAGAAATCGTGGAACATGTCGGGCTCGACAATATAGTCGAGTTCTTG
This sequence comes from Mesorhizobium sp. P2_C4, assembly GCF_056404575.1. Lineage (NCBI taxonomy): Bacteria > Pseudomonadati > Pseudomonadota > Alphaproteobacteria > Hyphomicrobiales > Phyllobacteriaceae > Mesorhizobium > Mesorhizobium sp. P2_C4. The sequence continues at coordinate 362,287 of NZ_JBFUDT010000001.1, forward strand.
CTCCGTGCGCAGCCAGTTGGTGACCGGGAAGCGGCGGTTGGCGAGGTGGTCGAAGAACGGCGCCGCCGGAATGAGCCCCGGCACGGCGACGATCTCCCAGCCGGTAAGCTTGCGCAGCTTTTCGCTGACCGCACCGAAATCCGGGATCCGGTCGAGCAGGCCAAGGGCGGCAACGCCGTCGAGATAGGAATGATGCGCCAGTTGCTGCGTTAGCTTCGTCTGGCGGTCGCACAGCGTGCGCCACACCGCCTGTTCGCTGGCAGAGTAGTCGTAGCCTTGCGCCACGGTGAAATCGGCACGGCAGACCGAATAGTCGCCGCGCAGGCCCTGTGCCGCGCAGTCGCGGGCGTAATCGGCAACACTCATCGTCATGGCTGTTCTCCTCGCAAATCATCAATGGCGAATTCTGCCGCGAGGCTAACCGGACTTGCCGAGGCAAATCGGTTTTGATGATGGCTCAAACGGAGTATTCGAGATAATATTCACTCAATCCACGCCAACGGAGAGTGAAAATGCCTCAGTTTGACGAGTTCGAGATCAAGATGCTCGACATCCTGCAGCGCGATGGACGCAAGCCTGTGTCCGAGCTGGCCAACGAGATCGGCCTGTCGACGACACCTTGCGCGCGGCGTTTCGAGGCGCTGCAGGACACCGGGATCATCAAGGGATTTGCCGCCGTGCTCAGCCGCCGCGCCGTAGGCCTGATGGTCGAGGTGTTCATCGAGGTGCGGCTGACCAGCCACAGCGATGGCTCGCCCGAAGCCTTCATCGCCGCTGTGCAGCGCATGGACGAAGTGTCGTCATGCTGGACGATGACCGGCGACCACGATTTCCTGCTGCATGTGATGGTGCCGTCGGTCGACGAGCTCAACGCCTTCGTCATGCACCGGCTGATGCGGCTAGACGGTGTGCGTGACGTCCACACCCAGCTCGTGCTGCAGAACATCAAGGGGCCGGGTCACGTGCCGCTCGCACATCTGAGGCGCTAAGCATTTCTGCGGAAAAGCTGCACACAAACTGCTGAAGCGAGCCAATTCGCCATCCAGATCGCTGGCTAGGACATGCGGACCGAATAGCGAAAGGTCCGTCATGAAAATCGTGCTGATCAATCCGCCGCACACCGCCATCGGCAGCCGCGTGCCGGACGACCATCTGCCGCCGCTCGGCCTCTTGGCGTTGGGCGGCCCGCTGATCGATGCCGGCCACGCCGTGCGCCTGGTCGATGCCGAATTCGGGCCGATGCCGCTCGCCTCGCTCGTCCGCGACGCCTTGAGCGACCAGCCCGACTGCATCCTGATCGGTCACTCCGGCTCGACCTCGGCGCATCCGACCGCCTTGCAGATCGCGCAGATGATCAAGGCGCGTGAACCGTCAACGATGGTGATCTATGGCGGCGTGTTCCCGACCTATCACTGGCGCGATATTCTCTGCGCAACGGATGTCTTCGACTTCATCGTGCGCGGCGAAGGCGAGGCGACCATCGTCGCTCTGGTCGAGGCGCTGGCGAGACGCCAGCCGCTGGCGGAAGTCGCCGGCATCGCTTTCCGCGATGATTTGCGCCGCCCCTTCGCCACGCAGGCGGCCGGCACCATAGCCACCCTCGATGCCTACCGCGTCGGCTGGGAACTGATCGACCACAGGCGCTACAGCTATTGGGGCGGCAAGCGCGCCGTGGTCATGCAGTTTTCGCGCGGCTGCCCGCATCTGTGCAACTATTGCGGCCAGCGCGGTTTCTGGACCCGTTGGCGCCATCGCGATCCCGTGAAATTCGCCAGGGAGATTGCCTGGCTGCATCGCGAACATGGCGTCGAACTGATCAACCTGGCCGACGAGAATCCGACCGTTTCGAAAAAGGCGTGGCGCGCCTTTCTCGATGCGTTGATCGCCGAGAACGTGCCGGTGCTGATCGTCGGCTCCACCCGCGCCGACGACATCGTCCGCGACGCCGACATCCTGCATCTCTACCGCAAGGCCGGTGTCATCCGTTGGCTGCTCGGCATGGAGAACACCGACGAGCAGACGCTGCAATTGATCCGCAAGGGCGGCAGCACCTCTTCCGACCGCGAGGCGATAAGGCTGCTGCGCCAGCATGGCATCCTGTCGATGGCGACCTGGGTGGCCGGTTTCGAGGACGAGACGCTTCGCGACCTGTGGCGCGGTTTTCGGCAGCTGCTTGCCTATGACCCCGACCAGATCCAGGCGCTCTACGTCACCCCGCATCGCTGGACGCCGTTCTTCCGCATCGCCAGGGACCGCAAGGTGATCCAGCAGGACGCCCGCCTTTGGGACTACAAGCACCAGGTGCTGCAGATGACCCGGCTGAAACCGTGGATGCTGTTCTTCTCGGTCAAGCTGATCGAGGTCGCGGTGCAGTCGCGGCCCAAGGCGCTGGCGCGCATCCTGTTTCACAAGGACCCCGAGCAGCGCCATTCGATGCGCTGGTACACGCAAATGGGCCGCCGTGTCTGGTTCAGGGAAGTCTGGGGTTTTCTTGCGCGCGACATCAGGGTGAAAGACGGCCCGACGCTGGCCGAATTCTGGGGCGCGCCGCAGGACGCGGAAGAGGAATCGATGGTGTTCGCGCGCCCGGCCCCCAAGCCGGCCCAGCCCGCTATCGGGATTTCGCCGAGCGCCTGAGGCGCTATCGGCCTTCGTTGCTCAGGGTACGATTAGGGTGCCGGCGCCATGCTCGGTGAACAGCTCCAGAAGCACCGCATGCGGCGTCTTGCCGTTGAGGATGACGACGCCTTCGACGCCGCGCTCGATCGCCTCGATGCAGGTCTCGACCTTGGGGATCATGCCGCCCGAAACCGTGCCGTCCTTGATCAGCGCCTTGGCCTCGGCCACGGTCAGCTCGTCGATCAGCTTCTTGTTCTTGTCGAGCACGCCGGGCACATCGGTCAGGAACAAAAGCCGTGTCGCCTGGCAGGCGCCGGCAATGGCGCCGGCAAACGTGTCGGCATTGATGTTGTAGGTATGGCCGTCGCGGCCGGGCGCCACCGGCGCCAGCACCGGAATCATTTCCGAGCGCGCCAGAAGGTCGAGCAGCGTGCGGTCGACCTCGACCGGCTCGCCGACGAAACCGAGATCGAGCACCCGTTCGATGTTGGAATCCGGGTCGATCATGGTCTTGCGCGCCTTTTCGGCAAAAACCATGTTGCCGTCCTTGCCGCACAGGCCGATCGCCCATTCGCCCTCGGCGTTGATCAGCGCCACGATCTCCTTGTTGATCGAGCCGGCCAGCACCATCTCGACGATCTCGACCGTCTTCTGGTCGGTGACGCGCAAGCCACCTTCGAATTTGGATTCGATGCCCATCTTGGCCAGCATGGCGCCGATCTGTGGGCCGCCGCCATGCACGACGATCGGATTGACGCCCGACTGTTTGAGCAGCGCGATGTCGCGGGCAAAAGCCTTGCCGAGCTCTATGTCGCCCATGGCGTGGCCGCCATACTTCACCACCACCGTCTTGTTCTCGTAGCGCTGCATATAGGGCAGCGCGCGCGATAGCAGGGCTGCCTGCATTTCGGCGGTGGCGGTGATCTCCGTCATCGGCATGGTTCCCAGCTTGGCATGAACGGCGGCGTCTTAGCGGGAATTGGGACAGGCCGCAAACGGCTTTGCTATCACAATGATGAAATCTGGGAGTGTGCGAGATCTAGCCTGGCACCTTCAGCGGCGCCCGCCGCGCCAACCACCCCGAAATCTTCTCCATCTGCGCGGCCAGCGACAAAAGCGTCTCCTCGTCGCCGGGCCGTCCCACCGCCTGGATGCCGAGCGGCAGGCCGGCATCGGTGACATGGACAGGCAACGCGATCGATGGCTGGCCGGTGACGTTCTGGATCGCCGGCCAGTGGGTGAACCACAGGCTCTTGTCCATCAACTGCCCCAGCAATGGCTTGAGTCTCAAGAGCCGGGTGAGGTGCAGTTTGTCGAGCACGTTTTCAATGAACTCGTCGGCCCCTTTCGGATCCATGGCGCCGCAGGCGAGTGGCGGGTGCGCGATGATCGGCATCAGCACGGCGTCATAGCGGGCGGTGTCGGCGATCAGCCGGCGCGATGTCGCATTGAGCCGCTGCAGGCTGGCATAGATATCTCCGGCCGAGACGATCTCGCCGAAGCGCGCAATGATCCGCGTGGCGCGTTCGAGGTCGCCCAGGACCGGGCGGCCGACGCGCAAGGCCTCGCTGCGCATCGTGCCGGCCACCGCCGAGGCGACCGACCTGGCGAAATCGGCCATGAAATCGCGATCGATATAGGGCAGGTCGATCTCCTCCACCGTGTGGCCGCCTTCACGGGACAGCGCCACGGCGATATCCAACGCCTTCAGCGTCTCTGCCGATATCGGCAGGCCAAGCGGCGATCCCCGGTAGACGGCGAGCTTGAGTTTGCCCGGATCGCGCCCTGCCGCGGCGACGAAACTGCCTTGCGGCGTCGGCGCGGCATAGGGCGCCAGCGGATCGGGGCCGTGCGTCAGGTCGAGCAGCAAGGCGCAATCGCGCACCGAGCGGGTGACGGCGTGCTCGACGACCATGCCGTACCAGCTCTCGCTGACCAGCGGCGTCTGCGGCACGCGACCGCGTGAGGTTTTCAGGCCGACCAGCCCGCTGCAGGCCGCCGGCACCCGGATCGAGCCGCCGCCATCCGAGGCATGCGCCGCCGGCACCACGCCGGCAGCAACAAGCGCGGCCGCGCCACCGGAAGAACCGCCGCTGGTATGGGCCGTGTTCCACGGATTGCGGGTGATGCCGAAGGCGGCCGATTCGGTCATCAGCCTCAACCCCTGTTCGGGCGTGGTGCTGGTGGCGATCGGAATGAGGCCGGCGGCGAGATGACGCTCGGTCATCACCGAGTTGAAATCGGCGGTGAAAGCCGGGATGCGGCTGCCCGTATGCGTCGGCACACCTTTGATGGCGATACCGAGATCCTTCAGCGCAAACGGCACGCCGGCCAGCGGCAGCTTGCGGTCGATGGTTTTGGCGCGTGTCCGGGCCGCGTCATAGAGCGTCTCGGCAATGGCGTTGATGTCGGGACGGGTCGCCTCGGCGCGCGCAATCGCGGCATCGACAAGCTCCTGTGGCGAGATCTCTGCCTTGTGCACAAGAGCGGCGAGGCCGGTTGCATCTTGTTCCCACAGAACCCGTTCAACCGACATTTCGGAAGTCCTCCACCTCCGGGAAGGCTAGCGGCCGGCGATTTCTTTGGCAATCGATAGGAAATACTGGCGAGCCGTGCGCAACAACGGTTTGCGTGGACAACAACGTTTCCACCGTTGCAAATACACGGCAATCGCCTAATTTGTCAGCATGACGCCGCAGGACATCACCACGCTGATTGTCCGGACTTCGATGAAGGATCGGGCAGCGTTCGATCTGCTCTATCGGCAGACCAGTGCGAAACTTTTCGGTGTCTGCCTTCGTGTATTGCATGACCGGGGAGATGCGGAAGAAGCGCTGCAAGAGGTCTTCGTCAAAATATGGACGAAGGCAGACCGTTTCGCTGTTTCCGATCTGAGTCCGATCTCCTGGCTGGTGGCAATCGCGCGCAATCACGCGATCGATCGCATCAGGGCGAGGCGCAAGCCTGCTGCCGATATCGATGCCGCGCTCGACGTGGCCGATCCGGCTCCGGGACCTGAGGCGATGGTTGTGGCGGGTGGTGAATCCGAACGCATCTATCAATGTCTCGATGAGTTGGAAAAGGATCGGGCAGCGGCTGTCCGGGGCGCCTATCTCAATGGCGAAAGCTATGCCGAATTGGCGGAGCGCCACAGCGTTCCGTTGAACACGATGCGGACCTGGCTACGGCGCAGTCTGCTGAAACTTAGAGAATGTCTGGAAAGATGACGCTGGCACAAGACAACGGACCGGAACGTGGAGGCGACGACTTGCTCGCCGCCGAATACGTTCTCGGCGTCCTGGCAGCGGACGAACGCCAGATCGCTTCCAGCCGTATCGACGCGGAAACCGGCTTCGCCCGTCTTGTTGACGGCTGGGAAGTGCATTTTTCGCCGCTGGCGTCCGCCTATCCGGAAGTCGCACCTCCGGCGACCGTCAAGGTCGCGGTCGACCGCCGGTTGTTCTCCTCCACCGCGAGAAGCTCCACCACAACCGCTCAACCGAGCGCCGGTCTCTGGGCCAGCCTTGCCTTCTGGCGCGGTCTTGCCACCGCGGCCGTCGCGGCATTGGCGATCTACATTGCCGTGCCGTACATCAACCCGCCGGTCGAGCAGCCGCAGACACGCCTCGTCGCTTCGCTGGGCGCCGAAGGCAGCGATGTCAAATATCTGGTCGTCTACGACGCCGCCCATCACGATGTCAGCCTGTCCCACGTCTCCGGCGAACGCGCCGCCGGCAAGGACTTCGAGCTGTGGATGATCGAAGGCAAGAACAACCCGGTCTCGATGGGCGTCATTCCCGCTGGCGGGGCGGCACACCTGGTCGTTTCGCCGGCCGTGCAGGCAAAGCTTGCGCAAGGCGCCGTGCTGGCAGTCAGCGTCGAGCCCACCGGCGGTTCGCCGACCGGTCAGCCAACCGGACCGGTGGTCGCGGCGGGCGATCTGAAGAGCATCTGATAGGCTCTCGGCGCCAGTTTCCCATAGAAAGTATATTTTGGCTCGTGGCCTAGCTGCGAAAAGCATATGAGCCGGCAAAGGCAATGCAGAAAAATTCTGCGCGCCGGCGTGTAAAAATAAAAAATCTCCTAATTTGGTGAAACTTGCGCATTTCTATCCCGTAACTCCCTCGCGTCCCAAATATGGGAACCGATAACCCCGAGGAGTTCGACATCATGCGTAAATTCGCCACCCTTTTGCTTGCCGGTACGATCGCTGTTTCTGCACTCGCCACCGTCGCCTATGCCGAAAATCCAATGGTCGGCGGCGCCGCCATGTTTGCCACCAAGAACATCGTCGAAAATGCGGTCAATTCGAAGGACCACACGACGCTGGTCGCCGCCGTCCAGGCAGCCGGCCTGGTCGAGACGCTGCAGGGCGCCGGTCCGTTCACCGTCTTCGCGCCGACCAACGAGGCTTTTGCAGCCCTTCCGGCCGGCACCGTCGAGACGCTGCTCAAGCCTGAGAACAAGGACAAGCTTACCAAGATCCTGACCTGCCACGTCATTGGCGCCAAGGCGATGGGCGCGGACGTCGCCGCGATGGCCAAGGCCGATGGCGGCACGCACAAGGTCAAGACCGTTGGCGGTTGCGAACTGTCGCTGAAGGCCGAAGGCGGCAAGGTCACCGTGACCGATGAGAACGGCAACGTCGCCAATGTGACGATCGCCGATGTCGAGCAGTCGAACGGCGTCATCCATGTCATCGACAAGGTTCTTCTGCCGAAGATGTAACAAAAGCTTCGCTGCTGGCGAAGCTACGACCAAGGCTCCATGTAGATTGCGCGGCTACCGTCCCCTCGTGACCCGCGCAATCGACAAGCGTACACTCCGCACCGTCCGCTCAAGCGCGGAGCCGTTGCGGAGTGTCCGTTTTCAGGGGACATGATCGTCACTGGCATTTGATTTCCCTGTGGCGGTCGAATTTGGCAAAGGACAGCAGGAGAAATGGTTATGAACCGTCGCGACTTTCTTTGGAGCGGTGCCGCCGCTGTGGCATTGCTGGCGGGCACGGCAGCCGTGCTGCGCATGGGCGGAGCGCAGGACGCGCGAGCAGCGGAAAAATTCGAGGTCACCAAGACCGACGCCGAGTGGCACGCCATCCTGTCCGATGAAGCTTTCAATGTGCTGCGCAAGGAAGGCACCGAATATCCCGGCACCAGCCCGCTGCTCAACGAGCATCGCAAGGGCATTTTCGCCTGCGCCGGCTGCGACCTGCCGGTCTATCCCTCAGACACCAAGTTCGATTCCGGCACCGGCTGGCCGAGCTTCTGGCAGGAGATCGCCAATGGCATCGGCAAGACCACCGACCGGTCGCTCGGCATGACCCGCACCGAGGTCCATTGCCGCCGTTGCGGCGGCCATCTCGGCCATGTCTTCGACGATGGTCCTGCCCCGACCGGCCTGCGCCACTGCATCAACGGCGTCGCCTTGACCTTCAAGCCGGCGTCGGCCTGACGGCGCCGGGACAGGGCGCCTTCAGAGGGCGCTATTTCAGCGGCAGAAACAGTTCCGCGACCGCCTCATGCTCCGGCAACTCCGGGAAGAAGCTCAGCCGCTGGCAATAGATCGGGAAGTCGCGTGCTTCCTCGCCGCTGGCCGGAAGCCAGTTGCGATAAAGGTAGAGCGCGGCGGGCTCCAGATTGTGCGTGTTGCCGACGACGCGCAGCACCGCGCAGCGCCCGCCAGGGATCTCGCCGGCTTTGATCTGCTCGCCATTCGCCTCGATCGGTTGGTCGGTCCCGACACAAAGGTCGAGGCTATAATCGGCGGGCGACGCAGGACGCCGCTCGGAACGCCAGACATTGAAGGTCGGGCTTGTCGTGGGGTGCAGGCCAGCGGCCTTGCGCCAGGCGATGAACCGCTGGATGGTGGCGCCGATCGTCGCCGGATCGCCCCGATGCTCCATGATCGCCACCGGCGTGGCGGGCACATCGCGAATCGTCACGTCGTCAGTGGTAAAAGTCTTCTGCATGAGCTTGCTCCTGGCGTTGTCGAGAGGCCCGAAGGCCGCAAGCCACGGCTCCCAGTCGGGAGACTTCCGGAACGACGAAGGCGATTGCCCGAACCGTTGCCGAAAGGCGCGGGCGAAGGCATCGGGTGCATCGTAACCGGCATCCATCGCAATATCCGTGACGCTTTCGGCGTCCCTGTAGGCCAGCCGGTACGAAGCGCGCTTCATACGGGCGAGCTGGACATAGCGATGCACAGACAACCCGAAGGTCGACATGAACTGCCGGTGGAAATGGTATTTCGAGAACGCCGCGACGCCGCTCAACGCTTCCAGGCCCATATCGTCGTCCAGATGCTGGTCTATGTGGTCCAGCACCCGCTGCATTCGGGCATGGTAGTTTTCAAGCGCCGCCTTCATCGTCTCTTGCTCCGTGGCGACACCAGCTAGGCCCTTCCGGACGTGCCGCGCTCGACCGATCTTGCGATTTGGCATGGATCAACAGCTGCCTGCCAGCAACCGCTTACAGGCAAAGCCCGGTCTACGGTCGAACGTATGGGGCGTTTTCCGGCGGCTTGGGCGACAATGTCCTCGCCATGATCCAACCGGCCCAACGCGCCGCCTGCTCCGTGTGAGCCTACGAACTGGAGTTTCTCGGCGTGTCGGGAATTTCGGCTACGGCTTGACTGCCTCGCCTACCCTAGAAATGGGGCCGAAACAGTTAAGTTCAAGAATTGGCAAACGGCTTTTTATGCGTAGATTTCGCAGCCCTGATCGAGAGGGCCAGAACCTATGCAAAGAACCGAAGAACGCGTTCGCCAAGGCGAGCGCAAGTCGACCGGCCGCGTTGATGCCGGCCGGTCGCAGATCTCCCATCAAGTGGTGATCGCCGGAGGCGGTCCGACGGGGTTGATGCTGGCCGGCGAGCTTTCATTGGCCGGCATCGATGTCGCCGTCGTCGAGCGGCGCGACAGCCAGGCAATCACGGGCACGCGTGCGGGCGGTCTGCACGCGCGCACCATCGAGGTCTTCGCCCAGCGCGGCATTGCCGATCGGTTCCTGTCGCAGGGCAAGACCGCCCAGGTCGCATCCTTCGCCGGCGTTACCCTTGATATCAGCGACTTTCCCACCCGCCACAATTACGGGCTGGCGCTCTGGCAAAAGCACATAGAGCGCATCCTTGCCGATTGGGTCGATGAGCGCGGCGTCACCGTCTACCGTGGCCGCGAGGTGACGGGCTTCGTGCAGGATGACAGTGGCGTCGATGTCGCGCTCAGCGACGGCCGGTCGCTTCGCGCCGATTATCTCGTCGGCTGCGACGGCGGCAGAAGTCTTGTGCGCAAGGCAAGCGGGATAGAGTTCCCGGGCTCGGATCCGACCGTCAGCAATTTGATCGCCGAGGTCGAACTGTCTGGAGAGCCGCAATGGGGTGTCCTCCACCGCGACGCCATCGGCATTCACGGCTTTGGCAGACTGGACGACGGAACGGTGCGGGTGCTGGTAACCGAGCGCGAGGTCGGGGCTGGCGGCGAGCCTACGCTGCATGAACTCAGCGAGGCGCTCATTGCCGTCTACGGCACCGATTATGGCGTTCACAGTCCGACGTCGCTGGCCCGCTTCACCGATATGACAAGGCAGGCGGCTTTATACCGCAAGGGACGGGTGCTGCTCGCCGGAGACGCCGCGCACGTGCATCCGCCGGACGGCGGACAAGGCCTGCAGACCGGCGTGCAGGACGCCGTCAATCTTGGCTGGAAGCTCGCCCAGGTGATCAAGAAAACATCGCCGGAAAGCCTGCTCGATACCTACCAGGCCGAGCGCCATCCGGTTGCCGCGCGTGTATTGAAAAACACCATGGCGTCGGTCGCGCTCCGCCGCGAAGACGAGCGAACCAAGGCGTTGCGCGACACGATGGCCGAGCTTCTCGCCATGGCGGAGCCGCGCAAGCGCTTTGCCGGCATGCTGTCCGGCCTGGACATCCACTACGACTTTGGCGAGGGGCACGAGCTGCTTGGCCGCCGCATGCCGGACCTCGACCTCGTCACCGCTGACGGGCCCATGCGGGTCTTCACCCTGCTGCACGACGCCCGGCCGCTGCTGCTCAACCTCAGTCCATCAGGCGCTTTCGATATCGGCGCATGGGCGGATCGGGTTCGGCAGGTCGACGCCAGCTATGATGGCGCCTGGGAGCTTCCGGTGCTGGGTGCGGTCACGGCTCCCGGCGCCGTGCTGGTCCGGCCCGACGGGTATGTCGCCTGGGTCGGCGACCCTGAAACGGCGGGGTTGACCGAAGCGTTGACCAGGTAGTTCGGACAGTCGTGACGGATGGAAGCGGCTTGATAAAACATGACCCCGGAAATCGTTTCCAATTTCCGGGGTCATGCGTGAGGGCGCCAGGGGGGTTCTGACGGCCTCAATGACCTCCGCCGCCACCGCCGGCTGCGACGGGTTTGCGGATCACCATGGTGAACAGGCCCAGCGTCGCAAACAGCACCGTCAGCATGAAGAACACATCCATGAAGGACAGCAGCGCTGCCTGCTGGTGGACCATGGCGGACAGCTTGGAGATCGCCGCACTTGTGGCGTCGATGCCGGCAGTCTGCTCGAAGTTCAGCGTCATGTTCTGCAGCTTCTGCTGTGCCGCTGCACTGCCCCATTCCACATGCTCGGCCAGCCTTGCGTAGTGGAAGGCATTGCGGTCGATCAGCACCGTGTTGATGACGGCAAGGCCGACGGCGCCGCCGAGGTTGCGGGTCAGGTTGAACAGGCCGGACGCGTTCTTCAGCCGGTCGGGCGGCAATGTGCCCAGCGCGATGTTGTTGATCGGCACCATGCACAGCATCATCGAACAGCCGCGCAGGATCTGCGGGATCAGCAGTTCATAGAAATCCCAGTCGGCGGTGAGATGGGTCATCCACCAGGTGCCCGTGGCAAAACCGAAGAAGCCGATCATCATCATCAGCCGCGGGTCGATCTTGCCCGACAGGATGCCGGAAATCGGTGCGGTGAAGAACATCGCCAGGCCGCTGACGAACAACGCCTCGCCGATCATCATCGAATCGTAGCCGCGGATGCGTCCGAGGAACACCGGGTAGAGATAGGTCAGTCCGTAGAGACCGATGCCGATGACGAAGGAAAACAGCGAGCCGAAGGCGAAATTGACGTTGCTGAACGCCCTCAGGTCGACGATCGGCTCTTCGGCGGTGAACACACGCCAGAAGAACAGCACCCCGCCAACGGTCATGATGATGGCGCAGATCAGCACCGCCTGGTCCTGCAGCCAGTCATTGTTGGGGCCTTCCTCGAGCACATATTCCATACAGCCGAGGAAGGCTGCCATGCCGGCAAGGCCCCACCAGTCGAACTTGCTGAACAGCTTGAGGTTTGGCTTGTCGAAGTCGATCAGCGACCAGGCGGCCACCGTCACCATGATGCCGGGCACGACGTTGACCAGGAACAGCCAGTGCCAGGACATGGCGTGGCTGATATAGCCGCCGACGGTCGGACCGATGGTCGGCGCCAGTGTCGCCACCAGGCCGATCATCGGCGACACCACGGCGCGGCGCGACGGCGGGAAGATGGTGAAGGCTGCGGCGAAGACGCTCGGGATCATGCCGCCGCCGATAAAGCCCTGGATGGCGCGGTAGACGATCATCTGGTCGATGTTGGTGGCGGTTGCGGCAAGCGCGCTCGCCGCGGTGAAGCCTGCCGCCGAAACCGTGAACAGCACGCGTGTCGACAGCATCCGGCTGAGGAAGCCCGACAGCGGGATCATGATCACCTCGGCGATCAGATAGGCGGTCTGCACCCACGGGATTTCGTCGGAACTGGCGCTCAGGCCGGCCTGGATCTCGGCCAGCGAGGCCGAGACGATCTGGATGTCGAGGATGGCCATGAACATGCCGAACACCATCGCCAGGAAGGCGATGACGCGCCGCGTCGAGATGGTGGTCGGCATGGCCGGCATTGCCGGCGCCGATCCTGCTGTCAGGGTTGCGGTCGCCATGACCCTTGCTCCCGGGTTCCGCTTACTTCGACGCCGAAGGTGCCGTGCGGCTGTCGACGGCGACGACGACGCTCAAGCCGGCGCGCAGCCTGCCTGTCTTCAGCACGTCGGCTGGCACGTCGATGCGAACCGGAACGCGCTGCACGACCTTGGTGAAGTTGCCGGTGGCGTTTTCGGGAGGCAGCATCGAGAACACCGCACCCGAGGCCGGCGCCAGCGACGACACGGTGCCCTCGAAATCCTGGCCATCGGTCGCATCGACCGAAATCCTGACCTTCTCGCCAGGCACCAGGCGGGCAAGCTGCGTCTCCTTGAAATTGGCGACGATATAAAGCTTGTCCATAGGCACGATGACGGCGAGCTTCTGTCCGGGGCTGATCAGGTCGCCCTGCTCGACCGAGCGGTTGCCGACGACGCCGTCATAAGGCGCCTTCAGCACGGTAAAGGAGAGGTCGCGCACGGCCTTGTCCCGGCCAAGCTGCAACGAGGCCAGCGTGCTTGCCGATTCCGCGCGCTGTGCCTGCAGCACGCCGATATTGGCCTGCGCTGCCGCGATCTGCGCATCGGCGCCGACAAGGGCTGCATTGGCCTGGTCGACCGCGGTCTGGGCGTCGTCCAGCTGCGCCTGCGTGCCGACATGTGTCTTCAGCAATTGCGCGGCGCGCGACTGGGCCCGGGCGGCGTTGTCGGCCGCGGCCTGGTCGGCGGTCTTCTGCGCCTGCGCCTGGCTGAGCGAGGCGCGCGCGGCTTCGGTCTGGGCGTCGATGCGGTCTAGCGTCTTGCTCAACGTGGCGATCTGCGCCTCGGCCTGGGCAACGGCAATCTTGTAGTCGCCATCATCGACGACCAGCAGCGGGTCGCCAGCCTTGACCAGCTGGTTCTCGGTCACCTTGACCTGGTCGACATAGCCGGAAATCTTGGGCGAGATGAACGCCATGTCGGCCTGGACATAGGCGTCGTCGGTCGAGATCATGAAACGGCCATCGATCCAGTAATTATAGCCATACCAGCCGCCGGCGCTCAGCAAGCCAAGCCCGATGATGGGCAGCAGCAAGGAGCGCACCGAACGCTTCTTCTTCGCCGGCGCTTCAACGGGCGTGGCGGTTGCGGGCCGGACGGGCACTTCCGGCGCTTCGGTCGCGGGAGCGACCTTGGCATTGGGGAAAGGGCGAACTTCGGCAGTGGCGGGCGCATTCGAGGACATGGTAATCTCTCAACGGGTCTATATGAGGAAAATCTGTTATACTGAACCGTTCGGTTCGATACGGATATTGACTTAGCGCGGAGAGAGGCCCATATCAAGGGCAATCGAACCGCTCGGTTCGAATTATTTTGCGAGGTGTGACTTTTATGGCCGAAATATTACCCGATGCCGGCGAGGAACAGTGCGATGTTCTGGACAGCCTGCGTCGCGGCCGCCCGGCAGCGGGACAGGATCCGCTCAAACGCAGCCAGATCATCGACGGCGCCCGTCGTGTCTTCATCGACAAGGGCTTCGAAGCCGCGTCGATGAACGACATCACCCGCGAGGCCGGTGTCTCCAAGGGCACGATCTATGTCTATTTCGCCAACAAGGAAGAGCTGTTCGAAGCGCTGATCGAAGAAGAGCGCGGCACCATCTTCAAGAACATGTACGACGTGCTGGATCGCGCCGACGATCTGCACGAGACGCTGGTGAAGTTCGGCAAGGTGCTGTCCCTCAAGATCACCTCGGCCAAGGTCATCCAGGCGCAGCGCACGGTGATCGGCGCCTCTGACAGGATACCCGACATGGGCGCTCGTTTTTACGAGCGCGGCCCCAAACGCGGCCATGACAAGTTCGTGGTCTTTCTCAATACCGCCATCGAGCGCGGCCTGCTCAAGATCGACGATGTCGATCTTGCCGCCTATCAGTTCACCGATCTGTGCCTGGCCGGCCTTTTCCGCCAGTGCATCTTCGCCTACCGCACGGAAGCCCCGAGCGAGGATGAAATCGACCACGTCGTCAGGTCAGGCGTCAGCATGTTCCTGAAGGCTTACGGCACCGAAGCTCTTGCTGCGGAAGAAAGCCACCCGAGGATTGCCCTGGAGGCAAGGGGTTAGAGCAATTCCAGGAAAAGTGCGCAGCGGTTTTCCGTCCGGAATTGCGTAAAAACAAATACTTAGAGCGGTTCAGCGATTCTACCAAGCACTGAACAGCTCTACCCGCCATTGGCCGCGAGCACGATCGCGGCCTTCAAGTCCTCGAGGCCCTCGCCCTTTTCCGACGACGTGGCGAGCACAAACGGAAACGCGGCCGGCCGCTTCTTGATTTTCAAGAGCGTCTCTTCGATCAGCCGCGGCACGCCGGCCGCCTTGATCTTGTCAGTCTTGGTCAGCACGATCTGATAGGACACCGCCGCCTTGTCGAGCAGCGACAGCACTTCTTCGTCCTTGGCCTTGATGCCGTGGCGGGCGTCGATCAGCACATAGACGCGCTTCAGCGTAACGCGGCCCTTGAGATAGTCGAAGACCAGCTTGGTCCATTCGTCGACCTTTTCCTTTGGCGCGGTCGCGTAGCCGTAGCCCGGCATGTCGACCAGCGCCATCGGCGGCAGGTCGGCGCCTTCGCCCGAAAATCCATCCGGCACGAAATAGTTGAGCTCCTGCGTGCGCCCCGGCGTGTTGGAGGTGCGCGCCAGCCCTTTCTGGTTGACCAGCGCGTTGATCAGCGACGACTTGCCGACATTCGAGCGGCCGGCAAAGGCGATCTCCGGCGGCCCTTCCGGCGGCAGGAACTTCATCGCCGGCACGCCGCGGATGAAGATCCAGGCGCGGGTAAACAGTTCGGTACCGATCATAGTCTTGTTCAACGCGTTCAAACCGCTGCCTCCAGAAGGGAAATGTCGGCGCCACGAATGGCATTGAGGTTACGGCTGACCTTTTCCACCGGCCAGTCCCACCAGGCCACCGCCAAAAGCCGCCGGATCGTCCTGTCGTCGAAGCGCATCTTCACCACCTTGGCCGCATTGCCGGCGACGATCGCATACGCCGGCACATCATGCGTCACCACCGATTTTGCCGCTATGATGGCGCCGTCGCCGATTGTCACGCCGGGCAGGATAACCGCTTCCATGCCGATCCATACATCATTGCCGAGCACCGTGTCGCCGCGCAATTCCGTCGACCAGCTCTTCGGGTCGAAACCCTCTTCCCAGCCATGGCCGAAGATGTTGAACGGATAGGTCGAAAAACCGGACATCGCATGGTTGGCGCCGTTCATAATGAAGCGCGCGCCCTCGGCGATGGCGCAGAACTTGCCGATAATCAGCCGGTCGCCGATGAACGGATAGTGATGCAGCACGCATCGCTCGGCGAATTTGTCAGGCCCGTCGGGGTCATCGTAGTAGGTGTAGTCGCCGATCTCGATGTTGGGCGCCGTCACCAAGCCCTTCAGGAAACCGACGCGCATATGCATCGGGATCGGATGCTTGATGTTGGGGTTGGGTCCGATCATGGTCTGGCTCCGTCAATAACAGGCAAGGTCAAAATAGCGCGATCCGCCCGGCGGCACCAACGGCGTGCGGAACGGATCAACCCTGGTTCTGATCGACGAAGCGCTCCTGAAACGAAACGCAGTGTATAGGGATGGGCTGCAGCCGCGTCTACCGCCGTGGCGCGTTGTCCTGAAGCCGCCCGAAATGCCGGATGTCGCCCGGTTTCGCGGAGAAACCGGGGTCCTGAGAAGGACCTTCAGGACCCCGGTCTGCCGGCACGGCTTCCCAAACACCGACGCCTGTGCGCCGGAAGCCGTTATGGCAAGGGCATCTTGGCGGCGTCGCGAACACGCGATGGTTCGCCGCGGCAACGGTGCAGTTACGGCGCGCGGCAAGCCAAAGTTTCGCCGGCTAGAGCATGATCCCTAGAAGTGGGAACCGGTTTTCGGACAAAAACGGAACCGTTTTGTCCGGAGATCATGCTCAAACAGGTGACCCGGCAAACAAAAACCCGGATGAACCGGGGTCTCTTCGCGGAAAAACCGGGGCTCTGCGAGGGACTGCAGGACCCCGGCCGTGCCGGGACGGCTCCTTAGACTTGACCTCTCATGAGGTCGAAAAGGCAGGGTCCCAGAAAGCCGACGGGACGGCTGCCCTTTCCGTTGTCGGAACCGTTACTTCGGCAAGAGCACCTTGTTGACGACATGGATGACGCCATTCGACTGGTTGACGTCGGCGACCGTAACCTTGGCGGTGCCGCCGGACTCGTCGACGATGTAGAGCGAACCGCCCTTGACTTCGGCAGTCAGCGTGTCGCCGCTTACCGTCTTCATCTCGTATTTGCCACCCATCGCCTTGGCCTTGGTCATCATGTCCTTGGCGGAGATCTTGCCGGCAACGACATGGGCGGTCAGGATCTTGGTAAGCTGGGCCTTGTTCTCGGGCTTCACCAGTGTGGCGACGGTGCCGGCGGGCAGCTTCTTGAAGGCGGAATCCGTCGGCGCGAATACGGTGAAGGGACCGGCGCTCTCCAGCGTCTCGACCAGGCCGGCCGCCTTGACGGCTGCTACCAGGGTCTTGTGGATCGGCGAGTTGACGGCGTTCTCGACGATGTTCTTCGAGGTCAGCATCGCGGCGCCGCCGACGGCGGGGTTAGCGAGCGTATAGGCCGTGGTGGCGGCGAGGCCGGAGATAGCCAGACCGGCGGAAATGCAGAATGCCTTGAGGATGGACTTTGCCATTGGAGAACCCTTCTGATGCGACAATTGTTGATTCGATTGTCGGGGAGAGTTACGCGGCGGCGAAAGGATAGTTTCTGTCTTGTGAAGAAAAAATATAACAAAAACAAATAGTTATATTGGGCACTACCTGCCCACAGCCAGCGTCCCCGCGACGCGAGTCGCGAGGATATTGGATCAAACCAAGCGGTCTCCGGATGAGGGCTGAGCGATTTCGAGCGCCCTGGAAAGTCAAAGGCAGTCACGCCGGTCGGGCGCCTCTAGTTTCGCGGCTCACGGGAACGTGATGCGAGGTTCGCCCATCAAAAAAGCCCCGGACGGACCGGGGCTTTTTTTGATTTAACCAAAGGGGCGCCTTCTATTCGGCCGGCGACGGTTTCTTTCGAAACAATGCCACCAGATTGTCCCACAATTCGATCTTGGCGCCCTGGCGCTTCATGATCACGCCTTGCTGCAGGATCGACAGCGAGTTGTTCCAGGCCCAGTAGATGACCAGGCCGGCCGGGAAGCTCGCCATCATGAAGGTGAAGATGATCGGCATCCAGGTGAAGATCGCGGCTTGCGTCGGATCCGGCGGCGTCGGGTTCATGCGCATCTGCAGGAACATGGTGACGCCCATGATCAACGGCCAAACGCCGATCATCAGCATATGCGGTAGCGTGATCGGAATCAGGCCGAACAAATTGAACAGCGAGGTCGGATCGGGTGCGGCCAGATCCTGGATCCAGCCGAAGAACGGCGCGTGCCGCATCTCGATGGTGATGTAAAGCACCTTGTAGAGCGAGAAGAAGACCGGGATCTGCAGCGCCACCGGCCAGCAGCCGGCCAGCGGATTGATCTTCTCGGTCTTGTAGAGCTCCATCATCGCCTTTTGCTGCGCCATCTTGTCGTCCGCGTATTTCTCGCGGATCTCGAGCATTTTGGGCTGCACCTTCTTCATGTTCGCCATCGACGCGTAGGACTTGTTGGCGAGCGGGAAGAACAGGGCTTTGACGATGACGGTGGTGGCCAGAATGGCCAGGCCGAAATTGCCGAACAATTTGTAGAGCGTGTCGATCAGCCAGAACATCGGCTTGGTGATGAAGTGGAACCAGCCCCAGTCGATCAACAGGTCGAACCGCTTGATGTGGCGGTCTTCGGCGTAGGCGTTGATCTTGCCGACCTCCTTGGCACCGGCAAAGATTTCGCTCTCCACCGTCGCCGACTGGCCGGCGTCAACCGTGATCGGGTCGGTCAGGAAGTCGGACTGGTAACGATGACGGCCGTCCTCGAAATAGGCGTAGCGCGGCTGGAACGGCTGCTTCTCGGTCGGAACCAGCGTCACCGCCCAGTATTTGTCGGTGATGCCGAGCCAGCCATCGGTCGACTTGCCCGGCGTGAACTGCTTGTCCTTTTCGATGGACGCGTATTTGTGTTCCTGCAGGCCTTCCGTGCCGGTGAAGCCGATCAGGCCTTCATGCAGCACATAGGTGCTGGCAACGGCCGGCTTGTCGAAACGGGTGACGCGACCGTAGTTGGACAGCGAGACCGAAGCCGCGCCCGAATTCTGCACCGTATCGGAAACCGTGAACAGGTAGTTGTCGTCGACCGAAAAGGTGCGCTTGAAGGTCAGGCCCTTGTCGTTGGTGAAAGTCAGCGTGACCGGTGTTGCCGGCGTCAGCGTCGCATTGCCATCGACGGCCCACACAGTCTCGGGACCCGGCACTGCACCTGTCTTGTCGTTGCCGACAAAGCCGATCTCGGCATAGTAGCCATTGGGCAGCGCCTGCGGGTTGAGCAGGCTGATCTCGGGCGAGTTCTTGTCGACGGTCTCGGTGTAGTGCTTGAGCCTGAGGTCATCGAGCCGCGCGCCGGTCAGGTTGATAGAACCTTCCAGGCTCGGCGTGTCGATCTTGACGCGCTTGCTGGTCGCCAGCACCTGCTCGCGGCCGGCCGGCGTCACCGCGTCGGTGCCCGGCGCATTGGGAATGGCGCCCGGCGCTGCCGGCGTTGTGGTATCGCCGGGATTGGCGCCTTCGGCGGCCTTCTTCTGCTCCGCCACCCGCTGCTCTTCGATACGGGCCGCCTCGCGCTGCTGCTCGCTGCGCGGCAGCACGTAAAAATACTGCCACAGCCCCAGGATCAGCACCGACAGTGCGATGGTGATGAAGAAGTTCCGGTTGTTTTCCATCGAAAGCCCTTGGCCTATCGTGTTCCGCGCAGTCGGCGGGAGAGTTCGGCCTTTAACTGGCCGAACGGAATGGTCAGCACGTCTTCGCGCCCGACGATGACATAGTCATTGCCAGGCGCCATGTCACTGGCCGCATGCGTACGCACGGCCTCTCTCAGCCGCCGCCGGACGCGATTGCGCACGACCGCATTGCCGACCTTCTTGGTGACGGTATAGCCGACGCGCGGCGACAGGCCGTCGCCGCGGTCGAGAACCTCAACGAGAAAAAGCCGCCCGCGCCGCTTTTCACCGCGGCGGACGGCCAGAAATTCCGCGCGCTTCAGAAGCCGCTTGGGATGTGGTCCCACTGGCTTGCCGGTTGCGGGCAACGATCTCGTCTTCCGTTCAGGCGCTCAGCCGCTTGCGACCGCGGTTGCGGCGGGCTGCGACGACGCCGCGACCACCCTTGGTGGCCATGCGGGCACGGAAACCGTGCCGGCGCTTGCGGACGAGTTTAGACGGTTGGTAGGTACGCTTCATTTGTTTTAATACCGCGGGGTGCGGCCCTTCTTGATTCTGTCACTTTGTAACAGGAGCTTTGCCGGGCCGGCTTTGGCGCGATCGAAACCGCGCCGGGACGAATGGCCCGAGCGTGAGCGGCTTATAGAAAGAAGGCTTTTGGGAGTCAATCCAGTGCGAACTGCCAGTTCGTCATGGCGCGAACTAGCAGTTCGTCGCGGTGCGAACTAGCAGTTCGTCTCGGCGCTGTCGGGCTGATGGACGCGGTTTTTTGTGCCGCTGCCGCTGTGCGACGAAGGATGAAATTGGCAAAAAAGCCGTGATCGCCTAGTCTCGGGCGATCAAGGGATTGTGAAGACAGGTCTCAATGAGCGAAGTTTCACCCGTGGATGAAAGCACTGGCCCGGCCAAAACCGCCGTCCGCACGGTGCCTTTGTCGCGCGGCCTGTCGACGAAACTGCTGCTGCTCACCATCGTCTTCGTGCTGTTGGCCGAAGTTCTCATTTTCCTGCCCTGGATTGCCAGCTACCGGCTGAGCTGGCTGAAGGAGCGGCTGGGCACCGCGGCGGCGGTGTCGATCGTGCTGGTGCAGGGAGAACCCAATTCACTCTCCCGCGCCGCCCAGAACGACGTGCTGATGGCGATCGGCGCCAAGGCGATCGCGGTGCGTGACGGCGGCGTCTCGCGGCTTCTGGTGGTGGCCGAGATGCCGCCGCAGGTCGACGAACACATCGATATCGCCAGTGTCGGCATGATCAAGGGCATGACCGGCGCGCTCGACACGCTGTTTTTCGGCGGCAGGCGCATGCTGCGCGTGTTCGGGCCGGTTGGCGAAAGCGACAAGGAATTCGAGCTGATCATGCCCGACCGCAGCCTGCGCGATGCCATGCTGGTCTATTCGCGCAACGTCGCCTTCGTCTCGCTGCTGATCTCGCTGTTCACCGCCATGCTGGTCTATGCCGCGATCGACCTGATCATGATCGGCCCGATCCGCACCATGACGCGCTCTATGCTGGCCTTCTCCGAGGCGCCCGACGACCCCGGGCGCATCATTCGCCCCGCCGCCCGCGCCGATGAGATCGGTGTCGCCGAGCGCGAGCTGTCGCTGATGCAGGAGCGGCTGCAGAAAATGCTGTCGGAGCAGAAGCATCTGGCCGATCTTGGCCTCGCCGTGTCCAAGATCAACCACGACATGCGCAACATCCTGGCCTCGGCGCAGCTGATGTCGGACCGCTTGCGCCAGGTTAAGGATCCGACCGTCCAGTCCTTCGCGCCGAAGCTGCTGCGCGCGCTCGACCGCGCCGTCTCCTATTCGGAAGGCGTGCTGGCTTATGGCCGCACCCAGGAGCCGCCGCCGTCGCGCCGCCGCTTGCGGCTGCGCCAGCTGGTCGAGGACGTGCACGGCCTGCTCGACATCGAGGACGGCATCGAATTCGTCAACGCCGTCGACTTGACCTTCGAGGTCGACGCCGATTCCGACCAGCTGTTCCGGGTGCTGACCAACCTTTGCCGCAACGCCGTGCAGGCGATGGCGGCGGACACCGAAAGCGCGCTGGTGCGACGCCTGGCCGTGTCGGCGGTGCGCCTGGGCAGCGTCAGCCGCATCGCCGTCAGCGACACCGGCCCCGGCCTGCCGCCGAAAGCCCGCGAAAACCTGTTTGCGGCGTTTCGCGGTTCGGCGCGCAGCGGCGGCACCGGCCTTGGCCTGGCGATCGCCCACGAACTGATCCGCGCGCATGGCGGCACGGTCGAACTTGTCGAATCGATCGGCGGCAGCACCACCTTCGCCGTCACCATTCCCGACCAGCCGGTCCGGCTCGACCAGGCCCGCAACGGCCTGCGCCGCCCGGCCTGATCCCGAGCAATTTCAGGAAAAGCATGGGGCAGGCTCCGTCCGCGATTGCCCGAGGGCAAAGAGCCGCAGCGCGCGGATAACAAAACTTTTGCCGGATCGGCTTGCTTTTCGGAATTTCAGTCGCTAGGGAACACGTCTTGTCGCGGCCGGTCGTCAGGATCGGTTCGCGGGGCTATGCCAAGCATGGCCTGTTGCGCGCCCGTAGCTCAGCTGGATAGAGCACCAGACTACGAATCTGGGGGTCAGGAGTTCGAATCTCTTCGGGCGCGCCATTTCGCAATTCACTGATTTGACATTGGAAGCCTTCTGGGCCCCCGGGAATAAAACCGGGCACATCAGTTCGCAGTTGCCCAGTCGTCTATTCTCGTCTGGGTTTCTTCGCTGGGGCGCCCGCCTCAGCTCATACCAAACATTCGCGCCACCCCGCGAAACGTCGCCTCAGTCATTCGTGCTCAGGATGATGCGAGCGTCGCCTCTGTTTGCGCACAATATACGAAAGAAACAAAAGCAGGCGGATCCGGCGGAAGGAATTCCTGCTGATGTTTCCATGCGAGACAGAGGGCGTATGTACCGAAGGGTTTCTGTTCTCGCCGTTCTTCAATACCGCCATTTGCAAATGTAAGAGAAATAACATGCGCGGTTGCATTCACACTTTGGGAGTCCGCTTTTGCAGCCGTTTGCGCTGTCAAAAGGAGAGCGAGAGCGATGATGAACCTGGTCCGTTTCATGTCAGCCTCCTGTCCAATCCAGTGCCGCCAGGATCGCTTGGATGCGGCGGCCGAATGGGCTAGGCTAGGGAGCGCGCCATGAGGGTGAAATGTCCCGAAAGGCTCCTGAAATTGACCCGAAATCTGCCGAAACGATCACGTTTGGCGGTTTTGTTTTCCTGACCAGAATCAACGAACTCCGAAGGGTTGAGGGCAAAGCGGTCGATCTCCGCAGCCAGTCCGCCGAGGTGCTCTCCGTGCTCGCGGAGCGACCGGGCGAGATCGTGTCCAAGGATGCGCTGATGCAGGCCGTTTGGCCCGATACCTTCGTGACCGACGACAGCCTTACCCAATGCATTGCCGATATTCGCCGCGCCTTGGGGGACGACGCGCATGCGATGGTGGAAACCCTCCCCAGGAGAGGCTACCGGCTGAATGCCGATCCATCGGACCCAGCCGACCCAAACGCCGCGGCCGTCATGGAACGAGCCAAGACACGGTTTTCGCAACGCGGGTTCATTCTTGCTGCGATCGTTCTCGTCGCGGCAGCGATCGGCGCATATTACGGCGCGGAAACGTGGCGAGCCGCCCCGGTTCGTTCGAGCGACATGCCGAGGATTGCGATCCTTCCCTTCGACGACATGAGTGCCGGTGCGGACAAGGGATATCTCAGCGATGCCGTTGCCGAGGGCATCATCACCGCGCTGGCGCGGAGCAAGACTTATGCCGTCATTGCCCGGAACTCGAGCTTCAAGTACCGCGGCAAGCCGATCGACGCCAGACAGATAGGAGATGAACTCGGTGTCGACTACCTGCTCGAAGGCAGCCAGCAGAAGGTCGGAGACCGGCTGAAAGTGTCCGCCCAGTTGCTGAATGCGCGTGACGGATCACATGTCTGGGCCAACTCCTATAACCGGGAGATCGGCGATCTTTTCGTCGTCCAGGAGGAAATCATCCGCACGCTTGCGGATCGGGTCGGAGTGAGGATCGAGCGACCCTTGCCACAGAGCGATGCCGCGCAGGTCAGCGCGCTCAGCTATTACCTGACGGGGAGGGCCTTGATCGGAGACAATATCACAGCCGAGGGGACTGAGCTGTTAAGGCAGTTCAGCCTCAAGGCGTTCGAAGCTGATCCGAACTCCCAGTTCGGCTATATCGGGCTGGCCTGGTCCTATCGCAATGACGCGGTATTCGGGTGGCGCGCGCAGGAACACAACCGGGACGAGGCGTTGAAACGCGCTGCCGAATACGCCGACAAGGCCATCGTGCTCGCCCCTGATGACGCTGAAGCGCATGAGGTCCGCGCCAGCATCCACACCGAAGCCGGAGAGGTCGAGCAGGCCCTTGCCCAGTACGATCAGGCGATCGCCTTGAACCCCAGCGACTCGCATATCCTCGTCATGAGTACGGACGTGCTGCTGTATGTTGGCCGCGCCGACGAAGCGATCGATCGGATCGAGCAGGCCAAGGGCATCGATCCCTTCCACCCGGACTGGTTCCACTGGCAGATGGGCTGGGCGCTCTGGGAAAAGAATGATTGTGGGGCGGCGCTGGCGGCGATGCGGAAAATGGCCAGAATCCCGAGCGGCGCACAGCGCATGCTTGCGGGGATCCACGCCTGCCTGGGAAACAAGCGAGAGGCAAAGGAAGCGCTTGCGGTCTTCCTCCAGAACACTCCCGGTGAATCCATCAGTAAAGAACGCAGGGAGTGGGACAAGATTTGGACCGCACCCGGAAGCCTCGACCGCTGGATCGAACAGATGCGGTTCGCTGGGTTGCCGGAGTGAACGGCTGTCCGTGCGCGGCTGCGACCTTGACGAGGTCGCTTTAGACCAGCATCAAATTTCACACCCGCTATGACAAGCGCACGCCGCGCTCGGTCTCCATATGGCGTTTCCATCGGGTTCTCAGCTCGCCGAGGCGGCTGCCATGGTTCTCGTCAAGAAATTCGGCGGCGACAATGCGATCTGTCCTGAAGTTGCGAAACGCCTGGCGCAGCTCGCACCAGGCCGCCAGCAGGCGCACCGTCTCGGCATAGCCGATGATCACCGGCCAGATGACACGCTCGCTGTCTTGCGCCTCCTGGTTTCGATAGCGGATCCGTATCTTTCGCCCGCTGCGGATCCACAAGCGGGTTTTCGCAATGTCCAGGACGTCAGGGGCGAGCACCCTGGCCGGCGCCACCCCCGTGGCCGGCTCGGCGATGAAGGGACGCAGTCGCTGGGGCACGACGGTGGCGATCTTGGCGATCAGGTCGCGCGCCGCAAGCGCCAGCACAGGGTCGCCCCGCTCGGCGACCAGTTGCGCGCCAAGCACCGCGGCTTCGATCTCATCTGGCGTCAGCATCAGCGGCGGCATGTCGAAATCGCTGTCGAGGACATAGCCGAGCCCAGCCTCGCCGCGGATCGGCACCCTTTGCCCGATCAGATCCGCCATGTCGCGGTAGACGCACCGCTTCGACACCTCCAGCTCTTCGGCCAGCATGCCGGCGGTGACCGGGCGGGTGGAGCGCCGCATGATCTGGATAATCTGAAACAGGCGGTCGGCTCGGCGCATGTTCGGTCTCGCTGCTGACGGGAAGCTGTCAGCAGGACCCTGCCACAAGCCGACCAGCGCCGCACCCCGCGACGCAAAGTCGGGAACATCACCCGCAGAAGGAGAACACCATGAATTTCGTCTCGGTGCGGATAATTACCAGCGACGTCAGCCGCCTCGTTGAATTCTACGAGGCCGTCACAGGCCTGTCGGCGACACGCTACACCGACGATTTTGCCGAGCTGGCGACGCCGGCCTGCACTCTGGCAATAGGCAGCGAGCGCACCGTGGCTCTGTTCGGCGCCGGCTCCGCGCGCCCGGCCGACAACCACAGCTGCATAATCGAGTTCCGCGTCGAAGACGTGGACAAGGATTTTGCGAGACTGGCGAACGTCGTCGGCGAATTTGTCCAGCAGCCGACAACCATGCCATGGGGAAACCGCTCCTTGCTGTTTCGTGACCCTGACGGGAACCTGGTCAATTTCTTCACGCCCGTCAGCGCCGAGGCCATCAAGAAGTTCAACGGCTAGGGGTTTCGGTTCATCCGTCGATCAACCGAATATCCGCATCGACAACGCAATAAGCCGCATAGCGGAAATCGCGGATCGCGATGACCTGCTCGTCCAGCCATTCGACCAGCATGAAACCGCGCACGGCGGCGTCCTTCGCTTGCGGGTCGCGGATCAGGATCGCCGGCCTGCTCTCGACAAAGCCGAGCGACAGGACCCAGTCGCTGACGCGGTCGTAATTGCCGAAATAGGTCGATGCCTGCGCCTTGCCATGCAGCCGCGTGCGGTTGACGACTTCGAGCTGGATATCCTCGGCGATCAGCGCCCGCACGGCGTCGAAATCGCGCGCGTTGAACAGATCGACGTAGCGGCGCAGGCGCCGCTCATCGTCTGGATCGAGCTTCGGCACCGGGACCTCGTCCGGCGCCGCCGCCAGCAAGCGAAGCTGCGCCCGTCCGCGATGCAGTGCCGCCTTGGTCGCAGCCAGCGTCGCGCCGGAGACGTCGCAGGTCTCGTGCAGGCTGAGGCCGAGCACGTCGACCAGGATCACGGCGCTGCGCTGTGGCACCGAAAGCTGCATGAAGGAGCGCAGGCCGGTCGCCGCGGCTAGCCTGGCGTCGGCGCTGCTGGAGGGGTCCTCGATCGTCGTCATGTCGGCCTCGGTGATGCGCAACCTTTCCCGGTTGCGCCGGCGCAGATGATCCTGCGCGGCATTGTGGGCGATGCGAAACAGCCATTGCTCGGGGCGCTCGACCGCGGCAACGCCGTCGATCGCCTGCAGCGCCTTCACCAGCGTCTCCTGCACAATGTCCTCGCCGTCGATCACCGAGCCGGCCATGCGCGCGCAATAGCGATGCAGCTTTGGTCGCAGCCCGGCCAGCATCGCTTCCAGGGCCGGCCGGTCGAGTTTTGCTGTGCTCATCGTCATTCCCACGCGGTTGATCCCGACTTCAGTGTTCAGCCAGCATACGGTAATTGCCGATGATCTTGGCGGACGATCTGACAACCGGCGTCGCGCGCCGATCCTCATGATCCGCGCTGAAGGCCTTGAAGGCCGGCAGCCCGGTGATCGCGGAACTGTCCTGGTCGTGGCCAACGACGTGGATGAACTCGCCATTGTCCAGTTCGAGCACGAGATAGCCCACGGCTGGCGGCGCAGCCTCGGCGAGCGCCTCGAAGACCTTGGTCACCAGCGCGCGGTTCTCCGCCAGGCTGGTGTCGTTCACGCCGTAGCGAATGAATGTGTAGCCCATCGTCCGTCTCCTGTTTGGTTGGTCTGCTCAAAGGACGTTTCGCAGCGCCGGAAAGATTCTCGCACGCCTGAGAATCTTTTTGACCACCCGCATCGTCTTTCACTGGTGGGGGCTGCGCCGCGGCCATCAAAGAGCAGGAGAGACATGTCATGCATATCCAGTTTGCCGAATTGCCTGTCATCGACCAGGACCGCGCCAAGGCCTTCTACACCGATCACCTCGGCTGCCAGGTCATAGCCGACCAGCCGATGGGCGACAGTGGCTGGCGCTGGATCGAACTGGCGCTTCCTCATGCGGTCACCAACTTGCATTTCGTCAGGCGGGCCGACGCAGCAGCAAGTGCGGAGCCGGTGCTGGTTCTGGTCGACGACGATGTCAAGGCAACGGTCGCGTCCCTGAAGGCGCGTGGCGTCGAGATCGTCACCGAACCGCAGGAAGCGCCGTGGCAGCCGGGCCGCACCGTCGCCGAGTTCCGCGACAGCGAGGGCAACCGCATGGTGGTTGCCAGCCGATGAGCCGACTGGGCCTCATCGGCTGAGCCGCACCGAATCCTGACCACTCAATTTCAAACCCAAGAGAAGAAATGCCATGAGCCCCCAATCCGCGAGCCTGAAGCATGCGACCCCAGAGGATATGACGGCATCGACGCTGAAAGTGCCGGGCGCCAGCCTCTATTACGAGACGAGGGGCACTGGACCTCTGCTGCTGATCATCCCTGGCGGGCCGCAGGATGCCGGCGTGTTCGCCGATGTCGCGCGCCATCTCGCCGGCCGCTATACGGTGGTCGCCTACGACCCGCGTGGCAATTCGCGCAGCATCTTCGACGGGCAGCCTGAAACGCAGGATCTCGATGTCCATGGCGATGATGCCGCGCGGCTGATCGAAGCGCTGGGCGCCGGGCCGGCCTATGTCTTCGGCACCAGCGGCGGCGCCCAGATCGGGCTCAATCTCGCCGCCCGCCATCCTGAGCGCGTGCGTGTACTGGTGGCGCATGAACCGCCGAGCATGATGCTGCTCGAAGACCCGTCACAGCCGCTGGCCGGCATGTGCGATCTGCATGACACCTACCGCAGCCAAGGCGTCGAGGCGGCGATGCAGAAATTCTTCAGCGACCACGGCCTGTCCGCAGGCCCGGAGCAGGAAGAAGCCGGGCCGCAGAAAGCGCCGCCGCAATTCGTGCCGACACAAGAGGAGGCGGAGACCTTTGCCCGGGTCAGCGGCAATTTCGAATACTGGTTGGCGCATGGCCTCATGCCACTGTCGCTCTACCGGCCCCCCGTCGAGACGCTGCGCGGCACCCCGGTCTTGGTTGGCATTGGCGAAGAGTCCATCGGGCGGCCGATCGACGGCATGGGCAAGGCCCTGGCCGAAAAGCTCGGCACCGAGCGGGTCGCTTTCCCCGGCGACCATATGGGCTTTGCCCCTTATCCCGACCGGTTCGCCGAGACCTTGCACAGGGCGCTCAGCGGCACGTGAGGTTCTTCCCGGTCGCAATTTGAGAGAGCGAGAGCGTCCGCATCCGATGCGGGCGCCACTCACCCCACAGAAGCAGCCGCTGCCCGGCCCGCACTGCGGCCCGAGAAAATACAACCGCCAAGGAATGTTCCTTCCAGCGCGGCATAGCCATGCACGCCGCCGCCGCCGAAGCCGGCGACCTCGCCAACCGCATAGAGCCCCTCGATCGGCTGGCCGTCGGCACCGAGCACGCGGCTGTCGAGATCGGTCTGCAGGCCGCCCAGCGTCTTGCGGGTCAGGATGTTGAGCTTCACCGCAATCAGCGGGCCGTTTGCCGGGTCGAGCATCTTGTGCGGCTTGGCCGTGCGGATCAGCCGGTCGCCGAGATAGGCTCGCGCCCCGCGCAGCGCAGTGATCTGCATGTCCTTGGAGAACGGGTTGTCGAGCTGCCGGTCGCGGGCGCGGATCTCGCGCTCGACCTGGGCGAGTTCGAGCAGCGGCTCACCGCCGGCCAGCGCATTCATGCGCGCGACCAGCGCTGGCAGCTCCGCCTCGACAACAAAATCCTCGCCCTTCTCCATGAACGCCTTCACCGGGCCGGGAATGCCCGAGGTGGCGCGGCCGATCACCTGGCGCCAGCTCTTGCCCGTCAAATCTGGGTTCTGCTCGGAGCCCGACAGCGCGAACTCCTTCTGGATGATTTTTTTGGTCAGGATGAACCAGGAATAGTCGAAACCGGTGCTCATGATGTGGCTCAGCGTGCCCAGTGTATCGAAGCCGGGATAGAGCGGCACCGGCAGGCGCTTGCCACGCGCATCGAGCCACAGCGACGACGGTCCCGGCAGGATCCGGATCGCATGGTCGGTCCAGATCGGCGCCCAGTTCTTGATGCCCTCGACATAGTGCCACATGCGGTCGCGGTTGATGATCGAACCGCCCACCGCCTCTGATATCGCCAGCATGCGGCCGTCGACATGGTCGGGAACACCGGTGATCATGCGCTCTGGCGGCGCGCCCAGCCGTTGCGGCCAGTTCTTGCGCACCAGCTCGTGATTGGCGCCAATGCCCCCGGAAGCGACGATGACGGCTTGCGCCTTGAGTTCGAAATCGCCGGCGATATCGCGCGAGCTTTTTTGGCCGCGCTCGATCGAGCTCGGTTGCAAGATGTCGCCGCGCACGCCGGTGACGACAGCGCCGGTGCGGACCAATTCGTTGACCCGGTGGCGGAATTTGAAGCGGATCAGCCCCTGCTTTTGCGCCTCACGCACACGCAGAACAAACGGTTCGAGCACACCGGGGCCGGTGCCCCACGTCACGTGAAAGCGCGGCACCGAATTGCCGTGGCCGATTGCATTGCCGCCGCCGCGCTCGGCCCAGCCAACCACCGGAAAGAATTTCAGGCCGCGCTGCACCAGCCACGAACGTTTCTCGCCGGCGGCAAAGCCAACATAGGCCTCGGCCCATTTGCGCGGCCAGAAATCCTCCGGCCGGTCGAAGGCAGCGGTGCCCAGCCAGTCTTCGAGCGCCAGCTCATGCGAATCGCGGATGCGCATGCGCCGTTGCTCGGGCGAATCGACGAGGAAAAGCCCGCCGAACGACCAGAACGCCTGGCCGCCCAGCGACTGCTCCGGCTCCTGGTCGACGATGATGATTTTCTTGCCGGCATCAGCCAGCTCGGCCGCGGCAACCAGCCCGGCGAGGCCGGCGCCGACAATGATCACATCCGCGTCGTCAGCCATTCTTTTGCTCCCCCGGCTTTGACAAAATGGTCAGACGGGTTCCCAGCCGTCCTTGCCGCCGGCGCGGAAGATGGCGTCGATGACCTTCTGGTTGAGCACCGATTCTTCCAGTGTGAAGACGCGCTCCTTGCCGCCTTGTGCCGCCCGCGCAAAAGTCTCGACCTCCAGCCGGTACTGCTGCGTGCCGGGAAAGCGGAACACTTGCGCCTCGGTGTGGTTCTGGTTGTGCAGTTCGACCCGGTGATGGTCATAGAGCCCGGCATTGAAGGGCGAGAACACCTCGATGAAACCCTTTTCGCCGTGGAACACCATCACCTGCCGCGCCGCCATCTGCGTCGACAGATAGAAGGACAGTTCGAAGTCGCCGAAATCGGCGCGGATCGAGGAATAGATGTCGGTGCCGAATTTCTTGTCGCGCTCGATCGTCGCCTGCACACGGCTAGGCTCCTTGCCGGTGGAAAAACGTGTCGACACCGTCGGGTAGACGCCGATGTCGGGCAGCGCGCCGCCGCCGAGATCGAGCTGGTTGCGCATGTTGTTGGGGTCGACATTGTAGTAGGAGAACGCGCCCTGCACATGGCGCAGCCGGCCGATGGCGCCGCTGGCGATGAGGTCACGCACCTTGATCCATTGCGGATGGTAGATGACCATGAAGGCTTCGCAGACCAGCACCTTCTTGGCGTCGCGCAGCTTGATCAGCGGCAAAATATCCTTGGCGTCGAGCGCCAGAGGCTTCTCGACCAGCACATGTTTTCCCGCTTCGATGGCCTTGGCCGTCCATTCGACATGCTGCGAGGTCGGCAGCGGGATGTAGACGCCGTCGACATCCTTGGAAGCAAGCAATTCCTCATAGGAACCGAAGGCATGGCGGGCGCCGAAACGGTCGCCCAGCGCTTTGGCCTTCGACAGGTCGCGGCTGGCGATCGCCGACAGCACGCCGTTCTCGGCATCGACGATTGCGGGCAGCAGCTGCTCGCGCCCGATCTTGGCCGTCGACAAAACACCCCATCGGAACATAACGCTTCTCCATCTCGATTACAGGCGACGAGGTTTGCCCGAAATCGACGGAAAAGCCAATTGGCTACTGGCGCTCGTTCCTCGCCCCACGAAGTGGGGAGAGGTGGCCCGGCGAAGCCGGGACGGAGAGGGGCCATCGTAGAGTGCCAGGGCTTGCCAATAAGGCGGCCGTCGCATGTACACGTGGCTCTCGAAAGGCTCTGCCGTCGCGACCGTCGTCGCCCGCTCCGTCCCGGCTGCGCCGGGCCACCTTGCCGGGGCGAGCCACGGGTCTCGCCCGTCCTTCGGACCCCCCGCTTTGCGGGGGCGAGGAACCCAAGCGAGGCTCAGCCCTTCTTCCCCGTCAGCGTCATGTCGAAATCGACGACATTCGAATAGATCGGCGTGCCGACATCCATGCTGTAGCGTGAGCGCAGCACTTTGCCGGTGACGTGGAATTTGATCGTGCCGGCCTTGAGGCCGCCGAGTTCGGCGGTGAACTTTTCCGCAAACGTCTTGCCGCGCGCCGTCAGCCGGCCGGTGACCAGGGCTGACGTGTCGCTGGTGCGTGTGACGCTGGTCGAGCGGAACTGGATTTCCGGATTATTAGCGGCGTCGAACACGGCGTCGGAGCGCAGGAAGGCGTCGATGCGGCCCTGGCCGGTGCCGACGCTTTCGGGAAAGATGGTGAAATTGACCTGCGAGCGTCCGACATCGCTGTTGTCGATGCGGATCGAGCCTCTGAAGCGGCCGAAGGCGCCGTTGAGCCCGCCGCCACCGACCTTGCC
Organism: Mesorhizobium sp. P2_C4; assembly: GCF_056404575.1. Lineage (NCBI taxonomy): Bacteria > Pseudomonadati > Pseudomonadota > Alphaproteobacteria > Hyphomicrobiales > Phyllobacteriaceae > Mesorhizobium > Mesorhizobium sp. P2_C4. The sequence continues at coordinate 394,054 of NZ_JBFUDT010000001.1, forward strand.
GATGGTGAAGCGGATGCTGGAACTGGTCGGGTTGATCGTGTAGCTGCCGGCGGCGTTTCCGAGGTCCACCGCGGCGAAGACAGGCATGGCAAGGCAAGCGGCAACAGCCGCGAATCCGAGGATGCGCGCATACATAGGACTATTCCTTTTTTGGAGGCAACGCTTTCGCGTCCTCACCCAACAAACGAATGAGCCGTCCGCTCTATTCCGGATCTGACGAAGGTGTGATCATGCGCGTGAGCACCGCGTCCTTCAGCCAGAAATGATGGCGCAGCGCAGCAGCGAGATGCAGGGCGACAAGTCCGATGCCGGCATAGGCGAGATACCAGTGCACTGCCGTCCAGAGGCTTTCGCTGGCATCCGATTCTGCCAGCGGCAGGTTCGGCATCACGAACAGGTTGAACGGCATGCTGGGGATCTCCAGCATCGACACCGAGACAAGCGCCCAGCCGGACAAGGGCAAGGCAAGCTGAAACGCGTAAAGAGCAAAATGCGCGAGCGGCGCTGTCCGGCGCTCCAGGGCGCCGACCGAGCGCGGCAGCACCGGCGTGGCATTGCTTAGACGCCAGGCGATGCGCAGGATGACCAGGCCGAGCAGCACAAAGCCGAAGGATTTGTGCTGCTGGATCAGCTCGAAGGCGGTGCGCTGGCTGGTCAGCCGCACCATGACGAAGCCAAGCCCGAACTGGCCGATGAAGATTATTGCGATCAGCCAGTGAACGAGGATCATCGCCCAGCCATAGCGGGTGGTGCTGTTGGTGATGGACTGCATGGGGGAAGAACGAATGGCAGGGCGAGTTTCTTCCACCCTCCCCCTTGTGGGGAGGGTCGGCGCGAAGCGACGGGGTGGGGGTAGCACCCTACGAGGACCCCCACCCCGATCCGCCGCGCGGATCGACCCTCCCCACAAGGGGGAGGGTGAGCTACCCACCCACCTTGAAGAAATCGACAAAGGCGCGCAGCGCCGGCCGCATCTGGCGGTGACTGGGATAGTAGACGAAGAAACCGTCGAAAGTCGGGCACCAGTCCTCCAGCACGCGGATCAGCCTGCCGTCGGCGAGCGGCGCCCGCACATAATCCTCGAACACGAAGGCCAGCCCAGCACCGTCGACCGCCGCCTGCGCGATCAGATGATCCTCGTCGAGGATCAGCGGGCCGTGCGCGGCAAACCCGATCTCCTCGCCGTCCTTCTCGAATTCCCAGCGGTAGAGAATGCCGCTGGAAAAGCGGAAGCGGATGCAGCGGTGATCGGCGAGATCATGCGGATGCGATGGCCTGGGCATGGTCGCGAAATAGGACGGCGCGCCGACCACGGCGCCGCGCAGATTAGGCCCGATGCGCACGGCGATCATGTCGCGTTGCAGGCTCTCGCCAAGCCGCACGCCGGCATCGAAACCGCCTTCGACCACATCGGTGAAGCGATCCTCGATGACGATCTCCAGGACTATGTCGGGATAGGCGGATGCAAAGGCGCCGAACCGTGGGGTCAGCGTCAGGTGGGCTGCGGTACGCGGCACGGTCAGCCGCAGATTGCCGGCTGGCCGGTCGCGCGCCTCGATCGCTGTTTCCAGTGCCAGATCGATCTCCGACAGCGCCGGCCGCAGCCGCTCCAGCAACTGCGCGCCCGCCTCGGTCGGCGCGACGCTGCGTGTGCTGCGGGCCAGCAGCCGCACGCCAAGCTGTGCCTCCAGGCTGGACACCGCATGGCTCACCGCCGAAGGCGCGATGGCCAGTTCCCTGGCTGCGCCGCGGAAGCTGCCGCACTGGGCGACTGTCGCCAATACAGCCAATTGGGAGAGATGAGTTCGATTCATTGATCTATTTTCTAGAACAGGCCGTGCAAATGGGAACCGATTATCGAACATAAGGCAAGGCACTATCTCTGCTGCATCACAACGAGGAGATGCGTGATGCAAACCCGCAAGCTAGGAACTGAGTTGAACGTCTACCCCGTCGGCCTCGGCTGCATGGGCATGAGCTTTGTCTATGGCGGCCAGCCGGAAGCCGACGCCATCGCCACCTTGCACCGCGCCGTCGAGATCGGCGTCAACTTCTTCGACACGGCCGAAGTCTATGGCCCCTACGAAAACGAGATTCTGCTCGGCAAGGCGCTGAAGCCGGTGCGCGACAAGGTGACGATCGCCACCAAGTTCGGCTTCAAGATTTTGGAGGAGGGCACCGGCATCGAACGCATGGCCGGCGTCGACAGCCGTCCCGAGCACGTCAAGGCGGTGGCCGAGGCCTCGCTGAAGCGGTTGAACACCGATGTGATCGACCTCTACTACCAGCATCGCGTCGACCCCAACGTGCCGATCGAGGACACGGTCGGCGCCATGGCCGAGCTGGTGCGAGAGGGCAAGGTGCGGGCACTTGGCCTGTCGGAGGCCAGTGCCGCGACCATCCGCCGGGCGCATGCCGTGCATCCGATATCGGCCGTGCAGAGCGAATACTCGCTGTGGAGCCGCGATCCCGAAGACGAGGTGTTCGCCGTCTGCCGCGAACTCGGCATAGGCTTTGTCCCCTACAGTCCGCTCGGCCGCGGTCTTTTGACCGGCACCATCGCCAAGCCCGAGGCCTTGAGTGACGACGACTGGCGCCGCGGCCTGCCGCGCTTCCAGGCCGACGCCATGGCCGCCAACGCCGCTGTCATCGCTACGCTGGAAAAGCTGGCGGCGCAAAAGGGCGTGACCTCCGCGCAGCTGGCGCTGGCCTGGGTGTTGCACCAGGGCGATTTCATCGTGCCGATCCCGGGTGCGCGAAAGATACGCCATCTCGAGCAGAACACGGCAGCCGCCGGGATCGAGCTGAGCGCGACTGAGGTCGCTGCGATCGGCGATGCGCTGTCGCCTGACAAGGTCACCGGCAAGCGCTACACCGAGGAGTTGCTGGCGCTGGTCAATGGGTGAGCGATGATCAACAGAGGAAGGGGCGCTTCGGCGCCCCTTTTTTGTATCTCATGCTGGGAAGAAGGAGACGAAACGTTGGCGCGAGACACCCCCCTCTGTCCTGCCGGACATCTCCCCCTCAAGGGGGGAGATTGGATGTCGCCTCGGCTTTCGCTAATCGCCAACGTTGAAAGAGAGGTAGGACGGCGAAGCTGTTAATCTCCCCCCTTGAGGGGGAGATGCCCGGCAGGGTAGAGGGGGGCGCTGTCCCGCCGACATTTCCTACCAAGGCACCACCGTAGTCTCGGGCCAAGTCTCTCTCGCCCGAGCCCCTTTCGCCTCATGCGTCTGCTGGTTGTCCATCACCCGGTTCGGCGTGATGCGAAACGAAAAGATATCGTCGAGACCGAACGGTGCCACCAGCTCAAGCTGCCCATCCGCGCCGTAGCGAACGCCAACTGCGTGGGTCCTCGAAGCGAAAAAGCCGAGCGAGTGGCTGGAGCTTGTATAACGAGGGCAGGATCGTCCGAATTTTTGCGGATACCACAGATGCACCCGCGCCTGGTTGCGCACTTCGACCGGCAACGGCAGCCCGGCAAAGACCGGCACTGCGCGGGCAATCACCGCATCCTCGGCTTCGTAGGACAGGTCGCGATCATCGAAATAGAACAGATCAACGTCCTTGATGCCGTAGCCAGACGGCTTTCCCGTCAGCTGGTTCCAGACGCTGTTGTAGAGCGCGCCGGAAACGATCAGCCAGTCCGGCAGGGCAAGGTCTCTTGACCGAACCAGCGCCTCACGGATCAGCGGCTCTTGCGACACGATATCGAGAAACGCCGTCCGTTGCGTTTCGAAAGGCAGGCCGGAGTAGCGCAGATGGTCCATCGCCCTTTGGAGGGCGATTCGCCATCTGCTTGCAAGTCTTTAGCCGCGCAGCACGCCGCCCGTCTGCTTGCCGACATTCTCGACGATGCGCTTGGCCAGCGCCTCGAAATCCTCGTCGGTCAGCGTCTTCTCGACCGGCTGGATCGACATTTCGATGGCGATCGATTTTTTGTCAGCGCCGAGCGACGCACCCTCGAAGATGTCGAACACTGAAACCGCAGTGATCAGCTTCTTGTCGGCCGCCAATGCAGCACGAACAAGAGTGCCGGCCTCGACCGCTTTGTCGACGACGAAAGCAAAGTCGCGCTTCACCGCCTGGAAGGCGGACAGCTCCAGCTTCGGCTTTGTCTTCGTCGGCTTGGCCTTCGGCTCGGGCACGGCATCGACGAACACTTCGAAGCCGCAAAGCGGCCCGGAAACATCGAGCCCTTCCAGCGTCTTCGGATGGAATTCACCAAACGTGCCGAGCACGGTCTTCGGCCCGAGCTTGATCGTGCCGGAGCGGCCGGGGTGATACCAGGCTGGCCCGCCGACCTCGATCTGCAGCCGCTCGACCGGCGCGCCGCAGGCTTCGAGCGCCGCGATCGCGTCGGCCTTGGCGTCGAACACGCCGACATTCTGGGAATTGCCGGCCCAGTTGCGGCCGGAGCCGTCGAGCTTGGCGGTACCGCGCCGCACACCGGCGGCCACGCGCCGTTGCTGATCTGCGCCGTCGCCCTCATAGGTGCCCGACACTTCGAACAGCGCCACATCGCCGATGCCCTTGTCGGCATTGCGCTGCGCGGCAGCCATCAGCCCCGGCAGCAGCGATGGCCGCATGTCGGACATGTCGGCGGCGATCGGGTTGGCGAGCTTCAGCGCCGCCTGGCCACCGCCGAACAGTTCGGCATGCTTGGCCGGAATGAACGACCAGGTGACGGCTTCCATCATGCCGCGCACGGCAAGCGCCCGCTTGGCCGTGCGGGTGCGAACCTGCAGCGTGGTCAGGATTTTCGCATTGACCGCGTCATGCGCACCGAGCGGCTGCGGCGCGATGTTGTCGACGCCGTGGATGCGCATCACCTCTTCGACCAGATCGGCCTTCCCGTCGACATCCGGCCGCCAGGACGGTACGGCGACTTTCACGACATCGCCCGATCCCTTCGGCTTGAAGCCGAGGCGCGACAGGATGTCGAGGCTCTCGTCCCTTGGCACCTCGATGCCGGTCAGCCGCTTCACTTCCGACAGCGGGAAGGAGACGATCTTGGGCGCATGGCCGGCATAGCCCGCGACTTCGATCTCCGTCGGCGTGCCGCCGCAGAAATCAAGCACCAGCCTGGTCGCCAGCTCGACGCCCGGAACCATGAATTCAGGGTCGACGCCACGCTCGAACCGATAGCGCGCATCGGTGATGATCCCGAGCGAGCGTCCGGTACGCGCCGTGGTGATCGGGTCCCAAAGGGCCGATTCGATCAACACGTCGGTGGTGTTCTCGTCGCAGCCGGAATGTTCGCCGCCCATGATGCCGGCAATCGATTCGACGCCATTGTCATCGGCGATGACGCACATTTCCGGCGTCAGCGTGTATTCGCGACCGTCGAGCGCCTGCACCTTCTCGCCGTCGCACGCGCGGCGCACGACGAGATTGCCGGCGACCTTGCTGGCGTCGAACACATGCAGCGGCCGGCCACGATCGAAGGTGACGTAGTTGGTGATGTCGACCAGCGCGCTGATCGGCCGCAAGCCAATCGCGATCAGCCTTTGCTGCAGCCATTTTGGCGACGGGCCGTTCTTGACGCCCTTGACCAGATTGAGCGCGAAGCCGGGGCAGAGCTCCGGCGCCTCGATCGTCACCTTGACCGGGCACATGCCGCTGCCGACATGGGGCATGATGGCGCCACCGACGAGGCGGCCAAGCCCGCTCGCCGCCAGGTCGCGAGCGATGCCGTAGACGCTGGTCGCGTCCGGCCGGTTCGGGGTCAGGTTGATCTCGATCAGCGGATCATCAAGATGCGCATAGGCGGCAAAGCTGGTACCGACCGGCGCATCTTCGGGCAGGTCGATGATGCCGTTATGCTCGTCGGACAGTTCCAGCTCGCGCTCGGAGCACATCATGCCATGGCTTTCGACACCACGGATCTTGCCGACCGTCAGCGTCACGTCGATGCCGGGCACGTAGGTACCGGGCGCGGCAAAGGCGCCGATCAGTCCGGCGCGGGCGTTCGGCGCCCCGCAGACGACTTGCACGGGTGGTTTGCCGTCGCCGGTGTCGACAGTCAGCACACGCAGCCGGTCGGCGTCGGGATGCTGCACCGCCGTCAGCACCTTGGCGATGACGAAGGGTTTCAGGCTCGCTTTGTCGTCGACATGCTCGACTTCGAGGCCGATCGAGGTCAACCGCTCGACGATCTCGTTGAGCGTGGCGTCGGTCTCGAGATGATCCTTGAGCCAAGAGAGGGTGAATTTCATGGTTCTGTTCCGTTTGGTCGGGGCACGCTTGTTTTCAAATGGCGCGGCAAGTCGTCCGGCATGTGCAGGAAGGGCAGCTGTTCGCTGACATAGGCATGCAGCGTCGGCGTGAAATCGGCCGGCACGTCCATGGCACCGAGCGCGAAATAGATGTGGTCCTCAAGCCGCTCGTCGACATAGGCGATCGGCGAGCCGCAAATGCCGCAGAACGAGCGCGTTACCGGCCCGTTCTCGAACATCTTCAGCGCCTTGCCGGTGAAGGCGACCTGTTCGGTCATAAAGCCGACAAAGGCCGACACCGGCGCGCCACTGGCCCGCCGGCAATCGCCGCAATGGCAATAGCTGACATGGTGCGGTTCGGCCGAAGCCTCGAACCGCACGGCGCCGCAGCGACAGCCACCGGTGTGGAGGGCTGTCATGCGCTCAGGCCCCCGAACAGCGTCGGCATGTCGAGCGGTCTGAAACCGTAATGCGTCAGCCAGCGCACATCGGCGTCGAAGAAGGCGCGCAAATCCGGCATGCCGTATTTCAGCATGGCGATGCGGTCGATGCCCATGCCCCAGGCAAAGCCCTGATATTCGTCGGGGTCGAGCCCACCAGCCTTCAGCACATTGGGATGCACCATGCCGCAGCCCAAAATCTCCATCCAGTCGGAGCCTTCGCCGAAGCGCACTTCGCCCGGCCTTGAGCGGTCGCACTGGATGTCGACCTCGAGGCTTGGCTCGGTGAACGGAAAGAAGGACGGCCGGAAGCGCATCTTCACCTGCGGCACCTCGAAGAACGCCTTGCAGAATTCTTCCAGTACCCACTTCATGTTGGCGACATTGGCGGTCTTGTCGATCACCAGCCCCTCGACCTGATGGAACATCGGCGAGTGGGTGGCGTCCGAATCCTGCCGGTAGGTCTTGCCGGGGATGACGATGCGGATCGGCGGCTTCTGCGTCTCCATGGTCCGGATCTGCACCGGCGAGGTGTGGGTGCGCAAAAGCTTGCGCTCGCCCTTCTCGTCCGGCTGGAAGAAGAAAGTGTCGTGCATCTCGCGCGCCGGATGTCCCTCGGGGAAATTCAGCGCGGTGAAATTGTAATAGTCGGTCTCGACATCCGGCCCTTCGGCGATGGCAAAGCCGAGATCGCCGAAGATCGCCGCGATCTCGTCGATGACCTGGCTGATCGGGTGGATGCGGCCACGCTCGGCCGGCGATTGCCGCACCGGCAGCGTCACATCGACCTTTTCGGCCACAAGGCGGGCGGTGATCGCCACATCCTTCAATTCGGCTCGGCGCAAGGTGAGCGCGTCGGTGACGCGGTTCTTGAGGCCGTTGATCGCCGGCCCCTTCAGCTGGCGCTCTTCGGCGCTCATCGCACCGAGCGTCTTCAGCATCTCGGAGACGGAGCCCTTCTTGCCAAGGGCCGAAACCCGCACGGCTTCGATAGCGGCCTCGTCCGCGGCTGACGCTATGTCGGCAAGCAGCGAAGCTTCCAGGGCTTCAAGATTTCCAGCGGTGGCGTTCACGGCGAAGCTCTCTCGATCGGGCGACCGACACCATTTTGGTTCGTCGTCACCATTTTGGTTACATCAGGCATAAGAAAAACCCGCGCCAGCCGTGCCAGCGCGGGTTCCCCAAATCAGAATTTCGAATGCTTGGGAAGCGCTGGTCTTAAGCGACAGCGCTTTCAAAAGCGTTCGGCGTGGTGTTCTTCAGATATTCGAGCGCGACCTTGGCCTTGGCAACCAGGGCTGCGAAAGCCTGTGGCTCGTGGATGGCCATGTCCGACAGGATCTTGCGATCGATCTCGATGCCCGACTTGTTGAGGCCGTCGATGAAGCGGCCATAGGTCAGGCCATGCTCGTGCGTCGCGGCGTTGATGCGCTGAATCCACAGCGCGCGGAACGAGCGCTTGCGGTTCTTGCGGTCGCGATACGCGTACTGCAGCGACTTTTCCACCGCCTGCTTGGCGATGCGGATGGTGTTCTTGCGGCGGCCGTAGAAGCCTTTCGCGGCTTTCAGGACCTTCTTGTGCTTGGCGTGCGAGGTGACGCCTCTCTTTACGCGTGCCATGTCATGATCTCCTTAAAAGCAATTCCAGGTGCCTGGCGGCTTTCCGTTCGGAATTGCGTAAAACAAATGCGTGTCCGGACCGAATGCCTCAGAGGCCGTTCGGCAGAAAATTCTTGATGACCTTCTTGCCATCCGGTTCAGCCAGAACCATCGTGCCGCGGGCATTTCGAATGAACTTGTTGGAACGCTTGATCATGCCGTGACGCTTGCCGGCCGCAGCCGACAGGACTTTACCCGTACCTGTGATCTTGAACCGCTTCTTGGCGGCCGACTTGGTCTTCATCTTGGGCATTTTGCTACTCCGTTTAAGTGCGCACGATCGCGCTTTTTGTTCGCTTCAGGCCGACCAAAGCCCGAAAAGCAAATGAAACCGCCACGGCATGCCCTGCCGGGCGGTTTTCTTGGAACGGCGGTCCTATACGTCAAAGCAGGCCGGGGCGCAACACCTCAGGGGATGCGACGCTCTGTCCGGCCCGACCGTGGCTTTAGGGGATTCGGAACAGCACCGGGAGAATCCCCGATTGCTGGGCGCCGTCGATGGTTTCGAAGACCGGCAGCGCCACCAGGAACACCAGGCCGTCGAGCAGCGTGGTCAGCAGCAGGCGCGGCTTGAAGCTGCCGGTATCGCCTTCCTCGTAAAGCGACAGCTTCGGGAAGAAGCGCGGCACTTTCGCCAGATAGGCCTGGTATGGCGCGCCGAGCGCCTCCTTGAGGACTTTCTCCTCGTGCCGGATGACGATGTGAAAGGCCCCGGCGCAGAGCAGCCCGAAGCCGATCGTGCCCGTGATCGAGCCGATCTGCGCGCCGACGCCGGCGGCAGCGATACTGGAGAAGACATAGAGCGGGTTGCGGGTGATCGAATAGGGTCCGCCGGTCACCACCTCGGAGGATTTGCGTCCACCGATATAGAGCGTCGACCACAAGCGTCCGACGACGCCGAGGAAGATCAAAAGCACGCCGAACATCTCGATGGTTTCGTGCACCGGTGTATCCGGGGGAAACGTCGACTGCCCGAACAGCAGCGCCGCGAACAGCACGACGACGAGCACGGCCAGCACCATCCTGCGCGTGTGCTGATAGTCGCCCGTCTCGTATTTGACCTCATTGACCATGTCGGAATCCGATCGTCGAAAAGCTTTGCCGGCGATCGCAGCATCTGGACAAGAAACAGGCGTCCCGCCGATCGCCGGGACGCCGTGGAATATCATCAAGGCGGATTTAGAGCGCCATCACCACGCTGAACTTATCGTGATCTAGCGGGGAGCCAGCACCATCATCATCTGGCGGCCTTCGAGCTTCGGTTCCGCTTCGACCTTGGCGATGGTCGCCACTTCCTCGCGAACCTTGTTCAGAAGCTGCATGCCGAGTTCCATATGCGCCATCTCGCGGCCACGGAAGCGCAGGGTCAGCTTGACCTTGTCGCCTTCCTCGAAGAATCGCCGAACGGCCTTCATCTTGGTCTCGTAGTCGTGGCTGTCGATGTTCGGGCGCATCTTGATCTCTTTGATCTCGATGACCTTCTGGTTCTTGCGCGCCTCGGCCGCCTTCTTCTGGTTGGCGTATTTCAGCTTGCCGAGATCGAGGATTTTTACGACGGGCGGCACCGCATTGGGCGATATCTCGACCAGATCGAGCCCGGCCTCTTCGGCGAGCAGCAATGCGTCGTTGATGGAGACATCGCCTCGGTTCTGGCCTTCGGCGTCGATGAGCTGGACCCGGGGAACCCGGATATCACGGTTGGAGCGCGGGCCATCCTTGGTGGGCGCCGCTGCTTTGAAAGGTCTGCGAATGGTCGTGGTCTCCTTGAGCCGTTTCGTTCAGGGTTCTTCAGTGCAAATCTGTGAACGCGCCAATGTGGTGAGCGCGCGGGCGGAGTCAATAGCACAGCGCTGACAGGAAATCACCCTGCGTCCGCCACCTTCGGCTGCGCCAAGCGAAGAAACGCGCCAAGCACTTTTCGTTGAGCCCCCGGCTGTGCCAAAAGACCGGCGTGCCACGAGACCGGCGCGAAGGAACAAGCCATGATAGTCAGTCCCCCGGTTTTTCTGGACGTCGACGGAACAGCCATCGCCGTCAGGCAGATGGCAGGTGCCGAGCCCGGCATCGTTTGGCTCGGCGGCTACAAATCCGATATGTTGGGCACCAAGGCGCAGACGCTGTCGGACTGGGCGGATCGCGAAGGCCGCGCCTTCCTGCGCCACGATTATTCCGGCCATGGCGAATCGGGCGGCGCCTTTGCCGACGGCACCATCTCGAAATGGCTTGGGCAAAGCCTCGCCGTCTTCCGGCATTTCACGCAAGGCAAGCAGATCCTGGTCGGTTCCTCTATGGGTGCCTGGATCGCGCTGCGCATGATGCAGGAGTTGCGCAAGGCGGGCGAGGACCGCATCGCCGGCCTGGTGCTGCTGGCCCCGGCGCCGGATTTCACCGCCGAACTGGTCGAACCGGCGCTGACCGAGGCGCAGAAGCGCGACCTCGCGGAAAAGGGCTTCTTCGAGGAGCCGTCGGACTATTCCGCCGAGCCTTACATCTACACAAATGCGCTGATCCAAGACGGCCGCAACAACCTGACAATGACCGGGCCGATCGACACCCACTGTCCCGTCCACATCCTGCAGGGTCTGGCCGACGCGGACGTACCGGCAAGCCATGCGCTGAAGCTGGTCGGCCTGCTGCCGGCCGACGACGTGACGCTATCGCTCATCCCCGAGGGCGACCACCGCCTGTCACGGCCACAGGACCTCGACATGCTGGTTCGTGCCGTGGGCGCCATGGTCCAGCAGGCAGGGTAGAAAAATGCGCATTTCCATTCCCGTATCCGCCTTCGTCGCGGCGATCGTCGGTTTCGGCGGCACGCTGGCCATTGTCATTGCCGCAGCCAAGGCGGTCGGCGCGACGCAGACAGAGACGGCGAGCTGGGTCACCACCATCTGCCTGGCGATGGCCATCGAGAGCTTGTGGCTGTCATGGCGCACGAAAATGCCTGTTATCACCGCCTGGTCGACGCCGGGCCTGGCGCTGATTGCGGCATCGAGCGGCTTTTCGATGGGTGAGGCCGTCGCCGCCTTTATCGTCACCGGCATCCTTTTGATCGCCACCGGTCTGTTTCGGCCGTTGACGCAGCTGATCTCCAGGATACCGCCCTCCGTTGCCTCAGGCATGCTGGCCGGCATTGTCGTCACCTTCGCGCTGAATGCGGTCAAGACCGTTCCCGTCGATCCATGGCTGATCCTGCCGCTGATCGCGGCCTTCTTCGTCATCCGCCTGTTCAATCCGGCGCTGTCGGTGCTGGCAGTGCTGATCGGCGGCGGTTTTGCAGCTTTCCTCACCGGCCGCGTCGGCGGCCTGCCGACACCGGAACTGTCGACATTGACGCTGGTTATGCCGCACTTCACCTTGCCTGCGATCATCGGCCTGGCGCTGCCGCTGTACCTCGTCACCATGGCCTCGCAGAACCTGTCCGGCCTCGCCGTGCTGCGCGCCGCCGGCTATCATCCCGAACCCGGCCCGCTGATCGGCGTCACCGGCCTGTTTTCACTGCTGTCGGCGCCGTTTGGCGGCTCGACCACCAATCTGGCGGCGATCTCGGCGGCGATCTGCACCGGGCCGGACGTCCATCCGGACCCGGCCGAGCGCTGGAAGACCGGCCCGTTCTATGCGCTTGCCTACCTCGTCTTCGCGATGTTCGGCGCTTCGCTGGTGGCGATCTTCGCCGTGCTGCCGCAGAGCCTGATCGTGCTCGTCGCCGGCCTGGCGCTGATGGCGTCGCTCGCCAACGCGCTGTCGATCGCGCTGAAGGAAGAGGGCGAGCGCATGGCTGCCACCGTCACCTTTGTCGTCACCGCGTCGGGGTTGACGCTGTTCGGCGTCGGCGCCGCCTTCTGGGGCCTGATCGCCGGACTGGTCGTGCTTTTCCTGGAAATGCTCAAAAAGCGATAATCATTTCAGGACCTTGTCCGGTTTTAGCGGACATTGTCTTGAATCGCCGTTTTTCCCATCCCATTTCGAATCCACGCAGCCCGATCTTGGCTGTCTCCAACTGAAGGATTGGGAGAAAATGAACACATCTGCATTGATCCGTCCGGCGTGGACGCCGGCGACCATCGCGTTGATGGTGGTTGGTTTTATGGTGTTCTGGCCGCTCGGCTTCGCCATGCTCGCCTACATCATCTGGGGCGACCGGCTCGACGGCTTCAAGCGCGACGTCAATCGTGCCACCGACGGCATCTTCGCCGGCTGCCGCCGCGGTTCGGACAAGGCTGTCCGCTGGGGCCATGGTTCGGCTCGCACCGGCAACGTCGCTTTCGACGACTGGCGCGAAAAGGAACTCGAGCGTCTCAATGAAGAGCGCAACAAGCTCGACGAGATGCTGACCCAGTTCGACGAGTACGCCCGCGAATTGCGCCGCGCCAAGGACCAGGACGAGTTCGACCGTTTCATGGCCAACCGCAACAAGGCGACGGCTCCGACGACGACGACCGAGCCGAGCAAGCCGGCCAAGCGCGGCAAGGGTTCGAACCTTCTCGACGACTGAGCCCCAGCGACAGGGCTCGGCATGCAGAAACGGCGTCGCGCAAGCGGCGCCGTTTCTTTTTTGTTCTGGTCGTTTTCCTCGAATCGCGTATCGTTCCACCATGTCCTTCGGCTTCTTCCGCAACCTGACGAAACCCACGCCTTCCCCTGTTGAAGAGCGTGAGCATGTTGTTGCCGGCCGCTCATTGCCGCTCAAGATCGTCGAGAGCGACCGGGCGCGGCGGCTGACGCTGCGCATCGATTCCGGTGGCCGGGGGCTGCGCATCACCGTGCCGCCGGGCCTGCGCCGCGGCGAGGTGGAAAAGTTCCTGCATCGCCATCAGGATTGGCTGGAGCAGCGGCTGGCCAAGGTGCCAAACCGGCCGCAGGTGCGGCCCGGCATCAAGATACCGCTGCGCGGCGTGCCGCATCGCATCGTCCATGAACCGGCCAAACGCGGCACCGTCTCCCTGTCGCGCGACGAGCGCGGCCCGCTGCTGATCGTGCATGGCGAGCGGATACATCTGCCGCGCCGCATCGCCGATTTCTTGAAGCGCGAGGCCAAGAAGGAAATCGAGAAGCTGGTGATCAAACACACCGAGGCGCTCGGCAAGCGCGCCAAGGCGATCCGTTACAAGGACACTTCCAGCCGCTGGGGGTCATGCACGTCCGAAGGCAATCTGTCCTTCTCCTGGCGCATCATGATGGCGCCGCAGCCGGTCATAAACTACCTCGTGGCGCATGAGGTGGCGCATCTCAAGGAGATGAACCACGGCCCGAAATTCTGGAAATTGTGTGAAAAACTCTGCCCCGACACCGACCGTTGCAAGGACTGGCTGAAGCGCAATGGCGGCGCGCTGCAGGCGATCGTGTTCGAGTAGAGCCGGTCGGCTCAGTTGTGGCTGGCCCTATCAATCATCATTCGCCGCGTTGAGGTCCTCGGGGCGCAGCCCTTCATCGCCATGGCGCGGCCACGGTAAAAAGTTCTTCTCGAAGGCGTCGCCGCCGAAATAATCGAGCGCGCGGTGCGCCTCGGCGCCGTTGAAGGCGGCCTTGTCCATCAGATGCGCGATCACCTCGCGGGCCTGCGCGATCTTTTGTTTGAGTTCCGCAGCGGTTTCGTCTGCCATGGTCATATGCTCCCGCCTGTTGCGTGAACGAAGGTAGCGCTTTCCGCCCCGGTGGCAAACAGGATGCTTTTTCTCGACTCTTTTGCCGTTTCGTGCCAATCCCCGCGCCATGGCGCTCGACATCAAGATATGCGGGTTGAAGACCGACGGGGCACTGGCCGCGGCATTGGCCGGCGGCGCCAGCCATGTCGGCTTTATTTTCTTTGCCAAGAGCCCGCGCTATGTCGATCCCCTGGAAGCCGGCCGCTTGCGCCAGGCAGGAGCGGGCAAGGCCCAGGCGGTGGCCGTCACCGTCGACGCCAGCGATGCGTTTCTGGATGACATCGTCGACAAGATGCATCCCGACATGCTTCAGCTACACGGCTCGGAAACGCCCGCGCGGGTGGCCGAGATCAAAGCGCGCTATGGCCTGCCGGTGATGAAGGCGCTGTCGGTCAGCGAGGCTGCCGATCTGGAGCGGATAATACCCTTCATCGGCGTTGCCGACCGCTTCCTGTTCGATGCCAAGCCGCCGAAAGGTTCGCAACTGCCGGGCGGCAACGGCGTCGCCTTTGACTGGCATATTCTGGCCGGCCTTGACGCAAGCGTCGATTACATGCTTTCCGGTGGGCTCAACGCCGCCAACATCGGCGACGCCCTTCGGCTTGCCAATCCGCCCGGAATAGACATTTCCTCAGGCGTGGAAAGCGCGCCGGGCGTCAAGGATCCGGCGCTGATCGAACAGTTTTTCCGGGCCGTCAGAGCAGCACGCGACAACCGCGCCGCCTGAACAATTTTTTCGAACCAGGAGATCGGCGATGGACCAGCCGGCGACACCCAATTCCTTCCGCACCGGACCCGACGAGCAGGGCATGTTCGGCATCTTTGGCGGCCGTTTCGTCGCCGAGACGCTGATGCCGCTGATCCTCGACCTGGAACGACACTGGAACGAGGTCAAGAACGATCCGGAATTCAAGGCCGAGCTGCAGAACCTGTCGACCCACTATGCCGGGCGGCCGTCAAAACTGTATTTCGCCGAAGGCCTGACCAAACATCTCGGCGGCGCCAAGGTCTATTTCAAGCGCGAGGATCTGAACCACACCGGTTCGCACAAGATCAACAACTGCCTCGGCCAGATCCTGCTGGCCAAGCGCATGGGCAAGAAGCGCATCATCGCCGAGACTGGTGCTGGCCAGCATGGCGTGGCATCGGCAACGGTGGCGGCGCGCTTCGGCTTTCCCTGTGTCGTCTATATGGGCGCCACCGACGTCGCCCGCCAAAGCCCCAACGTCTTCCGCATGAAGTTGCTGGGCGCCGAAGTGCGGCCGGTCACCGCCGGTCACGGCACGCTGAAGGACGCCATGAACGAGGCGCTGCGTGATTGGGTGACCAATGTCGAGGATACCTACTACCTGATCGGCACCGCCGCCGGCCCGCATCCCTATCCGGAGCTGGTGCGCGACTTTCAGTCTGTCATTGGTTCGGAAGCCCGCGCGCAGATCATCGAGCAGGAAGGCCGGCTGCCGGACACCATCATCGCCTGTGTCGGCGGCGGTTCGAACGCCATCGGCATGTTCCATCCCTTCCTTGACGACAAGGAGGTTCGCATCATCGGCATCGAAGCCGGCGGCCGCGGCCTCGACGGCATCGAGCATTGCGCCTCGATGAATGCCGGCGCGCCCGGCGTGCTGCACGGCAACCGCACTTATCTGCTGCAGAATGCCGACGGCCAGATCATGGACGGCCATTCGATCTCGGCAGGCCTCGATTACCCCGGCGTCGGCCCGGAGCATTCCTGGCTGCGCGACAGTGGCCGCGTCGAATATGTGCCGATCCTCGACGACGAGGCGCTGGAGGCCTTCAAGCTGACGACGCGCGTCGAAGGCATCATCCCGGCGCTGGAATCCGCGCACGCCATCGCCCACGCGGTGAAAATCGTGCCTGCCATGGACAAGGACCAGATTGTCATCGTCAACCTGTCCGGCCGCGGCGACAAGGACGTGCATACGGTGGCCTCGATGCTGGGCATGGAGATCTGATCATGACGACCCGCATCGACCGCCGCATGGCAAAACTCAAAACCGAAGGCCGCCCGGCGCTGGTCACCTATTTTATGGGTGGCGACCCCGACTATGACACCTCGTTGTCGATCATGAAGGCGCTGCCCGGCGCCGGCAGCGACATCATCGAGCTCGGCATGCCGTTTTCCGATCCGATGGCCGACGGCCCGGCGATCCAGGCGGCCGGCCTCAGGGCGCTGAAAGGCGGCCAGACGCTGGTCAAGACGCTGAAGATGGCGGCGGACTTCCGCGTCGGTGACAATGAAACGCCGATCGTTCTGATGGGCTACTACAACCCGATCTACATCTACGGTGTCGACCGCTTCCTCAGGGACGCGATTGCCAGCGGCATTGATGGGCTCATCGTCGTCGACCTGCCGCCGGAGATGGATGAGGAACTGTGCATTCCGGCGCTCAAGGCCGGCATCAACTTCATCCGGCTGGCGACGCCGACCACCGACGACAAGCGCCTGCCCAAGGTGCTGCAGAACACGTCGGGCTTTGTCTACTACGTCTCGATGACCGGCATCACCGGCTCGGCACTGGCCGACACCGGCAAGGTGGCTTCCGCCGTCAAGCGCATCAAGGGCCACACCGACCTGCCGGTCTGCGTCGGCTTCGGCGTCAAGACCGCCGAGCAGGCGCGCGTCATCGGCGCCAATGCCGACGGCGTCGTCGTCGGCACCGCGATCGTCAACGCGGTGGCCAACGTGCTGGGGCCGAAGGGCGAAAAGACCGCCGACCCGGCCGAAGCCGTCGCCACGCTGGTCAGCGGCCTTGCACAAGGCGTGCGCTCGGCCCGCCTTGCTGCCGCCGAATAATCTTCTTACCTCTGGTCTGGTGCATGTCGTTCTCCCAAAACCGGTTCCCACTTTTGGGCGACATGCACTAACTCTTCGTCAGGACAGGAGCCGAAGCGATGAACTGGATCACCAACTACGTTCGCCCGAAGATCAATTCGATGCTCGGCCGGCGCACCGACATGCCCGAGAATCTGTGGATCAAGGATCCCGAGACCGGCGAGATGGTGTTCCACAAGGATCTGGAACAGAACCAGTTCGTCATCCCGTCATCCGGCCATCACATGAAGATCTCGGCCAAGGAGCGGCTGCGCTTCTTCCTTGACGACGGCAAATACGAGCAGCTTGAGAACCCCAAGGTCATGCAAGACCCGCTCAAGTTCCGCGACGAGAAGCGCTACACTGACCGGCTGAAGGACGCCAAGGCCAAGACCGGCCTGGAAGACGCCATTGTCAACGCGGTTGGGTCAGTCGAAGGCCTGCCGGTGGTGGTGACGGTGCAGGATTTCGCCTTCATGGGCGGTTCGCTCGGCATGGCCGCCGGCGACGCCATCGTGCATGGCTTCGAGGTCGCCTTGCAGCGCAAGCGGCCGCTGATCCTGTTCGCAGCCTCCGGCGGCGCCCGCATGCAGGAAGGCATCCTGTCGCTGATGCAATTGCCGAGAACCACAGTCGGTGTCGACCGGTTGAAGGAAGCCGGCCTGCCCTACATCGTCGTGCTGACCAACCCGACCACCGGCGGCGTCACCGCGTCCTACGCGATGCTGGGCGACGTCCACATTGCCGAGCCCGGCGCTCTGATCGGCTTTGCCGGGCCGCGTGTCATCGAGCAGACCATCCGCGAAAAACTGCCCGACGGCTTCCAGCGCTCCGAATATCTGATGGAGCACGGCATGGTCGACATGGTGGTGTCGCGGCTCGAGCTGCGCGGAACGATCTCCAGGCTCTTGAAAATGCTGCTCAAGCTGCCGGAAGAGCAAAAGCCGCTGGAGCCGGAAATCCTGCCGCCGGCGCTGATCCCGCCGGAAGCAAGGCCACAGGCCTGACGCGACATCGTTAGCCGCGAACCGCGATTGCGCGCGCTTTGCGACGCGCTTAGGATTCGTCCATGACCACGCTTGCCGCCGACCGCGAAATCGAAAGCCTGATGGCGCTTCACCCGAAGGGCTTCGACCTTTCGCTCGACCGCATTTCGCGGCTGCTGGAACGGCTGGGCAATCCGCAGGACCAATTGCCGCCGGTCATCCATATCGCCGGCACCAACGGCAAGGGCTCCTGCGCCGCCTTTTCGCGCGCGCTGCTCGAAGCCTCGGGCTACCGCGTCCACGTTCACACCTCACCGCATCTGGTGAACTGGCATGAGCGCTACCGGCTGGCCGCCGATGGCGGCGGCAAACTGGTCGAAGACAAGGTCTTCGCCGACGCCATCGCCCGCGTCGCCAAGGCCAATGGCGGCGAGAAAATAACCGTCTTCGAGATTTTGACCGCCGTCACCTTCCTGTTGTTTTCCGAGCATCCGGCTGATGTGGCGATCATCGAGGTTGGCCTCGGCGGCCGTTTCGACGCCACCAATGTCATCAGGGAGCCGGCGGTCTCGGTGATCATGCCGGTGTCGCTCGACCACGAAGCCTATCTCGGCGACCGGGTCGAACTGATCGCCGCCGAAAAGGCCGGCATCGTCAAGCAAGGCTGCGCCGTGGTCATCGGCGCGCAGGAAAGCGAAACGGCGCTGCAGGTGCTCGTCGAAACCGCCGAGCGGCTCGACTGCCCGACCTTCGTCTACGGCCAGGATTTCCTCGCCTATGAGGAAAACGGCCGTATGGTCTACCAGGACGAAGACGGCCTCATGGACCTGCCGCCACCACGACTGCCGGGACGCCACCAGTTTGCCAATGCGGCGGCGGCGATCGCCGCGGTCAAGGCGGCGGGTTTCGAGATCAGCCACCGTGCAGCCGAAAAGGCGATGGCCAGCGTCGCCTGGCCGGGCCGGATGCAGAAACTGTCGCAGGGCAGGCTGACCGAACTGGCGCCCAAGGGAGCCGACATCTGGCTCGACGGCGGCCACAATCCGGGCGCCGGCGTCGTTGTCGCCGAAGCGATGGCCGAGCAGGAGGAAAAGAACCCGCGGCCGCTGTTCCTGATTGCCGGCATGATCAACACCAAGGACCAGAGCGGCTATTTCCGCGCCTTCAAGGGCCTGGTCCGCCATGTCTACACCGTGCCGGTGAGCATGAGTGAAGCCGGTGTGGCGAATGACGAACTGGCGATCCGCGCCACGGAGGCCGGGCTGACCGCCGAACCGGTGAGTTCCGTCGCCAGCGCGCTGATGCTGTTGCGCGACACCTGGGACGGACCGCCGCCGCGCATCCTGATCGGCGGGTCACTGTACCTGGCTGGCGCGGTGCTGGCCGAAAACGGCACGCCGCCGACCTGAGCACCTAGGCCAACGCAAGGAGCAGGGATGATCAAGGTCAAGCAGCTCGCCCATGCCTGCATCTTCGCGCATGATCTGGAAGCGACGCGAGGTTTTTACCGCGACGTGCTGGGCATGGACACGAAGTTCAATTTCCTGCGCGACGGCAAGATCTTCGGCTTCTACCTCGATTGCGGCGGTCGTAGCCATGTTGAGGTGTTCCAGAAGGACGGCACGAGCTTCAGCGAGCTCAACCAGATCAACCATTTCTGCCTTGAGGTGGAAAACATTGACGCGGCGATCGCCCATATCAAATCGAAGGGCATCGACGTCACAGCCAAGAAGCACGCCTGCGACGACACCTTCCAGGCCTGGATCCGCGATCCAAACGGGGTGAAGATCGAGCTGTTCGAATACACCGCCAAAAGCGCGCAATTCACCGGCGGCGACCGCGTCGCCGACTGGTAGTCGCACCCGGTGCGGCCTTGGTGGGTTATTTCAGCTCGATCTCGATGAAGGCGTACTCACCTTCGTTGGCGCTGATGACGTCGTGCTCGACGCCCTCCTTGCGGAAATACGGCGCGCCCTTCTTCATCTCGGCGAAGGATTCGCCGTCCTTGGTCAGCAGCTTCACCTTGCCGTCCATCAGCGGCACCACGACATAGTCGTGGCCATGCCGGTGCCAGCCGGTGTTGTCGCCCGGGGCGAAGCGATATTCAGTGACGATGACGCGCTCATTGTCGATGAAGACGGTGGCCTTGGCGGATCCGGTCATGTCGCTTCTCCTGTTTGCCAAAACAGAGGACATGACGTGCGCCGGCGCGAGGGCCAGAGAGGCTCAGCGATGACGCCAACAAAAAACCCGGCACGATGGCCGGGTTTTTGTCGGGAATGTCGGTCCGCTCAGGCGAGGTTGCCATTGATCCAGTGCGACAACGCGGTCTTCGGCGCCGCGCCGACCTTCATGTCGGCCATTTCGCCGCCCTTGAAGATCATCAGCGTCGGGATCGAGCGCACGCCGAACTGCGCGGCAAGCTCGGGATTCTCGTCGATGTTGAGCTTGGCGATCTTCACCTTTGCGCCCAGCTCGGTGGCGATGTCCTCGAGCGCCGGCGCGATCATCTTGCACGGGCCGCACCATTCCGCCCAGAAATCGACGACGACCGGTACGTTGGCGTCAAGCACGTCGGTCTGGAAGTTGCTCTTGTCGACCTTGACGGTGGCCATATGGAAAATTCCTTTCGAAAGTTTTTGTCCCACCAAATGTGGTGGTGATCGAGCCCTTCTTCAAGCAGGTGTTGTGTCACGCTCCCGTGAGTCGGGCAAGGGCGGCATCCATGGCCGCCGCCGGCAGCTCGATCAGCCGCGGCGCTTCGGTAAACAGCAGAGCGGCCTGGACCTCGCGGCCGGGATAAAGCGGCTGCAGCAGCGCGCGATAGAGCGCAAGCTGCAGGACATAGGCCGGCGGCACATCGGCAAGGCTGGCGGGCGCCGGGCGGTTGGTCTTGTAGTCGACGATCGACACGCGGTCGGGCGTCACCGCCAGCCGGTCGATCTTGCCGGAGATCGAGCGTTTCTTGCCCTTCACCTCCAGGCTCCCCATGATGGCCACCTCGGCGCGCGAGGACGGCCCAAACAGCCGGTCGAAGCGGCTGTCGGCGAGGATCGCCGCCACCGAGGCCAGCGCCTTTCCGCGCTCGGCTGCAGGCCATTCCGCGCCGGCGCGGGTGAGATAGCGCTCCGCCGCCGCCCGGCGTTCGCCTTCGGCAAGGCCGGGCAGCATCTGCAGCAGCTTGTGCAGCGCCAGCCCGCGCATCACTGCAAAGCCGGGCTCCACCTCGCCGTCAAGCACCGGCGAGCGTGTGTCGACCACCGCTTCCTTGGCCTCGTCGATCAGCGCCGAAGCGCCGGACGGCGACAGCGGTCGCGGCAAGTCCTCGTAAGGCGGCAGGGGCCGGAACAGCGTCGCCGGCAGGGGCCTGGAGATCTCCCTTTGCCGGGCGTCCTCGCCGGAAACCAGCGCCACGGGCGACAGCTTGGTCACGCGAAAGCGATGCACGGGTTCGTCAATGGCGGGGTGCCGGCGCTCCGCACTTTCAGGCGCCCCGACCAGCGCGCGGCTGACGATCGAATGCCAGGTGCCGGTGCTGGGCGCCCGCTTGCCGTGATAGCCGCAGACGATCAGCCGGTCCTCGGCCCGCGTCATGCCGACATAGAGCAGCCGGCGGTATTCGTCGTCGGCGAGTTCGCGTGCCCGCGCCGCAGCGGCGCGCGAAAAGCCGTTGGCGACCTCGCTGGTCGCGCGCCAAAGATAACCCTTGCCGTCCCAATGCCGGCCCGAGCCTTCGAACGGCATCAACCGCGGCAGATGCTGGTCGCTGAACGGCGCTGAGCCGCCATCGACCAGGAACACCACCGGCGCTTCCAGGCCCTTGGCTGCGTGCACGGTCATGACCCTCACCTCGTCGCGGGTCTGGTCCATCTCGCGTTTGATCTCGGGGCCGGTGTTTTCCAGCGTCGACAGGAAGGCTTCCAGCCCCGGCAGGCCGGTCCGCTCCTCGGCCAGGCAGAAGCTGAGGAATTCGTCGAGGATGTCGCCGGCTTCCGGACCGAGCCTGGCAATCATCTTCTTGCGCACGCGATCGCGTGCCAGCACGCCGGCATAGAATTCGAACACCGGCTTGAAGGCAGCTTCACTGGCCCAGCCGTCGAGCCGGGTGACGACATTAGCCAGCGCAGGATTTTCGCCGGCATGCTGCCTGAGCGAGGCGATCAGCGACAATCCCGACCGCCGCTCTGCGGCGAGCGCGAACAGCATCTCCTCCGAAACATCGAAGATCGGGCTGCGCAGCACGGCGGCCAGCGACAGATCGTCCTGCGGCTGGATGAGAAAATGCCCGAGCGCGATCAGGTCCTTCACCGCGATATGGCCGGGCAGGCTCAGCCTGTCGGCGCCGGCGACAGGGATGTCGCGGCGCTTCAGCGCCCGCGTCAGCGCATGGACGAAGCGGTCGCGCTTGCGCACCAGCACCAGCACATCGCCGGGCCGCAGTTTCTGGCCGCGGCCTTCGATGATTTCCCGGCTGCCGATCCAGCCGGCAATGGTCGCGGCGACGTTTTCGGCAACCCGCACCGCTGGTGCGTGCGCATGGTCGATGGCTTGCGTCCAGTCGTCGGGCTCGTCGACGGCATCGGTACCGATCGATGGCCACACCTCGACATAGCCCGGCGCGTCGGTGCGGATCGCCTTGTGGTCGAGCGGATCGGGATCATGGCTGATGCCGCGCCGCACGCCCGGCTCGGCGAAGACGCGGTCGACCGCAGCCAGCACGTCGTCGGTGGAGCGGAACGACCAGGTCAGCTTGAGATCGGCAAAGGCGGCATCGGCATCGCGCACACGGCCGGCAAACAACAGCCGGCTGTCGGCAAAGGAATCCGGCGCAGCACCTTGAAAGGAGTAGATCGACTGCTTTTCATCGCCGACGGCAAACACCGTGCGATGCGTCGTGTCGCGCGCGCCAAGTCCTGCAAAGAACTCTTCCGTCAGCCGCTTCACCACCTCCCACTGATCCGGGCTGGTGTCCTGCGCCTCGTCGAGCAGGATGTGGTCGATGCCCTGGTCGAGCTTGTATTGCACCCAGGGGCCGGCATCGGGCCGCGCCAGCAGATTGACCGTGCGCGTGATGAGATCGTTGAAATCGAGAAAACCGCGGCCGCGCTTCAGCGTCTCGTAACGGGCGATCAGCCAGTCGGCGATGGTCACCGCAGCACGCGTGCCTTCCAGCATCCGGAACAGAGCCAGCCGGTCGGAGATCTCGAGAATAGCGCTGACCGCCGAGAGATAGCGGTCCGGCAGATCGGGCAGCCGGTCGAGCAACGCCTTCTTGAAGGCCTTTGCCGGATCGTAAGGGTCGCCATCCGCCTTCAGCAGGGCTTTGGCCAAGAGCTGCAGCCGGCGGATGGGATCGGCCTCGGCGAAGGCAGAACGGGCATAGGGCAGGATGTTGTTCAACACGATGCGCGCATCGGCGTCCTCGGCGGCACGCGCGAAGCCGGCGAAATAATCTGGCAAAAAGCCCGGCAGCGGCCAGACGGACGCTGCTATGTTTTCGGCCGTCTGGCCGGCGCTGAACTGGAATTCATCGAACAGCGCCTGGAAGCGGTCGCGGCCGGCAGCATCGATGAAGGCGCGCAGACCGTCGCGCTTGCGCACGATCTCGCCCAGCAGCGCGTCGAGCCCAGCCTCGCCGCTGCGTTCCAGCACGGCGGCGAAGGCCTCGGCCAATTCCATGTCGCCGGCGGTGGTGCCCGAAATCATGTCGCGGCGGGCTGTGGCAAACAGCGACGCCTCCATCTGCGGATCGAGCATTTCGAAATGGGCTGGAATGTTGGCTTCCAGCGGGAACTGATGCAGCACCGATTCGCAAAAGGCGTGGATGGTCTGGATCTTCAAGCCGCCCGGCGTCTCCAGTGCCTCGGCGAACAGGCGCCGTGCCCGGCGCATGGTGTCGCGATCCGGCCGGCGGCCTTCCAGCGCTTCAATCCTTGCCGCCAAGTCCGGGTCGCCCAGTGCCGTCCATTCCGATAGTGTCGAAAACACCCGGTTCGACATGTTGGCGGCGGCGGCGCGGGTGTAGGTCAGGCACAAGATTTTCGACGGGTCGGTGCCGCGCAGCAGCAGTCGGATGACGCGCTGGGCCAGCACATGGGTCTTGCCCGATCCGGCATTGGCCGACACCCAGGCCGAATTTTGCGGATCGGAAGCGCGGGCCTGGCTGGACGCGGTGTCGCTCGGGATGGGATAGGCCTTCTTCATGCCTCCCCGCCCTCGTCGTCGGTGTCGCCGCCGGCGGACCATTCGAGCACGCGGGCGAGATGGTCGTAGTCGCCATCGGTCTCGCCTTCGCGAAACGGCAACGCCCGCGACAGATAGCCGGCCGCCGGATCGGCATAGTGGATCAGCAGCTTTTCCAGCCGCGCCCAGGTCTCCTCGGCGAGATCGGCGGCGGTGCGCGGCTTGCGGTTGTATTCGAGGATGGATTCCTCGAACACCTCGCCATTCGGCTTCAGTCGGACGAAGGCCAGCTGCGATGGTTCGCGCGCGCCCAGCCCCTTGAAGGCGCCGCGCCGCAGCAGCGCGCCCTCCAGCGCCAGTTGCGGCGCCAGCAGCGTGTGCGCCTGCGCCTTGGATGGCGAGGAGCCGGTCTTGTAGTCGAGGATGTCGGCCATGCCGCCGGCCAGCAGGTCGACGCGATCGGCGTAGCCGGACAGCGTCACCCCGGATTGGCCGACGACGATCTTTTCGGCGCGCTCCTCGGCGTGCCGCCGTGCCACGGCAGCGGCGCGGCCGCGTTCCCACTCGATGATGCTGCTGGCCAGTTTTTCGAAGCGCGGCCACCAGACCGCCTCGACATCGGCGGGAAGTGCTGCCTCGGCAAAGCAGGCCCGGCCGGCGGCGATGAGACCCTCCAATGCCTCCGGCGCGCGCGGGTCGGCGACGCGCGCCGAGAACAGATGCAGGATGGCGTGGAAAAGCGTGCCGCGCTCGGCCGCACCCGGATCGCGGATCACCGGATCGAGCGGCATCAGGGCAAGAATCCGTTTGGCGTAGACGGCGTAGGGGTCGCGGCGCAGCGTCTCGATCTCGGTGACCGAGAAATGCTGCGGCCTGATATCGAGCGGCGGCTTCGGCTGCGGCCGTGGCGCGAAATTTTCCTTCTCACCGGCATCGAGCGTGCGCGCCCAGGCCAGCAATTCATCGCCACGCCGGCGCAGCACCGCCGCGTGGTCCTTGCCGACGAACGTAAGAATACGCTGCAGCCAGCGCGACGGCACCGCCGGCGCGTCGCCGGAACGGGCAGAGCGCGCCAGCACCACCTTTCTTGCCCCCATCGCCATCTGGAAATCATGCGCGGCAAGGCCGATGCGCCTTTCCGGCGGTTCGAGGTCGATGCCGGTCTTCATCAGCCGCGACATGAAGCGATCGCTTTCCGGCTTGCGCGGCCACACGCCTTCATTGAGGCCGCCGATGACAAGCGTGTCGACGCTCTGCAACCGGGCTTCCAGCGCGCCCCATATGGCGATGTTGCGGTCGGTGCCTTGCCCCGGCTTGACCGTTTCCGGCGCGATCAGTGCGTCCATCACGTCGGGCCATTCCTGAGCCGCGAAAGTGAACGACGCCGAGGCGGCGACCAGCCCGCGCAAAAGCTCGGCGAGCTTTTCGCCGGCGTCGCCGGCATAGAGTTCGGTGAGACTGCCATCCGCCGCCCGGCCGAGATTTTCCAGCGCGGCAACGCTGGCTCGGGTCAGTGCGGCCAGATCGGCATCGTCGCGCCCGCGAAAGGCAGTCAACGGGGCCAGCGCGTCGGTTAGACGGATAAGCAGATCGCGTGCGCCTTCGATGCCGCTGACAGTCAACCTGGAAAACCAGAAAGGCTGGCGCTTGTCGCTGCTGAGCCCGGCAAGACGGGCCTCGAACAATTGCGGCAGCGACACGATATCGGGACGACCGGTGCCGCCGCGCAGCGCCACCAGTTCGATGAGCTCGGCCGCGTGGCGCACACTTGCTCGCTCCAGGCCAAGGCCGAGCAGTGGGTGCTTGAGCAGCGACAAAAGGCCAACCGGATCGCCGGGCCGGAACGCCGCCTGGAGCGCCAGCCTCAGCAAGCTGGCCGCCGGCATGCTGGCGAGCGGCGTGCCGCCGGAATCGTCGGCGACGACGCCAAAACGCAACAGCTCGGCCGAGACGCGCCGCGCCAGGGCGCGGTCGCCGGTGACCAAAGCTGCCCGCTGGCCCGGCTGTTCGACGGCGGTCTTCAGCGCCACGGCAATCGCCACGGCCTCGTCGCGCTCGCTGGCGGCTTCCACCAGTGTCACCTCGGCAAAGGCTTCGGCGATATCTGCGGCGTCGAACCGCGCGCGCGTCTCGGCCCACAGCTCGGTGGTTTCGGCGGGCCGCAGTGCTTCGCCGACAAGAGCCGCGCGGATGGCAAGCGGCATTTCGGCGGCCACGACCTCCTCGACATCGGCCCGCAGCACGCCGATCTTGCCGATCAGTTTGGCCAGGCCGTATTGCGGGTGACCGAGCAAAGCCGGCCGCGCGCCCGGTGCTGCAATCGCGGCAAAGGACGGCTCGTCGAGCATGCGGTCGAGACCGGGCAGCACGACGGCGCCGTTGGGCAGGCCGGCGACCACGGCCAGCAATTCGGCGGTGGCGGGGATCGAACCGGTTGAGCCGGCGGCGATCACCGGCCCGGCGGGCGGATTGCGCTTCAGCCGCGCCGCTTCGAGCCGGATCAGCGCATTGCGGTGCGCGGCCGGGTTGGAGCGGTCGCGCTCTGCCAGGAAATTCGGCCAGGCGTCAGTGACGATGCCGAGGAAACTCAACGTTACCTGCCACCAACCGGCGAGGTTCCCGGTCACCAGATCGGCCAGCCTTGTCCAGTTGGAATCCTCGGTCTCGATCTCGTCCATCAGCCGGGCAAGGTCGCGCGCCAGCCAGATGGCATCGGCGGCGGACGCCGGCACGACGATCTCCTCGTCGAACATGGCAGCGACATGCGCCGGCAAATTGCGTTTCCAGGCGCGCACCAGCGGCGCCAGCAGCAAAAGCCGCTCGATTGCCGAGATCGGCGGCGCAAGGTCGATTGCGGCGGACGCCTCGGCGTCGAAAGCCGCCTCGTCCTCGTCGAATTCGCCGAGCGGGCGGATGACCGGCAGGATCGCCGAGCGGCCACCCAGACTGTCGACGAAGGCGCCGCGCAGCGCGCGGGCGGCGCGCCGTGTCGGCACATAGATGGTGACGTCGGCCAGCGCCAGCGGGTCGCCGTCGAAACGGAAACCGGGAACCAGCCTGCCGGCAAGCAGCGCATCGGCCAGCGTCGGCAGAAACGGCGCTCCGGGCGGGATCGAGAAAACGCGGCGGGAGCCGCTCATTGCGACTCGGTGAGCGCGCCGGCGACCGCGGCTTCCGCCAGCGGAATGGCGTCGGGCGTGCCGACGGTGATCCAGTGGCCGTGCATCGGCATGCCGAACAGGCGCCCATTGGCGATTGCCGTATCGAAATAGGCATTGAGCGAGTGCGGCCCGGCCGGCGCATTCTTGAACAGACGCGGATGGACGATGGCAGCGCCGGCATAGATCAGTCCGGCCGGATCGCCCCTTGAACGCCGCAAGCCGCCATCCGGCGCCACCAGGAAATCGGTGCTGCCGCAATGTCCGGTTGCCTGATTGAGATCAGCCAGCATCAGCAGAATATCCATTTTCGCCGCGTCCCATGCAAGGGCGAGGCGATCGAGGTTGAGCGGAGCGTGGTCGATCCAGAAGGTGTCGGCGTTGAGGATGTAGAAGGGCTGCTCGCCCAATTCCGGCAGTGCCTTGACGATACCACCGGCGGAATCGAGCAGCTGTTCGCTTTCGTCGGAAATCAGGATGTGCGGCGCGTAGCGCGCGGCGACATGGGCGACGATCTGCTCGGGAAAATAATGCACGTTGACCACGGCCTTGCCGACACCGGCGGCGGCCAGGCTGTCGAGACCCCAGTCGAGCAATGTTTTGCCGGCTATCTTGACCAACGGTTTAGGGATGGTGTCGGTGATCGGCCGCATGCGCTTGCCAAGCCCGGCGGCGAGCACGATCGCGGTCCTGGGCTTTGCCGTCACGGGGTTCGTTCCTCCAGCAGGCCATTGGCGACATAGAAGTCGCGCAGCCCGCTCAAGGCCGGATGCGCCAGCGCCCGCCGCAGATAGTCGCGAATACGCGGCAGGTGTTTCAGATAATAAGGCTTGCCATCGCGCTTTTCGAGCCGGACGAAAATGCCGAGGATCTTCGAATTGCGCTGCGCGGCCATGATTGCATAGGCCTCGGTGAATTTGTCTTCGTCGAAGGCGCTCGCCGCATGGCGCGCCGCGAGGTAGGCCTTGAGCGTCTGCGCCTCGATGTCAGGCGATACGGTGACGCGGGCATCCATGGCCAGCGACGCCACGTCATAGGCTGAAGGGCCGATCAGCGCGTCCTGGACATCGACGATACCGAGGCGGTCGTGGCCGGAACGGTCGCCACGCCAGATGATGTTGGGCGAATGGTAGTCGCGCAGCATCAGCGTGTATTCACTGGCCGCCAGCCGGTCCAGCACCGCGTTCCATTCCCGGTGGTAGCCGGCCCGCAAGGCATCGGTTGGCGGGCTGCCCGTGACCATCGGCACATACCAGTCGACCAGCAGGTCGGCTTCGATCATCATGGCGTCGCGGTCGAAGGGCGGTACGTCGTGAAAGACGCCTGATACGACCTCCATGCGGGCCGGCCATGTCTTGCCGTGCATCATCGCCAGCAATTCGGCCGCCGCCGCGTAGCGCTCGGCCACCGGCTCGCCATGCGGATCGAGAAATCCTTCCGAGCCGAGATGTTCGATCAGCAGGAACCCCTGCTCGAGATCCTGCGCATGGATCTCCGGGACACTGACACCGGCGGCCAGCAAGGCGCGGTCGATGGCGACAAAGGCGGAAACGGACTGCGCGGTGTGGGCGATCAGGGCATAGGGCTTGCCGTCGCGGACCGGCGGCCCGAGCACCAGCCGCGGCGAGTTCATCAGAACCCGCGGCGCATGGCCGGCAAGCGAGACGATTTCGTAGGAGCGGGCGGAGGCGTCGCCGACGAAATGGCGCCGCCGCGCGTCACCCCACCCAGCATGGTCAAGAAAGTCGCGCATGGCCAGCGACCGCACCGCGCGTTCGAAGGCCGCACCTTGCCCCGACAATCTGGCAAGACGGCCGTCGCCCTGGTGGACGAGTTCGATCCACAGCGACGTCTTCGGCAGATAGGCTTCTGCCCGTTCCGGCCACTCGACCAGGGCAGCACCTTGCAGCAGCGCGTCGTCGAAACCCAGTTCGTCGATTTCGCCGGCCGAAGACAGGCGGTAGAGATCGAAATGATGCACGGGAATGCGTGTGTCGTAGCTCTGCACCAGGGTGAAGGTCGGGCTTGGCACGTCGAGGCCGGCATCGTCGGCCAGGGCCCTGATCAGCGCCCGCGCCAAAGTCGATTTGCCGGCGCCGAGATCGCCTTTGAGGGCCAGCACGTCACCGGCCCGCAGCGCCATGGCGAGGTCCTCGCCGAGCCTTGCCGTCGCAGCTTCGTCAGCGAGAAAACGCTCCAGCCCTGCCATGCAGCGCGCTACTCAGCCGCGGCGCGAATGCCCGACGGGGCGTCGGGAAAGGTGCAGATGACGGTCGTGCCCTTGTCCTTGCCGGTCTCGATGCGGACGCTGCCGCCATGCAATTCGACAAAGCTCTTGACGATCGACAGGCCGAGCCCGGCGCCACGCCGGCGGCCGCCATTGGTCTTTGGCTCGAAGCGGCGGAACACCGAATCGAGCAGATCCGGCGGCATGCCGGGGCCGTCATCATGGACGGAGAATTCGACGCCTTGCGCCAGCGGGCGACAGGCGAGCGTGATGGTGCTCGCTTCCGGCGCGTAGTTGGCGGCATTGCTGAGCAGATTGTAGAGGATCTGGCGGATGCGGATCTCGTCGCCGTGGAAGCTCTTGGGCGCCGCAGCCGCATCGATGCTGAGCTTGATCGAATGCTCCTCCAGCCGGTCGGCAACCAGGTCGGCCGCCGCCGCGATGGTCCGGTCAATGCTCACTTCGGAGATGTCGAGCTGCATGATGCCGGCGTCGACCGTCGCCAGGTCGAGTATGTCGTTGACGATGGTCAGCAGCACCGAAGAGGACGACCCGACATGCTCGACATATTCGCGCTGCTTCGGGCTGAGCGGCCCGGTTGTCGGCAGCGACAACAGCTCGGTGAAGCCGATGATGTTGGTCAGCGGCGAGCGCAGCTCGTACGACACGTGCTGCACGAACTCGTTCTTGAGCTGGTCAGATTTTTCCAGCGCTTCGTTCTTGTCTTTCAGCGCCCGCTCGACATTGACGCTGTCGGTGACGTCGACAAAGGTCATCATCACTTGCCCGTTGGGCAGATGGATGACGGCATAGCGCAGCACATTGCCATTGTTGAGTTCGGTCTGGCCGTGGCGGTCGCGGCGCTCGTCATCGAAACCGGTGATGGCGGCAACAAACCCGCCCCACGGGCTGTCGGCGGCACGCTGGTCGCTGAGATCGCGGATCGCCGAGACATGGACATTGGGCTTGACGACATCGGCGCCCAGCCCCCACAGCGCGACAAAGGCCGGGTTGGACAGGCGCAGCCGTCCATCCGGGCCGAACACCGCTACGCCTTCGGCAAGATTGTCGAGCGTTTCGCCCTGGACCCGCACCGCGGTCTGGTAGCGGCTTTCGAGGTCCATCTTCTCGGTCAGGTTCTCGAACACCCAGGTCACGCCGCCTTTCGGCTGCGGGTTGGCGACCACGCGAATGGTCTTGCCGTCGGGCAGATGCCACCAATGTTCCTGCGATTCGACGGCGCGGTAGGCGCCGAGCAGGCTTTCCTTCCAGCGCCGCCATTCGGGCTGCTCGGCGATCTTGCCTTCGCTGCGCAGCCGGTCGAGCAGCAGGGCGTTGTCGGGGGCGCTGTGCAGGAAGCCGCTGTCGAGGCTCCACAGTTTCTGAAAGGCCTGGTTGAAGAAGCGCAGCTTCTCGTCGGTGTCGAAAATCGCAACGGCGGTGTTCAGCTGGTCAAGCGTGTCGGCGTGGCTTCGCACTGTGCGCTCATACTCGCCGCGAATGGTTTCGATGGCGCTGGTGTCGCTGGCGATGCCGGCGGAACCCTCAGTACCGGCAAAGTCGGTCACCGCAAACATGCGGCGGTCGCCCTCGATCACCGTCGACAGCGTCTGTTCAAAGACCGGCCGCGATTTGTGCTGCTCGGCGATCGCATCGCGCGCCTGGCCGCCGAGGAATTCCTTGGCGTCGCGAACGGCGGCTTCGGCGTCCTTCGCTTCGACCGCCTCGGCATAGGCGCGGTTGACCCATTTCAGCCGTCCGTCGGCGGAGCGCAGCCATGTCGGCATCTTGAGCGCGTCAAGGAGACCGATCATCGTGTCATAGTCGGCGGCCAGCCTCTGGTTGTCGATCTTCAGCCTGGCCTGGCTTCGCTGTGTCTCCGAAAGCGAGACGAAACGCACGATCACATGGGCAGCGCTCTTGCGGCCGTGTACTTCGAGCGGCGCTCCGGCCTGCGATTCGATGACCAGATCGAAGGACTTCGCCTTTTCGCGCAATCCCGCCACCGCGTTCTCGAGCGCTGCCGCCGAACGCGGCATCAGCCAACGGCCGAAGGCCAGGAAAGCGGCGCGGTCGTCCGGGGCGCCGCTTTCCAGCGGCAGCGTTCCAATCAGCTCGGGCTTCTTGTTTTCCGACGTCCAGACGATCACGCGCTGGTCGCGCAAATTGAGCATCGCTTCGGAGCGCTGCAGCGCTGCGTTGACGTCGGCGATGCGGGCCCTGAGTTCGACATTCTGCGCCGAAGTGCGCGCCCGTTCGCGGATCAGGAAGATCGCCGAGACAAGTGCTGCGCCCATGACACCGGCAAACATCGCCAGCTGCATGACCTCGACCGTGCTGACCGACAATCCGGCTTTCTGGGCAATGCCGGGCTCGGCATGCGCCGCAAAGCCAAGCAGCGGGCCGGCCAGTGCGGAGGTGGCAAGGAATAAGCCGACGCGTGCGCCAAGGCGCCATGGAAGGCTGCCGCCCGTGACGGCGGTACCGGTGACACCCGAATCGTCGCGGCCGCCGGAAACGGCCTGTCCCGCGCGAGGCGGGTTTTCCCCCGGCATGTCTTGGTCCTTTTCGCCGCCTGAATGCAAGACCGCCCAAATGCGCTCGTCGGTCCTCGTCCCCGGACCGCGAATCAGCACCATAGCGCTTGCTGGAATCGGCGTGAAGAATCATTCAGCGCAAAAATAAAGCCGGGCGAAAAGTCAATCGCCCGGCTTCAATATCTAGTGGTAATTTCCGCATTGCTTAATAGCGGTAGTGTTCCGGCTTGAACGGCCCCTGCGGGGTCACGCCGATATAGGCGGCCTGTTCGCCCGACAGTTCGGTCAGGCGGGCGCCCAGCTTGTCGAGATGCAGGCGCGCAACCTTTTCGTCGAGATGCTTGGGCAGCACATAAACCTGGTTCTCGTAATGGCCGGGCTTGCTGTAGAGCTCGATCTGCGCCAACACCTGGTTGGTGAACGACGCCGACATGACGAAGCTCGGGTGGCCGGTTGCGTTGCCGAGATTGAGCAGGCGTCCCTCAGACAGCAGGATCATCCGCTTGCCATCCGGGAAGGTGATGAGGTCGACCTGCGGCTTGACGTTGGTCCATTTCAAATTGCGCAGCGCAGCCACCTGGATCTCGTTGTCGAAGTGGCCGATGTTGCCGACGATCACCATGTCCTTCATCGAGCGCATGTGGTCGAGGGTGACGACATCCTTGTTGCCGGTGGTGGTGATGATGATGTCGGCCGTCGGCGCGGCATCTTCCAGCGTGACGACTTCAAAACCGTCCATCGCCGCCTGCAGCGCGCAGATCGGATCGACTTCGGTGACCTTGACACGGGCGCCGGCGCCCTTCAGCGAGGCCGACGAACCCTTGCCGACGTCGCCATAGCCGCAGACGACCGCAACCTTCCCGGCCATCATCGTGTCGGTGCCGCGCCTGATACCGTCGACCAGCGATTCCTTGCAGCCATACTTGTTGTCGAACTTCGACTTGGTCACCGAATCGTTGACGTTGATCGCGGGGAAGGGCAGCAGGCCCTTCTTCTGCAGCTGATAGAGCCGGTTGACGCCGGTCGTCGTCTCTTCGGTAACGCCGCGGATCGCCGCCTTCTGCTTGGTGAAGAAGCCGGGCGAGGCCTTCAGGCGCTTCTTGACCTGGGCGTAGAAGTACTCTTCTTCCTCGCTCTGCGGGTTGGACAGCACGTCTTCACCGGCTTCGGCGCGGGCGCCGATCAGGATGTACATGGTGGCGTCGCCGCCGTCGTCGAGGATCATGTTGGAGGTGCCCCCATCGGTCCACTGGAAGATGCGGTCGGTGTAGTCCCAGTAGTCCTCCAGCGACTCGCCCTTGATGGCGAACACCGGGATGCCGGCCTCGGCGATCGCGGCGGCGGCGTGGTCCTGGGTCGAGAAGATGTTGCAGGAAGCCCAGCGGATGTCGGCACCGAGCGCCTTCAGCGTTTCGATCAGCACCGCCGTCTGGATGGTCATGTGCAGCGAACCGGTGATGCGCGCGCCCTTCAGCGGCTTCTTGTCGCCGAATTCCTCGCGGCAGGCCATCAGGCCCGGCATTTCGGTTTCGGCGATCTCGATTTCCTTGCGGCCCCAGCCGGCAAGCGAAATGTCGGCGACCACATAGTCCTTGCTACCCGTCATGGCAGTGCTCCGATGTGAAAAATCTCAGGGATGCGCCCACGCCGGAAGGCGCGTCGAAGGGCGCGGATTGCCGGCCTGACTAGCAGATCACCGGCCGTACGACAATGGGATATAAAGAAATCTTTATTCGTGCATGTCTTTGGAGGTGCCCATCATGACTCCTCGCCGAAGCGCGAAGCGACCAACTGCTCCAGCGCGTCGATGACTTCCAGGGCCTCAGGCCCGCTGGCGGTGACGCGGATCGAATAGCCTGGGCTTGCCGCCAGCATCATCAGGCCCATGATCGAGGTGCCGCCGACCTTGACGCCGTCTTTCTCGACATGGACCGCGGCGTCGAAGCCGCTGGCGAGCTGGACGAACTTGGCCGAAGCGCGCGCGTGCAGGCCGCGCTGGTTGACGATCGGAAAATCGCGGACGATGTGGTCCTTTTCCGGCGACAGCGCGTTCATTTGCTGCTCAGCAGCTGGCTGGCGACGTTGATGTATTTGCGCCCGGCGGCCTGCGCCTCGTCGAGCGCGGCGCTCATATTGTCGCCCTTGCGAATGCTCGACAGCTTGATCAGCATCGGCAGGTTCATGCCGGCAATGACCTCGGTACGGCCGGATTCCATCACCGAGATGGCGAGGTTGGACGGCGTGCCGCCAAACATATCGGTCAAAACGATGACGCCCGACCCGGTGTCGACGCGCGCCACGGCTTCGACGATGTCGCTGCGGCGCTGCTCCATATCGTCATCGGCGCCGATCGCCACGGTTTCGAAATTGTCTTGTGGCCCCACGACATGTTCCACGGCATGGCGGAACTCGGTGGCCAGTTGACCGTGCGTTACAAGCACGAGTCCGATCATTCTTTGGTGGCTCCCGTCATCGCCGCTTCACAGGCGCATTTTATGCTCGCCGGCCATTCCAGGCGGCGGGAGCGCTATCTTGTCGACGCGAGGCGCGTTGACAAGCCCAAAATTGCGCCGACCTACGCCATTTTGACGCATTGCAACAAAAAATCGAAACCGGATCATGCGAAAGGCGCGATCGAGAGCCGCGCCATTACAGCCGGCAGGGCCGTCGCAACGTTGCGCTCGATGAGATCGATCCGCGGCACCGGACAGCCCGCGATCGGCTCGCTGAGATCTTCCTGAAAGCGGTCCCTCTCATGCCTAGGGACCAACCGGATATGGAGGTCGATCACCCCGCCTGGCTCGAACGACAGCGGCCGTGGCATGAATCCTGGCACTTCCGCGAGGCCTGCAATGGTGGCGGGTACGCGGCAGACCAGCCGCCCGGCGCACGTGGCCGCAAGCAGCCTGTCGTCCCCGATCAGCCGTGAAAACAATCCGCGCGCCCGGCAATGGTCGATAAGCACCAGCGCCAGCGTCGTCTTGCCGGCGCCGGACGGTCCGGTGATGAGAACACCGCGTTCGCCGATCAGGAGCGCCGTCCCGTGAATGTTTTCAGCTTTCACGGATCAGCCTTCGGCCGGCAGCGTTACCACGAAGCGCGCGCCTTTGATCTCACCGGGCTTGGTGCCCGGGATGTTCTCGGCGGTCAGCGTGCCGCCATGGGCTTCGACGATCTGCCGCGATATCGACAGGCCGAGGCCCGAATTCTGGCCGAACGCTTCGCCGGCCGGCCGGTCGGTGTAGAAGCGTTCGAAGATACGGTCGATGTTGTCGGCCCTGATGCCGGGGCCGTTGTCGTCAATGGTGACGATGTTGAACTTGCCCGCGCGTGCAAGGGAAATCGCGATATGGCCGTGTTCTTCGGGAACGAAGGAACGGGCATTCTCGATCAGATTGGTGACGACCTGGCCGATCCTGAGATCATGGCCGACGACGAAGTAGCCTTTGACGCCTTGCGGCAGCTTGGCGACCTTGAACTCGATCTCGACCGCCTTCTTGTTGCGCGTCGCCTCACGTGAAACAGCGACGAGGTCGGTGATGAATTTCTTCAGATCCACCGTTCCGGCATCTTCACGCGCCAGTTCGGCGTCAAGGCGCGACGCGTCGGAGATGTCGGTGATGAGCCGGTCCAGCCGGCGGACATCGTGCTGGATGATCTCCATCAGACGCGCGCGGGAATTATCGTTCTTCGCCAAGGGGAGCGTTTCCACCGCGCTGCGCAGCGACGTCAGCGGGTTCTTCAATTCGTGCGACACGTCGGCGGCAAAGCTCTCGATCGCCTCGATGCGGGCGTAGAGCGCATTGGTCATGTCGCGGATGGCGATCGACAAATTGCCGATCTCGTCCTGCCGGTCGGAAAAGTCGGGGATTTCCTCGCGGTTCTTGACGCCGCGCCGCACCCGCACCGCCGCCGCCGACAGCCGGCGCAGCGGGTTGGCGATGGTCGAGGCCAGCAGCATCGACAGGATGGCGGTGACCAGGGCGGCAATGCCGAAGACGCGCAGGATCGCCTTGCGTTCGGCAGCGACGATCTTGTCGATGTCACCGCCTTCCGTCGACAGCATCAGCACACCGAGCACGGCACGGAAGCGCTGGATCGGCACGGCTACCGAAACAATCTGCTCGCCCTGCTCCGAGACCCGCACGATGGTCGACGGGCTGCCGGTCAGCGCCTTGACCACCTCCGGGAACGCGGCGCCATTGCCGCCCGGCTGTTCGTGGTAGACCGGCAGTTCGGTGTTGCGGAAGAAATCGAAGACGAATTTCTGCACGCGCTCGACAAGATCGGGCTCTTCCTCCTCGACCGGCGGCAGGTCGTAGCGAAGGATCTGGCCGCGCGAATAGAGATGGCGTGAATCAAGCAGCAGATTGGCGTCACGATCGTAGATGCGGGCACGGGTGCGCGTCGGCGAAATCAGCCGTCTCAGCACCGGCGCGACGCGCTCCGGATTGATCGGGAAATCCAGATTGTCGAGCTGGTCGGAGCCGGGGCCGAGGCTTTCGCCGGCCTGCAGCTCAAGCAGCTTTTCCGGGTCGATGCTGATCGAATCGGTCTCGACCGTCGCCGACGCCGCAATCGCGCCGGCGATGATCTCGCCCTGCGTCATCAGGCTCTCGACCCGGGCATCGATCAGCCCGTCGCGAAACGTGTTGAGATAGAGGATGCCGGTGACCAGGACGGCAAGGCCGGCCAGGTTGAGGAAGAGGATGCGCCGGGTCAGGCTGGAAAAGATGTGGTGGCCGAGGAAACGGCGCATCGGCACCGTCAGCCTCGACAGAAATGCGGGCAGAATCCGCGACCGCCTGACCGCGCCGGTTCGTCTGCTCCGCTCTACATCAACTGCCATCGAATAGCAGCTCCCGCCTAGTCTTTGGTTTGATGCATGTCGTTGTCCCAAAACCGGGACCACTTTTGGGCGACATGCACTACCTTAAGCTTCGCGGAACCGGTATCCGACTCCGTAAAGGGTTTCGATCATCTCGAAGTCATCATCGACGGCCTTGAACTTCTTGCGCAGCCGCTTGATGTGGCTGTCGATGGTGCGGTCGTCGACATAGACCTGCTCATCATAGGCTGAATCCATCAGCGCATCACGGCTTTTTACCACACCGGGACGCTGCGCCAGCGAGTGCAGGATCAGGAACTCGGTCACGGTCAGCGTCACCGGCTCGCCCTTCCAGGTGCAGGTGTGGCGCTCCTGGTCCATGACAAGCTGGCCGCGCTCGAGCGAGCGGGCCTGCTGGCTGGGTGTCTTGGCTGCTGCCTCGCGGGCACTGGCCCGGCGCAGCACGGCGCGGACCCGCTCGACCAGAAGACGCTGCGAAAAGGGTTTGCGGATAAAATCGTCGGCGCCCATCTTGAGGCCGAAGAGCTCATCGATCTCGTCGTCCTTCGAGGTCAGGAAGATCACCGGCAGGTCGGACTTCTGGCGCATGCGGCGCAAAAGCTCCATACCGTCCATGCGCGGCATCTTGATGTCGAGGATGGCAAGGTTCGGCGGGCGCGCCGCCAGGCCTTCCAGCGCTGACGCCCCATCCGTGTAGGTTTCGACGCGGTAGCCCTCGGATTCGAGGGCAATCGACACCGAAGTCAGAATGTTGCGGTCGTCATCGACAAGCGCGATCGTTGCCATTTCAAGCGGCTCCCTCATGAGCTGTCCCTTCTTTCGTAGAGAAGGGGCTTTTGCAGGACAAATTAGGTACAAAATGTGGCATAGGCTCAGACCGCTGTCACGAGCGGCATGCCGGCGGCCACAATCACACCACTACACGGATTGGACGAACAAAGACTGCCAATCCTTTGGGCAACCACCCGACTTTTTGCACATATAAACGATTTAAACAACTTTTAAAATTTTTAAATCGATTAATGATTTGATATCATTCGGGTTTTCTGGTTCTGAGCCTTTCAGCCCCTGCAGTGGGGACTCCGGAAATTCGCCGGCAAGATGCGGCAAATCGAAGAAGGGACATCCATGTTGGAAGCCGGCAAACGCAATCCCGCATGCGCGATCGATCGGATCGGCCTCCTGACAACAGGCGTGGTGCGCTACAATTTCGGCGCGGCTCACCTCTACGAGCAGGCAATCGGCCGCGGCGAGGCCCGGCTGACCGCACATGGCGCGCTTGTCGCCGAGACCGGCCAGCACACCGGCCGCTCGCCCAAGGACAAATTCGTCGTGCGCGACGAGGCGACCGCGCCGCATGTCTGGTGGGACAACAACAAGGCGATCTCGCCGGCCGAGTTCGAGGCGCTGCTTGCCGATTTTCGCGCCCATGCGGCGGATAAGGACCTTTATGTGCAGGATCTGGTCGGCGGCGCCGACGATGGATTGAAGCTGACGACCAGGGTCGTCACCGAACTGGCCTGGCACTCGCTGTTCATCCGCAATCTGCTGATCCGTCCTGAAGCAGCCGCGCTCGAGCATTTCGTGCCCGAGATGACGATCATCGCCCTGCCGTCGTTCCGCGCCGATCCGGCCCGCCACGGCACCCGCACCGAAACGGTGATCGCGGTCGATCTGACGCGCAAGATCGTGCTGATCGGCGGCACCTCCTATGCCGGCGAGATGAAGAAGTCGGTGTTCACCATGCTCAACTATCTGTTGCCGGAAAAGGGCGTCATGCCGATGCATTGCTCGGCCAATGAAGGCCCGGCCGGTGACGCGGCGGTCTTCTTCGGCCTGTCGGGCACCGGCAAGACGACGCTGTCGGCCGATCCGTCGCGGACATTGGTCGGCGACGACGAACACGGCTGGGGCCCGCACGGCATCTTCAATTTCGAAGGCGGCTGCTACGCCAAGACGATCAAGCTTTCGGCCGAAGCCGAGCCGGAAATCTTCGCCACCACGCGGCGCTTCGGCACCGTGCTGGAGAATGTCATCCTCGGCGCCAACCGCGTGCCGGATTTCGACGACGGAAGGCTGACCGAAAACACACGCTGCGCCTATCCGCTCGATTTCATCCCCAATGCCTCGAAGAGCGGTCGCGCCGGCCACCCGAAGAACATCATCATGCTGACCGCCGACGCCTTTGGCGTCATGCCGCCGATCGCGCGGCTGACCCCGGCGCAGGCGATGTATCATTTCCTCTCCGGCTACACGGCCAAGGTGGCGGGAACCGAAAAGGGTGTCACCGAGCCCGAAGCGACGTTTTCCACCTGCTTCGGCGCGCCGTTCATGCCGCGCCACCCCAAGGAATACGGCAATCTGCTGCGCGAGCTGATCGCCCGCCACGACGTTGATTGCTGGCTGGTCAACACCGGCTGGACCGGCGGCGCCTACGGCACCGGCAAAAGGATGCCGATCAAGGCGACGCGGGCGCTGCTTGCCGCGGCACTCGACGGCTCGCTGAAGGCGGCCGATTTCCGCACCGACGCCAATTTCGGTTTCGACGTGCCGGTGGCGGTTGCCGGCGTCGACAGTGCCATTCTCGATCCGCGCTCGACCTGGGCCGACAAGGCTGCCTACGACCGACAGGCGGCAAGGCTGGTCGGCATGTTCGCCGTCAACTTCGAGAAATTCGAGCCGCATGTCGACGCCAACGTGCTGGGCGCGGCGCCGCGCCTGCAGGAAGCAGCGGAATAGTCGTCCCATCCTTGAAAGGCCCGGTCTCGATCGGGCCTTTTCTTTTTCGGCCCGCCGCGCCATGACTGCGGCATGCCGATCGACGACATCATCATTGCCGACGAAGCCGTGATTCACCCGGGCGACCTGCACGAGGATTTCATCCGCTCGTCCGGGCCTGGCGGCCAGAACGTCAACAAGGTGGCAACGGCGGTGCAGTTGCGCTTCGACGCCGCCAACGCGGCTGGCCTGTCGGAGCGCGTGCGCGAGCGGACCATCAAGCTCGCCGGCCAGCGCGCCACCAAGGACGGCGTCATCGTCATCGAGGCCGGGCGCTTCCGCACGCAGGAGCAGAACCGGGCGGACGCACGCGCACGGCTGACGGCGCTGGTCGCCAAGGCGGCTGAGCCGCCACCGCCGCCGCGCAAGAAGACGCGGCCGTCGAAAGGCGCGGTCGAGCGGCGGCTGAAGACCAAGGCCGGGCGCGGCACAATCAAGAAATTGCGCGGACGCGTCGGCGACGACTGAGTGCGGCTCGTCTTTCCTCTCTGGTCGGAGCGGCGGAATTGAAGAACGGCAGCTTTCGGGTCGCCGTTTTTGCCTGGCGATGGCATTGTTGCGGGATGAAGCGAATGAAGCGGCCAATCTGATGCTCGTCCTGCCCAAAGGCGTTCGCCACATGCCCGGCTATCTGTCGCGCGCCATGCAGGAGGCGCTGGTCGAGGATGTGAGAAGCGTGGTGCAGGCAGCCCCTTTGTTCGTGCCGGCCATGCCACGCACCGGCAAGGAGATGAGCGTGCGCATGACCAATTGCGGCGCGCTTGGCTGGGTCACCGACAAGGAGCACGGCTATCGCTACCAGCCGACCCATCCGGCGACCGGAACGCCGTGGCCGCCCATCCCCGAGGTGCTCATGCAATTGTGGCGTGAAGTATCGGCCTATCCGCAGCCGCCGGAGGCCTGCCTGGTCAATTTCTATACGCAGGACGCCAAAATGGGTTTGCACCAGGATCGCGATGAGGCCGATTTCTCGGCGCCCGTGGTCTCCGTCTCGCTCGGCGACGATTGCCTGTTTCGGGTCGGCCAGACCACGCGCGACGGGGCGACCAAGTCATTCAGGTTGAAAAGCGGCGATGTCGTCGTGCTTGGCGGCGAGGGCCGCCTCTGCTTCCACGGCGTCGACCGTATCTATCCCTCAACCTCGGCGCTGCTGAAGAACGGCGGGCGCATCAACTTGACGCTGCGGCGGGTAACGCGGGCGGTACACTAACCAATTCTACAGGTTTTTCTCATAAACGTGCCTGGGCATTGCAACGTCGGCACGGGGGCTATGACAGACAGCAGTGTAATCCTGCGTCAACTGTGGACTGTCACCAACGGAGCAATCCCGCTGGTTCGCCGGGATTCCGGCCTCTATCTGTTCATCGTCGGCTACACATTGGCCGGACTGGTTTTTCTGCATGCGATCGGCGCGGCCGACCGCAGCGCGTATTCGGTATATTTCGGGCGCTGGATATTGTTGAACTGCGTGATGCCGTCGGCCTTCGCCATTCTTGTCGATGTGAGCCTGCTCATGCACCGCTTCGATGGCAGGCGCCGTCTGGCGGCGAAACATGTGTTTTCGACATCGCGGCTGGCATACTCGCTCTCGGGTCTATGCCTCATGATGGCGCTCATGATCTTTCAGGGCACATTCACCTCGGTGAAAAACGGCATGCCGGTCTGGCAGGATGGCTTTTCATTCGACGTGACACATGCCGACATCGACGCATTCCTGCATTTCGGCGCCGATCCGTGGCGCTGGCTCTACATGGTCGCTAAGAACGATTTCGTGCGGATTGCCGTCGAGTGGAATTACAACGTTTTGTGGTTCGCCCTCAATTTCGGTGCCTTGTTCTTCATCGTGACATCGCCCCTGACGGCGTCGGTTCGAACACGCTATGTCGCCTGCTTCATGGTGGTCTGGGTTGTCGTCGGTAACATCCTGGCTGGGCTGTTCCTGTCAGCCGGTCCGGCATTCTACGGTGCGGTCACGGGCGACACGGCACGATTTGGCGAACAGATGGCATTCCTGGCCCACGGCGCCGGATTCCCCAACTCCGCCGTTTCCTATCAGCAATATTTGTGGACGCTCCATGAAGCCAGGCAGACGGGTTTCGGCTCAGGCATTTCGGCCTTTCCCAGCGTGCATGTCGGCTTGGCGATGCTCAACGCCCTTTTCGTGCGGGAGTACAGTCGCCGTCTTGGCGCAGTAGCGTTCGTCTATGTGGCCTTTGTCGCCGTCAGTTCGGTGTATCTGGCCTGGCACTATGCGATCGACGGCTATGCCGCCGCCGCTGTCGCGATCGTGGTCTATGTCGTTGCGCGTAAGCTCATCCCCGCGGATCGGCCCTATTTGCGGCTGCGGACGCAGGACGAGCAGTCGACCGGTATCTTGAACCGCCCAGAGGCCGCCGTCACAGCTTCCTGAGCGCCACTTCCTCGATCAGGTGATTGGCGCCCTTGCGCAGGATGAGATCGGCCCGCGCCCGTGTCGGCACGATGTTCTCGCGCAGATTCTTCAGATTGATGTTGGCCCACAACCCTTCGGCGATGGCGCGTGCCGCGCTTTCCGAAAGCTGCGAATAGCGGTGGAAGAAGGAGTCCGGATTGCGGAAGGCGGTCTCGCGCAGCCGCATGAAGCGGGCGATGTACCAGTGGTGGATCAGCTTCTCGTCGGCATCGATATAGATGGCGAAGTCGAAGAAGTCCGACAGGAACGGCACGATCTTGCCGTCCTTCGGCAATTTGCCCGGCTGCAGCACGTTGATGCCTTCGAAGATCAATATGTCCGGCCGGTCGATGGTGACGAACTCGCCGGGGATGACGTCATAGGTCAAATGCGAATAGACCGGCGCACGGACATTGCGCTGCGCCGATTTGATGCCCGACAGGAAACGCAGCAGCGCACCGACATCGTAGCTGTCGGGAAAGCCCTTGCGCTCCATCAGGTTTTCGCGGCGCAGAACCTCGTTGGGCAGCAGGAAACCGTCTGTGGTGATGAGGTCGACCTTGGGGCTCGACGGCCAGCGCGCGAGAAGCTCTTTCAGCACGCGCGCCGTGGTCGACTTGCCGACGGCGACCGAACCGGCAATGCCGATGATGAATGGCGTCTTGACCACATCCAGCGCGTTGAAGAAGACCTGACGCTGGCGGAACAAAAGCTGGCTCGACTCGACATGCGCCGACAACAGCCGCGACAGCGAAAGGTAGATGCGCTTGACCTCTTCGAGATCGACCGGGTCGTTCAGCGAACGCAGCCGGTTGATTTCATCCTCGCCGAGCGTCAGCGGCGTGTCGGCGCGGAACTGCGACCATTGTTCGGCCGAGAAGAAACGAAAGGGTGAATATTTCTCGGTGGGAGCGAGCTGGTCCATCGAGTTTCCTGCCCTCCTCACCGGTCAGCGTCTCAGGACCGAGACGCCTTTTCTGCGATGCCCGAGCGCCCGGTGCGGGTTTCGAGCTCCTTGAGCACGTCGCTCAGCGGAATGTCGGCGATGCCGAGAACGACGAGCCAATGATACAGAAGATCGGCACTTTCCGAAACGAGAGCTTTCTTGTCGCCCTTGACGGCGGCGATGACGGCCTCGACCGCCTCTTCGCCGAGTTTCTGCGCCGCCTTGTCCATGCCGCGCGCGAACAGCTTTGCCGTCCACGAGTCCGGATCGCCGGACTGCGCGCGTTCGCGGATGGTTTTCTCCAGATCAGACAGCGAAAACTCAGCCATGACGCAGCCTACAGCCTTTGTGGTTTGGAATGAAACGGCGAGTCCAGGCGCATCGGCAGCCCGGCAAGCGCCATATGCGCCTTGGCTTGCGCGATCGTATAGGTACCGAAATGGAAGATCGAGGCCGCCAGCACCGCCCCGGCATGGCCGTCGCGAATGCCTTCCACCATGTGGTCGAGCGTGCCGACGCCGCCCGACGCGATGACCGGCGCACGCACCGCGTCGGCGATGGTGCGGGTCAGCGCGATGTCGTAGCCGGCCTTGGTGCCGTCGCGGTCCATCGACGTCAACAGGATCTCGCCGGCGCCGAGATCGACCATCTGCCGCGCAAACTCGACCGCGTCGATGCCGGTCTTTTCGCGGCCGCCATGGGTAAATATCTCCCAGCGGTCGGCCTCACCGGGCGCCGACACCTTCTTGGCGTCGATGGCGACGACGATGCACTGGTTGCCGAATTTGTCCGCCGCCTCGGCGACGAAATCCGGGTTTTTCACCGCTGCCGTGTTGATCGACACCTTGTCGGCGCCGGCCAGAAGCAGCTTTCTTATGTCGGCGACCTGGCGCACGCCGCCGCCGACGGTCAGGGGCATGAAGCATTGTTCGGCGGTGCGCGCGATGACGTCGAAGATCGTCTCGCGATTGTCGGACGAGGCGGTGATGTCGAGAAAGCAGAGCTCGTCGGCGCCGGCCGCGTCATAGGCCTTGGCCGCCTCGACCGGATCGCCGGCGTCGACCAGGTCGACGAAATTGACGCCCTTGACGACGCGGCCGTTCTTGACGTCGAGACAAGGGATGACGCGGGCTTTCAGCATCAGCTTTTCTCCACCGTAGCCAGCAGATCGGTCAGCAATTGGCCGACCAGCGGCGGAACATCGCCTTGCGCGTCGAACGCCGGATCGTAGGCAGAGATGGTGATGCCGACGATCGGCAGCAAGCCGGCCATGCCGCAAACCGCCTGGCGCAACTGTGCCGGTCGCGGCCCGCCCGAATGCGTATAACGATTGGCCTGCAATTCGTTGGGGTCATGGACATCCAGGTCGAGATGCATATGCGTCCGCTTGACGCCGGTGGCCTTCAGTCTTCCGGCCGCCTTTGCCCCGTCCGGGCATTCCGTTCGAATGACCGGCAATGTCTCCAGCAGCAGCTTTTCCGCCGGATCGAGGTCGCGGGCGTTGACCAGCACGCAGCGGGACGGATCGATCGCATGAAAGCCGGGAATGGCTTTCGCCATCGGCCGCCAGCAGAGCCCCAGAACCGTCGCCAACGCCATGCCGTCGAGAAAGCCGTAAACGGATGTCTCGGGCGTGTTGAGGTCGCCATGCTGGTCGGCCCAGATGATCGAATCGGCGTCCCCGCCTGCGACCGCGCCGGCTGATGTCAGGCAATTGCCGGCGAGCACAATGGGAAACCGGCCGCGGTCGCGAGCAATGCGCACCTCGCCGGAGACGGCGTTGCAGACGGCAAAGCCTGTTGCGATCTCGCGTTCCTGCTCATCTCCGACCTTGCCAATGTCCTCGACGGCAACGTCGTGGCCGGCCAGCGTCAGGGCTTCGACCAGCCCGCCGGATATCAACGCGTCCGGTCCCTGGCCCATGCCGCCGTGATAGTGACCGCTGTCATAGGAGGCCAGGATGATCGAGACTTTCACGGTCTCGCCTCCGCCATCGGTTTGCCGCGCAGGATTGCCAGGGCCTCAGTCGGGTCGATGCGCCCGTCATAGAGCGCGCGGCCGGAGATCGCACCTTCGAGCTTTTGTGCATC
The DNA here is from genome assembly GCF_056404575.1 of Mesorhizobium sp. P2_C4. Lineage (NCBI taxonomy): Bacteria > Pseudomonadati > Pseudomonadota > Alphaproteobacteria > Hyphomicrobiales > Phyllobacteriaceae > Mesorhizobium > Mesorhizobium sp. P2_C4. The sequence continues at coordinate 439,037 of NZ_JBFUDT010000001.1, forward strand.
GGGCATGGTCATGCGCACGATGTCGGCGATCGAGGCCAGGCCGCCCGAGGCGATGACCGGGATCGACACCGCTTCGGCGAGGCTGATCGTGGCATCCCAGTTGATGCCGGTCAGCACGCCGTCGCGGTCGATGTCGGTGTAGATGATGGCAGCCACACCGGCGCCCTCGAATTTCTTTGCCAGTTCGATGACGCCGAGGCTGGAGGCCTCGGCCCAACCCTCGACCGCGACCTTGCCGCCCTTGGCGTCGATGCCGACGGCGATCTTGCCCGGGAATTCCTTGCAGGCCTGGCGAACCAGATCGGGATCGCGCACCGCCACCGTGCCGAGGATGACGCGGGCGAGCCCGCGATCGAGCCAGTCCTCGATCTGTTCAAGTGTGCGGATGCCGCCGCCAAGCTGCACCGGGTTCTTCGTCGCCTTGAGGATGGCGCCGACCGCCGCGCTGTTGACGCTCTGGCCTTTGAAGGCGCCGTTGAGGTCGACGACATGCAGCCACTCGAATCCCTGGCTTTCGAAGGCTCTGGCCTGGGCTGCCGGATCGTCATTATAGATCGTCGCGGTCGCCATATCGCCGTGCTTCAGCCGCACGCACTGGCCGTCCTTGAGGTCTATGGCTGGAAACAGGATCACCGCTCAAGCCCCTTCCACAATGGCGAAATGCGACGTCGAATAAAGCCGCCGGAGTTTCAGCGCCGCCTGGTATTCGGGGGAATGGAAGCAGGCGAGTGCGACCGCGTAGCTCTCGAACTCGATGATGATGTGGCGACTGCCGGACGGCCCTTCCGGGCTCGACGACTGGCCGCCACGGGTCAGGAATTTTGCGCCGTACTTGTCGAAAGCCGCTTTGTTGGCGGCGATGTACAGCGGATAGTTTTCCGGATCGGTCACCTCGATCATCGCCATCCAGTAGCCCTTCTTGCTCATGGCTTCCACCGCAGGAAATTGGTGATGAGGGCAAGACCCAGCGCCTGGCTCTTTTCGGGATGGAACTGCGTGCCGACCAGGTTGTCGCGGGCGACGGTTGCCGTCACCGGGCCGCCATAGTCGGCGACAGCCAGCACTTCGGCCGGTTTCGTTGCATCGAGGTGGTAGGAATGCACGAAATAGGCGTGCAGCCCCTTGGGTCCGGTAAGAATGCCGGAAAATAGCGGATGCTTGCGCTCCAGGTCGATCGTGTTCCAGCCGATCTGCGGAATCTTCAGCGCCGCGTCAGTCGGCGTGATCTCCTTGACGTCGCCGGCGATCCAGCCAAAGCCTTTGGTAATGGTCTTTTCCAGGCCGCGTTCCGACATCAGCTGCATACCGACGCAGATGCCGAGGAACGGCCGCCCCTTGGCGATGGCGACCTCCTCCACCGCTTCCCACATGCCGGCGACGGCACGCAAGCCCGCCGCGCAATCGGCATAGGCGCCGACGCCGGGCAACACGATGCGATCGGCGGTGCGTACTCGTTCGGCATCGGCGGTCAGCTCGATCGCCGCGGCGATGCCGGCTTCATGCGCGGCGCGCTCGAAGGCCTTGGTGGCCGAGCGCAGATTGCCCGAACCGTAGTCGATGATGGCAACACGCATCTCAGGTCTTTCCCGGAATGTGGGTCAGCCCCAGCACCATGCCCATCTGCGCCGGGCGCGCCTGGGCGGCGTCCGGAACGATGCGATGCACCGGCGCGCCTTCATCTGACGGTGCCTCGGTTTCCAGCGCATAGCGGGTGTCGGCATCGTCGATCCCATCGGCCTCGACGACGCCCCATTGCTGCCAGCCGCGGCGGCGAAGTGCTGCAATCCGCAAACCCTGCCCCTCCAGCCCGACATAGAGCGAGACCAGCAGCGAGAGAGCCGAGCCGGCCCATTCGAGACCCAGTTTCTCGCCAAGCATCGACAGCGCGGCCATGGCGACAAAGGCCAGCGCCGCCTCGACCCACAGCCGGTGCCAGGCGAGCCATAGCGGCGTCACCAGGAAGCCGAGCCAGGAAAAGCCGTCGCGGACAAAGGTCGTATCTGCCTTTTCGCTGCGGCCCGGCGGCTCCATCACGACATAGATGGCCATGGTGCTATCCCTTCAGCGATCCCTTGGTGGAGGGCACCGCGTCCGGCTGGCGCGGGTCGGGTTCAAGGGCAGCGCGCAGCGCCCGTGCCACCGCCTTGAAGCAGGTCTCGGCGATATGGTGGTTGTTGGCGCCATAGTGATTGGTCACATGCAATGTGATGCCGGCATTCTGCGCCAGCGCCTGGAAGAATTCGCGCACCAGTTCGGTGTCGAAGGTGCCGATCTTCGGCGACGAGAAGGCAACATTCCACACCAGGAAAGGGCGGCCGGAGACATCGATCGCCGCCCGCGTCAGCGTCTCGTCCATGGCCAGATCGATCGAGGCATAGCGCATGATGCCGCGTCGTTCGCCCAGCGCCTTGCTGAGCGCCTGACCAAGCGCGATGCCGGTGTCCTCGACCGTGTGGTGGTCGTCTATGTGCAGGTCGCCCTTGGCCTTGACCGTCATGTCGATCAGCGAATGGCGCGACAGCTGGTCCAGCATGTGGTCGAAGAAGCCGATATCAGTCGCAATGTCTGACTTGCCCGAGCCGTCGACATGGACCGATACCGAGATATCGGTTTCCTTGGTCTTGCGGCTTGCTTGCGCGGAACGGGTCGGCATGACCTTGTCCTTGTCCCAGGGTTTACAGGCTTTCCAGCCTTCACGTGCTTGAAAACGAGAGCCTTCTAGCAGCATGATCCAGCGATTGCCAGTTGCCATGCCAAGCGGTATCGAGCCCGGCGTCGAGGCCGGTTTGCAATCGCTCGACCTATGCATACATATGGCCGATCAAGTCACTCGTAACGCGCCAATCGCCTTTTGGGATGGTGCTGCTCGGAGCCCAGGAAATGTCGAATGAACTGACCATGCACGCCACGACCATCGTGACGGTGCGCAAGGGCAACAAGGTGGTGATCGCCGGCGACGGCCAGGTCAGCCTTGGCCAGACCATCATGAAAGGCAATGCACGCAAGGTGCGCCGCATCGGCAAGGGCGGCAATGTCATTGCCGGTTTCGCCGGCGCCACCGCCGACGCCTTCACTCTGCTGGAACGACTGGAAGCCAAGCTCGAACAATATCCCGACCAGCTGACGCGCGCTTGTGTCGAGCTCGCCAAGGATTGGCGCACCGACCGCTATCTGCGCCGTCTCGAAGCCATGATGCTGGTGGCCGACAAGTCGGTTTCGCTGGCGCTGACCGGCAATGGCGACGTGCTCGAGCCCGAACATGGCGTCATGGCCATCGGCTCCGGCGGCAATTATGCGCTGGCCGCGGCGCGCGCGCTGATGGACAGCGACAAGGATGCCGAGGAGATCGCCCGCAAGGCGATGCAGATCGCGTCCGACATCTGCGTCTACACCAACAACAATTTCGTCATCGAAACGCTCGATGCCGGCTGAGGCAGTCGTGCCCTACGATTTTCGGCCGGTGACGGAAAAAGACCTGCCGATGATCGCCGGTTGGCTGGCCGAGCCGCATGTCGCGCAGTGGTGGGACGATCCCGAAACGGAAATCGCTGAGATTCGTGAGCATATCGACTCGATTTCCGTCGAACCGCTGATCGTCGAGCTCAACGGCAAGCCGATCGCCTATCTGCAGAGCTATGACCCGCATCTGGAGGACGGCCATCCCTATGCCGACCAGCCATTCGGCACGCTCGGCATCGACCTGTCGATCGGCGTGCCGGAGCTTGTCGGGGCCGGACATGGCTCGGCCATTGTCCGGCAATTCGTCGAGCAGCTGTTCGAGGAAGGCGCGCCGCGCGTCATCATCGACCCGCATCCCGACAATGGCCGCGCCATTCGCGCCTATGAGAAAGCCGGCTTTGCCGCCTTTGACACCAGAACAACGGAATACGGGCCGGCCTTGATGATGGCGCGCGACGCGCCGCAGGAGCCCGATTGATCAGCCCCGAAACACTCGACAAGGCAGTCGCGAAAGGTTTGATCTCGCAGACCCTGCGCGATCAGTTGGAGGCTATGGAACGGGCGGTCGCACTCGCCCCCGATGCTAGGCGCGCCGATGACGAGGGTGACGAGGAAAACCTGCGGCTGGTCGGCGGCGGCAACGATCTGTTTGTCACTGTGGGAACCGTTCTGCTCAGCGCCGGCTTCTTCTTTGTCCTCACCACTTTACTTCCGGGCCAGACACTCTGGATCGCTGGCATCCTCGCGGTTTTCACTTGGGGGCTCGCCGAAATTGTCACGCGTCAGCACCGAATGAAACTATCGTCGTCCGTGCTTGCCCTGATTTTCATGGCCGCCATTCTGGTCGCTCTGGCGCTACAAGTGGAGGCCAGCTTCGGCATACGCAAGCCGGAGACTATCTGGCAGCTATTGGCGTTGCGCCAGACGGCGTCCCGGGCCGGATATCTGTTCCTGGGCGGAGGAATAATCGCGGCGGCGATCTATTTCTGGCGCTTTCGCGTCCCCATTCTTGCTGGAGCTATCGCCATCGCTTTCACGCTGCTTGCGTTCCTGCAGACGGCGATAATCCTATATGACAGTGTGACAACGGGCGCGATTGCGCCGCCACGCCTTGAGGATGTTCCCGAATTGCTCCGCGCGGCACTCTACATGCCGCTGATCTGCGGCTTGATCGTGTTCGCAACGGGTGTAGCTTTTGACATTTACGATAGGGATCGACGCAAAATCTGGTCCGATTGCGCTTTCTGGCTGCATGTCGTCTCGGCGCCTATGCTGGTGCATCCGCTCTTTATCATGGCAACCGGCCAGAACGTCGTATTCGGACATATCGCGCCGGACGCCAATGCAACCGTCATGCTGACGATCCTGATCCTTGGCTTCCTCTATGTCGCGCTCGCCATAGACCGCCGTTCGCTTCTGGTTCCTACATTGGCTTACTTCGGCTCGCTGGGCATCTATTATCTGGTGAGTTCCGCCTCCGATTCGACGGGCATCCCGCCTTTTGCCTTGATCCTGGTCGTTGTCGGCGCGCTGATTATTCTGTTCGGGGCTGGCTGGCAGCGTATCCGGCGGATTGTCGTCGAACCCACTTTGCCGGCAGCCATGATCCGCCGGCTACCGCCGCTGAAAGCGTGACGGGCTTTGTGATGATCGAGACGGCGACGCGGAAGAGAGGCAATAGGGCATGAACGCATCGGGCGACGATAAAAGCTATTCGGCCTATGAAGACACGTGGCGGATGGGGCTGCTGCTCGTCCTCGCGTTGATCATCTTCCAGGCAGGCGCCCTCTACGGCATGGGGCGAACACCGATCTGCACCTGCGGCTACGTCAAACTCTGGCACGGTGTCGTGCAGAGTTCCGAGAATTCCCAGCACATTTCAGACTGGTACACCTTCTCGCACATCATCCACGGCTTCCTGTTCTACGCCCTGGCAAGGTTCCTGTTCCCACGCTCGCCGATTGGACTCAGGCTGGCCTTCGCCGTCCTCATCGAGGGCGGCTGGGAACTGCTCGAGAACAGCCCGTTCATCATCGACCGCTACCGCGCCGGCACCATCTCGCTCGACTACTACGGCGACTCGATCATCAATTCCGTGTCCGACACACTGGCCATGGTGCTGGGATTTGTGATGGCGCGAAGGCTACCTATATGGGTGATCGTCAGCCTCGCCATCCTCTTCGAACTGGGTACCGGCTATCTCATCCGGGACAATCTGACACTCAACGTGATCATGCTGCTGCATCCGTTCGAGGCCATCAAGCAGTGGCAAAGTGGAATTTAGTGACATGACGACATTTTCTCCCCGCGAAATCGTTTCGGAGCTCGATCGCTTCATCATCGGCCAGAAGGACGCCAAGCGCGCCGTGGCCATCGCCTTGCGCAACCGCTGGCGCCGCCAGCAGCTCGAAGGCCAGATGCGTGAAGAGGTGATGCCGAAGAACATCCTGATGATCGGACCGACCGGCGTCGGCAAGACCGAGATTTCGCGCCGCCTGGCACGCCTGGCCGGTGCGCCTTTCGTCAAGGTCGAGGCGACCAAGTTCACCGAGGTCGGCTATGTCGGCCGCGATGTCGAGCAGATCATCCGCGACCTGGTCGAGATCGCCATCGGGCTGGTGCGCGAGAAGATGCGCGAGGACGTCAAGGCGCGCGCCCACATCAATGCCGAGGAACGGGTGCTGGAAGCGCTTGTCGGCAAAACGGCGAGCCCGGCCACCCGCGATAGCTTCCGCAAGAAATTGCGCGACGGCGAGCTCGACGACAAGGAGATCGAGGTCGAAGTGGCCGACACCGGCACTGGCGGCATGCCCGGCTTCGAGATCCCCGGCATGCCGGGCGCCAATATCGGCGTGCTCAACATCAACGACATGCTGTCGAAGGCGATGGGTGGCAAGAAGACCAAGACCCGCAAGACGACGGTGAAGGAATCCTACGCGCTTCTGGTCAACGACGAGTCCGACAAGCTGCTCGACCAGGACGAGGTGGTGCGCCGGGCGCTCGATGCGACGGAAAATGACGGCATCGTCTTCCTCGACGAGATCGACAAGATCGCCTCGCGGGAAGGCGGCATGGGCGCCGGCGTTTCGCGCGAAGGCGTGCAGCGCGACCTGCTGCCGCTGATCGAAGGCACGACGGTGGCGACCAAGTATGGTCCGCTGAAGACCGACCACATCCTGTTCATCGCCTCCGGGGCCTTCCATGTCTCGAAGCCGTCCGACCTGTTGCCGGAACTGCAGGGCCGCCTGCCGATCCGCGTCGAGTTGCGGGCGCTGGAGAAGGACGATTTCGTCCGCATCCTGACCGAGACCGAGGCCAGCCTGATCAAGCAGTATATCGCGCTGATGAAGACCGAGGGCGTCGACCTGACCTTCACCGACGATGCCATCGATTCGCTGGCCGGCATCGCCGTCGATCTCAACGCCAGCGTCGAAAACATTGGCGCCAGGCGCCTGCAGACGGTGATGGAGCGGGTGCTGGACGAGATCTCCTATGATGCGCCCGACCGCAACGGCACCTCGGTGACCATCGACGCCGCCTATGTGGAAAAGCATGTCGGCGACCTCTCCAGAAACACAGATTTGTCGCGATTCATCCTTTAAAGGGCAATTCATCTTGTGAAGGGTGGGCCGGGGCGATCCCGGCGCGGGCGGCGGCACACATTGCCGGCAGGATTTGCGAAGGTGTGGCCAAATGGAAGCATCTGGCCAGCTTTCGACCTGCCGGGCCAAGGGGTCTATCGACTCCCCTTGGAGCATTACCTAGTTTGCCCCCCGACTATTTAGGCGGCGGTGCATGAAAAAACTGATCTTCGTCATTCTCGGCTTGGCGCTGGCGACAACCATGCTCGCTGCCCAGGCGGCAACCATGGTGCCGCCGGGAAACCGCAATGTCGAGCAGCCCGACATACCGGGCGCTTCTAGCCGGCGCACCCAGGCCACCAACACCACTTTCCAGGCGAAATACCGCAAGGTCTACGCGCTGCTGGAGAGCGACGCCGAATTGCGCGGCAAGATCAAGCAGGCGGCCTCCGCCTATGGTATCGACCCGATGCACATCGTCGGCGCCATCGTCGGCGAGCATACCTACAATGTCGACGCCTATGACCGGCTGCAGACCTATTACGTCAAGGCGATCTCCTATCTCTCCAGCAAGCTGTCCTTCGCCTATGACGGCGAGGACATCACCGATTTCGTGCAGCGGCCGGAATTCGCCAAATGCGCGGCCAAGTCGGACAGCTACGATCTGTGGGAATGCCGCGAGCAGGTGTGGAACCGCTCTTTCCGCGGCAAGAGCGTCGGCGGCGAGAGCTTCCCCAATGACCGCTTCGGCGCCACCTTCTTCCAGCCCTATTACGCCGGCCAGACCTTTGGCCTCGGCCAGCTCAATCCGCTGACGGCGCTGCAGATGAGCGATCTCGTGCACAAGGTGTCCGGCCTGCCGAAGCTCGACGTCAGCGATCCGAACGCCGTTTACAAGACCATCATGGATCCGGACCTGACGCTGCCCTATGTCGCGGCGACGATCAAAAAATCGATCGACGCCTACAAGGGCATTGCCGGCTTCGACATCTCAGGCAACCCCGGCGTCACCTCGACGCTCTACAACATCGGCAATCCCGAACAGCACGCCTATGAGCTGAAGCTCGAGAACGACAGGCGCCGCGCCGCCGGCGAGCCGGTGAAGCTGCCCGAGGAAAATTACTACGGCTGGCTGGTTAACGACAAACTGTCCGAGCTCAAGGCGCTGTTCTAGAGCAATTCCAGGAAAAGTGTGAGCGGTTTTCCGTCCGGAATTGCGTAAAAACAAAGACATAGAGCGGTTCGGCGTTTCTGTGAAACGATGAACTGCTCTAAGCCCTTACGCCGCCAGCAGCGACTTCAGCTTGACGGCCTGCGAGCCGAGCGCCTCCGGCGCCGGCTTCGCCCGCTTGCCGATCAGCATCTCGGCCAGCCTGATGTCGCGGGCAACCGCATTGCCGGGACCGATGCCGCTCGCCGCCACCAGCCTGCCATCCCCAGCCAAATGAAACAGGATGAAGGCGCCGTCGTCGAGATCGCGGCGTACGGTGCTGCGGCCTTCATCCGACAGGCCGGCGATCTGCAGGCTGAGGCCATATTGATCCGACCAGAACCATGGCACCGCAGCGTGCGCCTCATCGGCGCCCAGCATGTTCTTCGCCGCCAGGGCACCTTGCTCCTGCGCATTGCGCCAGGCTTCCAGCCGCACCCGCCTTCCACCATAGACGGCAAGCGGAAACGAACAGCAATCGCCGGCGGCAAAGATGTCCGGATCGCTGCTGCGCAGCTCGCCATCGACCGCGATGCCATTGTCGATCGTCAGTCCCGCCTCCGCGGCAAGTGCGGTCACCGGCACGGCGCCAATGCCGATCACCGCGAGGTCGGCGACGATGTCGCGTCCGCCGGCCAGCGTGATGCGCACCTGCGCACCGTCGTCGGCGATCGCCGCGATGCCGTCACCGCACAGAATGGTGACGCCTTCGGCTTCATGCGCCGCGTGGATCACCTGCGCGATTTCGGCCGGCACGCCACGCATCAGGATGCGCGGGAGCGCCTCGAGGACGGTGACATCGGCGCGCAGTCTGCGCGCTGCTGCGGCGAGCTCGAGGCCGATGAAGCCGCCGCCGACAATCGCGATGCGGTTGCCGGCCCGCAGATGGGCGCGAATGGCCAGCGCGTCGGCAAAAGTCCTGAGATAGACGCAGCGCGACCCAAGGCCTGGCATCGGCAGCTTGCGTGGCGTCGAGCCCGTTGCCAGCAGTAGCTTGTCGTAAGCCAGCACCGAACCGTCCGACAGACGCACGCTGTGCGCGGCGCGGTCGATCGCCACTGCCTGGACCGAATGGATATGCCGGATCGATTTTTCGGCCAGCAACGCCTCGCTGGCGATCGCCTTGATCTCGGGCGCATCGCTGACCATTGCGTCTTTCGACAGCGGCGGCCGCTCATAGGGCAAATGCGGCTCGTCTCCGACCAGCGTCACCGGCCCGACATAGCCGAGTTCGCGCAGCGTCAGCGCCGCGCGCCCGCCGCATTCGCCGGCGCCGATGATGACCATGCCCTTTGTCATTGCCATCACCCGATCTGGATCAGCACTTTGCCGGCGTCGACCTTGACCGGATAGGTCTTCAGATTGACGCAGACCGGTGCGCCCCTGGCGTCCCCCGTCTTGTAGTTGAAGCGGCCATTGTGCTTGGGGCATTCGATGATGTCGTCCATCACCAGCCCGTCGGCCAGATGCACCTTCTCATGCGTGCACAGCCCATCCGTGGCAAAATAGTCGTCGTCGGGGCTGCGATAGATGGCAAAGGTGCGGCCGCCATGGTCGAACCGCATCACATCCTCTTCGTCGATGTCTCCGGCCGCGCAGGCCTCGACCCAGTCGCTCATTGATCTCTCCCGGTAGAATTTTGGCCCGTCAGCTGCCCCGTTGCGGGCTGCTGTCACTCCGCTGCTTTCGCAGCAGCATGGTCGCTGTGGAATTCGTCACGATAGGGCCTGGCCGTCGGCGGCAGCTCGCGCTTGACGAAATAATCCTCATTGCGCAACTGGCGCAGGAAGGCCGGTATCATCTCGCGGTAGCCGGCCAGGATCGACGGCGTCGGCGCCGGCAGATCGTGCTTGATCAGCTCATGCAGCTTCGGCAGCGCGTGATAGGGCACCATCGGGAACATGTGGTGCTCCACATGGTAGTTCATGTTCCAGTAGATGAAGCGGCTGATAGGGTTCATCAGCACGGTGCGGCTGTTCAGCCGATGGTCGATGACATTGTCGGCAAGGCCGCCATGCTGCAGCAGGCCGGTCAGCACATGGTGCCAGGCACCGTAGAGCCTTGGCAGTCCGACCAGCATCAAAGGCAGGAATGAGCCCGAATAAAGCGCCAGCGCGATGGTTGCGGCGTAGATCGCCGTCCAAATGCGGGCGGCGCGGATCGCCTTCGGCTGCTCCTGCTCAGGGATGAAGGTCTTTTCCGCCGGGCTGATGATGCCGGCGGCGTTGCGTACCATGTCGCTCGTTGCATGCCAGGCGTCGAGCACGCCGACGAACGCCAGCATGACGCGCAGCAGGTCCGGCGGCCGCATGACCGATATCTCCGGGTCGCGGCCGACGATGATGGTGTCGGTGTGGTGCCGTGTATGGCTCCAGCGCCAGGTCACCGGATTGCGCATAATCATGAAGCAGGCGATCTGATAGATCGCATCATTCATCCACTGAGTCCGGAATGCGGTGCCGTGGCCGCATTCGTGCCAGCGTGAATCGGTCGACGAGCCGTAAAGCGTGCCGTAGACGAAGAAAAACGGCACGCACCACCATGTGCCCCAGAACCAGGCGCCGCCTGCAGCGCTGAGGATGAGCGCGCCGAGCCAGATTATGGTGTCGCGGATCGCCGGCTGGTCCGAGCGCTGCATTAGCTCCTTCATCTGCTTGCGCGGAATATCGGTGTGATACCACTCGGCTGCCGACAGCCCGGTCTCGACGGCGAGCTTGGCGTCTCGGCCGATCAGGCTGTAGTCGCGCCGGGACGGTGCTGCGTCCATCACTGCCGTCATCGAGGTTCCTCCATCCGCGCCTTGCGATCAGCCCATAGTGGAAGCTCGGGCGCAATGGCTGGCGTCGGATTTCAAAATAGCGCCAAGCCATGATAGTCTCAATATCACAAAGATAGTTTCTATCATTTCATATCAGAATGAGGTAATCTCAGCCCGCATCTAGTGGAGGATCCATGGCAAAGCGGCCCACCATCACCGATCTGGCACGCATCTCCGGCGTCAGCGTCGCCACCGTCGACCGGGTGCTGAACAACCGGTTGCCGGTGCGCGAGGAAACAGCGCGCCGTGTCTATGAGGCGGCGACCGGCATCGGCTATCACGCCGCCGGGCTGATCAAGCAGCGCATGCGCCAGGAATTGCCGGAATACCGCCTCGGCTTTCTGCTGCTGCGCGGCAATGATGTCTTCTACGGCGATTTCGCGCGGGAACTGGAAGTGGCGGTCGCGCAGTCGCAGCGCTTCCGCGGCGTCGCCACCATCGACTTCGCCCGTTCGCTCGCCGCCGACGAGATCGCCGTCCAGATGCGCAGACTGGCGGCGAAATCCAGGGCCATCGCCGTTGTCGGCCCGGACCATCCGACGCTGACGGCGGCCGTCGAGGCGCTGAAGGCGAGGGGGCAGCCGGTCTTCTCCCTGCTGTCCGACTTTGCCGCCGGCATCCGCGAGGGCTATGTCGGCCTCGACAACCGCAAGGTCGGTCGCACCGCGGCCTGGATGATCGCCAAGGCGGCGCCGAAGCCCGGCAAGGTCGCGCTTTTCGTCGGCAGCCATCGCTTCCATGGTCATGAGCTGCGCGAGATCGGCTTTCGCTCCTTTTTCCGCGAACATGCGCCTGAGTTCACGGTGATGGAAACGCTGGTCAATCTGGAAGCCAATCAGGTGACCCACGATGCGATGATCGATCTTCTGGCGCGCTATCCGGATCTCGCCGGCTGCTACGTCGCCGGCGGCGGCATGGAAGGCGCCGTCTCGGCGCTGCGGGCAGCAAGGCCCCAACACATGCCAGTGGTCGTCTGCAATGAGATCAATGCTGAATCGCGCGCAGCGCTCGCCGACAACATCCTGACCATGGTGATCTCCACGCCGCTAGCCGCACTGTGCCGCGAACTTGTCGGGCTGATGGCGCATGCCATCGAGGCTGGCGCCGCCAACGCGCCGGGCCAGACCTTTCTGCCTTTCGACATCTATCTCCCGGAAAACATTTGACCCCTCGTCGGCGAGAGTCGGCCCCGGAAATGATAGAATCTATCAGAGCGAGCCGAAAATCCGCCATCCGACCGCGGAATCACCCTTGACGTCGCGGCGGAAAATGGAATAAAAATTTCACCAACTGGGTATTTTGGTTCTTTCGTTCCGGAACATCTGTTTCAAACTGAACGCCTGGCGTTCCAATTGCAGGGAAAACGCCAGCCGGAGCTGAACCAGCAATCGGGAGAGATTCCCTGGGAGATCGGGGATTCCGGGTAAATCGGTGCAGCCGGACACCAATGTGTGGAGGAGAACGAAAATGAAGAAACTGCTTTTGGGCGTCGCCTTTGCGGCGCTGATGAGTTCGTCGGCACTCGCTGCCAAGGTCGGCGTGTCGATGGCCAAATTCGACGACAACTTCCTGACCGTCCTGCGCAACGGCATGATCGAGCAGGCCAAGGGCATGAGCGGCGTCGAGTTGCAGGTAGAGGACGCGCAGAACGACGTCGCCAAGCAGCTTGACCAGATCAAGAACTTCGCCGCCTCGGGCGTCGACGCGATCATCGTCAACCCGGTCGACACTTCGGCCACGCAGGCGATGTCCGACGCAGCCGCCGCCGCCAAGATCCCGCTGGTCTACGTCAACCGCGAGCCGGTCAATGTCGACACGCTGCCGGACAACCAGGCTTTCGTCGCTTCGAACGAGGCTGATTCCGGCACGCTTGAGACCAAGGAAGTCTGCCGCCTGTTCACGGAAGCCGGCAAGAAGGAAGCCAATGTCTATGTGATCATGGGCGAGCTGTCGAACCAGGCCGCCGTGCAGCGCACCAAGGACATCGAAGAGGTGATCGCCACGCCGGAATGCAGCTTCATCAAGATCATCGACAAGCAGACGTCGAACTGGGACCGTGACCAGGCCCAGAACCTGATGACCAACTGGCTGTCGACCAACAAGCCGTTCGATGGCGTCATTGCCAACAATGACGAAAGCGCCATCGGCGCCATCCAGGCAATGAAGGCCGCCAACATCGACATGAAGACGGTTGTCGTCGGTGGCGTCGATGCCACCCAGGACGCGCTTGCCGCAATGCAGGCGGGCGACCTTGACGCGACGGTATTTCAGGATGCCGCCGGCCAGGGTGCCGGTGCTCTCGACGCTGCGCTCAAGCTGGCCAAGGGCGAGAAGGTCGAACACAAGGTCTACGTCCCCTTCCAGCTGGTGACGCCGGCAAACATCGACAAGTTCCTGAAGAAGAACTGAGTTTCGGACCGATTTGGAGCGGCGTGAAACAGCGCCGCTCCTCCTTTCCCGATTTGCCCGAGCGGGTGGCGGGAGCGCGAACGCGGCCGACGGAGGACAGAAGACGTGGCACAGACATCTCATGGCGTCGGCGGGCTCACCTACGATGCGAAGAAACGCGCATGGCCGGCCGAGTTCAACGTTTTCCTGGCGCTCGTCATCCTCGTCGGCGCCTTCGAACTGATCGGCCGGGTCTTCCTCGGCGACAGTTTCCTGTTCAACACCCGCGACAATGTCGACGCAATCTTCAATCAGCAGCGGCTCGAGATCATCATCCTGCAAGTGTCGATCGTCGGCATCATCGCCATCGGCGTGACGCAGGTGATCATTTGCGGCGGCATCGACCTGTCCTCAGGCTCGATCGTCGGTGCCACTGCGATGATCTCCATGAGCTTCGCCCAGGTGGCGATGGTCAACGGCAACCCCAACCCCAAGGCGATGTTCCTCGCGCAGGGCTGGACCGACCTGCCGGTGATCGTACCGGTGCTGGTCGCGATCGGCTGCGGCCTGCTGGCTGGCCTGGTCAACGGCTTTCTGATCGCATACACGCGCATCCCACCCTTCATCGCCACGCTCGGCATGATGGTGACGGCGCGCGGCATCGCCAAATGGTGGTCCAAGGGCCAGCCAATCTCATTTCCGACAGACGGTTTCGCGGCAATTGGCAAGGGCCTGATGCCGGTCGTCATCTTCATTTCGCTGGCGATACTGTTCCAGCTGATCCTGACCTACACCAAATACGGCAAGCACTGTTATGCCATCGGCTCCAATGAGGATGCCGCGCGCATGTCGGGCATCAAGATCGCCAACCACAAGATCCTCGTCTATGCCATCGCCAGCATCCTCGCCGCGCTCGCCGCCGTGGTGCTGTGCTCCAAGAACCTGACCGCTCAATCCGGCATGGGCGTGATGTACGAACTCGACGCCATCGCCATGGCGGTCATCGGCGGCGTCTCGCTGTCGGGCGGCCGCGGCTCGATCATCGGCACCGTCATCGGCTCGCTGATCTTCGGCGTCATCATCTCCGGTTTCACCTTCCTGCGCCTCGACGCCTACTACCAGGAGATGGTCAAGGGCGTGATCATCGTCGGCGCGGTGGTTCTCGACCAATGGCGCCAGCGCCGCCGCGCGATAGGAGGTTGATCATGTCGGACATCGTTCTGAAGACCGAAAACCTGACCAAGCGCTATGGTGGCGTGCATGCCCTCGAAGGCGCCAATTTCGAACTGCGCAAGGGCGAGCATGTCGCCATCATGGGCGACAATGGCGCCGGCAAATCGACCTTCGTGCGCCAGATCACCGGCGTCGAACAGCGCACCGACGGCAAGGTCTGGTTCGACGGCAAGGAAGTAAACTTTTCCGGCCCGATCGAAGCGCGCGAGGCCGGCATCGAGACCGTGTTCCAGAACCTGGCGCTGGCCGACGATCTCGACGTGCCCTCCAACCTGTTTCTCGGCCGCGAGAAGGTGCTGTTCAATCTCGGGCCGTTCTCGATCCTCGACCGCAAGTTCATGCGCAAGGCGACCGAGGCGGCTCTTGTCCGCACGGCGGTCAAGATCCCCAACCTGTCCAGCACCATCCGCCACATGTCGGGCGGTCAGCGCCAATGTGTGGCGATCGCCCGGACCGCGACCTTTGCCTCCAAGCTCATCATCATGGACGAGCCGACGGCGGCACTCGGCGTGCAGGAGACGGCGCAGGTCGAAAACATCATCCGCACGCTGAAGGAAAATGGCGAGCCTCTGATCCTGATCAGCCACAACATGCGCCAGGTGTTCGACCTGGTCGACCGTATCGTCGTCTTCCGCCGGGGCAAGATCGTCGCCAATCTGCGCAAGCAGGACACCGACGGAAACGATATCGTCTCCTACATCACCGGCGCCAAGACCGGGGAGGCGGAACTCGCGGCCTAGAGCATGATCCCGAAAAGTGGAATCCGGTTTTCTCGGACAAAAACGGGAACCGTTTTGTCCAGAGATCATGCTCAAACAAAGGGCTCTAGGCCGGGCGCGGAGGCGGTGGTCATCGCCTCCCTGTCGATCTTGTCTTGACCGGAAAATCACCGGCGCCCATGACCGGGCGCCCCGCTTCGAACCACCCTCAAAGGAATTTCCATGACTGTTCGTTTCGCCCTCCTTGGTGCCGGCCGCATCGGCAAGGTCCATGCCCGCGCCGTCGGCTCCAATCCGCAGGCCAAACTGGTCGCCGTTGCCGACGCCTTCGAGAAGGCGGCGACGGAGCTGGCGATAGCCTATGGCGCCGAAGTGCGCACCATTGACGCCATCGAAAAATCCAAGGACATCGACGCCGTCGTCATCTGCACGCCGACCGACACCCATGCTGATCTGATCGAGCGCTTCGCCAAGGCCGGCAAGGCGATCTTCTGCGAGAAGCCGATCGACCTCAACGTCAAGCGCGTCGAGAAGTGCCTGGCCGTGGTCGAAAAGGCCAAGGCGACGCTGATGGTAGGCTTCAACCGCCGTTTTGATCCGCACTTCGCCGCCGTGCGCAAGGCGATCGACGACGGCGCCATCGGCACCGTCGAGATGGTCACCATCACCTCGCGCGACCCGGGCGCCCCGCCCATCGACTACATCAAGCGTTCGGGCGGCATTTTCCGCGACATGACCATCCATGATTTCGACATGGCGCGCTTCCTGCTCGGCGAAGAGGTGGTCGCGGTCAGCGCCCATGCGTCGGTGCTGGTCGACAAGAAGATCGGCGAGGCCGGCGATTTCGACTCGGTCAGCGTCATCCTCGAAACCGCTTCCGGCAAGCAGGCCGTCATCTCCAATTCGCGCCGCGCCACCTATGGCTACGACCAGCGCATCGAGGTGCACGGTTCGAAGGGCATGGTCGCCGCCGAGAACCAGCGCCCGGTGTCGATCGAACTGGCCAACGAAAAGGGTTATACACGCCCGCCGCTGCACGACTTCTTCATGACCCGCTACCTCGACGCCTATGCCATCGAGATCGCCGCTTTCATCACCGCGGCAACCACCGGCAAGAAGGCGGCGCCGAGCGGGGCCGACGGCCTCGTGGCGTTGAAACTGGCGGACGCGGCGCTGAAGTCGGCGACCACAGGCAAGACCGTCCGTCTCGACTAGGTGTGTTGATATTCAGGTGAGGCCGGCCTGCAAATGGCGGCTTCCTGCGCTTCCGGTGCTCACGTACCTAAAAGTACGCTCCGCTCCGGTTCTCGGAAACCGTCATTTTCGACTCGGCCTGATCTGAATCTGAAACACACCTTAATTTTGGTATCCAACCCAGGAGCAAAGCGATGAGCGCATCGGCCGATCGCAATTCACAGACACGCGCCATCGTCACCGGCGGCGCACAGGGCATCGGCTTTGCCGTTGCCGAGGCGTTAGCCGACGAGGGTTGCCGGGCATTGGCGCTCATTGGCCGCTCTCAGGAGAAGGGCGACAAGGCAGTCGCCCATTTCAAGAAATTGGGCGTCGACGCCATCTTCATCAGCACCGACGTCTCAAAAGTGGCTGACTGCAAGCGTGCAGTCGAAACCGCGATCGTGCATTTCGGCACCATCAATGCGCTGGTCAATGCCGCCGCCACGTCGGCGCGCGGTTCGCTGGTCGAAACCAGCGAAGAGCTTTTCGACACCATCTTCGCCACCAATGTGCGCGGACCGTTTTTCCTGATGCAAGGCGTGGTGGCGCATCTGCTGGCGCGCAAGGCTCCCGGCTCGATCGTCAATGTGCTGTCGATGTCGGCGCATTGCGGCCAGTCTTTCCTGACGCCCTACTCGACCAGCAAGGGCGCGCTGATGACGCTGACCAAGAATGTCGCCAACGCCTATCGCGGCAACCGCATCCGCAGCAACGCCGTGCTGCCCGGCTGGATGGACACCGAGGGCGAGGCGATCGTGCAGAAGAAATGGCACGACGCGCCGGACGACTGGCTGGCAAAGGCCGAGGCCGCGCAGCCGATGGGCCAGTTGGTCAAGCCGACGCAGCTCGCCCGGCTGATCAGCTACATGGTCAGCCCGCAGTCCGGCGTCATGACCGGCTCGCTGGTCGACTACGACCAGAGCGTCGCCGGGGCTTCGCCGGAGTAGGGAGCCAGCGCCGCGGCCGACCCATTTCTCCCCGTATAGTGACGGGGAGAGGGGCGCTCTCGCCAGCGATTTCGCCAACTCATTTACGGCACGTGACAAACGCCGCCGCTTCGACTATATGAGCCTCATGATCAACCTGACCGCCTCGTATTGGTACTTTAGGAGCTCGCTGGCGGCGGGAGGATTGCGCTCGATCTGAAGATTGCAGCAACAAGTCCGAACAGCCGCCAGACCTGGCGGCTTTTTTGTTTCAGCCGGCAGGTCTCCTAAAAAACAGGAGCAGAAAGCCGTGTTGACCACCACAGACGACCTTCGGGTCACCGAAATCAGAGCATTGAGCGCGCCGGAAGAGGTGATGCGCGAGATACCGCGCACGCTGACGGCGACGCGTACCGTCGCCACCGCGCGCAACGCGATCCATTCCATCCTTACGGGGGCCGACGATCGACTGCTTGTCATCGTTGGCCCTTGTTCCATCCACGATCCGGTCGCGGCCGTTGACTATGCCAGCCGTCTGGCGGCGCTGCGCGAGACCCTGTCCGACCGGCTCGAGATCGTCATGCGTGTCTATTTCGAGAAGCCACGTACCACGGTCGGCTGGAAAGGCTTGATCAATGACCCCGACCTGGACGGCAGCTTCAATATCGAGAAAGGGTTGCGGATGGCGCGCAACGTCTTGTCGGCCGTCAACAATCTCGGCCTGCCGGCAGCAACCGAGTTCCTCGACATGACCATCCCACAATACATCGCCGACCTCGTCGCCTGGGGTGCCATCGGCGCGCGCACCACCGAGAGCCAGATCCACCGCGAGCTTGCTTCCGGCCTGTCCTGCCCGGTCGGCTTCAAGAACGGCACTGACGGCAATTTGCGGATCGCCGCCGAGGCGGTGAAATCGGCCGCCCAGCCGCATCATTTCATGGCGGTGACCAAGGGCGGACGCAGCGGCATCGCGACCACCACCGGCAATGAGGATTGCCACGTCATCCTGCGTGGCGGCGTTCAGCCCAACTATGACGCGGCAAGCGTCGCGGCGGCCTCGGCGGAACTCGCCCGCATCGGCGTCGCGCCCCGTCTGATGATCGACGTCAGCCACGCCAACTCAGCCAAGAAGCCGGAGAACCAGCCCAAGGTGGCCGCGGACGTGGCGGGTCAGGTCGCGGCTGGCGACGAGCACATTATCGGCGTCATGATCGAGAGCAATCTCGTCGCCGGCCGCCAGGACGTCGTGCCTGGCAAGCCGCTGGTCTACGGCCAGAGCATCACCGACGGCTGCATCGACTGGGCGACCACCGAGACGGTGCTGCACGGCCTTGCCGGCGCCGTGGAATGGCGCCGCTCGGCCCGCCGCACCATGCTGGAGAGCCGGCAGGGAGCGGCTTGACGCGGATGCCACATAAGGGAGGGCGGCGCTTGCAGAGATCACGCCGCCCTCAGCCCCTCCCAGGCGGTAAACACGGCAACCGCGAAGAGCAGCAGTCCGGCCGCGCGGCCTGCAAAAGCGGTCGCGCGCGGGTTGGCGACCAGAAGCGTGCGGCTGCGGCCGGCCGAGATTGCCAGTCCGCCATAGATCGCGGCCTGCGTCAGCACCGTCAGCAGCCCCATGACCGTCGCCTGCATCCAGATCGGGCCGTAGGCCGGCTTGAGGAATTGCGGATAGACGGCAAGCACGAACAGATACGCCTTCGGATTGATCAGGCAGGTCACAAAACCCTGGCGAAAGGCCTTCCAGGCGGAGCGGCTGCCGGCCGGCCCATCCTGACCGACCGTGATGGAGCTGCGCATCAGCGTGATGCCGATGAAAGCCATATAGGCGGCGCCGGCGATCAGCAGCGGCTTGAACAGGATCGGCACGAAATGCATGAGCAGGCCGACGCCGATGGCACCGTTTAGCGTGTGCACGATGCCACCGACCATGATGCCGCCGGTGGCGGCGAGCCCCCGGTCGCGCCCGCCGGTCAGCGCATTAGCGAGCACGAACAGCATGTCCATGCCCGGCACGACGATGATGCCGAACAACAGAAGAAAAAACAGCCATAGATTTTCCGCGTAGCTCATGTCAGTTGCCTGTCGCCTTCTGCCGGCGTGTTGCCGAGGTATCTGTTGATTTTCAATCCGATAGGCAGTCCTATAGGTCACCCCAACTGACGGGGATGTGTCAGTAGCGTTCGGACGGGTGAGGAAATGCGCAAGGCGTCGCGCCTGTTCGAGATCATCCAGATTCTGCGGCTGGCACGACAGCCGGTGACGGCAGCAATGATTGCCGGACAGCTGGAAGTGACGGTGCGCTCGATCTATCGCGACATCGCCGCGCTGCAGGCGATGCGGGTTCCGATCGAAGGCGGGCGCGGCATCGGTTACATATTGCGCCCCGGTTTCGACCTGCCGCCATTGATGTTTTCGATCGAGGAGATGGAGGCGATCGTGCTGTCGCTGGCGCTGCTCGAGCGCACGGGCGACAGCGAGCTCAAGCAGGCGGCCAAGCGCGTCAGCGCCAAGGTTGCGGGTGCAGTGCCGCCGCCCTTGCGTCAGGCGTTCGACGCCAATGCGTTGCATGTCTGGGGTTTTGCCGCGCCATCGATCGGTGCTGTCGATCTGGCGCTGGTGCGCCGCGCCATCCGCGACGAGGAGAAGCTTGACCTTTCCTATCGTGACGAAATGGGCCGTGCCTCCGAACGCCTGATCCGCCCGATCGCGCTCATCTACTACGCCGAGACAGCCAACATCGTCGCCTGGTGCGAACTGCGCCAGGCGATCCGCAATTTCCGCAGCGACCGGATCGAGGACTGCCAGCCGACCGGGCTGCGCTTCAAGGGCGAAGGCGACCGCTTGCGGCAGATATGGGTGGACGGCTGGGAGACCCCGGCAGCCAGCGGCTGAGACGAGCGGATATTACCGCACATCCACCCAGCGCTTCTCCTCGAACGAGCGCGCCATCGCATGCACGGTGCGCTCGATCTCCAGCCCTTCGTCGAAGTCGATGATGCGCGCCGGCTTGCCAGCGAGGCGCGTCAACAGTTCGCGGCATTCGATGATCTTGAGATCGTTGAAGCCAAGACCATGGCCGGGCGCCGGCAGGAAGCTGTCATAGGGCTTGTGGTGCGGCGCCACCAGGACGGTGCGATAGCCTTGCTCGGTCGGCCGGTCGGCGGTGAGGTAGAGCTGGAACTCGTTCATCCGTTCCTGGTCGTAGAGGATCGAGCCTTTCGAGCCAAAGATCTGGATGGCGATGCGGCCCTTGCGGCCCCAGGCCGAACGGTTGACCAGCAGCGTGCCGGCCACACCGTTTTCGAGATGCATCAGCACGCTGGCAATGTCGTAGGTCTCGACCGCGCGCCGGCCGCCGGTCGCGACCTTGCGGTCGGCATAGGGCTTGGCCATGTCGCACATGACGCGGCCGACGCGGCCGAACAGCACCGAAATCAGCGACAGCGGATGCACGGCAAAGTCGTCGAGCGCGCCATAGCCGGACGATGCCTCATGCTTCCAGAAGAACAGCGCCTCCGGGTCGGCCATGAAGTCCTCGTCCATCTCGATGCGCACAAGGTTGACCTCGCCGATGATCTTTTCTTCGAGCAGCGCGCCGATGTGGCGGATGGCCGGGTTCTGAATGTAGTTGTAGCCAAGTGCGGCCACCTTGCCCGACTTCTTCGCCGCTGCCGCCATCGCTTCGGCCTCGGCAAAGCTCGGCGCCATCGGCTTTTCGCACCACAGATGCTTGCCGGCCGCGAGGATGGCGATGGCCATTTCCGGATGGAACTGGTTCGGCGTGGTCAGCGAGACGATATCCACCTCGGGATCGTTGACGACGGCACGCCAGTCGCCGGACGCCTTGGCAAAGCCAAACTCGTCCGCCTTGCGCCGGGCCAGCTCCTCACTGACCTCGCCAAGATGCACCAGCCGCGGCTTGGCCACATCAGGAAAGACGGCGCCGACGGCACTCCATGCAATGGCATGGCACTTGCCCATGAAGCCCGTACCGATAAGACCGACTCCGACCATTTCCCTTGTCTCCGCTGACTGAAAAGTCTTGGCGGATGAATTAGTCCATTTTTCTCAGGAATGGAACGCCTGCCTCATTTTTTATGGTGTTCTTGCGCAGGCTCGCTATGATGAGGCAGAGAGGGTACCGACCAATGAGCCTGGGCAAAGCGACGATGGACGAACGGGTACCTCGCGATTTTGAGACGCTGCGGGCAACGATCCTGGAGCGGCGCGAAAGCCTGCCCAAGCGCATCGCCCAGATCGCCGCCTATGCGCTCGACAATCCCGACGACATCGCCTTCGGCACCGCCGCCAGCATCGCTGCCTCGGCCGGCGTCCAACCTTCGACCTTGATCCGTTTTGCCCAGCAACTCGGCTTCGATGGTTTCACCAGCCTGCAGTCGGTGTTTCGCGAACGCCTGCGCGAGCGCAATTCGTCCTATGATGAAAGGCTGCTGGCGTTGCGCGCCAAGGCCGAGGAGGGCGCCGGCCACCGGGCGATCTTCGACGGCTTTGTCGCCGCCTCCAGCACCTCGCTCAACGACATTTCACGCACGCTGAACGAAGCCCATTTCGAAGTGGCGATCGCTCTGCTGGCGAAGGCCGAAACCATCTATGTGCTGGCCAAGCGCCGCTCCTATCCGGTCGCGTCCTACATCGCCTACGCGCTTGGCAAGCTCAAGATCCGCAACCAGTTGATTGAGTCCGCCGCTGGCCTCAACGCCGAGATGATCGGTTTTGCCACACCGAGAGACGCCGTCATCGCCATCAGCTTCTCGCCCTACGCGCCGGCAACGATCGAGGAAGCACAGACCATTTCGGAACAAGGCGTGCCGATCGTGGCGATCACCGACAGCGCCTTTTCGCCGCTGGCCAAGTTCGCCAGGGTCTGGTTCGAAGTCGCCGAGGCCGATTTCGCCGGCTTCCGCTCGCTGTCGGCGACAATGGCGCTGGCCATGGCGCTGACCGTCGCCGTTGGCGAGAAACGCCGTGACACGGGCAAGAAGCGCAGGGTCTAGATGACCTCTGCGGCCGCTTCGCCTCCCGCCACAAGCCGCGCTGCGTCGCGAGCGGGCGGCGATCCGAACTGACGGGCATATTCCCGGCTGAACTGTGAGGCACTCTCATAGCCGACGGCAAAGGCGACCTGTGCCACGTTGCCTGGCTGGGCAACCAGCAGATGGCGGGCCTCCAGCAGCCGGATCTGCTTTTGGTACTGGATCGGGCTCATCGCCGTCGCCGCCTTGAAGTGGCGGTAGAATGCGGCGTTGCTCATATGCGCGATGTCCGCCAGATCTTCGACCCGGATCGGCTCATGGCAATGCATCCGGATCCAGGCGATCGCCTGCCGTATCCTGGACAAATGGCCATCGGCGCGCGCCAGTTGGCGCAGCTTCCCGCCCTGCGGGCCTTGCAGCAGCCGAAACAGCATCTCGCGTTCGAGCATCGCCGCCAGCACCGGAATCTCGGCTGGCCGGTCAAGCAGCCGCATCATTCGACGCAGTGCATCCAGCAATTCGTCATTGACCGGAGAGGTGGAGAAATTGTCGCCGCCGAGGGCCGGCTCGTGCTCGACGAGCAGCGCGGCGACAGCCTGCAGGTCAAGGGTGAAGCCGATGGCCAGGTAGGGACGGGCAGCA
Source organism: Mesorhizobium sp. P2_C4 (assembly GCF_056404575.1). Taxonomy (NCBI): domain Bacteria; kingdom Pseudomonadati; phylum Pseudomonadota; class Alphaproteobacteria; order Hyphomicrobiales; family Phyllobacteriaceae; genus Mesorhizobium; species Mesorhizobium sp. P2_C4. The sequence continues at coordinate 462,249 of NZ_JBFUDT010000001.1, forward strand.
TTCGCTTCGACCAACTGGCTGATGGTCGGCGTGTCGACAGTGTAGATGAAATAGCTGGCGGGATCGTAACGAAGAGCCCGGTCGCCGATCAGAACCGTCTTCGCGCCCTGCAGCACGAACAGAATCCCCGAACCCCACACGCCCGCCACCGGTGCCGTGGTGACTTCGCTGCGGCCGATCGAAACGCGGGGGATAGCCGTTGCTGTTCGTCGCCCGCGCGCATGGCGGCCGGCAATGTCGATCAGCTCTCGTAGGGCCTCGCTCATGGCGCGAACATCGCGCATCCCCACGCGCCACGCAACCATCGTGAGAGGATTAGGCAAGAGCGGGAGAGGTTTCGGCGCGCGGAATTCCCCGTGCTGTCCCAAATGGATGTCTTCCGCACCAACCCAGGAGACACAGACATGACGGCAACGAGAAGCGCTGTGGTGACCGGCGCCAACAAGGGCATCGGCCGCGAAATCGCCCGGCGGCTGGCGACGATGGGCTTCAAGGTCTGGCTCGGCGCCAGGGACGCCGAACGCGGCATGGCGGCGGCGCAAGCCTTGCGCGCCGAAGGCCTGGACGTCTACTGGCTCGGGCTCGACGTCACACAGGATGACAGCGTTGCGGCCGCGGTCGAAACCGTCAGCGCGGACAGCTCCTGCCTTGACGTGCTGGTGAACAATGCCGGCGTCGCCATCAACTACGATCCGCCGCCAAGCCGGCAGCGTGTTGCCGACATCCAGGCCACCTATGACGTCAATGTCTTCGGCCCGATCCGCGTGACCCAGGCGTTCCTGCCGCTGCTGCTTGCAGCGCCGACCGCCCGCATCGTCATGGTGAGCAGCTCCACCGGCTCCATCGGACGCGCGCTCGACCCCGCCACGGCCAATTCTGCCGTCAACCTGATGGGCTATGGCAGCTCCAAGACTGCCCTGAATGCCATAACCGTGGCCTTTGCCAGGGAGCTCGCGCCGCAAGGCATCAAGATCAACGCTGCGGCGCCCGGCTACACCGCCACCGATCTCAACGGGTTCAAAGGCCACCGCACGGTGCAGCAGGCGGCTGAGATTGTCATCCGCCTTGCCACCCTCGACGCCGATGGTCCGACCGCCGGGTATTTCAGCGACGACGGCGCGCTTGCCTGGTGAATTTGTGAATTTGGCGGCACTTTTCAGCCAAGGAATGCTCATTCCATATTGACTATGGATTGGAATTATTATTTCATATTGAAGGCGCCACGCTGCCGCTCGCGCGTGCTATCAAAGACAACAAGGCCGATGGGAGGTTCCAATGAGCGAAGCCGTGGACGCGAAACAGGCGCCGCTCGACGTCATCACCATCGGCCGTGCCTCCGTTGACCTCTACGGCCAGCAGATCGGCTCACGCCTGGAGGACATCACCTCCTTTGCCAAGTCGGTCGGCGGCTGTCCAGCCAACATCTCCGTCGGCACGGCCAGGCTCGGCCTGCGCTCGGCGTTGCTTACCCGCGTCGGCAACGAACAGATGGGCCGCTTCATCCGTGAACAGCTGAAGCGCGAGGGCGTTTGCGTCGACGGCCTCAAGACCGATCCGGACCGGCTGACGGCGCTGGTGCTGCTGTCGGTCGAGGAAGAGGGCGTCTCGCCGATGATCTTCTACCGCTCGGACTGCGCCGACATGGCGCTTTCGGAGGAGGACATCGACGAGGCCTTCATCGCTTCGGCCCGCGCCATCGTGGTTACCGGCACACATTTTTCGCGGCCCAACAGCGACGCTGCGCAGCGCAAGGCCATCCGCATCATCAAGGCCAAGGGCGGCAAGGTGGTGTTCGACATCGACTACCGCCCCAACCTCTGGGGTCTCGCCGGCCACGCCGAAGGCTTCGAGCGCTATGTGAAATCCGACCGGGTCTCCGCCCAACTGAAGACGGTGCTGCCCGATTGCGATCTCATCGTCGGCACCGAAGAGGAGATCATGATTGCGTCGGGCGCCGACGATTGCCTGAGCGCGCTGAAGACGATCCGCTCGCTGTCTTCGGCCACCATCGTGCTCAAGCGCGGCGCCATGGGCTGCATCGTCTATGACGGACCGATCAGCGACGATCTCGAGGACGGCATCGTCGGCAGCGGCTTTCCGATCGAGGTCTACAACGTGCTCGGCGCCGGCGACGCCTTCATGTCCGGCTTCCTGCGCGGCTGGCTCGGTGGTGAAGACCATGCAACGGCGGCGACCTGGGCCAATGCCTGCGGCGCCTTCGCCGTGTCGCGCCTGCTCTGCGCGCCGGAATACCCGACCTTCGAGGAGTTGCAGTTCTTCCTCAAGAACGGCAGCAAGCATCTGGCGCTGCGCAAGGACGAGGCGATCAACCATATCCATTGGGCGACCACGCGCCGCCGCGACATTCCCTCGCTGATGGCGCTCGCCTGCGACCACCGCATCCAGCTCGACGATGTCGCCGCCAAGGCCGGCGCCGACCCGTCGCGTATCCAGGATTTCAAGGTGCTGACGGTGAAAGCCGCCGCCAAGGTCGCCGCCGGCCGCGCCGGCTACGGCATGCTGCTCGACGAAAAATACGGCCGCGACGCGATGTTCGAATACGCCCGCCATTCCTTCGCCTGGCTTGGACGCCCGGTCGAATTGCCGGGCTCGCGGCCGTTGCGCTTCGAGTTCTCGCAGGACATCGGCTCGCAGCTGGTCGAATGGCCGGTCGACCACTGCATCAAATGTCTGTGCTTCTACCACCCCGACGATCCGGCGGCGCTGAAGGAAGAGCAGCAGCAGAAGCTGCGCGCTCTGTTCGAGGCAGCGCGCAAGGTTGGCCGGGAACTTCTCATCGAGATCATCGCCGGCAAGCATGGCAAGCTCGACGACACGACGATCCCGCGCGCTCTGGAAGAACTCTACGCGCTCGGCATCAAGCCCGACTGGTGGAAGCTCGAGCCGCAGGCATCCGCCGGCGCCTGGGCCAAGATCGAGGCCGTGATCCTGAAACACGATCCATGGTGCCGCGGCGTCGTGCTGCTCGGCCTGGAAGCGCCGCAGGACGAGCTGGAAGCGGCTTTTGCCGCCACCGCCAAGGCGCCCATCGTCAAGGGTTTTGCCGTCGGTCGCACCATCTTCATCAACGCCGCCGAACAATGGCTGGCAGGCAAGATGACGGACGACGAGGCCGTGGCCGACATGGCGTCTCGCTTCGAGAAGTTGACCGAGGCGTGGCTTGCCGCGCGTGGCCGCAAAGCAGCATAACAAGGCGCGGCATAGGACTGCGGAGGAAAACACCATGACCAAGACAATCCGCCTGACGATGGCGCAGGCGCTGACCCGCTTTCTCAGCCAGCAGATAACCGAGATCGACGGCACGAAAGTGCCGATCTTCGGCGGTGTCTGGGCGATCTTCGGCCATGGCAATGTCGCCGGCATCGGCGAGGCGCTCTACCAGGTGCGCGGCGAATTGCCGACCTTCCGCGCTCACAACGAACAGGCGATGGCGCATGCGGCGATCGCCTATGGCAAGGCCAATTTCCGCCGCCGCTTCATGGCGGCGACCTCTTCGATCGGTCCCGGCGCGCTCAACATGGTGACGGCGGCGGCGCTCGCACATGTAAACAGGTTGCCCGTCCTGTTTTTGCCGGGCGATGTCTTCGCCAACCGCATCCCCGACCCGGTGCTGCAGCAGGTCGAGGATTTTTCCGACGGCACGGCGACGGTCAATGACTGTTTTCGCCCGGTGTCGCGCTATTTCGACCGCATCACCCGGCCCGAGCAGATCATCCCGGCGCTGAGCCGTGCCATGCAAGTGCTGACCGATCCCGCCGATTGCGGCCCGGTGACATTGTCGCTTTGTCAGGACGTGCAGGCCGAGGCCTATGACTATCCCGAAAGCTTCTTTGCCGAACGCGTCTGGAACCAGCGCCGTATACGCCCGGACCGCCATGAGCTGGCCGCCGCAGTGGCGGCACTCAAGGGCGCGAAAAAGCCGCTGGTGATCGCCGGCGGCGGCGTCCTTTATTCGCAGGCCTCCGGTGAACTGGCCAAGCTGGTGCAGGGCGCCGGCATTCCGGTCTGCGAGACGCAAGGCGGCAAATCCTCGCTGCCGGACGATCATCCGCTCAACATGGCGGCCGTCGGCGTCACCGGCACTTCGGCCGCCAACCGTCTGGCCGAGGAAGCCGACGTGGTGCTGGCGGTCGGCACCAGGCTGCAGGATTTCACTACAGGCTCGTGGTCGCTGTTCAAGAATTCCGGCAAGACCATCATCGGCCTCAATGTCCAGCCTTTCGATGCCGGCAAGCACCGGGCGCTGCCACTTGTCGCCGACGCCGCCGAGGGGCTCGCCGAACTGGGTGCCGCGCTGAAAGGCTGGAAGGCGCCTGCCGCCTGGACCGACAATGCGGCCAAGGGCAAGAAGGACTGGCAGGCCGATGCCGGCAAGGTGACGGCGTCGACCAACGCCGCCTATCCCTCGGATGCGCAGGTGATCGGCGCCGTGCAGCGCGCCATGGGCTCCGGCGTGACGCTGCTTCATGCCGCCGGCGGCCTGCCTGGTGAATTGCACAAGCTCTGGCAAGCCGGCGCGCCCGGCTCTTATCATGCGGAGTACGGCTTCTCGACCATGGGTTACGAGATCGCCGGCGGGTTGGGCGTCAAGATGGCCAAGCCCGATGAGGACGTCGTCGTCATGATCGGCGACGGCTCCTATCTGATGCTCAATTCCGAGATCGCAACCTCGGTGATGCTCGGCCAGAAACTCACCATCGTGCTGCTCGATAACAGGGGCTATGGCTGCATCAACCGGCTGCAGATGGCGACCGGCGGGGCCAACTTCAACAATCTCTTGAAGGACTCGCACCACGAGGTGCTGCCGGATATCGATTTCGCGGCGCACGCGGCAAGCCTTGGCGCCATTGCCGAGAAAGTGCCGTCGATCGCCGGCCTGGAAAACGCGCTGCAAAAGGCAAAGAAGAACACCCGCACCACGGTGCTGGTCATCGACACCGATCCGCTGGTTTCGACAGACGCCGGCGGCACATGGTGGGATGTCGCCGTACCCGAGGTCAGCGCGCGCAGCCAGGTCAACGCGGCGCGCAAGGCCTATGATGAAAAGCGCCAGATGCAGACCATCGGCGATTGATGCTAGCTCCCTTCTCCCCGTCCCTAGACGGGGAGAAGGTGCCGGCAGGCGGATGAGGGGCAGCGCCCACCAACAGGTAATAAGCAGTTCTAATCTGGAGTGACGACTTGAAAGCCAAACTGGGCATGTCCCCCATTGCATGGTGGAACGACGATCTTGCGGAACTCAGCGATGACGTGTCGCTGGAAGAGTGTTTGCGCCAGTCGCGTTCGGCCGGCTTCACCGGCATGGAAATGGGCCGCCGTTTCCCCAACGATCCCAAGATCATGCTGCCGATCCTGCGAGAGGCCGACGTCACCCTTTGCGGTGGCTGGTTCTCCGGCACGCTGGTCGATGAGGACATGTCAAAGAACAAGGATCGCATCCAGCCGATGATCGACCTGTTCAAGGCGGTGAACGCGCCTTGCATCGTCTATGGCGAGGTTGGCCGCTCCATCCAGGGCGACCGCTCCAAGCCGCTCGCCACCAAGCCAAAACTGTCGGGTGACGAGATGAAGGCCTATGGCCGGCGCCTGACCGAATTCGGCGAATGGTGCGCCGAACAAGGCATGCCGCTTTCCTATCATCACCATATGGCGGCCGTGGTTGAGACCGAGCCGGAGCTCGATGCCTTCATGCGCCATTCCGGCGAAGGCATTCCGCTGCTGCTCGACGCCGGCCATCTCGCCTTTGCCGGCGGCGACGTTTTGCGCGCCATCGACAATCATCACCAGCGCATCAGCCATGTCCATGTGAAGGATGTACGCATGCCGGTGATCGACAAGCTCGATCGCAGCAAGCAATCCTTCCTCGATGCCGTTGCGCTCGGCGCCTTCACCGTGCCGGGCGACGGTTCGCTCGACTTTGGCGCCATCGTGCAGAAGCTGGCGGACCATGGCTATGAAGGCTGGTTCGTGGTCGAGGCCGAGCAGGATCCGAAGAAGAACCCCCCGCTGAAGATGGCGCAGGTTGGTTACAAGGAACTGATGCGGGTGATGACCGCCGCTGGCTACACGGTTGAAACGCAAGGTTTCCCAAACGCATGAATGCTGGATTCCCGGCGGCGGGCAGCTTATCTGATGCCCAGTTGGTGAAACCCGGATTGGCCCGATGAAAGACTATGAGCACCCCTTCTTCCGGCCCTTGTGGCGGCGCGTTGCCATTGTCGTGGTCTGCCTCGCCTGGTCGGTGATCGAATTTGCCACCGGCACGCCATTCTGGGGCGTGCTCGCGCTTGGTTTCGCCGGCTACGCCGTCTGGCAGTTCTTCTACCTCTACAAGCCGGTCGATGAGGACAAGGCATCGACCGACGCCGAACCGAAGGAATAGACCAGATGTCGAAACTGCTCGTCAAAGCCAACAAGGGTCATGGCCGCGTCGCCCATGTCACGCCGAAAAGCGCCGGCTGGACCTATGTCGGCTTCGACCTGCATCGGCTGAAGCCCGGCGAGAGCGCCTCCGGGCAAACGGGCGACCGGGAAATCTGCCTGGTGTTCGTCACCGGCAAGGGCAAAGCCAGCGCCGGCGGCAAGGAGCTCGGCCTGCTTGGCGAGCGCATGTCGCCTTTCGAAGGCAAGCCGTGGTCGGTTTATGTGCCCGCGGGCTCCGACTGGTCGGTGACCGCAGACACCGAACTCGAACTCGCCGTCTGCTCGGCGCCCGGCCTCGGCGGCGGCCTGCCTGTCCGTGTCATCGCGCCCGACGATCTCGGCCAGGAAGTGCGCGGCAAGGGTACCAACACGCGCTATGTCACCAACATCCTGCCGGAGGGCAAGCCGGCCGATTCGCTGCTGGTGGTCGAGGTCATCACGCCGGGCGGCCACACATCGAGCTACCCGCCGCACAAGCACGACCAGGACAATCTGCCGGCCGAGTCCTATCTCGAGGAAACCTACTACCACCGCCTCAACCCGCCGCAGGGCTTTGCCTTCCAGCGCGTCTATACCGATGCCGACAAGAATGGTGCGCGGGCGCTGGACGAGGCGATGGCGATCGAGGACGGCGATGTCGTGCTGGTGCCGGAGGGCTACCATCCCTGTGCCGCCTGCCACGGCTACGATCTCTATTATCTCAACGTCATGGCCGGGCCGAAGCGGACGTGGAAATTCCACAACGCGCCCGAGCACGAATGGCTGATGAAGGCCTGATCGCTGAAGCCATTGGTCCAGCAAGGAAAAATCGTCGGCTAACGACCGGCTGGGTCGATTTGCCATCGAAAACCCTTCAAAGCTTCGTCAATCCGTCATGGAAATCACCTATGGCAGCGGGCTGACGAGGTTTTTCTCATGCGCTACGCCATCTATTTCACCCCAAGGCAGGACGAGCCGCTGGCGCGGATCGCCGCCAACTGGCTCGGCCGCGACCCGTTTGGTGCTGCGACAAGACCGGTTGAGGCCGTTGCCGACCTTTCTGCGGCGGAAGTCGCCTTCCACACCGCGTCGGCCCGCCGCTACGGTTTTCATGCGACGCTGAAGGCACCCTTCCGGCTGACTCCTAACGAAACGGAAGCCTCGCTTCGCGCAGCTCTTGACGCTTTTGCCGAAGCGACGTCGGTGGTGACCATCCCGCGCCTGGTCGTCAGCCAGATCGACAGCTTCTTCGCGCTGGTGCCGGAAGGACCGCTGCCGGCGCTCAACCGCTTCGCCGACGATGTCGTGCTTGGCTTCGACCGTTTTCGCGCGCCGTTGACCGAAGCGGAAATCGAACGCCGCAGCCCCGATTCGCTGAAGCCGGCCGAGTTCCGCAATCTCTGCCAGTGGGGCTACCCCTACGTCTTCGAGACCTTTCGCTTCCACATGACGCTGTCCGGCCGCGCCGGGTCACAGGAAAGCCCCCGTTTGCGTGCAGCAATCGACAGCCTGTTTGCGCAGGTGCTGCAACAGCCGGTAGTGGTCGACGCGCTGACGCTGTTTGTCGAAACCGAACCCGGCGCTCCGTTCATGGTGCTTTCCCATCACGCGCTCGGGCGCCGCGCCGCCAGAAAAACTGCCTGACGCTGAACTAGCAAGGACTGCCTGCAATGACCGCCGAAACCGTTCTGAACAATGCCCGCATCGTCCTTGCCGACGAGATCGTCGAAGGCTCGATCGTGCTGCGCGACGGTTTCATCGCCGGCATCGAGGCCGGCGCTGGGCGAACCGGCGAGGATATGGGCGGCGACTACATCATCCCCGGCCTGGTCGAACTGCACACCGACCATCTCGAAGGCCACTATGCGCCGCGGCCCAAGGTGCGCTGGAATCCGATCGCCGCCGTACTCGCTCATGACGCGCAGGTGGCGACCGCCGGCATCACCACCGTGCTCGATGCCTTGCGCGTCGGCATGGATGAAGATGCCGACCTGACATCCCTAGACACCCGCAAGCTGGCCGACGCCATCGAGGACAGCGTCCAGCAGGACCGGCTGCGGGCCGACCATTTCATTCATCTGCGCTGCGAGGTTTCGGCGCCCGATTGCCTCGCCGCCTTCGCCAATTTCGACGGCGACGAACGGGTCAAACTGGCGTCGCTGATGGACCATGCGCCGGGCCAGCGCCAGTTCGTCAATCTCGAAACCTACGCCTATTACTACCAGCGCAAGCTGAAGCTGACCGACCGTGACTTCAAGCTGTTCTGCGAAAAGCGAATGGCCGAATCGGAGCGCAACTCGGCCCCCAATCGGGCGGTGATCGCCGCCGCCTGCCATGAGCGCGGCATCGTGCTTGCCAGCCATGACGACGCCACGGCAGGCCATGTCGACGAGGCGATCGCGCAAGGCGTGCGCGTCGCCGAATTCCCGACCACGGAAGAGGCCGCAAGGGCCTCGAAGGACGCCGGGCTCGGTGTGCTGATGGGCGCACCCAACGTCATGCGCGGCTCCTCGCATTCGGGCAATGTCTCGGCCCGCACGCTGGCTGGTGAGGGCCTGCTCGACATACTGTCGTCCGACTACATCCCCTTCAGCCTGATCCAGTCGGCCTTCTTCCTCGGCGACATGGTCGAGGGGATTTCCTTGCCGCAGGCGGTGGCAATGGTCTCCAAGAATCCGGCCGATGCGGTCGGTCTCACCGATCGCGGCGTCATCGAACAAGGCCGGCGCGCCGATCTGGTTCGCGTCCGCGTCGATGACCACGTTCCCGTCGTGCGCACAGTCTGGCGCCAGGGGCGTCGGGTCGCATGATGGTGTCGGCGTTGATCGAGCGTGAATTGTCCGCCGAGACGTTTCCGATCCGCGACGGCGTCTTCGTAGCCGTTGTCGGCCCAAGCGGCGCCGGCAAGGACACGGTGATCGGCTACGCCCGCACCCGCTTCACCGAAGAGACGCGGCTGGAATTCGTGCGGCGGGTCATCACCCGGCCGAGCGACATCACCAGCGAAGACCACGACACGTTGGCCGACGCCGCCTTTGTCGAGGCCGAAGCCGACGGCGCCTTCGCCGTCTCCTGGGAAGCGCATGGCCTGCGCTATGGCATCCCCGTCGATGTTGATTGGTCGGTCGCCAATGGGCGTGTTGCGATCGCCAATGTCTCCCGCGCCATCATCCCGGTCTTGCGCGAACGCTATGCCAATCTGGCCATTGTCGAGATCACCGCCTCGCCGGAGGTGCTGGCCGAGCGGCTGGCAATGCGCGGCCGCGAGTCACGCGGCGAGGTGCTGGCGCGGCTGGCCCGCAGCGCCAATGTCACCTTGTCGGGACCCGGCGTCACCTCGATCGACAACAGCGGTCCGCGCGAGGCAGCCGGCGAACGTTTCGCCGACGTGCTGCGCAAGGCGATGGCCTTTTCCGATATGTCGGGGATGATTTAGCCCTCTGCGAGCAGCTACTCCGCCGCCGCACCGGCCACGCTTTTGCGCGTGGCGTCCATCATCAGCCGCCGCGCCCGGAACACACCCCATTGCTGGTCGACCAGCACGCCGATCAGGATAACCCCGCCCATCACCGCGAAGTTGAGCGAGGAGGGGATGCCGAGCAGATTGACCAGGTTCTGCAGCTCCTGCAGCAGCACCGTGCCGAGGATAACGCCGATCAGCGAGCCTTCGCCGCCGCGCAGCGAGAAGCCGCCGAGCACCGCCGCCGCAATGGCGTAAAGCTCGTAGAACTGGCCGTGACTGGCCGGCGAGATCGAGCGCGTGTACATGGCGAAATAGATCGCCGACAGCGCCGTCAGCACACCGCAGATGACGTAAGCCGCCATCACGACGCGCCCGGTGCGGATGCCGGAATATTTGGCCGCTTCCTCGTTCTTGCCGATGGCGTAGAGATAGCGCCCGAACACCGAGCGGTGCAGCACCACCCACATGACGATGGCGATCACGATCAACGCGATGAAGCTGTTCGGCACGCCCCAGGATCGCCCGGCGGTCAGGAATTCGAGTTCCGGAAAATTCTGCCCGAAGCCGAAGCCCGCCGTGCCGTCGGCGGTGTAGAAGCGCGCCACGCCGCGATAGATCAGCAAGCCGCAGAGCGTCACCACGAAGGGCTGCAATTTCAGCCGCGTGATCAGCCAGCCATGCACCAGGCCGATGATGGCGCCGAGCACCAGGATCAGCGGCAGCGCGATCGGCCATCCCAAACCACGCACGGCGATGAAGTCGATGAACAGCGTGCCGAGCAGCGCAACCACCGATCCCACAGACAATTCAATGCCGCCGGTGATGATGACGAAGGCCTGGCCGATAGACAGGATGCCGAACAGCCCGATCAGGTTGGAGGTGTTGGCAAGGTTGATCGGCAACAGGAAGCGCGGGTTGATGATCGCCACCACCGTTCCCACCACCAGGATCAGGATCAGCAGCCCAAGATCTTTCTTGCTCATCGTCTTCTCCCCAATGCCCGCTTGAGCAGGTTCTGCAAAACTGTTCCGCCGTTTTGCCACTGCGGCAAAAACAAAGCCTAGTTCGGCTTCTTGCCGACCGCCAGCAACAGCACGTTTTCCTGGCTGAAGTGTTCCTTGTCGAGAATGCCGGAGATCTGGCCCTCATGCATGACGGCGATGCGGTCCGAAACGCCGATCACCTCTTCCATGTCGCTGGAGATCATCAGCACCGCGACGCCGGCATCGGCCAGTGCCCGCATCAGCCCGTAGATCTCCGCCTTGGCGCCGATATCGATGCCGCGCGTCGGCTCATCGAGGATCATCACCTTGGGGTTCATCGCCAGCCATTTGCCCAGCACCACCTTCTGCTGGTTGCCGCCCGACAGCGTGCCCGTGCGCGTCTGCACGGACGGTGCCTTGATGCCGAGATTGGTTTTCTGCTTCTCGGCGGTGGCGGCCTCAGTGCTGGCGGAAACCAGGGAACGTTTGGCATGCGCTGGCAGGTTAGGCAGCGAAATGTTCTGTGCGATCGACAGGTCGAGCAGGATGCCGGTCAGCTTGCGATCTTCCGGCACCAGGAAGATACCTTGCGCGACAGCGTCCGCTGCGGAGCCGAGGACAAGTGGCCTGCCGTCGAGCTCCAGTGTGCCGCCAAGGCGGCTGTCAATGCCGAAAAATACTCGTGCCAATTCGGTGCGGCCGGAGCCGACCAGCCCGGCAAGGCCAAGGATTTCGCCGCGCCTAACATCGAGATCGACCGGCCGGCTGGGATAGGCTGGAGTGCGGATGGCCTTCGCCGACAGGGCAACGGCACCGGGCGCGCGCGCCGCCTCGGAGGCTTTTTCGCGCTCCTTCAGCATGCGGCCGATCATCAGCTTGACCATCTGGTCGTGATTGATCGAGCTCTTCGGCAAGGTGCCGGCAAGCATGCCGTCCCTGAGAACGACGACGCGATCGGCGACCCGCTCGACCTCATGCAGGCGGTGCGAGATGAAGATGACGCTGATGCCGTCGGCCTTGAGTGCTGCAATGACATCGAGCAATTTGTCGGTTTCGGCGAGCGGCAGGCTCGATGTCGGCTCATCGAGGATCACCAGCCGCGCCTTGATCGACAGCGCCTTGGCGATTTCGACCATCTGCTGCTGCGCCAGCGACAGCGCCGATACCGGCGTGTCGGCCGAGAAATTGGCGCCCACCCGCTTCAGCAATGGCGCCACCATCGTGCGCAGTTTTGCGCGGTCGACCAGTCTGAGCGGGCCGCCACGCAACGGCTCACGGCCAAAAAAGATGTTGGCGGCGACGTCAAGGTTTTCGAACAGGTTGAGTTCCTGGTGGACGAAGGCGATGCCCGAACCGAGGCTGCCTTCGACGGTCAGTCCGTGATGCGCGACGCCGTCGACGGTGATCGTGCCGGTGTCCGGCGTCGTCACGCCGCCGAGGATCTTCATCAGCGTCGATTTGCCGGCGCCGTTTTCACCGACGAGGCCGATCACTTCGCCCGGCCTGACCTCCATCGAAAACCCGTCCAGCGCGACAACGCCGGGATAGGTCTTGCGCACGCCCTCGAGGCTGAGGAACGGGGTGGATGCAACGATGGATGTGTCGGAATAATTCATCATGCCTGACAGCAGCCGGTGGGCCAAAATAGTCCCATCTGCAGACTGACGACCCTTGCCGGGTTCGTCAATGCGAACCGCCGGCCCGGGATCAACCCCGAGCCGGCGCAATTCATTCGCTTAGTTTCCGGACATCGCCTTCAGATTGGCGGCGTAGGCGTCGACATCGTCCTTGCCGATGATCTTGGTCGGCACGATGATCAGGCCGCCTTCCGGAATGCCGGACTTGTCGCCCTTGAGATAGGCCGCCATCAGCTTCATGCCCTGATAGGCCCATTCGAAGGGCTGCTGCACGACAGTCGCCGCCACGGTGCCTTCCTTGACGCCGCCCAGCGTGATCGGATCGTCATCGAAGCCGACGACGGTGATCGAGCCGAGCTTGCCGGCGTCGCGCAGCGCTTCATAGATGCGCGGCGTGTTGTAGGAGTAGAAGCCGACCATGCAGGTGATGTCGGGGCTTGCGACCAGCGCGTCCTCGACATTCTTCTTGGCGCGCGCCTGGTCGATATCGTCGCCGCGCACGTCGACCAGCTCGATCTTGCTGCCGGCGAGCCCGTCCTTCATGCCCTGGATGCGTTCCTTAGCATTGTCGGCACCGAGCAGGCCGACGAAGCCCAGGCACTTGCCGCCATCGGGCATCGCCTTCTTGGCAATCTCGGCCGCCTGCTTGCCGGCGTCGACATTGGACGACCCGATATAGGCGACGCGCTTGGTCTGCGGTGCGTCGCTGTCGGTGGTGAACAGCGCCGTTTCGGAAGCAATCTTGTTCAGGCCGTCGGTCGAGGTCTTGGGGTCGACGGCGGACACCATGATGCCCTTGACGCCGGCGGTCACCAGATCGTCCATCAGCCGCTGCTGAATGGCGACCGACGACTGCTCCGGATATTTGAGTTCGAGATTGTAGTCGGGCAGTTCGCCTTGCGCCTTCTTGACGCCGGCTTCCGCCGCCTTCCAGAAGTCGGACGCGCCGTTGACGACGAAGGCCAGCGTCGGCTTGTCATCGGCACGCGCGATCACCGTCGCCGACAATCCCAGCAGCAGGGCAGCCGCGGCTACGGATGCGTTTCGTATTGCAGATTTCATGTTCAACCTCCCATTTGGCTTAGACATTTTCGCTGATCAGAAAATTGTCGTTGTGGCTTGGACGCCCCCTCCTCGAGGCGCTTCTAGGGCAGCGAAAGAACGGCACCATTCCAGCCACGACGTCGACTTTAGAGACTCATTTGCTGTTCGTAAATAGTCCGATTTGTCTGACATTTCCGTGATCGTGTGGCATTGTCCTGCCGGCCGCAGCCTGCCCGATATCGTGCCATACGCCTGCTTCCAGTCATCGCCACTCGATCCCGAGCAGTGCATGACCATTTGACGTTAGAACGCTTACGGGTATTAGTAAATAGTATTAGTTTCCGGTTGGAAATTGCGAGATCGGCTGTTGGCATGGTGGCGGTGAACGGGAGGTTTGGGGTCGAGGCGGGCAGCGATGGAGCGAAAAAGATGAGCCGTCGCAAGGCCTTGCCCTATCAAACGTTGCTCGATGCCTGGCTTGCCCATGCGTCGCGGTCGGCAGCGGAGCGACCGGAATGCTAATAATCATTGGCGCAAGGGTCAGTTTATAAATGCACGCCGCCAGGCCATCTTGCTGTTGTGCCGGCCTGTGGTTAGACAGGCTGGGATGGGGGACGAGACTGCAATGAGCGAACCGACGGAATTGCGCGATCCCTCGCCCGAGGTTTCCCGGCGCCGCAAGCCAACGGGCAAAAATCCCAAGGGCCGTGTCACCATGACCGACATCGCCAGGGCCGCCGGCTGCTCGCAGGCGACGGTTTCCTTCGTGCTCAACAACACGCCGGGCATCCGGCTGTCGCAGCAGACCCGCGAGCGGGTGATCGAGGCCGCCCGCACGCTTGGCTATTCACCGCCGGCCTTTTCCGCCTTGCAGCGCCCTGTGCTCGCCTTTGACGGGCTGGATGGGGTGATCGGCTTCGCCGTCGACCAGTTGGCGACCAGCCCGGAAGCGGTGGTCGCCATCGAAGGCGCGCGCCAGGCCTCGTGGAATGCCGGCAATGTGCTTTTGGTGGCGCAGACGCTGGGCGATTCCGTCATGGAGCCGCGCGCCATTGCAGCACTCACCAAGCGGGGCATTTCGGCGCTGATCTACATGACCATCTTCACCCGCGAAATCGTCGCCCCCGACTATCTCTACGGTCTCGACATTCCGGTCATCCTGCTCAATTGCTACACCGCCGACTATGCCTTCCCCGCCGTGGTGCCGAGCGAGATTGCCGGCGGCCAGAGTTCCACCCGCCATCTGATCAGCCATGGCCATCGCCGCATCGCCACCATCACCGGCGAGCCCTGGATGCAGGCGGCGCAGGACCGGCTGAAGGGCTACCGCCGGGCGCTGGCGACAGCCGACATCCCGTTCGATCCGGAACTGGTGGTCGAGGGCGACTGGTCGGCCAGCGCCGGCTATGCCGCGACCGTCAAGCTTTTGGCGCTGAAGGATCGCCCGACCGCCATCTTCTGCCAGAACGACCGCACCGCGATCGGCTGCTACGAGGCGCTAAAGGAAGCCGGCCTGCACATTCCGCAGGATATTTCCGTCGTCGGCTATGACGACGAGGAAATCGCCCGCCATTTGTTCCCGCCGCTGACGACGTCGATCCTGCCGCATATGGCGATGGGCCAATGGGCGATCGAGCAGCTGGAAATTCCAGCTCCGCCCGGCAGGGGGCGGTATCCCATCACCAAGCTGGAGTGCCCGCTGGTAGAGCGGGAGTCGGTCAGTGCGGTGGCGAGCTTATCTTAACGGGGCTAAAGCATTGGACGGGCCGATCGCCTTGCTGACAGCTCATGCGAGCACTGCTTTGGTAGGGCCGTTATTGAGGGGTAGGGCCGTTATTGAGGTCAATACTTGATTCCAAGCCCGGATGCACCTCATCAGTATCTTTCGCCGTCTGGTAATCTTCACCTTTTTGGTAGGCAGATTAAGTGCACTTAGGCCTTGTGTGTCCAAATTATACGACAAGCCAGCTCCATAGAGCATTGCTTCAGCCCCGCTCATTGCGTCTCTGTGATAGACAAAATTTGCTGCTGCGAACAGCTTGTCCTCAGCGGTGATTTTCCCCATGCAACGGGTTGCAAAATTGGGATCACAATGCTGATGAGCCGGGGGGAGCAGGCTTGCGAGCCTCCGCTGACTGACCGCTTTACGAGCTATAGCGGAAGTGGCTTCGGCATTCATCCACTTCTCAGATTGACCCATCTCGGGAGTCGGGCCGGATAGACTCTAGGCCAGAGTACCAATACAATCCCAACTGCCGGGCTTTCTGAAAGTATTCAACCCGCATGGCCGAGATTCGAACTCAACGCCGGCTTGCCGCGATTCTGGCTGCTGATGTCGTTGGCTTTTCTCGCCTCATGGAGCACGACGAGGCTGGCACACTGGCCGCTCTCAAAGCGCGGCGGCGCGATGTTCTGGTTCCAGTGGTTGCCCAGCACCACGGCCGCGTGGTCAAGGTGATGGGCGACGGTGTGCTGGTGGAATTTGGCAGTGCGGTTGATGCCGTCCAATGCGCCGTCGAATTACAGAAGGGTTTTGCCGGGGCCAACGAGAGCGTGGCGGAGGCCTACCGCATCGTCCTGCGTATCGGCATCAATCTGGGCGACGTCATCGTCGAGGGCAGTGATCTCTATGGCGACGGTGTCAACGTGGCCGCGCGGCTGGAGGGTCTGGCTGAGCCCGGCGGCATCTACGTCTCCGCCACCGTGCACGATCATGTCACCGGCAAGCTGGCGTTGGCGTTCGATGATCTGGGCGAGCACATGCTCAAGAACATCGCAATGCCAGTGCGGGTTTATCGCGCCGGAACAGGCGGGACCGGCAGACGTGCGGCGCAACCCGCGGCTGCACTCCCGAAAAAACCCTCGATTGCTGTCCTGCCCTTTGCGAATATGAGCGGCGATCCCGAGCAGGAGTACTTTTCCGACGGCATCACGGAGGACATTATCACCGACCTTTCGAAAGCGTCCGGACTCTCCGTCGTCGCGCGCAATACCGTCTTTACCTTCAAGGGCAAGGCGGTATTGATCGAGGAGGTGGCGAAGAAGCTGAATGTCGCCTACGTCCTGGAAGGAAGTGTACGCAAGGCTGGAGGGCGAGTGCGTATCACGGCTCAGCTAATCAATGGTCATAGCGGTGACCATATCTGGGCCGAGCGGTATGACCGGACGCTGGACGATATCTTTGCCCTTCAGGACGAGATATCCAAAAGCATTGTCGACGTGCTCAAAGTGAAGCTGTTGCCCGAAGAACTGGCGACAATTACAAACCGCTCGACCGACAACCCAGAGGCTTACGAGACGCTGTTGATGGGCAGGTCGTTCCTCAATAGGGGAGTCGAGACCAAGTTTATCAAAACAGCGCAGCGACTGTTTGCCAGAGCTGTTGAAATTGACCCAAATTATGCGCGCGCTTATGCCGCTTTGGCTGATTGTGAGTGGCTTCTGTTGACTTGCAACGATCCCGACGCCAGCTTCGAGGCAGTCCTTTCCAACAGCACACGGGCGCTGGAACTTGAGCCAGGTCTCGCCGACGCCCACGCATCACGCGGCGGGGCCTTTTTCGTAAATGGCCGGTATGCCGAGGCGGAAGTGGAATTCGAGCGAGCTTTAGAGTTAGACGCCAGTTCTTCCGATACCTATTTCTCTTACGGCCGGAATTGTTTCATTCAAGGTCAATACGAGAAAGCTGCCGCGCTGTACCAGCGTGCCGTATCGTTGTCACCCGATGACTATCGGGTCTGGACCAATCTAAATATGGTCTATGTTTCACTTGGCCGCAGCGACGACGCCAAGGAAGCTGCAAGGCAAGGTGTGCTGGGAGTGGAAAAGGAAGTCAAAGCGCATCCCGACAATGCCACCGCGCTATGTTACGGCGCCTCAATGCTGGCGGAAATTGGCGAGATTGAACGCGCGCTGTCGTGGGTCTCCCGTGCTGAAATGTTCGCCGGAGACAACATTGCGGTTCAGTACAACATAGGCTGTTTTTATGCGAGGCTGGGCAAGGCGGAACAGGCTATCGATTGCCTGGAACGTCAGCTAACGGCATCACATGCCTACCTCATTTTGCGCATGCCTTGGATGCGTCAGGATAGCGACCTCGACTCGCTCCGCGCTCATCCCCGTTATGTCGCGCTTGTCAATCGGATGGAGGCCCAAATAGCCGCGACTGGGGCTCGAATATCAGCAGGCCACGAGGAGAGGCAATAACCCTGAATATGAAGCCCCGAAAATGAGTTGCTTGAGGGCAGGTCCGTTCCTGGCCCATCGCGCACTGACAGCGTCATCGCCGAACTCGTCGAGGCGAGCCCGGCCTGACACGATCGCGACATGCCACGCAGCGTCCGGCCGCCTTATCCGCCAACCATCAGCTTGACGACTTCGTCATGGTTGGTTTCCGAGATCTTGCGCTCGCCGGCCTGGACGCCGCGCCGCAGCACCACGATGCGGTCGGACACCGCAAAGATGTCCTGCAGATTGTGCGAGATGAAGATCACGCCGCGGCCTTGCGCCTTGAGCTGGTGGATGAGCGAAATCACCTTGCGTTGCTCCGGCACACCAAGTGCTGCCGTCGGTTCGTCCATGATCAGGATCTGCGCGTCCCAATAGACGGCCCGGCCGATGGCGACCGCCTGGCGTTGGCCGCCGGAGAAATTGCTGACCGGCGCTTCCAGCCGGCTGACATGGAAGTCCAGCCGGCCCATGGTCTGCTTGGCGGCGACGGCCATCGCCTTGCGGTCGAGCACCGGCAGGAAGCCGAACGCCTTGCGCATGGGCTCACGGCCAAGGCCGGCGCACATCGCCGAAAGCATATAGAGGCGCAGTATGTGCCCCCTGATGTCGATGCCGGCGCGGCGCGCCGCCTGCACATTGGCGCCGATGGCGTAATTGTGCTGGCCGAAGCGGGTCTGGCTCAAGAGGTAGTGCATCACGATGACGAACACGGCGGTGATCATGACGAGGTAGGGCACGCCGTATAACTTGCCGTTGCCGAGCAGCGCGAACCAGGAATTCTGCACCGGCACCGTGGTGCCGCCGGCGAGCAGGAAGGCAGCACCCCGCGCCACGCCGAACATGCCGAGCGTGCCGATGAAGGGCGGGATTCTGAGCCGCGAGATCAACAGGCCGTTGATGACGCCGGGCACGCCGGCGACAAGCACGGCGGCCAGAATGCCGGCCAGCATGGCCAGCGGCAGCGGGATTGCGGCGCCCGCCATGTTGGTGGCGTGGGCGGCAATGACGGCCGCCAGGCCCATGATGAAGCCCAGCGAAAGGTCGATGCCTCCCGAAATGATGACGAATGTCTGTCCGGTCGCCAGCAGCAGCGGCGCCACGGCAAAGATCGCGATCGACTGCACGTTGAACGGATTGAGCACGAAAGTGGCGCCGAAGGAGAGCCGCGACCAGACCTCGAAACAGATGATCAGGCCGGCAAGGAACAGCCAGGCGCGGCCTTCGGCGATGCGGCCTATCAGGGTTCTGGCGGGATCACCATGGTCCGCCTGGGGGGCGACGTGGGTCTCGCCTTGGGTTGGGGAGGTTGAGGTCATAAAATGGTTTCCGATCCGCGGCGCGGCCTCGACTGGGGTCCGGCGCTGGTCTCCTCCCGGCGAACCGGAAGGAGACCAGCGCCGTCTGGACTCATTCGGAGTAAAGATACTTCGAGATGTTCGGATCCGCGATGTTCGACTTGTCCATGATCGTGAAGCCGGTGCCGATCGCAACCGGGATCGAATGGCCGGTCAGATGGGCATAGGCCGAAACGACGCCGAAATAGCCGATCTCGGCCGGGTGCTGGGCAATCGCCACGTCGACCAGGCCGGTGTTGATGTTGTCGACGATGCTGGTCGGTGCGTCGAACGCCACGACCTTGACGACACCGCTCTGTCCGGCCTGCTTGACGCCGTTGGCGGCACCGAGCGCGGAGAACAGATTGGCGCCGAACACGCCGACCAGGTCTGGGTTGCGCGCGAACACCGCCTGCAGCTGCGAGGCCGCCTTGTTGGCGTCGTCTTCGTTGAACTGGGTCTCGAGCACGGTGATGCCGGTATGCTTGGCCATCTCCTTCTTGAAGCCTTCTTCACGCTGGTCGGTCGTCGAGATGCCGGGCTTGACGTTGGAAACGTAGACCTTGCCCTTGTCGCCAATGGCGGTCGCCAAGGCGCGCGCGGCGATCTCGCCGCCCAAGACGTTGTCCGAAGCGATATAGGCCAGCGGGAAGTCGGCATCGCCGGCGCCGGTCTGGTAGACGCCGCTGCCGATGAAGGTATCGACGGTGATCACCGGAATGCCGGCATCGTTGGCCTTGCGCAGCGGCTCGACCAATTGAACCTTGTCGGTCGGCGCGATCAGGATGGCGTCCGGCTTCTTGGCGATGACCGCGTCAAGCACGGGGACCTGCGTGACCGGATTGAAATCCGGAGCGCCCTGGAAAACCAGGTTGACGCCAAGCGCATCGGCCGCCGCCTGCGCGCCCTTGCGCATGGTGATGTAGAAACCGTCGGTGGTCAGGCCCGGAACGAGCGCAATGGTGAACTTCTTGTCTTCAGCCTGAGCCGACCCGATCAGCGCCGTTGCGCTGATGGCGAGAGCCGCGAGCGCGGCAACAATCTTCTTCATGACATCCTCCTCATGGTGTTGGCAGATTTGCCGTTGCGATTGGAATGGCCGTCGATCTGTTCAGGTGGGCTGACGGCCGGAAAGCGGGTTTCGCCTGCTTGCTGTTACGGGCAGCTCCTCCCAGGCGCCCCCAAGTCGTTGGGTCAGCCGGTCGAAACCGACCGGCCCGATATCGGCAGTCCCGTTTCCTTGCCTCCGCAAGGTCCAGAGAACCGCGCTGCCCGGCGCTGACGCGTGCCTGGCTGGAAGGTTGTAACACTTTGCTGAAAGAAATTGCAACCGGGTATTTCCCGGGCCGAAACGCTTTTCAAACCGGACGGCATCTGTCTGCTCCGCGCAGCCCCCGCGGGAGACTAGAGCATGATCCGGAAAAGGGGAAACCGGTTTTGGGGAGAGATCTTGGTCCAGAAATAGCCGCCAGGCCGCCGCCAGAGCAACGGGGGCGAGGCAGCGCGTCGGCGCGCTATCGCGGCAAGGCGTCGAGGATGGCCTGCGCCGTCTTGGTGTCGGTTATCAGCGCATTGATGAGCTTGGCCCGCACGGCGCCGATGATGGCGCTTGCCTTTTCCGGCGAGGCAGCGACGCCGATGACCAGCGGCACCGCGCGAAGCTGGGCCGGCGACATGGCGATCATCCGGCTCTCGCCTTCCCACGGGATAAGCGTGCCGTCGGCGTCGAAATAGTGGCGGATGACGTCGCCGGCGGCATGAAACAGCGCCTGCTCGCTCAGCGTCGCGGCACTGGCCTCGGGCGGGTTGATGGCATGCGGCAGGCCGATGCCGACGATCGCGACATCGGTGCGGTCCCACAGCGCGACACTGTCGGCAATGGCCGCATCGCCAAGAAAAACCTCGCGCAATTCGCTGGACGGCAGATAGGGCGCATGGATGAAATGCGGCGTGCCGCCGAATTCCTCCGCCGCCAGCCGGACAAACTCGTTGATCTGGAAATGCGCCGCCTGCTGCTGCATGCCGCCGGTGGCGGCGACGGTCAGCACGCCGGGAATGCGCGGCAGGCCGGCGCGGATCACCTCGCGGATGGCGCGCCCCCAGCCGATGGCGACCACCGAGCCGGCCGCCAGCTCGGCTTGCCTGAGCAAGGCGCCGAGCGGTGCGGCGAGCGCCGCCAGCCCGCCGGCTGCCGGCGTCTCGACGACCGCGGCGGTGCGCAGCCCGAGCCCGTCGATCAGCTGCGTGGTGATGATTTCGGGCGTTGCCAGATCGAGAACCTCGATGCGCACGATGCCCTCTGCCCTGGCCCGCTGCAGCAGCCGCGATATGGTCGCGGTGGAGACGCCGAGCCGCCGCGCGATGTCGACCTGCGACATCTCCGCCTCGTAATGCATCTTGGCGACCGTATGCAGCATCGTCCGCGATGCGGCCGCATCGTTTGCTAAGGGGACAGACAGCTTGCAATTCCTTTCAGCAATGTGTTACAGGGTCGGCGACTGATCGAGTTATCGCGCAAATCGGGCAGACCTGCAACGTGAGTTCGTTCCCACGACACCCGTGTGGGCCGGCCGGAAAAATTGAACCTTCTGTTCCACAAAATTGCGCCCCGGGCGCCAACATCGGACAAAGCACCATGACCAAGATGACGACTGCGGAGTTGCGCGGCTACCAGCAGATCTGCGGCAAGGACGGGGCAATGATGGCCATCGCCTGTGACCAGCGCGGCGGCATGCGCACGCTTCTGGCGTCGGACCCGGAGGAGCAGGCCAAGATCACCAACGACATGCTGGGCGACACCAAGGCCGACATCACCCGCTACCTCGCCAGCCAGGCCTCCTGCGTGCTGCTCGACCCGCTCTGCGCCGTGCCGCGCGTCGTCGATGAAGGCGTGCTCAACCGCGATACGGCGCTGCTCATCGGCCTCGACGCCTCAGGCTTCGATGTCTCGCCGCAGGGTTACCGTCTGTCGCGCCTGGTGCCCGGCATCGACGCGCGCCGCGTGCGCGAACTCGGCGGCACCGGCGGCAAGATCATGGTCTATCTCAGGGCCGACAGGCCGGAGGCGAACGCGCACAACATCGCCATTCTGCGCCAATGCATCGCCGATTTCGGCAAGGAAGACCTGCTGCTCGTCGTCGAGTTCCTGACCTATCAGCTCGAAGGCGAAAGCCTTGAGGACTATACGGCCAAGATCCCCTCGCTGGTCGAGGAAGGCACCCGCATCTCGCTGGACTGCGGCGCCAAGGTGTTGAAACTTCCCTATCCCGGCACGCCGGACTCCTGTGCCCGGATCACCAGCATGGCCGGCGACGTGCCGTGGGCGGTGCTGTCGGCCGGCGTCAACCACGCGACCTTCCTCGGCCAGGTCGAGATCGCGATGCAGAACGGCGCCTCGGGCGTCATCGCCGGCCGCTCGCTGTGGAAGGACTGCATCTCGCTCGACCGTGACATCCAGCGTGAAAAGCTTAGGACGATCGCCGTGTCGAGATTGCGCGAGCTTCAGGCGGTTATCGGCAACTACCGACAGAAAGCCGCCTAAGCTGTGTCGATATTCAGGTGATGCCGGCCTGCGAATGACGGATACCTGCGCTTCCGGTGTTCACGTACTACAAGTACGCTCCGCTCCGGTTCTCGGTATCAGCCATCCTCGACTCGGCCTGACCTGAATCTCAACACACCTTGGAGCATCCCGCAGCGAAACGGCGCCAGACAAGTACGGAACGTCATGCCTCAAAGATCGATGGCCATAGGGATCGATATCGGCGGCACCAATCTGCGTGCCGCGCGCATTTCCGCCACCGGCGAAATCCTCAAACGCCTGTCCGAGAAAAGCGCGCCCGACCCGGAGCTCGTGCTCGGCCGCATCGCCGACATGGTGCACCAGCTGGACGGTCCGGAGGTGGCGGCGATCGGCGTCGGCGTGCCCGGCCGCGTCGATGCGCGGCGCGGCGCGGTCTTGTCCGGCGGCTATGTCGATCTCGCTTCGGTCGCCCTGGCGCAACGGCTGGAAAGCATGGCCGGCAAGCCCGTCATCATCGACAATGACTGCAACATGGCGTTGACGGCCGAAATGGCGCGCGGCGCCGGCAGGGGCCACGACAACATCGTCATGTTCACCATCGGCACCGGCATTGGCGGTGCGGTGGTTGAAAACAGGCAGATCGTGCGCGGCAAGGCGACGGCCGGGCAGCTCGGCCACATCGCCGTCGACCTGAACGGCGAACTCTGCATCTGCGGCCGGCGCGGCTGCGTCGAAACCACCAGCTCCGGCACAGCACTTGGCCGCCACATTGCGCGCGCCGGCCTCGGCCCTGACGTTTCGGTCGATCAGCTGTTTGCCCGCGATGCCGATGGCGACGCTGTCGCGCGCGGCATATTGGAGGCATGGGCGAGGCCGCTGCGCGCCGCGATCGATACCGCGGTCGCCATGTTCGCCCCCGATCGGGTGTTGCTCGGCGGCGGCCTCGGCCACGCGGCGCACAGGGCGCTCGCCTGCGCCCCGGCTTTGGCGCCCTGGTACCAATGCCCGGTGGAGCCGGCACAGCTCGGCGACGACGCCGGCGTCGTCGGCGCCGGCCTGCAAGCACTGGCGGCACAAGTGAAGGTCTCGCCAGCGGCCTTGCCCCGGCTCAGGCCGGGCCGGCCTGGCCCGGGCCGGCCTGCCGTGCCCGCCCGGCGCGCCGTGCTGGTCAACGGCATCCCTGCCTCAGGCAAGAGCACGGTCTCGCGCGGCATTGCCGAACGCATGGGCTGGCCGTTGCTGGCGCTGGATACGATCAAGAACCCGTTCCTCGAAGCGCTCGGCGGCGGCGACCGCGAATTCAACCGCACGCTCGGCCGCGCCAGCTACCAGGCCATCTGGTCGGTCGTCGCTGAAGCGCCTGCGGGCAGCATTTTCGTCGTCGACGCCTGGTTCGGCTTCCAGCCGCGCCAGCTGCTCGAGGACCACCTGCAAAAGGCAGGAATCGTCGAGACCGCCGAGATCTGGTGCCACGCCCCCGGCGCAGTGCTGGCCGAACGCTATCGCGCCCGGCTCGACCGCCGCCTTCCCGGCCATCCCGGCGCTGCCTACATCCCCGAACTGATCGAGCTGGCCAAACGCGCCGAGCCGCTGCGGCGCGGCCCGCTGTTCGACGTCGACACCAGCAGGCCGATCGATTTCGACGCCATCACGGGGTGGCTGCAGGCGACGGTACACGCATAGTCGCGTTCGCGGCGGGTGCGGGCCGGCCTGCTCAAGGGAGAAAACAAAACCCCATCCCGATGCCGTCGGGATGGAGCCGTCAAAGTCTCACGGCCGGTTCTACACGGCGAACACTCAGCGGCGCGCCAGCAGCAGGCAGAGCTGCTTCAGGTCGCGATCGAAGGTGCCCTGGCCGCTGAGCACGCTGGCGCAGCGTTTCTTCATCCGGGCGATCTGGCCGGGCGACATGGCGGAAAGCGCAGCCACCGCTGGTGGCGTGGCTATCGCGGGCTGGTTGGGATCTCTCGGGCTGGTGACACCAATGCCAACACCGGCGCTGACCCCGCTTGTGCCCCCCACCGATGCACCGACACCCGCGGAAACACCGCCGGTCCCGCCAACCGTGGCACCGGCGCCGGCGTTGACGCCGCTGGTTCCGCTAACAGAAACACCGGCGCCAACGCCAATCCCGCCGCCACCGAGCGAGGCGCCGGCCCCGGCATTCACCCCACCGCCGCCACCGAGGCCAAGGCCCAACCCGAGCCCGGCCGCGCTAGCGGGAAAAGACAAAGCGACGACAACCGCACCGCAAGCCAAGGTGTTGGTAAAATTCCGCAAGAAACCAGTCATGACGCTCCCCGTGTTGGTTACCCGGGTACAGGCTGAATGACATCGGTTACCAACATCACTACGCCAGTGCAGCGGTTTTAGTTTCTTGCCGAATTGACGTTACTGGAAATCGTTGTTGTTGTATTTCCGATTGTTTGACATGGATAGTTCACGATTGCTGCAAAGAATCGATAATTCCAAACGCCTGTCAGCCGAGCTAGCATAGTCAATGGCTATTGGCGGGATTGCCGTGCGGGAACTGGCTATCGAGCAACCAAGTAGGACATGAGTGATTGAAGTCAGTGGCGCACCCGACAGGATTCGAACCTGTGACCTCTGCCTTCGGAGGGCAGCGCTCTATCCAGCTGAGCTACGGGTGCCTTCAGGATCGGCGATCTTGAAAACGAACCAGCCGGTGAACCGGCCAGCCACGGCTTCTTAGCGGAAGCCGGCGCGGGCTTCAACGGGCAATTGGCGATTGGCCGCGCCCTGGCTTTAGCAGGCTCCCTGCCCTTTGGGCGTTCATCCCCTTCAAAAGGTTCACTGGACCTTTTGATCCGCCCAAAGGCGGCGTTCGTCATTCGAACAGCCAGGGCTTTCGTCCGCTGCGCGTCCTCACCCCGCCGCCTCACCCTTCACCACCCTCCGCCGAGCCCCCCGCGTCGCCCGCTTCGGCTTCTTCGCTCCCGTCAGCTCGTTCATCGCATCCAGCTGCATCTGCTGCATTTCGGCCAGCCGTGTCCATTGGCGCGAGATCAGGTAGTCGAGCTTTTCGTGCAGATGCCGCACTTCCAGCTCGGCCTTCAAATTCACCCGGTACTCGTTGAAGGAGCGCAGCCGGTCCTTGGTTTCCTGCCGCTTCTGGCTCATCATGATGATCGGCGCCTGGATGGCGGCAATGCAGGAGAGCAGCAGGTTGAGCAGGATGAAGGGGTAGGGGTCGAAAGCGCCCCCCATGCCTTCGAACAGGTTGATGCCGATCCACACCAGAAGCACGCTGGCGAACGAGATCAGGAACCACCAGCTGCCTCCGAACGCCGCCATGTTATCGGAGACGCGGTCGGGAAACGTCCGGTGCTCCTCGAACTCCTCTTCCGAGTTTTCCGAAATCGTGTCCTGCCTGGCGATCGATTCCACCACCTGGCGGTCGAGTTCGGAGAATTCGCCGTGCTCCTGCTGCAGCAATTCCTCCATGTAGCGCATGCGGTAGCGGCCGAGCTCGGCGCGGCTGACGCGGGCGCCGGCCGGCAGGTCCGGATGATCCGACCGAATGCGGTCGGCGAGGCTCGGGCGCAGTGTGTCGATGCGCACCAGGTCGCGCTTGTGGAATTTCCGGCCTGATATCGCCGACGGCTTCTTCTTTGGCCTGACCCTGGATGAGCCGGGGAGCGCCGGTTCGGAGTCCGGCACTTCGGGGGATTCGAGGTGCTCGTCCGCTGTCTCGTGCGCGTCGTCCGCCACGGTGTCCGCCTCGAGATACTCGCCGCCCGACTGGTTCTCCTTGTCTGCCGCCTTCTGCGCGGATGCCTTGGGGTCGCCGGCCATGGTCAGTGCTCCTGTTTCTCGGGCTCACCGATACGATACGCCAAGCCGGCGCGGCATATCCATCGCGACTGTGAAGCTGGTGTGACCGAACAAGTTCTTGTGATTACCCTTGCGGGTGGAACCCTACCGCGACGTGGTCGAGGAATCAGGCGGCGCAAGGGTGAGATCGGCAGTGATCCTTCGCGCCCCCTCTGTCCTGCCGGACATCTCCCCCTCGAGGGGGGAGATCGGATGTCGCCACGGCTTTCGCAAATCGCCAACATAGCTGGGAGGAGAGCCACCGCCGAGCTGCCAATCTCCCCCCTTGAGGGGGAGATGGCCGGCAGGCCAGAGGGGGGCGCCTCGGGCCAGCGTCTCAAAGCTTCTATGGTTCCGGCAAACCGGGTAGCGGCGAAGCGGTCGGCTGCTGCCCTGCGTACATCAGCCTGGTCTTCGCCCCGTCCATCGTCGGCGACAGGCTGCGCTGGATCAGCGCTTCGACATGGTCGTTGCGCTGCCTGGCGCTGTCGGCGCCCATCACCACCACGATCAGCCTGCGGCCGTCGGCGTCGTAGGACGTGACGATGTTGAAGCCGGAGGCTTTGATGTAACCGGTCTTGATGCCGTCTACGCCGCGCACCCGGCCCAGCATATCGTTGTGGCCGCGCACCAGCCGGCCCCGGAACATAAAGTCGCTTTCGGAGAAATAGTGGAATTGCTGCGGGAAGCGGGCGCGCAGCGCCATGCCCAGCACCGCCATGTCGCGGGCTGTCGTGTGCTGGCCGTCGTCGGGCAGGCCCGATGCGTTGCGGAACACGGTGCCGGTCATGCCGATCTGGCGCGCCTTGGCGGTCATGGCGTCGGCAAACGCTTCTTCCGAGCCGCCGAGATATTCGGCGATGGCCACCGCCACGTCATTGGCCGATTTGACGACGATGGCGCGGATCGCCGAATCGACATCGATGGTCTCGCCGCGCTTGAAGCGCAATTTGGTCGGCGGCTGCCGGGCGGCATTGTCCGAAACCGGGATCTGCGTCTCCTTTGTGACGCGGCCGGACTCCAGCGCCTCGAACAAGAGATACAGCGTCATCATCTTGGTCAGCGACGCCGGATAACGCTGCGCCGTCGAATTGACCTCGAACAGCTGCCTGCCGGTGCTGGCGTCGATGACGATGGCCGCATATTTCTGCGGCGCCGCCGGCACCGCCAGCACACTGTCGGGCGGCGCGGTGGTGCAGCCGGCAACAAACAGCAGCATCAGGAAGGCCGCGACAAATCTCTGGACGAGGGAAGGGAAGCGGAAAGCGGGCAAGTCGGTTCCGAAGCAAGCTGTTGCTGAGAGGGCCGGAACCTAGCCTAACCCGATTGCTTCGTCCATTTGGTTAACAGTGGTCTTGAAGCGGAGTTCGCCCAACGCTTTCCGATTCGTACCGGCCGCTCGCGCTGCCCCTCACCTGCCTGCCGGCATCCTCTCCCCGTATAGGGACGGGGAGAGGGGCGCCGCCATCGATGATTTCGCCAATCGCCAGCGTTGCAAGAAGGGCGCCGAGATTGCGGCCAGCCCTTTCTCCCCGTCCCTATACGGGGAGAAATGCCCGGCAGGGCAATGAGGGGCAGCGCTGACGTTCGGCAATTGGCGGTCACTGCCGACCCCCATGCTCCGTGGCCGCCCACAGAGACAGAACTCGTCCCGCACCCACCCGCCCCGAAATCGCCTGTTTCCTGTTCTGTCTTCCCTGCGGGGTTGCGCTGTCGCCAAGTCTGGTTCACCAGATTGCTCAGCGCGACATTTGGCTTGGGGGTTGAATATGAGCATGGAACTCGGCGCGCAGGCGCCGTCGCTGATCAGGGCATCTCTTAGCCGCACCGGCAAATGGGCCGGCAGCGTCGCCTTTATCGGTGGCGCGGCGTCCGACATCCTCAACCCGCTGGCGCCGTTCGCCGCCTATATCGCGCTGGTCGCTTCGGTCGCCGCGGTCATCATCGCCGTCGCCATCGTGCTGCGGCTGGTGTTGGCGGCCAAGGCGTTGCCGGCGCTGATCTTCGCCACCAGTGCGGCGGCCGTCGCCGGTGGCGTCTACGGCCTGCAAAAGCAGACCGATTCACAAAACGGCATCATCGCCGGCCTGGTGCCGGCCATCGCCCAGTTGCAGCAAAGCATGGGTATCGTCTCGGCCAAGGTGGCCAAGATCGAGAAAACCGTCACCGAAACGCAGCAGACGGTCGAGGCGGTCAAGCAGACCACCGACACGGTGGCCAAGAAGACCGAAGAGATTGCCTCGACGCAGCAGCAGCAGACCGAGCAAGGCGCGCAGACGCAAAAGACCGTTGAAGCGGTCAAGCAGTCGACCGACACGGTGGCGAAGACGACCGAGGAGATCGCCTCGGCGCAGCAGCAGCAGACGGAGCAGGGCGCGCAGACGCAAAAGACCGTCGAAGCGGTCAAGCAGACCACTGACACGCTCGCCGCCGGCCAGCAGCAGCAGGCGGCGCAGGCCGAGAAGCTGCAGGCGACCACCGAGCAGATCGCCGTCTCGATCGACACCATCGCCAAGGGGTTTGCCGCACTGGCCGCACAGGGCGGGGCGATCGCCGATCCCAAGCGGCCCGACGAATATTACCACAATGCCCGCGTCTACGAACTGTCGGGCGACATGCTCAATGCGCGGCGCTCCTATCTCGCCTTCGCCGGCTTCGATGTCGACGCCATCGACCCCTACACGCGCTTTGCCACGCTGCTGCGCGTGCAGGACGGCAAGGCGGGTTCGCGCGAAGTGTTCGGCGCGCTGGCCGACAAGGGCAAGGCGCTGTCGATCAAGCTCGTCCATCTCGAACAGTTCGACGATGCCCAGCGCCTGGAAAAACTCAACGCCTTCATCGCCGCCCATCCCGATTTCGCGCCGGCCTATTACCTCTTAGCGCAGGAGTTTTCCGAGGATCGCCTTGGCAGCCAGTCGCTGTCCGACAAACGCAGCGAAGCCCAGGCGCTGACCAAATTCGTCTCCTACGAAAAGGATGGCGGGCTGCTGAAATATTTCGTCGACCAGACCCAGCTCGCCGACTGGCTGGACCGCAGCCGCAGCCGGCTGGCCGCCCTTGGCGACGTGCTTGATCCCGCGCTCTTCGCCCCGACGCTGACGCCGATGCGGTCGAACCAGGGCTGGTCGATGACCATCTCGCTGCCCGAGCCGGCAACCGCCATTTCCTGGCGATTAGGCAACAGCGGCCCATTCACCGACACCGGCTTCCTGTCGGCCAACGACCCGCGGACCGGCAAGCCGATGCCCAATCCGAGCTTCGAGCTGCCGGACAGCACCGCGGCCAGCACCATCGCCATCAAATATCTCGATCTGAGGGGACGCGAGACCGGTCCGTTCGACATCAACTTCGATCCGGACGCAGCCCTCCAGCAAGGCTCGAAGCAGATTCTCGACCAGTTCTGGACCTCGTGGATCGCCTTTGACGCCAGCGGCAATCACGGCCTGGTCTATTTCAGCCAGATGCTGTCGTTCCGCTGCGCCATCAAGGAGGTGCATTATGGCCTGAATGGCGCGGCGCTCGACAAGGAGATCAAGATGCCGCCTTGCGACAAGAAGGACCCCTACGCCATCCCCTACGACTACCAGCCCTATTTCAAGGTCGCCGACAGCGTGAAGTCGATGTCGGTGCAGGTCACCTACATGGACGGCACCCAGTCGCCGGTGCGGGAGTACAAGCGGCAGTAGGGTGCGCTCACCCTCCACACAAGGGGGAGGGTGAAGCGACATCTGATGCAAAATGCTGACCCCTACGCTTGCGCAATCCGCCCTGAGCGGCTTTTGCTGGCGCGGGCAGAATCAGCAGGTGCGCGCATGGATACGGTCACGATCAAGGCAAAAGGCATTTCGGTTGCGCTCGACCTCGCCGTCGGCCATCTCGCCGACATGGTGGTCGACATCGATGGCCGTCGCCTGAAGCCGCTGCATCGCGCACCTTGGGTCGATACGGGCGAAACGCTGCCGCAAAACCTGCCCGAGGGCACGGTTCGCCTGTCCGGCGATTTCCTCTGCGCGCCGTTCTCACGTAGTGATGTCGAGGAAGCGCCACTGCATGGCTGGCCGGCCAACAGCGCCTGGGATGTCGTCGACAGCCAAGCGACATCGGATGGCTGGCGGGCCACCTTCCGGCTGCAGCACAAGGTCATGGGCGCAACGGTCGACAAGATCCTCACGTTGCGCGACGGCCATCTCTTTCTCTACCAGGAACATGTCTTTTCCGGTGGAGCTGGCGCCATTTCCGTCGCCCATCATCCGATGACGGCGATGCAGGACGGCGGCAGGCTGGCGTTTTCGCCAAAACGCTTTGCGGCGACGCTGGACGAGCCGCTGGAGACCGATCCCGCCCGCGGCCGTTTTCTGCTCGCCTATCCTGCACGTTCCGCCGACCTCAGGCACTTTCCCACCGCCGATGGCGGCACGACGGACCTTGCCGACTACCGCAACGATCAGCTGCGCGAGGATTTCCTCACTTTGGTCGAGGCCGATCATGGCGGACCGGGCTGGACCGCCTTGGCGCGCCGGGCCGAACAGGATCTCGTGCTGGTGCTGAAGAACCCGGCGGAATTGCCGGTCACCATGCTGTGGTTCAGCAACGGCGGCCGCGACTACGCGCCGTGGAGCGGCCGCCATCGCGGTGTGCTCGGCATCGAGGACGGCCGCGCCGCAGTCGGCCACGCAGCATCGATCGGCGACAACTGGCTGAAGCGCGAAGGCGTCGCGACCGCCTTTGCGCTGGCTGAGGGCGCCAGCGTGTCGTTCCGCCATGTCATCGGCGCGGTGCCACAGTCCGGCGGCGAGCCGCCTCGCGACATCGCGACGTCGGATGGACGCATGCGCCTCGCTGCAGCCGACGGCTCGACCCGCGACATCGCCTTCGACAGCGATTTCCTGCGCATCGGCCAGCCTGGCTGATTTTCGAAAGCCGGCGCTGCCCCTCACCTGCCTGCCGGCATCCTCTCCCCGTATAGGGACGGGGAGAGGGACGCTCTCGCCTGCGGTTTCGCCAATCGCCAGCACTGCAGGAATAGCGCCAATGCCGCAGCCAACCCCTTCTCCCCGTCACTATACGGGGAGGGGATGAGGGGCGCCGCTGAGTCGACAGATGTCGCCCCAATCGACCAAATCGCGGTTTGAAATTTCCGCAAACTGCCGACAAGATGCAGAAGAATAACTGGAAGCGCCCAATGTCCGAAATCGCCCATCTCGCCGCCACCATCTTCAAGCGTGCCGGCAAGGCGCGGCGCTTCATCGTCGCCATTGCCGGCCCTCCCGGTTCCGGCAAGTCGACGCTGTCGGCCAGCCTGCATGACCTTTTGCCGGAAGGTGCGGCGGAAGTCGTGCCGATGGATGGGTTCCACTATGACGACACCGTGCTCGAACGCCGTGGTCTTCGCTCCAGAAAGGGCGCGCCGGAAACCTTCGACTTCTCCGGCTTCGAGGCGCTGCTGAAGCGCATCCGCGCCAGCGAGCCCGACATCGCCATTCCGGTGTTCGACCGCAGCATGGAATTGTCGCGCGCCGCCGCCGGAATCGTCGCCGCCGAGACCAAATTCATCCTGGTCGAGGGCAATTACCTGTTGCTCGACGAAGAGCCGTGGTCGCGCCTGGCGCCGCTGTTCGATTTCACGATCTACGTCGATGTGCCGCGCGCCGAGCTCGAGCGCCGCCTGCTGGAGCGATGGCACGGCCACGGCCGTTCCGACGCCGATGCGCGCGCCTGGATCGCCTCCAACGACATGCCCAACATCGACCGCGTGCTGGCCCGCCGGCGCCCAGCCGACCTGGTAATCGGCGATCACGCGTAATTCTCAGGATTTCCGAACGGGAACCTTAAGACTTTCTGGTCGTTATCGCCCAAACCGGCAATCGTGCCGCCATGAGGGAAACGTCCAATGGCAACCAAGGCAAGAAAACCCGTCAAGGGCAAGACAGCTCAACAAAAGGCAACCCAGGCAAAGGCGGGCGCTGGCCCGGCCATGGCGGAGCGTTCCAAGGACGCAAAGCCGGCTTTCGGCAAGGCAGCCCCCAGGAAGGTGGTGCCGGCTGCGGCCAAAACGGCGGCAAAAACCACCGCGCCAAAGGCAGCCAAGCCCAGGAAGGCGGCATCCAGCGGATCGATCGCCGGCAGCGCCATGCGCAGGGTCAAGGCGACGGCCAATGTTGCCGCGGGCGCGGTTGTCGCCACCGCCAGAGGCGCCGCATCGCTTGCGGCATCTATGATGGGCAAGGGCGGTTCAAAAGCCAAAGCCAAGGCAAAGTAGGCCTGAACAAACCGGCGAGGCCGCGTCCTGCGGCCTCCGTCGCGAATCAGCCCCTTGCCGGGATGTTGAGGCCTCTTTGCACCGCCGGGCGCGCCAGGCCGCGCTCCAGCCACGCCGCCACGATGGGAAAATCGTCGAATCCGACGAGCTCTCGCGCCTCATAGAAGCCGATCAGATTGCGCACCCAGCCGAGCATCGAGATGTCGGCGATGGTGTAGTCGTCGTCCATGATCCAGGTGCGGCCCTTCAGCCGTGTCTCGAGCACGCCGATCAGCCGCCGCGATTCGTCGCGATAGCGCTCCAGCGGCCGCTTGTCGGCGATCTCGCGCCCGGCGAATTTGTTGAAAAAGCCGACCTGGCCGAAGATCGGCCCGATCGAGGCCATCTGGAAGAACACCCACTGGATGGTCTCGTAGCGCCGCGTCGGGTCGGCGGGGATCAGCTTGCCGGTCTTGTCGGTGAGGTAGAGCAGGATGGCGCCGGATTCGAACAGGCCGATCGGCTTGCCGCCCGGGCCGTTGGGGTCGATGATCGCCGGTATCTTGCCATTGGGGTTCAGCGACAGGAATTCCGGCGTCCAGCTTTCATTCTTGCCGATGTTCACCGCATGCGGCTCGTAGGGCAGGCCGAGTTCTTCCAGCGCGATCGACACCTTCACCCCGTTCGGCGTCGGAAACGAATACAGCTGAAGGCGGTCGGGGTGGCTGGCCGGCCAGCGCGTGGCGATCGGAAAAGCGGACAGATCGGTCATCGAAAACTCCTGGGCGGGGATTTTACGCGGGCATCGCGCGGAGGGGTCGCCAAGAGTTAGGCGGGCACGCCACTGCGATCAATATGGGGAGGAAAGTTTCGCGCTGCACACACAGTCTGCGGGAGCGGTCAGATCGCCCTGAACGCCACCACCGCATTGGTGCCGCCAAAGGCAAAACCGTTGCTGATCGCGGCGCGTACCTTGCGCTCGCGCGCGACATTGGGCGTGATGTCGAGATCGCAGTCCGGGTCGGCCTGCCGAAAATTGGCCGTCGGCGGCACCAGGCCTTCGCGGATCGCCATCACGCAGGCGATCATCTCCAGCGCCCCTGATGCGCCCAGGCAGTGGGCATGCATCGACTTGGTCGAGGAGATCGAAAGCTTGTAGGCATGGTCGCCGAAGACACGCTTGATCGCCGCCGTCTCGATCTGGTCGTTGGCCTTGGTGCCGGTGCCATGCGCGTTGAGATAGTCGACATCTTCCGGATTGAGCTCGGCATCGGCCAGGCATGCACGCATCGCCGCCGTTGGTCCCTCGATGGTCGGCGCGACGATGTCGGACGCATCGGCGGACAGCCCGGCGCCGGCAATCTCGGCCAAAATGTTGGCGCCACGTGCCATCGCGTGTTCATAGGTTTCCAGCACCGCCATGGCAGCACCCTCGCCAAGCGACAGGCCCTGGCGATCGGCCGAGAACGGCCGGCAGGTGTCGGGTGCCAGCACCCGGAGCGCCTCCCAACCTTTCAGGATGCCCCAGACCAGCGGTGCGTCGGTGCCGCCGGCGACCATGACGTCGGCGCGGCCGAGCCTGATCTGGTCGACCGCCGAGGCAAAAGCGTGGTTCGACGAAGAGCAGGCGGAGGTGACGCCGAACACCGGTCCGCGCAGGCCAAGCGCCATGCTGACATGGCCGGAAGCCGCACTCGGCATCACTTTCGGCACGGTGAAGATGCCGGCGCGGCTCTTGCCCTCGAGCAGGATGGCGCGATAGGCCTCTTCGATCGCTTCCCAGCCGCAGACGCCGACGCCGACCACGGCGCCCATGCGGTAAGTGGTGGCCTCGTCCGAAGCCAGTCCGGCATGTTGCATCGCCTCGCGCGCGGCGATCGTCGCCAGCAGGCTGAAGCGGTCCATCGACACCGTCTGCTTGTGGCTGATGCCATGATCGGGAAGCGTCTTGATCTCGCATCCGACCCTGACCCTCAGGTCATGCAATTGCGAATTGACGATCGGGCCGATGGCCGAGCGGCCGGCGCGCATTTCGCCCCAGATCGCAGGCGCATTGGTGCCGAGCCCGCATATGCCGCCGATGCCGGTGATGACGACGCGCTTGCGCATTCAGCTCAGGCTTTTTTCGCGATCAGCGCGCGAACCGCCTCGACCATGTCGCCGACATTCCTGAGATTGCTCCAGGCATCGACCGTGTTCATCTCGATCTCGATGCCATAGTCTTCCTCGAGATCGAAGATGATCTCGGTCAGTTCCAGCGAATGGATGCCAAGCGCGGTCAATTCGGTACTGGTGGTGATTTCTTCGCCGCCGGGCTCAGCGTGCGCCCTAATCTTGGCGATGATGTCCGTTGCCAGCTGGTCAGCCATTCGGTTTCTTCCCCAACTCTGTCGTTTCCCGACGCCAACTGATCAGCGCCCCTCTGTCCCCGGATTCGAATCCTCGTCGCCTTTTACCCAGCAAGGCGCTGTATGACCGTTCCAAGGTGGCTCCCTCTATAGAAACGGAAACGTTGTCAAGCAACAAGCTATATATCGACAAAGCCGCCGGAGTGCTTAACGTTGGCGCCATGGACACGCTGGAACATGGCTTGACGACTGCGCTGCCGGCCCAGCGCGCTGCCGGAATGGCGCGGCTTGCCTGCGCCATCTCTGGCGGCCGCACGCGCCTTCAGCGCCTCTATCAGGACGGCTCCGCCAAGATCCGCATGCCGGCCGTGGCGGCTGACCCGCTCGAAGCCGTGTTGATCAACACCGCCGGCGGGCTGACGGGCGGCGACCGGATCGGCTGGGAGATCGATGTCGGCGCCGGCGCCTCCGCCTCCATAACCACCCAGGCCTGCGAGAAGGTCTATCGCGCCGCTTCCGACCGCGCCGAGGTGCGGGTCAGGCTGACAGTTGGCGAAAACGGCCGCATCGCTTGGCTGCCGCAGGAAACCATCGTCTTTGACCGATCGGCCTTTGCCCGCACGCTCGATGTCGAGCTCGCAGGCGGTGCTGAGGCGCTGCTGCTTGAGGCCACCGTCTTCGGCCGCCTCGCGATGGGCGAAAGTACAACCCAAGGCCATTTCCACGACCGCTGGCGCGTCCATCAGGATGGCGCGCTCGCCCATGCCGAGGATTTCCGCATCGGCCCCGGCATAGCGGCCGCCTTGAACCGTCCGGCGGTGGCCGGCGGTGCCATCGCGGTGGCGACGCTGCTGATGATCTCGCCGCAGGCGGAGGCCTTACTCGATCCGGCCCGTGACATCATCGGCGGCCAGGGCGACGCCAGCGCCTGGAGCGTTCAGAAATCTGGCAAGCTTCTTGCGAGGCTGTTTGCCGAGGACGGCTACCAGCTCCGCAAGCGGTTGGTTCTGCTCGTCGAATTGCTCAATGGGCGGGCGGGTCTGCCCAAATTATGGTCACTCTGATTCTGCCACTCCGGGAAAACGCATGAACCTGACGCCAAGGGAAAAGGACAAGCTGCTCATCGCCATGGCGGCGATCGTGGCGCGCAAGCGGCTGGAGCGCGGCGTCAAGCTCAACCACCCAGAAGCGATCGCGCTGATCACCGATTTTGTCGTCGAGGGCGCTCGTGACGGCCGCCCGGTGGCCGAACTGATGGAGGCCGGCGCCCATGTCGTCACCCGTGCGCAGGTGATGCAAGGCATCGCCGAGATGATCCACGACGTGCAGGTCGAGGCGACATTTCCCGACGGCACCAAGCTGGTCACCGTGCACGAACCCATCAGGTGAGGAGACGAAGATGCTGGAGCTGCGCCCAAACTGCGAATGCTGCGACAAGGACCTGCCGCCTGAAGCGTCGGATGCGCTGATCTGCACCTTCGAATGCACCTTTTGCGCCGATTGCTCGGAAAACGTGCTGGGCGGCGTCTGCCCGAATTGCGGCGGCAATTTCTCCATGCGCCCCATCCGGCCGGCAGCCATGCTGAAGAAATATCCCGCCTCGACCAAACGCATTCTCAAGGCCGAGGGCTGCGGTCCCCGCAAGGCTGCTTGAACTGCAGACGATTTTCAAAACGGAAGGCACGTCGATGATATCAGCTCCGATGAAACGCACCGCCCTCTCGGCGATCCTGCTGCTGGCCGCTTCCATGCCCGCCTATGCCCATGTCGGCATCGGCACGACCTCGTCCTTCGCCGCCGGTTTCGCGCATCCGCTCTCCGGCCTCGATCATATGACGGTTATGCTCGCGGTCGGCCTGTGGGCAGCGCTCAAGGGCGGCAAGGCGATTTGGGCATGGCCGGCCGCCTTTGTCGGCGTCATGCTGGTCGGTGGTGCGCTTGGCATGCTGCAAGTGCCGTTGCCCTTCGTCGAGCCCGGCATCTTGGCTTCCGTTGTGGCGCTCGGCCTGCTGGTCGCGCTCGCCGTCGACCTTCCGGTCTCGGCCGGCGTCGCCATTATCGGCGCGTTCGCCCTGTTCCATGGCCACGCCCATGGCACCGAAGTGCCTGAAAATGCCGGCGGGCTCGAATATATGGCCGGCTTTGCCGTCGCCACTGTGGCTCTCCATGCCGTCGGCATCGCCGCCGGTCTCGCTCTCGGCATGCGTTTCCGCGGCTTTGCCCGTGCCGCCGGTGCCGCTTGTGCGGCCGTCGGTGTCGGCCTCGTCTTCGGCGTGTTGTGAGGTTCTGATGATCCCGGGCGAAATCATCACCGCAGGCGGCGACATCGAACTGAACAAGGGCCTGCCGACTGTGTCGCTGAAAGTTGCCAACAGCGGCGACCGGCCGATCCAGGTCGGCAGCCACTACCACTTCTTCGAGACCAATGAGGGTCTGAAGTTCGATCGCGACAAGGCGCGGGGCATGCGCCTCGACATCGCCGCCGGCACCGCAATGCGCTTCGAGCCCGGGCAGGAGCGCGACGTCACTCTGGTGCCGCTCGGGGGAAAACGCGAAGTCTATGGGTTTCAGCAGAAGGTGATGGGGAAGCTCTAAATGCCAGCAAGGATTTCCCGCGCCGCCTATGCGCAGATGTACGGCCCGACGGTCGGCGACAGAGTGCGGCTTGCCGACACTGAACTGTTCATCGAGGTCGAGAAGGATCTCACCATTCATGGCGAAGAGGTGAAATTCGGCGGCGGCAAGGTCATCCGCGACGGCATGGGCCAGAGCCAGGTGTCGCGTGCGCAGGGCGCGGTCGACACCGTCATCACCAACGCGCTGGTCGTCGATGCCAGCGCCGGCATCTTCAAGGCCGATATCGGCCTCAGAGACGGCCGCATCGCGGCCATAGGCAAGGCCGGCAATCCGGACACGCAAGACGGCGTCACCATCATCATCGGCCCCGGCACCGAGATCATCGCCGGCGAGGGCAAGATCCTCACATCAGGCGGTTTCGATGCGCATATCCACTTCATCTGCCCGCAGCAGATCGAGGAAGCGCTGATGTCAGGCATCACCACCATGCTTGGCGGCGGCACCGGTCCGGCGCACGGCACGCTGGCGACGACCTGCACGCCGGGGCCGTGGCACATGGCGCGGATGATCCAGTCTTTTGACGCCTTCCCGATGAACATCGGCCTGTCGGGCAAGGGCAACGCGTCCCTGCCCGCAGCCCTGGAGGAAATGGTGCTCGGCGGCGCCTGTTCCCTGAAGCTGCACGAAGACTGGGGCACGACGCCCGCGGCCATCGACTGCTGCCTGTCGGTCGCCGACGAGTACGACGTGCAGGTGATGATTCACACCGACACGCTGAACGAGTCGGGCTTTGTCGAAAACACGGTCGCCGCTATCAAGGGCCGCACCATCCACGCCTTCCACACCGAAGGCGCCGGCGGCGGCCATGCGCCTGACATCATCAAGGTCTGCGGCCTGCCCAACGTCATTCCGTCCTCGACCAATCCGACCCGGCCCTACACCGTCAACACGCTGGCCGAGCATCTCGACATGCTGATGGTCTGCCATCATCTGTCGCCGTCGATCCCCGAGGACATCGCCTTCGCCGAAAGCCGCATCCGCAAGGAAACCATCGCGGCGGAAGATATTTTGCACGACATCGGCGCCTTCTCGATCATCTCGTCGGACAGCCAGGCCATGGGCCGCGTCGGCGAGGTGGCGATCCGCACATGGCAGACCGCCGACAAGATGAAGCGCCAGCGCGGCTCGCTGCGGCAGGAGACCGGCAACAACGACAATTTCCGCGTCCGCCGCTACATCGCCAAATACACCATCAATCCGGCCATCGCGCATGGCCTGTCCAGGGATATTGGCTCGATCGCGGTCGGCAAACGCGCCGACCTGGTGCTGTGGAACCCGGCCTTCTTCGGCGTCAAGCCGGACATGGTATTGCTCGGCGGCATGATCGCGGCCGCTCCGATGGGCGACCCCAACGCCTCGATCCCGACGCCGCAGCCTATGCACTACCGGCCGATGTTCGGCGCTTTTGGCAAGGCGCGGACCAACTCGTCGGTAACCTTTGTGTCGAAGGCGGCGCTCGAATCGGGCCTGCATGGCAGGCTTGGCGTCGACAAGCAGTTCGTCGCCGTCGAAAACACCCGAGGCGGCATCGGCAAGCATTCGATGGTGCTCAACGACGCCACCCCGCACGTCGAGGTCGACCCGGAAACCTACGAGGTTCGCGCCGATGGCGAGCTTTTGACCTGCGAGCCGGCGACTGTGCTGCCGATGGCACAAAGGTATTTTCTGTTCTGACGCGAAACTGGCGATCGCGCCGAGCGCTGCAAAATCCGTTGCGGCTGGTGGCTGGCCGCAGCAATATGCAGCCTGCCAAGAGCCGCATTGTGATCAGGTATGGCCACTGAAATAGCGTCCGCCCACGACATCTTCCCGCACATCCGCATCGTCCAGCATCCCGGCCAGTACAAGCTCTATCCCGTGCACCTGGCCTGGGTTGCCTCCATGCTGTTGCTGCTGGTGCATTTCTGGTGGTGGGAGTTCGGCCTGTACGCCATCGAGACCTGGACCTTCGGCAAATATCTGTTCCTCATCTTCTATGCCATCGCGCTGTTTCTGCTCTGCGCGCTGCTGTTTCCGGATTCGATGCTCGACTACACCAGCTACGAGGATTTCTTGTATTCACGCCGCGCCTGGTTCTTCGGCCTGCTGGCGATGACCTATCTGCTCGATGTTGTCGACACGCTGCTCAAGGGGCCGGAGCATTTCGCCCATTACGGCAATGAATATCTGTTCCGCACCCCGGTTTTCGTCGTGCTGTGCATCGTCGCCATCCTGGTGCGCGATCGCCGCTTTCACATCGCCTTCGTCGTGGGCACGCTGATCTACCAGGTATCGTTCATCCTGCGGCTCTTCGACACCATCGTCTGAGCGACCGCGATGGTCTACGGTCTAAGGGAAAGGCAGAGGTTTCAACCATGTACCAGGCCGTTGGATCGCGCGGATCCCGGGTCAGCCGTGTTCTCTGGATGCTCGAGGAGCTCGGGCAGCCCTATGAATTCGTCGAGGTCAAACTGCGCTCGCCGGAAGCCTATGCGCTCAACCCATCAGGCAAGGTGCCGATCCTGATCGATGGCGAGCTCAAGGTGACGGATTCGGCGGCGATCTGCGTCTATCTCGCCGACAAGCATGCGGAGAAGGGCATGGGCGCCAATCCCGGTGTTGTCGGCCGCGCCGAGATGGATTCCTGGATGCATTTTGCCCAATCGGAATTTGAAGCGCCGCTGTGGAACAAGGTGCGCCATCGCTTTCTGC
Source organism: Mesorhizobium sp. P2_C4 (assembly GCF_056404575.1). Lineage (NCBI taxonomy): Bacteria > Pseudomonadati > Pseudomonadota > Alphaproteobacteria > Hyphomicrobiales > Phyllobacteriaceae > Mesorhizobium > Mesorhizobium sp. P2_C4. The sequence goes on from NZ_JBFUDT010000001.1 coordinate 502,634, forward strand.
TGCCGAAGGAAATGCGGGTCGATGTCGGCCCCGCCGCGGCGCATGACTTCGCCACGGAGGTCAAGGCGCTCGACCGCCGGCTTGGCGAAAATCCCTTTGCGTTGGGGGATCGCTTTTCCGCCGTCGACGTGCTGCTTGGCGATATGGGCAGCTGGGCCCGCGCTGGAAAATTCCCGATCGAATCCGACCGCGTCAGCGCCTATTTCGACCGCCTGCTGGCGCGCCCCGCCCGGGCCCGCGCGCAGGCCAATGGTGGAGCCATGAGATGAAACTCAACATAAACACCGACTTCACCAAATTCCCGCGCGCCGTCTCGGTGCTATCGGCCTGCCATGCTGGAAGCATCACACCATACGGTCGTGCCGTGCTTGCCCATGACGAGCGGCATCTGCGCCGCCGGGCCATCGAACTGGCAAGTGGCGACAAGGTTCTGGTCGACCTGCCTGCGGCGGTGGCCCTGAACGATGGCGACCGGCTGGTGCTGGAGGATGGCCGCCATGTCGAGATCGTTGCGGCGGAGGAGCCGCTCTACGACATCCGCGCCAGCAACCCCGTGCATTTGTCCGAACTCGCCTGGCATATCGGCAACCGCCATCTCGCCGCGAGCATCGAGACCGGGCGCATCCTCATCCTGCGCGATCATGTCATCAAGGCGATGCTGGAAGGGCTGGGCGCTACGGTCGACGATGTGTCGGAGCCGTTCAAGCCGGTGCGCGGCGCCTATTCCGGCCAAGGCGGGCATGGCCACGGCCATTCACATGCCGAGGCGCATGCGCACAGCCACGCCGAGGCGCATTCCCACGCGCATGGCGAGTCGCATTCCCATTCTCACAGCCATTCGCACGCCGGCCATCACCACGACCATGATTGACCAGCCTTCCAACATCGCCTTGTTGCGGCTGATGGCGTGGCTGTCGCCTTCCTTTCCGGTCGGCGGCTTTTCCTACAGCCACGGCCTCGAACGCGCCGTGCATGATGGGCTGGTTGCCGACGCTGAAAGCCTCGCCGCTTGGCTGGAGACGCTGGTCGAGATGGGCTCGGGCTGGAACGACGCTGTGCTGTTTGCCGAAAGCTGGCGGCGCGCCCGCGCAGGCGGCGACCTCGACGAGATTGCCGGGCTCGCCGAGGCGCTGGCCGGATCGCGCGAGCGCCACGCGGAGACCATGCTGCAGGGTGCCGCCTTCCTCAAGGCGGCTTCTGCCTGGCCAAATCCTGTGCTGCACCGCCTGCCCGAGGAATGCGCCTACTGCGTCGCCGTCGGCGGCGTTGCCGGCGGCAACGCCATTGCCTTGTCGGACGCGCTGTCGGCATTCCTGCAGACCTTCTTTTCCAACCTCGTCCAGGCGGCGATCAGGCTCGGTGTCGTCGGCCAGACCGGCGCGACCGCGCTGCTTGCCGGCTTCGAGCCGCTGGCATTGGCGACGGCCGATCGGGCGGCGCGCTCGACGCTTGACGATCTCGGCGGCTGCGCCTTCATTTCGGACATCATGGCGATGAAGCACGAAACCCAATACTCCAGGCTGTTCCGTTCATGATCCTCCTCGCCTTTGCACTGTCCTTCGTCCTGCTGCTGATCACTGCGCTGCATGTCTATTGGGGCATCGGCGGCATCTGGCCGGGCAGGGACGCTGCCTCCTGCGCCCGCGCCGTGGTCGGCTTTCGCGGCGTCGACGAGATGCCGACGCCTTTCGCTTCGTTCGCCGTCGCCGCCTGTCTGGCCTTGGCCACGCTGTGGCCGCTGGCGCTGGAAGGTGTGTTCGCCTCGCCCTTTCCCAAAGCCGGGCTCGCCGCCACCTCGCTGCTCATTGCCCTGGTTTTCCTCGGGCGCGGCATGGCCGGCTTCACGCCCTGGTGGCGCCGGCTGGCGCCGGAACAGCCTTTCGCGCGGCTCGACCTGCGCTATTATTCGCCGCTGTGCCTGTTGATCGGGTTCGGCTTCGCCATTCTTGCCATCACGGAGTTCCCCGCATGACACAAGCCAACGGCCCTCTGCGTATCGGCATTGGTGGCCCTGTCGGTTCCGGCAAGACGACGCTGACCGAGAAGCTCTGCAAGGCGCTGCGCGACGAGTTTTCCATCGCCGTCGTCACCAACGACATCTACACCAAGGAAGACGCCATGATGCTGGCGCGGCTGCAGGCGCTGCCCGAGGATCGCATCATGGGTGTCGAGACCGGCGGCTGCCCGCACACCGCCATCCGCGAGGACGCCTCGATCAACCTGCAGGCGATCGCCGAGATGAACCGGAAGTTTCCGGATCTCGACATCGTCTTCATCGAATCCGGCGGCGACAACCTTGCCGCCACTTTTTCTCCGGATCTCGCCGACCTGACGCTCTATGTCATCTCGGTATGCCAGGGCGAGGAAATCCCACGCAAGGGCGGGCCGGCCATCACCCGCTCCGACTTCCTGGTCATCAACAAGAGCGATCTGGCGCCCTATGTAAACGTCAATCTCGATGTCATGGAGAGCGACGCCACCCGCATGCGCGGCAAGCGGCCCTTCGGCTTCACCGACCTGTCACGCGGCAAAGGGCTGCAGGAGGTGATCGACTTCATCGTCGAACATGGCGGGCTCAGGGCCGCGCGGTCGGCCGCCTGACGCCTCCTTGCGGCGCGGACAAAGTTGGTTGTCTGCACCAAACGAAACCGGTTGCGCGCCTGTCCGCCGCGCGGCATCCTTGTTTCTTTCACGGAGTTTTGTCGATGAGCATCGCCCGGCTGCAGAAGGAAATGCTGACCAACCTGCCCTTCTACGAGGAGCGCGTCGATCTCGCCGCCGCTTTTCGCTGGACGGCGCGGCTCAACATGCACGAGGCGGTGGCCAATCATTTCTCGCTGTCGGTCAACGAGGACGGCACGAAGTTCCTGATGAACCCCAACCAGGTGCATTTCTCGCGCATTAAGGCGAGCGACCTTTTGCTGATCGACGCCAACGATCCCGAGACGCTGACCGGTCCCAATGCGCCCGACCCGACCGCATGGGGTCTGCACGGCGCTATCCATCGCAATGTGCCGCATGCGCGCTGCGCCATGCATGTGCATTCCATCCATGCCACCGTGCTGGCGTCTCTGGCCGACTCGACCTTGCCGCCGATCGACCAGAACTCGGCTATGTTCTTCAACCGCCATGTCGTCGACGCCCATTATGGCGGGCTGGCTTTCGAGGAGGAGGGCGAGCGCTGCTCGCAGCTGCTCACCGATCCCAAAGTCAAGGTCATGGTGATGGGCAATCACGGTGTGATGGTTATCGGCGACAGTGTCGCCGACGCCTTCAATCGCATGTTCTATTTCGAGCGCGCCGCCGAAACCTACATCAAGGCGCTGTGGACCGGCCGGCCGCTGCGCACCCTGTCTGACGCCATCGCCGAAAAGACCGCGAGCGAGATGGACGACTATCCCGGCCAGGCCGAGCGCCATCTCAGCGAGCTGAAGGCTATCCTCGACGAAGAGGAGCCGGTGTACCGGAGCTGATTGTTGGGAGATTTCGACCGGCTGCGTCAGGTGGCAGGTCGCACCGGCTGACGGAGCAGGGTCTTGAGCTTTTCGGCCGGTGTCTTGCGCGGGTCGCCGAGGTAGATCTCGTGGTGAAGCCCGGTTTCGACCAGGCCGTTCGCCGGGATGAATTCCTTGTGCAGCCTTTGAAGAACGGGGCCTTCCTCGGCATAGGAGCCGATGTGCAGGGTCTGGACGGCCCGTCCTTCCTCAAGCCGTGCGAAGCGCAGTTTCGACAATGCCGGCAGCCCCTTCTTTTCCCGAGCCTGGATGACCGCTTCCTCGGCCGTTGCCTGTTCGATGAAATCCGGCACCATGATCATCATCGTCCATGACCACTGATCCTTCCGGCCAGACAGGAAGTGGTCGTAATCTTCGGCCCACCACAATCCTTCCAAGGGCGGCACGACGTAATCCTTGGCCAGGGCATCCTTGCTCATGAACTTGAGTGTATAGGAGGCCACATAGAGCGCCTCGACGGCCGCCTTGTAGTCCGGCTCCACATTGGGATCGCCGAAGCCGTCGATCATGAAATAGTTGAGTGGCGGCACGTCGATGATGGCGAACTCCCCGACCGGGCCGCTGTAGAGGACTTTGTACAGTTTCTTGAGATCGATCTTTTCCATGGAGGGCTCGGACGGTGAGATCGAGGTGAGACGCCGGGGCGAGCTAAAACAGCTCGGCCCGCAATTCCTCGGCGCTGTTGATGACGATAGCTCCGGGCGGCCCCTCCATCGGCGCTTCCGGCCAGAAGATCGTCCGCATCCCCGCCGCCAGCCCGGCCATGGCGCCGGTGCGGCTGTCGTCGACCGCGACTGCATCGGCAGGATCGACGCCGGCCAGCCAGGCGGCGCGCAGGAAGGGCTCGGGATGCGGCTTGCCTTCATGCACGTCGTTGCGGCTGATGGTTTTCATGCCTGGATAGATGAGACCGACCGCGCGCAGATTGGCGTCGACGATCAGCCGGTCGGAGTTCGACACCACTGCTTGCGCCACGCCAAGCGCCCGCAATTCGTTGAACACCTCGATCGCGCCGGGGCGCGGCTTCAGCGTTTCGGCCATCGGCAGGTAGTGATCGTATTTGCGCACGATCCAGTCGTCGAAAGGCAGGTCGAGGCCAAAGTCATCGCGCAGCATCTCATAGACCGGCCATGCGGCAACACCCAGCACCCGCTCATGCAAATTGGCCGGCGGCGCGATGCCGACGCTGTGCAGCGCCGCCACCAGCGCCGCTTCGTGCAGCGGCTCGCTGTCGACCAGTGTTCCATCCATGTCCCAGAAAACCGCTTTCGGCGTCATGCAAGAATTCCTTTTTCGATCCCCTTAAAGCGTTTGTAGCAGGAGATAAACCTTTGAGCCTGTTATCCGCGATGCTGATTGGGCGGTTGTCGCATCACCGGCGTCCTAGGACCGCAAGCAATTGCCCTTGTGATAGACAATTGCGCGCGAGCGCATTCCCTGCAAGACTATAGCGTTCCGCCTCGAGGCTTGGCGGGCATGGGAGGCAGGACGGTGAATTCCCGGCAGGATGGCGGCAGCAACAGGCTGGACGACGCAGCGCGCGCCGGCTGGCTCTATTATGTTGCCGGCAACACGCAGGACCAGATCGCGTCCACGCTCGGCATTTCCAGGCAGACGGCGCAGCGGCTGGTGTCGCTGGCGGTGTCCGAGGGGCTGATCAAGGTGCGCGTCGATCACCCGATCGCCAATTGCCTCGACCTTGCAGCACGGCTGAAATCGCGATTTGCGCTGGATCTGGTCGAGGTGGTGCCGAGCGATCCGGCTTCGTCCTCGACCATCATCGGCGTCGCCGAAGCGGCGGCAGCCGAGATCGAAAGACGGCTAAGGTCGCCGACGCCGATCGTCATGGCCATCGGCACCGGCCGCACGCTGAAGGCGGCGATCGAGCAACTGCCGCCGATGGAATGCCCACAGCACAAGGTGGTGTCGCTGACCGGCAACATCTCGCCCGACGGTTCGGCCGCTTTCTACAACGTCATCTTCACCATGGCCGACAGGGTCAAGGCGCGCTCCTTCCCGATGCCGCTGCCGGTTATCGCCTCGTCGCCGGAAGAGCGCGAAATGCTGCTCAACCAGCCGATGATCCAGCCGACGCTGGCGCTGGCCGCGGAGGCAGACGTCACCTTTGTCGGCATCGGCGACCTCGGCCCAAAGGCGCCGCTCTACGAGGACGGCTTTATTTCGGAAGCTGAATTGAAGGCGCTGCAAAAGGCAGGCGGCGTCGCCGAAATCGTCGGCTGGGTATTCGACCGCGACGGCCGCATGATCGACGGCATCACCAACGACCGTGTGTCCTCGGCGTCGCTGCCGTCGCGCGAAAAGTCGCTGGTCATCGCCTTGGCCATGGGCGAACGCAAGCTGCCGGGCATCCTTGCCGCCGTCAACCGGCGGTTGGTCAACGGCCTGATCACCGATGAGCGGACCGCTGCCGCCTTGCTCGCGGCCGGGTGACTTTTCGATAGATTGAACAAGGGTTATTGGCGCCGCCCGCAAGGATCGTTGCCGTCCAGAAAACCCATGTCGCGCTGCAGATGCGGCGGCAATTCCCGGATGTCGAGATAGGTCCGTCTGCGGCCTATTTTCCGCGCGAATCCAAGCGTCAGCCGCGAAAACCAGCTGTGGCCTGGAGTTAGGATCAGCTTTTCCTGTACCGTGGTCATGATCGTCAGCCTCCGCTATGTCTGGACGAGATTGATCGTCGACCCCAAATATCGGCAGGATAAGCCCTCGCTTCCAATCAAACGTCGATCACGGCCCATAAGGAGGGCTTATGCCGAATCTCGAGGCACGACAGGTTTCCCAGCTCCCGCCGCTGCAAGCGATCCGGGTGTTCGAGGCGGTGGCGCGGCATCTCTCCTTCACCAAGGCGGCAGACGAGCTCGGCATGACCCAGGCGGCGGCGAGCTATCAGATCAAGCTGCTGGAAGAGCGCGTTGGCGGCCCGCTGTTCCTGCGCCGGCCAAGGCAGATCGTGTTGACCGAGGCCGGCCAACGTCTGGCGCCTGCGGTCAGCGAGGCGTTCGCACTGCTGAGCGGAGCCTATTCCGCGGCGCGCGCCGGCACCGACGGCTTGCTCTGTGTCTCGACGCTACTGACCTTTGCCTCCAACTGGCTGGCGCAGCATCTCGGCTCGTTCCAGCTCGCGCATCCGGCACTTGCCGTCCGTCTCGACACGTCGAACCGCATCGTCGATTTCGCCCGCGAGGACATCGACATCGCCATCCGCTCGGGCGGCGGCAACTGGCCGGGCATGGAGGTGCACAAGCTTCTCGATGCCGACTTCACGCCGATGCTCAGTCCCAAGCTGGCTGCCAGCATTGGCGGCGTCAACGAGCCGGCCGATCTGTTGCGCTTGCCCATTCTCGATCCCGGCGATATCTGGTGGAGGGACTGGTTCGCGGCTGCCGGCGTGCAGTCTCACGATCTTGCCACGCGTCCCGGCTCGAGCATGGGTGCGCAAGCCTACGAGGCCAATGCCGCCATCGCCGGCCAGGGCGTGGCCATCCTGACCAGGGCGCTGTTCAAGACCGAACTTGCCGATGGCCGCCTCATCCAGCCCTTTGACCTCGTCGGCGACGACGGTCACGCCTACTGGCTGGTCTATCCCGAAGCGCGCCGCAACGTGCCGAAGATCCGCGCCTTTCGCGACTGGGTGCTGGCCGAGATCGCTTGCCCCTAGGCGAAGCGGAAGATGCCCGTCGCCTTAGTACGAGGCCTGTCCTCCGCGACCCCTTCGACCCAAGACAGCTCTCGCCTGAGGGGCCTGCAATCGCGCCGGCATGGTTAACCAATGGTAAGCACCCGGTTAACCATCGTCCGGAAAAACACTGTCGACATCATCTTCCTGGCCTGCACCGCGCTTGTGGCGACTCAATCAAGTTGGATCAATCGGCGCAGTAAAATGCCGTTGATCAGTGAGATTGTCAGGCCGATGAAAGTCTATCGTGTCGAGGAAATTGAAGACAACGCCGTGCGCGCGACACATCTGATCGACGCGTTTACTCCGTTTCAAGCTGCCGCGCTGGCCATCCGCCGGGAAGTTACACTTCGGAAAGATGAATCCGAATGGGTCAGGGTGACGGAAATCTTGACCCGGGCCAGGCAAAGCCGCGACGGCGACAGTTTCGAATATTGCGTCGGACGATATCCGTCGCACGGATGACCCTCGCCCCGGGCACTCTGCTGGCAATAGGCCGCGACAGCCGGTCGACATAGGCCGCCATCCTTCGCCATTTCACAAGAAGGGCAGCCTGTCCGCACCGCCAGCCGGAACTTTGCCGTTTCGCTCCACGGTTCGCCAGTTCCGAACCCTTTCCCAAAAACACCGCAAGACGCCTCGCATCGGATGCCGCGCGACATCCCGCGTGCTGCGCTGCAGCATCGAATCCGGCTTGACATAATTAATGGCAAGTGAGTAATTGCTCACCACCAAGGCAAATGCTCATCTTGGTTTATGGGAGGAATTTGATGAAACTTCGCACGCTCACACTGGGCCTGTTGTCGGCCAGCGCCCTTGCGTTCGCCGCTCACGCCGAATCCATCACCATCGCCACCGTCAACAACGCCGATATGGTCCGCATGCAGACGCTGACGGATGACTTCAGCAAGGCGAACCCCGACATCACGCTCAACTGGGTCACGCTCGAAGAGAACGTGCTGCGCGAGCGCGTCACCACCGACATCGCCACCAAGGGTGGCCAGTATGACGTTATGACCATCGGCACCTATGAGGTTCCGATCTGGGCCAAGCAGAGCTGGCTGCTGCCGCTCGACAAGCTCGGCGACGACTACGACGCCAAGGATATTCTTCCGGCCATTGCCGGCGGCCTTTCGGTCGACGGCAAGCTCTATGCGGCACCGTTCTACGGCGAAAGCTCCTTCGTCATGTACCGCAAGGACCTGATGGAGAAGGCAGGGCTGACCATGCCCGACGCGCCCACCTGGGACTTCATCAAGCAGGCCGCCGACAAGATGACCGACCGCGCCAATGGCGTGAACGGCGTCTGCCTGCGCGGCAAGGCTGGCTGGGGCGAGAACATGGCCTTCCTCACCGCCATGTCGAACTCTTTCGGCGCCCGCTGGTTCGATGAGAACTGGAAGCCGCAATTCGACCAGCCGGAATGGAAAAATACGCTGCAGTTCTACGTCGATCTGATGAAGGCCGACGGCCCCGAGGGCGCCTCGTCCAACGGCTTCAACGAAAACCTGGCGCTGTTCCAGCAGGGCAAGTGCGGCATGTGGATCGATGCCACGGTCGCGGCATCCATGGTCTCCGACCCGAAGAGCTCGAAGGTCGCCGACAAGGTTGCCTATGCGCTGGCGCCGGACACCGGTCTCGGCAAGCGCGGCAACTGGCTCTGGGCATGGTCGCTGGCCATTCCGGCCGGTACGCAGAAGGGAGACGCGGCTCAGAAGTTCGTCTCCTGGGCAACCAGCAAGCATTACTCCGAGCTCGTCGCTTCCAAGCTAGGCTGGGCCAGCGCTCCTCCCGGCACGCGCACCTCACTCTACGCCAATGCCGAGTACCAGAAGGCGGCGCCTTTCGCCAAGATGACGCTGGACTCCATCAACGCCGCCGATCCGACGCATCCGACCGTCAAGCCAGTGCCTTATGTCGGCGTCCAGTTCGTCGCCATCCCTGAGTTCCAGGGTCTCGGCACCACCGTCGGCCAGCTCTTCTCGGCGGCCCTTGCCGGCCAGTCTAGCGTCGACGATGCCCTGAAGCAGGCCCAGGACGCTGCCACCGCGGCAATGACCGAGGGCGGTTATATCAAGTAGGCTCCTCCCGGTGCCGAATGCCGGCCGTCGATCATGACCGGCAACGGCCGCCCGAATCCCAGTTCGGGCGGCCGCCTTCACAATCCTAGGAATTGTGGCACAACTCTGAAAATCTGACTGACCTTTGGAGGGTGACCGTCATGGCTACTCAGCAGACCCGTTCGCTTGCCCGTTTCATGATGGCGCCATCCGTGGTGCTGCTGTTCGTCTGGATGATTGTGCCGCTGGTCATCACCCTGTGGTTCTCCTTCCAGCAGTACAATCCGCTCAACCCGATCCGCGATGGGTTCGTCGGCTTCTCCAACTACGCGCTGTTCTACTCCAACCCGGCTTTCCTGCAGTCGATCCTCAACACGCTTACCATCGTGGTCAGCGTGCTTTTGATCACGGTGATCGGCGGCATCCTGCTGGCACTGCTGATCGATCAGCCGATGTGGGGACAAGGCCTCGTGCGTATCCTCGTCATCTCGCCGTTCTTCGTCATGCCGCCGGTGGCGGCGCTGGTTTGGAAGAACATGATCATGCATCCGCAATACGGCGTCTTTGCCGACATTGCGCGCTTCTTCGGCGGCCAGCCGATCGACTGGTTCGGGCAGCATCCACTCACGGCGGTCATCATCATCGTCGCCTGGCAGTGGCTGCCATTTGCGACGCTGATCCTGTTGACGGCCCTGCAGTCGCTTGACGGCGAGCAGAAGGAAGCCGCCGAAATGGACGGCGCCGGCTTCGTCAGCCGCTTCATCTATTTGACGCTGCCGCACATGTCGCGCGCCATCACCGTCGTCATCCTGATCCAGACGATCTTCCTGCTGTCGGTCTATGCCGAAATCCTGGTCACCACCAATGGCGGTCCGGGCTATGCCTCCACCAACCTGCCCTTCCTCGTCTACCAGAAGGCGCTGCTGGAGTTCAAAATCGGCCAGGCATCCGCCGGTGGTGTCATCGCCGTCATTCTCGCCAACATCGTCGCCTTCTTCGCCATGCGCGCAGTCGGCAAGAACCTGGACAAGTAAGGGAGGATACGATGGCACGTGCAGTCACCACCCAACATAAGGTCATTGCGACCGCGGCCGCCTGGATCGTCGCGCTGCTGATCTTCTTCCCGATCCTTTATACGATCATCACTTCGTTCAAGTCGGAGCAGGAGGCCATCCAGGGCTTCGCGCTGATCCCGTCGGGGACCTTTGAGAGCTACTCCGAGGTCCAGGCGCAGAGTGGTTACTTCAAGTTCTTCCTCAACTCGGTGCTGCTCTCGGTCGGCTCGACCATTCTGGCGCTGATCGTTGCGGTTCCGGCGGCGTGGTCGATGGCCTTCTCGCCGGGCAAGTGGACCAAGGACATCCTGATGTGGATGCTCTCCACCAAGATGATGCCGGCGGTTGCCGTGCTGTTCCCGATCTATCTGATCTTCCGCGATACCGGACTGCTCGACAGCCGCATCGGTCTGATGGTCATGTTGATGCTGATCAACCTGCCGATCGTGGTGTGGATGCTCTACACCTATTTCCGCGAGATCCCGGGCGAGATCCTCGAAGCGGCGCGCATGGACGGCGCCACGCTGTGGGGCGAGATCGCCTATGTGCTGACCCCGATGGCGGTGCCGGGCATCGCTTCGACCATGCTTTTGAACATCATCCTGGCCTGGAACGAAGCATTCTGGACCATCCGCCTGACCACCACCGAAGCAGCACCGCTGACGGCCTTCATCAGTTCGTTCTCCAGCCCGCAAGGCCTGTTCTGGGCCAAGCTCTCGGCAGCCTCGACGCTGGCAATCGCGCCGATCCTGATCATGGGCTGGTTCAGCCAGAAGCAGCTCGTGCGCGGCCTGACATTCGGCGCCGTGAAGTAGCGAACCTTGCCTGAAGCAATCCACCAGAAATAACCCTTCGGGGGAGGAAACCATGGGAAACATCACGCTCAAGAACGTCTCCAAGCACTTCGGATCGACGATCATCATTCCAGGCCTCGACCTGGTTATCGAAAATGGCGAGTTCGTCGTCTTCGTCGGCCCGTCGGGTTGCGGCAAGTCCACGCTGCTGCGCCTCATCGCTGGTCTCGAGGACACCAGCGGCGGCACCATCAACATCGATGGCCGCGACGTCACCGGCGAGGCGCCGGCCAAGCGCAAGCTGGCCATGGTGTTCCAGTCCTACGCCCTTTATCCGCATATGACGGTGGCCAAGAACATCGGCTTCCCCTTGAAGATGGCCGGCGAGGATGTGGCGACCATCGACAAGAAGGTGAAGGACGCCGCGCGCGTCTTGAACCTCACCAACTACCTCGAACGCCGCCCCGGCCAGCTCTCCGGCGGCCAGCGCCAGCGCGTCGCCATCGGCCGCGCCATCGTGCGCCAGCCCTCAGCCTTCCTGTTCGACGAGCCGTTGTCCAACCTTGACGCGGCACTTCGCGGCACCATGCGGCTCGAGATCAGCGAGCTGCACCATCAGCTCAAGACGACGATGATCTACGTCACCCACGACCAGATCGAGGCCATGACCATGGCCGACAAGATCGTCGTGCTCAACGCCGGCAACATCGAGCAGGTCGGCTCGCCGATGGAACTCTACAAGTCGCCGAAGAACCTGTTTGTCGCCGGCTTCATCGGCTCGCCGAAGATGAACCTGATCGAGGGCGCGCCGGCCGCAAAATACAGCGCCAAGACCATCGGCATCCGTCCCGAGCACATGAACATCTCAACGACGGCGGGCGAATGGAAAGCCGTTGTCGGCGTCGCCGAACATCTCGGCTCCGACACGTTCTTGCACGTCCAGGCCGACGGCGTCGGTCCGCTGACCGTGCGTGCCGACGGCGAAATGGCCGTCCGCCACGGCGACACCATCTATCTATCGCCCGACAAGGTCCGGATGCATCGCTTCGGCGCCGACGGAAAGGCGATGGCGCAGTGAGGCTGAAAGGCAAATCGGCGCTGGTCACCGGATCGGCACGTGGCATCGGCAAAGCCTTCGCCGAAGCCTATGTGCGTGAGGGTGCGACCGTCGCCATTGCCGATATCAATCTGGAGGCTGCCGAAAAGACAGCCTCCGAGATCGGCACCAAGGCCTATGCGGTCAGGCTCGATGTCAGCGACCTCGCTTCGATCGAGGCGGCGGTGAAGGCTGCGGAGACAAAAACCGGCGGCCTCGACATACTGGTCAACAACGCCGCCTTGTTTGACCTGGCGCCGATCGTCGAGATCACCAAAGCGAGCTTCGACAAACTGTTTTCGGTCAACGTCGCCGGCACTTTGTTCATGCTGCAGGCAGCAGCCCGTTCGATGATCGCAAGGGGCAAGGGCGGCAGGATCATCAACATCGCGAGCCAGGCGGGACGGCGCGGCGAGCCGCTGGTCGCCGTCTACTGCGCCACCAAGGCCGCGGTCATTTCGCTCACCCAGTCGGCGGGGCTCGACCTGATCAAGCACCGCATCAACGTCAATGGCATCGCACCGGGCGTCGTCGACAGCGATATGTGGGATGAGGTCGATGCGCTGTTCGCCAAATACGAGAACCGGCCGAAGGGCGAGAAGAAGCGGCTGGTCGGCGAGGGCGTGCCTTACGGCCGCATGGGCAAGCCGGAGGACCTGACCGGCATGGCCGTGTTCCTGGCCAGCGAGGACGCCGAATACATCGTCGCCCAGACCTACAATGTCGATGGCGGCCAGTGGATGAGTTGAGGGGCGAAGGCACTCTTCTCCCCGTCCCTCCACGGGGAGAAGAGGCCCGGATTATGCAGGCCGCAGCCCGGCCAAAGGGTAAAAGCAGATGACCATGAAACTCTCGTCTTCCGTCCTCGCCAAGCTCCCTGCCAAGGTCGCCGGCCCGAAATACGATCGCTCAAAGCTCAAGGCCGGCATCGTGCATTTCGGCGTCGGCAATTTCCACCGCTCGCATCAGGCCGTCTATCTCGACGACCTGTTCAATTCCGGTATCGGCCACGACTGGGCGCTGATCGGCGCCGGCGTCTTCGAGGGCGAGAAGATCGGTCGCGGCAAGCTGCAGGAACAGGACTGGCTGACCACGGTGGTCGAGCAGGACAGTGGCCATATGAGCGCCCGCGTCACCGGTGTTATGATCGACTTCCTGACGCCTGGCGATGCGGCGGCGATCATCGATCAGCTCGCCGATCCGGCGATCAGGATCGTTTCGCTGACCATCACCGAGGGAGGCTATTTCATCGACCCGGCATCGGGCGTGTTCAACCCGACCCACCCCGACATCGTCGCCGATGCGCAACCCGGCGCTGTGCCGAAGACAGTCTTCGGCCTCATCCTTGCCGGGCTGATCCGTCGCCGCGACGACGGCATCGTGCCGTTCACCGTCATGTCCTGCGACAACATTCCCCATAACGGCCATGTCACCTCGGACGGGGTTATCGGCCTGGCGCGGCTGATCGACGAAGACCTGGCAAACTGGGTGAGCGCGAAAGTCGCCTTTCCCAACGGCATGGTCGACCGCATCACGCCGGCAACCAGCGACCGTGAGCGCGCCATCTTGTCCAGCGAATTCGGCCTCGACGACAACTGGCCGGTGTTCTGCGAACCGTTCAAGCAATGGGTGCTGGAGGATCGTTTCACCGACGGCCGGCCGCCGCTGGAAAAGGTCGGCGTGCAGTTCGTAAAAGATGTCGCGCCTTACGAGCTGATGAAGATCCGCATCCTCAATGGCGGTCACGCCACCATCGCCTATCCAGCCGGGCTGATGGACATCCATTTCGTCCATGAAGCGATGCAGGAGCCGCTGGTGCGCGGCTTTCTCGCCAAGCTGGAGCGAGACGAGATCATTCCGACCGTGCCGCCGGTGCCGGATACAGTGCTGGAAGAGTACTACCAGCTGATCGAGCGCCGCTTCTCCAATCCCAAGATCGGCGACACCATCCGCCGGCTTTGCCTCGACGGTTCCAACCGCCAGCCGAAATTCATCATCCCGACCATCGCAGACCGGCTGAAGGCGGGAAAAAGCGTCACGGGTCTGGCGCTGGAATCCGCACTCTGGTGCCGCTACTGCTTCGGCACCACCGACAGCGGCGCCGTCATCGAAGCCAACGACCCGAATTGGGACAGGCTGCAGGCAACCGCCAGGGCGGCGAAGGATGTGCCCGGCGCCTGGCTTGCCATGGAAGACATCTATGGCGATGTCGGCCGCTCGGCAACGTTCGCCGATGCCTTTGCCCATGCGCTCAACGTGCTGTGGGCGAACGGCGCCCGCGCGACGCTGACGCGCTATATCGCCGGCAAGCTCTGAAGCGAAGCAATGACGGCAATGGCGCCTGAGCTGGTCATTTTCGACTGTGACGGCGTGCTGGTCGACAGCGAGGCGCTGTCGGTGGAGGCGTTGCTCGGCATGATCGCGCTCGCCGGCGGGACTGTCAGCGAGGACACCGCCTACGAGCATTTCCTTGGCAAGAGCATGAAGAGCGTCCGCGAAATTTTGGGCCGCGACTTTGGCGTTGAGATCACCGACCAGCATTTGACCGCGATGCGCGTCGAACTGATGCGCAAATTTCGCGAGGAGCTGAAACCGATGCCCGGCATTGCCAAGGTTTTGCCCAGGCTCGGCGTGCCGTTCTGCGTCGCCTCTTCCGGCACGCTGGACCGCATCCGCTATTCGCTCGACATCACCGGTTTGCTTGGACTGCTGGAGCCACATCTGTTCAGCGCTGCCATGGTGGCAAAGGGAAAACCGGCGCCGGATCTTTTTCTCCATGCGGCTGCCAGTATGCGTGCCCATCCGCGGCAATGCGTCGTCGTCGAGGACAGCCCGGCCGGCATTGCGGCGGCGCGGGCGGCGGGCATGCGCGTGCTTGCCTTCACCGGCGGCACCCATGCCGGCAACCCGGCGCTGAAAGCGCGGCTTGCGTCGAGTGAACCGGACTTTATATTCGCTGACATGCTGCAATTGCCCGATCTGATTGCAGGCCTGGGAGCGAGAGTAAAAGCATCTTGACGAAAAGCTTCGTTTGCGCGGTCGATGTCGGCACCGGGAGCGCCCGTGCGGGCATTCTCGACACCAAAGGCACCTTGCTTGGCCGCGCCGAGCACCCGATTGTCATGAACCAGCCGAAGGCTGATCACGCCGAGCACAATTCCGAGGATATCTGGTCGGCCGTCTGCATCGCCGTGCGCGCCGCCCGCGAAAAGGCGGGGGTCGCGGCGCAGGATATCGTTGGCATCTCCTTCGACGCCACCTGCTCGCTGGTGGTGCGCGGCAGGGATGGCGGTCAGCTCAGCGTGTCGGTGTCAGGCGAAAAGCGCTGGGACACCATCGTCTGGCTCGACCACCGCGCCATTGCCGAGGCTGATGAGTGCACCGAAAGCGGCCATGCCGTGCTCGACTATATCGGCGGCGTCATGTCGCCGGAGATGGTGACGCCGAAGCTGATGTGGCTGAAGCGGAAGCTGCCGGGAACATGGAATGAAGCCAGCTATCTATTCGACCTCACCGACTTCCTGACCTGGAAGGCGAGCGGCTCGCTGGCCCGCTCGCAGTGCACGCTGACCGCCAAATGGACCTATCTGGCGCATGAGCAAACCGGCTGGCGGCGCGACTTTTTCGAAACCGTCGGCCTCGGCGATCTTTTCGAACATGGCAATCTGCCGGAGACGGCGAGCCCGGTCGGCGCCGATATCGGGGCGCTGAACGCACAAGCCGCCGCTCAGCTCGGTCTGACGGAGCAATGTCGGGTCGGCGCCGGCGTGATCGACGCCTATGCCGGCGCACTCGGCGTGCTCGGTGGCTTCGCCGGTGACGAGAGCAATATCGGCCGGCATCTGGCGCTGATCGCCGGTACGTCGAGCTGCGTCATGGCGATGTCGCCGGACCCGCAGCCCTTCGCCGGCGTCTGGGGGCCGTACTACGGCGCAGCCTTGCCGAAGCTGTGGCTCTCGGAAGGCGGCCAGTCGGCCACCGGCGCCTTGCTCGACCACATCATCCGCTGGCATGGCGCCGGCGGCGAGCCGGACGCGGCGATGCATGCCAGGATCGCCCGCCGCGTCGCCGAATTGCGCACCGCGGAGGGCGACAATCTCGCCGCAAGGCTGCATGTGCTGCCGGATTTCCACGGCAACCGTTCGCCGCTTGCCGACCCGCATGCCGTCGGCGTCGTCAGCGGGCTGACGCTGGATGCGTCCTTCGACAGCCTGTGCAAGCTCTATTGGCGCACCGCCGTCGGCATCGCGCTTGGCGTGCGGCATGTGCTGGAGGCGCTGAACGAAAACGGCTATCTGATCGACACGCTGCATGTCACCGGCGGCCACACCAAGAACCCGCTTTTGATGGAGCTCTATGCCGACGCCACCGGCTGCACGGTCATCGAGCCGCTGGCCGACGAGGCGGTGCTGCTTGGCACCGGTATGGTTGCTGCTACCGCCGCTGGGCTGTTCCCGGATCTGAACGCCGCTTGTGTCGCCATGCAGCAGGGCGGCAAGAAGCGGCCGTCAAACCCGGCCTCAGCGGGGCGCTTCGACCGCGACTACAAGGTGTTCCTCGAAATGCACCGGCAGCGGCAGGTGCTGGACGCCATCAGATAGGCAGGCTGCTTTTGCCGTCCTGCCGTCTCAGCAGGGACACGCCCGATTTCGCATCGAACAGGTGCAGGCTCTGTTCGTCGATCGTGTAGCGGACATCGCTGCGCAGGACCGGGCACTCGCGGGTCGACACCAGCGCGCTGATCTCCTTGCCGCCGAAACCGAAGATCACCAGCGCATCGTTGCCATGAAACTCGATGAGATCGGCCGTACCCTGCAGAAGATTTCCGGTTGCTTCAGGACCTGCGGTCTTCAAATCCGGCGGCCTGATCCCCAGCACCGCGCGGTCGACGCCTTGCAGATCGAAGCGCGAGCCGTCGATGGCAAATACGGTTTCCGCGCTGGTCAGCGTCCAGCCGTTCCCTTTCCGGCCAACCGCTACGTCGATGAAGTTCATGTTCGGTGTTCCGATGAACCCGGCCACGAACAAATTGCCGGGCCGCTCATAGATCTCCGCCGGCGAGCCGATCTGCTCGATCCTGCCGTCCCGCAACAACACGATGCGGTCGGCGAGCGTCATAGCCTCCAACTGGTCGTGGGTGACGTAGACGGTCGTCGTCTTCAATGACTGGTGCAGCCGGGCGATTTCGATGCGCATATGGTTGCGCAATTTGGCATCGAGATTGGACAGCGGCTCGTCGAACAAAAACACTTTTGGGGTCTTGATCATGGCGCGTGCAATGGCGACGCGCTGTTGCTGGCCGCCGGACAGTTCGGCCGGCTTTCGGCCGAGATAGGGCTCGAGGCCGAGCGTCTTTGAAACCGCCTCGACGCGCAGCTGGATCTCGGCCTTCGCCACCTTCTGCCGCTTCAGGCCGAAGGCGATGTTGTCGAAGATCGTCATATGCGGATAGAGCGCATAATTCTGGAACACCATGGCGATGCCGCGGTCGCCGGGGTCGAGATCGTTGACCACCTTGCCGCCGATCGAGACTTCGCCGCCGCTGATGTCCTCCAGCCCGGCCAGCATGCGCAGCAAGGTCGACTTGCCACAGCCGGAGGGGCCGAGGAACACCACGAATTCGTGGTCCTCGATGCTGAGGTTCAGATCACGGATGACGGTGGTGGCGCCATAGGATTTGTCGACATGCGAACAGACAATCGCGGACATGGTCGTCTCAGCCCTTCTCGCCGGAAAGCAGGATCTGCAGCTTGACGTCTTCCGGCCTGCCTGCAGCTGCCCGCTCGAACGCCTCGATACTGTCTGAGAAAGCATAGGTGCCGGTGATCAGGGGATTGAGATCGACTTTTCCGGAGGCGATGAGCTGCAGCGCGCGGTCGAAAATGTTGGCGTAGCGGAACACCGTCTCGATGCGCACTTCCTTGGAAATCGCCGCCGGAACGTTCAGGCTCACCGGCTCCACCGGCAGCCCGACGAGCACCACCGCGCCGCCGGGACGCACGATTTCGAACAGATTGGCGAACGCCTTCGGGTGGCCGCTGGCCTCGAACACGATGTCGGCGCCCCAATTGTCGGTCGCAGTTGCAACCGCATCGACCAGCGACCGCTCGCCGACATTGACCGGGACGATGCCCGGATAGCGAGCTGCGATTTCGAGCTTAGGGGCGGAGAAATCGGAAATCAGCACTTTTGAGCAACCGCCGGCGAGCGCCGCCAGCGCGATCATGATGCCGATCGGGCCGCAACCGACGACGACTGCGACATCGCCCGGAACGATGCGGGCGCGGGCCGCCGCCTGCATGCCGATGGCAAAGGGTTCGACCATCGCGCCTTCGGCAAACGAGACATTGTCCGGCAGCCTGTATGTGAACGCGGCCGGGTGGACCGCATAAGGCGCCAGCACGCCATGCACCGGCGGCGTCGCCCAGAAGGAAACGTCCGGGTCGACATTGTAGATGCCGAGCTTGGTCGCCCGCGACGACATGTTCGGCACGCCCGGCTCCATGCAGACGCGGTCGCCGACCTTCAGCGTCCTGACATTGGCGCCGACCTCGACGATTATCCCCGAGGCTTCGTGGCCCAGCACCATCGGCGCGCGCACGACATAGCTGCCGATGGCGCCGTGGGTGTAATAGTGCACGTCGCTGCCGCAGACGCCGACCGTGTGGATGGCTATTTTGACATCGTCCGGCCCGACATCGAGCGGCAACGCAATCTCGCGCAGCGCCAGTTCGCCTTTTTTCTCAAGTACCAAAGCCCGCATCGGGTCGTCCTCACTTCAGGTCTTTTTTTGCCGGAAAACGGAATTCAGGAAGCCACTGAGCACACCGAGAAACAGCAGCGGCGGCAGTGACAAAAGCACGACCGAGGCGTTCAGGATGCCCCACGGCACGTTCATGCCTTGCTGCGACAGTTCCGAGGCGACGATCGGCAAGGTCTTGGCGTTGGAACTGGATAGCATCAGCGCGATCAGGAACTCGTTCCAGACCAGCACGAAGCTGAAGGCGACGGCACCGATCAGCGAGCGCGCCGCGACCGGCAAAGCGATCTTCCAGAACACCGAATAGGCGCCATAGCCATCGACAAAGGCGGCTTCCTCGACCTCCTTCGGCACGGCCTGGAAGGCGGGAATGGCCAGCCACATGATCACCGAGATGGTGAGCAGGCAATAGGTGACGATCAGCGCCGCCAGCGTGTCGTAGAGGCCGATCTGCAGCCAGATCACCATCAGCGGGATGGCGACCGCCACCGGCGGCAAGAAGCGCAGCGACAGCACGAAGAACTGGATGTCGCCGGCCCAGCGGTTGGGGTAGCGCGCCACCGCGTAAGCCGCCGGCAGGCCGAGCACCACGCCGATCAGCACCGCGACGCCACAGGCGATCACCGAATTGTGCAGCCCGGTCATGACGCTGTCGCGGCCGAGAATATAGCTGATGTTGGCCAGCGTCGGCGTGAACACGAGACGTGGGACGCGGGTGATGATGTCGACATTGTTCTTCAGCGAATTGAGCGCTGTCCACAATAGCGGAAACACCGCCATGAAGCCGGCAAAGGCCAGGATGGCTTTGGCGATCAGGCGGCCCGGTTTCATGCGGTATGATCTCATGCCTGCACCCGCTTCCACAGCGCCGTGAAGGTGATGACGGTGGCGATCATCATCAGTACGGCCATCGCCGAGGCGTAGGACACCTTGCCGGATTCGATGAAGCCTTGCGAGAACGCGTACATGTCGAGCGTTTCGGTGGCGACGCCCGGCCCGCCGCGGGTCATCACATAGATCAGGTCGAAGGAGCGCAGCGACTCGATCATCTTGACGAACATCAGGCTGATCAGCGGCGCCTTCAGCATCGGCAAGGTCACATAGGCATGGATCTGCCAGAGCCTGGCGTGGTCGAGCCGTGCGGCCTCTATCGGCTGCGGCGGCAGCGTTTCCAAAAGCTTCAGCACGATGACGGCGAAGAACAGCCCCCATTGCCAGACATCGACCGAGGCGACGGCGAACAGCGCCGTCGACGGCTTGGACAGCGGATCGAAGATCAGCCCACCGGTCAGCAGCCTGTAGGGGTAGGTGGCGATGCCATAGAGCGGGTGATAGGCGAATTTCCAGACGAAGGCGGCGGAGACGCGCGGCAGCAACACCGGGATGATGAACAGCAGGCAGTAGATGTTGCGCAGGCGCGGCGACGCCACTTCAAACATCAGCACGCCGAGGCCAATGGCCACCACCATCGTCGCGACAACGGTGACGATTTCCCATTTCACCGACACCCAGACGGCGTTGAGAAAGCGGCGGTCGAAGAACAGGTCGTAAAAGTTCGAGAACCAGACATAGGAATAGGTCGCCGAACTCAGCTCGCGGTTCTGCAAGGCGATGACGATCGCATACAGCGTCGGCACCATCGACAGCACCAAAAGGATGGCGAGCGTCGGAACGACAAAGGTGACCGGCAGGGATGAACGTCGCGGCATTGGTGGCTATCTCGCGTGTCTCGAACGCTTGGCATGCAGAGCAGAAATCCTGCGGCGCACAGATCCCGACATTCGCTTGAATGCCGTGGATCGCGCGCCGCAGGCGGGAGGATGGCTTATTTCTTCACCAGCTCGTTGGCGTAGGCTTCAAGCTCGTTGAGGCCGCCCTTGACGTCGGTGCGGGTGCCGGTGACCAGTTCCTCGAGGATGATGCCCCAGCGGTCGCCGAGATCCGGCCAACGCGGGTCCTGCCAGAAGTTGACCGCCGTGACCTTGCCTGTCTCGGCCAGCGCCTGGCCGAGGTCGGCGCCGTAGATGTCGGCGAATTCCTTGCTGGACAGGATGCTGGTGCGGTTGAGCTCACCGAACTGATGCGCGTCGAGCCGGCGCTTCTCGTTTTCCTTCGACGTTGCCCAGGCAATGAACAGCCCGGCGCATTTCTTGGAGGCGTCGTCGGCATTGGCTTTTGCCGCGATGGCCAGGCCATGGCCATAGCCGCCGCCGGTCAGCGGCGCCGGCGGCGGCAAGAAGCCGACCTTGCCGACCACTTGCGAGGTCTTCGGATCGACCGACATGCCTGACAGCGGCGTCGATTCGACGAGGATGGCGACCTGGCCCGACAGGAAGGCGCCAGTCGATTCATCCCAGCTGCCAGTCTGCGTGCCGGGTGCCGAATCCTTGAACAGCTGCAGATAGGTCTCCGTTGCCTTGACCGCGGCATCCGAATTGAAAGCCGGCTTGTCGCCGTCGAACCATTTTCCGCCATAGGCCTTGAAGAACGGCATCCAGCGCCAGACATTGGCGCCCGAGCCGCGCGCGCCGCGCAGCGCGATGCCGTACATGCCCTTGTCCGGATTGGTCAGCTTCGGCACGGCGGCGATCAGTTCGTCCAGCGTCTTCGGCGGCTGGATGCCGGCGGCTTCCAGCACGTCCTTGCGATAGACCATCAGGTCGCCGCCGCCGGTCAGCGGCGCGAACCAGACCTTGCCGTCATAGGTGGCGACTTTCTGGCGGCCCGGATCGAAATCGACGTAGTCGTAGTCAGCCGGATAATAATCGGTCAGCGGCACGATCCATTTCGACGAGGCAAACAGCGCGACGTTGGCCTCATCGACATAGTAGACGTTGTAATTGCCGACGGTGGATGCATCGGCGCGCGATTTGGCCCGGCGGTCGTTTTCGTTGAGATAGTCGATCTGGAAGCTGGCGCCGGCGAGCTTCTGGAACTCGTCCTTCGAGTCCTCCAGCAGCGTCAGGCCGTCACGTGGCTGCGCCAACACCTTGACCGGCGCCGAGCAGACCGGCGCCTGCGCCAGGGCCACGGTGGATACGGTAGCGGAAAGCATGAAAGCTGCGCTCAAGCTCGCAGCGAGCCGAATTGGTTGCATGATCTTTTCTCCTCCAGGAACACTTCGCAGGAAGCGCAAGTCCTCGGGTTGTGCGATCCTCACCATCGCCCGAGCGACAAGCCACCCATCGCCAAAATGCGGAGTTGTGGCGGGCCATGCTAGAAGCCCCGGTGCAGTTGACCTGTACTTTTATGCATTGTGCAGCGCAAAAACCGGCGCAGACTTGCAGACCCCGTCACACAAGTATTGGTTGAGTCTGAAGCGGTGGTTTTGAGGGCGCTTAAGCCCGCATTGTCAGCCGCTGCCGCGACAGCCGACGATAGGATGACGGCGTCATCTTGTGCTTGCGCATGAAGGCCCGGTTGAAGTTCGAGATGTTCATGTAGCCGACCTGGAAACAGATGTCGGTGATGGCAATATCGGTATCCGCCAAGAGCTTGCAGGCTTGCCAGAGCCGGAGCTTGGCAAGGTGGTCGCTGAAGCTGTTGCCGGTGTTCTTCTGGAAGAAACGCGAAAACGTGCTTTCGCTCATCCCGGCCAGTTCCGCCACTTCCGGCAGCTTCAAATCTTCGGCGAAATGCTGGAACAGGTAGGTCAGCGTACGCTGGACGATGTCGAGCGAAACGGCATCGAGAACCGGCGAGAAATCCGGCGACGACAACAACTCATACTCGTCGGTCCTGGCCAGCAGGTCCACCAGTTCGAGGAACAGGCAGAGTCGGGCGAGCCCATGCACCTTGCCCATCCCTTCCATCATCTCGGCGCCTTTCAGCGCCGTATCGCCATGGAAGACGATGCCGCGCAGCGACCGCTCCAGAAACGGTTCGAGTTCGCGCAGTTCCGGCAGCAGGCCGGCCGATCCGCGCAGCCTTTGCGCATCGAACTGCAGGACGATGTCACGGCCCTCGATCAGTTCGCCGGGCTGTACCGCCGTGACCCAGTCATGCGGCAGGCCGCCGCCGACGATGGAGAGATAGCCCGGGCCGAATTCGCCGATATGATCGCCGACCAGCGCAACGCCGGAGGATTTGCGCAGCAGGTGGATTTCGTATTCCGGGTGGAAATTCCAGACGTTGCGCTCCCACGGATAGTCATCGAGCCGCCACAGGAAACTGTCGCTCGCCTCGGTGACGATGTGCTCGAAGGACGGCGCTGTCCGCGGGATCGCGGCCGGGTTTTTTCGCTGTCGGAACTGCATCCAAACCTCCCGGCACTGCGTCGGCTGCCGATACTCCAGGCAATCCGTAGCAGCCCCGGGCCTGCAAGTGAACGAGGCGCCGGCGGCTTCCGGCTTGCTGCTGGCTCAATCGCTCACCATCCCTCCTCCCTTGCCTTCGTCTAGGGTTTCGTTCAAAACACCGCCCAAACGCCGCGAAACCGAAGGTTTTGCTGTTTGAAATGCGGCTTCCGGCCTTTGCCGACGTGCCGTACCTGGAAAGAGCGGAAAATGTCTGCGATCGAAGCCGGTGCTCGCGCACCGGAAAATCTTTGGCGTCAGGAAATCAGGGCGACGCTGGCGCTCGCCTGGCCGATGGTGCTGACCAATCTCGGCCAGACCGCGATGACCGCGACCGACGTCATGATGATGGGGCGGCTGGGACCGGACACGCTGGCCAGCGGCGCGCTGGGCGCCAACCTCTATTTCATGCCGCTGATCTTCGGGCTCGGCCTGATGCTGGCGACATCGCCGATGATGGCGACCGAGCTTGGCCGCCGCCGCCATTCGGTGCGCGACCTGCGCCGCACCGTGCGCCAGGGCCTGTGGCTGGCGATCCTGATCAGCATCCCGATCTGGTTCGCACTTTGGCATGGCGAGAGCGTGCTTTTGGCCATGGGCCAGGAACCGGCATTGGCGCATCAGGCCGGCATCTACCTGCGCTGGCTGGAATGGGCGGTGCTGCCTTTCTACGGCTATATCGTGCTGCGCTCGTTCATCTCGGCGCTGGAGCGGCCGGGCTGGGCGCTGGTCATCGTGTTCGTCGCCGTCGCCTGCAACGTCTTCTTCAACTGGGTGTTCATGTTCGGCAATCTCGGCGTGCCGTCGATGGGCATTGCCGGCTCCGGCCTCGCCACCACGCTGTCCAGCACGCTGATGTTCGTCGGCTTGGCCGTGGTGGTGATGCTCGAGAAAAGGTTCCGGCGCTATCGCCTGTTCGGACGCTTCTGGCGGGCCGACTGGCCGCGCTTCAAAGGCTTGCTGCGGCTCGGCCTGCCGATCGCCGGCATTCTCGCCTTCGAGGTGACGATCTTCAACGCGGCAGCTCTTCTCATGGGTTTGATCGACGCGGCCTCGCTGGCAGCGCACGCCATCGCCATCCAGATCGCCTCGATCTCCTTCATGGTGCCGCTCGGCCTCAACCAGGCGGTGACGGTGCGCGTCGGGCTTGCCCATGGCGCCGGCAATCCGGAAGGGGTTTCGCGCGCCGGCTGGACCGCCTTTGTCATCGGCGTCTCCTTCATGGCGCTGATGGGGCTGGTGATGATCCTGTGGCCGCATCTCTTGATCAGCGCCTTCATCGATCTCAGCAACCCGGCCAATGCCAGGGTGGTGGCACTTGCCGTGTCGTTCCTGGTGTTTGCCGCCCTGTTCCAGATCTTCGACGGCGCGCAGGCGGTGGCCGCCGGCATGCTGCGCGGCCTGCACGACACCAAGGTGCCGATGATCTATGCCGCGATCGGCTATTGGGGCGTCGGCCTGCCGCTCGGCGTGCTGTTGGCCTTCCGCTTCGGCTTCCATGGCGTCGGCATCTGGATCGGCCTGTCGTCGGGGCTGGCGGTGGTGGCGGCACTGCTGCTGGCGCGCTGGCTGCGCCGCGACCGGATCGTGCCGCGGCTCGCCCTAGGGCATTGAAACGGATGGCCGGCGGTTGCTAAACGGCGCGCCGTGATAGCCATCGAAGGGTTCGCTGAGCGCCACCAGCCGACATTCGTGTTCCGCCAGGCGGACGATCACTACCGATGCAGAGCGGTCGTTCCTCGCAAAGAGCGCTGCCTGAGCCGATTGGTGCTACACTGACAAGCCAGTTAGCGCGACGGACCTGTGTTCGGTGATATGACCAAAGTAACCGCTTTACCCGACAGAGTGGATTTCGACGTGGGCGCCGACGAGACGTTGCTTGAGGCGGCTCTCAGATCGGGCGTACCATTTGCCCACGCATGCGGCGGCAGGGCGAAATGCTCGACATGCCGCGTTTGGGTTCTCGACGGCATTGAGGCTTGCCCGGACCGGAACTCGGACGAAGCCCTGATGGCGAACCGGTTGAGATTGGCCGATGAGGTTCGGCTGGCCTGTCAGCTCAGGCCGGAAGGCGAGCTTCGCGTCCGACGCCTGGTGCTGGACGAAACCGACATGATGATCACCAGCCAGCTTGGCACTTCTGCCGCGACGCGTTGCGGCGAAGCAAGGCATGTTGCGGTCTTCTTCAGCGACATTGTCGATTTCACAGCGCTGTCGGAGCGACTTTCCCCCTACGACGTAATGTATCTGCTCAATCGCTACTTCGCCCAGGTCGGCGACATCATCGAGCAGAATGGCGGCTTCATCGACAAATTGATCGGCGATGGGCTGATGGCAATATTCGGTATCGACGACGAGCCCGACGCTCCGCTCCGCGCCGTGAACGCCGCACTTCAGACCCTCGCCACAGTCGATCGTCTGAAGCCGTTCTTTGCCTCGATGTATGGCATCGATTTCGATATTCGTATCGGCCTCAACTATGGCGAAGCCGTCATCGGCACATTGGGTTTTGCTGGACATGAACGTCTCACGGCCATCGGCGACGTTGTAAATCTGGCCAGCCGGGTCGAGGCCGCCAACAAAGACGCCGGTACGCGATTGCTGATATCCGAGGCCCTCCGCGACCAGATCGCCGACAAGGTAGAAATCGGCGACTTCGTCAGGGTACGCCTTCGCGGCGTCGGCGAGCGCACAAGCCTGTTCGAAATCGTCAGGCTGAAGCCCGAAACTGACGCCAACCTGAATGCCAGGGGGCTTCGCGAAACCATCCGTCAGGGCGGCAGGAGGTGGATTCGCGCTTTCGCCGCCGACGAGCTTCAGCCCTACGAACGCCGGATACTCGATTTTGAAAACTACGACATCGTCGTCGTTCGCGGATCCGACAACTATTGCGCCTTCAACAATGCCTGCCCGCATCTTCATCTGCCGCTCTACGAACGCCGAAGTTCCACTCAAGCCGAAAAGCTGAAACTCCCACACACGGAGAGCACGATCACTGCAGATCTTGGCTTGGTCTGCCGCTGGCATCAGAGTTGTTTTGACCTGCTTACCGGCGAAATCAGGGACTGGGCCAAGTTGGAGCACGACGGTACCAGGGCGGGCATGGAATATTTGGGTGACATTTCGAAAAACCGCACAAAGCTGATCGTTTATCCCTGCCGAAAGCAGGATGGCTTTGTGTGGATCGGGCTCGAGTGAAAGCGACGGTCCGATATTTTTCGTCGCTATTACATTTATCCGGATCGGGTCATTCTCGTCGGTTATGGCCTGTCCGTCCGCGTTTGGTCACGAAGCGATCCCCGACATCTGTGTTCACCGTGGGTGATGCACATCGCAGCGACAGTAAGCACACCTTTGCGCTTGCCTTGAAGGCATCTATTTTGGAAGGTAGTAGCGGCTCGTGGGCATAGAATGTCGGTTCTGCCTTTCTTAAGAATTTACGCGCC
Organism: Mesorhizobium sp. P2_C4; assembly: GCF_056404575.1. Classification (NCBI taxonomy): domain Bacteria; kingdom Pseudomonadati; phylum Pseudomonadota; class Alphaproteobacteria; order Hyphomicrobiales; family Phyllobacteriaceae; genus Mesorhizobium; species Mesorhizobium sp. P2_C4. The sequence continues at coordinate 529,352 of NZ_JBFUDT010000001.1, forward strand.
GCTCAACGCGGTGCTGGCTGCGCCTGGGTTGTTGGCGGTGGCTGCGCTCACGATGCCGGACATGTCCGGACGAAGCAGACTGGCACTGGCTGCCCTGCTCGCGGTCATCTGGGGCGCCTATCTCCTGCAACTGGCCGCGACGCTGCTCAAGCGCCGGGCGGGAGACGTACAAAACAACACGGCCGAAATCGCCATCGATGTGCTCGCGGTCGTGGTTCCACTCGCGGCATTCCTGCTCGTCGGCACGCCCGACTGGAGCCTCTACTGTGCCGTCTGGCTGCTGAAACCGCTGCGCGACTCGACCTTCTTCCCGGTGCTGGGCAGGGTGCTGGCCAACGAAGCGCGCAACCTGGTCGGTGTCACCACGCTCTTCGGCGTCGTTCTGTTCGGTGTCGCGCTCGCGGGATATGTCATCGAGCGCGGCATCCAACCGGAAAAGTTCGGCAGCATCCCCCAGGCAATGTGGTGGGCGGTGGTCACGCTGTCCACCACCGGCTATGGCGACGAAATTCCGCAAAGCTTCGCCGGCCGCGTCCTCGCCGGGGCGGTCATGATGAGTGGCATCGGCATCTTCGCGCTCTGGGCCGGCATTCTTGCCACCGGCTTCTATCAGGAAGTTCGCCGCGGGGAATTCGTCCGCAACTGGCAGTTGGTCGCCGCCGTGCCGTTGTTTCAGAAGCTCGGCCCGGCCGTGCTGGTCGACATCGTGGCCGCGTTAAGAACTCGCACGGTGCCGGCGGGCGCCGTGATTTGCCGCGTTGGCGAGCCCGGTGACCGGATGTTCTTCGTTGTGGAGGGGCGCGTCACCGTCGCGACGCCGAACCCGGTGGAGCTTGGCCCTGGCGCCTTCTTCGGCGAGATGGCGCTGATCAGCGGCGAACCGCGTATGGCGACCGTCAGCGCCGCAACGGCGGTCTCACTCCTGTCGCTGCACGCGGTGGATTTCCAGATGCTGTGCAGCAGCAGCCCGGAGATCGCGGAAATCATCCGCAAGACCGCGCTCGAACGGCGTAGCGCGGCGCCGACGGCTTGACCGCACTAATTTAGGTGTGCAGTCCCGGACTGTAATGGTGTGTCATCGATCCTGACTCGTCAGGAGGAGGATGCGATGGCAAGGTTGCCAATTGCCTGCCGATGGTGGCCGGCTGGAGCTACATGGTGATGCAGGGAATCAGGCCGTGAGCCGCCACATTTGCACACGACCTGTACCACGCAATTCCGTTTCCGCGAGTGGGTCGCAAGCAAAATCCGGTCCAAGCAGTTTGCGAGTTGCATCCGAAATACGGATTTCATCGGGCTCCGCGGACGTTTGAATACGTGCGGCGAGATTAACGGTGTCGCCCCACAGATCATAGGCAAACCGCCTTTCGCCTATGACGCCCGCGACGATTGGTCCGGAGTGAATTCCCATTCTGAGTCTTAGCGGTTCTCCTGCGAAGCGTTCGAGCTTGACCGCCTTCCGCAGTTCAAGTGCATAGTGCGCAAGGGCTTCTGCATGATCGGATCGCGCGACGGGCAGGCCAGCGACCGCCATCACACAATCGCCGATTGTCTTGATCTTTTCGCAGCCGTATCGTTCCGAGAGCAGATCCGCCGCCTTGAAGAAGTAATTTAACATAGCGAGCGTCGTCTCGGCTCCGACGCTCCGCGCTCGTTGCGTAAAACCGACGATGTCGGCAAAAAGCACACTCACCTCTGCGTGGTTGTCTGCAATTTGTTCCCGCGCTTTTAACCGCTCCGCGATCGACGCCGGAAGAATGTTGAGGAGCAGGGTTTCGGCGCGCTGGTATTCACGCGACAATCCTTCTTGGCTCTTCCTCAACGCCTCGTTCGTCGATTGTAATTTCTCGTTGAGTTGACGCTCCCTCTCTTGCAGGAGCGTCATTTCATAAGCCTTCTGTTGCAGCCGCTGCTTGTTGTCGCGTTCGGCAGTGGCGTCGAGAAAGAGCAGCCACACGAAGGCATCGTCAGCAAAAAGATGAAGGTCCGCGACACGTCCGCTGGGCAGTTCGACCATGGCCATATGATATGGAAGCTCCGGGCAAGGCAGCAAACCCTCCATGAATTCAAGCTGATCGGTAACTGGCTTACCGATACGGAGGGATGAGAGCCCGTAATGTTTAACGTTGCCGCCCTTCGCCGCTATGCAAAGCTGGGCGTCAATTTTCACATATGCGATAGAGTGCTCGTTGTAGAAGAAATTGTAAATCCAGTCACCGACTTGTCTTGGCAATCTATGCATGGTCTATTTAGTGACCATCGAAGCAAGTTGAAGAAACGCATCATCGACATGTTCGCCCGAAAGCGCACTTGTTAGATAGATTTGCCATCCAAATTGCCTCAGCTCGTCAATCTCACTATCCGATATTTCCCACCGATCGGCCAGATCGGATTTGTTGAACAGCAATACAAACGGCATGGCGCCGAATTCGGCCTCGACCCGCTCGCGCAGCGTGAGCGCCGCGGCAAGAGTAGCGGCACGGGTTCCATCGACGACAAGCACGAGCCCGGTCGCACCTCGGACATGGCTGACGCGGAATGAGCCGATATCGTCTTCGCCGGCCAAATCCCACAAAATCAGATCCACGGTTTTGTCCGGAAGTGCGACACTCTTCTTGTCGATTTTCACTCCCACCGTGGTCAAGTAGGTGTCTGAAAAGATGCTTTGCACAAACCTGCGAACCAGGCTCGTCTTTCCGACGGAGAACCCGCCCAACATGCAGATCTTTTTTTGCAACATCTTAGGCCCCGCCCTAGTCCAGGTTTACCGTAACCGAAACCCGGCGATTGGTGGAGCTACCAGTTTGACTATTTTCAGGCACTGCCGGCTCAAAGGTGCCCGCGCCGCGAACCAGCAGCAGTTCCGGAGCGACGCCGCGCTTGTTGAGAAGCGCACGAACTGTCTCGGCGCGGGCGGCGCTGATCGACGCGTTGGCCGTCTCACGGCCCGTGGTGTCCGAATGCCCGGTCAACATAAACCGCGCCGTTACGCCTGAGTTGCGGGCACTTTGGGCGAATTCCTTTATTTGATCCGCCAACCTGTCGAGAACCGGCACCTGCTCTGGTCCCGGCACAACTTTGCCGGAAGAGAAGAAAATATCGGTCGTCTGGATGGCCTCTCTCAAATGATTGAGTTCTGCAAGGTCCAGCTCACGCAGCTGCGAAACATCCAGAACCACTCCGTCCGCCGAAAGTTGTTCGGCGGCGGCCTGAGCCCGGTTGATCCACGTGGCAGGAGCCTCGCCCACGACAACGATGCGACCCTGGATGATCGAAAGCCGGACCGATTTCGGCGGGGTCAGCGACGCAGTCAGCCGCTTCACCACGAACTTCGGATCAAGGCTCTGATAGAATTGCCACTGCGAATGAACGCGGGCAGGATCAACCTCCGTTCCGGACAGCAGAGCTTGCGGGTCGGCGGCAAGCGGGTCTCTCAGGCCGGAAATGTAGAAATGTCCGCCCCTCGCCGTTTGTTGGGCGACGATGATTCCCGGTTGGGCCTCAAGTCGCGCCACATAATACTGCCAGTGCTCCGCCGCGCGTGCTTCGGGGCTCACATCACGAACCTTGGAGATGTCGAATTCCGGTCCGCCTGCCGAAAGCTGTCGGGCCGCTGCGCGCGCCCGATCTATCCAGGTGTCGGGAGCCTCACCCTCGGCAACGATGCGATCATTGACGACCGAAAGTCGTACTGTATCCGGCGGATACAGCGACGCCGTCAGCCGCTTCAACACGAACTCCGGCTCAAGGCTCTGATAGAACCGCCACTGCGAATGAACCCGGGCGGGATCGACCTGCGTTCCCGACAACAGCGACTGCGGGTCGGCGGCAAGCGGGTCTCTCAGGCCGACAATATAGAATTGGCTGTCGCGTATCTTTTGTTCGGACACGATGATTCCCGATTGGGCCTCCAGTCGCGACACATAGGCCTGCCAGCGCTCCGCCGCGCGTGCTTCGGGGCTCACATCGCGAACCTTGGAGATATCGAATACCGGCCCGCCTGCCGAAAGCTGCTGGGCGGCGGCCTGCGCCCGGTTGATCCACGTGTCGGGAGCCTCACCCTCGGCAACGATGCGACCATTGTCGATCGAAAGTCGCACTGAATCCGGCGGAGCCAGCGACGCCGTCAGGCGCTTCACCACGAACTCCGGCTCAAGGCTCTGATAGAATTGCCACTGCGAATGAACGCGGGCAGGATCAACCTCCGTTCCGGACAGCAGAGCTTGCGGGTCGGCGGCAAGCGGGTCCCTCAGGCCGGCAATATAGAATTGGCCATCGCGTATCTTTTGTTCGGACACGATAATTCCCGATTGGGCCTCCAGTCGCGACACATAGGCCTGCCAGCGCTCCGCCGCGCGTGTTTCGGGGCTCACATCACGAACCTTGGAGATGTCGAATACCGGCCCGCCTGCCGAAAGCTGCCGGGCCGCTGCGCGCGCTCGATCTATCCAGGTGTCGGGAGCCTCACCCTCGGCAACGATGCGATCATTGACGATCGAAAGTCGTACTGTATCCGGCGGATACAGCGACGCCGTCAACCGCTTCAACACGAACTCCGGCTCAAGGCTCTGATAGAACCGCCACTGCGAATGAACGCGGGCGGGATCGACCTCCGTGCCTGACAGCAGCGACTGCGGGTCGACAGCAAGCGGGTCTCTCAGGCCGGCGACATAGAATTCGCCGCCGCTTATCTTTTGTTCGGCAACGATGATGCCCGGCTGGGTCTCCAGTCGCGACACATAGGCTTGCCAACGGTGCCCGGATTGCCAGGAAAGAAAGAACCAACCGCCTGCCAGACTCAAAAGCAGCAGGGCCGCAGCCACCACCAGCCAGGGAAACCCGTCGTTTGATTCTTCCTGCTTCAGCTCGACGCAGGTCTGCAACTGCGCTTCTACGGAGGCCAACTGCGAACCGTCGCCGTCAAACTGCTCTAAAGCCTGGGAGGATTCCTCATGGATGCGAAGCAATACATCGCGAACGATTTCATGCAATTCCTCTGGCGGATTTCCCCGGATCACCGAAACCAGGGTCGCAAACGGTCCAACTTCCGACCAGAGACGAAGCTCGCCAAAACGGATCGTGTCCAGGCCGCTCTGCTCTTTCTCGTTGAATGAGTCCTTCACAAAATCCTGAATTGCGCTGAGCATCGAAGAAATAAGCTGAGGATCTTCGCTCGTCGCGTTATCGGCAGTTACATGCGCTATCAAAAGGCCGGAATTGCGATGAATGAGAAAGGCATGTTCTACGCGGTAGACAAGGGAATGCTTCAGAACAACTTCCGAGAAGCTTGCCCCCGTTCTCCAGGCTTCAAGCCTCCACTTGAGCCCATGCCAGGTAAATATATGTCTTAAAGTTTCATTCAGCGACTGAAAGGTCTGGTCGATCTTTTCCCCGATCGACTTGCGAATTGCCGGCAGAAACACCGGGTATAATATATCCGTCAGCGTGCGCGGGCTCTTCTGGATCGACCGTTGCACAGCTCTTTCGACAGCTGGCGCAAGGGCCTCGCCGAGCTGCGCATGAGGCGCTCGTGCGGCCGCACTCGGAAGAACGCCGCCCACTGCTGCCGCAAGCTGCTCCGGTTCGTCGAGAAGATGCGTAACCCGTGAAAGCTCTGAAATTTCGCGGCTGACCAGCAACTGGCGCAGCGTTTCCATGCGAGGATCGGCGGTTGGAACTCCGTCGAAACGCGCTCGGTAGTCCGGATCAACGTTCCGGGCAATTTCGATCAAAAGACGAGCCAGAGCCTCGCGATCAATCTCTGTATCGTTCGAGGCTGTTCTTTGTGGAAGGCTGATTGGGTCGACGCTCGACGTCAAGGTCCCATCAACTCACTTTCCAGCTACGGTCCGAGTTGTTGTTCTTGCTGCCGACGGGATCCTGATTCAGGCATTTTGCAACCTCGACAAACAGGCCGGCCAAAAGATTTCGGTCGGTCTTGACGTTGCTGAGATCGGCAAACATTTTCTCAATCAGCATCTGAACGCCTTCATTCTTCTGCTTGATCTCCTCACGCAGCGAATGATCGTTTCGATTTATCCGGTCTGCAACGTCGCGCTCAAGCTCGCTCAATTGATCCGACAACGCGCGCACCTGCTTTTCAAGTGCCTGGTTTTGCTCGCGAAGATTCCGGTCAATCTCCTTGTCGGCATCGGCTCGTGAATCTTTTTCACTCCGCAATTGCCCCGCAAGCGAATCGACCTGCTTCTTTGCATTTGTCTCGTACATGTCGAGATTGCGCTTGGCGTCGGATTCGACATCCTTGAAGCGCTGCAAGACCCGTTCTTCAAGCTTGGAAAAGCGGCGGTCATAGTCCTGCATCTGGTTGCCGAACAGCAGATCACGTATCTTGTCGACACCTACAGCGTCGCCGGGGCCCCCGTTCTCGCGAGCCTGGACCCCCATGAAGTTCAGCCCGTTTCCTTCTGCGTTACCTGTCAGATTTACGTCCGCCTTCTTTTCTGAAGAAGCGGTACTCGAAGATTCTTTGGCCATCCCTATGCCCCCATTGCCACAGTTCAAAACTCAGAAACAGGGAAATATGTCAGCAAAATATCCGGCCCGCAAGCCGGAATCTTCTTGGCTTAGGCACGATTCGTGCGTCCCTTTTGCGTCTCTTGGACTAGCAACAAATGCACGAGTTCCGATTGGCGCCGCTCTTGTACCTCTTTGTGATAGCGTACCTCTTTGTGATAGCGGCCATAGCCGGATAATCTAATCGACTATTGGATGAAACCTACCATCGAAAGGAGTAATACAATGTCAGTATAGCTTCTGGAGCGCAAATAAGCGGTCATATGCCCCGTCGCCCCTGAGAGTCTGCTTTGGGTCATATGCTGCTGTTCAAACTCACACGGCCACCGCTTCAGCTCGTCCTTGATATCTTCATGAAATCGAGCCCGCGGTGTTTCGACACTGCCGGCCGCATCACCCCCGCCAAGCGCCACTCTGCCGGCGCAACGTCAGCCAGGGCGCCAAATGGAAGGCGCTCATCGGAGGTGGCGTTGTTGATGGCGTTGGAGGTCCTGACCAATTGTCGGGGGTTGCCTTTGCATGGATGCACTCAGTTGCCGTCGGACGACATGGCGCCGAGCAGCCGACGGATATCGCCGAACCTGGCGATCGAACCGAACACCAGGGCCGCCACCGCGACGAAGAACACCGACACCGAGGCCATGGTCGGCGTGTAGCCGTAGCGCAGTGCGTTGAAGATCTTGATCGGCAGCGTCTCGGTGGTGAAGCCGATCGTCATATAGGCGACGATGTATTCGTTGAGCGACAGCACGAAGGCGAAGGCGTAGCCCGAGACGAGGTAAGGCAGGATCAGCGGCAGCACCACCGTCTTCAGCACGGTGCGGTCGTCGGCGCCCATCGTCGCGGCAGCTTCGACCAGCGAGCGGTCGATCGAAGCAAAGCCCAGCGACAGCGTCACCAGCGGCAGCGTCACGAAGAAGATGGCGTGGCTGATGATGGCGGTGAAGAACTGGCCGAACAGCCCGACCGTCGCCCAGAAGGTGAGGAAGCCGAGCGCGGTGATGACAGGCGGCAGGATGAACGGCGCCAGCCCCAGCACCTGAAAGATGTTCGCCCATGGCGCGATGCGCCGCCACAGGAACCAGGCCAGCGGCAATGCGATTGCCACGGCAATGGCTGCCGAGCAGACGGCCAGCGTCACCGAATGGATCAGTGCCAGACGCCATTCCGGATCGTTGAAGATCTGCCCGTACCAGGCCAGCGAGAAGCCGACCGGCGGGAAGGCCAGGTCTTGCTTCTCGTTAACCGACACGCCGGCAACGACGATCAGTGGCGCTGCCAGGAACAGCGCGACGACAGTGAAATAGAAGCGGCGAAGCAAGGTCTCGATCATAGCGCATTCTCCCGGCGTCCGACGAGCAGCGTCATGCCGACCAGAGCCAGCGAGATCAGCACCAGGAACACCGCCATTGCTGCGGCGAACGGCATGTTGGACTGGTAGATCGCCTGGTCGGTGATCAGCACCGACAAGGTCCAGTGCTGCGGCCGGCCAAGAATCTGCGGCAACAGATAAGAGCCGAGCGCGAAGACGAAGACCATGATCAGCGTCGCCACGATGGTGTTTCGCAGCGCCGGCGCCACGACGTTGAAGAAGGCCTTGATCGGCGAAGCGCCAAGCGTGCGCGCGGCCTCGAGCAATGTCGGGTCGAGGCGTACAAGCGCGGGATAGAGCACCAGGATCGTATAGGGCAGCGCCTGGTAGACCATGCCGGTGAGCACCGCGCCGAAGGTCGGCAGCAGCGCCACCGGCTTGTCCATCAGCCCCAGCGCCACAAACAGATTGGTGATGCCGGCGGTGCGCGAGAACAGCGTCGACCAGGCAAAGCCGATGATGACCTCCGACAGCGACAGCACCGACAAGAGGCCGACCAGCCAAAGCGTCTGCACGGAGCGAGGTCGCCTGGTCAGGAGGTAGGTGAAGGGAAAGGCGATGGCGACGCAGCAGACGGCGACCAGCACCGCCAGCATCAGCGAGAAGCCGAGCACGCCGCCGAAGAACACCGACAGGAAGCGTGCATAGTTGTCGAAGACGAAATCCGGCGTGTAGAACCCGGCCGGGTTGCGCTTGAAGAAGCTCACCGCGATCATCGTCGAGAACGGCACGACGAAGAAGACGACGAGCATCAGGCCCGGAAAGAACAAAGGTGTGTAGTCGGCTACCGACTTGGGAGCTTCGCGTCTCATGAGCCGAGCACCACGCAACTCTCCGGCGGCAGCATGACGCCGACCTGCGCACCAACCGCGACGTTGAGCCGCTCGCGCGGCGTCGTCACGGCGATGATGCTGGTGCTGCCGACCTCGACGAAGGTCTCGATGGTGCCGCCGAGATCGCGCACGAAGCTCACCTGGCCGGTGATGGCGCGGCTGCCGGGTTCGCCAAGATGCACGTCCTCGGGCCGGATCGATACCGAAGCCTTGGTCAACCCGGCGGGCATGGCAAGGCCGGGAATGGCGGTGCCGAGGATGGTGGTGCGCCCAGCGCTGTCCAGCTCCGCCGGCAACAGATTGGTGATGCCGATGAAGTCGGCGACGAAGGCATCGGCCGGCTTGCGGTAGATCTCGATCGGCGGCGCCGCCTGCAGGATCTTGCCATGGCCCATGACGACGACGAGGTCGGCCATGGTCATCGCTTCGCGCTGGTCATGGGTGACGACGATGGTGGTGATGCCCAGCCGCTGCTGCAGCTGGCGCAGTTCCACCTGCATGGCCTCGCGCAGTTTGGCGTCGAGTGCCGAGAGCGGCTCGTCGAGCAGGAACAGTTTTGGCGACAGCGCCAAGGCGCGGGCGATCGCCACACGCTGGCGCTGGCCGCCGGAGAGTTTTGCCACCGGACGGTCGGCAAAGCCGGGCAGATGGATCAGCGTCAGCAAGTCGTCGACGCGCTTTTTCTGCTCTTCCTTCGAGGCGCCGCGAATGCGCAGCGCATAGGCGATGTTGTCACCGACGGAGAGATGCGGAAACAGCGCCAGCGACTGGAACACCATGCCGAGATTGCGCTTGTGCGTCGGCAGCGGCGTGATGTCCTCGCCGTCGAGCACGATGGCGCCGCTGGTCGGCTCCTCCAGCCCGGCGATCATGCGCAAAAGCGTGGTCTTGCCGCAGCCCGAGGGCCCAAGCAGGCACACGAACGTGCCGTGCGGCACGTTTAACTGGACATTGTCGACCGCGGCGAAATTGCCAAATTTCTTGGTGATGGCGTTGATGTCTAGTCCGGACATGAGTTGATCCTGTTAACCGGAGGATAGTGCGAATGGCCCGCTTCCCCACTTCGCGAAGCGAAAGGGAATTGCGGCGATCTGCAATCGGCGACCTCTCCCCTGGCAGGGGAGAGGCAATATGCGATGTAAGGCGAGCTGTTCGGCTTAGCCGACGATCAGCTCGGTCCACTTCTGGTTGATCCAGTCGGCCTTCGACGTATAGAGGTCGTAGCGCGGGATGATCGGCTCGATCTCCGACGACACCGAGGCGAACTCTTCCGGCGTCAGGTCGAGCACCTCTTTCTTGAGCGTCGGCGTGGTGCCGACTTTGCGCGACATCACACCTTGCATCGAAGGCTGGCTCATATAGTCGATGAAGACATGCGCCTCTTCGACCTTGGTCGAGGCGCGCGACAGCACCCAATTGCCGGAATCCTGGATGCCGCCTTCCTTCGGGAAGGTCGAACGGACATGGAAGCCGTCGGCGACCGCGAGCCCGGTGACGTCGTGATAATACTGGCCCATCGGGATTTCGCCCGACTTCAGCGCCTGCTCGAACTGCGCCTCGTCGCGATACCAGAGGCGGACGTTCGGCTTGACCTCGGCGAGCTTCTCGAACGCCTTGTTCAGCCCCTCTTCGGTGTCGAGCGCGTTGGTGCCGCCCATGAAGGTCTTGGCCGTCACTTCGAGCAGGAACGAGTTGGAGGCGAGCGCCAGCAGGCCCAGCTTGTCCTCGTTGGCCTTGTCCCAAAGCGCCGCCCATGACGTCGGCGCATCCTTGTAGACGTCGGTGTTGCTGACCAGCGTGATCCACCAGGCGACGGCACCGATGCCGGCAACGCGGCCATCCGGATATTTGTTGATGAAGCGTGGCAGCAGGTCGCCATAGTGCTTGAACTTCGAGGTGTCGAGCGGCGTCCAAAGTTCGGTCGACTGGCCCTTCAGCGTCGAGGTCTGCGACATCATCGAGAGGTCGGCTGGGGCCTGGCCGGCCTTGGCCGCCTGTTCGAGCTGCACCAGCCAGGCCTCGCCGGTCGGCTCGGCGACTGATTCCACCGCGATGCCGGTTGCCTTGGTGAAATCGGGGAAGACATGCTCGTCGAAGGATTTCTTGAAGTAGCCGCCATAGACGCCGACCTTCAGCGACTTCTCCTGCGCCCGCAGGATCGACGGCATGGCAAGCACGCCGGCCGTGGCAAGGCCGGCGCCAAGCACGCCGCGCCGTGTCAGGGATTTTCCGATCAGTCTGTTCATCTTGTTTCTCCTCAGTTGATGCCGGCTAACCGGCGGTTCCCTTCACGCACTGTTTCGCCGCCTGGCGTCAGTGGGCCGCCGCTCGTTGTTCGAGCGTGCGGGCGTATTGCGTCAGTGGAAAGCACATGACGAAGAAGATCAGCGCCACCAGCCCGTAGACCTTGAACGGTTCGAAGGTGGCGTTGTTGATGGCGTTGGAGGTCCTGACCAGTTCCTCGAAGCCGATGATCGAGGTCAGCGCCGTCGACTTGATCAGCTGCACCAGGAAGCCGACGGTCGGCGCCCGGGTGATCGAAAACGCCTGCGGCAGGATGATCAGTCTCAGCTCCTGCAGATAGTGCAGGCCGAGGCTGGCGCCGGCATCCCACTGGCCACGCGGCAGTGCATCGACACCAGAGCGCCAGATCTCGGCGAGATAGGCGCTGGCGAAGAAGGTGAGGCCGAGCACCGCCGCGGTCCACGGTTCGATACGAAGACCAAGCATCGGCAGGCCGAAGAACATCAGGAACAGCTGCATCAACAGCGGCGTTCCCTGGAACAGCGCAATGTAGCCGGAGGCAATACGCTGGCTCCACTTGTTATTGGCGATCCTGAAGAACAGCACGACCATGCCGACGATGCCGCCGCCGATGAAGGCGGCCAGCGAGAGCAGCACCGTCCAGCGGGCGGCGAGCAGAAGGTTGCGCACGATGTCCCAGAAGGTGAATTCGATCATGTCACGCCAGCCCCCAGCACGCGGCGTCCGCCTGTGACCAGCAGCCGGCGCAAGCCCATCGACAGGACGAGGTAGACCATCGTCACCACGAGGTAGGTCTCGAAGGAGCGGAAGGTGCGGGCCTGCAGCATGTCGGCCTCGTAGGTCAGCTCGCGCACCGCAATCTGCGACACCACGGCGGACTCCAGCATCATGATGACGATCTGGCTGGTCAGCGCCGGATAGATCACCTTGAGCGCCTGCGGCAGCACGATCTTGATGAACACCTGGCGGGGTCTCAAGCCCAGTGCGAGAGCTGCTTCCGTCTGCCCGCGCGGCACCGCGTCAAGCCCGGCACCGACGATCTCGATCGTGTAGGCCGCCATGTTGAGCGTCATCGCCAGCATGGCCGCGAGCAGCGGATCGAGCCTGACGCCAAGACTGGGCAGCCCGAAGAAAATGAAGAACAGCTGCACCAGGAACGGCGTGTTGCGCATCACCTCGACATAGATGGCGATCGCTCGCTTCACGAGCGGCGGGCCGTTTCGCCGGCCAGCCGCGCCGAGGATGCTGAGCAGCGTTCCCACCAGAGTGGTCACGACGATCAGCAAGACCGTCGTGATCGCTCCGCGCGCGATGTCGCCCACAGCACCTGGAAGCCAAGCAAAGGCCACGGCACATCAATCCTTGAGGTTGTCGGGATTGAGCGGCGTCTTCAGCCAGGCCTTCGAGCTTTCGTCGAGCTTGCCGTCGGCCAGCATCTTGGCGACCGCGTCATTGACCGCTGTCTTCAAGCGGTCCTCGTTCTTGTTGAGGCCGATATGCGAGGGCGAGGTCAGCAGCTGGAACTTCTGCTCCGGCTGCAGCGCGTCCTGCTTGGCCAGCACCTGGGCGCCGACGTCGTTGCCGACCACCATCAGCTGGGTCTGGCCCGAGATGAAGGCCTGGATGACCGAATTGTAGTTGTCGAAGCGCTTGATATCGGCCGACGCCGGTGCAGCCTCGGTCAGCGAAGTATCTTCCAGCGTGCCGCGGTTGACGGCGATCGACTTGTCGGCGAGGTCTTCCTTGCCTTTGACCGCAAGCGCTGCCGGGCCGATGACGGCGATGTAGTAGGGCGCGTAGGGAGCGGCGAAATCGATCACCTGCTCACGCTCCTTGGAGTAGCCGACGCTCATCAATATGTCGACGCGCTTGTCGGTGAGATACGGGATGCGGTTCTGGCCGGTGACGCTGACCAGGTTGAGCTTCACCTTGAGCGAATCCGCGATCGCCTGCGCCACGTCGATGTCATAGCCCTTGATGCTCATATCGGCGCTGGCCGAGGAGAAGGGCGGGAAGTCGGAGAAGATGCCGACGTTGATCGCGCCGGCCTTGGTGATGTCGTCGACGGCGTCGGCATTGGCCTGTGAGGTAAAGCCAAAGCCGGTAGCGCCGAGCATCAGCACGGCGGCAATGGATGATTTGAGTTTCATGTGAAGTGTCATTGTCGTTCCCTTCTGGAAGCTTGTTTGTTTGAGTGCAGCCGCCGGCTCCAGCGCGGCAGCCGCCTTGGGATGTGTTTGAGTGTCAGGCTCCCTTGCCGGTGATTGCCGGGCTGAACACCATCAGGCTCAGGATCTCGAACAGCACCTGGGCGCCGACATGCGCGGTGTTGGTGGTCGCGTCATACTGAGGCGCCACCTCGACGACGTCGCCGCCGACGATGTTGAGGCCTTTCAGACCGCGCAGCAGTTCAAGCACTTCGCGTGTCGTCAGTCCGCCGATTTCGGGCGTGCCGGTGCCCGGCGCGAAGGCCGGATCGACGCTGTCGACGTCGAAGGAAATGTAGGTCGGGCCGTCGCCGACGATTTTCCGCGCCTTCTCGATGATGGCGGGGATGCCCAGCCCAGTGACCTCTTCGGCATGCACCACGGTCATCCCGGATTCGTAGGTGAACTCCCACAGATATTCGGCCGAGCCGCGGATGCCGATCTGGATGGTGCGCGACGGGTCGAGCACGCCGTCCAGCACCGCGTTGCGGAACGGTCCGCCATGGTGGAACTTGGTCATGTCGAACAGGCCGCTGGTGTCGCAGTGGGCATCGATATGGATCATGCCGACCGGCGCCTTCTTGCCGACCGCCTTCAGGATCGGATGGCTGATCGAATGGTCGCCGCCGACTGAAAGCGGAATGACGCCGGCATCGACGATCTGGTTGGTGCGGCGCTCGATGTCTTCATGGCTGGTTTCCAGCCGGTAGCGGCTCTGGAACGGCACGTCACCGATGTCGGCGACCCGCAGTTCATGCGTCGGTGCGCATTCCAGCACATGGTTGTAAGGGCCGATGCGCTCGATGGCGCGCAGCGCCCTTGGCCCGAAGCGCGAGCCCGGCCGGTTGGTGACGCCGAGATCCATCGGCACGCCGATGATCGCCACCTGCAGATCGCCGAAATCCGGATTGTCGGCTGATATTTCGCGATAGGGTGCGGCGAGGAAGGTCGGAATGCCGGAATAGGGCGCCAGCCTTGTGCCGCTCTTGTTGAAGATCTTGTCGGCGACCTGCCGGAACTTCGGGTCGAACATCTCGCCGCCATGGCTCTCGCCATATTTGCGGCGCAACGCGTCGAGCTTGCCACGATCGTAACCCATGTCGGTCTCCTCCTGCCGGGCTGGTGCATGCGGCGGCAGGTTACGTCTGCGAACTGACCGTCATCCGGCCGGGTCGCTGTCCCGCTGGCTGCCTGCAGATTTCACGTCATTGATGCTGTTGACCTGCCAAAGTGTCCGGCAGCCGCATTGAAAAATCAATTGATATTGTTAGGGTGTTGCTTGTGAGAAAATCTCACAGTGAATCCGGACATCAATGGCCAAACGTCTGCCACCTCTGAATCCCCTGCGCGCCTTCGAGGCGACGGCGCGCCACGCCTCGCTGACCAAGGCGGCGGCCGAGCTGAATGTCACCCACGGCGCCATCAGCCACCAGATCAAGGCGCTCGAGCAATCGCTCGGCGTAAAACTGTTCGAGCGCACCGGCCAGCGGGTAAAGCTCACGCCGCACGGCGCTGAATTGCTGCCGGCGGTGTCGACCGCCTTCGACGGCATTGCTGCCGCCACGCAGCGCATGACCAGGCCGGCCAGCGCCGGCACGCTCTCGGTCTCCTGCGTTCCGGCGCTGCTGCTTTTGTGGATGACGCCGCGGCTCGGCAGCTTCATGGCGCAGTATCCCGATATCCGGCTGACGCTGATCCCATCCAACGACGCCAAGGACATCCGCGCCCCGCAGATCGATGTCTGCGTGCATTATGGCGACGGCAGCTGGACCGATTGCTGGATGCGCAAATGGTCGGGCCTCGAACTGTTTCCGGTGGTCAGCCCGACGCTGATCAACAACCGGCCGATCCGCACGGTCCGCGATCTCGCCGATCATGTCTTCCTGCATGGCGATGACGGCCGCGAGTGGCACACCTGGCTGGCCGCCGCCGATGGGCTCG
Organism: Mesorhizobium sp. P2_C4; assembly: GCF_056404575.1. NCBI lineage: Bacteria > Pseudomonadati > Pseudomonadota > Alphaproteobacteria > Hyphomicrobiales > Phyllobacteriaceae > Mesorhizobium > Mesorhizobium sp. P2_C4. The sequence goes on from NZ_JBFUDT010000001.1 coordinate 544,504, forward strand.
ATCTGGAGCGCGGCCGCCGCCACCATCTCGGCGATGCGCGCGTCGCGACCGAGGCCGCGGTTCATGGCCATGGCGTGGCGCTCGGCGATTCGGTGACCGCGAGTGCGCTGCTCGCCAGGGGTCTGCTGGTGGCGCCGTTCAGCCTGTCGGTGCCGGCGGTCGACGATTTCTATGTCGTCTGCCGCAACGAGATGAAATCGACGCCGATCGTGCAGCTGTTCATCGACTGGCTGTTCGCCGAGAAGGAGCAGGCCGACAGCCGCGCCGACGCGCCGGTGGCGGGCCGCATCGGCATTCGCCGGAAACGCCCCGCATTGCGCGTGATCGGCACCAAGGCCGCAACCTGAGGCTGGCCGCAGGGCCTTCTTTTTGTCGGGCCAGCCGCAAAGCGGGAGGCGCTTTCAAAAATTCAATGCTAAGAGGCTTTTGCGGGGAGCGAGCGAAGGCGGCATCGAGATATGGCAAAGACCGATATAGCGCGGCGCGTCTACAACCACACCTGGAAGCTCGACCCGATCGTGCGCAGCCTGCTCGACACCGACTTCTACAAGCTCTTGATGCTGCAGATGATCTGGGGCATGTACCCCAAGGTCGACACCACCTTCTCGCTGATCAATCGCACCACCACGGTGCGCCTCGCCGACGAGATCGACGAAGGCGAACTGCGCGAGCAGCTCGACCATGCCCGCACGCTGCGCTTCTCGAAGAAAGAGATGATCTGGCTCGGCGGTAATAATTTCTACGGTCGCAAGCAGATCTTCGAACCGGAATTCCTCGCCTGGCTCGAGAATTTCAGGTTGCCCGCATACGAGCTTTCCAGGCACGGCGGCCAGTATGAGCTGACCTTCAGCGGGCCGTGGATGTACACCACGCTGTGGGAGATACCGGCGCTGGCCATCATCAACGAACTCCGATCGCGCGCGGCCATGCGCGCCTTCGGCCCGTTCGCGCTCGACGTGCTCTACGCCCGCGCCAAGGCCAAGATGTGGGCCAAGACCGAGCGGCTGAAGGCGCTGCCCGGCATCCGCATTTCCGACTTCGGCACCCGCCGCCGCCATTCCTTCCTGTGGCAGCGCTGGTGCGTCGAAGCGCTGAAGGAAGGCATCGGCGAGGCTTTTACCGGCACCTCCAACGTGCTGCTGGCCATGGACAACGACCTCGAAGCGCTCGGCACCAACGCGCATGAACTGCCGATGGTGTTTGCCGCACTCGCCGATTCGGAAAAGGAATTGAAGCAGTCGCCATACAAGGTGCTGCAGGACTGGCAGCGCTACTATGGCGGCAACCTGCTGATCGTGCTGCCCGATGCTTTCGGCACCGCCTCGTTCCTGCGCGACGCGCCGGACTGGGTCGCCGACTGGACCGGCTTTCGCCCCGACAGCGCACCGCCGATCGAAGGCGGCGAGAAGATCATTTCGTGGTGGCGCGAAAAGGGCAGGGACCCCAAGCAGAAGCTGCTCATCTTCTCCGACGGGCTCGAGGTCGAAACCATCGAGGAAACCTACCGCCACTTCCGCGGCAAGGTGCGCATGTCCTTCGGCTGGGGCACCAACCTGACCAATGATTTCGAAGGCTGCGCGCCGACCGAAACCAACAGCCTCGACGCGATCTCGCTGGTCTGCAAGGTGACAGAAGCCAATGGCCGCCCGGCGGTCAAGCTGTCCGACAATCCGGCCAAGGCGACGGGTGACCTGAAAGAGATCGACCGCTATTTGCGGATATTCGGCCAGAAGGATCGCGTGGAGCAGCTGGTCAAGGTGTGAGTGGTGAGGAACTCCGGGATAGTATGAGTTCCTTCGCGCCCCCCTCTGTCCTGCCGGACATCTCCCCCACGAGGGGGGAGATTGGCTTTCATCTCTGCCTTCGCGAATCTTCGACGCTGCAAGAAGAGCGCCGACCGAACGATCTGCCAATCTCCCCCCAAGTGGGGGAGATGTCCGGCAGGACAGAGGGGGGCGCCGTAGAGCGCGGTCGCCCGGCAACCAAGGCCATTCTAGGCTTTGTCGCTTCGTTGGCCCTCCTGTCGCCCACCCCAGCCTTCGCCCACGCCTCCGACCGCGGCCATGTCCTGCTTCTCCCCACCGGCTACTACGTCGCCGGCGGCGCGCTCGCCGTTGCCGCCAGCTTCCTTGTCTTGGCGCTGCTCCCACCGGACGCGCTAGACCGCTTCTGGCGCCGGCGCCTCTCACTCTTCGCCTTCAGCGACGGTCCACGCACACTCATCAGCTTGCTATCCTTTGCCGGCTTTGCAATTCTCATCGCCACCGGCCTGTTCGGCAGCCGCGACCCGCTCTCCAATCCGCTGCCCCTGGTGATCTGGACGCTGCTCTGGGTCGGGTTGGCCCTGCTGCAAGGCCTGCTCGGCGACCTCTGGTCGTGGCTGAACCCGTGGTACGGGCCGTGGCGCATCGCCACTCGCCTGATTGGTCGTTCCAACGTCGAAACGCCGGCATCGCGCCTGCCTGTGTGGCTCGGCTGGCGGCCGGCGGTCGCGCTGTTCTTCGCCTTCGCCTGGTTCGAGCTGATCGACCCTGCGCCCGACGATCCGGCGCGGCTGGCCTTTGCTGCCGGCTTCTATTGGCTGGGCACCTTTGTCGCCATGCTGGCGTTCGGCTATCCCCACTGGAGCCGGCGCGGCGAATTCCTGACTGTCTTTTTCTCAATGGTGGCGCGCTTCGCCATTGTCGAGCGCAACGATGACGACCGGCTCAATCTCTGCTGGCCGGGCGCCAAGCTGCTCGCCGCCGAGCCGCTGTCGCTCAGCGGCATCGCTTTCCTGCTGCTCAGCCTGTCGTCCGTCTCCTTCGACGGCCTGTCGAAAACCTTCTTCTGGCTCGGCCTGTTCGGCGTCAATCCGCTCGAATTTCCCGGCCGCACGGCGGTGATCGGCATCGGCAATTTTGGCCTCGTGCTGACCTTTGTCCTGCTGGCAGCCGCTTTTGCGCTCGCGGTCATCCTCGGCCAACGTCTGGCCGCCAGTCCGCACTCGTTCAGTCATGCCGCCGGGCTGCTGGTCTGGTCGATCGTGCCGATCGCGCTCGCCTATCATGTGGCGCACTATCTGACGGCGCTGCTGGTCGATGGCCAGTATGCCGTCGCTGCCCTTTCCGACCCGTTTGCGCTGGGCTGGAACCTGTTCGGCACCGCCGACATGCAGATCGAAGCCGGCGTGGTCGCCGGCGCCGACTCCGCCTGGTGGCTGTGGAATGTACAGGCCGGAATCATCATCGCCGGCCACATGCTCGCCGTGCTTGTCGCCCACGGTCTTGCTTGGCGGCTGCACCCGGTTCCCACCCGAGCCGCGCTCAGCCAGTTGCCGCTCACCCTGCTGATGATCGCCTACACTGTCTTCGGCCTCTGGTTGCTTGCCACGCCGACTGCCGGATGAAACAAGGCGACCAGCATGCCTTTGCGGAAAGCTCGCTTGCCACATCGAGGCTTTGGTGATTTAGTTTGTACACATGCGATTTCTGCCCTCCCACTTGGGAGTGGCCTTGCCTCGTTACAGCCAGTCAAAACTCAAAAACAGGGGAACTGCCGTGACCGACAAGAATGGGTTTTTCGATCTCTCCAAAACCGCCCTTAGCCGCCGCACCGCGCTGAAGGGCCTCGCCGCCGGCGCCGGCCTTGCCCTCGCCCCCGGCTTCGTCCGCTACAGCCAGGCGCAAAGCTCGGCGCCGATCAAGATCGGCTTCCAGTCGCACCGCACCGGCATCGGCGCCGCCTATGGCCGCTGGTACGAAAAGACGAGCGCCGCAGCGGTCAAGGCGATCAACGATGCCGGCGGCATCAATGGCCGTCCGGTCGAGCTGGTGATCGAGGATGACGGCACCGATCCCGCCCGTGGCGCCGAGGTGGTCGGCAAGTTCGCCACCCAGCACAAGACCGACATCGTCTTCGGCACGCTGTTTTCGCATGTTGTCATCGGCTCGGCGCCGGCGGCCGGCGAGAACAAGATCCCCTATTTCGTCGTCAGCGAAGGCCACCACGTCGCCTCGACCAAATTGAATCGCTACGTCTTCCAGCCCGGCATCACCGACGTGAAGAGCCAGATCCAGTCGATGGCGCCGTGGATCGCCGCGAATGCCGGCAAGAAGGTGACACAGATCTTCCCGGATTTCGCCTTCGGCTACGACCATCGCGACTACCTGCCGCCGGCACTGAAGGCGCAAGGCGCCGACGTCATCGCCCAGATCGCCATCCCGCCGACGGAGTCGTCTTTCACCAAATATTTTCCGCAGATCCCCGCCGAAACCGAGGTCATCTACCACGTCATGGTCGGTCCGGCCGTGCTCACCTTCGTCAAGGAACTCGGCGAATTCTACGGCTCCAGCCGGCCACAATTGTTCGGCTTCATGGATTCACTCGAAGCCACCGACATCAACAGCCCCGGCCTCGAATTTCTCGACGGCAGCCATTTCTGGGAAGGCTCGCCGCGCTACGCGCAGGCCGATGACTCCGCTGCACAAAAAGCCTACCGCGCCGCCGTCGGCATCGACGACAATGGCGCCGCCGTCGGCGATGCCAAGGACGTCTCCACCGCGTCGCACATGTTCGGTTGCTGGGAAACGCTCTACGTCGTCAAGAAGGCGATGGAAGACGCCGGCTACAAGGGACCGGAAGACCGCGCCAAGCTGGTCGAGGCGACCGAGGCGCTGACCGAGTTCGCCGAGGGTCCCGAGCACCCGCAGGGCGCAAAGACCTTCAACGGCAAGATCCACCAGTGTTTTGGTATCCAGAACATCTCCAAGGTCGAAGGCGGCAAGCTGAAGGTCGTGCACAAGACCAAGATCGAGGACGGTCTTTATGAGGCTGAGGGGGATTATACGACGCAGGCGCTGTGAGCTTAGCCCCTCAAGCATAGTGCGCTTCGAGTCACCCCCCTCTGTCCTGCCGGACATCTCCCCCTCAAGGGGGGAGATTGGCAGTTCCTGCGATGGCGATCACCTTCCGACCTTGGCGATTGGCGAAAGCCGTCGCGACAGTCGATCTCCCCCCTTGAGGGGGAGATGGCCGGCAGGCCAGAGGGGGGTGCCTCGCGCATCCGCCGGAGCTTAGCCCATGCACTTCGGACCCCATCTCCTCCTCGCCGCCCTCGAAGGCCTCGTCACTTCCGCCGTGCTGGCGTTGACGGCGCTTGGCCTGTCGCTGGTGTTCGGCGTCATGCGCGTCGTCAATGTTGCCCATGGCGAGTTCTTCATGCTGGGCGCGGTGCTGGCCTGGGCGATCACCACAGCCATCGGTGGCCATCCGGCGCTCGGCTTCCTGGCGGCCCTGGTAATCGCGCCGCTGATCGTTGGCGCCATTGCTCTGGTCGCCGAACGGCTGGTGTTGCGCCGGCTCAACTACAATCCGGAAGCCACCATCGTCGCCACCATCGGCATGCTCTACATCATCCAGCAGCTGGCGCTGACTTTCTACGGCCCGGAGGCGCGCCCGGTGGAGCCGCCTTTCAGCTACCGCATCCTTCTGCCCTGGTTCGGCTATTCAGGCTACAAATTGTCGATCATCGCCGCGTCCGCGCTGTTGCTGCTCGCGACATGGTTCGTGCTGACGCGCACCAAAATCGGCCTCGTCATGCGCGCCACGCAATATGACAGCGAGACGGCGCAGGCCTTCGGCATTCCGGTTGACCGGGTTTATGCCGGTGTTTTCGCGCTCGGTGCCATGCTGGCGGCCGTCGCCGCAGTGCTGATCGTGCCGATCAGCCAGGCGCATTATCTGATGGGGCAGGACCCGCTGCTGCTCTCCTTCATCATCGTCATCATCGGCGGCCTCGGCTCGCTGCGTGGCTCCGTCGTCGCTGCCGCGCTGATCGGCATGTCGGACGGCATCATCTCGGTGTTCTTCTCGCCGACCCTGGCCAAGATCATCGCCACGCTGCTGGTCGCCATGGTGCTGGTGTTCCGGCCGCAAGGCCTGTTCGGCACGGCGTCGCGATGAGCGAGGCTTCGCCGGCAAAGGCCTATGCGTTGCATCTCGGCGTCATTGCCTTGCTCTTCGCCTTGAGCTTCGTCCTGCCCGACTATCACCATGGGCTCATTGCCCGCATCATGGTGCTGGCGGTCTTCGCCATGGGCTACAACATGCTGTTCGGCTATGTCGGCCTGCTCAGCCTCGGCCACGCCATGTTCTTTTCCGCCGGCCTCTATGGTGCCGGCCTCACCGTCATCCATCTCGGCTGGAGCGTGCCTGCCGCCTTTGCCGCCGGGCTTGCCTGCGGCGCGCTGCTGGCGCTGGTGATCGGCCTCTTGGCGCTGCGCACCACCGGTGTCGCCTTCATGATCGTCACCATGATGTTCGCGCAGGTGTTTTATCTCATCATCCTCTATTTCGCCGCCTGGACCGGCGGCGACCAGGGCATGGTGGTGCCGCAGCCGGCGCGTGTGCTCTCCTTCGGTGCGACATCGCTCGATCTCACCAATCCGACCGTGCGCTACATGACTGCGCTCTCCCTGTTCTCGGTCGTGCTGCTCGTCACGCTTGCCATCGTCCACTCCCGCTATGGCCGCGTGCTGGTCGCCATCCGTGAGAACGAGGAGCGCACGAAAATGCTCGGCTATGACACTTTCTCAAACAAGCTCGTCGCCGTCGTCGTCTCCGGCACCATCTGCGCGGCGTCGGGCGCCGCCTATGCGCTGCTGTTCGGTTATATCGGCTCGAGCTTCGCTTCGGTGCAATATTCCATCCTGCCGCTGCTCTGGGTCCTGCTCGGCGGTGCCGCCACAACGCTCGGGGCCCTGATCGGCACGCTGTTCATGTACTACGTCACCGACATCACCAGCGGCTTTACCTCCGCCTATCTGCTGATCGTCGGCATCGCCCTCATCCTGCTGGTGCTGTTTTTCCCCAAGGGCATTTTGGGCAGCATCCGCCAGCGCTGGCTTGGGTGGCTGCCATGATGCCGCTGCTGACCACCAAGGGGCTGTCACGCAATTTCGGCGGCCTGCGCGCCGTCGATGGCGTCGATTTCGCGCTGATGCCGGGCGAGATCCGCGCCGTCATCGGCCCCAACGGCGCCGGCAAAACCACCTTCGTCAGCCTGGTCAGCGGCCGCATCCAGCCGTCCTCGGGCATGATCGTCTTCGACGGCGCCGACATCACCAACCTGCCCGCCTATGCCAGGGTCCGCCTCGGCGTCGCCTACACCTTCCAGATCACCAGCGTCTTCGCCAACCTCACCGCCTACGACAATGTCGCGCTGCCGGTGCAGCGCACGCTGACCGATGGCCGCTCGAAGGGAGCGGTCAAAGCCGGCGTCATGGCAGCGCTCGAGCGCACCGGCCTTGCCGACCGTGCTCACATGCCGGCGGGGCAATTGTCCTACGGCCACCAGCGCCTGCTGGAGGTCGCCATGGGCCTGGCGCTGAAGCCGCGCCTGTTGATCCTCGACGAGCCGACGCAAGGGCTGGCCGACAGCGAGATCGACAATTTCATCACTTTGGTGCGCGAGATCGCCAAGAGCGCCACCGTGCTGCTGATCGAGCACAACATGCCGGTCGTCATGCAACTGGCCGACCGCATCACCGTCTTCAACGCCGGCAAAATTCTCGCCGAAGGCACGCCTCAGGCGATTCGCGACAACGCCGCGGTGCAGGAGGCCTATCTGGGGACGGCGCCATGACGGAAACAAGGGCGCTGACCATCTCCGGGCTCGACTGCTTCTACGGCGAGGTCCAGGTGCTCTATGGCCTCGATCTCGTGCTGAACAAGGGCGAGGTGCTGTGCCTGTTCGGCCGCAACGGCGCCGGCAAGACGACGACGCTGAAGGCGATCATGGGCCTGGTTCCCGCGAGTGCCGGTTCGATAAGCCTCGATGGTACGGAGCTGACCGGGCTGCCGGCGCATGAAGTGCCGAAAGCCGGTGTCGCCTATGTGCCGCAAGGAAGGCGGCTGTTCGCCGAGATGACGGTGGCCGAAAACATCGAGATCGGCCTGATGGCGCGTGGCAAGGGCAAGGCGACGCGGGAAAATGTGCTCGACCTTTTTCCATTGCTGCGCCAGCGGTTGAGACAACGTTCCGGCACACTGTCCGGCGGCGAGCAGCAGATGCTGGCCATGGCGCGGGCGCTGTGCATCGAACCGCAGGTGCTTCTGCTCGATGAGCCGACCGAAGGGCTGATGCCGTCGATGATCGCCAAAATCCGCGAGACGGTGTCGAAATTGCGCGAGCTTGGTGTCTCCACCATCCTCGTCGAGCAGCGCGTCGACGCCGTGCTGTCGGTCGCCGACCGCGTCTGCTTCATCGAGAACGGCCGCAACCGCGAAACCGTCGATGTCGCGGACCTGCGCGCCGACCCGTCGGCGGTGCGGCGGTATGTGGGGGTCGGGTGATCAGGTAACGGTCGAGTGCTAAGCAGCCAGCGCGCCAGCCGCTTTCGCGCGTACAAATGCCAGGCCGGCTATTGCGAGATCGCCGACCGCCATGCCACGGAACGCGAAAGCTGTTCGCTCGCTCGCGCTTTGACGACCTGACACGTCGCCGCTGACCAAACCTGTCAGGTCGCCGGCGACGAGTTCGGGCCTCACCATCGGCTTGCTCATCTGCGCCTCTTGCGCCAAATCGTCTATGACGATGCGATCGAAGACAGCCATGGTTTCAGGCAACCAAGGCAGGGCCAGATCGGTCATGGTCGCGAAGACTCCAGCCTTCAGCCAGCGCGCATCCAGAAATGGAACAGGCTCGGGCACCAAAGTGACTGTCGTCACCACGATATCAGCAGATTCGACCGCCGCTTCGGCAGTATCACTCGGTACTGCAGTTAGACCGCGCGTCTCAGCTATCTGGCATAGTGCCTCACGACTGCCTTTGCCCCGACTAAAGGCCCGAATCTCTTGCAACGGGAAAAGATCGGCCAGAGCCTCGAGATGAGCGCGCGCCTGAACGCCGCACCCGATAAATGCGACACACGCCGAGCCAGCCCGGGCCAGACGCTTGGCCGCCACGCAGCTTAGACCGGCCGTGCGCTTCGAAGTCACCCAATTGCCATCGACCACAGCAAGCGGCAGTCCCGTCTCAGCATCGAGAAGGGTGACCAGCGAGTTCAGGGTTGCAAGTCCTCGCTGGGGGTTACGGGGATTGACCACCAGCGATTTGGTGGCCAGCACCCGGGGTTCGGTCGCGACTCCGAGAGTTGCCATGATGTAGCGGTCGTCGCCCGGCAGCACCACTGCCTTCGGCGCACACCACACTTCGCCTCGCCTCTGACCTATGATCTGCCGCTCGATTTCGTTGACCACATCGGATGTCGAAATCACCAGGCCATCCAGGAATTCGGCTGACAGATAGGGCAGCTTCTCGATGGTCAATGTCGCCCCCGACCTAACCCCGCACCCCTCGACAATAGCAGAAATTGCCGGTCCCGCATACGCAAGCACCGGTTGGTTTGTCGGCTCAGCCGAAAAACAGGAAGCCGGCGATCAGGAAAGCAGGGATCAACACCGCGCCCGACCACGCCATATAGCCGAAGAAGCCCGGCATCTTGACGCCGCGATGCCTGGCGATGGCGTAGACCATGAAGTTCGGCGCGTTGCCGATATAGGTATTGGCGCCCATGAACACCGCCCCCGCCGAAATCGCCGCCAGGGTCGATGCAGCCTCGGTCATCAGATGCTGCGGATTGCCGCCGGCGAGTTCGAAGAACACCAGATAGGTCGGCGCATTGTCGAGGAAGGACGACAGCGCCCCGGTCAGCCAGAAATAGGCGAGGTCATTGGGCTGGCCGGTGGGCGAGGTGACCAGCGCCACCAGTGGCGCCAGCGCGCCGCCGTGGCCGGCCCTGAGAATGGCGATGACCGGCACGATGCAGATGAAGATGCCGGCAAACAGCTTTGCCACCTCTGATATCGGCCCCCAGTTGAAGCCGTTCGCCTCGCGATGACTCTTGCGCGACACGGCAAGCGACAGGAAAGCGATCGCCAGGATGATTGCGTCGCGCACCAGATTCTGCAATTCGAGGCCCACGCCCAGGATCGAGAAATTAATACCCGGCTTCCAGGTCGCCGAAAGCAGGATGGCGCCGATCACGCCGGCCAGCAGCGGAATGTTGGGCAGGCCAAGGATGCGCACTTTCGTAACCGGCGTCGGATCCTTGATCTTGGGCGCGCCGCCTTCGCGCCGGTGCAGGATGATGTCGATGGCCAGGAAGACCGCCAGCACCGCGCCGCCAACGAACAGCGTCTCGCGATAGAGGTTGGCGGTCGTCCAGAAGAAGTCCACGCCCCTGAGGAAGCCGACGAACAATGGCGGGTCGCCCAAGGGCGTCAGCGAGCCGCCAATGTTCGACACTAGGAAGATGAAGAAGATCACGACATGGGCGTTGTACCGCCTGGCGTCATTGGCGCGGATGAGTGGCCGGATCAGAATCATCGAGGCGCCGGTGGTGCCGATGACCGAGGCGAGGATCGCCCCGACCAGCAGCAGCCCGGCATTGACCAGCGGCGTGCCGTGGATGTTGCCGGCCACCAGAATGCCGCCCGAAATGGTGAACAGCGCGAAGAGCAGGACAATGAACGACATATATTCGGTGAGCAATGTGTGCAGCACCGCCTCCGTGGCCGAATTCATGCCGAAGGCGAGTGCCAGTGGCACCACCACCAGCGCCGCCCAGAGCGCTGCGATCTTGCCGTAGTGATGCTCCCAGATATGGGCAAACAGCAAAGGCCCGGTGGCGATCGACAACAGCAGACCAGCGAAAGGCAGCGCCCACCAAAGCGACATGGCGGCACCGGGCAATTCGGGGCTCTCAGCCGCGAAGGCGAATTGCGGAAACAGGAGGATGGCTACAGCTGGTATGCATGCAGCCAGGGCCGTCGCCAATCGTGTGAAGCCCCCTTGACGCTTCACAGTCCCGTTAGTCCGACAAATGGTCTTCAAGCACCACGCCGGCCTCATGCATCCGCTTCAGCATCGTCGCGACCGAGCCATTGAGGTCGATGCCGCGGCAGGCATCGAGCCGCACCGTCGTCCTGAAACCCTGCTTCACCGCGTCGAGCGCTGAAAAGGCGACGCAGAAGTCGGTCGCGAGACCGACCAGCGTGAGACTGTCGATGCCGCGTTCGCGCAGATAGCCGGCCAACCCGGTCTGCGTCGTGTGGTCGTTCTCGAAGAAAGCCGAATAGCTGTCGATATCAGGGCGAAAGCCCTTGCGGATCACCAGTTCGGCCTTGGTCCAGGCGAGGCCCGAATGAAAATCCGAACCCAGGCTGCCCTGGATACAATGATCCGGCCACAGCGTCTGCTGGCCGTAGGGCATGTCGATGGTCTCGTAGGGCTGCTTGCCCGGATGGCTGGAGGCAAAGCTCGAATGTCCGGCGGGGTGCCAGTCCTGCGTCAGCACGACATGCTCGGTGCGCCGGATCAGATCGTTGACCAGCGGCACGATCTCGTCGCCGCCGGCCACAGCCAGTGCGCCGCCCGGGCAAAAATCGTTCTGCAAGTCGATGACAACAAGCGCTTCGTCGGCCATGGGGCCTCCCTCTTTTGTCTCAGGCTCCAGTGAAGAAATGCCGCTGATGCGACCGGATGCAGAAACTTGACCAGATGGGCGGCGGCGTCAACCGCCAACGGCATAACAAATGCTTGTGCGCGGGATTGATGCACACAGCGGCGCAAACTCTGGCTTTGACAAATCCTGCCGGCTTGATATCATTTGCATACGAATGAATTTGCCCGGCTCTTACGTCGGCGGGTTCTTCCGCAAGATCCCCCTTTGGGAAGGCAAAGCGTGATCCGTTACGCGAAACCCACCACGGTCGACGAGGCGCTCGCTTTGCTTGGCGAAGCGCCTTGGCGCATCCTTGCCGGCGGTACCGATTTTTATCCGGCGCAAGGCGCTAAGCCGTTTCGCGACAATGTGCTCGACATCAATGGCCTCGCGGCGTTGCGCGGCATCGCTGAAACCGAGACCCATTGGACGATCGGCGCGCGCACGACCTGGACCGATCTCGTCCGCCACCCCTTGCCGCCGGCTTTCGACGCGCTGAAGCAGGCCGCGCGGGAAGTGGGTTCGGTGCAGATCCAGAATGCCGCCTCCATGGCCGGCAATCTGTGCAACGCCTCGCCGGCTGCTGACGGCGTGCCGCCCTTGCTTGTGCTCGATGCTGAGATCGAATTGCGCTCCGCAGCGGCAACCCGCACCCTGCCGCTGGCAAAATTCATCCTCGGCAACCGCCGCACGGAATTGCAGCCGGGCGAAATGGTCACCGCCATCCGCGTGCCGAAACACGCAGGCTTGGGCACGTCGGCCTTCGTCAAACTCGGCGCCCGGCGCTATCTCGTCATCTCCATCGCCATGGTGGCAGCGCGGCTGGTTGTGAAAGACGGCATTGTCAGCGAAGCAGCCGTCGCCGTCGGCTCCTGCTCGGCGGTCGCCAAGCGTCTCGCCGGTGTCGAATCCGCCCTGCGCGGCAAACCTGCCAGTCATAAGCTCGCCGATGCGGTCCTGTCCGCGCCGATGGATGAGCTGACGCCGATCGGCGATGTGCGCGGCAGTGCCGAATACCGGCTGGATGCAGCGCGCGAGATCGTCGCCCGCGCCGTGCTCGCCGCTGCCGGCCATGCACCAAGCGACAAGGTGGCGGCATGATGGAAAGCGCCGACATCGCCTTCGAGGTCAACGGCGCCGCCGTTTCCGTCTGCGTGCCGCCGGTCCGCCGTCTCTCCTCGGTGCTGCGCGATGAATTGCGCCTGACCGGCACCAAGGTCGGCTGCGACGCCGGCGATTGCGGCGCGTGCACCGTGCTGGTCGACGGCAATCCGGTCTGCGCCTGCCTGGTGCCGGCGGCCTCGGTGGCCGGCGCGACGGTGACGACCATCGAGGGCCTCGCCAATGGCAGGCTGTCGGCGCTGCAGGCCTCGTTCCTCGAACATGGCGCGGCGCAATGCGGCATCTGCACGCCCGGCCTGCTGGTCGCCGCGACGGCCCTTCTGGACGAGAAACCCAGCCCGACCGAAGCAGAGACCCAGGATGCGCTGGGCGGCGTCCTCTGCCGCTGCACCGGCTACCGCAAGATCATTGCCGCGGTCATGGACGCGTCGCGCCACGTCAATGGCCTCGACCACCGCATGCCGCAATCCGGCCATGCCGTCGGCGCGTCGCCGATCCGCCTCGATGGCCAGCCAAAAGTCACCGGCGGCGAGAAATTCGGCGGCGATTCGTTCCCGGCTGATGCACTCGCCGTGTTGGTGGTCCGCTCGCCGCACTATCATGCCGGTTTCACCTTCGGCGACCTCGACGCCTGGGCAAGAAATCGTCCCGGCATCGTCGGTGTCTTCACCGCCGCCGACATTCCGGGAAAGAACTGTTTTGGCGTCATCGGCCCGTTCGCCGACCAGCCGGCACTCGCCGAAGGGTTTGCGCGGTTTCGCGGCGAGGCGGTGGCGCTGGTTGCCGGCGAGCGCGAGGCCATGCTCGATCTCGACCTCACGGATTTCCCGGTTCGCTGGAGCGAGCTGCCGCATTTTCTGCAGCCTGGCGAAGCACAAGCGGGTGGCGCGCAACTGATCCACGACCACCGACCGGCAAACCTGCTCACCTCCGGCTTTGTCGAGCGTGGTGATCCCGACGCGGCGCTCACCAGTGCTGCTTTCACCGTTTCCGGCGCCATCGACACCTCCTATGTCGAGCACGCCTATATCGAGCCTGAAGCCGGCTACGCCTATATGGACGGCGACACGCTGGTCGTCGTCGCCTGCACGCAGGCGCCCTATATGGACCGCGGCGACACGGCAAAGGTGCTTGGTCTCTCCGTCGACAAGGTGCGCATTGTGCCGACCGCCACCGGCGGCGGTTTTGGTTCCAAGCTCGATGTCTCGCTGCAGCCGCTGATCGGCCTGGTGGCGATGAAGACCGGGCGGCCGGCGGCACTCACCTACACCCGCAATGAATCGATGATCTCGACCACCAAGCGTCATCCCGCTCAGATGAAGGCGAGCATCGGCGTCGATGCCGATGGCCTCGTCACCGGCATGGTCTTTACAGGCGATTTCAACACCGGCGCCTATGCCAGCTGGGGGCCGACCGTCGCCAACCGCGTTCCGGTGCACGCCTCCGGTCCCTATGCGACGCCGAACTACCGCGCCGAGGGCCGCGCCATCCACACGCATGGTCCGATCTCTGGCGCCTTTCGTGGCTTCGGCGTGCCGCAGGCGACGATCATGCAGGAAACCCTCTATGACGAGCTGGCCGAAAAGCTTGGGCTGGATCGGCTGGAGTTTCGGCTGAACAACTGCCTTCGTAACGGATCCGAAACGGTTACTGGCCAGAAACTGGAGTCGGGCGTCGGCATCGCCGAGTGCCTCGAGGCTTTGCAGCCCCATTGGGTGCGCGCGCTGGCCGATGCCGCTGCCTTCAATGCTGCCAATGAGACGGAAAAGCGCGGTGTCGGCGTTGCGTCCTGCTGGTATGGCTGCGGCAACACCTCGCTGCCCAATCCCTCGACGATCAGGGTCGGTATTTCGCCCGCGGGCGAGGTCATCCTGCATCAGGGCGCCGTCGATATCGGCCAGGGCTCCAACACCGTCATAACTCAGATCTGCGCCGACGCGCTCGGCCTGCCGCTGGACACATTCCGGCTGAAGAGCGCCGACACCGCGATCAGCCCCGACGCCGGCAAAACATCGGCCTCGCGCCAGACCTTTGTCACCGGCAAGGCCGCCGAAAAGGCCGGCCGCGCCTTGCGTGAAACCATCCTGCGCTTTGCCAACGTGTCGGAAAAGGCGTCCCTCAATCTCGACGGATCGGCAATCGTCATTCGCGAGGGCGAGGCCACCCGCCGCATCGACCTCGCCGCCCTTGATGTCGACGCCGGCGGCTTCGTCTTCCGTGCCGAAGAAACCTATGATCCGCCGACGTTGCCGCTCGATGCCAAGGGCCAGGGCAAACCCTATGCCCTCTATGGCTACGGCGCGCAGATCGCCGAACTCGAGGTCGACCTCAAGCTCGGCACGGTCAAGCTGATCAAGATCACCGCCGCGCACGATGTCGGCAGGGCGATCAATCCGCTGCTGGCCGAAGGCCAGATCGAGGGCGGCATCGCTCAAGGCATCGGCATGGCGCTGATGGAGGAATACATCCCCGGCCGCACCGAGAACCTGCACGACTATCTGATCCCGACGATCGGCGACGTGCCGCCGATCGAGACCATCCTGATCGAGGTTCCCGATCCCGAGGGCCCGTTTGGCGCCAAGGGGCTGGGCGAGCATGTGCTGATCCCGACGGCGCCGGCCATCCTCAACGCCATCCGCCATGCCACCGGCGTGCTGGTCACCAAGGTCCCGGCGACGCCGACCCGCATTCGCGCCGCTATCCGCGAGAAGGAGGCACGCCAATGAGCGAGCTTGCCGAACGTTTCGAAACCCACGATCCCGGCGAAAAACAGGTGGCGGAAAAGATACGCTGCGATGCCTGTCCGGTGATGTGCTACATCGCCGACGGCCGCACCGGCGCCTGCGACCGCTACGGCAATGTCGACGGCCGCATCGTGCGCATGGATCCGCTGACCATTCTCGACCATGCCGCCGAGGCCGGCGGCGCGGTGATGCCTTTCGTCGCCGAAAACGAGGCATGGCACGGCGAACTGGTCAACACCGGCCGCCGCTTCGTCACGGCAATAGGCGCCGGCACCACCTATCCCGATTACAAGCCTGCGCCGTTCATCGTCAGCCAGGAAGTCGAGGGCGTCGATCTGGTGACCGTGGTTACCGAGGGCATCTTCTCCTATTGCGGCGTCAAGGTGAAGATTGACACCGACCGCCACCTTGGTCCCGAGACCGCCATCGTCCGTGCCCAGGGCGAAGCGATCGGCCATGTGACCACAGGCGAATACGGTTCGCAGATGCTGTCTCTGGGCGGCGTGCATCATCTGACTGGCGGTTCCAAGGCGGAGGGGCGCGCCACTTGCGACGCGATGCTCAACCTGTGCAATCGCAAGCCGGTGGAACTGACCATCGACGGCGGTGCGACGATCATCGTCGAAGCCGGCAAACCACCTGTCATCGACGGCAAGGTTGAACATCGCATGCGGGTCGGCTGCGGCTCGGCAACCATCGGCATGTTCGCCACCCAATGGCGCGGCCTGGTCGACGAAGTGGTGGTGGTCGACGATCACATCACAGGCGTCGTTTCCGAGCACCAGGCCGGCAAGGTGCTGGGCTGGCAGGATACCGGCATCAAGATCATCGGCCGCCGGTCGACGCCCGGCCGTTATTTCAAGGTCTCCGAACCCGGCCTCGGCTGGGGCGGCACCTCGATTTCCGACCCGCTGTCGATCCTTGGCGAGTGGAATGCCAAGAAAGGGGCGCGTCCCGGCCTGTCGCTGCTGATGGTTTCGACCACCGGCGAGCAGTTCGCCTATTACGAGCTCGATGACGAGTTGAAGCCGGTCGAAAAGCCGTTTCCGGAGCGACTGCAGAAGTCGGTCGGGCTGATCGAGGACAATTGCGAACCGGCGCTGTGCACCGTGCTGTTCATCGGCGGCGCGGGCGGTTCGCTGCGCGCCGGCGTCACCGAAAATCCGGTCAACCTGACCCGCTCGGTGCAAGGTTTGACCACCTATGTCACCGTCGGCGGCGCGCCGGTCTATGTCTGGCCGGGCGGCGGCATCACGCTGATGGTCGATGTCACAAGGGTGCCGGAAGGCGCCTTCGGCTATGTGCCGACCCCGGCGCTGGTGGCGCCGATCGAGTTCACGCTGCGCCGCGACGACTATGTCAGGCTGGGCGGCTACGAAGCCGAGATCCGCAGCGTCGACGACATCGTCGCCAAGGGTGGCGAATACCTCAATCCGCGCCGCGGCGCAGGCGCTGCAGCGCAGAACCCCTGGCCGCCGCTGGCGCAGCTGCATCGTACCGGTTCGAACGGGGCCGGCTGATGCAGGGCCCGCAAGCAAACTGGCTGCAGGACGGCAAGCGGCTGCATCTCAACCACGGGCCGATCGACCTGATCGTCGAAGTCTTTGGCGAGGCGGATGAATGCCGTGCCGCCTACGCCCAGGCCGTCGCGCGTTTCCAGACCATCCTGATGGAGGTCGTCAAGGAGCTTCCCGAATTGCGGCTCCCGGCGTTTTTCCTGGCGCCGCGCACTTTTGACGGTCCGACGCCGCGCCGCATGGAAGCGGCGGTCGCGCCCCTGGCGGAATGCTTCATCACGCCGATGGCCGCTGTGGCCGGATCGGTAGCCGACGAAATGCTGGTGGCGCTGCTTGCCGGTCGCAAGCTCGATCGCGCCTATGTCAACAACGGCGGCGACAGCGCTCTTCATATCGGCAACGGCCAGTCGATGAACCTGGCGATCGCTGGCACCGGCAACGGTATGGCCGACCGCATCACCATCCGCGCCGAAGACGGCGTCTGCGGCGTCGCCACCAGCGGTTGGCGTGGGCGCTCCTTCTCGCTCGGCATTGCCGATGCCGTCACCGTGCTCGCCAAGACCGGAGCCGAAGCCGATGCGGCGGCGACGCTCATTGCCAACGCCGTCGACCTGCCCGGCAATCCCGCCATCAAGCGCGTTCCCGCACACGAACTTTCGCCCGACAGCGATCTCGGCTCGCGCTTGGTGACACAAGCCGTCGGCACGCTTGCATTTGGCGAGGTGGCGCGGGCGCTGGACAATGGCCTTGCTGTCGCCGAAGATTTTCGCCGGCGCGGCCTGATTGCCGCGTCGGCGCTGTTTCTTGGCGGTGAGGCCCGCATCAGTGGTTCCATGGCGCTTGCCGCGCCCAACAAAATCTTTGGGAGGGAAGTTGCCCATGCCTGAGTTTCCGATCCGCAAGATCGCGGTGCTGACCGAAGAGATCTTTCACGACGGCGGACCGTCGGCGAAGGTGCCGCGCCGCCGCGCCGCAGCCATGGCGCTGGTCAAAAACCCGTTCGCCGGCCGCTATGTCGAAGATTTGCAGAGCGCCATGGACGATCTGAAGCCGCTCGGACTGCTGCTCGCCGATCGGCTGATCGCGGCGCTCGGTGGCGACGTGAAACAGATCGACGGCTATGGCAAGGGTGCAATCGTCGGCACGTCGGGCGAACTGGAGCATGGCGCGCTGTGGCATGTGCCGGGCGGCTACGCCATGCGCGAGCGGCTCGGCGACGCCAAGGCGATCGTCCCGTCGGCGAAGAAGGTCGGTGCCTTCGGGTCGCGGCTCGACGTGCCGCTCGGCCACATCAACGCCGCCTATGTGCGCAGCCATTTCGATGCCATGGAAGTCGGCATCAGCGACGGCCCCCGGGCCGACGAGATCCTGTTCTGTCTCGCCATGACCTGCGGCCCGCGCGTGCACGACCGCATGGGCGGGCTTGCCGCGAAGGACATCAAGGTCTGGGATGGGTTGCGGTGAGCGGCGAGGACAAATTGCTCAAGCTGGTCGAGGCCGAAACGCCTGAGGAAAACGACTATCATCTGCAGGAGCAGGTCGGCTTCATCCTGCGCAAGGCGCACCAGCGCCATGTCTCGATCTTTGCCGCGCGTATCGCCGATCTGACGCCGCCGCAATTCGCCGCTTTGGCCAAACTGCACGACGTTGGCGAGACCTCGCAGAACCAGCTCGGCACGCTGATCGCCATGGATGCGGCGACGGTGAAGGGGGTCATCGATAGGCTCAAGGCGCGGGGCCTGGTCGACCTTACCAAGCACGAGGTCGACAAGCGGCGCCTGCTGGTCAATCTGACCGCCGCGGGCCGCGACGCCATCGAGCGGCTGATCCCGCTGGCTCGAGCCATCACCCAGGAAACGCTGGCGCCGCTCTCGGCCAAGGAGGCCACCACCTTTATGAAGCTCTTGGCCAAACTGGCCTAGGGTGTGTTGATATTCAGGTGATGCCGGCCTGCAAATGGCTGATACCTGCGCTTCCGTTGCTCACGTACCCAAAAGTACGCTCCGCTCCGGTTCTCGGTATCAGCCATTTTCGACTCGGCCTGACCTGAATCTCAACACACCCTGGGGTCCAAATTGCCTTCAGGCGCGAAGCCGCGCCCCTTCGGGATCGAAGAACGGTATCGGCGCCACCACCGCGCGCGTCGGTACGCCGTCAATGTCGATGCTGAGTTCGGTGCCGATCGCGGCGAACGGCAGCCGCAGATGCGCAGTCGCCAGCACCTTGCCCAGCGAATAGCCGTGATCGCTGTAGGTGACGACGCCAGCGTCCACGCCATCGGCCAGAACCCGCGCGTTTGTGGCCGCCGGCGTATCTCCATCCAGGATCAGCCCGGTCCAGCGCTCGTCGAGGCCTTTGTCGCGCACCCTGAGCAGCGCCTCGCGGCCAATGAAATCGCCCTTGTCGAACTTGATCCAGCGGTCAAGGCCGACATGAAACGGCGTGCGGCTCTCATCCATGTCGATGCCATGCGCCGGATAGGCTTTTTCCAACCCAAGCGTGAACATCGCCAGCACGCCATAGGGTTTCAGGCCGAAATCCCGGCCGGTCCGCATCAGTGCCTCCCAGACAGCAGTGGCTTCGTCGGCCGGCACGAACAGCTCGAAGCCGAGCTCGCCGGTCACGCCGGTGCGCGAAATCAGCACTTTCGTCTCACCGATGCGCCCTGACGCGAACGCCCAGCGTTTCAGCCCATCCAGGTCGGCGTCCTGCACCAGCGCCTTCAGCAGCGCCCGCGAGCGCGGCCCTTGTATGGTCGGGAAGGCGATGGCCGCAGTGATATCTGTGACATAGGCTTTTCGCCCCTGCGCATGATGCAGCAGCCATGGCAGCATTTTGAGCCGGTTGACCGAGCCGGTCACCAGCATGAAATGCTCGGGCGCCAGGCGGAACACGGTGAGGTCATCCATGATGCCGCCATCGTCGCGGCACACGGTGGAGTAGCGCACCTGTCCCGGTTTCATGGCGGCAGCATCGTTGACGATGACATGATTGACCAGCGCCTCGGCGTCGGGGCCTTTGATGTCCATCTTGCCCATGGTGCTGAGGTCCTGGACGCCGACATTCGCGCGGGTGTTCAGATGCTCATCGGCAATGCCGGAATAGTATTTGGCCGACACGAACTCGCCGCCGACCCGGCCCATCGTCGCGCCCAGGCCGACGATGCTGTTGTAGAAAGGGGAGCGCCGCTCAACCAAGAAAGTCTCCATTATTGATTGCTGCCTGGAGACCGTTTCGAAACTCGCTCTGGCGAGTCATATGATGGTGGTTTCGAGAACCGGAGCGCAGCGGACATTTGGGTCCGTGAGCACCGGAAGCGCAGAAAACGCCTTCAGATGGCCGCCAGAGTTGAGTTTCCAAGCGGTCTCAGCTGCCGTAGACGTCGAACGAAAAGTATTTATCGTTGATTTCCTTGTATTTGCCGTTGGCGCGCAGCGCGTCGATCGCGGCATTGAGCTTATCCGTCAACTCCTTGTTGCCCTTCTGCAGCGCGATGCCGACGCCGGGGCCATGGATGGCCGGGTCGGGGGTCAAGGTGCCGAGCAATTTGCAGCAGGCGCCTTCGGGCTTCTTCAGCCATTCGGTCAGGATGATCGAGCCGTCCATCACCGCATCGAGGCGGCCGTTGACCATATCGGCGCGGGCGTCGTCGCCGGTCGGGTACGCCTTGATCGTCGAGCCGCTGTATTTCTGCTCGGCAAAATTCTGGTGGATGGTCGCGCTCTGCACGCCCAGCGCCTTGCCTTTCAAATCCTCTGGCGAGGTGCCGGCGAGCGCCGAATCTTTCGGCACGGCAATGGCCGGCGGCGTCTGATAGTATTTGTGGGTGAAATCCACCTTCTCGGCGCGTTCCGGCGTGATGGTGATGTTGATGATCGCGTCGAACTTGCCGGCCTGCAGCGCCGGGATCGAGCCGTCGAAATCCTGCACGACAAATTCGCATTCGGTCTTCATCTCGGCGCACAATGCCTTGCCGAGATCGATGTCGAAGCCGCCCAGCGTGCCGTCGGCATTGGCGTAATTGAAGGGCGGATAGGCGCCCTCGGTGCCGAGCTTGAGTTTCTTGCCCTCGGCAGAGGCAGCACCCGTGGCGAGCACCAAGGCAGCAGAAGCGGCAAGCACGAAACGACCGAAAAGACGCATGATCCTGATCTCCGTTGACCCGGGAAGTCTACGGTCTTTTATGCCCTCGTCGGAGACGGAAGCGACATGTCATGCGCCGATCACGGCGCACCGAACGATCGGCATCTCGCGGCGGGCGGTCAGCCGGTGCGCGTTCTTGTTGTTGCCGCCCGGTCGACTGCAAGCGTATCAGCCGAAAGCGTAACGCCAAATTTTTCGGCGGCCTCTGCGGAGGTGTAGTAGCCCAAACCCACATCCCGTAGCACCAGATCGGCGTCGCGCTCGAACGGATCGCCATAACCGCCGCCGCCTGGCGTGCCGACGCGAACGCGGTCGCCGGCCTTCAGCGCGATGTCCTGTTCCTTGGACAGATGCGGCGGCACATGTTCCTCGCCGCCACGGAACACCGTCACTGTGTTGACCGCGCCGTCCTTGCCGCCGAGCGCGCCTTGCGGGCCGAAACGGCCATGGTCCATGACGAAGGAGGCACGGGCATCGCCGCGCAGGATCTCCACCTCATAGGCGAGCCCAAAGCCGCCGCGATGCTTGCCGGCGCCGCCCGAGCCCTCGCGCAAGGCATAGTGGCGGTAGAGCACGGGAAAGGCCTGTTCCATGATCTCGACCGGCGGCGACTTGGAAATGCCGATGGTCGAGCAGCCATTGGTCAGGCCGTCATGGCCGGCATTGCCGCCATAGCCGCCGCCGGAGATCTGGTACATGACGTAGTCGCGGCCACGCGCCGGATCGTTGCCGCCGAGCGCGAAATTGCCGCTGGAGCCGGCCGGGGCCGCCGTAACCTTCTCGGGCAGCGCCTGCACCATCGCGGCGAACACCGCCTCGGCGATGCGCTGCGACACTTCGGCCGCACAGCCCGACACCGGGCGCGGATACTTCGCGTCGAGGAAAGTGCCTTCCGGTCGTTTGATGTTCAGCGGCTCGAAAGCGCCGGCGCTGATCGGCACGTCGGGGAAAATATGGCGCATGGCGAGATAGACCGAGGACAAGGTCGTCGCCAGCACGCTGTTCATTGGCCCGGCGCAGGGCTTTGACGAGCCGGTGAAATCGAAGCTCAGCGTATCGCCCTGTTTTTCGATGGCCAGCGCGATGGTCAGCGGCTCGTTGACCACCCCGTCGGAATCGACGAACGCCTTCGAGCTGTAGGTGCCATCGGGAATGGCCGCGATGTTGGCGCGCATCTGTTCGGCCGCACGGCGGCGCAGTTCGGCAATCGCCTCGACAACCGTTTCGTCACCGTAACGGTCCAGGATACCATTCAGCCTGTCCTGGCCGATCAGCAGCGCCGCCGCCTGCGCGCGAATGTCGCCGATGCGCTGGTCGGCGACGCGGATGTTGGAGCAGATGATGGCGTAAATCTCTGGATCGAGAACGCCTTTCTTGAACAGTTTGACCGGCGGCAGCCGCAGGCCTTCCTGCTCGACCGCAGTCGCGGAAGCCGAGAAGCCGCCAGGCACCGAGCCGCCAATATCGGGCCAATGGCCGGTGTTCGATAGCCAGCAAAATATCTTGCCGTCTCGATAGACCGGCATGGCGAAGCGCACATCCATCAGATGCGTGCCGCCGAGATAGGGGTCGTTGACGATGTAGATGTCGCCAGGCTCCGGTGGCAGGCATCGCCCGTCGGCGATCATCTCGATCACCGTCTTGGTCGAATATTGCATGACGCCGACAAACACCGGCAGGCCTTGTGATCCCTGTGCGATCAGCGAACCATCGACGGCGGAGTAGATGCCGTCGGAGCGGTCATTGGCCTCGGCGATAACAGGCGAGAAGGCGGCGCGCGAAAAGGTCAGGTCCATCTCGTCGCAGACCTGCTGCAGGGCCGCCTGGAGGACGGAAAGCGTGATGGCGTCGAGCTTTTGCATCTCAGGCCTCGCCGATGTCGATGATGATGTTGCCGTCGGCGTCCGAGCGTGCGTGGTCGCCGGGTTCGAGAACGGTGGTCGCGTCCATCTGTTCGAGGATCGCCGGCCCTTCGATGACCGCGTCGAGCGGTAGTTTTTCGCGCGCATACACCGGCGTGTCGTGCCAGGTCCCTGCGTACCAGACCGGCCGTATCTCGCGCCGCGCCTCGTCTGGCGTTTTGGCGCGCCCTGCCGGGTCGATCAGTCGCGACAGATCGATCGCCGGCCGGACGCCGGTTACCGAAGTGTTGAGATTGACCAGATTGGCGCGGATCTCCGGCAGCTCGACCTTGAAGCGGGCGAAATAGGCCTTTTCGAAAAGCTGCTGCAGCGTTGCGCGCGTCACCGAAGACGACGGCAGCGGCACGTTGATGATGTGCGTCTGGCCGATGAACTGCATGTCGGCGGAATGCGTGACGCGGATCGTCTCCGGCTTCACCGCTTCCTTGCCGATCAGCTCCTCACCTTCGTTTAGGTGCCGTTCCAATACCTCGCGAAGCGCAGCTTCGTCGAGCCCATTGACCGGCTGGTTGACCGTATTGACGAAATCATGGCGCAGATCGGCGACGACGCAACCGAGTGCGTTGGTAATGCCCGGACGCGCCGGCACCAGCACTTTCGGCAGGCCGAGCTCACGCGCCAGCGCGGTCGCGTGCAGCGGTCCGGCGCCGCCAAAGGCAAACAGCGCGAAATCGCGTGGATCGTGGCCGCGCGACACCGACACCATGCGAATGGCGCCCGCCATTTTCATGTTGCCCAGCCGCAGCACCGCACCCGCCGCCTCGACGCCGGACAGGCCGGTCGCCTTGCCAATTTTGTCTTCGAATATTCCGGTGACGCGTTCGACTGTGACCGGATTTTCGACCGCCAGCAATTTCTTCGGCGCCAGTCGTCCCAGCACCAGATTGGCGTCGGTGATGGTCGGCTCCAGGCCGCCGCGGCCGTAGCAGATCGGACCGGGATTGGCGCCGGCGCTTTCCGGGCCGATCTGGATCAGCCCGGCTGCATCGACGCGGGCGATCGAGCCGCCGCCGGCGCCGACCGTGTGCACCGCCACCATCGGCACATGGATCGGCATCGCATATTCGATCTCGATCTCGTTCGACACGGCAGGCTCGGCATTGCGGATCAGCGCCACGTCGGTCGAGGTACCGCCCATGTCGTAGGTCACCAGGTTTTCGAAGCCGGCGCGCTTGCCCGTATAGGCGGCGGCGATGACGCCGGAGGCCGGCCCCGACATCACCGTCTTTGCCGACTCACGGGTGACAAAGCGGGCCGAGATCATGCCGCCATTGCCGTTCATGATCAGGAAGTCGCGGGCGTAGCCTTTGGCGCCCAGTTCCTTGCGCAGCCGCTCGACATAGCGTTCGAGGATCGGCTGCACCGAAGCGTTGACCGAAGCAGTAACGCCGCGCTCGAATTCGCGCGCTTCCGAAAGCAGCGCATGGCCCGTGGTGATGTAGCCGTTCGGCCAGAGTTCGGCGGCGATTTCCGCCGCGCGCCGCTCATGCCTAGGATTGGCGTAGGAGTGCAGGAAATGGATGACGAGGGATTCGCAGCCATCGGCGATCAACTGCAAAAGCGCCGCTCGCATCTCGGCCTCGTCGAGCGGTAGGCGCACCGCCCCAGAAGCCTCGACGCGCTCGGACACTTCGAGCCGCAGATTGCGCGGAATGATCGGCACGAAAGTGCCGGTCATGCCGTAAGCCTGCGGCCGCGTGCGGCGGCCAAGCTCGATCACGTCGCGAAAGCCGCGCGTGGTGATCATGCCGGTTTTTGCCAGGCGCCGTTCGAGAACTGCGTTGGTGGTTGTCGTCGTGCCGTGCACGATTAGGTCGATGCCGTTGATCGGAAATCCGGTGGCGCCGAGTGCCGAAACCACACCGAAGGCCTGGTTGTCGACCGTGGTCGGGGTTTTTGCGATATGCACCCGTCCGCCGTCGCTTCCATCGATCAGAAGCAGGTCGGTAAAGGTCCCGCCGACATCGATGCCGGCGACGACTTTGCCAAGGGAATCATGCGTCTGCGCCGAAAAATTCTCTTTCATTGTCGAAACCCGAAATATCAGGACTACGGATACGTCTCAGTTTGGAAAGCTGTTTCACGCTGGCATCTTGACGCAAATATCGTTTGTATACTAATAAATTCCGGACACAAGAGCTTACCGCTTCACAGTGTGCAAACGGCACGCCGGAACCTGATCGGTTCGGGCGCGCAGGTGAAAGTTTAGCGCCCGCGTCAGCAGTTGGGCCAGAAAGTTGGATTTGATGAACACCACATCCGCTCTCAACACCGCCGGCGCCCGTCCGCTGCAGTTCCCGATTCCGGCCAACGTCTATGCCGAGACCGTCGTCTCGGTGAAGCACTATACCGACCGGCTGTTTTCGTTCCGCATCACCCGCCCGCAGTCGCTGCGCTTCCGCTCCGGCGAGTTCGTCATGATCGGCCTGCCCAATGCCGAGAAGCCGGTGTTCCGCGCCTATTCCATCGCCAGCCCGGCCTGGGACGAAGAGCTGGAATTCTTCTCGATCAAGGTGCCGGACGGCCCGCTGACTTCGGAGCTGCAGAAGATCCAGGTCGGCGACACCGTCATCCTGCGCCAGAAGTCGACCGGCACGCTGGTGGTCGACGCGCTGACCCCGGCGAAGCGCCTGTTCATGATCTCGACCGGCACCGGCATCGCACCCTTCGCCAGCCTGCTGCGCGATCCCGATACCTATGAAAAGTTCGACCAGCTGATCCTGACCCACACCTGCCGCGATATCGCCGAACTGACCTATGGTAGGGAATTGGTGGCGGCGCTCGAGAGCGACCCGCTGATCGGCGAACTGACCGGCGGCCGCGTCACCCTTTACAATTCGACGACGCGCGAAGAGTCCGAGCGCATGGGCCGCATCACGGCGCTGATCGGCTCCGGCAAATTCTACAGCGATCTCGGCATCGACAAGCTCGATCCGGAGACCGACCGCATCATGATCTGCGGCTCGATGCATATGCTCAAGGACGTCAAGGAACTGGCCGAAAGCCTCGGCTTCCAGGAAGGCTCGCTGCATCACCCTGCGAGCTTCGTCGTCGAGCGCGCCTTCGTCGGCTGAGCAGACCCAGACATCTCAAAACCAGCACTTTTGACCACGCGGTCAAAAATCAGCTGTTTTCGCAGCCTTTTTCAGCTATGACCCTTTGAAAGACTCGTGAAGCGTCAATTCACGAGCTATCTTCGGCGCAAGTCGTTGAATGAAAGGGCAGGAGATGAGCAGCACAATCCGCGAAGCCGACCTTGGCTCGTCCAAGGTGACGCCGCTGCCGGCGCGCGCCGCGGCCAACACCGCCCTCCCGCACGACCATCGCATTGCCCGCAATCCCGGCATGAAGCTCGATCTCGGCTTCATGGAATCGATGCGCAGCGTCAACCGCTCGGCGCTCGAACGCCGCATCGCCAGCCTGACCAAACGGCGTTCGATCAAGGCCGACAACCAGGCGGCCTGGCTGCTGCGCGCCGTCGCCTGCATGGACCTGACGACGCTGAATTCCAACGACACCGAGGAGCGCGTGCGCCGGCTCTGCGCCAAGGCGGTCAATCCGTTCCGCCGCGACATCGTCGAAGGCCTCGGCATTGCAGGCGAAAAGATCCGCCCGGCGGCGGTCTGCGTCTATCATCCCTTCGTCGCCACCGCCGTCGACGCCGTGCGCGGCACCGGCATCCACGTTGCCGCCGTTTCCACCGCCTTTCCGCATGGCCTTGCCCCGCTGTCGACGCGCCTGCAGGAGATCGAGGCCTCGGTGAAGGACGGCGCCGACGAGATCGACGTCGTCATTCCGCGCGGCTTGGTGTTTGGCGCCAAGTGGCGGGAGCTTTACAATGAGATCGTCTCGATGCGCGCCGCTTGCGGGGATGCGCATCTGAAGGTCATCCTCGGCACTGGCGATCTCGCCACGCTGCGCAATGTCATGCTTGCTTCGATGGTGGCGATGATGGCGGGCGCGGATTTCATAAAGACGTCGACCGGCAAGGAGAGCGTCAACGCCACGTTGCCCGTCGGCCTCGCCATGGTGCGCGCTATCAGGGCCTATTTCGAAGAGACCGGCTATCTCATCGGTTTCAAGCCGGCCGGCGGCATTTCCACCGCAAAAGCTTCGCTCGACTGGCTGGTGCTGATGAAGGAAGAGCTCGGCCGTCCATGGCTGGAGCCCGACCTGTTCCGCTTCGGCGCCTCGAGTCTGCTGACCGACATCGAGCGCCAGCTCGAGCATCATCTGACGGGCCACTATTCGGCCAATCACCGCCACGCGATGGCTTGAAGGCCGATCTCCCCCCTAGTGGGGGAGATGTCCGGCAGGACAGAGGGGGGCGCGAAGGAGTGCTTCCTAAAACAATAATCTCCTCCGACGGGAGCAGCCCTATGAACATTCTCGAACGCTATCACGCCATGGAATACGGCCCGGCCCCGGAAGCCCGCAACGAGGCCGATGCATGGCTGGCCGCGCGCGATTTCGGCAAGGCGCTGTTCATCGGCGGCGGCTGGAAGGCAGCCACGGGTGGCAAGACTTTCGACACCAGCGAGCCGTCCTCGGGCAAATTGCTGGCAAAGGTGTCGGACGCCAGCGCCGCCGATGTCGATGCCGCGGTTTCCGCCGCCACCAAGGCACTGCCGAAATGGTCTGCTTCGTCAGGCTATGTCAGAGCCAAAGTGCTTTATGCCATCGGCCGCGCCATGCAGCGCCACCAGCGCCTGTTCGCGGTGCTCGAGACAATCGACAACGGCAAGCCGATCCGCGAAAGCCGCGACATCGACGTGCCGCTGGCCATCCGCCATTTCATCCATCATGCCGGTTGGGCTCAGGCACTGGACAAGGATTTTCCGGGTCACAAGGGCGTCGGGGTCGTCGGCCAGATAATCCCGTGGAATTTCCCGCTGCTGATGCTGGCCTGGAAGATCGCGCCGGCGCTCGCCGCCGGCTGCACCGTGGTGCTGAAGCCGGCCGAATTCACGCCGCTCACTGCCATCCTGTTTGCCGAAATTTGCGAACGCGCCGGCGTGCCAAAGGGCGTCGTCAACATCGTTCAGGGCGGACCTGAGGCAGGCGTTGCCATCGTCAACCATCCCGGCGTCCAGAAGATCGCCTTCACCGGCTCGTCCGAAGTCGGCAAGATCATCCGCAAGGCCACCGCCGGCTCGGGCAAGAAACTGTCGCTGGAACTCGGCGGCAAGTCGGCGTTCATCGTCTTCGAGGATGCCGATCTCGACAGCGCCGTCGAGGGGCTGGTCGACGGCATCTGGTTCAACCAGGGCCAGGTCTGCTGCGCCGGCTCGCGCCTGTTGGTGCAGGAAGGCATCGCCGATGCCTTCATCGCCAAGGTCAAGACGCGGATGAGCCGGCTGCGCGTAGGCAGCCCGCTCGACAAGAACACCGATATCGGCCCGCTGGTCGATTTGACCCAGCTGGACCGCGTCAAGGGTCTGGTCGCCGAAGGCGCCAGGCAGGGCGCCGTTTGCTGGCAGCCGGATGTGGCACTGCCGTCCTCGGGCTACTATCATCTGCCGACGCTGGCCACAGGTGTTGCGCCGGCTAACATATTGGCGCAGGAAGAGGTGTTCGGGCCCGTTCTGGCGACGATGACCTTCCGCAACACCGAGGAAGGGATCGAACTCGCCAACAACACCCGCTACGGGCTGGCCGCTTCGGTGTGGAGCGAAAACGTCAATCTAGCCCTCCACGTCGCGCCGCAATTGAAGGCCGGCGTCGTCTGGGTCAACGGCACCAACATGTTCGACGCCGCCTGCGGCTTCGGCGGCTACCGCGAGAGCGGCTTTGGCCGCGAAGGCGGGCGCGAAGGCATGTTCGAATATCTCGCGGCAAAACTGCCGCTCGGTCCTGTCATCAAGCCGGCAACGGCATCAGTCCAGGCGATCGAGCAGACCGAAGGCGACGCCATCGACCGTACGGCAAAGCTGTTCATCGGCGGCAAGCAGGTCCGGCCCGACGGCAATTACTCGATTGCTGTCTCCACCGCCAAGGGCAAGCTCGCCGGCGAGGTCGGTCTCGGCAGCCGCAAGGATATCCGCGACGCCGTCTCGGCGGCCCGCGCCTGCAAGGCCTGGCCGGAGGCGACCGCCTACAACCGCAGCCAGGTTCTTTACTACCTTGCAGAGAACCTCTCGGGCCGTGCCGACGAATTTGCCGCGCGCCTCACAGAACTCACCGGCGCCACCGCCAAGGCCGCGCGCGAAGAAGTAGAACAGTCGATCGAGCGCCTCTTCCTCTATGCCGGCCTCGCCGACAAATTCGAGGGCAGGGTTCACCAGCCGCCGGCCCGCGCCGTCACGCTGGCGCTGCACGAGCCGGTCGGCGTCGTCGGCATCGTCGCGCCGGACAATGCGCCCTTGCTCGGCCTGATTTCGCTGGTGGCGCCAGCACTTGCCATGGGCAACGCCGTGGTTGCGGTGCCTTCGGAAAAGCATCCGCTGCTCGCCACCGATCTCTATCAGGTCATCGAATATTCCGACGTTCCGGCCGGCGCCATCAACATCGTCACCGGGCGCACCGCCGAACTCACCGGTGTGCTGGCCAAGCACGATGATGTCGACGGGCTCTGGGTCTTCGCCGATGCCGAGACCTGCGCCAAGGCAGAAGCCGAGTCCATCGGCAACCTCAAGCGCGTCTGGACCGGTCATGGCCGCAGCCTCGACTGGGCCTCGGGTGAAGCCGCCGGCGATGCTTTCCTGCGCCATGCCGTCGAGGTCAAGAACGTCTGGGTGCCGTACGGCGACTGAGCGTTTGCGCTCCATGTCGGGAGCGGGCGTTCGGGCTTGACGCATCCAGCAATGTTCTTTAACGAGAAAAAACATTTTGGCTGGACGCAGGCGGCACAATAGTGCTCGCCTGGCACAATGCGTGGCGACCATCCGCCGGTAGAACCCGGCTGATCGCAAATGGACGAGGAGAAGACGAATGGCGGATCTGACCGGCAAAACCGTTGTCGTCACGGCTGCGGCGCAAGGCATCGGCCGGGCGAGCGCGCTGGCTTTCGCCAAAGCGGGTGCCGTCGTCCATGCCACCGACATCAACGAAGCGCTGCTCGCCGAACTCGGCAAGACTTCAGGCATCAAGATACGCAAGCTCGATGTGCTGAACGACGAGGCGGTGACATCGGGATTTGCGGCGATCGGCCCGGTCGATGTGCTGTTCAATTGCGCCGGCTTCGTTCATTCCGGCTCGATCCTCGAAATGAAGGACGCCGATCTCGATTTTGCCTTCAACCTCAATGTCCGCGCCATGATCCGCACCATCCGGGCGGTGCTGCCCGGCATGCTGGAGCGTGGTGACGGCTCGATCATCAACATGTCGTCGGTCGCCGGCGCCGGCAAGGGCGTGCCCAACCGTTTCGCCTATGGCGTCACCAAGGCGGCGGTCATCGGCCTGACCAAGGCGATTGCCGCCGACTATGTCGGCAAGGGCATTCGCTGCAACGCCATCTGCCCCGGCACCGTCGAAAGCCCATCCCTGCAGGATCGCATGCACGCGCAAGGCGACTATGATGCCGCCCGCGCCGCCTTCATCGCTCGCCAGCCGATGGGCCGCCTCGGCACGCCCGAGGAGATCGCCGACCTCGCCGTCTACCTCGCCGGTGCAACCTATACGTCCGGACAGGCTTATAATATCGACGGCGGCTGGTCGATCTGATCACGGGTTTCGGAAAAGATCGTGGGCGAACAGGAAGATCGGTTCCCGTTCCGACGTTAATAGGGATCGAGAAGTCTGAAAATCTCGTTCGCCGGCTGGCCACGCTTGCCGGGATCGGGTTGATGGGTATGGTCCGCCCGGTTCCTCGCAGGAGCCATCGCTTCGGCGGAGAGTTTGCAAACGGCCATGAGGCCGCAAGTAGGAGAATGATTTAGATGAAACTGCTGCGCTATGGCGAGATCGGGAGCGAACGCCCGGGTCTGCTCGATGCCGATGGCACCATCCGCGATCTTTCCGCTCATGTCACCGACATCAGCGGCAAGGCGCTTGATCCGGCATCGCTCGCCGCGCTGTCGAAGCTCGATCCGAAGTCGCTGCCGGCCGTTTCCGGCAAACCGCGCCTCGGCGCCTGCGTTGCCGGCACCGGCAAGTTCATCTGTATCGGCCTCAACTATTCCGACCACGCCGCCGAAACCGGCGCCACCGTGCCGCCGGAGCCGATCATCTTCATGAAGGCAAGCTCGGCCATCGTCGGCCCGGACGACGACGTGCTGATCCCGCGCGGCTCCGAGAAGACCGACTGGGAGGTTGAACTCGCCGTGGTCATAGGCAAGACGGCAAAATATGTCAGCGAGGCCGACGCGCTGGATTATGTCGCCGGCTATGCCGTCGCCCATGACGTGTCCGAGCGCGCCTTCCAGGCCGAGCGTCAGGGCCAGTGGACCAAGGGCAAGAGCTGCGACACGTTCGGCCCGACCGGACCCTGGCTGGTCACCAAGGACGAGGTTGCCGATCCGCAGAACCTCAAAATGTGGCTGACGGTCAACGGCAAGACGATGCAGAACGGCTCGACCAAGACCATGGTCTATGGCGTCGCCTATCTCGTCTCCTACCTCAGCCAGTTCATGTCGCTGCACCCCGGCGACATTATCTCCACCGGCACCCCGCCCGGCGTCGGCCTCGGCATGAAGCCGCCGGTGTTTTTGAAGGCTGGGGACGTGGTGGAACTGGGCATCGAGGGCCTGGGCCAGCAGAAGCAGACGTTTAAGGCGGACGTGTAAGGCGCGGCTTCTCCGTTCTTTCCTCTCCCCCCTCCGGAGGGAGAGGAAGGGAGCCGCGCCCAGCCTACTTCAACACCTTCCCATCCGCTCCAAACCGATACGTCTTCGCCGGATCCGGCGTCGCGTACAGCGTCGAGCCGGGTTCGGCATTGTAGACGCCAAAGATGCGCACGGTGATCAGCCCGGCCTTTTCGCAGTCGAGATAGAGGTTGGTGTCGGCGCCGAGATGCTCGGCATGCACCACCGTTCCCTTCCACGCCCCGGATTTCGTATCGACGGTCAGGTGTTCAGGCCGCACGCCAATGGTCTTGGCCGTCTCGCCCAGACGGGCGCCGTCGACGAAGTTCATTTTCGGGGAACCGATAAAGCCGGCGACGAATTCATTCGCCGGCGAATTGTAGAGCTCCATCGGTCCGCCGATCTGCTCGATCCTGCCGGCATTCAGCACCACGATCTTGTCGGCCAAGGTCATCGCTTCGACCTGGTCGTGGGTGACATAGATCATCGTTGCCTTCAGCCGGCGATGCAGCTGCGCGATCTCCAGCCGCGTGTTGACGCGCAGCGCGGCATCAAGGTTCGACAGCGGTTCGTCGAACAGGAACAGTTTTGGCTCGCGCACCACGGCGCGGCCGATGGCGACGCGCTGGCGCTGGCCGCCGGACAATTCGGCCGGCCGCCTTTCCAGATAAGGCTCCAGCGACAGCATCGACGAGGCGATGCCGATGCGCCGCTCGATCTCCGGGGCGGGCGTGCCGGCCTGTTTCAGGCCAAGGCCCATATTGTTCTTCACCGTCAGATGCGGGTAGAGCGCGTAGGTCTGGAACACCATTGCGATACCGCGTTTCGCAGGCGGCGTCGCCGAGACATCCGCGCCGTCGATCACCACGCGGCCTGAGGTAGAGTCCTCCAGCCCGGCGATGACCCGAAGCAGCGTCGACTTTCCGCAACCCGAAGGGCCGACGAAGACGACGAATTCGCCGTCATTCACTTCGAGGTTGATGCCCTTCAGCACCTCGACCGGCCCAAAAGCCTTCTTCACATTCTCGATTATCAGCGAGCCCACGGCGTCGTTCCTATCGTTAGAGTTTGACGGCGGCGCCGCTGCGCACGCTCTCGTCGGCGGCAAGGCAGACGGCGAGCGATTTCACCGCATCGTCCATGTGGCGGGTCAGGTCGATATCCTCGCGGATTGCCTTCAGCACAAAGGCCTGTTCGAGGTCGCACAGATCTTGGTGGCCGGGTTCGCCCTGCATCGACAGCATCTCGTCTTGCCTGACGAACTTGCCGTCAGGCCCGGTCGCCGCACTGTGCAGGCGGATGGTCGAGGTCTTGGTGTGGGTGTCGATGTCGTCGGACTTGACGCCCTCCTTCATGACGATCGACACGCAGCCCTTGGGCGAGATCACGTCCTTCACGAAGAAGGCCGTTTCCGAAATCATCGGCCCCCAACCGGCCTCGTACCAGCCGACCGAACCGTCATCGAACAGCACCTGCAGATGGCCGTAATTGTACATCGACGGCGCAATCTCGTCGGTCAGCCGCAGCCCCATGCCGCGCACCTCGACCGGCCTGGCATCGGTGATCTGCAGCATCACGTCGAGATAGTGCACGCCGCAGTCGACGATCGGCGACGTCGTCTGCATCAGCTGCTTGTGCGTGTCCCAGGTATGGCCCGAGGATTGCTGGTTGAGGTTCATGCGGAACACGTAGGGGCCGCCAAGCTTGCGCGCCTCGGCGATCAGCCTGACCCAGGACGGGTGATGGCGCAGGATGTAGCCGATCACCAGTTTCTTGCCGTTGGCCTTGGCCGCCGCGACGACGCGCTTGGCGTCGGCCACCGTCGTTGCCAGCGGCTTTTCGACGAAGACATGACACCCCGCCTCGAATGCCTTCACCGCATAGTCGGCATGGCTGTCGGAATAGGTAGCGACGCAGGCGACATCGGGTTTTTCGTCACGCAATGCGTCGTCGAAGGAACGCCTGATGCCATAGCCCGACAGCCCGTCCGGCAGCGGTACGTCGGAACGATTGATCAGTGCCGCGATCTCGAACCCCGGATTGGTGTGATAGGCCAGCGCATGGCTGCGGCCCATATTGCCGAGGCCGGCGACGACGACGCGTAGAGGCTTTTCGAAACTCACTTGACGGCTCCGGAAGTAATGCCGCGGATCAGCTGCCGCGAGAAGATGACGTAGAGGACCAGCACCGGCATGATCGCCAGCGACAGCGCGGCCAGGATGGCGTTCCAGTTGGTGACGAACTGGCCGAGGAACAATTGCGCGCCGAGCGTCACCGTCTTGGTCTCTTCCGATGGCGCCAGGATCAGCGGGAACCACAGATCGTTCCAGATCGGGATCATGGTGAAGACCGCGACCGTTGCCATCGAGGGCCGCACCAGCGGCAGCACCAGCCGGAAGAAGATGGTGTATTCGGACAGCCCGTCGATGCGGCCGGCATTCTTCAGATCGTCGGACACCTGCTTCATGAATTCCGACAGGATGAAGACCGCAAGCGGCAGGCCCTGCGCGGTGTAGACCAGGATCAGCGCCGTCAGCGTGTTGACCAGCCCGCTCGCCACCATCAATTGCAGGATGGCGACGGTGCCGAGGCGGATCGGGATCATGATGCCGAGCGCCAGATAGAGCCCCATCAGCGAATTGCCGCGAAAGCGGTATTCCGACAGGGAAAAGGCGGCCATGGCGCCGAACAGCAGCACGAAGAACAGCGACGCCACGGTGACGACAAGGCTGTTCTGGAAATAGTGGATGAAGTCGCCCTGGCCGATGACAGTGGTGTAGCCGATCAGGTCGAAGGTTTTTGGCGTCGGCGGCGTCAGCGGCTCGCTGAAGATGCCGGCGCGGGATTTGAACGAATTCATGATGACCAGGATCACCGGAAACAGCGCGATCACCGTGTAGGTCAACAGGATCGCGTGGGCGCCGATGGTGCGGGGCAGGGAACGGGTTGCTAGGCTCATCTTACGCCCCTCAGAACTGGTAGCGACGCAGGCGCGTCTGCACGAGGAACAGGTAGACGCAGACACCGCCAAGGATGATCAGGAACATCATCGTGGCGATCGCCGCGCCCATGTTGGGGTCGCCGACCTGCAGCTGGAAGCCGAAGAATGCGCGGTAGAGGAAGGTGCCGAGAATATCGGTCGAATAGTTCGGCCCGGCCAGCGCGCCTTGCGCGGTGTAGATCAGGTCGAAGGCGTTGAAATTGCCGACGAAGGTCAGGATCGAGATGATGCCGATCGACGGCAGGATCAACGGCAGCTTGATCTTCCAGAACTGCGACATGCCGGTGATGCCATCGCATTCGGCCGCTTCGATGACCTCCTCGGGGATCGACAGCAGCGCGGCATAAATCAGCATCATCGGGATGCCGACGAACTGCCACACCGAGATCAGGCTGAGTGTGGTCAGTGCGTACTGCTCCTTGCCGAGCCACGGCGTGAACAGGCTTTTCAGGCCGACGAGATCGAGCATATGCGGCGCCACGCCCCACAGCGGCGACAGGATCAGCTTCCAGGCGAAGCCGACAATGACGAAGGACAGGATCGTCGGCACGAAGATCGCCGTGCGGTAGAAGGCGGCGAATCTCAGCCTTGGGCTGGACAGCAGAGCCGCCAGAAGCACGCCGATCGGGTTCTGCACCAGCATGTGGATGATGAAGAACCAGGTGTTGTTCCTGAGCGCGTTCCAGAAATTCACCGACCAGTTGGGATCGCCGAACAGCGTGCGGAAATTCTGCAGCCCGACGAAGACCTGGTTCTGGTCGATGTTGCGGAACAGCGACAGCTGCAGCGTGCCGGCCAGCGGCAGGATCATGATCGCCGTATAGACCAGCAGCGCCGGCGCCAGGAAGACGCCGATATGCCAGCGAAAGGGTCGTTTCGGTCGTGTGTCTGCGGCCATGAGTTCGGTCCCCGCCGTCTCTCGGTTCCAAAGGGTGCGATGCTAGATGATGCCTCGATGCACGGCCCGAATGTCCTTGCCCGAAACGGGAAGAACAAAGGCTTGCGACAGGTCAGCCAGCCTTTCCCACGCAGAGCAGGGTAAGGCCGAGAGGCGGTGCCGACAATCGCTATCTGAAATCTGAAAGCCGGCCGGGCCTATGCCCGGCCGGTCCGTTGTCTGAGCTTTTACTTTGCCGGCTTGTACCAGCTGTCGAGGCCGTCCTGCAGCTTCTTGGCGGCAGCTTCCGGCGTATCGGTGCCGTTGATGACGTTGGCCGATTCAACCCACGTCTCGTTCTCGAGGTTGGGCGTGCCGCGCGACAGGATCTGATAGGTCGAGCGGATCGTCGACTTGCACTTGTCGCGCCAGGAGACGAATTCCTGCGCCAGCGGGTCCGCCATCTTCACCGGGGTGGAATTCAGGCTGAAGAAGCCCGGCAGTGCGTTGGCGTAGATGGTGGCGAAGTCCGGCGAGGCGACCCACGACAGGAAGGTCTTGGCCGCATCGGCGTTCTTCGACGCTGCATTCAGGCCCATGCCGATGTCGGTGTGGTCGGAGATGTAGCAGGTGTCGCCTGCCTTCTGCACCGGCGGCGGGAAGGCGCCCATCTTGAACTGCGCCTGGGTGTTGAACAGGCCGATTTCCCACGAGCCGGCCGGGTAGATGGCGGCGCGGCCGAGCGTGAACAGGTTCTGGCTGTCCGGATAGGTCTGGGCTTCGAAACCGTCGCCGAGATAGGGCTTCCACTTGGCGAGTTCGGCATAGGGCGCGACCCAGTCGGCGTCCGTCAGCTTCTGCTCGCCCTTGATCAGGGCAGCGCGGCCTTCCTCGCCCTTCCAGTAGTTCGGGCCGATGTTCTGGTAGCCCATGGTCGCGGCCTCCCAGAGATCCTTGGTGCCCATCGCCATCGGAATGTAGGTGCCGTCGGCCTTGATCTTGTCGAGCGCGGCGTAGAACTCCTCATTGGTCGTCGGAATCTTGATGCCGAGCTTGTCGAAGGCGTCCTTGTTGTAGATGAAGCCATGGATGACCGAGGCCATCGGTACGCAGAAGCTCGCCTTGCCGTCGTCGGTCTGCCAGGCGGCTTTGGCGACGGGCGAGAAGTTCTCCATGCCGGGCAGCGCCGACAGGTCGGCGAGGTTGCCCTTCTTGTAGAGTTCAAGCGACTTGTCGAACGGGCGGCAGGTGATCAGGTCGCCCGCCGAGCCGGCGGCCAACTTGGCGCCCAGCGCGGCGTCATACTCGGTCGGCGCCGACGGTGCGAACACCACCTTGATGCCCGGGTTCTTGGCTTCGAAAGCCGGGATCAGCTTGTCCTTCCAGATGGCAAGGTCGTCGCCGCGCCAGCTTTCGATGTTGAGCGTTACGTCATCGGCGTGAGCCAACCCGGCGGTGCCGAGAATGCTGGTGCCGAGAAGCAGTGCCGTCAGTAGTTTCGTAGTCATGCTTAGTCTCCCTGTTGACCTTTTTCAGGTTCGGTTTTGAGAACAGGGGCCTTCGTGCCCTTGTTCCCCTCAATCGCGGAAAGTGCTGGCCGCAGCTTCTGGCCGGTCCCTTCCAGTATCTTCTCGGCCGCATCGGCGTTGGCAGCGCCGGCGGCGAGCAGAATGGCAGTCTTGACAACGCCGCCGCTCTTTTCGAGCAGGCGCGCGGCGTCTTGCTTGTCGCGCCCGCTGATGGCGGCGACGATGCGCGCCGCGCGGTCGCGCAGCTTGATGTTGTCGGCGGTGAGATTGACCATATAGCCATCGTGGACATGGCCGAGATGGATCGCGGCCAGCGTCGACAGCATGTTGAGGGCGATCTTCTGCGCGGTGCCGGCGCCCATGCGCGTCGAGCCGGCAATCAATTCTGGCGGTGTTTCGAGCAGTATCGCAACATCGGCCAGCCGCAGCAGCGGCGTGTCCTTGTTGTTGGCGATGGCGATGGTCGCCGCACCCAGGCGCCTGGCCTCTTCGAGCGCCATGACGGCATAGGGTGTCGAGCCGCTGGCCGAGATGGCGATCAGGCAGTCATCCTTGCCGATGCCGGCGCTGGCAACCGCAGCGGAAGCTTCTTCGGTGTCGTCCTCCGGCCCGCCGGCCAGCGCCTTGAAGGCTGCGTCGCCGCCGGCGATCAGGATGGCGATGCGCTCGCGCTGGATGCCGAAAGTGCCGGGCAGTTCCAGCGCATCGGCCAGTGCCATCAGGCCTGAACTGCCGGCCGCCGCATAGGCGAGCTTGCCGCCGCTCTTCAAGCGGCTCGCGATGAGCTCTGCTGCCCTGGCGATGGCGGGAATGGCGCCGCGCACGGCCTTGGCGGCCTCGATCTGCGCATTGGCCAGAGAGGAAAGGATGGCGTCCGGGGCCTGGATGTCCAGTCCCTCGGCATTCTGATGAAGCGCTTCGGTGCGCGTGTCGGCCATCCCGTTCCCTCCGATTGGGGAACAATACCAAAAAAATACCACTTGTCTACACGCATTAACGAATTCGTTGCGTCGGAGTCGACCTCACGACAAAATTCGCTGAGTTTTCAATAAAATACGGCATAATCTTTTTGAAACGGAAATTAATCCTTGGCTATTGGTATTTTATTGGTATTATCCGCCCGGAGGAGAAATCGCGTGAATTTCGTGCTCGGTATCGATGGCGGCGGCACCAGCTGCAGGGCAGCCCTTGCGACGGCAGACGGCATCGTTGTCGGCCGCGCCAAGAGTGGTGCTGCCAACATCCGCACCGATCTCACCGGCGCCAGGGCCAACATCGTCGATGCGGCGCGCCAGGCCTTTGTCGCCGCCGGGCAGGATCCCGAACTGATCCCGCAAACCCCCGCCATTCTCGGCCTCGCCGGCGCCAATGTCGGCACCTATAGGCAGCAGCTCGAAGCCATCCTGCCGTTCAGCCAGAGCCGCGTCGAGACCGACGCCGAGATCGCGCTAGAAGGCGCTGTCGGCTCCGGCGACGGCGCCATGGCCATCCTCGGCACCGGCACCGCCTATATGGCGCGCAAGAACGGCAAGTCGCGCGCCATCGGCGGCTGGGGTTTTCAGGTCGGCGACCAGGGCAGCGGCGCTCGCATCGGCCGCGACCTGCTCGAGCAGACGCTGCTCGCCCATGACGGCATCCGCGAAGGGTCGCCGCTGACGCAAGCCATGCTCGCCATCTTCCGCAACAATCCCGAAGACGTGGTCGAGTTCACCACCAACGCCAAGCCTGGCGATTTCGGTGGCTTCGCGCCAAAGGTCTTCGACCATGCCGAAAAGGGCGACGCCGTCGCCAACTGGATTCTCGACAAAGCGGTTGCCGATGTCGCGGCAGCACTTGGTGCGCTCGATCTCTCGGGCGAAGCCCCGCTCTGCCTGCTCGGCGGGCTGGCGCCGCTCTATGCGCCCCGCCTGTCGACGCGCTATCGGGCGCTGCTGAAGCCGCCGCTCGACGATGCGCTGGGCGGCGCGGTGCAGATGGCGGTACGTATTTTCGCCAAAGCGTCGGAGGCGGCGCGATGAGCGAGGCCGCCGACCAGATTTTTGCCACGCTGAGACAGTCGTCGCAAAGCGGCGCGCCGCTCTATCTGCAGCTGAGGAAAAGCATTGAGGACGCGGTCAATCGCGGCCTGATCGGGCCGGGCGACGCACTGCCGTCGGAGCGTGATATCGCCACCAAGGCCGACATTTCGCGCGTCACCGTGCGCAAGGCGGTGCAGGATCTGGTCAAGGGCGGCATCCTCGTCCAGCGCCATGGCTCCGGCACTTTCGTGGCGCCGCGCATGGAACGCGTCGAGCAGTCGCTGTCCCGGCTCACCTCCTTTACCGAAGACATGGCGCGGCGCGGCATGGATGTGCGTTCCGCCTGGCTCGACCGTGGCCTCTATGCGCCGTCTCCCGACGAGATGATGGTGCTTGGCCTGTCGTCGAACGAACTCGTGGCGCGCGTGGCCCGCCTGCGCATCGCCAACGACACGCCACTAGCGATCGAACGCGCCTCGCTGTCGGCCAGCGTGCTGCCGGATCCCGCTGCAATTGGCTCGTCGCTCTACGCGGCGCTGGAGACGACGGGCAACCGGCCGGTGCGGGCGGTACAGCGCATCTCGGCCGCCAATCTCGGCGACAGTGATGCGCGCCTTCTGGAGGTGCCGCCAGGCATCGCCGGCCTGCACATCGAACGCATTTCCTATCTGGCGAGCGGCAAGGTGATCGAATTCACCCGCTCCATCTACAGGGGCGACGCCTATGATTTCGTCGCCGAACTCCGGCTGAGCGGGCCGGGCGAAGAGGGCCGGCCATGAGCACAACCACCACCCATATGCGGCGCGAGATCGAGGAGATCCCGGAGGCCGTCGCCCGCCTGCTCGACGGTTCGGCAGCCGTGCTGGCCGAGGCCGGGCGCGGCATTCGCGAACGCAATCCGCATTTTATTGTCACCGTAGCACGCGGCTCCTCCGATCATGCCGCGACCTTCATGAAATATGCGGTGGAACTGACCGCCGGTCTGGCCGTCGCTTCCGTCGGTCCGTCGATCGCCTCGATCTATGGCGCCAAACTC
The DNA here is from genome assembly GCF_056404575.1 of Mesorhizobium sp. P2_C4. Lineage (NCBI taxonomy): Bacteria > Pseudomonadati > Pseudomonadota > Alphaproteobacteria > Hyphomicrobiales > Phyllobacteriaceae > Mesorhizobium > Mesorhizobium sp. P2_C4. Next base: position 584,640 of record NZ_JBFUDT010000001.1, read on the forward strand.
AGGCTCGGCGGCTCCGCTTGCCTGGCCATTTCGCAGTCGGGCAAGAGCCCGGACATCGTTGCGATGGCGCAAGCCGCGCGGGCCGGCGGCGCGCTCACCGTCGCGATCACCAACACCGCCGCTTCGCCGCTGGCACAAGCCTCGGATTACGCGATCGACATTCTGGCCGGGCCCGAACGCAGCGTCGCGGCGACGAAAACCTTCGTCAATTCGGCGGTGGCCGGTCTGGCGTTGATGGCGCATTGCACTGGCGACGACAAGCTGCTGGCCGCTCTTGCCCGCCTGCCCGAGCAACTCGGCAGGGCGATCGCTTGCGACTGGATGGCGCTGGCCGGCGCGCTGGAGACACCGCAGTCGCTGTTCATACTCGGCCGTGGCCCGTCCGCGGCGATGGCCAACGAGGCGGCGCTAAAGTTCAAGGAGACCTGCGGCATGCATGCCGAGGCCTACAGCGCCGCCGAAGTCATGCATGGCCCGCTGGCGCTGGTCGGGCCGGGCTTTCCGGTGCTGGCGCTGGCTGCCCGCGATGCCTCGGAGCCGTCCGTGGCCGAGGCGGCGGACAGCCTTGCCGGCAAGGGCGCCGCCGTCTTCGTGACGTCGGACAAGTCCAGGAGCGCGCGGCCATTGCCGCATGTCGCCACCGGCCATCCGCTGACCGACCCGCTGGCACTGATCGTGTCCTTCTATGGTTTCGTCGAGGCTTTTGCCCGCCATCGCGGCCTCGATCCCGATGTGCCGCGCAATCTGCGCAAGGTGACGGAAACCGTATGAGCGACCGTTTTGCCCTGACTGGCGCCCGCATATTCGATGGCGATGACTGGCACGACAACGCGGCCCTTGTCGTGCGCGACGGCCTGGTCGAAGCCATCATTGCCGCCGGCGCCATTCCGTCCGGCGTTCGCAGGGTAGAGACCGGCGGTGGCATGCTGGTGCCTGGTTTCGTCGACCTGCAGGTCAATGGCGGCGGCGGCGTCATGCTCAACGACCATCCCGATGTCGCCTCGATCGAAACCATCTGCCGTGCGCACGTGCCGTTCGGCACCACGGCGCTGCTGCCGACACTGATCACCGACACGCCTGATATCACCGCCGCGGCGATTGCCGCCGGAGCGGAGGCTGCGCGGCAAAAGCTGCCGGGCTTTCTGGGCCTGCATCTCGAAGGTCCGCACCTGTCGGTCGCCCGCAAGGGCGCGCACGACCCGGCGTTGATCAGGCCGATGCTCGACGCCGACCAGGCGGCGCTGATCGCGGCGCGGAAAAAACTGCCGGTGCTGCTGACGACGATTGCGCCCGAATCGGTCGAGCCCGCGCGTGTTTCGGCGCTGACCAAGGCAGGCGTCGTCGTCAGCCTCGGCCATTCCGACACCGGCTACGCCAATGCGCGCGCCTTCGCGGAGGCGGGCGCCTCGGTGGTCACGCATCTGTTTAACGCCATGAGCCAGATCGGCAATCGCGAACCCGGGCTGGCGGGCGCTGCCATCGACATCGGCACGCTTTTCGCCGGCATCATCGCCGATGGCATCCATGTCGATCCGGCCACCATAGTGATCGCGCTGCGCGCCAAGCAGGGTCCGGGCAAGATTGTGCTGGTCACCGACGCCATGGCCACGATCGGCACCGATATGACCTCGTTCACGCTCAACGGCCGCATCATCTACCGCAAGGACGGCAGCCTGCGGCTTGCCGACGGAACGCTGGCAGGCGCGGATCTCGATATGATCTCCGCCGTGAAGTTCGTCCACCGCATTGTCGGGCTGGACCTGTCGGAAGCGTTGCGTATGGCTTCGCTCTATCCGGCGCAAGCCATCGGCCAGTCGCACCGCCTTGGCCGCTTTGCCAACGGCACCGCAGCCGATATTGTCGCGCTGTCGGAGGATCTGGACGTCAGGGATGTCTGGATCGGCGGCAACAAGGTTTTTGGAGTCGCCGCCGGCACTCTGCACTGAGAGCGAACCTATGCAGGCAGTCGATTGCGTTGTCGCCGGGGCAGGTGTCGTGGGCCTCGCCATCGCGCGGGCGATTGCCTTGTCGGGGCGCGAGGTGCTGGTGATCGAAAAGGCTGATGCCATCGGCACCGCGACCAGTTCGCGCAACTCGGAAGTCATCCATGCCGGGATCTACTATGCGCCAGGCAGCCTGAAATCCCGTCTCTGTGTCGAAGGCCGCCAGCGTCTCTATGCCTATTGCCGTGACCGAAACATCGCCCATGCGCGCAGCGGCAAGTTGATCGTCGCTGTCGAACCGACCCAACTCGACCGGCTGCGGACGATCCAGGCCAACGCCGAACGCTGCGGTGTCGCCGACCTCGAACTGCTGACACGCGCCGAGGCCGAAAGCCTCGAACCCGCGCTGCATTGCGCCGGCGCGCTTCTGTCGCCGTCGACCGGCATTATCGACAGCCAGGCACTGATGCTTTCGCTGCGCGGCGATGCTGAAGCCGCCGGCGCCTCCTTCGCCTTCCTGACCGCTGTCACGGGTGCGGCGGTTTCGCCCGACGGGGTGGAAATCCTGACACAGGATGCCGACGGTGAAGCCTTCGAACTGGAGGCCGGCGCTTTCGTCAACGCGACCGGCCTTGACGCGCAGGCCTTGGCCGGCCGCATCGAGGGTTTTCCGCAAGCCAAGATCCCACCGCTATGGCTGGCGCGCGGCAATTATTTTGCGCTGTCGGGCCGCTCGCCCTTCTCGCGGCTGATCTACCCGGTCCCTGTTGATGGCGGCCTCGGCGTCCATCTCACGCTCGACCTTGGCGGCAGCGCCCGCTTCGGCCCGGATGTCGAATGGATCGACCGCGTCGACTATTCGGTCGATCCCGGCCGCAGCGACGTCTTCTACGATGAGATCAGGCGCTATTGGCCGGGCCTCGCGGATGGCGCGCTGCAACCGGCCTATGCCGGCGTCAGGCCAAAACTCTCCGGTCCGGGTCAGCCCGCCGCCGATTTCATGGTGCAAGGTCCGGCCGACCACGGCGCCGGCCAGATCGTTAATCTGTTCGGCATCGAGAGCCCGGGACTGACGTCGAGCCTGGCCATTGCCGAGCATGTCTGCGAAATTTTGTATCCGAGCTGACCAACGCCGGAGAACCAGGGTTGGCGGCTGCCAATTGAGTCGCGACGTCAGGCTCAGATAATTAGCCGGCTTTTGAAGGAGCGTAGATATCCCTGTAGGTGTCGCGCAACAGGTTCTTCTGCACCTTGCCCATCGTGTTGCGCGGCAGCTCCTCGACGAAAATCACCCGCTTCGGGTGCTTGTATTTTGCGATCCGGCCGGCGATGGCACTGAGGATCTCGGCAGCGCCGATGGTCGAGGCCGGCGCCCGCACCACGATTGCGGTGACGCCCTCGCCGAAATCCGGATGGGCAACGCCGATCACGGCACTCTCGGCAACGCCGGGCAGCGCGTCGATCTCGCTTTCGACTTCCTTGGGATAGATGTTATAGCCGCCGGAAATGATCAGGTCCTTGCCGCGCCCGACAATGTGCACGTAGCCATCGGCATCGATCAGCCCGAGATCGCCTGATATGAAGAAGCCGTCGTCGCGGAACTCCGCCTTGGTCTTCTCCGGCATGCGCCAGTAACCGGAGAACACATTCGGGCCTTTCACCTCGATCATGCCGATCTCGCCCTGGGCAAGCGTTTCGCCGTTGTCGGGGTCGGCAATACGAAGCGCGACACCTGGCAAGGGAAAACCGACCGTGCCGGCGCGCCGCTCGCCCTCATAGGGGTTCGACGTGTTCATATTGGTCTCGGTCATGCCGTAACGCTCGAGGATGGCGTGGCCGGTGCGCTCGCGCCACGCCGCATGCGTCTCGGCCAGCAGCGGCGCCGACCCGGAGATGAACAGGCGGATGGTTTTCGCCGCTTGCCGGTTCAACCCTTCCTGCTGCAACAGCCGGACATAGAAGGTCGGCACGCCCATCAGCGCGGTGGCGCGAGGCAAAAGCGAAACAATCCGGGCCGGGTCGAATTTGCTTTCGAACAGCATCGAGCCGCCAGCCGTCAGGATGACGTTGGTGGCGACGAACAGACCGTGAGTGTGGAAGATCGGCAGCGCGTGGATCAGCACATCGGCGCCGGTGAAGCGCCATTGCTGGACCAGCACGCGCGCATTGGACGCTAGGTTCTCATGGCTGAGCATGGCGCCTTTCGAACGGCCGGTCGTTCCCGATGTGTAGAGGATCGCCGCGAGATCGTCAGGTCCGCGCGCCACATCGCGGAAATCCGCCGGCTGTTGCGCGGCGCGGTCGGTCAGCGAGCCTTCGCCGTTGCGGCCGAGGGTCACCGCTATGGCGCCCGATGCCTCGGCCAACGGCCCGATCTCGGCCGCCCGCGCCGGATCGCAGACGACCAGCCGCGGTTCGGCATCGCCGAAAAAATAGCCGAGTTCCGTCAGCGTGTAGGCGGTGTTGAGCGGCAGGAAGACGGCGCCGGCGCGCAGGCAGGCGAGGTAGAGAAAAACGGACTCCGGGCTTTTCTCGACCTGCACGGCAACGCGGTCGCCCGCTTTGACGCCCAATAGCGTCAGCGCCTGCGCCAGTTGCGCTGATCGCGCCAGCATATCGCCATAGCTGATCGATCGCCCGTCATCCGTCTCCATAAGGAGCCGCTCGGGCGCGGGCATCCGGGCCCGAAACGCGTCAAACAGGTGATTGCTCATGATCTTCCCTAAACCATGATCCCGAAAAGGGGAATCCTGACTTCAGGGGCATGCGCCACAAAATTATCGTGTTCCGTCAACTATTTCCGGGCACGCAGCGCCTTGGTGGCGCTTGCCCTTGGATCGCCGCTCTGGCTGAAGCGCTCCATGCACATGGCCGCCGTCAGGCGGTAGTGGTTGAGCAAGGCTTCAACAGCGCCATCGGCATCGCCATCCAGGGCGCGTTCGGCGATCAGACGGTGCTCGCCGAGATCATCGCGATCGCTGTTATCCTGCGAGATCAACCGATAGCGCGAGGCCTGGTCGGAAAGCTGGTCGCAGAAACCAATCAGCCAGTGCGACCGGCAGGCCGAAATCAGCCCGCGGTGGAAGGCACGATGTAACTTCTCCCATTCCGGATCGTTCGACGAGGAATCCTCGGACAAGCGGCGTTGCGCGCGCGCCAGCCGATGCAGCGCCAGCACCAGCTGTTCTTCCCATTCGCCGGTGCGGCGGGCGATGGATTCGCGAAGCGCCCGCTCTTCCAACCAGCAGCGGGTGCGCGTCAGCTCCTCCAATTCCTCCGCGCTGACCGGCATGAGGAAGAAGCCGCGCTGGTCGTGCCTGCCCAGAAGACCTTCCGACGCAAGCCGGTTGAGGGCTTCGCGAACGGGCGAGGCACCAGCGCCATACCGGGAAACCACCCATTCGACCCGCAGCTTGCTCTCGCTTTCAAGCACGCCCCGCAGGAGGTCGTCGCGAAGTTGACTGTAGACGGCGCTGGCAAGCGTGCCCTTCGACCCCGTGCCTTCGTCGCCTAGATCGGCGGTTCCATAGGTCAAGTTGACTCCTGTCGTCTATTTTGACTCTGGCAAATCCTGTCCCCAATGCGTTGCGAATCCCCGTACATGTACTCTACCCCGTCAGGCTTCCAGCCCCAAGGGAAAGATTATGGTATTGTACTTTAAGAGGAAGGATCGCCCTGTCAGGCTCTGCCAAGTAACGACTGCGGTGAAAATCTTGTTCTTCTCAAGAAACTTTGTGCAGCTGAGCTGCGCGCATCACCACGTCCGGCAAGGAGTTTCTGAATTGTCCACAACTTGTTCTCGACGCTGCGTCAGCTGGCAGCCTGGTCCGCTGCTGTCCTGATCGCCTCGATGTTTGCCCGATAGGCTTCGACGCTGCCACCCTTGAAGATGGCGGCACCCGCCACCAGCACGTCGGCACCGGCGGCAGTGACCAAAGGCGCGGTTTCAGGCGAAACGCCGCCATCGATCTCGATGCGGATCGGCCGGTTGCCGATCAGCGCCTTCACCCGTTTCACCTTGTCGACGATGCCGGGAATGAACGCCTGGCCGCCGAAGCCGGGGTTGACGGTCATGATCAGGATCAAATCGAGCCGATCAAGCACATATTCGATCATCGTTTCCGGCGTTGCCGGGTTGAGCGAAACACCGGCTTTCTTGCCGAGATTGCGGATTGTCTGCAGCGAGCGGTCGAGATGCGGCCCGGCCTCGGCATGCACGGTGATGCCGTCGCAGCCGGCATCGGCGAAGGCCGCCAAATAGGGATCGGCCGGCGCGATCATCAAATGGCAGTCGAAGAAGGCCTTGGTGCGGTTGCGGATCGCCTTGATCACCGGCGGACCGAAGGTGATGTTGGGCACGAAATGCCCATCCATGACATCGAGATGGATCCAGTCGGCGCCGGCCGCCACCACCGCCTCGACCTCGTCGCCGAGCTTCGAAAAATCCGACGCCAGCACCGATGGCGCGATCAGGGTCTTCCTGGCCATGTCCGCTTTCCCCTTGAGTTGCTTCCGCCCTAATCGTCTCGGCGCTGCTTGTCGACAGGAATCCTGCGCGAACAGCCTGTCTGTGCAACGCAGGAGAGGCGGCACATGGCCGCCTCTCCAGATTTTGCAGTGCCGGACGTTCAGTTCACGTGCAACCGCGGTCTGGCCAATCCCGGCGCAAACGGCTTGCCTTGCTTCAATCCTGGCAGATTGAACGTCTTGAGGGGTTGCTTGGGCACGCATTGCCCACGCACCAGTCTTTCCGTTGCACGGCAGGCAGTGCCGATGACCTTGTCCTTTACGCATGCCTTGCCAACCAGATGGTAGCCGCGCTTGCAGTCGATAATGATCGGAGGCGTCCTCACGCACACCCCGTTGACGCGCTGTTCATTGGGTTTGCACCGGTCGGCGATCACAGGATTTCTGACGCATTTCAGACCGACCTGATGAAAGCCCGGCAGGCAGTGGATGCTGACGCCGATGCATTTGCCGTTGACGAGTTTTTCGGTGCTGCGGCATGCAGCCACAAGCGGCCTGTCAACGCATTTGCCACGGATCAACTTCTGGCTCGGCAGACAGTCGCGACCGGGATCGGTAGTGACCGAAGGACGTTTCGGCTCCGGCTTGCCGGGATCGGGACGCGTATCGACGGTGAAATCATCGGCACTAGGGTCGAAGATTCGCTTGATACAGGTAAAATCCTCGCTGTCCTTGTCGACGGTCGCGATCGCCCCACCCTGCTTGATCTCCTGCAGCGTGCACTGGATCGAGCGTGTTCTCGAGATGCTGAGATCATGCATCGCGCTCGCCTTGAAGGAGCCGCCCTGATTGAACGCGACCGTCGTGCCGGTGAAGAAGGCACCATTCGAGCAGCCAATCCGATAGTGGAAGGCGCCCGGCGCATCGCGTTCGACCTCGAACGCCACCTGGCCCTTGCGCGGGCAGAGCTTCTTGAAACCCGCGCTGTCGGACACGGTAACCTCGCCATGCCAGTCCGAATGCGCCGGCGGGTTGTCGGGGTTGCCCTGCGGTGTGTCGGTGAAGCCACCGCCGCCGGCGCCGGCGCAGTGGACGGTGATGTCCTTCCAGCCGTCGAAAGGCTCGAACGGGTCGTTGCCGACGATCTCGGTCTTGTACTGGAAGTACGCGGTCGCCCCGACATTCTCCCATTTCTCGTAGGTGGCGAAGTAGCCGTTCTTGTTCGCATCATAGGACGCCCAGGCCTGTTTGAACTCCGATGTGATCGGCCCGTTGTCCTTCTGCCGCCAGATGCGCATCGACACCGGTCCGGCCTGATTGGTTTGCGCGCGGCTGGTCACCTTCAGCGCCGGACACACTGTTCCGGGTGTCGAACCGGGCTGGTTCGACTGGTAGGTGGTCAGGAACAGCTTGACGTTCTCTGTCTCGAACTCGCCGAAGTCGGTGGCGATGTCCTGGGTGTTCGGCTTGACGACGGGATCGCAGACGACCTGGACGTCGAACGAACCGTGTTCGGCATAATGCGACTCGGAGAGCGGATAGGGCCAACTGCCGCCCGTCGCCTCTGTCGCCGCGTTGTCCATGTCGAGCGCCGTATCGGTCAGTGCCGAGAAGCTCGCGTGGAAGGTCTGCGTGAACGAATAGGACTTCGTCGGCCCATCGGGCTGGAGATGCTGGTTGCACTTGGCGACGATCTGGTCACCGTAGGGCACGACGGCAATGCCTGTATTCGACGACAGCGGGATGATGGAGGGATTGAAGGAGAAATTCTCCTGGTGGTCATAGTCGCGGCTCTCAGGCGTAGCACTCCAGATCGGCGGGAAGGCGCCACATTGGCCGGGTCCGCATGTACCCAAGGCTACGCCGACCTCCGCGACATAGCCTGGCCATCGCGTATCGATCTTCATATGGCCCCAGAACTGGACATTGCCGCCTTTCAGCGTGTCCCATTTCTGCTTGTCGCTCGAGCCGACGTGGATTGTCGTATTGGCGCTTTCGGTGTGGAACGACATCGACTTGATGTTCGCCTGCTTGGCGGAGGCCGGTGTGGTGGCGAGTGCGGCTGCGATCAGAGCAACAGCCGTCGCCGTGTTACCGAAGACATATTTAGCAGAAGACATTCTCTCTCTCCTGAAGTGTTCCTTCAGGAATTGGTCACCGCTTGCAGCATTAAGGTTCATCTGGCTACAGAAGAAATAGCCGAGCCAAAAGAAAACCCCGCCGGATTGCTCCGGCGGGGGTCTGTTCCTCAGTAGACAAGATTACGGCTTGAGGCCCTGGATGTTATTGCTTGTCGGGTCCTGCTGCAGTTGCACCTGCGGCTGGCGCCTTGGCAGCAGCTGCTGCAGGACGTTGGGGTTCAGCAACTGGGTCGGATCGAGCGTCGGCTGCCTGCGGTTCGGCCTGCAGTTCGGAAACCGCCCATGGGTCCCGTCCGGGCAGGGTCGAATTGTGATGATCGGCTCGCACTGTCCGTTGACCATATGCGAACCCGGCGCGCAGTCCGCCTGTGGCTTGCGGCAAGCGCCGTTGATCACCTGGGTGCCACGCGGACAGACACACTCACCGCGCTTGTTGTGGACCTGGCCGCGTATCTGGCATTGTTCCACGTCAGGCCGCTTGCGCCGGCAGGCGCCGTCGCTCACTTCCGTACCCCTCGGGCAAACACAATTGCCGTTGGCGTCGTGGACCTGGCCACGGATGGTGCACTGCTCCACGTCGGGCCTCTTCTTGCGGCAGGCGCCGTCGCTCACTTCCGTACCCCGCGGGCAGACACAATTGCCGTTGGCGTCGTGGATCTGGCCACGGATGGTGCACTGCTCAACGTCTGGCCTCTTCTTGCGGCAGGCGCCGTCCCTCACTTCAGTACCTCTCGGGCAGACGCAATCGCCGTTGGCATCGTGGATCTGGCCACGGATGGTGCACTGCTCAACGTCTGGCCTCTTCTTGCGGCAGGCGCCGTCCCTCACTTCAGTACCCCGTGGGCAGACGCAATCGCCATTGGCGTCGTGAATCTGACCGCGAATGGTGCACTGCTCGGGTTTGTCGGTCCTGACGCAGGCGCCGTTCTCGAGCTGGGTTCCGCGCGGACAGACACAGCGTCCGTCCTCGGTGCGGATCTGGCCCTTGAGCAGCACGCAGGGCTTTGGCTTCGGCTCGACGATGACACCGCCGTCGGGCGAGCACTGGCCGTTGCGGAAGGTGGTGCCTTCCGGACAGACGCACCTGCCGGCATCGTTCATCACGAAGCCCGCCGAGCACTCCTTCTTCACCTCGTTCTTGATGCTGAAGGGGTGGCAGGCATAGGCCTTGCCGCGGTCGCCCTGCACGTTGGTTGCATCACGGGGCAGCACGTCGCCTCCGCCTTGCACCTTGGTGTCGGGAGACAGCACGCCCACGCAGTTCCGGCCGTTGACGCTGCCTTGCAGATTGGCCAGGCGGCCGTCGTCGGGAATGACCACCGTCATCGTGTGGACGTGGCTTTCCCCGGCGCCGAGCGTCAGGTTGGCAATGCAGGACAACGGCAAGCTTGTCGGCTCCGGCGAGCAGCCGAAGGGCGGGTCGATCGAGGTGATCTCAACGCCTTCCAGCCGGCCGAGGCCTTCCACGCCGATCGCATCGCCGATGCGAACCGGACCGGAGAAGGGGCTCGTCCCGTCGTTCGTGATGGTGATCTCGAACGAGCAGGGCTGACCGGGCTTGCATTCGCTGTCACCGGTCTTTTCGACACGGATCGTCGAGACACCACCGCCCTTGGCGCAGGCCTGGCCGATCGGATAGACGATGTCGTCTCCGGGAGCCGGGCCATAGGAGCCGCGTGCGCAGTTCTCGAACTCGCCGTTGGCCGACACCGTCACGTCGAAGTGACGGCTGGTTCCGGGCGTCATCACGGCGCCGGGAATCTGGCATGACAGCGCATTGGCCGGAACCGGTCCGCACGCCCATTCCGCGCCGTCAGGGGTGACGGTCTGGATCTGGACCGGCGCTCCGCCAGCCACCAGCTTTGCGGCATCGTTGACCCGCACCGGACCGGTGGGGGCAGCGGTGCCAAGGCTGATGACAGTGATGCGGCAAGAGACGACCGCCGCACCGGCCAGCGAGCCGTTGCACACCTTGGTGATGCGCAGGGTCGGCTTGCCGCCATTGGGATGACGGAAGCGTTCCTTGGCGCAGGCCTTGTTGTTGGTGAGGTCGACCTCACCGGGGATGGGCTTCAGCGCAGCGCAGTTCTCGACCGTGTCCGACTGGTAGCCGGCCGGCATCACTGCCTTGACGACGATCGCCGTCGAGGCGCCCGGCATAAGCACGATGCCGGCATTGTCGCAGCGGAACTGGCCGGGGCCTGTCGGTCCGCATGTCCAGGGTGGTGACGGGCCGAAGGTCGAAGATGCCGGCGCGCCGCCCGGGTAGTTGTCGATGACCGTCAGCGGCCCGATATAGGGGACGCTGCCGTTGTTGAAGATGTCGATCACGAAGTAGCAGATGCCGTCGGCCGTGCAGACCGGGATGCGAGCACGCTTCTTCAGGATCAGGTCGACTTTCTTTTCGACTGGCGGCTGGCAGTCGCGGTCACGATCGCCACGCCGGCAGATCGGGATCGAGGCGCAGCCCCTGTCGTTTTGCTGGCTGCCGAACAGCGGTTTGCCGCTGGCCGGATAATTGTAGGTGGCGCAGTTGCGCAACACCTTGCCTTGCCAGCCTGCGGTCGGCTTGAAGCCGAGCTTGAGGTCGACAAAGGCCCCCGGATTGAGCGTGGTCACCGGATAGGTGCACGTCATCGGCGTGGTTCCGGGCACGCAGACCCAGGGCGGGTTCGGCCCTGAATCGAGGGTGGAGCCGGCGGGCAGCGTCACTTCGTCGAGCACGATCTTGCCGTGATAGGGGCCTGTGCCGACATTGGTGACCCTGATGGTGAACTTGCAGCCGCCGGCCATCGTGCAACGCTGCACCTCGGCACGCTTTTCGACCTTGAGATCCGGGTCCTTGGGCGGGCATCTGAGGTCACGCGGGATGACGATGTCGATGGTCTGCGTGCAGCACAGGCCCCAGCCCTCCTTCGGCCCGGCATAGGTTTCGATGCCGGTGACGATGAGGTGGATGACGTCGCCGGGCGATGCGCCGACGATCTTCCAGTTGAGCACACCGCCGCCCGCCGGCACCAACTGCGTGTCGGGGATGATGGTGATGCCGGGTGTCGTCGTCGACACCTGCACCCACTTGCCGCCCATCTCCGGGCCGACCGGCATATGGTAGATGAAGGCGCCGCCGCCGGGCACGCAATCGACCGTGCCGCGTTCCACCTTGAAGCATTCCTGGTCGGGCGGTGGCGGCCGCTTGTCGCAGTTGGTGAGGTCGATCCGGATCGAGGTCTTCACCCCGGTCTTATAGTCACCATCGTCGGGTTTGTTCGGATCCTGCGACGGGATGATGGTCCCGGTGCCGGCTCCGTTCGTCACCTTGATCAGGCCCTGATTGTCGACGACCGTCGGCGAGGGAAACGCCGCACGGTCGATCTTGGCGGTGATCTGGAAGTTGATGACGCGTTCATTAGGAGCGCCCGCACCGTCGAGATCGGTGGCGGAAAGCCGGAAGTCGGACACCGTTGCCGTATCGTTCGGATCAGCCGAGGTGGTGATCGAAACGCCGGGCAGCGGGCCGCCGGAAGCGTCCGTGCCGTCGCCCGACACGTGCGCGCCGACGATCGAGAGGCCGTGCGGAAGCTGGTCCTTGAACTCGATCTTGAGCTTCTTCAGGAGATCGGCCAAGCCTGGATCGGCAAAGCTCTGCGCATTGCCGCGCAGGCCGAAGCTCAGGGAATAGACGACATAGTCGCAGCTTCTCTGCACGCCCTTCTTGGTGAAGAACGGCACGACCCGTTCGGGCCGCGGATTGATGACGCGCGGATTGTCGAGGTCGAGCCGCAGCTCCGGGGTTATCGGAGCGGCGTCTTCCGCTTGGGCGAGCACGGGAGTGTACATGGCGACCGCGATACCGGCCGCCATCAGCCAGCGCGCGCCGCGCCTGGCGTATGACAGGGGTTTCATGATCGTCTCCATGACGGTTGACTGATTGCTGTTTGCGAGCGGGGAGAGGGTTGAAATGTTCATCTTCCCCTCCTCAACGTTCACAGCTGATGGCTGGCGTTCTGAGCGGCACGGTCATCTTGCAGCAAGGGTAATAACCACCCTTGTCCTTGTCGGACTGCCTGTAGAAGCAAAGCCCGACATCGACGGTGTCGCCAGGGTAATGGCCGGTGATGTTGACCGTGTAGGGCGCGCCGGGAACATGCGACTGGGATGATGTCACCCCGACGCCCGGTGTCCTCGACTGAGCCTTGATCGAATCGCCGCCAAAGCCGGCATGGTCATGGAGATAGAGATCGGCCTCGAGGCCCGACGGCGTGCAGTAATACTGGACGTCCTCGATATCGAGGCAAGGAGGCAGGTCGCCGGGGGGTGGGAAGTCCGGCGGATAGAAAGGTGGCAGATAGCCGCCCGGTATTTCCTCATAGTAGCCGGCACGGCCCTCGCAGGGGTGCCAGACCTCGACGTCGCCGACATGACCTTCGACTTCGGGGTCTTCGAAATAGCCGTCGAAGTCGACGAACCACGAGCCGAAGGGCGGCACGTTAGCCGGCTTGACCAGTTCCTTCGGCGTGATCTGCACGCCATGCACGGCCAGCGGCCCGCCGGCGGCGAGCTGTTCGGCAAGTGCCGGGTTGTCGCGCAATTTGTCGCCGGTGTTGACCAGCGTCTGCGTGCACACACCGGTGTCGAGGTTGCCGTCGGCATCATAGCCATATTGCAGGTCGAGGCCGCCGGCCGACTGCCGGTTGCCTTGCGGGAAGCCGACCGCATATTCCTGCGGCACTTCCACCCAGACCGATTCCGTCGCCGGATCGTCCGGATTTTCGAGCCAGTAGCGGATCACCTCGCCTTTGCCGGAATCGGCGAACTGGCTGTAATCGTGCCGGTTTTCCACCGGGCCGCGCTGGGCCAGGTACATGAAGCCGTTATTGTCGAAGGCGATATCGGTGACCGCGTAGTCCTTGTCGGCACTGACCGTCAGTTCCCAGCGCGGGTCGCCGGCAAAGCTGCCGTCGCGGGCAATGCCCACCGACCAGATCTCCGCCTTTTCGCCGACCGAATAGTAGAGTCGGCCGCCATGATAGGCGACGGACCAGACACGGCGTTCGTCCTGCGTATAGCCCCATGTGTCGGGGTCTTCCGAATCGAAAGCGGCGCCTTGGATGTCCATCACCGCGCCATCGTCGGCGAGCGGGGCGAGCCCGTGCGCCGGGCGTCCGGCGACGCCGTGATCGAACGTGTCGATCAGCGTGCCGTTGGCGTCGATGCGGTGGATGAGGCCGGTGTCGAGATCCGAGGCAAAGAACTGGCGATGGATGCTGTCGAAGCTGACGTCGCCAATGCCGGGACCGCTGTTGGTGTCGATGTCGGCGAATTTCGAAACGGCGCCTGATATGCCGTCGATCTTCCAGATCGTGCCCGGTCCGCCACCGTTTTCAGTGCCGAACTGGCCGTCCATGAAGGTGGCGCCCGCCGTGCCGCGGCGCCGCCGCTCGGGGCGGCCGTCCGCGTCTTCGTCAGGGGTGACGATGCGGACGCCGTGCAGCGAAGTGGCGCCGGCATAGAGGTTCGGAATGCCGGAGGGGACGCCGTCGCGCACGCCGTCATCATAGGTGATGCCGAAGACCTGGCCGATCTGCTCGGCTGTCACCTCGAAAGGCGGCGGTGTGTAGACGAGTTGGCCGGAGGCCGGCCCACCCAGCGCTGAAACGTCGAAAATGCGCAAGGTTGCGCGCGTCGTGTCGATGAAGGTTTCGTCGACCGGATCGACGCCCGGCGGCAGGCCTTCCTCGAAACCGGGAATGATGGTGCCGGAAAATCCGGTCACCGCCATCGAGCCGGGATAGATGATCTGGGTTTGCTGATCCTGTGCCTGGGCGGAGCTGCCGAGCCAAAGACTGGCGGCCAGCGCCAGTGCCACAAGACCACTCGATATTTGGATTACGCGGCGCCAACGGCCAGCAGTGTTGGACACGAACGAGCCGTGGTTGCCAGACATGAAACTACCCCCGTAGCCTACGGGAGAAACGTCCAGCTTTGCCGCGCGAACTAGCGCAAGGCGCGGCGTTCCGGCTCGTTCGTCCCCGATCGAATTGTCTGCTTTCCTCAAATTCACGATACGCCGGCTCTTACGCAGGGTCAACGGAATCAGCGAGAAGCCCAGCGCGTCCACCCGTTCCCGAAGGCGGTGATCGCGCTGAGCTCCTGTTGTTCCCGGAGACCGTGGAGTCTCTGGGTTTCTGGTCATGGCGGACGTTCCTTTCCGGGCCGCACCATGCGGCACCTGAGCGTCAGTCGCAGGCTGGAGCGGAAAGGTTCATTGCAAAACGGCGGCTGGGTCTGTTTGCCATTTCACAGAAGCGGCGACTAATTCTTTGCCGTCAGGCAGCCTGGCGCAAAACACCGACCGGCTTACTTACCGTCAGTGCCGGCTTCTGCTAGCGTCATCCCAACCCTGGGGGGTATCATGACACGCAGGCACTTCGTACTGTTGCTGGCCGCGGTTTTTCCATGTGCGTTGCCCGTCCATCAATCCATGGCCAAGACCCTGGTCTATTGCACCGAGGCCAGTCCGGATACGTTCGACCCGGCGCTCGCTTCCGGCACCCGCGACGCCTCCGCCACCACGCTCTACAATCGCATTGTCGAGTTCGAGCTGGGCACCACCAAAGTGCGCCCCGGCCTGGCGGAAAAATGGGAGGTTTCCGACGACGGTCTCACCTACACGTTCCATCTGCGCCATGGCGTGAAGTTTCACACCATCGAGGGTTTTGCGCCGAGCCGCGACTTCAACGCCGACGACGTGCTGTTCACCCTGGACCGTCAGGAAAATGCGCAGAATCCGTTCCACAATTATGCCAACCGCCCTTACACCTACTTTGACGGCATGGGCATGCCGCGCCTTGTCGCCGGCTGGCGCAAGCTCGACGACTACACCGTCGTCATGACGCTCAAGGCGCCGCATTCGCCGATGCTTGCCAGCCTGGCGATGGATTTTGCCTCGATCGTTTCCAAGGAATATGCCGACAGGCTGCTCGCCGAAAAACGGCCGCTCGATCTGGCGGTGAAGCCGGTCGGAACCGGTCCGTTCCAGCTTGTCGACTACCAGCAGGATGCGGTCATCCGCTACAAGGCCAATCCCGACTACTGGCGCGGTCGGCCGAAGATCGACGATCTGGTCTTCGCTATCTCCACCGACGCCAACGTCCGCATGGAGAAGCTGCGCGCCGGCGAGTGCGATGTCATGCCTTATCCCAATCCGGCCGATCTCGAGGCGATCAAGGCGACGCCCGGCATCAAGGTGATGCAGCAGGAAGGCCTGAACACCGGCTATCTCGCCTTCAACACCTTGCAGAAGCCCTTCGACGATCCCCGCATCAGGAAGGCGATCGACATGGCCATCGACAAGAAGGCGCTTGTCGATGCGGTGTTCCGCGGCACCGGCAAGGTCGCCCGCAATCCGCTTCCGCCAACCTCCTGGGCCTATGACGGAACGACTCCCGACGCTGTTTTCGATCCGGCTGCTGCCCGGCAGGCGCTCGCCGCCGCCGGCGTCAAGGATATGCATATGAAGGTCTGGGCGATGCCGGTGCAGCGTCCATACAACCCGAATGCCCAGCGCATGGCCGAAATGATCCAGTCGGATCTGGCAAAGATCGGCGTCACCGTGGAGATCGTCACCTATGAGTGGGTAGAGTATCTCGCCCGCTCAAAGGCACTCGACCGCGACGGCGCCATGCTGTTCGGCTTCACCGGCGACAATGGCGATCCCGATAATTTCCTCTCGGTGCCGCTGGGTTGCGCCGGTGTCGGCGCCACCAATCGCGCCAATTGGTGTTTTCCCGCCTTCGACGAAGTGCTCAAGCAGGCAGCCGGGATCGTCGATCCCGATGCCCGGACAAAGCTCTATGCCAAGGCGCAGCAGATTTTCAGGGAACAGACACCTTGGGTGGTGATCGCCCATTCGGTGGTGTCGGTACCGATGCGCGAACGCGTCAAGGGCTACGTGATGGACCCTTTCGATCATCACGACTTCTCGAGTGTCGACGTCCAGGACTAGCGTGCCGTCCATGCGCGCGGATCTCGATGTTTACGTGGAGAGCCTGGGCAATTTTCGCTCAGGCGAGGAGTATTCCGTCCAATCGCTGCTGCCCTATCTGGAACAGGCTGGCATGACGGTGCGCGTGCTCGATCGCCCGGCGCGTGCAGATAGGGCGCCGGCGGCCCTGCTGCACATCGACCTGACCGTGGTGCCGCCACTCTACCACGAGATCCCTGAACTCTACGACCGCACCATCAACGGCCGTGCGCTGTCCATCCATCGGCACCTCTATTCGACGCTGCGGCTGAAGGCCGGCGACAGCCATGCCGGTCCGGTCGTCGTCAAGACCGTGCTCAACAGCAAGGGCCGGCCCGAACTGCGCTGGCAGCAGTACCGCAATGGCTGGACACGGGCGGCGCATTTCGTCCGCAAGACCTTCGAGCCCGGCTACAAGCAGCGCCTGTGCCCACCCTATCGCGTCTACGAGACCATGGGGCAGGTTCCCGCGGAGGTCTGGTCAGACGATCGGCTGATGGTCGAGAAGTTCGCCCTCGAAAACCTCGACCTGCCGATCGTCAAGCACCGCTACATGTTCCTGCTGGATGCCGAGGTCAATATGCGGCAGGCCTACAATGACGTGCTATGCGCCGGGTCGAAAATCCTCAGCAACGAAGAGGGTGGCCCGGTTCCACCGGAAGTGGCGGCGCTGAGGCAGCGGCTCGGGCTTGATTTTGGCGCCATCGACTACTTCATCATCGACGGCAAGGGCATCGTCGTCGACGCCAACAAGACCGTCGGCTCCAACCCCGACTGGCTGAAGCAGAACCGTTTCCGCCAGGAATTCAACGATCGCATGGGAGCGGCGCTGACAAGGTTCGTCCGCGGCTGAAAAGGCAGGCTGTCACCAGACCCATGCGCCCTTGCCGAGCGCCGATACTGCGTCGACGATCCGGGTAAAGCTGGCGCGCGCCCGGCCGACCGTGTGCCTGGCCCTGAGATAGCCATGCACCAGGCCTGGCTCCTCGAACCAGTACGCCCGCCCGCCGGCGGCAAGGACGCGGTCGCGATAGGCCTCGCCGTCCGACGACAGCGGATCGCACTGGGCGGTGATCAGCACCGTGGGTGGCAGATAGGCAAAATCGGCGTCGGCGAGCGGCGACAGCGTGATGTCGCCAGTCTGGTCCACGCCTCCGGTGCGGATGTTCCTGTAGAAGTCGAGGTCGCGCATAGTGAGCAAAGGCGCTTCGGCATGCGCGACGTAAGAGCCGCGCGAACGATCACCGCCAAGGTTGGGATAGAGCAGCATCTGGCCGACGGGTTTCTTCGTGTGTCCGCGCGTCGCGTGGCTGACGGCGGCGCAGAGATTGCCGCCGGCGCTATCGCCGCATAGCAGGACCGGGCACTTGTAGGTCGTGGCCGCCCATTCGAAGGCTCCCATGACATCGTCAAAGGCGGCCGGATGCCGGTGCTCAGGCGCCAGCCGGTAGTCGACGGAGACGACTTCGTGGCCGGTGCGGGCGCACAGCTCGGCGCAGACATCGTCATGGCTGTCGAGCCCGCCGAGGATGTGGCTGCCGCCATGGACATAGAGCACCATGGCCGCCTTGCTCGGCGTCGCGCTGCGGTAGATGCGTATCGGGATGTCGAGGTTGGCAATGACGGTCGTTTCCGCCGTCACGCCCTCGGGATAGCCGGCAAAGAACTCGCGGCACATGCGGTCGTAAACGCTGCGTTGCTCGGCGATCGTGTAGTCGATCGCGTCGGGCGGATAATAGGAATTGGTCCGCTCGATGAAGGCCCAGGTCTCGGCATCGATGAGGGTTTTGTAGTCGGTCATGAAACTCCTTTACCTCCCCCTTGATGGGGGAGGTCGCCGCAAAGCGGCGGGTGGGGGTGGCGGCGCGTCACCCCACCCCGGACCTTCGGTCCGACCCTCCCCATCGAGGGGAGGGTAAAGAGGCTACTTCCCCTTCCACACCGGCTCGCGCTTTTCCGCAAACGCACGAAAACCTTCCATACCGTCCTCGGAGCCGTAGAGGGCATCGACCGTCGGCAACTGGCGGCGCGTCACCTTGTTCATCGCGTCCTGGAAGGTCAGCGCCTCGGCCACCCGCGCCGTTTCCTTGATCGCCGCGAAGACCAGCGGCGGGCCGCTTGCTAGCAGCCGAGCGATCTCCCAGACGCGGTCCTCGAGCTTGTCCTTGGGCAGCACCTCGTTGACCAGGCCCCAGCGATGCGCCTCGGCGACATCCATCCAGCGGCCGGTGAGCAGAAGGTCCATGGCGACATGATAGGGAATGCGCTTCGGCAATTTGATTGTCGCCGCATCGGCCAGCGTGCCAGCCCGGATTTCGGGCAGCGCGAAGGAGGAATGGTCGGAGGCGTAGATGAGGTCGCAGGACAGCGCCAGTTCGAAACCGCCGCCAACCGCCATGCCGTTGACGCAGGCGATGACCGGCTTGTTGAGATCACGCAGCTCCTGCAGGCCGGCAAACCCGCCGACGCCATAGTCGCCATCGACGGCATCGCCGCCGGCCGCCGCCTTCAGGTCCCAGCCGGCGCAGAAGAACTTGTCGCCGGCGGTCCTGACGATGGCGACGCGAAGCCCCGGATCGTCGCGGAATGCCTTGAACGTCTCGCCCATCAGCCGCGAGGTCTTCAGGTCGATGGCGTTGGCCTTCGGCCGGTCGAGCGTGACCTCGAGGATGGTGCCCTCGCGGCGGGTCGAAATGACGTCAGACATTCTTCTTGTCTCCCAGCACCAGCAGCGCGTCGGCGATCCAGGCGCCTTTGCCCTCGGTGCAGACGATCAGCGGGTTGATGTCGAGTTCCTCGATCTCGCCGGCATTCTTCTGCACGAAGGCGGCAATGCCCGAAATGGCTTCGATGGCCGCCTGGACATCGGCTTTCGGCCGGCCACGATAGCCCTCGAGCAGCGGGAACAGTTTCAAGCGGCGCAACGCCGCCTCGATATCGTCGCGCGTCGCCGGCAGCATCAGGGTGACGCTGTCGCGCAACAGCTCGACCAGCACGCCCCCGGTGCCCAGCGTCATCACGGCGCCGAACATCGGGTCGCGGGTGAAGCCGACGATCAGTTCGGCGACGCCATCGCGCACCATGCGCTCGACATAGAGCCCGGTGCCGAGCGGCAGCAGATCGTGCGCCGCAGTGCTGACGGATTCGGCGTCCTTGAGGCTCAGCCTGACAGCGCCCACTTCCGACTTGTGGGTCACGCCGAGCGCCTTCAGCGCCACCGGGAAACCGAGCGCCATCGATGAGATGACGGCCTCGACCGCATTGGCGGCGCGTTCGCCCTTCGGCACCGGCAAACCGGCCTTGATCAGCCGCTCCTTTGCTTCGGCCTCGTCAGGCGTCACATGGCCGCCTTCGGAAGCGCCGGCAGCCGATGTATCGATCGACTGCGCCTGCGGCTCGGCCCAGGCCCAGCCGATGAAGGCCGCCGCGCCCGCGGCGTCCATGGCCTCGGAAATGCCGAACAACGGCACCATGCCGCGCGCCATCAGCCCGGCGGTGTATTCCTCCGGCAGGTTCTCCGGCAACGAGGAGACGATCGCGCCTTGCGCCGAATTGGTCTTCAGAGCCGATTCGAAGGCGCGCAATGTCGCCCACCAGTCGGTGTCCGAACAGCGGTCGGGGCGTGGGAAGTCGAGCACCAGCATGTTGAGGTCGAAGCCGCCCGACACCATGGCGGTGAAGGTGGCGGTCATCGCCGGCTCGTTGTTCCAGATGAAGGTGTGGTAGTCCAACGGGTTGGCGACAGCCACCAGCGGCCCGAGCGTCGATTTTACATGCCGCCGATGCTGGTCCGTCAGTACGGGGAAATTGACCCAGCGACCTTCGGCACTGTCGGCCATCACCGAAGCCTCGCCGCCCGAACAGCTCATCGATGACAGCCGGTAGCCGGGCAGCGGCCCGGTGATGTGCAGCAGCTTCAGCGCCTCGATGAAGGCGGGGATGGAATCGACGCGCGCAATGCCGAGCCGCCTCAGGAAGGCGCCGGACGCCGCATCGGAACCGGCCAGCGAAGCGGTGTGCGAGACGGTCGCTTGTCTGGCCTGCTCGGAGCGGCCGACCTTCATGGCGATGATCGGTTTTTTCAACTCACGTGCTCGCGCCGCCAGCCTTTCAAAGCCGGCTACCGAATCGAAGGCTTCGATGTGCAGTCCGAGCGAGGTGACGCGGTCATCCTCAATCAGCCCGAGCGCCATTTCCGACAGGCCGGTCTGCGCCTGGTTGCCGGCGGTCATCAGAAAGGCAATCGGCAGGCCGCGCTTCTGCATCGTCATGTTGATGGCGATGTTGGACGATTGCGTGATGATAGCGACGCCTTTGCCGCTCTCGGGCAACCGGATACCGCCATGCTGGTCGGGCCACAAAAGCGCGCCGTCGGCATAGTTGATCAGCCCGTAGCAGTTCGGCCCGATGATCGGCATTTCGCCGGCGGCAGCCACCAGTTCGTCCTGCAGCCGCTCGCCGTCGGCGTCATAGGCCTCGGTTTCGAGAAAGCCGGCGGCAAAACAGACGGCGCCACCGGCGCCGCGTTCGGCCAGCGCCTTGATCACCTCGATGGTCAGATGCCGGTTGACGCCGACAAAGGCAGCGTCCGGTGCGCCGGGAAGATCGGCGACGGAACGGTAGGCCTTGCGGCCGGAGACCTCATCCTTGGTCGGATGCACCGGCCAGATCTCGCCGGCAAAGCCCATCTTGATCGACTGTGCGACGACGGCGGCGGCCTGCGCCCCGCCAAACACGGCAATCGACTTCGGGCGCAGGAGACGTTCGAGTTTATGCATGGCCATCTTTTCGTTTGAGCATGATCTCTGCCAAACCGGTACCGGTTTTGGCGTCCATCATGCTCTAAGCTCCGAACGGACGCAGCAGCGCCCGCGAAATAATATGTCGCTGAATCTCCGAAGTACCTTCCCAGATGCGCTCGACGCGGGCGTCGCGCCAGATGCGCTCCAGCGGCAGATCGTCCATCAGCCCCATGCCGCCATGAATCTGGATCGCTTCGTCGGCAACAAAGGCAAGCATTTCGGTAGCCTTCAGCTTGGCCATCGCCATGTCCTGATCGGTGACGGTGCCCTGATCGTACTTCCAGCCGGCTTCGAACACCATCAGGTCCGCCGCCTTCAATTCCGTCGCCATGTCGGCAAGCTTGAACGACACGCCCTGGAATTTGCCGATCTGTTGGCCGAATTGCTGGCGCTGCGCGGAGTATTCGATGGCATGGCCGAGCGCCCGCTCGGCGCGGCCGAGACAAGTGGCGCCGACCTGTAGGCGGGTGGCGCCCAGCCAGGAATTGGCGACTTCGAAACCCTTGTGGACTTCGCCCAGAACCTGGGAGGCCGGCAGCCGGCAATCGTCGAATTCGAGGATGGCGTTGGTGTAGCCGCGATGCGAGACATTGCGATAGCCGTCGCGCACCGTGAAACCCTTGGTGCCCTTGTCGACGAAGAAGGCGGTGATCTTCTTGCGCTTGCCGCGCGCAGTTTCTTCCTCGCCCGAAGCCATGAAGCAAATGGCGAAGTCGGCGAGATCGGCATGCGAGATAAAGTGCTTGGTGCCGTTCAGCACCCAGTCGTCGCCATCCTGCACAGCGGTCGCCTTCATGCCGCGCAAATCCGAGCCGGCGCCCGGCTCGGTCATCGCCAGGCAGTCCCATTTCTCGCCGCGAATGCAGGGGAACAGATACTTTTCGCGCTGCTCCGGCGTACCGGCGAGCAGGATGTTGGAAGGACGCGCCACGCAGGTCCAGTGCAGCGCGTAGTTGGCGCGGCCAAGCTCCTTTTCGTAAAGCAGCCAAGTCACTGTATCCAGGCCGGCGCCGCCGACATCGGCCGGCATGTTGGCGGCGTAGAGCCCGGCCTCGATCGCCTTGACCTTGATCTCCTCGATCAGCTCGCGGCGCAGCACGCCGGTGCGTTCGACCTCGCGCTCATGCGGATAGAGTTCGTTTTCGACAAACGCCCGCGTCGTCTCGACGATGAGCTTCTGTTCTTCCGACAGACCGAAATCCATGGGGTCATCCCTTCTTCTTTTTCTTCGGCTTTTCGGCCTTCTTCACCGGCTTCGAAGCCTTGGCCTTTTCGGCCGCCTTGGAGGCGGTCGGCTTCTTCGCCGCCAGCTTGGCGAGCTGCTTGGTATAATCCTTGTGCAAGGCGCCGGCACCCCAGCCCTTGCCTTTGTTCTGCTTCGACAGCGCATCCATGATGGCGACCAGATTGTCGTCGCGGATCTTTTCCAGCTCGCGGATCGACAGGCCATGCGCCTGGTCGTCCGACTGCGTGGCGATCAGATCGACCAGCTCGTCGTTGAATTCCGGCACGTCCATCAGCTTGGTCCACGGCCATTTCAGGCACGGTCCGAACTGCGCCATGAAGTGGCGCATGCCGGCTTCGCCGCCGGCGACGCGGTAGACCTGGAACATGCCCATCTGCGCCCAGCGCAGGCCGAAGCCATAGCGCATGATGTCATCGAGTTCCTCGACCGTGCAGATGCCGTCCTTGATCAGCCACAGCGCCTCGCGCCAAGCCGCTTCGAGCAGGCGGTCGCCGACGAAGGCCTCGATCTCCTTGCGGATGACGACCGGCTTCATGCCGATCGAGGCATACATCTCCTTGGCGACCTCGATCGCCTCTGGGAAAGTCTGCTCGCCGCCGACGATCTCGACCAGCGGCAGGAGATAGACCGGGTTGAACGGATGGCCGACGACCAGCCGCTCGGGATGCTTCTTCATCGCCACCTGCATGTCGGTCGGCTTGATGCCGGAGGTCGAGGAACCGACGATGGCGTTGGCCGGCGCGTGGTTGTCGATCTCGGCCAGCACGCGGTGCTTGAGGTCGAGCCGTTCCGGCACGCTTTCCTGGATGAAATCGGCATCGGCCACCGCCTCGGCGATGGTCTTGGCGAAGGTAAGCTTGCCCTCCTTGGGCAGGCCGCCGGGCACCATCTGCTTATAGGCGCGGCGTGCGCCCTTCATCACCTCCGAGACCTTGCGCGAGGCCTCCGGATCGGGATCGAAGATCGACACGTCGATGCCGTTGAGCAGCAGCCGCGCCACCCAGCCGGCGCCGATGACACCGCCGCCAACGGCGGCCGCCTTGTTGATGATGCTCATGCGGAAGCTCCGGTTCTTGTCTTGGCTGTTTGGGGGTCGATGAGGGGCACGCGCTCGCCGGCGCGGATCACCGACGCGTCGTAAGCCTTGCGGGCAAAGACTTCGAGCACGAAGGGCCGGAAGAAGTCGATCGGCAGCGTCTCGTAATCCGGGTCGAAGCTCGACTGGTCCCAGCGTTCGCAGAATTGGTCGCAATCGTCGAAATAGGCGTGGCCGGCGAAGCGGTCGCGGGCGTGGCGGTTGCCGCCGAGATGGTGGGCGTAATAGAGGCGCTGGAAGTCGCCATGCTTTTCCACCACCCAGGTGCATTGCTCGCGCACGAAGGGTTTCAGGATCGAAGCCGCGTATTCGTCGTGATTGTAGGGCGCGTAGATGTCGCCGATGTCGTGGAGCAGGGCGCAGGCGATCCAGTCGATATCGGCGCCATCGCGCCAGGCCCGCGTTGCCGCCTGCAGCGAGTGGCCAAGCCGGGTGATCTTGTAGCCGGAAAGGCCCTCGTCGAGCTGCACCAAAGCGTCGAGCAGCCGCTCGCCGGTTTTCGCCGCATAGTCGATCTCATGCGCGGTCAGGAACTCGTAGTCGTCCCTGTCGCCATCCTTCATCGCGGTGAATTTGACGGTGGTCATCTCAAACCCCGCCTATGCAGCAGCTGCGATCGGCGCCCGCTTGGTCAGGTTCAGCTTCTTGCGCACTTCCTCGGGGCCCAAAATCCTGGCGCCGAGATTGGTGACGATGCTGGCGGCGCGCTCGACCAGCTGCGCGTTGGTGGCCAACACGCCCTTGTCGAGCCACAGATTGTCTTCCAGCCCGACGCGGACATTGCCGCCGGCCAGCACCGCTGCGGCGGCGTAGGCCATCTGGTTGCGGCCGATGGCGAAGGCCGACCAGTTCCAGGTCGACGGCACATTGTTGACCATGGCCATGAAGGTGTTGAGGTCGTCCGGCGCGCCCCACGGCACGCCCATGCAGAGCTGCACCAGCGCGTCCGGCTTCAGCACCTGTTCCTCGACCAATTGCTTGGCGAACCACAGATGGCCGGTGTCGAAGGCCTCGATCTCCGGCTTGACGCCAAGCGCCGTCATCATGCCGCCCATGGCGCGCAGCATGCCGGGCGTGTTGGTCATGACATAGTCGGCCTCGGCGAAATTCATGGTGCCGCAGTCGAGCGTGCAGATCTCCGGCAGGCACTGGCGCACATGTTCCATGCGGTTGGTGGCGCCGCCCATGTCGGTGCCTTTTTCGTTCAGCGGCAGCGGCGCTTCGGGCGAGCCGAACACCATGTCGCCGCCCATGCCGGCGGTCAGGTTGAGCACCACGTCGACATTCGCGTCACGGATGCGCTCGGTCACTTCGCGATAGAGATGCACGTCGCGCCTGGGCTTGCCGGTCTCGGGGTCGCGGACATGGCAATGGACGATCGCCGCTCCGGCCTTGGCCGCATCGATCGCCGAATCGGCGATCTGCTTGGGCGAACGTGGCACGTGCGGCGAGCGGTCCTGCGAGCCGCCGGACCCGGTCACGGCACAGGTAATGAAAACCTCACGGTTCATCGCGAGCGGCATCGGTCTCTCTCCCAAGTTCGATCAGACCCTAACAATGACCGACTTGCAGGAAACTGTTTTGCGTTTTACGAAGGCGCCATGATCAAAAGCGAAAAGCAAACGATCTTTCGCGCCGAGCGCTCGCCGCTCAAGGTAACGCTGCTGGTGTTTTCCGGCTCGTCGATCATGTGCGTGGCCTCCGCTGTCGATCCGCTGCGCGCCGCCAACCGCATTTCCGGCGAGACGCTGTTCGACTTCAAATTGGTCTCGGTCACCGGCGAGGCGCCGGTCACCACCTGCGGCCTGCCAGTGGCGGTCAGCGGCCGCTTCGATGCGGCGGAGGTGACCGACGTGCTTGTCGTCGTCGCCGGCTTTGGCACCCAGAACTATGCCACGTCAGCGCTGCTTTCCGGCCTGCGCCGCGCGGCCCGCGCGGCCCGCGCCTGCGGCGGCGTCGAGGCCGGTACCTGGCTGGTGGCCCGCGCCGGCCTGCTGGAAGGGCGAAGTGCCACCACCCACTGGGAGGACATGGAAGATTTCTCGTCGGCCTTTCCCGGCGTCGATGTCCGCCCCGACCGCTATGTCATCGACGGACCGGTCTTCACCTCGGGCGGGGCGTCACCGACCTTCGACCTGATGCTGCATCTCATTCGCACCCGGCTCGGCATGGCGGTGGCGCTCGATGTCGCCAGCGTCTTTATCTACGATCAGGCCCGCGCGGCCACCGACGCACAGCCGCTGGTCTCGCTCGGCCGTCTCGACGGCTATGACCCACGGCTGGCGCAAGCCATCCGGCTGATGGAATCGCATGTCGACCAGCCGCTGACCATCGCCGCTGTGGCCAAGCGCGCCGGGGTGACGGCGCGAACGCTGGAAAGCATTTTTCGCAAGTCGATCGGCGAGACGCCCGGCGCCTATTATCTCAGGCTGCGGCTGGGGGCGGCGCGCCGGCTGGTGGTCGACACAAGGGTGGCCATGGCCGACATTGCCGGGCGGACCGGATTTTCGTCCGCCGCGGCATTTTCCAGAGCGTTTTCAAGAGCTTTCGGCGAAGCACCCGTTAGGCTGCGCCGAGGGTAGTTCCAGTGAACTACGCGGCGTTCCGGCGATCGCCGCCATTGTCGATCTGTGAGCGCATCTGTCTCGCCAGACGCACTTCGAACCGGCTGCTGACAGCGCGGTCCCATTCGTTTTTCACATCGTCGGTCGGTCTCGGCAACGCCATCAGCCGATCGATGATCGATCCGGTCTCGCCGGATGAGAGCAGGGCGTCGATTTCGCGTTCGTGCTGCATATCGGTTCGCCTCCTTCCTTTTCACCCGCCACAGAAGCCATCTTATACGACTTCCGTGACGGCTGTTTGAAGGCAAGAGCGAGGTGATTGAGGGGCGGCACGAGGCAAAACCTTGTCGTCGGACAGGGTCCTGCGCAAACCAATTCCGGGGCGGCCGGATGTTATCCCGTCGTCCCTCAACGAATCGTCCTTCCGCCTCAGACGGAGTGGTTGACGATGTTCTCCAGATATTCCCGGCGGCCGGACTTCGGCTGCCGGTCGTTTCGGATTTCAGCCCTTGCGCTCCTGAAGGCTGTTGCCGCCATCGACCACCAGCAGGGCGCCGTTGACGTAGCTCGCACCTTCCGATGCCAGGAACACCACCGCTGCAGCAACCTCGTCCGGTCGCCCGGCCCGCGCCGGTGGCGTGTGCAGCGCAGCTTGCAGCTCCATTGCGCTCGACGAGCCCGTTTCGATCCAGCCGGGGGCCACGGCATTGGCCGTGATGCCGCTTTTTGCCACTTCGAGCGCCAGCGTGCGCGTCAGGCCGACCATGCCGGCCTTGGCGGCGGAATAGGCTGCTGTGCCTTCGAAAGACACCAGCGGCCCGGTAACCGACGCCACATTGACGATGCGGCCATAGCCCGCCTCTACCATCGCCGGCAAAAACGCGCGGGTAACCAGGAATACGGTCTTCAGGCTGACGTCGATCGCTTGGTCCCAGTCGGCCTCGCTCATGGCGAGAAACGCCTTATCGACCGAGGGCGATGCCAGCGAGCCCATGCCGGCATTGTTGACCAGGATGTCGATGGCACCGACATCGGCCCGCAGCCGCGCGACTTCGGCTGCGACGGTAAGATCGGTGACCGCGGCCTTGGCATTGATGCCTTCGGCGCAAAGCTCGGCGGCGCGATCGAGTACACGCGCGCTGGCACCGTTCAAGAAAACGGCATGACCGGCAAGGCCGAGCTGCCGCGCAATGGCAAAGCCGATGCCATCAGCAGCCCCCGCCCCGGTGATCAGAGCACGCTTGGTGGTAGAAGGCATGGTCAACTCAGACTCCGCTGGTTGCGCCGTCGCGGTCCTACCACGCACATTGGCGACCGTGCTGCGAAGAGTTGCCCTGCACCATTCCGCGCCGCATGATCGCTGGGCGCACCCAGGGTGGCTTCAAACGTTCGTGCAGGGCCCGCTTCAGGGGAACACCCGCCGCGGCGGCTTTCAGCCAAGCGCGGCGGATGTCAGTCCAGAGGTCAGGATTCAAACGTAGCGGTTGACGATGTTTTCGAGCAATTCCTGGCGGCCGGACTTTGGCTGCGGCTCGATCTTCTTCTTCACCACGCGCTCGGCGATCTCCTCCAGCGTCCGCTTGCCGGCGAGCATTGCCTTGGCCTCGGCCGAGTTCCAGCCGGCATAGCGTTCGGCCAGCGGACCCGACAGCGCCTTGTCCTCGACCATGCGTGCGGCGGCCTTCAGCCCGCGTGCGCAAGCGTCCATGCCACCAATATGGCCGATCAGCAGATCCTGCGGATCGAGCGACTGACGGCGCAGCTTGGCGTCGAAATTGGTGCCGCCGGTCTTGAAGCCGCCTGCCTGCAGCACCTGGTAGTAGGCCAGCGCCATCTCCGGCACATTGTTGGGGAACTGGTCGGTGTCCCAGCCCGACTGGTAGTCGTTGCGGTTCATGTCGATGGAGCCGAAGACGCCGAGCGCATTGGCCAGCGCCAGTTCGTGCTCGAAGGAATGGCCGGCGAGGATGGCGTGGCCCTGCTCGATGTTGAGCTTTACTTCCTTCTCCAGCCCAAAGCGCTTGAGGAAGCCGTAGACGGTCGCGACATCGTAGTCGTACTGGTGCTTGGTCGGCTCCTGCGGCTTCGGCTCGATCAGGATCGTGCCCTTGAAACCGATCTTGTGCTTGTAGTCGACGACGAGGCTGAGGAAGCGGCCGGCCTGCTCCTGCTCGCGGCCAAGATCGGTGTTGAGCAGCGTCTCATAGCCTTCGCGCCCGCCCCACAGCACATAGTTCTCGCCCTTCAGCCGCTTGGTGACGTCGATGCAACTTTTCACCGTCGCCGCCGCATAGGCGAAGACATCCGGATCGGGATTGGTGGCCGCACCGGACATGAAGCGGCGGTTGGAGAACAGGTTCGCCGTACCCCAGAGCAGCTTGACGCCGGTCTTTTTCATCTTGTCCGCGAAATAGTCGGCGATCTCGTCGAGGCGCGCAGCACTCTCGGAGAAATCCTTGCCTTCCGGGCGCACGTCCGCGTCGTGGAAGCAGAAATAGGGCGCGCCGAGCAGCGAGAACATCTCGAAGGCGACGTCGGCCTTGAGCTTCGCCAGCTCCATCGTGTCGATACCGCCGGCCTTGGGGAACCAGGGACGGTCGAAGGTCTGGCCGCCAAACGGATCGCCGCCCGGCCAGGCAAAGGAATGCCAGTAGGCAACGGCAAAGCGCAGATGATCTTCCAGCCGCTTGCCGGCGACGACTTCGTCGGGATTGTAGAACCGGTAGGCCAGCGGATTGGTCGAATCCGGCCCTTCATATTTGATCGTCTTGATGTCGCCGAAAAATCCGCTGCTCATGATTTTTTCCTCTCTCGAATAGTTCGCCCTGATTACCTCAGGCGTAATTGGTTTCGTTCTTCCGCTGACCGAAAAGGGTCATGTCAAAGCCACTCAACGAAGGAGACAGACCATGACCGACCTCACCACGATCGCCCAGAACTACATCACCGCCTGGAACGAGAGCGATGCCGCCCGTCGGCAGGCCCTGCTCGAGGCGACCTTCACCGAAGATGTCAGCTATCGCGACCCGCTCATGCAGGGCGACGGCCATGACGGCGTTGCCGCACTCATCGACGGCGTGCAGCAGCGCTTTGTCGGCTTCCGGTTCTCGCTGAAGGGCAAGCCGGACGGTTTCGCCGACACGATCCGCTTCTCGTGGAATCTCGGGCCCGATGGCACGGACTCCGTCATCGAAGGCACCGATATCGGCATCATCGAGAACGGTCGCCTGAAGAGCGTCACCGGCTTCCTCGACAAGGTGCCGGCGCAGTGAGGCGCGAAGCTGCGGCGTGGGCGAGAAACTGCTCACGCCGTGGCGCCTTTGATCGCAGGATACAGCGCCCGATAGCGCTGATAGGCATCAGCGTAGGCGCTCCCGAGCTTGGCATCCGGTTCAATCGTGGCATCCGTCCTGGGTGCGGAGCACACGGCCAGCGGATCAGCACCCGTCGCTGCAATCAGGCCAAGCCTGGCGGCGCCAAATGCAGCACCAAAATCGCCGTCTGCCGGAATGTCCACGGGCACCTGCAGCGCGGTGGCAATTGCCTTCAGCCAGTAGCGCGAGCGCGAACCGCCGCCGAGGGCGGTGACCCGCGTCAAGGTCGTGCCGGCCTTGGCCAGCGCTTCGAGACTGTCGCGGAAGGCAAAGGCAACGCCTTCGAGCACCGCTTGCGTCAGCACCGAGCGGCTCGATTCATGCGCCAGGCCGGTGAACGAGCCGCGAATGGCGGAATCATTGTGCGGCGTACGCTCGCCCGAGAGATAGGGCAGGAAGGACACGCCGGTCGGCGCCTTAAGCGTCTCGCCGAGCTCTGATGTCAGTTCGCCGGCGCCTTTCCCCGTGATCTCCGACAGCCAGTTGAGCGAATCGGTCGCCGACAGGATGACGCCCATCTGGTGCCAGGTGTTTGGCAGCGCGTGGCAGAAGGTGTGCACCGCACTTGCCGGGTTGGGCAGATAGGCCGCATTGGCGGCAAACAGCACGCCAGACGTGCCGAGCGAGACGAAGGCATGGCCGGCACCCACCGTACCCATGCCGCAGGCCGAGGCCGCATTGTCGCCGGCGCCGCCGGCGATCGGAATGCCTGACGCCATGCCCCATTTCGAGGCCAGGTCGCTGCGCAAGCCGCCGGCTTTTGCCGTGCCCTCGACCAGCGACGGCATCTGTCTCTCATCGAGCGCAGTGGCGGCGAGCAGCTCGGAAGACCAGGCGCGCTTGCCGACATCGAGCCAGGAGGTGCCGGCCGAGTCCGACATTTCCGAAATGTGCTCGCCCGAAAGCCAGAGCCGCAGGAAATCCTTCGGCAGCAGCACCTTTGCCACCTTGGCGAAAATGGCGGGTTCGTTGTTCTTCACCCAGGCCAGCTTCGGCGCGGTGAAGCCGGGGAAAACGATGTTGCCGGTCAGTTCGCGAAAGCGCGGGTCGGCGTCGAGTGCGGCGGCTTCCGCGTGGCTGCGCGTGTCGTTCCACAGGATGCAGGGGCGCAGCACCTGATCGCCGGCGTCGAGCAAGGTTGCGCCATGCATGTGACCGGACAGGCCGATGCCTTTGACCGCGGCAAGCTCTTTGGGATGCGAAACCTTCAACTCGGCGATTGCCGCCTCGCAGGCGCGGGTCCAGTCGGCGGGGTTCTGCTCCGACCAGCCGGGATACGGCCGCGACACGTCCAGCGACGCGTGGCCTGACCCGACGACAGTTTGCCCGGCATCGATCAGCAGCGCCTTGACTCCCGACGTACCGAGATCGAGCCCGAGATACATGTTTTTCCTCCCATGCCGGTAATTTTTTCGGGTCTCGAAAAAATCTGGCTTGGCCAGTTTTTAAAACAAGATCCGCTTGCGGTCAATTCTCTGACAAATCGGCGGCACGCCGGGAAAACAGCGCCGACAGCGGACTGTCCGGTCGCGCCAGCGCGCGCTCCGCCGCGAGCGCCCGCGCCAGGGCTTGGTCGCCCGACCGCAGCGCCGCCTCGATCAGCGTCAGGTCGATGACATCGCGCTGCGCATGGCTGCCGCCGAAGCGGTGCGCAATTGCCCGGATGGGCCGGATCAGGCGCACCGTCTCGGCATAATTGCCGTCGCCGAATGCCTTGATGGCGAGCGTCAGCGGATGGCCGACATCGCGTGTGAAGGCGGCGTTGTCGTCGTCGGCGCGCATGGCCTCGCGCTGCGCTTCGAGCAGGGTCTTGGCCGGCGCATCCAGTCCAGCGCCGACAAAAGCCATCATCGCGTGCGCATCGTTGAACGCATAGTCGCCGGCACCGGCCTTGGGCCAGTTGGCGGCGAGCGCTGCCCAGCGGTCGCCGACATCGGCGCCGCCGAGATGCAGCCGCCACAGAATCGCCGAGGCATCGACCATGTTGAGCGCCAGCGTCGACGGCGTGCCGTAGATGGGACCGTCATAGAGCGCCAGCACCTCGTCGGTCTCGCCGAGATCGTAGTGGAACAGGGACAGATGCCACCAATTGTGCACCTGCAGGAAGCTTTCCCTGGTCCATGCTTCGGGATTGGCGCGCATCCAGGCGATGCCGTCTCTTTGCCGGCTCTGCATTTCCATGACATGGGCGACCGCGTGCTGCGCCCAGCCGTCGCGCGGCTCGATCTCGACCGCTGTGCGGCCGAGCTTCTCGGCGCGCGCATAGTCGCCCATCTCCTCCAGCCCGAAGGCCTGCATGCCGAGAATGGCGTGGTAGCCGGGCATGCCGCTTTGCCAGGATGGCAGCGCGCGGCCGATGCGGTCGCGCAGCATGCGGGCATTGCCGGTGAAGAAGTCTATCTGGTGGCCGGTCTGCAGCGCCACCATGTCAAGTGGAAACTCGATTGCGATATCCTCGAGGATACGGGCGGCGTCATGCCAGCGTCCGCCGGCGAGATGGCCAAGGGCGGCGACATGCGCCTGCTCGCGCGCCGTGGCGGCAAGCGGCAACGCCGCCTGGTGACAAGCCTTGGCCACCGCCGTTGCCTCACGCTCGGTAGCGAGACCGAACAGATAGCCCTTGAA
Organism: Mesorhizobium sp. P2_C4; assembly: GCF_056404575.1. Taxonomy (NCBI): domain Bacteria; kingdom Pseudomonadati; phylum Pseudomonadota; class Alphaproteobacteria; order Hyphomicrobiales; family Phyllobacteriaceae; genus Mesorhizobium; species Mesorhizobium sp. P2_C4. The sequence continues at coordinate 616,921 of NZ_JBFUDT010000001.1, forward strand.
CACATGCGCCATGACGAAATCGGGATCTTGCGCGATGGCCCGCTCGACGGAGCCGACCGGGTCGCCGATGAAGCACTGCAGCTCGCGCACCGCCTGGCTGTATGGCGAGAACCCGGCCTCTGTCGCGCCTGAAAACGTCAGGCCGAATGTATCCCTGACTGCCATGTCTCGTCCTCTGGTTGGCTTCTCGGACTCTGGGTCCAATGCGATCATAAAGCATGGGCCACAGGCGCGCCAACCATGCGCTGCACTGGTCTGCTCCAGTATTTTTCGCAATTCATCAACCATGAGCTGCAGATTAGGCTTTGTAAAACCAGATGAACTGTGGCTTCATTGCGGCATCGGGCGGGGCGCTTGAAATCGCGAATAGACGAGGGCGCGATGCGGCACCTGAGGGGCAAGCTTCCGAACCACCATTCGGAAGACAAGCAGGAAATGGTTGCTTTGCCTTGGCGAAAGCCATCTCAAATGCATCTCTTGTATATTAGCATTCTTGCAACTACCCCGCTGACGTTTCTGCCCAATTCTGTGGCCTTCGCCGCCTGTGTGCTGGTTCCATCTCCGGGAAACAACAATTTCATCTGCGACAGCGGCAATTTGGGCGGCAGCCTCACCGATACTGGCGGCGACAACACTCTGACTTTTCCAACCGGTGGCACCGGGCAGATCAGCGGCAACGTCACTTTCGGCGTCGGCACCGACCGCATCGACATGCAATCCGGCGCCATCACCGGCACCGTCGATCAGGGCGGCGGCACCGATTTCTTCGCCATCGGCGCCGGCACTGTCGGCGGCAATGTCCAGCAAGGCGCCGGCATTGACGATTTTGCCATGAGCGGTGGCCAGATCGGCTCGCTCAACCAGGGCGATGGCCTAGACACGTTTATGATGACGGGCGGGCGCATCGTCGATTTCTTCGACGATGGCGACCGCGCGGTGATGACCGGTGGCCGCATTGGCCGCGTCAACATGAAACTCGACAAGAACTACTTCAACATGTCCGGCGGCATCATAGACCGCAACCTCGTCACCGGCTTTGACGAAGACACGGTCATCCTCTCGGGTGGCACCATTGGCGGCAACATCAGCGTCAGCGGCGGCAATGATAGCGTCACGGTGACCGGCGGCACCATCGGCGGCGATGTGCTGATGAGTTTTGGCGCCGACAATTTCGTCTGGAACAATGGCGGCATCATCTATGGCGCGGTCGATCTCGGCGCCGACAACGACACTGCCAGGCTGAGCAATCTCACCAACGCCAATCTCGGCGCCACCGATGCGCTGAACGGCGGTCTCGGCACCGATGCGCTGACCTTCGACAACGTCAAGCTCGACGGCATCGCCAGAGTCCAGAACTGGGAGACCATCAACGCCACCGACGACACCGAACTGATGCTGGACGGCAATCTGGTGCTTGGTGACAGCGGCACAGGCACCGGTGCGCTCAATGTCGATGCCTCCAGCACCCTGTTCGGCGGCGGCTTCAACGCCTCGATCCAGGCCTTTGCCGCAGGCCAACTGGCGTCGGTCAGCAATGCCGGGCGCATCGATCTGACCAACGGAGCCACCGGCGCGACCGACCGGCTGACGATTGCCGGCAACTATGTCGGCCTCGGCGGCCTGCTGCTTATCCAGACTGAACTGGACGACGATTCCTCCGATTCGGACAGGCTTGTCCTGTCCGGCGGCACGGCCTCCGGTTCGACCGGCATTACGGTGGTCAATTTCGGCGGCACCGGCGCTGCGACGACGCAGGACGGCATCATGGTGGTCCAGGCGGTCAACGGCGCCACCTCGGGCGCCAGCACCTTCGCTCTCGATGCGCCGGTCGCCGCCGGCGCCTTTGAATATTATCTGTTCAAGGGTGGCGTCACCGCCGGCACTGAAGAGAACTGGTACCTGCGCTCGACGCTGAACACCCCGGCTCCACCCGCCCCAGCGCCATCGGCGCTCGAACCGACGCCGCCGCCGGAGCCTGAGCCGCCGGCGGTCGAGCCTCCACCGCCGCCGCCATCCGAATTGCCGCCGACGCCGCCGCCGACCGAGGGCGACATCAACAATCCGCCGGTCGACCCGACACCGCCGGTGCAGGCCGCCGATCCGGAACCCGAGCCACCGCCGCCACCGCCACCGGCGCCGCCGGCGGATCCGCCACCACCACCGCCGCCACCGCCAACGGAGGTACCCGATCTTCCGGTGCCGACGCTGCCCGGCCCGCCGCCCGTACAGCCGGACCCGCCGACACCTGGGGCGACGCCGGTGCAGGCATCCGAGATCCTGCTCTATCGCATCGAGGTGCCGGTCTATTCAGCGGTGCCGCCCGTGGCCGAGCATCTGGCAATGGCGACGCTTGGCACCTTCCACGAGCGGCGCGGCGAACAGAGCCTGTTGTCGAACACCGAGCTGTCGCCGGTCTGGGGCCGTATCTTCGGCCAGGACGCCAAGATGGCGTGGTCGGGAACCGTCTCGCCGTCCTTCGATGGCACCCTGTTCGGCTTGCAGGCCGGCTTCGACGTTTTCGGTCGGGAAGCCAGCTCAGGCCAGGTCGACCGCGCCGGCCTGTTCATCGCCTATGGCAGCATGAACGGTGACGTTCATGGCCAGGCGCTGGGCTGGAACAATCTGTCCGTCGGCGGCATCGACCTCGGCGGCACCAGCATCGGCGGCTACTGGACCCGGATCGGCCCGAGCGGCTGGTATCTCGACGGTGTTCTCATGGGCATCTTCTTCAGCGGCTCGGCCACCTCGTCGCGCGATATCGGCCTCGATGTCGGGGGAACCGGCCTCACCGCATCGCTCGAAGGCGGCTATCCCCTGGCGCTGGCCCAGGGATGGACACTCGAACCGCAGGCGCAACTGGTCTGGCAGCATTTGTCGCTCGACGACGCCAGGGACAGCTTCTCAGGCGTTTCCTTCAACCTCGACGACAGCCTGAACGGCAGGCTGGGCTTGCGGCTGCAGGGCGAGACGACGCTGAACGGCATCGCGCTGCAGCCTTACCTCAAGGCCAATCTCTGGCACGATTTCGGCGGCACCGATCACGTCAATTTCGGTGGCACCGATATCTCGACCGAAGGCGGGTCCACCTCGCTGGAACTCGGTGGCGGCGTGGTCGCCAGGGTGACCGACAAGGTCAGCGTCTTTGCCACCGGCGAATACACCACCAATCTCGGCGGCGACAAGCGACGCATCCTCGAAGGCAATCTCGGCTTGAGCGTCAAATGGTGAGTCAGGCGACAGTTATCGCCTGACGACCTTCAATTGCCCGAACGCATCGCCATCGTGGCGATGCCGGCGCCGACCAGCAGCGTGCCGCCGGTGCGGTTGAAGATGCGGATCGCCTTGGGATTGCGCACCACGTTGCGGGCTCTCGCCGCAATCAGCGCGTAGCCGAAGGCATTGGCGAAGGCGAGCGCCAGGAACGTGGTTTCGAAGATCAGCATCTGTGTCCAGAAATCGGCGTGCCGGTCCAGGAACTGCGGCAGGAAGGCCACGAAGAAGGTGATGCTTTTCGGGTTGAGCGCGGTGACCAGCCAGGCATGCGCCGCCATCCTGGCCGCGGACACCGCATCGGTGCGCGGTTCGGCCGTCAGCGCGCCGCCGGCGCGAAACAGCTTGATGCCGAGATAGATCAGGTAACAGGCGCCGATCACCTTCAGCACCGTGAACACCGTTGCCGACGCCGCCAGCAGCGCGCCGATGCCCAGCATCGACAGCGTCATGGCGGTGAAGTCGCCAAGCGCAACACCAACGGCCATCGGCAGCGCGGTGCGCCAGCCCTGGCCCAGCGAATAGGACACGACCAGCAGGATGGTCGGACCCGGAATGATGAGGAGGATGGCCGAGGCGGCGGCAAAGGCAGCCCAGTTTTCGAAGGACATGGTCGTCTCCTTGAGCTTAAAGAAGAGGATAAATCCTTGGCCCCGTGAAGATGTAAAGAGGCAAGTTCGAAAATCTGCAGCGCGCCGGTTCGGTCCGCTAAGGTTAAGATGGCGCGGCGCGTCTTCACGCTTTTTCAACCATGATTGGTGAAAATGCCTCTATCCGGTAGGACTGTGTTTCCCGCCGATAGCGTAGGGTTTGGGTTAGATGCGTGAGTTGCCGCAAAGTCCGACGCCGCCACATCAGGGCGACGCAATCGAAAATCCCGAATTTCAGCTTTCCCGCCGCACCATGCTGTCCGGCGCCGGCGCCATGGCGCTGCTCGGCGTTGCCGGCTGCAGCACCCAGACGCTCGAACTGCCGCAGTTGCAGCTCGACGACCTAACCACCGGCTCGGTGCGTCCCGTCCGTCCCGCTATCAGCGTCGACAAGAACATCACTGGCCCGGATGTGATGTATGCTTCGCTCACCGATGGCGGCTTCGTCGTGCCCGCGGTGCCCTACAAGAAGGTCAAGCCGGAGTTCCGCCGCCAGATCGTCGTCGATCAGACCGGCGAAGCGCCCGGCACCATCGTCGTCCACCTGCAGGAGCGCATGCTCTATCTGGTCCAGCCCGGCGGCGACGCCATCCGCTACGGCGTCGGCATCGGCAAGGACGGTTTCCGCTGGTCCGGCCGCGCCAACATCCAGTACGGCAAGGAATGGCCGGTCTGGACGCCACCGCCCGAAATGATCGCCCGCAAGCCGGAACTGGTGAAGTGGCAGGGCGGCCAGCCCGGCGGCCTCACCAATCCGCTTGGCGCCAGGGCGCTCTATATCTACCAGGACGGCAAGGATACCGGCTACCGCATCCACGGTTCGCCGGAGTGGGCAAGCATCGGCCAGGCGATGTCGTCGGGCTGCGTGCGGCTGATCAACCAGGACATTATCGACCTCTACAGCCGCGTTTCCAAGAAAAACCCGGTCGTCGTCGTCTGATGTCGCAGCAGCCCGCCTGGCCGCTGCGCGATCTTCCTGTTTGAGCATGATCTTTCGGGATCATGCTCTGGTTTCTCCCGTTGCGTGATGCGCCAAGACAGGCGAATGTGCCTGCGAAGCCACCATCCCGGAGAGAAGAAGAATGTCAGGAACCTTTGTCATCGCGCAGGGCGGCGGCCCCACCGCCGTCATCAACCAGACCATGGTTGGCGCCGCGCTCGAGATCCGCAAGCGGCATCCCGGCGCCAAGGTTCTCGGCTCCATCCACGGCGTGCGCGGCATTCGTGACGGCAACTATGCCGATCTCTCTGCGATATCAGAAGACCGGCTGCGGCTGATCGCGGCAACGCCGAGTGCGGCGCTGGGTTCGACGCGCGACAAGCCGGATGCCGCCTATTGCGAAGTCATCCTCAACGGCCTGAAGAAGGCCGGCGCCGACGCCTTCATCTACATCGGCGGCAACGACACCTCGGGCACGCAGCAGATCCTGACCGACGCCGCCGGCGGCAAGATCGCCTTCGTCCATGCGCCAAAAACCATCGACAACGATCTCGAGGAAAACGATCACACGCCGGGCTTCATTTCCGCGGCCGAGTTCGTCGCCGGCGCCTTCCTCTCCGTCGATCTCGATTTCCGTGCTTTGCCGGGCATCTATGTCGGCATAGTCATGGGCCGCCACGCCGGCTTCCTCACCGCCGCGGCCGCAGCTTGGCAGCTTGACCCCGACAGCGGCCCGCATCTCGTCTACGTGCCGGAGCGGCCGTTCTCGGCTGCCGGCTTCATCGACGATGTGCGCGCCACGCTTGATCGCCACAAGCGCTGCATCGTCGCCGTCTCCGAAGGCGTCAGCACCGCTGACGGCAAGGCGCTGGTCGAAAGCCTGGTGCCGCCGGAAAGACTCGAGCGCGACGCGCATGGCAACGTCAAGCTGTCGGGCAGCGATCTGCCGGCAGCGCTCGAGCGGGCGCTGGCCGAGGGACTGCCGGGCAAGCGGGCGCGTGTCGATGCGCTCGGCTACATGCCGCGCGGCTATGTCGGCGCCATCAACGCCGTGGACGCGCAGGAAGCCTTCGATGCCGGCGCCTTTGCCGTTGCCGTCGCCGAACAGGGCGGCGGCTCGGTGGCGCTGCAATTTGACGGCACGAAAACCGTGCTGAAGAAGGTGCCGCTGAAGAATGTCGCCGGCAAGACGCGCCACATGCCGGACGGTTTCATGAAGCCTGATGTCAACCAGCTCTCGGAAGCCGGAATGGCCTATCTCAAGCGGCTGGTGCCGGAGAAGTACAAGGTCGGGAAGCCGTTCGTCTGATGGCAGACCGTGTGATCGGCGACTGGTTCGGCAAGACCGTCGTCGACGCCAACACAACGATGCTGACCGAACCTTTCGTGCATGATTTTGTGCGCGCCAACATCTGGCATCTCAAAGGCCGCGATGTCGACCTGCTGGTCGACACCGGCATGGGCATTTGCCCGCTGGCGCCGGAGATCGACACGCCTGATGGCAAGCCGCTACTCGCCGTCGCCACCCATATCCATCTCGACCATGTCGGCTCGCTGCACGAATTCCCGTTGCGGGCAGGGCCCAGGCACAGCGCCGCAACGTTCGAGACCATGGATGAAGCGGTGACCTACGCCTACATGTTCCACAATCTCGACGGCGCCGTTTCCAAGCTGCCGGCGCCGGGCTGGAAAGCCACCGACTACAAGATCCCGCCCGCGCCGCTGACGCGCACGCTCGATGAGGGCGACATCGTCGATCTCGGCGACCGGAAGTTCCGCGTGCTGCATCTGCCCGGCCATTCCCCGGATTCGATTGCGCTGTTCGATGAGGCTGACGGGTTGTTCTTTGCCGGCGACGCCATCTACGACAGCATGCTGATCGACGACCTGCCGGATTCCGACCGTGGCGCCTATCGCCGCACGATGCAGCGGCTGCTCGACCTGCCGATCCGCATCGGCCATGGCGGCCATGGGCCGAGTTTCGATGGCAAGCGCATGCGCGAGATCGCAACGGCCTATCTCAGGCGAACCGGCGGGGTCTGATGCCGCTGGCCGGCGCAGGACTTTCCTCGCCGCCGCAAGATTTCTGTTGCCGGCCGGAGCATCTTTCTGGAAGACTGTCGCGGGCCGATACGCGGCCCCCTTCGAACGGATTATCCCCGATGGTCACTCGCGGCTTCTTTTCCGGGCGAAAGCCCCCGACGGATACGGACGCGCGCATTCCGCCTGGCCAGTATCTTGAACAGGGCTTTCCGGTCCTGTCGGCCGGGCCGACGCCGCGCGTGCGCACCGAGGACTGGTCGTTCACGCTGAAGCACGGGCCGCGCCCGATCAAGAAATGGAACTGGGCCGAGTTCAACGCGCTGCCTTTGACCAAGATGACGCGCGACATCCATTGCGTGACCGCATGGACCAAGTTCGACACGCCGTGGCAAGGCGTGCTGGTTGACGACATTCTTGCCGACGCCGGCATCGAGCCGCCGACCGGCTTCACGTTGGCGCATGGGTTCGACGGCTACACCACCAATGTGCCGACAGCCGATCTCACCGTCGGCAAGGCGATGGTGGCGCTGCTTTATGAAGGCAAGCCGATTACCGCTGACCATGGCGGCCCGGCGCGGCTGCTGGTGCCGCATCTCTATTTCTGGAAATCGGCCAAATGGCTGAACGGGCTGCAGTTCACCGAGCGTGACGAACCGGGCTTCTGGGAGTTGCGCGGCTACCACATCTATGGCGACCCGTGGCGCGAGCAGCGCTACACGAACGACCCATGAGCGATGCGGCAGCAGTGCAATCGCCCTGGCAGACGGCGAAAATCACCCGCATCGAAAAGCGCACGCCGCGCGTCACCAGTTTCTTCTTCCAGCTGTCGCGGCCCTTCGCCTATCGGGCCGGACAACATGTCGATGTCAGGCTGACGGCGCCGGACGGCTATCAGGCGCGCCGCTCCTACTCCATCGCTTCGGCGCCGGAAGCCGGTGCGACGATCGAGCTGGCAATCGAAAAGCTCGACGATGGCGAGGTCTCGCCGTTCTTTCACGAAGTGGCAGCGGTCGGCGACGAGGTTGAGCTGCGCGGGCCGCTCGGCGGTCACTTCGTCTGGTCCGACAGCGAGGGCGGCCCTATCCTGCTGGTCGGCGGCGGTTCGGGCGTGGTGCCGCTGATGGCAATGGTGCGCCATCGCGTTGCGTTGAAGTCGGCAGTGCCCGTCGCGCTGGTGTTTTCGGTGCGGGTCTGGGACGAGGTGATCTTTCGCGACGAACTGATCGGCCTCGACGACCGCCGCGATGGGTTCGACCTCGTGCTGACGCTGACGCGCGAGGCCGCCCGGCGGCCGGCGGACTATTCGCGGCGTGTCGATGCCGCCATGATGATGCAATCGATGGCGCGGCTGCCCGAGGCGCCAAGGCTCGCTTTCGTCTGCGGCTCGAACGCCTTCGTTTCTGCCGCTGCCCAGGCGCTGATCGATGCCGGCGTTCCGGCGGGTCTCATTCGCACTGAACGCTACGGGGTCTGAGCGGACCTACTGTCGTCAGCCGTCATCGGGCCGGTGAGAACTTCGCGGAGAGCAGCTGGAAGGGCAGTGCGCCATAGCTGGCGACGGCAGCTTCATCGTCCCATGTGCGGAACTGGCGGGAAGGCCGTGCCTCGAGCACCAGCGCTTGCCGCGTCTCGTCCAGTGTCACCTTGCCGCGAAAGTGCAGCACTCTTTGCCCGCCGACACGGCTGATGACCATCGAGCGCAAGCGCGCGACATGCCGGCCGGCGGCATTGATTTCCATCTCGATGCGCCGCCGCACTGGGGGAACGGCGATCCGGACGGTCACATCCAGGACCATCTCTCCGGTTCTATCCGGACAGGGGATGGTCTGCGACAGCACGAAGGGGGTCGGCGTCGGCTCGACCTCGCGCCTGGTCGTCTTGCCACGCCAGACGACATCCGGCGCCGATTGCTGCAGCCGGCCTTGCTTGCGTTTCAGTCGCAACTGCTTGGCGAACCCGCGCGACAGCCAGGAGAGGCCGCCGAAATCCGTGCGCGGTTTGGCCTGTAGAACCGAGGACCATCGCGACAGGCCGGCGCGATCGGCCCTGTCCACTGTTCCTGCAAGAACTGTGTCAGGCACCGCAATGCCGATCTCGAGCGCCAGATAGGAGAGTGCCACCGCCGCGGCAACGGCAAGACCGCGCTTGGCAAGGATGTCGTTGAACACACCCCAGTCGACCGCGCCGCCATGGATGGCCACGGCACAGTCAACCAGCCAGTCGCTGTGGGTGTGGGCATCGAGGCCACCATGGCCGATGGCCAGCGCCATACGATCGGCCGGCGACGGAACAAAGACGCTGACGCCGCTGAATTCGGCCGCCACCGCCCGCTGCCAGATCGCCAGATCGTCTTCCGTGCTTTGCTGCGACCCGTCATAGGCAAGCTGGTGCAGGTCGATGTCGCCGAAACTGCCCTTGAAGAAGTTCATCGAGCGCACGGACGCCAGCCTGGTCCTGAGATAGTGCGGGCTGACGCCGGTGGCGATCTGCCAGTCACGCTCGCGCAACACGTCGAAAGCGGCGGTCATGTCCTGCGGACGCACCAAGATGTCGATGTCGTGCGCCACCCGGCCGCGCTGCGCCGAGGCGTTGACGGCGATGCGGCTGGCGCCCTTGATCAGCATGACGGCGCAGCCGGCCTCCACCATTGCCTGCAGCGCCGGTTCGGCCTCGCGCATTGCCATGCGCGATTTGGTCCACAGCATCTTTTGCAGGCCGACAAGGCGTGGATAGGCGGGATGGGCGGCGAGTTTTCGGCCGAACCTGTCGGAAATCGCGGCCAGCAGCCGATGCTCGCGAAAGGAGACGAGATCGATATCGTTCTCGTCGAGCCAGCGCGCCGCGTGTTGGCAGGCCGCTTCCTCGTCGGGAAGAAGGGCTGCCTTGAGCAGCTGGTCGAGCTTGCCGGTCGGCCAGGACCAGCCATAGTCCGGAAACCGGCGGCCGATAGGGCGGATCGACCTGGCCATCAATCGGGATCCGTCTTGTTGCGCGCCCGGCGCTGCATGGCGAGCCGCACGACTTCGAGATAGCCCCGGTCGCGCGCCGGATCGCGCCCGTAGGACAGGCTGCCGGGCCGGATGCGCCTGAGCGCCAGCACCTCATCCATCATATCGAGAACGAAACCTGCCTCGCGCGCCCGAGCGATCCAGTCGACCATATCGCCACGCCCGCCTTGCGGGTCGATGATCGGCCCGACGGCATCGGCGACCTCCCTGCGGATCATCATTGTGGTCCGCGACCAGCCTGCGAGAGAGGCGGCTTCCGGTGCTTCGGGTCGATCGTCGCGAAAGGTACGCCAGTGCGTGAAAACGCCCGATGTCGCCGGGAACCGGTCGAGATGCGCAAGCTGTCTTTCAATCTTGGTCGGCAGCCACAGATCATCCGCATCAAGCGTCGCTATGAAGGAGGTCGACAGCGCCGCGATGCCTCTTGTCGTGGCACTGCCGGGGCCGGCGTTTTCCTGGCGCAAAAGCCGCACCGGCAGCTTCAGCGCCTCGATCACCGCCACGGTGTCGTCGGTGGAGCCGTCGTCGACAACGACGATGGTTTCGGCCTGCACGGTCTGAGCCGCGATCGATCTCAGCGTCTCGGCAATGGTGGCTGCCGCATTGAAGGTCGGGATGACGACGCCATAGCCGCCCATCACATGAAGCGCCAATGCGCGAGCTCTTTGAAATCGAAGATCCCTTCGATCGGACGCAAGGACGGGTCGGCCTTGCGGCGCTTCATCGATTTGAGGATGGCGCGCATGAACTCGCGACGGGGGACATCGGCCTCCCTTGTCATGTTGCCGGGATGACGCCTGTAATAGAGGGCCACTGTATCGGGCATAGTGTATCTCGGACCGCATTCAAAGGCACGCAGCAGATAGTCGGTGTCCTCGGCCTGGTTGAAGTCCTCGTCGAAACTGCCGATGCGTTCCACAAGTTTGCGAGCAAAAATCCCCGCCGACAGATGAATTCCGCGAACCGTCACGGAGTTGCTTTCGGTCGCCGGTTCCAGGGTCTCGTCGTCTATGAGATCGACCAGTGTCATGCGCGAATAGCTCAGTTCGAGACCTGGATCGGTTTCGAAGCAGGCAAGGTCGGCCTTGAAACGCCCGGCGGGCGAGATGTCGTCCGAATCGAGAAATGACACAAGCTCTGTTTCCGGCAGAAGCTGCCTGAGACCGGCATTGCGTGCTTTGGTGACGCCACCATTGGCTTGCTGGAAAAGGCGGATCGAGGGCATTTCGGCCATGAAGGAGCGCACCGCGTCAGCCGATCCGTCGGTTGAACCGTCGTCGATGACGATGATGTCGAGATCGGCGGCGTCGCGCTGCCTGAGCAGCGAGCGCAACGCCGAACCGACATAGTGTTCGCGGTTGTAGACAGGCATGATCACGCTCAGCTTCACCGGCCGCTCCTGCTCGGCAACTGTGCCGGGCGATCCGATCTGGCCGGGTTCCCGGCAATGACGATCCTCTGGCTCCACATCTTACGCAGACCGCCAGTCGGCGGAATCCCTAAGTTCGAAAATACCTTCGACTGGTCGCAGCGAAGGGTCGGCCTTTCGGCGCTTCATCGATTTGTGCATGGCACGCAAATATCCGCGAAGCTTGGCGTCGTGCTCTTTGGTGACGTTGCCGGCGTGGCGCCTGTAGTAGACAGCGACAGTGTCGGGCAGCACGTATCTTGAGCTGCGTTCGAACATACGCAACAGATAGTCGATGTCTTCGCCTTGTGTGAACTCCTCATCGAAGCCGCCGATGCGGTCGACAAGGTCCCTTCTATATATGCCGGCGGCCATGGAGATGCCTCGAACGGTCGGGCAAGGACGATCGGCGGCCGGCTCCAGGGTTTCTTCATCGATCCTGTCGGCCTGCATGATCAGCGAATAGGTCAGCTCAAGGCCGGGATCGGTCTCGAAACAGGCAAGATCGGCTTTGAATCGTCCTGCGGGCGAAATGTCATCCGAATCCAGAAACGACACGAATCGCGTTTGAGGCAGCAACTGTCTGAGCCCGGCGTTGCGCGCCTTGGCGATGCCCATATTGACTTGGCTGAAAAGGCGAATGCACGAAGTCTCGCCCATAACGGTGCGCACCGCCTCGGCCGTGCCATCGGTAGAGCCGTCATCGATGACGATAATATCGAGGTCGGCGGCATCGCGTTGCCTGAGCAGCGACCGCAACGCCGAAACGACATAGCGCTCACGGTTGTAGGCAGGCACGATTATGCTCAGTTTCATAAAATGCCTCGTGCGAGAAACCCCGAAATCGTGCCGGCGATTTCCTCGGGCCGTGTCCCCAGCGACAGGCGATAGCACGGCAGCTGGCGCGTCAGTTCGCCAAAAAAGCGAAAGCCGCTCTCCCGCTCGCCCGGCATCTGCGCAATTCCAGACGGGGCCAGCGCAATCATGGCGTCCTTGCGCGACACCGGCACGATCGAGCTTGCCTCACCTCCGCTGATATGTGGCACCACCAGCGCGACGATGTCCAGACTTGCAGGTACTGGCCGGACTGCGATGTCATCGATGTGGAACGGATACTTGCCTTGCCAGTTCAGCGGACCATGCGACTTCAACCTTCGTTCGAGCTGCAGCCGGCGGAAACCTTCCGGGTCCTGCTTGAGCGTGGCAAACAAGGGGCGGGCAGTCACCCCATTGTCGGTATCGATCAGCACATAGTCGTCGCCGACGCTGTCGAGCCCGTTGAGCAGTCCGGCGACAACGGTTCCCGATTTTCCCGCCCCACCTGCGCCGGCGAGCAGCACACCCTTGCCGTCAATGCCCAGCGTACCGGCATGGGTAAGCCGCATGCCGCGCGCGGCATACTCCCAGTGCAGGAAGGCGCGCAGCGGCGCTGCTTCCTCCCAGGGCGGGAAAGCGCTGGTGGATCTCATCAACTGTGCGCCGACGCGACGTTCGGGATCGTAGAACTGCCAGAAATCCAGATCGTGGAAATAGCTGCCGCGCAATCCGGCTTCGGCCAACTGCGTGGCGAAGCCGTGATGCGTGTAGTCGGCTTGGCCCCATGTCGCTGGGGCGGGGATGCCCTCAACATCCGGATCGGCGACGAAAATGCGGCAGTCGCCCACGGTCGGCTGGTTGTCGGGCGCAGGGACGAAGCCATAGCCGACAGCATCGGCCAGGGCGCCGGGGCTGAGATGCGCGGTCAGGTCCAGTCGCGGCAAGTGGACCGTGGTGGTGACCAGATAGCGTTCAGCCGCGCTTTCCGCCGTCGCCAGCACATGACGGGCATAGTCGGCCAAGGTTTGAAGAGTGACGCGTGGCATGGCTGACGTGTTCCAGCGTTGCCCGACTGGGCCGCTCGGGTGGTTTCAGGGCGCCGGCTTGACCGCCGGCCAACCGAGAGGTTCCTCGACCTCGTGGATCGGGTCGACCAGAATGAGATCGGCAAGGTCGTCGTGGATGTCGACCTTGAGCGGCTCGCTGCTGCCGGCGAGTTGGGCAAGCAGCGCGCCCGAAATGGGTTGCGCGGCTGCATCGGCCGCACGCACGAGCAAGCCGAAATCGAGCAGTTGGGTAATGAAGCCGTCGAGCTCGGCTGACTTTATTGTGGCCCCGCCGGCTGCTTGTCCGACCAGTGCGTGGGCGCCAACACCGGACGACAGCGCCTGCCAGACCCCGCTGCCTGAATCGGAGAAGCCGAAATATTTCCCGTTCGAAAGATCAAGGACTACGGCTTCGCCGTCAAAGGACTCGAAAACGATGTCCTTGCTTGCGACCGCGTAGACCGATTGCTCCATTGAACGTCCCCACAACAGGCTGCCCTGAAGCGATCACCGGTCGCCGCAGTCCACCTTGCCCTGGAAAAGCGTCTAGCCACTTGGCCGTTCTTTGGCAAGACAGAGCGCCGGCCAGGGCCAGGCCGACACGCAAAACAGGCGGCCAATCCGCCGCCCTGTCAGGCCTCGATCTCGAGCGCCGACAGTGGCCTTGAGCAGCAGGCGAGGATAAAGCCGTCATCGATCTCGTGATCGAGAATGCCGCCATTGTGGCTCATTTCGACCTTGCCTGAGACCTTCTTAACCTTGCAGGTTCCGCACAAGCCAAATTCGCAGGCCGCAGGAATTCTCACCCCCGAAGCGCGCGCCGTCTGCAGCACGGTCTGGCCGGCAACGCATTCGGCGTCGACATCCGAAAGCGAGAAGCGGACCGGCGTAACAGTGTCGGCGGGCACTTCGATTCCACCGCCGGCCGGCGATGCGAACGGAGCCGGGACTTCTTCCACAGCCGGGGCCGCAAAACTCTCCTGATGGTAATAGGCCATGTCGAAGCCGGAGGCCTCCAGCATCTGCCGCACCGCGCGCATGAACGGGTCCGGGCCGCAGCAGAAGATTTCGCGTTCGCGGAAGTCCGGCGCCAGCAGCGGCAGCCTTATGGCGTCGATCCGCCCCATATGGCCGAACCAGCCTTCGCGGCTCGACCGCTCCTCGATCATGAAGCCGAGCGACAGGCCGGGCATGCGGCTTCCCAGCAGTTCGAGCTCCTTGCGGAAGATGATCTCCTCAGGCCGCCGCGCGCAGTTGACGAAGCCGACATCGGTCCACGGCGCGCAGTCGTTCAGCCAGCGCAGCATCGACATCATCGGCGTCACACCGGAGCCGGCCGAAATGAACAGATATTTGGCCGCGGGGTGGCTGTGCAGCGAAAAGTCGCCTGCCGGCCCATAAGCCTTCACGTGAACGCCGGGTTTCAAATTGTCGAACATCCAGCGCGTGCCGATGCTGCCGGCTTGGGCTTTCACCGTCACCGCTATCGAGAACGGCCGCGATGGCGAGGACGACAGCGTGTAGGTCCGCATCAGCGGGCCCTCGGCGGTCGGCAGTTCCAGCGTCACGAACTGGCCCGGCTTGTAGCGAAACCAGGTCTGGTTGTCGGAGCGGAAGGTGAAGGTCTTCACCTCCGGCGCCTCGTCGCTGACGCCGATTACTTCCAGCACCTGGAGCCTGTCGTTCCAGGGCGCCATCTCGTCGAGGTGGCGGTAGAGGCCAAGGTCCGTCATCGCATTCATCCCTTCACCCTTTTTGTTCTGCACATGTCGTGATCCCAAAACCGCTCAACACTTTTGGGCGCCATGTGCTAGGCGACGCTGCGCAGCGCGGGCCGGCCGCCTTCGGCAAGGCGCGGCTCGATGAAGCGGGCATACCAGTCGACGAACTGGATGACGCCGCCTTCATGCAACTCCGAATAGGGACCGGGCTCATAGGCCGGCGACAGGATGCCGAAGGCATTTTCCTCGACGATGCGGCGGTCCTGGTCGTTGGTCTCGATCCAGACATGGGTGAGCTCGGCGAGGTCGTAGTCGACGCCTTCGACCGCGTCTTTGTGGACCAGCCATTTCGTCGTCACCGCCGTTTCCGTGGCGCTGATCGGCAGCACGCGGAAGGTGACGGCGTGGTCGATGAGGATGTGATTCCAGGTGGTCGGATAGTGGTAGTGCATCAAGGTGCCGATGCGGTCGGCCGAAACGCCGTCGGAAAGGTTCTTCTTCACCGCGCGCTTGCCGTTCATCGTATAGCTGACGGCGTCGCGCAGCAGCGGCGCGCGGGTGGCGCGAAACTGTCCGGCGGGATCGATGCGGAACTTGCTCGGCAGGCCCGCCGCCTCGCACTTCGCCCAATGCGCCAGCATTTCCGGGTCGCTATCGGCGCCCTGCACGCCGGTCACGGTCGGCGCTTCCGGGAAAGTCTTGCACAGTTCCGGATGGTTGCCGGCACAGTGATAGCACTCGCGGTTGTTCTCCCAGACCAGCTTCCAGTTGCCCTTTTCGACGATGGTTGATTCGAAGGCGACCTTTGCCTCGCGCAGCCGGTGCGGCAACAGGTAGGGTTCGATCATGGCGCGCATCGGCGCGAAGTCCGCCGGCTCCCTGGCCAGGCAGATGAAGATGTAACCGCCGACACTCTCGCAAGCCACCGGCTTCAGGCTGAACTGGCTCTTGTCGAAACCATCGGCCATCTGCCGTGCGAACAGGAGCCGGCCGTCCAGTTCATAAGTCCACTGGTGATAGGGGCAGACCAGCTTGGCCGCCGTGCCTTTCTCGGCGTTGCAGACGCGGCTGCCGCGATGGCGGCAGGAATTGTGGAAAGCGTTGATCTTGCCTTGCTGGTCGCGCACCAGCACCACCGGATAGTCGCCGACCTGGGCGGTGATGTAGCTGCCCGGTTTCGGCAATTCGCAATCATGACCGATGAACAGCCAGTCGCGATACCAGATCAGCTCCATGTCGAGCTTGAAGTAGTCGGGATCGGTGTAGAAGGGCTGTTCGAGCGAATAGCCTTCCCTGCGGCTGTGCAAGAGCCTCAGCATGTCGTTGCGCGCATCCATGTCCTGTCCTCGTGTTTAAGGACTGAACTTGGTGGTGATGGAGGAAAGACCGGTCGCAATCCGGCACCACGGCCGGCACGCACCATCCACCTCTTGACCGCCCACCGCGATCAGTCGAGTCTAGCTATCTCGGGCTGGTTTCCGGGCTCTGGAGTGTCCTTGCGGACGGTCGCGACACCTTCCCAGGCTTGTGGCCCAGTGGTCTCCCGTTGCGACTTGAACTCCACCACCGTTGCGGGGGCAGCGCCGGGTTTTGACCGGCTTCCCAATTCTCCGCTCCATCGTCACGAAGCGGCACCTGAGATGCCATCATCTAATCACGACGGCCGACGCGCCATCGGCATGAAAGCGACATCGCATCCATGCGGCGCGACACCATAGGTGAAAAACGCACCGGCCAGGATTTGTGACGCGAACCCAGCCTTTCACCGGTCGTGACCCGCCGCTCCGCGCATCTGATTCGCCCGGCGGCAGGGTCAAAAACAGTTAACAGTTTCGAAAAGTGACTATTAGCGGTTTCTAAAATCGAACCGAACGGTTCGTTTCTGTTGACAGAGCGTGCAGGACGGTGTGAACGCTGGTTTGCCAATTCGTCAGCTGGCTCATGGATGGAATAGAATAACATATTGAAATTATTAGCTAAAATAGAAAGTGTAGGAGGCTTTGGTACAATTTCAAGGTGCAGAGCCATGGTCCACGCGGAACAACTTCGTGATTGGAAACGGGCACTGGCCTCGCCCACATCGGGGCTGTCCGAACGACGCGAATTCCTTCCAAGACACGCCGCTAGACGGACTGATGAACTAAGATACTGGAGTACCAATAATGAAAAAGATCATCCTCACTGCCGCCGCCGTTTTGGCCATCACCGGCAGCGCCTTCGCTGGCAGCGACAACTTTGGTTCCAATGGTGCGAACCAGCCTGCCGCCTCGGTCGACAGCTCGTACACGGCTTCCATTCAGAAGCCGGCGCACGCTGACAAGCAGCCCGTCGTTCAGGGCAGCGACCGCAATCTCTTCGGCAATAACTAACAGCCGATTCCCAACGGACGGCGGGTTTGCCCTGCCGCCTTGGTGGAATTCAGACATTCAGGAGTACTTAAAATGAAAAAGATCGTTCTTACCGCAGCGGCCGTTCTGGCCATCACCAGCAGCGCCTTTGCCACTGGCAGTGACCACTTCGGCGCCAACCAGGCCGTCCCGGCTGTCGACAGCTCGTACACGGCTTCCATCCAGAAGTCGGCTCCGGCTGACAAGCAGCCCGTCGTTCAGGGCAGCGACCGCAACCTCTTCGGCCACAACTAGGCCGATCCCGGCAAAGCGCTTCGCCGCTTGCTGGAATACGAAAATTCAGGAGACTTGAAATGAAGAAGATTGTTCTTGCCGCAGCCGCTCTCATGATTGCCGCCGGCGGCGCCTATGCCCACAACGACAGCGTTGGCGGGACCGACATCAACCAGCAGGCGACCGTCAACGTCGACAAGACGCAGACGTCTTCGGTGCGCAACACCGGCTCGCCGGTCTACAAGCTGCTGAACTCGTCGGGCGACGTCCAGAAGTCTGCGCCGCAGGGCAGCGACCGGAACCTCTTCGGCCGCTAACAGCCGAAGTCGATATCCAGACGAAAGAGCGGCGGGCCTGGCCCGCCGCTCTTTTTGTTGTTACGGACCGGTCGGCCTCAAGCCGCCTTTGCTTCCGGCCTGTGCAGCGCGAAAGAATGTCCGTCGGCATCGAAGATATGCAGGTCACTGCCATCGGCGCTCAGCCGCAGCGTCGCTCCGCGCTTGACCTCGACATTGCCGGGCAGCTTGGTCACCAGGGGCAGGTCGGCGCGGCCGATGTCGACATAGATGAGCTGGACCTCGCCGAGTTGTTCGACATAGTCCACCTTGCCCTCGAAGAGATAATCGGCGCCGGTGGAGACCACCAGATCCTCCGGCCGCACGCCGAAGCTCACCGCCGCCCCTTTCGCTGAAGCCGGCGTGGCGATCGGCACCGTCGCCTTGCGGCCGCCGACATGGCTGACGACAGTCGAATTGCCGGTTGTTTCGATCGTCGCCGGCAGGATGTTCATGGCCGGGGAACCGATGAACTGGGCAACAAACAGATTGCCCGGTTTCTTGTAGAGGTCCATCGGCGTGCCGACCTGCTCGATATGGCCCTCTTTCAGCACCACGATGCGATCGGCCAGCGTCATCGCCTCGACCTGGTCGTGGGTGACGTAGATCATCGTCGTGTTGGGCATCGATTCCTTGAGCTTGGCGATCTCGATGCGGGTGGCGACGCGCAGTGCCGCATCAAGGTTGGACAGCGGCTCGTCGAACAGGAACACTTTTGGATTGCGCACGATGGCGCGGCCGATGGCGACGCGCTGGCGCTGGCCGCCCGACATCGCCTTCGGCAAGCGGTCGAGATATTTGGTCAGCTGCAGGATTTCCGCCGCCTGGCGCACGCGCCGGTCGATCTCGGCCTTGTTCTCTTTGCCGATCTTCATCGAGAACGCCATGTTGTCGTAGACGGTCATATGCGGGTAGAGCGCGTAGGACTGGAAAACCATGGCGATACCCCGCTTCGACGGTGGCACGTCGTTGACCACCTCGCCGGCGATCTTCAGCTCGCCGGAGGTGATTTCCTCCAGCCCGGCGATGGACCGCAGCAAGGTCGACTTGCCGCAACCCGAAGGGCCGACGAAGACGATGAATTCGCCCGACTTTATGTCGAGATCGATGCCGTGCAGAATGTGCAGATTGCCGTATGATTTCTTCACTTGTCTTAGCGTGACATCGGCCATGATTTCCTCCCAGTGAATTTCTTTGGCAAATTTCAGTCGATACGCCCGAACCAGGCCCCGTAGCCACCGAGGCGGATGGTGCCGGCCCCGGCTTGCTTCGAAAATCCGTGTCCAGGCAGAGGCTGCAGTGATCGGTCGCCGAGACCGATCGCTGCTGGCTCGTGTCCAAGATTGAAGACGCAGACGATCTGCTCGTTGCCTTCGCGCCGCGTGAAGGCAACAGTATCGCCCTCGCTTTCGATGAACTCGATATCGCCCTTGGCCAGCGCCGGGTGCAGGCGGCGGAAGCTGAGAAAGCGCCGGTAGTGCTCGAGCAGCGAGCTGTCGTCACCCTGCTGCACGTTAACCGCTTGCGAAAGGTGTTTCCCCGGCACCGGCAACCAGGGTTTTGCCGAGGAGAAGCCGGCATTCTTGGCCGTGGCATCCCACACCATCGGTGTGCGGCAGCCGTCGCGACCCTTGAATTCCGGCCAGAAGCGGATGCCGTAGGGATCCTGCAGGTCCTCGAATTGCAGTTCGGCTTCGCCAAGCCCGAGCTCTTCGCCCTGATAGAGGCAGACCGAGCCGCGCAGCGACATCAGCAGCGCCGAGATGACCTTGAGATAGGCGGTCTCGTCGGCCTCGCCGGCGGCCCAGCGCGAAGCCGGACGCATCACGTCATGATTGGAGAAAGCCCAGCACGACCAGCCATCGCTGGCGACCTTGCCAAAGGATTCCAGCACCGAGCGCACCTTTGCCGCGCTGATCTTTTCGGGCGCCAGGAAGTCGAACGAATAGCACATGTGCACGCGCTTGCCGCCGGCGGTGTAGGCCGCCACCACTTCCAGCCCGCGCTGCGAATCGCCGACTTCGCCGACCGCGGCCGTCGCCGGATATTCGTCGAGAAGCGCGCGGAAGCGTTCGAGGAAAGCGAGGTTTTCAGGCCGGCTCTTGTCGTAGAGATGGTCCTGGTAATTGTAGGGGTTGACCGCCGGAGCGGTCTGGTCGTTGCGCTCTTCCGGCGGCAGCGGCGGATTGTTTTCCAGCCCCTGGCTGTGGAAGTAGAAGTTGATGGTGTCGAGGCGGAAGCCGTCGACGCCGCGTTCCAGCCAGAAGCGGGTGACCTCGAGCAGCGCGTCCTGGACGGCACGGCTGTGGAAGTTGAGATCGGGCTGCTCGGCCAGGAAATTATGCAGATAATATTGCTGGCGGCTGGTGTCCCACTGCCAGGCCGAGCCGCCGAAAATCGACAGCCAGTTGTTGGGCGGTGTGCCGTCGGGCCTGGCATCGGCCCAGACATACCAGTCGGCCTTGGCATTGGTGCGGCTTGAGCGGCTTTCCTTGAACCACGGATGGCTGTCGGCCGTATGCGACAGCACTTCGTCGATCATCACCTTGAGGCCGAGCCTGTGCGCCTCGGCGGTCAGGGCGTCGAAGTCGGCCAGCGTGCCGAACATCGGGTCGACGTCGCAATAGTCCGAGACGTCGTAGCCGAAATCCTTCATCGGCGACTTGAAGAAGGGCGAGATCCAGATGGCATCGACGCCGAGCGAGGCGATGTAGGGCAGCCTGCCGATGATGCCCTTGAGGTCGCCGATGCCGTCGCCGTTCGAATCCTGATAGCTGCGCGGATAGATCTGGTAGATCACTGCACCACGCCACCAGTCTCGATCGACGGCGAGATCGGGCTTCGAGGTCGCCTTCAAAGCGGATTGCATTGTCTCAGCCTCCTTTCACCGAGCCGGCAAGCAGCCCGCGGACGAAATAGCGCTGCAGCGAGAAGAACACGATCAGCGGCACGATGATGGTGACGAAAGCCGATGTCGTCAGGATTTCCCAATCACCACCGCGTGAGCCGAGCAACGCATTAAGCTTGGCGGTCAGCACGATCTGGTCCGCTTCCGTACCCAGGAACACCATTGCCACCAGAAGGTCGTTCCAGACCCAGAGGAACTGGAAGATGGCGAAGGAGGCCAGCACCGGGAACGACAGCGGCAGGACGATCTTGACGAAGATCTCGAAATCGCTGGCGCCGTCGATGCGTGCCGATTCCATGATTTCGCGCGGCAGGCCGGCAATGTAGCTGCGCAGAAGGTAGATGGCGAAGGGCAGGCCGAAACCGGTGTGTGCCAGCCAGATGCCGAGATAGGTTTTCGACGGCATGCCGAAGAAGGAGCCGACACCGTTATAGAGCTTCAGGAGCGGGATCAGCGACATCTGCAGGGGCACGACCAGCAGGCCGATGATCACCGCGATCAGCAAGGCACGGCCGGGAAAGCGCATCCAGGCCAACGCATAGGCGGCGAACGCCGCAATCAGGATCGGGATGACTGTGGCCGGAATGGTGACGGTCAGCGAGTTCATGAACGAGCGGCCGATGCCTTCCGAAAACAGCACGGTCTTGTAGTTGTCGGTGGTGAATTTCGGCGGCGCCGACGAGGCGTAGTAGACGCGTTGGCCGCGGTCGCCCTCGAATGCCTTGGGCGAGGACATGACGAACGTGCCGTCGGCGTTGAGCTGCAAGGTCACGCCGTCGCCGAGATCGGCTGTCGTGCCGGCCGGATATTGCGTCGGCGCGGCCGACTTGACGCCGAAGGCGCTGATGTTGCGGGCGGCGCCGTCGCCGAAGATATTGCCGGCAAGCACGAACTTGCCGTCCTTCTCGACCTGCGCCGAGGCGGCCGGCAGCCGGCCGGCTTCCGTCTGGCTGGAACTGGAGAACGAATTCCACCAGCCCGAGGCGATGATCTGGTCCTTGTCGCGCAGCGACGAGACCAGAATGCCGAGCGTCGGCACTGTCCAGATCGCGACGAAGATCAGGACGGCGATGTGGACGCCGAAGCGGCTGGCGAAGGAGTTTCCGGTTGCGACGGCCATTTCAATGCCCTCCCGTCTCTTTGTTCGCCTGGCGGATGTTCCAGACCATGATCGGGATGACCGCGATCATGATGATGATGGCAATGGTGGCGCCGCGACCGAAATCGCCGCCGCCGCGGAACATCCAGTCGAACATCAGATTGGCCAGCACCTGGCTGTTCCATTGGCCGTTGGTCATGGTCAGCACGATGTCGAACACCTTCAGCACCAGGATGGTGATGGTGGTCCAGACGACGGCGATCGTACCCCAGATCTGCGGCACCATGATCTTCCAGAAGATCTGGAACGGATTGGCGCCATCGATGACCGCGGCCTCGAGTGTCTCTTCGGGAATGCCGCGCAAGGCAGACGACAGGATGACCATGGCAAAGCCGGTCTGGATCCAGATCAGGATGATCATCAGGAAGAAATTGTTCCAGAACGGCAGCGATATCCAGACCTGCGGCTGGCCGCCGAAATACTGGATGATGGAATTGAGCAGGCCGATCTGCACCTGACCTTCGCCGCGATATTCATAGATGAATTTCCAGATCACGCTGGCGCCGACGAAGGAGATGGCCAGCGGTAGGAAGATCAGGCTCTTGGCGATCGTGCCCCACCAGATCTTGTCGGTGAGCACGGCGATGATCAGCCCGAGGAAGGTGCAGGCCGCGGGCACCACCGCCAGCCAGATGATGTTGTTGAGGATCGAGTTGCGGAACTCGCGGTCGCCGAACGCCCATTCATAATTGGCCAAGCCGACGAAGTGGATGCCGCCGCGATCGAGGAACGACAGCCGCAGCGTCTCGACCACCGGGTAGATCAGATAGATGGTCAGGATGATCATGGCCGGGCCGACGAACAGCCATGGCCGCACCAGCCCTTGCCGGCGCAGATTGTCGATAGCTGCTGCGCCTTGGACGCCGCGCGACGGGAAAATGAGGTCCACCAGCTTGTTGGCGCCCCAGAAATAGGCGACGCAGCCGCCGACGCCGACGATGATGACGAATATGGCCGAGAAAATCTGAGCCGCCATGGGTTCCTCCCCTGCGCAGCATCGGCCAAAGTCGAACGCCCTTGGCTGTGAGATGCGCCGATTCAGTTGTTCAGAGCGCAATCGCCAGGCAAAGCGGGTCCCCCCTTTGCCGATCGCGCTTCATGCCGGAATGTCTATGTGCTCATGACAATCGCCGCGGCACGGGCCGCCGGTCGGATCCGGGCCTCAATGGCCCGGATCGGGTAGGTGAACGTCCAGCCGGATAATCGGCTGCCTACTTGATCGCGTCCCAGCTCTTCTGGATGTCGGTGGCGACATCCTGGGCGGACTTGCCGCCGACCAGGTCGATCATGCCGGTCCAGAACGCGCCGGCGCCGATCTTGCCGGGCATCAGGTCCGAGCCGTCGAAGCGGAAGGTCGAGGCATTGGCGAGGATGTCGCCCTGCTTCCTCAGCGCGTCGCTGGCATAGGCGTCCTTGTTGACCGACTTGAACGGCGTCACGAAACCGCCCTGGGCCATCCAGATCTCATGGGCGAGCGGCATCTTCAGGAATTCGATGAAGGCGCGCGCACCCTTCGAGTCCTTGGTGATCATAGCCAGCGTGCCGGCGCCAAGCACAGGCGTGCCGAGGTCAGGCTTGGAGGCGTAGGGCGGGAAGTAGAAGAAGTCCGCGTCCTGGCCGACTTTCGTGCCTTCCGGGAAGAAGGTCGGGATGAACGACGCCTGGTGATGCAGGTAGCATTTCGGCGGCACCGAGAAGAGACCCTTCGGGCTGTCGCGGAAATCGGTCGCGGCAACCGCCTTGGCGCCGCCATCGACCATCTTGTCGTCGGTAGCGATCTTGCCGAAAATGTCGATGGCGTTGACCACGGCCGGATCGTTGAACGGAATTTCGTTCTTCACCCACTTGTCATAGACGTCGGGCGTCTGGGTGCGCAGCATGATGTCTTCGACCCAGTCGGTCGCCGGCCAACCGGTGGCGCCGCCCGAACCGAGCCCGATGCACCACGGCGTGCCGCCATCGGCGATGATCTTCTTTTCAAGCTCGGCGAGCTCTTCCTGCGTCTTCGGAACCTTGTAGCCGGCTTCCTCGAAATTGTCCGGCGAGTACCAGACCAGCGATTTCACGTCGGCCTTGTAGGGGAAGGCGAAGAAGCCCGGCTTGCCATCCTTGTCCTTGAATGTGCCGAGGTCGACCCACGACTGGCCGGCGCCGTAATTGTCCTTGACCCATTTGGCGGTGTCATCGCCGAGCGGCGTCAACAGGCCCTTGGATGCCAGATCCTGGATCAGGCCCGGCTGCGGCAGCACGGCGATGTTGGGCGGGCTGCCGGCTTGCGTGTCGATGACGATCTGCTGTTCATAATTTTCCGACGAGGAGTATTTGATCTCGGCGCCGGTGGCTTCCGAGAAATAGTCGAGAACGGTGCGGATGAGGCCCTCGTCCTCGCCACGCCACGGTCCGAAGATCGTCAGCGTCTCACCCTTGAGGTCGACTTTCTTGAGCTCTTCGAAATTCGCCCAGTTGAAGCGGGGGTCTTCGCCCGGCTTGAACTTCAATTCGGCTTGCGCCGGGGCGCTCAGGGCGAGCGTGGCAAACGCGGCGCCCAGCAGAAGCATTTTCTTCATCGGTATTCCTCCCAGTGGTCACAAACACCCGGACGGAACCTCCATTCCGTCCGCCGACGCTGCAGGACTGTGACTCAGTCAGAAAGGAACCGCAACCTCTCGGAGAGTCTTCCAAAGCGCTTTGGCTTTTTTGATCTCGCCATTGAATCGGTCGGAAGTCAAGAGGGCGATAAGCTAATCGATTTAATTTTTGCAATGAAAGGCAGCGAAAGTGCAGTGCAGCATGCTTTTTTGGCAGTGCATCAGCAAATTCTACTTCAAACCCATCCGAAACGGTGCTTATGGTCGGAGCGCTTGGCAGCGCTACCCTCGGCGCCTAGATCGATTCAAATTTAAAAGCGCTTTGAGGCTTGGAGGCCTCCCGGTGAACCTCAAACAGCTCGCTCATATGCTGGCGCTTTCGCAGACCACGGTAAGCCGCGCCCTGAACGGCTACCCCGAAGTCAACGAGGAAACGCGCCGGCGGGTGATGGATGCCGCCAAGCGTCACGGCTACCGCCCCAACCCCAGCGCGCGCCGGCTGGCGACCGGCAAGACCGGCATGATCGGCTATGTCTTGCCGACCGGAACGAGCGTCGACATCGATCCGCATTTCGTCGAATTCCTCTCCGGCCTCGGCGACTATGCCCGCTCGCACGAGCTCGACCTGGTGCTGTCGCCCGCCGATGCCGACGACCAGGAGACCACCTACCGGCGTATCGTCGCCAACCGGCAGGTCGACGCCGTCTACATCTCGTCGCCGCGGCCGGCGGACCGGCGCGTGGCGCTGGTCAACACGCTTGGCATTCCTTTCATCGTCCATGGCCGCAGCGACGGCTTCGATTTCGACTATCCCTTCACCGACATCGATAATGAGGGCGCCTTCCATGAGGCCGCACGACTTCTCATCCAGCTTGGGCATCGCCGGCTGGCGCTGATCAACGGCGACGACCGCGAGACCTTCGCCATCCATCGCGAGCGCGGCGTGCGCCGGGCACTCGCAGCAAGTGGCCTGACGCTTGGCGAGCGCCATGTCTGCTCTGTCGCCATGACCGAGGAGAATGGCTACCGCGCCGCCAGGCGGCTGCTCGAACAGGGCGACGCGCCGACGGCGATCGCTTGCTCCAGCCTGATCATGGCGCTCGGCGTCGTGCGCGCGGTGCGCGATCTCGGCCTGACCATTCCGGGCGACCTGTCGCTGATCGCCCATGACGACGTTTTTCCATGGCTGAAGCCGGAGAATTTTTCCGTGCCGCTGTCGACGACGCGTTCGTCGATTAGGCTTGCCGGCGCGCGCGTCGCCGAGCGGCTGGCGGCGCGGATTTCCGGATTGGAGGAGGGCGCCCGTGGCGAGGTCTGGCCGGTCGACCTTGTGATCAGGGGCTCGGTCGCCGGAGCGCCGGGTTAGCATCTGCCTGCAGGCGCTCTTGATTTGGCTTCTACAGGATGGCAACCAGTAGCCCACAGCCATCGACCAATCCCCTAGGGATGCGCCATTTGCCCACATTCCCGTTCTCCGAAACGGATCCAATCCAGCATCCTGGCCCACCGCCGAAGGCTTCGGAGGTGGTCATCGTCGGTGGCGGGATTATCGGCATAACGACAGCTCTTTTCCTTGCGATGCGGAGCATTCCGGTGACGCTGCTGGAAAAGGGGCGCGTTGCTGCCGAACAGTCCTCCCGCAATTGGGGCTGGATCAGAAAGCAGGGACGAGACGCGGATGAACTACCTGTTGTCATCGAGGCAATTCGCCTGTGGCGGCAGCTGGCCGAGGAATGCGGCGAAGACATCGGCCTGACCCAGGCAGGCGTGACCTATCTGGCGAACTCGGACAAGGACATGGCCCGCTTCGAAGCGTTCATGAAGATCGCCGCGATCCATGATCTCGACACGCGCCTCCTGGACGGAGATGAAACCGCGAAGCTCATCAAGGGCATGTCGCGCAAATTCAAGGGCGCGATGACGACGCCCTCCGATATGCGTGCGGAACCCTGGCTGGCCGTGCCTGCGCTTGCCCGGCTTGCCGTCCGAAAGGGCGTCAGGATAGTGGAGAATTGCGCGGCGCGAACCCTCGAAATCTCAGGCGGCAGGATCAAGGGGGTGTGGACCGAGGCGGGATACATCGAGACCTCCAGCGTGCTGGTCGCAGGCGGCGCCTGGTCATCCCTGTTCTTGGCGAGACATGGCGTTTCCGTCCCCCAACTCAGCGTCAGGGTAACTGTGGCCGCGACGGAGCCCCTGCCCGAGATCTATCCGGGTGCGGCGGCCGACGATCACATCGCTTTCAGGCGCCGACAGGATGGCGGATACACGCTCGCCCCGGGCGGCAGCAATTTGCTTTACCTGGGGCCTGACGCGTTCCGGCACGCGACCCGATACCTACCCGCCCTCAGGGCCAATCCATTCGGGACGCGCTATTTCCCGTTCGCCCCATCAGGCTACCCGGACGGCTGGTCGACGCCGCGCTATTGGGCGCCGGATGCCCAGACTCCTTTCGAGAGAATGCGGGTGCTCAACCCGGCCCCTGAACCCGCCGGTCTGCGTTCGGTGGAACGCAATTTCAAACGGCTTTTCCCGCAGTTCGAGACGGTTCGCTTGAAGGCCGGCTGGGGCGGCATGATCGACGCCATGCCCGACGTCGTCCCTGTCGTGGATCAGGTACGGGCGGTCGACGGTCTATTCGTCGCGACGGGAATGAGCGGTCACGGTTTCGGTATCGGGCCTGGAATCGGCCGCGTCGTTGCCGACCTCATTCAGGGAAATGAGACGGGCCACGACCTCAGCCGCTTTCGACTGTCACGCTTCCATGATGGAAGTCCTGTCCGGTTAGGTCCGAGCCTCTGAACCGGTCGCACGAAGTCGACTGAAATTCGACTTTCGCCCGGGATCACTCCTTCGCCGCTTCGGCCGCCTTGGTGTCCAGCAGCCCATAGCCGAAATCATTGTCGCGCCCCTTGGGACCGAGATCCCTGGCTGTATCAGCCAGCGCCTTCTCGATCTCGTCGGCCGAGCGGTCGGGCGCGGCGTGGATCAGATTGGCGACGGCGCCGCTGACGATGGCCGCGGCAAACGAGGTACCGGTGACCACATCCGAGCCGGCGCCGCTCGGCGCCACCATCTCGACGCCGGGCGCCGAGATGAAGACGTAGGCGCCGCGATTGGCCTGCGGCATCAGCCCGTCCTTGGCGTCGGTGGCGGTCACCGCGATGACGCCGTCGAAGGCGGCCGGATAGCCGTAGGGCGCCTTCGGCCCGTTATTTCCGGCGGCGGCAACGAGCACGATGCCGAGCGCCCTCGCATTGCGGCAAGCGGTGCCGAGCAAATCGTTTTTGGGGCCGACGAAGCTCATATTGATGATGCGGACATCCTGGTTCGCCGCCCAGTCGAGCGCCGAAAGGATCACGTCCATCGTCGACTTGCCGCCCTCGAAGGCACGGGCGTGGTAGATCTTGGCGCCGGGTGCCATGCCTTGCAGCGCACCGACGCCGGCGATCAGGCCGTCGATCGAAGTGCCGTGATCGCGCTTTTCGACCGGCACGTCGGGCATGGCGTCGAACTGTTCGGCAATGACGCCGGACAGCGCCGGATTGGTGTCGTCGATGCCGGTGTCGATGACGGCGATGCGCACATTCTCGCCGCTCGCCTGTTTCTCATCGAGGGCGATGTGATCGAAGGCATAGTTGACGATGCCAGCCGCCTGTTGCAGCGAATAGACATGGTTGGGTTCGCGTCGCTGGGTGCGGCCATCGGCGGCAAGCTGGGCCAGCACGACGCCCACCGGACGGCCATCGGGAATGCCGAAGCGCACCAGCGTGGTGCCGAGCAGCCGCGACTGGCGCTGCGAGCGCACCTGGAGGCCAAAAGAGGTGGCGATCTGCTGGACGGCGCCGGCGTCGCCATCGACCGTCACCAGCACCTCGTCGGGCACGAAATCGCCGATGACGGCGCGCGGCGGCTCGGTTGCCACCAGATCGGTCGGTGGAACGATCGGACCGCCTGGCGCCGCCGGTACCACCGGTGCATCGGCGGGTGGCGCCGGCGCCGGCGCGGGAGCGTCCACCGGATTGGGGAACAGGTCGACGATCAGCTCCGGCAGAAAGACGGCCCCCGCCTGTGTTGCGCCGCCGGCCGTTCCGCCACTCTTGGCGCAATCGGCGCCGGCTGCATTTTTGCCGTTGAGGCAGTCGATCTCTGTCTGGCTGAGGTTCGGATCATTGGTCTGCGCAAAGGCAGGCGCGGCGACGATTGTCATCGCCGCCGCAAGAAGTGCCGCATATCGAATGACCGCCTTAGCCGCCATCAACCGGTTTCCTTCCCTCGATCACAGTTTCCGCGAAAGGCTGGGCGGCAATAAGGCCGAGCAGCTTTTCATAATCGGCGGCGGTCTTGGCCGGGATGCCGAGCCGAAAGACGCCGTCGGCGGTTGGCCCGCCGACAATCTTCAGTCCATTTTGGCCAAGAAATGTCGCGATGTCGGACATCTTCGCATCCGGCTTGAACTTGGCCAGCGCGAACGGCATTTTCGCCAGATCGTCTTCCTGACCGGCAATCTCGAAATCACCACCCTTGCCGCCGGGGTGCACGAAAGACTGCACCATGACCAGGGCAAGCAGCACTGCCGCCGCGGCCCAGGCGACGCCGACCGGCACCGCCATGAAGCGGCCCCACGCCTGCGCCAGCCAGGACGACCCTTGTGCCGCGCGTGCCGGACCGGCCTCGGCGTCGAGCGCCCTGGCAAAGCGGCTGAGCGCATCGGCCGGCGGGCGGATCATCTCGTTGGCCGCCGTGGTGCCGGAGAACTCGGCCTCGGCCTCGCCCAATGCGGCAAGCGCCGCCGGGTCGCTCGCCAGCCATTCCTCGATGGCTTCGAGTTCCGAACCTTCCAGCGAGCCGTTCAGATAGAACGGCAGCAGCGTCTCCATTTCGTCGCGGCGCGACATCTTTTCAGCGGCACTCATGGCCACCCCCTGTCGTAACCGGCGGCCTTGAGGGCTTCGCCGAGTTTCTTGCGGGCGTAGAACATCCTGGTCTTGACCGTGGCCACCGGAATGCTGAGCACCTCGCCGATCTCGGTCACCGACTGCCCGTGGTAATAGGCAAGGTCGATGACCACGCGATGTTCTTCCGGCAAGGCATCGACAAAGCGCCGCAAGGCGGCGCCCTTGTCTTCCTTCATGGTGGCGACTTCCGGCGTGTCGGCGCTGTCGGGAACCTGCGCCGCATCATCGTCATCGATCCAGTCTTCCTTTTTCTTGCGCAGCAAGGACAGCGCCTTGAAGCGGGCGATGCCGAGCAGCCAGGTCGAGACCTCCGAGCGTCCCTCGAAGCCAGGGGCCTGGCGCCAGAGCTCGAGAAAGACCTCGTTTGCGATATCGTCAGCCATCATTTCCGATCCCGTCTGGCGCGCCACGAAGCGGTAGACCCGCGCGTGGTGGCGCATGAACAGGAGCCGAACGGCGGCACGGTCGCCCTTCGCGACCCGGTCGACAAGCGCGCGATCGGTCTCCGTCGCTGCCGTCATGGCCGGTCGAGCCGCCTGGCTCCTGTCTGCTCTGTCGCCGATCGATCCAAAAAGGTTCATCCTTCCGCCAAAGGAATTTTCGGGAGGCTAACCGAAGAAGGGAAGTGTTGCCAGTGTGTCTCCCTTCTCCCCGTCACTATACGGGGAGTTGAGGAGCGGCCGCGTAGCGGACAGAAAGCCAATTGCTTGGCTTCCTGAGTGACGAACGCCGGCAGGCGGATGAGGGGCGGCGCCAGGGCTCGCTGCTACGACCGAACGTTAGCGCTGCCCCTCACCCTTACCCTCTCCCCGTATAGGGACGGGGAGAGGGGGCGCCAACGTCGCGCTAATCCAAAAACGGCTTCGCCTTCATCGTCGCCGGCGCCGGCACCCCGAGCCGCTTCAACACCGTCGGCGCCAACTGCAATTGGTCGAGCAACGTATCCGCATCCGGCCCTTTGCCTTCCCCAAAATAATACAGCGCGAAATCCTGCATCTCGTCATCATGGCCGCCATGGTGGCCGCGGTCGGTTTGGCCGTGATCGGCGGTGACGATCACTTCGTAGCCGGCCTCCCGCCAGCGCGGCAGGAAGGCGGCCAGCATCCCGTCCATCGCGTAGACGGCATGGTCCATCTCGTGGCAGTCATGGCCGAAGCGATGGCCCATCGAATCCAGCGTGCAGGTGTGCAGGATGCCGTAGTCGATGCCGTGGCGCTTGGTCAGCATGGTCAGCGTCGCGAACAGGTCGACGTCGCTCGGCGTCATCTGGTTCCTGAGATTGTAGCCGGTCATGGTGTGGAAGCGGCCATGCGTGATCGGCCCGTTGGGCTCGTCATATTCCACGTCCTCGACCAGGTCGAACGGAAAGGCGCGGAAGAATTCGGACCAGTAGGAATGGGTGACGGCACCCGTCTTGCCACCGGCTTTGCTGACTTCGGAGAAAATATCCGGCTGGGTAACGCGAAAGCGGTTCTCGTTGGACAGGATGCCGTGCACTTGCGGCGACACGCCGGTATGGATGGAGGCGTAGCAGCAGGCCGAGGTCGACGGCAGCACCGAGCGCATCTTCCACACTCGCGCTTCGCCAGACTGCACCCAGCCTTCGAGATTGCCCATCAGCCGGCGCCAGTTCCGGTACGGCACGCCGTCGAGAACGATCAGCAACAGTTTTGTCTCGAGCGCCAAGGGCGGCTCCGAAAGGCTTTGTCGTTGAAGGACGTCTTCGCGGCTGGCGCCGCGAAACCGCTAGTTTCCCGCGCTGGCCATGCGCCTTCCCTTGATCGCCTTTTCCAGCCAGCCGATTTCCATTTCGGGGACGGAGGAAAGCAGGAGGTCGGTATAGGCGTCGAAGGGCGGCGCCAGCACCTTGCTCTTCGGCCCGTAGCGCACCACCTCGCCGCGATACATCACCGCGATCGAATCGGCGATCGACTTCACCGTGGCGAGGTCGTGGGTGATGAACAGGTAGGCGACGTTTTCTTCCTTCTGCAGCTCGAGCAGCAGCTTCAGGATGCCGTTGGCGACCAGCGGGTCGAGTGCCGAGGTCACCTCGTCGCAGATGATTAGCTTCGGCTTGGCGGCGAGCGAGCGGGCGATGCAGACGCGCTGCTTCTGGCCGCCGGAAAGCTCGGCCGGGTAGCGGTCGGAAAAGCCCTTGCCCATCTCGATCTTGTCGAGCAGCTCGGCGACCCGCTTGTCGCGTTCGCGGCCGCGTATGCCGAAATAGAATTCGAGCGGCCGGCCGATGATGGTGCCAACCGTCTGCCGCGGGTTCATCGCCACGTCGGCCATCTGGTAGATCATCTGCAGCTGCTGCAGATCCTCCTTCGGCCGGTCCGCAAGCCGGTTGGCCAGCGGCCGTCCGTCGAAGGTGACGGTGCCTTCTTCCGGCGGCAAAAGCCCGGTGATGGCGCGTGCCAGCGTCGACTTACCCGAGCCGGATTCGCCGACCACGGCCAGCGTCTGGCCCGGATAGATGTCGACGGAGACGTTCTTCAGCACCTTGATGTGACTGCGGCCATAGGCAGCTGTGACGTTCTTGACCGACAGGAATGGCGTCGTGCCGGGTTTCTGCTCGTGGTGCTCGATCTCATGCACCGAGACCAGCGCATTGGTGTATTCTTGGCGCGGTTCCTTGATGATCTGCCTTGTGCCGCCCCATTCGACCAGCCGGCCATGGCGCAGCACCATGATCTCGTCCGAGACCTGGGCAACGACAGCGAGGTCGTGGGTGATGTAAAGCGCGGCGACATGAGTATCGCGGATGGCGTCCTTGATCGCCGCCAGCACGTCGATCTGCGTCGTCACGTCGAGCGCCGTTGTCGGCTCGTCGAAAACGATCAGGTCGGGTTCCGAGCACAGCGCCATCGCCGTCATCACGCGCTGCAGCTGGCCGCCGGAGACCTGGTGCGGGAAGCGCTCGCCGATGGTTTCGGGGTTTGGCAGGCTGAGCTTCTTGAACAGCGCGACGGCGCGTTTCTCGGCCTCGGCCCGTGTCGCCGTGCCATGCAGCAGCGTGGCTTCCACCACCTGGTCCATAAGCTTGTGCGCCGGGTTGAAGGCCGCGGCTGCCGATTGCGCGACATAGCAGACCTCGCGGCCGCGCAGCTTGCGAAAACCTTCCTTGCCGCCCTTGAGGATGTCGCGGCCGTTGAGGATGACCTCGCCGCCGGTGATGCGCACGCCGCCGCGGCCATAGCCCATCGACGACAGGCCGATGGTCGACTTGCCGGCGCCGGACTCGCCGATCAGGCCGAGCACCTTGCCCTTTTCGAGCGTCAGCGAGACGTCATGGACGAGCACGATGTTCTTCGGCGGCTCGCCCGGCGGGAACACCGTCGCTTCGATGCGCAGGTTGCGGATGTCGAGCAGCACGGATTTCTTCTGCTGGTCAGCCATCACCCGCGTCCTCCCTTCAGGCTTGTCGTGCGGTTGAGCACCCAGTCGGCGACCAGATTGACGGAAATCGCCAGCATCGCGATCGCCGCTGCCGGAATGAGGGCAGCGCCAATACCGAAGACGATGCCGTCCTTGTTTTCCTTGACCATGCCGCCCCAGTCGGCATCCGGCGGCTGCACGCCAAGGCCGAGGAAGGACAGCGTCGACAGGAACAGCACAGCATAGATGAAGCGCAGGCCGAGTTCCGAAACCAGCGGCGACAGCGCATTGGGCAGGATCTCGCGAAAGATGATCCAGCCGCTGCCCTCGCCACGCAATTTGGCCGCCTCGACATAGTCCATGACGTTGATGTCGACGGCGACCGCGCGTGACAGCCGGTAGACGCGGGTCGAGTCGAGAACGCCCATGACCACAATCAGCGTCACCAGATTGGTCGGCAGCACAGAGAGCACGACGAGCGCCATGATCAGCGTCGGGATCGACATCAAGAGGTCGACGAGCCGCGACAGCAGCGTGTCGAACCAGCCGCCGAACACCGCCGCCGAGAAGCCGAGAATGGCGCCGAGCGAGAACGACAGCGCCGTGGCCAGCACGGCGATGAACAGCGTGATGCGGGCGCCGTAGATCATGCGCGATAGCAGGTCACGGCCGAGATTGTCGGTGCCGAACCAGTGCGCTGATGACATCGGTTCCCAGACGTCGCCGACGATCTCGCCATTGCCGTGCGGTGCAATCAGGGGCGCGAAGATCGCTGCCAGAACGAACAGTGTCGTCAGCACGATGCCGATCAGCGCGGGGATGGGGATGCGTTTGATATCGAGCATGCCCGCCCCCTATTTCGGATGTCTGAGACGCGGATTGGCGACGATCGCCGCAATGTCCGCAATGATGTTCAGGCTGATGTAGACGGCGGCGAAGATCAGGCCGACCGCCTGCACGACAGGCACGTCGCGCTTGGTGACGTGGTCGACGAGATACTGCCCCATGCCGGGATAGACGAAGATCACCTCGACCACGACGACGCCGACGATCAGGTAGGCAAGGTTGAGCATGACGACATTGATGATCGGTGCGATGGCATTGGGAAAGGCATGCTTGCGAATGACATTAAAGGCCGACAGGCCTTTCAGCTCCGCCGTCTCGACATAGGCCGACTGCATGACATTGAGGATCGCCGCGCGCGTCATGCGCATCATGTGGGCGAGCACCACCAGCGTCAGCGCCGTCGCCGGCAAGGCGATCGCCTGCATGCGCTCGCCGAACGGCATGCCTTCATAGACGGTCGAAATGCCGGGAAAAATCTGCCATTTCACGGCGAAGAAATAGACCAGCACATAGCCGATGAAGAATTCGGGAAACGATGTCGAGGCCAGCGCCAGGCCAGAGATCAGCTTGTCGACCCAGCCATTGCGGTAGCGCACCGCAATCAGGCCGAGGATGATCGCCAGCGGCACGGCAACGACCGCCGCCCAGAAGGCCAGGAACAGCGTGTTCCACAGCCGTCCCTTGATCGACGTCGCAATATCCTGGCCGCTCGACATGGCGGTGCCGAGATCGCCGGTCACCACGCCGCCGAGCCAGCGGAAATACCTGATATAGGCCGGGTCGTTGAGACCGAGCTGCTCGCGCAGATTGGCGAGCGACTCCGGCGTCGCCGATTGTCCGAGAATGGCTTGCGCGACGTCGCCGGGCAGAATCTGGGTGCCGGCGAAGATCAGGACCGAAACGGCCAACAGGAGAACGATGCCCAGCGCAATGCGCTGGGCAATTAGTTTCAGGATGGGTGAGGACATATCCGCAAAGCCGGGCTCAGGCTTCGAGCCAGCACTTCGCCAGTGCGTAGCCGTTCATCAGCTCCTGATGCGGATCGTCAACCCAGCCGCCAACCTTGGCGCCCGTCGCGTCGATGAACTGGTTGAACATCGGCAGGATCAAGCCGCCCTCGTCACGCACCAGGACAGCCATGTCGTGGTACATCGCCTTGCGCTTGGCCTCGTCGAGCTCGGCGCGCGCCGCCAGCACCATCTTGTCGAAGTCCGGACGGAGGAAACGCGTGTCGTTCCAGTCGGCCGTCGACAGATAGGCGGTAGAGTACATCTGGTCCTGGGTCGAACGTCCGCCCCAGTAGGAAGCGCAGAAGGGCTGCTTGTTCCAGACTTCCGACCAGTAGCCGTCGCCCGGTTCGCGCTTGATCTCCAGCGTGATGCCGGCCTTGGCCGCGCTCTGCTGGTAGAGCTGTGCGGCATCGACGGCGCCGGGGAAGGCGACATCCGATGTGCGCAGCAGCACGGACCCGTCATGGCCCGACTTCTTGAAGTGGAACTTGGCCTTGTCGGGATCGTACTTGCGCTGTTCGATCTCGGTGAACAGCGGGTAGGAAGCATTGATCGGGAAGTCGTTGCCGAGCGAGCCGTAGCCGCGCAGGATCTTGTCCAGCATCTCTTCACGGTCGATCGCCAGCTTCAACGCCATGCGCAGATCGGCGTTGTCGAACGGCGCCGTGTTGCAGTGCATGATGAAGACATAGTGGCCGGGGCCCGCATGGTTGCGGATGGTGACGCCGGGCAGACGCTTGATCAGGTCGACGATCTTCGGCTCGACGCGGTTGATCATGTTGACCTGGCCGCCCTGCAGGGCTGCGGTGCGCGCCGTCGCATCGTTGATGACGATGATCTCGATCTGGTCGGCATGGCCCATCTTGTCGCCCTGCCAGTAGTTGGCGAAACGCTCGCCGCCATGGCGCACGCCGGGCTCGTTGGTCTTGACCTTGTAGGGGCCGGCCGAAATGCCGGCGTCGGCTCCGTCCTTGCCGCCATTGGGCTGGACGATCAAATGATAGTCGCTGAGCAGATAGGGCAGGTCGGCGTTCGGCTCCTTCAGGGTCAGCACGACTTCCTTGCCGCTGGCCTTGATGGTCGCAATGCCCTTCATGTAGCCGAGCGCGCCGGATTTCGACTTCTCGTCAGAATGGCGTTCCAGCGTGGCAGCCACGTCCTCGGCGGTCACCGTCTTTCCATTGTGGAATTCGACGCCGTCACGGATCTTCAGCGTCCAGGTCTTAGCGTCGTCCGACGCGCCGATCTCCTCGGCGATGCGGTTCTCAAGCTTGCCTTCCGGCGAAAGCTCGACGATCATTTCGCCCCACATCTTGCCGAAGGCGAACGGCACCTGCGTCATCATCAGCGCCGGGTCGAGGCTGTTGGTGGACTCGCCGCCGACCAGACCGGCCTTCAGCGTGCCGCCCTTGACCGGACCTGCCGCGCGCGCCGCGCTCGAAAGCAGCGAGTTGGCGAAGGGCGCGGTCACGCCGAGCGCTGCCGCCCGGCCGAGAAAATCGCGACGGCTCAGCTTGCCGGAAGCGACGCGTCGGCTAAGGAATTCCAGTTCGTTTGACATGTTGAGTTCCTCACTCTGTTGGTTCGACCTTGTGGTCGTTTTTTGTTGATTATTATCGGGGGAATAATGACCGCAAGGGAAAGCCGTAAGCAAGACCGAATGCGACATGCCGTGGCGTAAATCGCACGTCGCAATTGGACCAACCTTGAAACCCCGAATGGGCGCTCAGAGCAGGGCGCGTGGGATCGTCTCTTTGAAATCGCGTTCGAAAACCAGGATTTCACCCTCGTAGGCTTCGATTCTGGCGCTAAGCGTGAAGCTTTGTGCATCGGAGCGCATTTCGGCAAAGGTTTCGGTGCGTACCGACCATCCATTTCGCGACAATGTCTGCGTCCAGTGGGTTTTGCCCGAGGCTGACAGCGGCTTGTCAGGATGGATCGTCCAGGTCTCGCGGGCGACGCTGCCATTTTCCAGGCCATGCTCGAGATCGTGCACTGCGCCAAAATCGTCGACGATGGAAAGCGAGACGACCCCGGTCTTCTCGTCGCGGTCGACGTGACGCTCGGAATTGGCGGCACGGACTAACTTCGTCGCCCAGGGCGAGGCTGCCTCCGGCGAAGGGAAGGTTACTTCGTCGCCTTTCGCCAGCGGGCGCTGCGGCAGCATGAGCGTCGCGGCCGACAGGTTCAGCTGGACCGGCTCCGGCGATGGCCAGATCATCGGCCAGTATGCGTTCGAAACGGCAATGCGCAGGCGATGGCCGGCCGGCACGCGGTAGGCGCATTGGTCGAGCACGACGCGAGCGGACACGGTTTCCCCTGCTACCAACGCCTCGGGGAATTCATGCGAGTTGCGGTGCGTGAGGTTGAGCACGCCGTAGGAGATCAGCTCCGAGGCGCCGTCCGGGTGCACGTCGCACAGCCGGACCGCGATGTTGGCCTGGCGCCGGTCCGAAGAAACCCTGACCAGAACTTCCGGGGCGCCGACGATGTCGATCGCCTCGGTCAGCGCCGGCTGGTCGAAACACACCGACAGCGCATCGTCGGGGCGCTGGTCGCCGGGCAGTTCCGGGCCGAAGGTGAAGGGGAAATATTCGCCGCCGGCCAGACCGCAGCTTTGCGGCGAGGCGACGATGGACGGCTTGCTGCCCTCGGGGATCAGCTCGATCGTTTGCGTCTTGATGTTTGGCGACGGCCATTCCTGTTCGGCGACCCAGCGGCCCGGCCGCTCGGGATGCCAGCGCGCGGGGCGAACGCTGTCCATCACATAGGCGCGGTAGGCCGGGTCGCCCTCGACGCCGGTGTCTACGCCCTTCAGCCAGCGGTCCCACCAGCGCAACGCTTCTTGCAGGAAGCCGATGGCGGGCTTTGGTGCTGCGTAATGCGGGTATTTGTGGATCCACGGGCCGACAATGCCCTTGACGGGCGCTTCGATGTTGGCGGCGAGATGCGAGATCGTGTTGCGATAGCCGTCATGCCAGCCGCCGATCGACAGCACCGCCGCCTTGACGGCGGAATAGTCCTCGCAGATCGAGCCACGCTTCCAATAGGCGTCGCGGTGCTGGTGCTTCAGCCACAGCGGCGCGAGAAAAGGCTGGTTCTCCAGCCGGGTCAGCCAAAGGTCGCGCCACCTTTTGTCGCCGATGAAGAGCGGGTCCGGCGGCCGCGACGAATAGGACAGCATGGTCGAGGCCCAGCCGAAATTCTCGATCAGCAGGCAGCCGCCCTTGTAGTGGATGTCGTCGGCATAGCGGTCGACCGTCGAACAGATGCTGATCACCGCCTTCAGCGCCGGCGGCTGCATCGCGGCCACCTGCAGGCAGTTGAAGCCGCCCCAGGAAATGCCCATCATGCCGACATTGCCGTTGCACCAGGGCTGCGATGCCGCCCAGGCGATGACGTCGTAGGCATCCTGCAATTCCTGCTCGGAATATTCGTCGTCCATCAGCCCTTCGGAATCGCCATTGCCGCGCATGTCGACACGGATCGAGGCATAGCCGTGGCCTGCGAAATACGGATGCGTCAGCTGGTCGCGAAAGATGGTGCCGTCGCGCTTGCGGTAGGGCAGGTGCTCGAGGATCGCCGGCACCGGATCGTCGCCGGCATCCTCCGGCATCCACACCCGCGCCGACAGCCGGCATCCATCCGGCATGACAATCCCCATTGCTGGAAATTCGACGACTTTGCGGGGGAACTCGGTGACGATTTTCATGCGAACGCACTCCAGGAGCGTCACATGATGGAGGCGGCCGGATCGCGTCATGGGCCAGCCAACGAATTCGGCTGGTCAATCCGCGTCAGTTCAGCGGAATGTCGTTCTCGGCCTTGCTCCCCTGATAAACGCCGGAGAGCTCGTCGTAACGGGTGGAGATTGCGCCGACCCGGGCTTCCAGCCGCCGGCGTTCTGCCTCGGGCAGCGTTCGCACCAGCCTGCGAATCGAAAAGCTCTTCCAATAGGCGTTCTCGGCATTGTAGCCGCCGGGGTCGAGCGTGAAGACCTCTTTCAGAATCTTCAGATCGTGCGGGATGGCAAAGGAGTCGCGCGAATCCTCGTGGCTGAACAAATAGTAGAAATTGTCGAAGCCGGTCCAGGTGATCGCCGACAGGCAAAGCGAACAAGGTTCGTGCGTGGCAATGAAGATGGCGTCTTTCGTATCGACGCGCTCGGCCCGGGGCATTTCGTAGAAGCGCTTCAGGCAATGCACTTCGCCATGCCAGAGCGGGTTTTCCATCTCGTTGTTGGTCTCGGCCAGCACCAGCGAGCGGTCGTCCTTCCTCAGGATCGCCGCGCCGAACAGCTTGTTGCCATGGGCGACACCCTCAGCCGTCTTCGGCACGATGTCGTGCTCGATGACGTCGAGCAGGCGGTCGATCAGCGAAATGTCGGTCATTGTTACTTTCCGTCGGGAAGATGGATCTCGTAGGCGTGCGAGAAATGGCACTCTTCGAGGTTTGAGCCGTCGCCGCCGCGGTCGACGATCAGGAAGTCCTGCGCCTCGCCGATCGGCGTCAGCACGCCGTGCCACAGATTGCGCGGGTAGTTGATGCCTTGGCCTGGCGCGGTGATGAAGGCATGCGGTTCGCCGGGGCCTTCGGCGCCATCATGGCAGACGACGACCAGGAACGGGCGCGGAGACAGCGGAATGAAGGCCTGGCTACCGAAAGGATGGCGCTCGACCATGGTCAGCTTCAGCGGCATGTCGTAGGGCGTGCCGCGCACCATCGAGATCAGCACGCGCGCGTTCGGCCCCTGGGCCTCTGCGGTGGCGAGATCGTGATAGCGCTCGGCCCGGCCGCCATTGATCGGGTAGTGGTTGTCGCCACCCATATCGATGACATCACCGAACTCGGCAAAGCTCTCGCGGGTCAGCGGCCGCGCAACGATGCGGGTCACCGCGCGCGACCGCCAATGCCCGCCCCGCCAAGCTTGGCGTGGCGGTTGACGTCCTTGTAGAGCAAATAGCGGAATTTGGCCGGCCCGCCGGCATAACAGGCCTGCGGGCAGAAGGCGCGCAGCCACATATAGTCGCCGGCCTCGACCTCGACCCAGTCCTGGTTGAGCCGGTAGACGCCCTTGCCCTCCAGCACATAGAGGCCGTGTTCCATGACATGGGTCTCGGCGAAGGGGATGACCGCGCCCGGCTCCAGCGTCACCACGGTGATGTGCATGTCGTGGCGCATATCGGCCGGATCGACGAAGCGCGTCGTCGCCCACCGACCCTCGGTGCCGGCCATCGGCGTCGGCGCGATGTCCTGCTCGTTGGTGAAGAAGGCTTCCGGCGTCTCGATGCCCTCGACCGCCTCGTAAGCCTTGCGGATCCAGTGGAAACGGACAGCCTCCTTGCTTTCGTTGCGAACCGTCCAGCCGCTGGCCGGCGGCAGGAAGGCAAAGCCGCCGGGACGCATCACGTGCGTCTTGCCGCCGACGGACACGCTGAGTTCGCCCTCGACCACGAACAGGCCGCCCTCGGCGACTTCATCGGGTTCAGGCCGATCGCTGCCGCCGCCGGGTGCGATCTCGACGATGTATTGCGAAAACGTCTCGGCAAAGCCTGACAGCGGGCGCGACAATATCCAGACGCGGGTCTTGTCCCAGAACGGCAAGGCGCTGGTGACGATGTCCTGCATCACCCCGCGAGGGATGATGGCATAGGCCTCGGTGAAGACGGCGCGGCCGGTCAAAAGTTCGCTCTGGCCGGGGTGGCCGCCCTGCGGCGCGTAATAGGTTCGGCCAGCCATCTTGATTGTATCCGCCATCTTGATCGTATCCATTTGAGTTCAAACCTATTGCGGAAGCATGTCCTTGAGCCGAAGCAATGCGATGCGCTCGACCTGTTTGCAGGCGGTTTCGAATTCGGTGGCGCGGTTGTTGCCGATACGCGCTTCGAACTCCGCCAGGATCTCCTCCTTGGTCTTGCCTTTCACCGCGATGATGAAGGGGAAGCCGAAGGTGGTGACGTAAGCGGCATTGAGCTTGGAAAACAGCTCACGCTCCTTGTCGGTCAGCGCATCGAGCCCGGCCGATGCCTGTTCCTTTGTCGATTCCGCCGTCAGCCGCCTGGCCTTTGCCAGCTTGCCGGCAAGGTCGGGATGGGCGTTGAGCACCGCAAGGCGTTCGGTCTCGCTGGCGGCGCGAAAGATGCGGCACAGTGCATTGTGCAACCCGCCGGCACTGTCATGCGCCGGGCCAAGCTCCAGCTCATAGGCGCGCTCGGCGATCCATGGCGAATGTTCGAAGACGCCGCCGAAGGCATGGACGAAGGCCTCGAACTCCATCTTCGACGGGCGCAGCGCCGGCAACCGGAACGGGTGCGTCGCCTGCCAGTGTTTTGCGATGTCGACGCGCCGCGCCAGCCAGACCTTGTCATGCGATTTGACGTAGTCGACGAAGCGCTTCAATGCCGCCACCCGGCCCGGCCGCCCGACAAGGCGGCAGTGCAGGCCGATGTTCATCATGCGCGGCCGCCCGGCCTTGCCCTCGGCATAGAGCGTGTCGAAACTGTCTTTCAGGTAGGCAAAGAACTGGTCGCCCGAATTGAAGCCTTGCGGCGTGGCAAAGCGCATGTCGTTGGCGTCGAGTGTGTAGGGGATGATGAGCTGCGGCTTGCCGGCACCGTCCGGCCCGTCATGCTCGAACCAATAAGGCAACTCGTCGTCATAAGTATCGGAGACATAGTCGAAGCCGCCTTCTTCCGCAGCCAGCCGCACGGTGTTGATCGAGGTGCGGCCGGTGTACCAGCCGGTAGGCCGTGCGCCTGTGACCTCGTAGTGCAGCTTGATCGCTTCTTCCATGTCGCGGCGCTCGTCTTCCACGGCATGGTCGCGATAGTCGATCCACTTCAGCCCGTGCGAGGCGATTTCCCAGCCGGCCTCCTGCATTGCCGCGACCTGGTCGGGCGAACGGGCAAGGGCTGAGGCGACGCCATAGCAGGTGATCGGCACTTGCGCTTCGGTGAACAGGCGCAGCAATCGCCAGAAACCGGCGCGGGCGCCGTATTCGTAGATCGATTCCATGTTCCAGTGGCGCTGGCCAAGCCAGGGTGCGGCGCCGACGATCTCGGACAGGAAGGCTTCCGAAGCCTTGTCGCCATGCAGCACGCAGTTCTCACCGCCTTCCTCGTAGTTGACGACGAACTGCACTGCGACATGCGCCCCGCCGGGCCATCTCGGATCCGGCGGATTGGCGCCGTAGCCGCGCATGTCTCTCATGTAACGCATCGTCACTCCTGCCCCGATGTTGTGATGAGGATAGTCGAAAGGGTTGCCTGCGCATTCCCCCGAAAATTTTTGAAAGTGTTTTTGTCCTGCTCCGCTCGACCGGGACTTATGCATCGCCTTTAATTGGCGCACAATTCATCAGCATGTTCGATTGTACCGAATGGGAGACAGCCAGTGGCTGAAACGTCGAAAGCCGATGGCGGGCGTCTGACGACGCATGTCCTCGACACCGCGACCGGCAGACCGGCGGCGGGCCTGTCGATTGCACTTTATCATCTCGATGGCCAGGCGCGGACGCATCTGAAGACGGTCGTGACCAACGCCGACGGCCGCTGCGATGCGCCGCTGCTGGCCGGTGCGGAATTCCGCGCCGGCGAATATGAACTGGTGTTTGCCGCTGGCGATTATCTGCGCCAACAGGGGACAAAACTGCCGGAACCGGCCTTCCTCGACGTCGTGCCGATCCGCTTCGGCATGGCCGAGCCGGTGCACTATCACGTGCCGCTGCTGGTCTCGCCCTACGGCTATTCGACCTACAGGGGGAGTTGAGGCATGGCCAAGGCCAAGATACGCAACGAGATCCGCTTCATCCTCAATGGCGAGGATGTCGCGCTGACCACGGTTGCGCCCGACGAGACCTTGCTCGACTGGCTGCGGCTGAACCGTTCGCTGCGCGGCACCAAGGAAGGCTGCGCCGAAGGTGATTGTGGCGCCTGCACCGTGCTGGTCGGCAGGCTCAGCACCGGCAAACTGGTCTACGAAAGCGTGAATGCCTGCATCCGCTTCCTCGGCTCGCTCGACGCCACCCATGTCGTCACCGTCGAGCATCTTCGCGGCGACGGAGAAAAACTACACCCTGTGCAGCAGGCGATGGTCGATTTCCACGGCTCGCAATGCGGCTTCTGCACGCCGGGCTTCGTCATGTCGCTCTATGGCCTGTGGATGCGCTCGCCGGAGCCATCGGATGCGGCAATCGAAAAGGCGCTGCAAGGCAATCTCTGCCGCTGCACCGGCTACGAGGCGATCATGCGCGCCGCACGCGCCATTTCCGGCTACGGCAAGGCGGCAAAGGACCCGCTGGCGGCGGAGCGCAAGGCGATCACCGCAAAGCTTGCGGCGATGAAAGACGGGTCGCGCGTCGAGATCGGCGCCGGCAAGGCGCGGCTCATCGTACCGGCCGATGCCGATGACCTGGCCAGCGTGCTCGACAAGCAGCCGGGCGCCACCATCGTCGCCGGTTCGACCGATGTCGGCCTGTGGGTGACCAAGCACATGCGCGATATCTCGCCAGTGGTCTTCATCGGCAATCTCGACGGTCTCTGCACGATCTCCGAGGACAAGGGCGTGATCTCGATCGGCGCCGGTGTCACCTACAGCGATGCCTTTGCGACGCTGGCGAAGCGCATTCTGGCGCTCGGGCCGCTGTTTGACCGCATCGGCGGCGAGCAGGTGCGCAACATGGGCACCATCGGCGGCAACATCGCCAACGGCTCGCCGATTGGCGACACCCCGCCGCCGCTGATCGCACTCGGCGCGCAGCTGACGCTGCGCAAGGGCAAGAAGCGGCGCACGATCCCGCTCGAGGACTTCTTCATCGCCTACGGCAAGCAGGACCGTAAAGCCGGCGAATTCGTCGAGGCCGTGCATGTCCCTGTGCCGGCCAAAGGGACAAAGTTTGCCGTCTACAAGATCACCAAGCGCCGCGACGAGGACATCACCGCGGCACTCGGCGCGTTTTTCCTGGATCTGGCAAAAGACGGTACGGTGGCTGACATTTGCATCGCCTATGGCGGCATGGCGGCGACGCCGAAACGGGCCCTCGGTGTCGAGCAGGCGCTGCTCGGCAAGCCCTGGACGGAGGCCACGGTCGAGGCGGCGATGGCCGAATACGCAAATGATTTCACCCCGCTGACCGATATGCGGGCAAGCGCCGAATACCGGGCGCTGGCGGCAAAGAACCTGCTGTTGCGCTTCTTTGCCGAGACCAGCGATACCGGAGCGCCATTTCAGGTTTCACGGAACGAGGCGGCCTGATGAACAAGCACGCCACCCCCAATCTCAAGGCGCAAAAAATCTCCGGCGGCGTTGCCTCCGACCAGCGCCATGATTCCGCGCACAAGCATGTCAGCGGCACCGCGATCTATATCGACGACATGCCGGAACCGGCCGGCACGCTGCATGGCTGCCTCGGGCTGTGCACGGCCACGCATGCCACCATCACGAAAATGGACCTGTCGGCGGTGCGCTCGGCGCCTGGCGTCGTCGATGTGCTGACGGCCAAGGATATACCTGGCGAAAACGACATTTCGCCGACCGGCCGTCACGACGAGCCGGTGCTTGCCGACGGCAAGGTGCAATTCTATGGCCAGCCGATCTTCTGCGTCATTGCCGAAACCCGCGAGCAGGCCCGCCGGGCGATAAGGCTGGCCAAGGTCGAATACCAGGAATTGCCCTTCGTCACCGACATCGGGGAACTCAACCCGAAAAAGGACAAGCTGGTCACGCCGCCGCTAACGCTGAGGCGCGGCGACGCCGCGGCCGCGATCAAGGCCGCGCCGCGCCGGCTCAAGGGAAAAATGCGCATCGGCGGCCAGGAACACTTCTACCTCGAAGGCCATATCGCCATGGCCGTTCCGGGCGA
Source organism: Mesorhizobium sp. P2_C4 (assembly GCF_056404575.1). Taxonomy (NCBI): domain Bacteria; kingdom Pseudomonadati; phylum Pseudomonadota; class Alphaproteobacteria; order Hyphomicrobiales; family Phyllobacteriaceae; genus Mesorhizobium; species Mesorhizobium sp. P2_C4. The sequence continues at coordinate 661,485 of NZ_JBFUDT010000001.1, forward strand.
GGACCAGGACGTCGCCATCTATTCCTCGACCCAGCATCCGAGCGAAGTGCAGCACATGGTCAGCCATGCGCTCGGTGTGCCGAGCAACGCCATCACGGTGGAGATCCGCCGCATGGGCGGCGGCTTCGGCGGCAAGGAAACGCAAGGCAACCAGTTTGCCGCTTTGGCCGCCATCGCCGCGAAAAAACACCATCGCGCCGTGAAAATCCGGCCCGACCGCGACGACGACATGATCGCCACCGGCAAGCGCCACGACTTCCTCGTCGACTACGAGGTCGGCTTCGACGATGACGGCAACATTTTAGGCGTCGATTTCATGTTCGCGGCGCGCTGCGGCTTCTCGTCGGACCTGTCCGGCCCGGTCACCGACCGCGCGCTGTTCCATTGCGACAACACCTATTTCTGGCCGGCGGTGCACGCCCAGTCGGCGCCGCTCTACACCAACACCGTATCGAACACCGCCTTCCGTGGCTTTGGCGGCCCGCAAGGCATGGTCGGCGCCGAGCGCGTCATCGACGAGGTCGCCTTCGCCGTCGGCAAGGACCCGCTCGAAATCCGCAAGCAGAATTTCTATGGCACCAGTGACCGCAACGTCACGCCCTACCACCAGACGGTCGAGGACAACATCATCCACCGCATCGTCGCCGAGCTGGAGGCGAGTTCCGACTATGCCAGGCGCCGCCGCACCATCGAGGCCTTCAACGCCAACAGCCGCTACATCAAGCGCGGCCTGGCACTAACGCCGGTCAAGTTCGGCATCTCGTTCACCGCCACCCATTACAACCAGGCCGGCGCGCTGGTGCATGTTTATACCGATGGTTCGGTGCATCTGAACCATGGCGGCACCGAGATGGGGCAAGGCCTCTACGTCAAGGTGGCGCAAGTGGTGGCCGAAGAGTTCCAGATCGATCTCGACCAGGTCAAGATCACTGCGACGACGACCGGCAAGGTGCCGAACACCTCGGCCACGGCAGCATCGTCCGGCACCGACCTGAATGGCATGGCGGCGCAGAACGGCGCGCGGCAGATCAAGGACCGGTTGACCAATTTCGCCGCCGAAAAATACCAGGTGCCGCGCGATCAGGTGGTGTTCCTGCCCAACCGCGTGCGCATCGGCAACCAGGAGATCCCTTTCGCCGATCTGGTCAAGCAGGCCTATATGGCCCGCATCCAGCTGTCGGCGGCGGGCTTCTACAAGACGCCGAAAATCCACTGGAACCGCGACAAGGGCGAGGGTCGCCCGTTCTACTATTTCGCCTATGGCGCCTCGTGCTCGGAAGTCTCGGTCGACACGCTGACCGGCGAATACATGGTCGAGCGCACCGACATTCTGCACGAGACCGGCCGCTCGCTGAACCGCGCCATCGATCTCGGCCAGGTCGAGGGCGGCTTCATCCAGGGCATGGGCTGGCTGACGACAGAGGAACTTTGGTGGGACGCCAAGGGTCGGCTGCGCACCCATGCGCCGTCGACCTACAAGATCCCGCTCGCCTCCGACCGGCCGAAAATCTTCAATGTGACGCTGGCCGACTGGCCGGAAGCCGGTGAGCCGACGATCCACCGCTCCAAGGCGGTCGGCGAGCCGCCGTTCCCGCTCGGCATGTCGGTGCTGCATGCGCTGTCGGACGCGGTGGCGAGCGTCGCCGACCACAAGGTCTGTCCGCGCCTCGACGCCCCGGCAACACCGGAACGCGTGCTGATGGCGATCGAGCGGCTGAAGGCCTGAGTCTGGCCCCAGAGTTGGCAATGCGTGCAAATCGGGCCGAAAAAGCCTATGTTTCCCGTACGGGAATGCGAATGATGAACTCGAAAGTGCAAAGCCTGAAAGACTTCCTTGCCGGTCAAGGCCGCGTCGCTTTGGTCGAGGTTGCCGGGACGAAAGGGTCGACGCCACGTGAGAAGGGCGCCTTCATGCTCGTCTCGGCATCGGCGATTTTAGGCACGATCGGCGGCGGCCAGCTCGAATATATGGCGATCGACAAGGCCAGGCAGATGGTGGGTAAAGAAGCCCGCATCGAGGTCGACGAAATCTGCGCCACCCTCGATGTGCCGCTCGGGCCCGAAATCGGCCAGTGCTGCGGCGGCAGGGTCGAAGTGCTGATCCGGCTGGTCGACGCGGCGCTGGCGCAGGAGCTGGTTGCGGCGACGGAAGCCGAGGAAGCGCAACTGCCGCACGTCTACATCTTCGGCGGTGGCCATGTTGGCCAGGCACTGGCCTCGGCAGCGGCCTTGCTGCCGGTGCATGTCGTGGTCATCGAGACGCGAGCCGAAGCGCTGGAGGGCATGCCGGAAACGGTCGAAACCAGTCTGACGCCGATGCCCGAAGCGATGGTGCGCAAGGCCCCTGTTGGAACCGCCTTCGCCATCCTCACCCACGACCACGCGCTGGATTTCCTGATCGTCGCCGAGGCGCTGAAACGTGACGATGCCGCCTATGTCGGCATGATCGGCTCGAAGACCAAAAAGGCGACGTTCAAAAGCTGGTTCCTGAAGTCGGCGGATGGCAGCGAGGCGGAGTTTGCCCGGCTCGTCTCGCCGATCGGCGGCGATACGGTCAAGGACAAGCGGCCGCAGGTGATCGCGGCGCTCGCGGCCGCCGAGATCATGACGGCGCTGGTCACCCACGCGGCCGCATCAGCCGTCTCGTACCCGGCGTCTCACGACAAGGCGATGGCTGGTTGACGCGGTTTGCAGGCTGTGAGCAAAAGTCACAGCAGCTCCTCGCTTTCCCAGGTTCTCAAATGAGCTGAGAAGGTGTTTCCTGCCTCCCTTGCAGCATGAGGCAGAGACACATGGACGTATTGAGAATCGCGGCCTTTTCCGATGGCGACAGCGGCGGCAATCCCGCTGGAGTGCTGATTGGCGATGTCCTGCCCGATGCCGCCAAGATGCAGAGCGTCGCGGCTGAAGTCGGTTTCTCCGAAACCGCCTTTGCCGCTCCCGATGGCGATAGCTGGCGCGTCCGCTATTTCTCGCCGGAATCGGAAGTTCCGTTCTGCGGGCACGCCACCATCGCCCTGGGCGCGGCGCTGGTCCGGCAGTTTGGCGGCGGCGTTTTCGCGTTGATCCTCAACCAGGCCAAAATCACTGTGGAAGGTTTTCGCGACGGTGCGAATGTCGCCGCCGCGTTGCAGTCGCCGCCGACCCACAGCAAACCTGCTCCGCAGAAACTGGTCGCCGAGGCGGTGGCGCTGTTCGGCTATTCCGCAAGCGATCTCGATCCGGCCATTCCACCGGCGCTGATCCATGGCGGTGCCGACCACCTCGTGCTGGCGCTGAAGTCGCGCCAGGCTCTGGCCGCCATGGCCTATGAGCTGAAAGCCGGTCAGGCTCTGATGCGGCGCGAAGGGCTGGTTACCATCCTGCTCGCATACGCCGAAACGCCGCGGCTGTTCCACACCCGCAACCCGTTTGCCTCCGGCGGCGTCTATGAGGATCCGGCGACCGGTGCCTCGACGGCGGCGTTTGCCGGCTATCTGCGCGACCTTGGCTGGCCGCATGGCGGCGCGATTGATATCGTCCAGGGCGAGGATATGGGCATGCGTTCGCGTTTGCATGCCGACATTCCGCCTCAGCCAGGCAGCTCGATCAGGGTCTCGGGAACCGCCCGGATGATGGCGTAGACGCTGCCGGACCTCACGCCGGCCGCTTCAAGCCGAGATGGTCGCGCAGCGTGCGGCCTTCATACTCCTTGCGAAACAGGCCGCGCCGCTGCAGTTCCGGCACAACGAGCGTGGCAAAGGCATCGAGTTCGCCCGGGAACCAGGACGGCATGACGTTGAAGCCGTCGGCCGCCCCACCTTCGAACCGCGCCTGCAATTCGTCGGCGACCTGTGCCGCCGTGCCGACGATGCGCCAATGGCCGCGCGCGCCGGCGAAATGACGGGCAAGCTGACGGATGGAAAGGCCGTCGCGGCGCGATTGCTCGACGACCAGCGCCTGCCGGCTTTTCATCCCCTCGCTCTCTGGCAGCTCCGGCAGCGGCCCATCGATCGGGTAGCGCCACAGATCGGAAATGCTGAGATAACTGGACAGCAGTGCTACGCCGACATCGTCGGGGATCAGCTCCTGCAATTCCTCATATTTCTCGCGGGCTTCGGCTTCCGTTTCCGCCACCACTGGCGCCACGCCCGGCATGATCTTGATGTCGTCCGGCTCGCGCCCATAGGCCGCCATGCGCCCCTTCAGGTCATCGTAGAAGGCCTTGGCTTCTTCAAAAGTCTGCGCCGCCGTGAACACGACATCGGCGCTGCGGGCGGCCAGGTCGCGGCCGACATCCGAGGCGCCGGCCTGCACCGTCACCGGCGCGCCCTGCTGCGAGCGCGGCAGGTCGAGCGGGTCGTGCACCGAAAAACTCTGACCGTTGTGACCGCCGTCCAGCTTGCCATGCCAAAGTCCGGTGACCACTTCGGCGAATTCTCGCGCCCGCTCATAGCGGTCGGCATGGGGTTTGAGGCCGGTCGAGCCGAAATTGGCGGCTTCGATGGGACTGGCCGACGTCACAAGGTTCCAGCCGGCGCGGCCGCCGCTCAGATGATCGAGCGACAGGAAGGTCCGTGCCAGCCCGTAAGGTTCGTTGTAGCTCGTCGACGCCGTGGAGACGAGGCCGATGCGGCTGGTCTGGACCGCCAGTGCCGAAAGCAGGCTGATCGGTTCAAAACCGATCGAGCGCGAGGTCTGGCTGGCGATGCCGACGTTGGCCTCGCGCAGGCCGGCGGCGTCCTCGCAGAAGATCATGTCGAATTTCGCCGCCTCCGCTGTGCGCGCCAGCTGGATGTAGTGATCGATATCGATGCCCGCTGTGACATGCGCCTTGGGGTGGCGCCAGGCGGCAATGTGGTGGCCCGTCGCCCAGAGGAAGGCGCCGAGCTTCATCTGGCGGATCATTGGTCGCCTCCGCCGAGATGCGACCGCAGCGTCGCTCCACGATAGCTCGACCTAACAAGGCCGCGTCGCCGCAACTCCGGCAAAACGAGATCGACGAAATCGTCGAGGGCCGACGGCGGCATCAGAAGGTTGAAACCATCGCAGCTTTTCGACCGAAAGCCCGATTCGAGCCTGTCCGCGAAGACGTCGGTGCCGTTGATATCCAGCCCTGTAGTCATCAGCACCTTCACCGCGCCGGGATCGCGACCGAACGCCAGCGCACGGCGCTTCAGATCGTCATAAATTGCCTTCGTACGCTCGGCCGGCCTCTCGTTCAGCAGGATGACATCGGCGGTGCGGGCAGCAATATTCATCTCGGGCTCCGCCACGCCGGACAGCACCAGCACCGGCGTATCCTGTGGTGAGCGCGCGACGTTCAGCGGCCCGCGCACGGAGAAAAACGCGCCCTTGTGGTCGAGCAGGTGCATCCTTTCGGGGTCGTGGAAGCGGCCGCCGCTCTTGTCGAACAACAGCGCGTCCGCATCCCAGCCATGCCACAAGCCTTGAACGATGCCGATATATTCCTCCGTGCGGCGACGAAAATCGTCGCCGGAAAACCCTTCCGGCCGGCTGAAATTGGCCGCCTCGCGTGCCGCCTGCGCCATGGTCGCGTGCCAACCGGCGCGGCCACGGCTGATGAGATCGAGCGAAGCGAAACGGCGCGCCAGATTGTAGGGCTGGTGGGCAAGCGTCGAGGCGCTGGCAACGAGCCCGATCCGGCTCGTCACTGTCGCCAGTGCCGCCAGCAAGGTCGTCGCTTCAAAGGGCACTTGCCGGTTCGATGCGTCGCTGCCTGCGGCCGGCGCGGCATCGGCAAGCAGCACCATGTCCAGCTCGGCTGCTTCGGCCTTTTGCACGAAGCGAGACAGCTGATCGAATGCGGGCTCGGTTGCGGATGAAGTGTCAGGGACCGGCGAAACGGCAAGATGCATTTTGGTGCCGTTGTTCATCGATGGTCCCTGCAAGACGATATGCCGGAACTATGTTCGCCACATCAGGGGATGGCAACCGGCGGCGCTGGGCCAACCGCCCCTCACTTGCCGGCCAGCAAATCCTTGATCAGCCGCTGGCAGCGCTCGGCCATGAAATCGAGTAGCAGCCGCACTTTTGGGTCCTGCAGCTTCTTGTGCGGGTAGACGGCGGCGAACTGGACCGGTGTCGGCGGCGTGTTGGCGAGGATCACCTTCAGTCGCTGGTCGCGGATGAACGGCTCGACCTCGAAGCGCGGCTTGTTGATGATGCCGCGGCCCGACAGCGCCCAGCCGGTCAGCACGTCGCCATCATCGGTGTCGTAGGGTCCGTGCACCTCGAATTTCTGTGGGCCGGTCGGCGTCTGCAGCGTCCACACATATTCGCGCGCGCCGGAGTAGCGCAGCATCAGGCAGTCATGCTTCTTGCCGATCAGCTCTTGCGGCACGGCGGGTTCGCCGCGCGCCTCCAGATATTTCGGCGCCGCCACCAGCACCCGTTCGCATTCCATGATGCCGCGCATGCGCAGGCTGGAATCCTCGATGATGCCGAGCCGGAAGGCGACGTCGATGCCCTCCTTCATGATATCGACATTGTGGTCGGAGAGCCGCAGCCGCACCTCGATGTCGGGGTATTTGTCATGGAAGTCGGGAATGCCCGATGCCACCAGCCGGCGGCCGAGGCCAAGCGGCGCCGTCACCTTGATCGTGCCGCGCGGCTGGCCTGACAATGCTGAGACGGCGGCTTCCGCCTCGGTAATCGCCTCCAGCACCTGCTTGGCGCCCGCGTAAAACACCGTGCCGTGTTCGGTCGGCATCAATTGCCGCGTCGTGCGGTTGAACAGCCTGACGCCCAGGTGTTTTTCCAGTTCCTTGATGCGGTTGGAGGCGACCGCCGGCGAAATGCGCATATCGCGGCCCGCCGCCGACAGATTGCCGAGTTCGACGACGCGGACGAAGACGGCGATGTTATCGAGATAGGCCATGCGGATTCCGTGGCTCTCATGCAGCTGCGTGGGATCAGCTTAGTATTTTCCATTTTTTTTTGAAAGTCATCGTGCACCTCGCCCCTTTCCGTTTGCGCCCCAGTCCGTAAAGTCAGCCGATCGGCAGGGACGACTTCAATGATGGATTTCGCAATTTTCTGGGAATGGCTGAGTTTCGCCGTGCGCTGGCTGCATGTCGTCACCGGCATCGCCTGGATCGGCTCCTCCTTCTACTTCGTCGCGCTCGATCTCGGCTTGCGCCAGCGTCCGGGCCTGCCCGCCGGCGCGTTCGGCGAGGAATGGCAGGTGCACGGCGGCGGCTTCTACCACATCCAGAAATATCTGGTGGCGCCGGCCGAAATGCCCGAGCACCTGACCTGGTTCAAATGGGAATCCTACGCCACCTGGCTGTCCGGCTTCGCCATGCTGTGCGTCGTCTATTACGCCGGCGCCGACCTGTTCCTGATCGATCCCAATGTGCTGCCGATGTCGGTGCCGACAGGCATTCTGCTGTCGATGGCGACGATTGGCGTCGGCTGGGTGGTCTACGATCTTCTCTGCCGCTCGCCATTGGGAAAAAGCGACACCGGCCTGATGCTGGTGCTCTACGGCGTGCTGGTGTTCATCGCCTGGGGTCTGACGCACCTGTTCACCGGCCGCGCCGCCTTCCTGCATCTGGGCGCCATCACCGCCACGATCATGTCGGCCAACGTCTTCATGGTCATCATCCCCAACCAGAAGATCGTCGTTGCCGACCTGATCGCCGGCCGCAAGCCCGATCCGAAATACGGCAAGATCGCCAAGCAGCGCTCGCTGCACAACAATTACCTGACGCTGCCGGTTTTGTTCCTGATGCTGTCGAACCACTATCCGCTGGCCTTCGGCACTGAGTTCAACTGGGTCATTGCCTCGCTGGTGTTCATCATCGGCGTCTTGATCCGGCATTATTTCAACACCGTGCACAAGCGTGCCGGCAACCCGCACTGGACCTGGATGGCAGCCGCCGTGCTGTTCGTCATCATCATCTGGCTGTCGACCGCGCCGAAGGTGCTGACCGGTGAGCCCAAGGCGTCCGCCGCCGCAGAAGTCTACATCGCCTCCGCACATTTCCCGGCGGTGCGCGACACCGTGCTCGGCCGCTGCTCCATGTGCCATGCCGAGGAGCCGGGCTACGAAGGCATTTACCACGCACCCAAGGGCGTGATGCTCGATACCGATGCGGCCATCGCCGAACACGCGCGCGAGATCTACCTGCAGGCCGGCCGCAGCCACGCCATGCCACCCGCCAATGTCTCAGGGATTACCGACAAGGAGCGGGCATTGTTGGTGGCATGGTTCGAAGGCGCAGGTAAATAAGCATGACATCAACACTTCTGCGCGGCCGCACGCTGTCCTTCCTGCGCTGGCCCGAAAGCATCGACGACCATGCCGCCTGGCGCTACGAGGAGGATGGTGGCCTGTTGATCTGCGATGGCAGGATCGTTGCTGCCGGCGCCTTTGCGCAAATCGAGAAGCAGGCCGGCGAGAGCGTCAAAAAGATCGACCATCGGCCGCATTTGCTGCTGCCTGGTTTCATCGACGCGCATGCGCATTTTCCGCAGATGCAGGTCATTGCGTCGTATGGCGCCGAACTGCTCGACTGGCTGAACACATACACCTTCCCGGAAGAGACGAAGTTCAGCAATGCGCAGCACGGCCGCCGCATCGCCCGGCTGTTCCTCGACGAGATGCTGCGCCATGGCACGACGACCGTCGCCGCCTATTGTTCCGTGCACAAGGCTTCCGCCGAAGCGTTCTTTGCCGAGTCGCATGACCGCAACATGCTGAACATCGCCGGCAAGGTGATGATGGACCGCAATGCGCCCGACGGCGTGCTCGACACGCCGCAATCGGGCTATGACGACTCGAAGGCGCTGATCGCACAATGGCACGGCAAGGGCCGGCAGCACTACGCCATCACGCCGCGCTTCGCCATCACCTCGTCGCCCGAGCAGATGGAAATGGCCGGCGCGCTTTGCCGCGAACACCCCGACCTGCATATGCAGACGCATCTGTCGGAAAACCACGCCGAGATCGCTTTCACCCAGGAGCTCTACCCCTGGTCGCGCGACTACACGGATGTCTACGAGCACTATGGGCTGCTGGGCAAAAAGAGCCTATTCGGCCATTGCATCCATCTGTCGGAACGCGAGGCGGATGCTCTCTCGGATACGGGTTCGGTGGCGGTGTTCTGCCCGACCTCCAACCTGTTTCTTGGCTCAGGCCTGTTCGACTATCAGCGCTTTCGCCGCCGCGACAAGCCGCTACGGATCGCCGCCGCCACCGATGTCGGCGGCGGTACCAATTATTCGATGCTGCGCACCATGGACGAAGGCTACAAGGTGATCGCGCTGAACGGCGAGAAGTTGAATCCCTTCCAGTCCTTCTGGCAGCTCACCCGCGGCAATGCCGAGGCGCTGTCGGTGGCGGAAAAGGTCGGCACGCTGGACCTAGGCACTGACGCCGACATCGTCGTACTCGACGCCCGCGCCACGCCGGCAATGCGGCTGCGCATGGAGACGGTGGAGACGCTGGCGCAGGAACTGTTCCTGCTGCAGACGCTGGGCGACGACCGTGCCGTGCACGAGGTTTACGTGGCGGGAAGACCGGCGAAGAGCGACATGATTGCGGGGTGAGACCCGACCCCGAGGGGAGAGGATCGCAGCTCGACGAAGTGGGGTCGATCTTCGCGCGGGACAAGATGATCATTGCGCCTGGTTGCCAAGTGGTCCCCCACTCCGTCGCCGCTTCGCGGCGCCACCTCTCTCCCTCCGGAGGGAGAGGAAGAGGGCCTCGGCTTCGCAGGACGGGCGCCGGTTCGGACAGCTTGGCGCCCTTCCTCTACCCCGTCGATCGTGGGAGAGGTGTCGAGCGAAGCTCGACGGAGTGGGGGTCGACCCTGACGGGGCAAGACGACCGCTGCGACGGGAGCTTGACCGGGCGAAGCTTGTCGTACAAACGACGGGTGACGATTTTCGGAGAAAGAAAATGGCCGCTGCGGACGACATTGCTCTGATCCAGAAACAGGAAGAGACGCTGATCTTCCCGGCCTTTGACGAGGCTGTCGCCTTCAAGATCGGTTCAGCCATCCGCGACCGTGCGCTGGCCGAGAACTTCCCCATCATCGTCGACATCAGGACCTTCGACCGGCCGCTGTTTTACGCGGCGATGCCGGGCTCGAACGCCTCCAATCCGGACTGGGCGCGGCGCAAGATCAACGTGGTGAAGCGGTTTCTCAAAAGCACCTATCGAATGGTGCTGGAGCAGCAGCGCCCGGACCGCACCTTCAAGGTTGGCGAGGGTCTGGATATTGCAGACTATGTGCTGGCCGGCGGCGGCTTTCCCATAAATGTCAAGGGCGCCGGCGTCATCGGCGCGATTACCGTCTCCGGCCTGCCGGAGCGTGACGACCATGGCGTCGTCGTCGAAGCGATTTGCAACTACCTGCGCCTTGACGCTGCCGAGTTGACACTGCCGCCGGAAGCCAAATGACCGAGCCCAAGCCCTTCCTCATTTCGATCTTCAATGCCGCTGTGGCTGCCGCCGATCCCGAGCGAACCATCAGGGATCATTTGCCGGCAAAGCCCAGGGGCCGCACCATCGTCGTCGGCGCCGGCAAAGGTTCGGCGCAGATGGCGGCGGCTTTCGAAAAAGTGTGGGACGGGCCGATCGAAGGGCTGGTCGTCACCCGCTACGGCTATGGCGCGAAATGCGAGCGCATCGAGATCATCGAGGCGGCGCACCCGGTGCCGGACGCCGCCGGCCTCGAAGCGTCGCGGCGGCTGCTCGCCAAGGTCCAGAGGCTGACAGCGGACGATCTGGTCGTGGCGCTGATTTCCGGCGGCGGCTCGGCGCTGCTGCCGTCGCCTGCCGGTAGCCTGACGCTTGCGGACGAGATCGCCGTCAACGAGGCACTGCTTGCCTCCGGCGCGCCGATCGCGGCGATGAACACCATCCGCAAGCACGTCTCCACCATCAAGGGCGGCCGGCTGGCAGCTGCAGCATATCCGGCCAGGGTGGTCTCGTTGGTCGTCTCCGACATCCCCGGCGACAATCCGGCGCTGGTTGCCTCCGGCCCGACGGTGCCGGATACCGGCAGCCGCGCGGGCGCGCTGGCGTCGATATCAGCCTCTGGCATGAAACTGCCGGCCTCAGTCATGGCGCATATCAATTCGTCGGCTGCCGATGCGCCTCAGCAGGACGATCCGCGCTTTGCTCGCAATGAAGTGCATCTGATCGCTTCGGCCGGCGTGTCGCTGGAGGCAGCAGCAGCGGAAGCCAAGCGCCAGGGCGTTGAAGCGGTCATCCTCTCCGATTCCATCGAGGGCGAAGCGCGCGAGGTCGGTGGCATCCATGCGGCGATCGCGCGCGAAGTGGCGACTCGCAACCGGCCGTTCAAAAAGCCGGTGCTGATCCTGTCGGGCGGCGAAACGACTGTAACCTTGCGGGCCAAGGGCAAGGGTGGCCGCAATTCCGAATTCCTGCTGGCCTTCGCCATCGGCATCAGTGGCACGCATGGCATCCATGCGCTGGCCGCAGACACTGACGGCATTGACGGTTCGGAGGACAATGCCGGCGCCTTCGCCGACGGTTCGACCGTTTCGCGGATGCGCGCAGTGGGAGTCGACGCCAAGGCGATGCTGGCCGGCAACAATGCCTGGACGGCCTTCAATGCGGTGGGTGATCTGTTTGTACCGGGGCCTACGGGCACGAATGTCAACGATCTCAGGGCGATCCTGATTCGCTGAAGTTGTGCGCCGGACCGCCTACACCTCGTGCAGATAGAGGTGGTAGTCCAGCTCGCTGACGGTGCGCGCGACGCGCAGATATTCGGATTGCTTGATCGCCACGAAAGTCCGGTGCAGGTCTTCGCCGAGCGCGCCTTTGAGGAAGGTCGACGCCCTTGCCGCTTCGATCGCGGCGCGCCAGTCCACCGGCATCGTCGTGCGGGTGATTGCCGATTCATAGCCATTGCCGGTGGTTTCGGGGCCGGGGTCGAGGCCTTCGTCGAGACCTTTGACGATGCCGGCCAGCACCGTCGCCGCGATCAGATAGGGATTGGCGTCGACGCCCGATGGCCGATGCTCGATGCGCCGGTTTTTAGTATCGCCTGCCGGCACGCGCAGCGCCACCGAGCGGTTGTTGACACCCCAGGTCGGCGCCACCGGCGCATAGGATTGCGAAACGAAGCGCCGCCACGAATTGGCATGCGGCGCAAACACCAGCATCGATTCGGCCATGGTCTGGATCAGGCCGCCGAGCCCCTGCAGCAACGGCAGCGACCAGCTTTCGCCGCCGGCTTCGGCAAACACGTTCCTGCCGGCCTTGTCCTGCAGCGAGACATGGAAATGCATGCCCGATCCCGCATATTTCTCGATCGGCTTGGCCATGAAGCAGGCGGTGACGCCATGGCGGCGCGCCTGCGCCCGCACCAGCCGCTTCAGCATGACGAGGTCGTCGGCCGCCCGCATGACGTCCTTGCGGTAATTCAGCGTCAGCTCGTACTGGCCGGGCGCATATTCGGAAATGACCGTCTCAGCCGGGATGCCTTGCGCCTTGGCGGCGGCGTAGATGTCGGAAAACAGCGGCTCCATGCCGTGCAGATGGTCGACGGAATAGACTTCGGTCTTGCCCGAGACGCGGCCGTCGAGCACGGCGTCCGCCGGCTTCACCTTGCCGTCGGCGTCGCGTTCGTTGGCCAGCAGAAAAAATTCGAGCTCGAAAGCGCCGGCGGGATAGAGGCCCTTGGCCGCCAGTATGTCGACCTGGCGGGCCAGCGCCAGGCGCGGGTCGGACGACATCGGCCGGCCGTCGAGCATGTACATCGCCATCAGCAACTGGCCGCGCGGTGGCTGCGTGCCAAACAGCGGCACCAGCGTGCCGGGGATCGGCCATGCCCTGAGGTCGCCGTCGCCGGTCGTCCAGATCAAGCCGGTCTCGTGCACATCCTCACCGGTGATGTCGAGGCCGAGGATCGAGATCGGCATATGGCGGCCGCCCTCGAAAATGCTCATCAACTCGTGCCGGCGCACGATCTTGCCGCGGCCGACGCCATTGGCGTCGGTCAGCACGATGTCGAAGGCCTCGATTTCAGGATGCGCGGCGAGGAAGGCTTTGGCTTCGCTGGGAGTCGAGCCCGAAGGTGAGGTCGCTGTGGCTGTCGGCATGCGCGCTTGTCTCATGCCGCAAGCCTTGCCGCAACCGCTGCGAAGGCGGTGATCAACCGGTTGACCTGGGCGCCGGTGGTCGCCGGCGAGATCAGCATCATGTTGTGGAAGGGCGCGATCAGCACGCCCTGATTGACCAGCGTGACATGGATCGCGGCTTCGAGTTCGGGCGCGTGCGCGGCTTCCGCCTCACCGCCATTCCTGAGCGGGCCGGGCGCGCAGATGAACTCGACGCGGGCGCCGACCCGGGAAACATGCCAGGGCAAGCGGTAGCGGTCGATGACGCCGGTCAGCCCGGCGTCGAGCCGCCGCGCCAGATGGTCCATCCGCTCATAATTTTCTTGCGTCATCACCTCTTCGAGCGTGGCGCGCATGGCTGCGAATTGCAGCGGGTTGGCCGACAGCGTCGTGCCCATGCCGGAATAGCCCGGCTCCTTGGTCCTGTTGTAGGCGGCATAGCGCGTGGCGACGTCGTCGCTCATGCCCCATACACTGGCCGGCACACCGCCGGCGATCGGCTTGCCCAGCACGAAAAAGTCCGGCTCCAGCCCGTATCTTTTTGTGTAGCCGCCGGGGCCGGTCGAGATCGTATGCGTCTCGTCGATCAAAAGCAGCGTGCCGGTCGCGCGGGTGAGACGCCGCAGTGCGTCGTGGAAGCCAGAATCGGGCAGCACCATGCAGGAATTGGTCAGCACCGGCTCGGCAATAACGCAGGCGACGTCCTTATCCCTCAGTGCGGCCTCAAGCGCCGGGACATCGTTGAATTCGATCACCTTGGTTGCCCGCGTCAGGTCGCGGAATTCCCCCGCCAGTCCCGGCCGGTTGACCGGGATGCCGTCGACCAGCCGCACCATCGTCTCGTCGACCGAGCCATGATAGCAGCCATTGAACACCAGGATCTTTTCCCTTCCGGTGACGGCGCGGGCGACGCGCAGCGCGAAACGATTGGCGTCGGTCGCCGTCGTCGCGATCTGCCAGAAGGGCAGGCCGAAACGCTGCTGCAGCAACGGGCCGATGGCCAGTGCATCTTCGGAAGGCAGCATGTAGGTCAGGCCGCGCCCGGCCTGGCGGCGGATCGCGCGCGCCACCGGTGGCGGCGAATGGCCGAACATCGAGCCGGTGTCGCCGAGGCAGAAATCGTCGAGCTTGTTGCCGTCGATATCGGTGATGGTGGCGCCCTTGGCGCTGTCGACCAGGATCGGAAACGGCGTCGGCCAGTCGTTCATCCAGTGCATCGGCACGCCGCCGAAGAAGCCGGGCAGGCCGTTGCCGGCCTTGGACAGCGATTTCGGCCGCGCCTTGCGGAAGACGGAGGCCTCAGCCTCACGCAATTCCGCGATGCGGGCGGGGCTGATGCCGCCAATGGAAGTCGTTGAATGGTCGATTGAATGCATGAAGAACCCTCTCGCCCGGCACTGTAGACGTCAGCGGTCCGCAACCGCAATTGGCCGCCTGGCTGCCCTGCATTGGTTCAGCAGCCACGGCAGACGCAGCCGGCGCTTGACCTCAGGGTGCGGACTGGCATCAATGTGGTTGGACTTAGGTCTTTGGGGGAGAAAAAATGCGGGCGATCATCTGCACTGCGACGTTGCTTATGTCGACCGGCGCCGCCTTTGCGAGTGGCGGTATCTGGTGCACCACCGAGGATGCGGCGGCGATATTCCAGGTCGAAGCCGGTGTCACCAGGGGCATGGGCGGGCCGACCTTCAACTTTCGCGGCGATCTGGAAATTCTCGGCAGGCCTGCCGGCGACAGCCTGCGCAAGACCGTGTTCGAGGATTCCAACCTGACGCAATACTGGCTCGACGACAAGGAATTGCGGCTGAACATCTACCACGAGCACGAGGTCGCGCAACGCATCAACTCGGTCGAACTGACGATCCTGACCAAGACCAGTGACGAGGGCGTCTATGACGGGCTTTATACCCTCGCCATCTACGACGCCGCGGCGGATACGGACCAGGACGGCAAGCCGGTTGAAGTCACCGGCAAAGTATCCTGCGGGGCCGAGTAGCTCTTCTCGATCGGAAATCAGTCTGCCTGCATCGAGGCGATGGCGCGCCGCATCAGGTCGAGAAACAGCAGCCGTTCGTCCTCGCTGAAGCCGGCCAGTGCTGCCTCGTTCTGTAAGCGCGCCGCCTGCGTCGCGGGTTCGCGCAGGCCAATGGCTTTTGGGGTGAGATGGATCGACTGCGAGCGCCCGTCTTCGGGGTGTGAGCGTCGTTCGATGAGCCCGTCGCGCTCCATGCGGATCAGCGTGTTGGCCATCGTCGCTTGCTCGACGCTGAGCCGCTGCACGAGTTCGCGTTGCGTCAGGCCATCTTCATCCCACAGCGCCAGCAGCGTCATGAACTGCGCCGGCGCCAGCCCCAGCGGCCGGATGCGCTGTTGCAACCCGTTGGCGAACAGCCGCGCCATGTGGTTGGCCAGAAATCCTGCGGAGCGTTCCTTCTGAAATGCCATGCCCGCGAGATAGCAGTTGAATAGCATGCTATGCAATGATATATAGCTTGCTATGGAGATGAAAATGAAAACCTTGATTCACGCAGCGGCGGGCGCCATCGCGCTCCTCACGGTTTCGGCCTTCTGGCTGTCGACGGCGACAGTTGAACTGCTCGGCGACGAGGCTGCGATCACCACGGTCAAAGACTGTGTGCTGGCCGGCATGGCTGTACTCATCCCGGCAATGATCGTCGCCGGCGCGTCCGGTCTCTCGCTCGGCAAGGGTTGGAAAAGCCCGGTCGTCGCACGCAAGAAGCAGCGTATGCGCATCATCGCCGCCAACGGGCTGCTGGTGCTGGTGCCCTCGGCCTTCCTGCTCAGCAGCCTTGCCGATGCCGGTCGCTTCGACACCTTGTTCACCATCGTCCAGGCGATCGAACTGACGGCCGGCGCCGTCAACATTGCGCTCTTGTCGCGCAACATGCGCGACGGGCTGTCGCTGCGGCGAAAGACTGCCGGGCTGGCCGCGCGGGCGCGGTGAGTTTAGGCCGAAATGTCGATGACGCCGCAGTCGCCGGTCGCACTGCCGAAGGCGACGCGGCGCTCTTCCTTGTCCCACATCATCGACGTGATGGCGCCCTTGCCCGGCCGGCGCAAAAGCACCTCCTTGGCGTCGGCAAAACGCACCGCTATCACCATGCCGTCATCATAGCCGACGGCAACGACATCCTGGCTCGGATGGCAGGCGACCGCGGTTACCATGGCGTTGCCGCGCGTGCCGAGCTCCAGCGGCGCCTTGCCCATCGGCCCGTCCTTGCCCGAAAACGGCCAGACGATCGCCGCCGGCGCGCCGGAGCTGGCCAGCCATTTGCCCTTGGCGCTCCACGACAGGCTTTTCACCTTGCCGGGATAGCCGGTCATGCGCATGTGCTTGCCGTCGGCGAGCTTCCAGCCATGCAGCGCGTTTTCCTGCATCGTGGTGACGACGAAGGCGCCGTCCGGCGAGAAGGTCATGCCGGTATGGGCGCCGGCCCATTCGAGTTCCACCGGCTTGCCCTCGGCCGCCGGGAAATGCAGCGTCGCGCCATTGTAGCGGGCGACGCCGAAGCGCATGCCCTTGGGCGAGAAGGCCAGCCCCTCGACCGAGCGCGGATGCGCAAACTCTTTTGTCCGGCCATCGGCAAAGCGCACGAAGGCGGTCTTGCCCGAGGCATAGGCGATGGCACCTTGCGGTCCGGCGGCAACGCTGGTGATCCACTTTTTGCCGGCCGTTGCCAGTTCGCTGGCATTGCCGCCTGCGGTGACGGCGAAAACCTTGCCATCCTCGCCGCCGGTGATCAGCCGGTCGTTGGCCGCGTCGTGAAACGCTGCGAGCAGCCCGTCATTGGCCTGGATAGTCTTGTGGCCATGGTCGAGCCGATGAACCGTACCATCGGCCTGCGCAAAATGCGGCACGTTGTCGAGGAAGACGGCGGCGACGCAATGGCCATCGAGATCAAGGGGGGCAACTGTGGGCATGACTATCTTTGTTCAGCTGGATGAGAGTGCGGAGGCATCTGCGCGGCTTACTCGACGTTTGCAGTTCCGGCAACCGTGAGGGTCGCCAAGTCGGAGCAGTCGCTTGTCTCTGATCGCCAATGATGGCGCTGCCCCTCATTGTCCTGCCGGACATTTCTCCCCGTATAGTGACGGGGAGAAAGGCAGCTGTCGCGGATGGTTTCGCCAATCTCCAGCGCTGCAGAATAGGCGTCGGCGTTGCTGCCAGCCCTCTTCTCCCCGTCACCATACGGGGAGAAGGTGCCGGCAGGCGGATGAGGGGCAGCGCCAACCGTCAAAACAGGAGTTGCGACGCAGAAACGAGATTGCCCGGCGCCAGTGCCTCATAATCAAGCCGCCTGGCAGGCGTCAAAGCTCTTCTTCAGCCGCTCGCCATCGAGCTCGCGGCCGATGAACACCAGCCGGCTCTCATGCTTCTCGCCATCTTTCCAGGCACGCTGGTGGTCGCCTTCGATGATCATGTGCACGCCCTGGATAACATAGCGTTCGTCGTCGCCCTTGAGCGCGATGATGCCCTTCAGCCGCAGGATGTTGGGGCCTTCCATCTGGGTGATCTTCTCGATCCAGGGGAAGAATTTCTTCGGGTCCATCTCGCCGCCGCGCAGCGACACCGATTGCACTGTCACGTCATGAATGTCGGACGGGTGCGCGTGATGATGGTGCCCATCGTGATCGTGGTCGTGCCCGTCATGATCATGGTGGTGATGATCGTGGTCATGGTCATGATGATCATGCTCGTCATGCGCCTCGAGGAAATGCGGATCGTTCTCCAGCGCCCGCGAAAGATCGAAAGCGCCGCGGTCGAGCACTTCTGTCAGTGCCACGCCGGCGCGCGTGGTGCGATGGATCCTCGCTGCCGGGTTGATGGCGCGGATCGTCGCCTCGACCTTGGCGAGCTCTTCCGGCGTCACCAGATCGGTCTTGTTGAGAACGATGACGTCGGCAAACGCGATCTGGTCTTCGGCTTCGCGCGAATCCTTCAGCCGCAGCGGCAGATGCTTGGCGTCGACCAGCGCCACCACCGCGTCGAGCCTGGTCTTGGAGCGCACGTCGTCGTCCATAAAGAAGGTCTGCGCCACCGGCACCGGATCGGCGAGCCCAGTGGTCTCGACAACGATGGCGTCGAAGCGGCCGGGGCGGCGCATCAGGCCCTCGACGACGCGGATCAGGTCGCCGCGCACCGTGCAGCAGACGCAGCCATTGTTCATCTCGTAGATTTCCTCGTCGGATTCCACGATCAGCTCGTTGTCGATGCCGATTTCGCCGAACTCATTGACGATGACGGCGTAGCGCTTGCCGTGGTTTTCCGAGAGGATGCGGTTGAGCAGCGTCGTCTTGCCAGCGCCGAGATAGCCGGTGAGAACGGTTACGGGGATCTGCGTCTGTGCATCGCTCATGTCATGCCTCGAAGAATTTGGGCCGCGACGGGCCTCGAAAAGGATTGTTGGTTCCATATAGGATGCCCCTGCCGGTTTTGCACGTGGCAAACCAATGGGCCAATGAGCCTGCCGACCTTACCGAATTGTCATTGGCGCCGGCCGATCAGGCCGCCTAGATATCGACGCGGGAGGCTGCTCGAACTGAATTGAAGAGGCGTGCTATGCCCGACAAGTCATCTCCCTTCGTGCTAAGCCGGCGCCGGGCGCTCGGCCTCATCGCGGTCACCGCTGGCGGCGGTGTCTTTCTGCCGGCCGCGGCAAGGGCGGCGCAGGCTTCCCCCTATGCCGGGCTCGCTCTGTTCGACGGTGGCGCCGGGGTCTGCGCGATTACGCCAGAGGTGACCGAAGGGCCGTTCTACTTCGACCCGAAGCTCGAACGCGCCGATGTCACTGAAGGCAAAAAGGGCGTCAGCCTCAATGTCCGGCTGCAAGTCGTCGATGCCACCTGTCGCCCGCTTGCCGGCGCCCGCGTCGATATCTGGCATTGCGACGCGCAAGGCGCCTATTCCGGCTATCCCGGCCAAGGCGATGGCCAGGATGTCGACACCTCCGGCCAGAGCTTTCTGCGCGGCTGGCAGAAGACGGACGCCAGCGGCATCGTCTCCTTCGCCACCATCTATCCCGGCTGGTATCATGGTCGCACCACCCACATCCATTTCAAGGTCTTCCCCAACGACAATTCGGTGATGACCGGTCAGCTGTTCTTCCCCGACAGCCTCAGCGAGCAGATATTCACCACGGTCGCCCCCTATAATGACCGCCCCGGCAAGCGCGACACGTCGAACGCACGTGACGGCATCGCGCGGCAGGCCGGGCCGCTGTCGCAGGCGGCATTGCGCGAAGTGGCGGACGCCTATCAGGCGCTGTTGGTCGTCGCGGTGAAGGCCGGTTGAGCGGCCTCGTTTTGTGCATCAGGGGTCCTGCTGAAAGAACCCTAGCGCCGAAAAGTCGTTTGTCATCTAACTGAAATAAACATCTGGCATTCACGGCGGACACCGCAATGCTTGCCGGCAAAGCTGTTTTGCAAAGCCGGAATCTTTTTTGATCGTCATTGCCAACCGGGCGGCTGCGTCTATGCTGCCCGCACCGGTTCGGCCGAAGAGGGATGACCATGGCCAAGGCGGACAAGACTGCGACAATGAGCCGGCTGCATTCGGCGGCGCGGCTGGCGCGTACGGCGCTCGCCGCACGGCTTCTGGCGCACGGCTTCTATGCCGGGCAGGACCAGATCATGCTGGCCCTCGACCGCGAGGATGGCCAGACGCCCGGCAATCTTGCCGGCCGTCTCGGCGTGCGCCCGCCGACCATCACCAAGACCATCAACCGGCTGCAGGCGCAGGGTTTTCTGGAAAAGCGCGCCTCGTCGGCCGACGCCCGCCAGGCCCACATCTTCCTCACTGAGACCGGCCGCGACATCATCCACGCCATCGAGAAATCGGTGAAGAAGACCGAGAAGCAGGCGCTGAAGGGCCTCGACAAGAAGGACCAGAAGGCGCTGTTCAAGCTGCTGGCTCGCATCGAGGCAAACCTTTCCAACGAGGAAATGGTGCTCATCGACGACGAGGTCGACGTCGACGACTGATCTCGCTATCAGGCGGCCGCTTTCGCCGGTCCGTGGATCAGGGCCGACCAGCGTCCCGGCGTGACGCCGAACGCCTTCTTGAAATGCCTGTTGAAATGGCTCTGGTCGCTGAAGCCGGCCGCGATGGCGATCTGCGCCAGCGGCTCGTTAGCCTCGATCATCCGGCGCGCCCGCTGCAGCCGGCGCATCAGCAAAAAGCGATGCGGGCTGGTTGCGAAGGCGGCGCGGAAATGCCTCGACAGGGCGTAGCGGTCGAGCCCGGTGATTGATTCCAGCTCTTCCGAGCGCACGCTTCGCTCCGCGTTCTCCTCGAGATAGTCGCGCGCCAGGCTGGCGGAGCGCCAAGCCGTTCTCAAGACCGGTTTTGCCGGCTGGCCGGCATGCCGCGCCAGGCTTTGCGTCAACTGTGCGATGAAATCGGTGACGAACAGCTCGTTCAGTTCCTGGTCCAGCGGCCCCAGCGCCGAAAGCAGCGTGGTGCAGAAGGCGCAGTCACTCACCACGGCATCCCTCACGAACGGCAGCGCTGCCCCGCCGAGGCAGTCCAGAACGAGCGATGGTTCCAGATAGAGTATCCGGTAGCGCAGCCCGTCTTCGGTGCCGGCGCCGCCATCGTGCAATTCATCGGGATGCAGCACGATGATCTGGCCGGGCAGGCTGTGATTTGTCGCGCCGCGATAGCGGAAGCTCTGCACGCCATGCAGCGTCACGCCGATCGCATAGGTGTCGTGGCGATGGAGATCGAAGGCGTTGCCGTGAAACCGCGCCTCGATGCGCTCCATGCCGGCAGGGCCAGGGGCCGCGACGATGCAGCTTTCGCGCTCATCTACGCACAAACGTCCAAGACCCTGCAGGGCCTGCCTGTCTAGATCGTGCGGCATCGCCTCATTTCACAACCCGAATTGGTCAAGTCTCTCATGTTCGATACGAAGTTCGCAATCGTGCTGCAGGACGATCTTCCCGTCTGGCAGAAGCTCAACGTCACCGCCTTCCTGACCAGCGGCATCGTCGCGCAGTGTCCCGAGATCATCGGCGAGCCCTACCGCGACCGCGCCGGCAATATCTACAACCCGCTGTCGATCCAGCCGGTCATCGTGCTTTCAGCCGACCGCGCGACGCTTGGCGCGATCCACCGGCGGGCGCTGGAGCGCGGTGTGGAAACCTCGCTCTATGTCGAGGAAATGTTTTCGACCGGCCACGACGTCGCCAACCGCGCCGTCTTTGCGCAATTCGCGCCCGAGGACGCCAAGGTCGTCGGCATCGCACTGCGCGCCGAGAAGAAACTCGTCGACAAGATCACCAAGGGCGCCCGCATGCATGCCTGATGCCTAAGCCTGTCGGCCCGGCTTGTTGTGCCAGGCGCTTTTGGCTTGCCGGCTGGCGGCAATTGCCGCAAAGGTGGGCTTCCGCCTTACCTTCCATCCGGCCCGAAATTGAGTGCTCCCCAAAGACAGGACGAAAG
The DNA here is from genome assembly GCF_056404575.1 of Mesorhizobium sp. P2_C4. Lineage (NCBI taxonomy): Bacteria > Pseudomonadati > Pseudomonadota > Alphaproteobacteria > Hyphomicrobiales > Phyllobacteriaceae > Mesorhizobium > Mesorhizobium sp. P2_C4. The sequence continues at coordinate 683,053 of NZ_JBFUDT010000001.1, forward strand.
CGCGACGCCCCCGGCGGCGATCGTCTGCATGCTTTCGGTCTATGTGTGTTTCACCTTTCTCGACACCAGCAGCAAATACCTCGTTCTGGCTGGCGTCTCGGCGCTGATCGTCGCCTGGGCTCGCTTCACCGTCCACGTGCTGATCGTCGGCGTCTTTCTGCGCGGCTGGCGCGATCCGTCGCGCTTTCGCGCCAACAATCTGCCGGCGCATATACTGCGCGGTCTGTTCCTGTTCGGATCGACCATATTCAACGTGCTGGCGCTGCGGACACTGCAACTGGCCGAAACCACCTCGATCTTCTTCTTCGCGCCGATGGTGATCACCGCCCTTGCCGGTCCGCTGCTCGGCGAATGGGCCGGCTGGCGGCGCTGGCTGGCGATCCTGACCGGCTTTGTCGGCGTCCTCATCATCACCCGGCCCGGCGTCGGCGTTTTCGGTATCGGCCATCTCTTCGCGCTCTGCTCGATGCTGTCGAACTGCTTCTATGTCATTATGACGCGCCGCATGTCGGCCAGCGAAACCTCCGAGAGCCTCATCCTGTTTTCGGCACTGGCGCCGGCGGTGCTGCTTCTGCCGCTGCTGCCGTTTTCGCTGTCGCTGCCGCAGGATGGCTGGCACTGGGTCGTGCTTTTGATGCTTGGCGTGTTCGGCGCCATCGGCCATTGGCTGCTGGTGCAGGCCTATCGCATCGCCACCACCACGGCGCTTGCGCCTTATCCCTATTCGCAAATGGTGTGGATGATTGTTTCCGGCTGGTTCTTCTTCAACCAGTTCCCCGACCGCTGGACGCTTCTGGGCGCCGCAATCATCGTCGCCAGCGGTCTTTACATCGTCCATCGCGAGCACCGGCTGCGCGTGCGCAATCGCGCCGCGCTCGACGTCGAGATGGAAGCGCTGGCAAAAAAACTTTGATTTGCACCCGATCGATGGCATAAGGCCGCGTTTAAACTGTTTAAGCCGGTCGGGGAGCACAGGTCGCTGGCACAGAAGATCAAGCTTTCGACGATCGCGGATGCGCTCGGCGTGTCCACGGCCACGGTCTCGCTGGCGCTGCGCGACAGCCCGCTGGTGGCCGGCACCACGCGCGACCGCATCAAGGAACATGCGCGCGCCATCGGCTATATCTACAACCGCCGTGCCGCAAGCCTGCGCACCTCGCGCTCGGGCATCGTCGGCGTCGTCGTGCATGACATCATGAACCCGTTCTTTGCCGAGATCCTGCGTTCGATCGAAAGCGAACTCGACCGCAGCCGGCAGACCTTCATCCTCTCCAACCACTACGACCAGCTCGAAAAGCAGCGCACCTTCATCGACACGCTGCTGCAGCTCGGTGCCGACGGCGTCATCATGTCGCCGGCCATCGGCACGCCGGCGTCCGACATCGTCATGGCCGAGGAAAATGGCCTGCCGGCAGTGCTGATCGCGCGCACCGTCGAAGGCGCCGATGTGCCGGTGTTTCGCGGCGACGATTCCTATGGCACCGGCCTTGCCACCAACCATTTGATCTCGCTTGGCCACAAGCGCATCGCCATGATCGGCGGCACCGACCAGACCTCGACCGGCCGCGACCGCTACCAGGGCTATGTCAATGCCATGGAGGCGGCCGGGCTTGAGGTCAAGCCGTCCTGGCGCATCGCCGGCCCGCGCACCAAGCAGGGCGGGTTCGAGGCGGCTGGACAGTTTCTGGCGCTGAAGGACAAGCCAACCGCCGCCTGCTGCTGGAATGATCTGGTGGCCATCGGACTGATGAACGGCATTGCCCGCGCGGGCCTCGTGCCGGGTGTCGACATTTCCGTCACCGGCTATGACGATCTCGAGGAGGCTGCGATCGCGACGCCTGCGCTGACCACGGTCTGGAATGGCCAGCGCGAGGTCGGCCGTCGCGCCGCCAGCGCGCTGCTCGACAAGCTCAACGGGCAGACGGTGCGGCCGTCGCAGGAACTGATCAAGCCGGAACTGCATGTGCGCCAGTCGACCGGCAAGCCGGTGGAACGTGCATGACCAAGGCCGACCAGTTGCAGACCGTCGCCATTCTGGTGCCGGGGCATTTCAACGACCACGCGGTTGAGCGCATCGACCGCACCTTCAATCGGGTCAGGATCGAGCGCGCCGATGCGGCGCTGGTCACCGACGAGATGCGCAGCACTGTGCGCGGCATCGCTTGCTTCGCCGGCATCAACGCTGCGATGATGGATGCATTGCCCAACCTCGAACTCATCGCCTCCTTCGGCGTCGGCTATGATTCGGTCGATGTCGGCCACGCCGCCGCGAAAAACATCATGGTCACCAACACGCCCGACGTGTTGACCGAGGAGGTCGCAGACACCGCGATAGGACTGCTCATCAACACCATTCGCGACCTGCCGCGCGCCGAAAACTGGCTGCGCGATGGCAGCTGGGCGCGCAAGGGTAACTATCCGCTGAGCCGGTTGACCTTGCGTGGCCGCCGCGTCGGCATCTTCGGCATGGGCCGCATCGGCCAAGCCATTGCCCGGCGGCTGGAAGCCTTTGGGCTGCCGGTCGCCTATCACAATCGGCGCCAGGTCGAAGGCCTGGCCTATGCTTACCACCCCACCCTGAAGGGTCTCGCCGAAGCGGTCGATACGTTGATTTCCGTGGCGCCCGGCGGCGCTTCGACGGAAAAGGCGGTCAACGCCGAAGTCCTGTCGGCGCTCGGCGTCAATGGCGTCTTCGTCAACATCGGTCGCGGCAGCACCGTCGATGAGCCGGCTCTTGCGGCAGCGCTTGCCAATGGCACAATCGCCGCCGCCGGGCTCGATGTCTTTGCTGACGAACCGAACGTGCCGGCAGCACTGCTCGCCGCGCCTAACGCGTCGCTGTTGCCGCATGTCGGCTCGGCCTCGCACCACACGCGCCGCGCCATGGCCGATCTGTGCGTCGACAATCTGGTTTCCTGGTTCACCGAGCGCCGGCCGGTGACCCCGGTGCCGGAGACGGTGCATGTGAAGGCGCCAAACTAGGGGACTGGCATGATTTCGGTTGCTCAACCATGCTGACCCAACCGCCGCAGGGATCGACGATCTCCGTCACAAGCAGCGGCGGCAAGCAAATCATCTCGATCCCTTTCGCCAGGCAGGGCTCGGCGCCCTATTTTGTTGCCGCTTTTCTGACTTTCTGGCTGGTGGCGTGGGTGGCCGGGGGTGTCTCGGCCGCCGGGCAGCTGGTTTCGACGCCAGCCGGCCCGGGCTCTGCCTTTTTGGTGTTTTGGCTTTGCGCGTGGGCGGTGGGTCTCGTCCTCGTCATTGCCCAGCTTCGGCGGATTTTTCAGCGGTCCATCCCCGAAACCATCGAAGTCGGCGCCGCGGGCGTCACCCACGATACCGGCATCGCGCCTTTTCGAATGCCAGCTTCGCGAACGCTCCCCTGGAAGAGTGTTTTTCCGAAACGGATTACGCAGACGATCGACCGCAGACAGCTCGATACGCTGCGCCTTCGCGAGGGCGACACCCGCAACCGTCTGACAGTCGACGCGGGTGCCCAGAGGGTCGAGCTCGCTTCGGCTGCCACCGATGTCGAGCGCGAATGGCTGTGGAAAGTCCTCTCGGATCGTTACGCGCTGGCCACTCCAAAATAGACAGGTCCGGCGCCGCCACACCTATTAACGTCGGCTTAACGCTTTGAAATCATTCTGTATCCTGCGCCCGGGGGCGTGGAGTGCAAGATGAAGAAGCTTCCGGCATTGATTGCGGTCGCGGCGCTGTTCGCCGGCGTTCAGCTGTTTCACGGCGGCAGCAGTGAAAGTGCCGCCAATGAAGCGAGGCCGACCAGCAACTACAGGCTGGTCGCCAATGGCGACGAAGCGGCTTGCGCTATCCGGCGTGGCGCCGAAGTTTCAGGTGGCCTGTCCTTGTTGACGGTCGCCTCCAATTGCCGCCGTCTTCTGCCGGGCATCGAGCGTGCGAAATTCTGGCGCGAACAGAATGACGGCACGGTTGCCTTCAGCGTCAACGGTGTCGATCCGATCGTCACCTTCGGCGTCGCCGACGGCGACGGCTATGAATCCTACACGCCGGCCTTGCCGCTGCTGTCGCTGGCTGCCACGGACAATTGATTTCTGACGCTTGGGTTATTCCGCGGCTGCGCGCGCCCCGGATTTCGCCACCGCATGCAGGCGAACCGCGTCGCCGAAGGCGCGGAATATCTTTGCCGAGACGCTGTCCGACTTGACCCAGTATTCGGGATGCCACTGGACGCCGACGGCAAACGCGCGGGCGTCCCTGACAGACACCGCCTCGATGGTGCCGTCGGTGGCCACCGCCTCGACCTGCAGCTTCGAGCCGAGCTGATCGATCGCCTGGCGGTGCAACGAATTGACTTCGATTTCAGTAGCGCCGAAGACGCCGGCGAGGCAGCTTCCGGGCTTGATCGAAATGGTCTGATGGATGGCGAAGCGCTCATCCTGCTTGTCGCTCACCCGGGCGCGGTGGTCGAGCGAGCCCTCGCGCTCCTGGATCTCGGTGCCCAGCGTGCCGCCCAGCGCCACGTTCAGCTCCTGGATGCCGCGGCAGATGGCGAGCAGCGGCACGCCGCGCTCGATCGCCCTGCGGATCAGCGGCAGCGTCGTGGCATCGCGGTCGGGATCGTAGGGCCCGTTGGCCTCGCTGGCGTCGCCGCCATAGAGCGAGGGATGCACATTGGATTTCGAGCCGGTGACCATGACGCCGTCGACCGAAGACAGCAGCTCATCGAAATCGAGCCGGTCGCCGAAGGACGGCACCAAAAGCGGGAACACGCCGGCACCCGAAAGGGCCGCCTCGAGATATTGCTGCGGGGCGGCATGCCAAGTGTAATTGTCGAACTGACGGACGTCGGTCGATATAGCGACGAGCGGCTGATGCATTTTTGGATCCGGGTTCCATTTGGTGCGAATAACTATTCTGCCTGCAAAATAGGCGATCTGAAGGCGCTTTTCCATGACAAGTTTCAGGTTGTCGCATGGGCCACGGAGTGGGCGTTAGACTATAGTTGCAGGACATGCGGCCGACCGGCGGATTTCCCGGAAATGCCGTCGCCAAATCGGCCCGCCGTGCTGGACTCGACTTGTTGCCCGTGTATTGTTTGGCGCGAGCCGATCCGGGGTGCCGAGGATGCCCTGATGTCGGTCAGTTGATCCAAAAGGGAGGAACTTCATGGATCGTCGTTCATTCATCCGCAAGGCCGGCGCGACCGGCGTTGGCGCCGCGGCGGCTGCCGCCACGCTCGCCGCGCCAGCCATCGCTCAATCCAATCCGAAAGTGACGTGGCGGCTGGCGTCATCGTTCCCGAAATCGCTCGACACGATCTATGGCGGCGCCGAAGTGTTCTCCAAGATGCTGTCGGATGCGACGGACGGCAATTTTCAGGTCCAGGTCTTTGCCGCTGGCGAGCTCGTGCCTGGCCTGCAGGCCGCGGACGCGACAACTGCCGGCACCGTCGAGGCTTGCCATACGGTGGCATATTATTACTGGGGCAAGGACCCGACATGGGCGCTGGGTGCCGCGGTGCCGTTCTCGCTCAACGCGCGCGGCATGAATGCTTGGCACTATCATGGCGGCGGCATCGACCTGTTCAACGAGTTTCTCGCCACGCAGGGGCTTTTCGGCCTGCCCGGCGGCAACACCGGCGTGCAGATGGGCGGTTGGTTCCGCAAGGAGATCAACACGGTCGCCGACCTCTCCGGTCTCAAGATGCGCATCGGCGGCTTTGCCGGCAAAGTTGTCTCGAAGCTTGGCGTCGTGCCGCAGCAAATCGCAGGCGGCGACATCTATCCGGCGCTGGAAAAAGGCACCATCGACGCTGCCGAATGGGTTGGCCCCTATGACGACGAGAAGCTCGGCTTCTACAAGGTAGCGCCCTACTATTATTACCCCGGCTGGTGGGAAGGCGGGCCGACCGTGCATCTGATGTTCAACAAGGCGAAATACGAAGAGCTCTCGCCCGCCTACAAGTCGCTGGTGCGCACAGCCGCCCAGGCGACCGACGCCAACATGCTGCAGAAATACGACTTCCTCAATCCGGCGGCGGTGAAGCGGCTGGTGGCCGGTGGCGCGAAATTGCGCCCGTTCACCCAGGACATCATGGCGGCCTGCTTCGAAAAGGCCAACGAGGTCTACGCCGAAATGGAAGCCACCAATGCACCCTTCAAGAAGATCTGGGATTCTATCAAGGGCTTCCGCAAGGAGCACTATCTCTGGGCGCAGGTGGCCGAATACAATTACGACACCTTCATGATGGTCCAGCAGCGCAACGGCAAGCTGTAGGCCCTGAAAGTTCTTGGAGAGACCCCGGGCTTTTCCGCCCGGGGTCCTTTTTCGTCAGGCTTCGGAAGCGCTGACCTCAATGAGGAGGCCGCCCGGTGCATGGCAATAGAAGGTGGTCGACTTGATGCCGCCGCGCGTCAACTCCTGGACCTCGCCCGGCTGCCGGCCGGCATCGGCAAGTTCGGCATGCTTGGCGCGCACGCCATCTGCTTTGCCGACGAAGAAACCGACATGAAACCCGTCGGGATAGGTGGCTGCCTCTCCCTTGCCGGGCTTCATCAGGTTGAGGGCAAAGCCGTCGGTCCCCTGTAGAACCGCGAAGGCATCCTTGCCGCGCATGGCGACAAGTTCGAAGCCGAAATGGCTGGTGAAGAAGCCGGCAAGGGCGGCGACTTCCGGTGTAACGAGATTTGCGTGGTTCAGTCTCATGGTCGTTCCTGTTCCGGTTTGAGATGCGGACAGGCGTGGCTAAAGACCGTGAAACCGGCGGGACCGTTGAAACCGAAAATCTGGCCATGACCCAACCGGCCCGCGGGCTTCGCCTCGCTTGCCGGCCGCGGGTTCTCCCGCAAATCATGCGGTGAACAGGCCTCCGTTGAGCATGATCCCGAAAAGTGGCGCCCGGTTTTCGGACAAGAATCATGCTCGAAAAGTAAGGACGGAAGAAACCGGACTACCGAACCGGTCATGTCTTTTTCGGCGCGCATTGGATAGCCGATCGGCGAACCCTCGGCAAGCGTCAGCTTAGGCTCGGCACCACCAGCACCTTGACTTCGCCGGGCGCAGCCGGATTGGCGATCACCGCGATCGCCTCTTCCAATGTCACCTGCCTGGAGATCAGCCTGTCGATCTCGATTGCGCCCGAGGCGATGAGATCGGCCGCCCGGCGATGGGTGAACGGATTTACGAAAGAACCCTGAACCTTCAATTCCCGGAACAACAGGTCGAAGGGCTCGAACTCCGACTTCATGCCTTGTGGCATCACGCCGACGACAACGATCGTGCCGCCGGCCCTGGCCAGCCGCATCGACTGCTCGACGGTTTCCCTGACGCCGGCGCACTCGAACACCACATCGACACCGCCCGGCACCAGTCCGGATGGTCCGGCGATCGCGTCGATCACGTCGCAAGCATTGGGGTCGACCGTCGCTGTCGCGCCCAATTCCTCGGCAAGCGCGCGCCGCGAGGCCTGGCGCGTTGACAGGATGATGGTCGTCGCCCCCGCCAGCCTGGCCAGTTGCACGGTCAGCAAGCCGATCACGCCGCCCCCAAGCACGACGACCGAGGCGCCGGGCCTGATCTGCGCCAGGTCCACGCCATGCAGGCAGCAGCCAAGCGGTTCGCAAAACGCGCCATGCGTCGGCTTGAGATCGCCCGGCAGAATAAAGGCCTGCGTCTGCGGCATGACGACGTATTCGGCAAAGCCACCATCGCGATGGATGCCGATGGCGCGCAGATTCTTGCACAGATTGACCCGTCCGGCATGACAATGCGCGCATCGCCCGCAGGCGATGTTGGGATTGCCGGTGACCCGGTCGCCAATGGCAAAGCCGGATACGGAACTGCCCACCGTCTCGACGATGCCGGAGAATTCATGCCCCAGCGTCACCGGGGGCGTGCAGGGGAATTCGCCATGGAGAAGATGCCGGTCCGTGCCGCACACACCGCAGGCCTCGATCCGCACCAGAAGATCGTCGGGGCCGGCAGACGGTTTGTCGACCTCGCGCAGCGCGATGCTGCCAATCGCCTCCAGACGCACTGCTTTCATGACTGCTCACCCATCGGCATCAGTTGAAGTTCGGCGGCTGCGAGAGGTCAGTCGCCGGCGCAGCCGGCTTGGCGGGCGGCGCATCGCCAAAGTTCGGTGGTTGCGACAGGTCATTGGTCGGAGCTGCTGGTGCAGCGCCGCCATTGGCCGGGGCGGCGCCATCCGCCGGCGCCGTGCCGAGCGGCGACAGACCTGGCATGTCCGGCAGCTGAATTTCGATCGTGCCGGGATCGACCGCCGCGCCCTTGTAGCGCATCACCATCTGCGGGAAGGCGATGGTCAGTCCGATCATGATGACTTGGATGCAAACGAAGGGCACCGCCCCCCAATAGATCTGGCCGGTGGTGACCGGCGCGATCTGCTTGCCGGTGAGGCGGTCGAGATAAGGCACGCGGGCGGCGACCGAGCGCAGGTAGAACAGCGCGAAGCCGAAGGGCGGGTGCATGAAGGAGGTCTGCATGTTGACGCCGAGCAGCACGCCGAACCAGATCAGGTCGATGCCGAGCTTGTCGGCGGCCGGCGCCAGCAGCGGCACGATGATGAAGGCAAGCTCGAAGAAGTCGAGGAAGAAGGCGAGGAAGAAGACCAGGATGTTGACCCCGATCAGGAAGCCGACTTCACCGCCCGGCAGCGAGATCAACAGATGCTCGACCCAGATGTGGCCGTTGACGCCATAGAAGGTGAGCGAAAACACCCGCGCGCCGATCAGGATGAACAGAACGAAGGACGACAGCCGCGTCGTCGAGGTCAACGCCTGTTTGATCACATCCAGCGACAGCCGTCCCTTTACCGCGGCCATGATCAGCGCCCCGACGGAGCCCATGGCGCCGCCTTCGGTTGGCGTCGCAATGCCGAGGAAGATGGTGCCCAGCACCAGGAAGATCAGCGTCAGCGGCGGGATCAGCACGATGATCACCTGCTGCGCCAGCCTGGACATCATGTTGATGTTCAGGCGCTTGTCGGCGATGGCCACGATATAGATGAAGATGACGCCGACGCTGGCGCCGAGGATGTCGGCATTGTCGCCATGCGCCGGCACGAGATAGCGATACGCCGCGTAGGAAACCACCACCGCCGCCAGCAGTGCCGCCAGCAGCGAAAGCACACCGTGCCCGAGGGTGCGGGCTTCCAGCGGCAAGGCCGGCATCGACTTCGGCCGGACGATCGACATGATCAGGATGTACAGCGCATAGAGGCCGGTCAGCACCAGGCCGGGGATCAGCGCGCCCGCATACATATCGCCGACCGAGCGGCCGAGCTGGTCGGCAAGCACGATCAGCACCAGCGACGGCGGGATGATCTGGGCGAGCGTGCCCGACGCCGCGATGACGCCGGCAGCGACACTACGGTCATAGCCGTAGCGCAGCATGATCGGCAGCGAGATCAGCCCCATGGCGATGACGGAAGCCGCCACGACGCCGGTGGTCGCCGCCAGCAGCGCGCCGACGAAGATCACCGCATAGGCGAGGCCGCCGCGGATCGGCCCGAACAGCTGGCCGATCGTGTCGAGCAGGTCTTCGGCCATGCCGGAGCGTTCGAGCACGATGCCCATGAAAGTGAAGAACGGAATGGCCAGCAGCGTGTCGTTCGACATCACCCGGCTGCCGTAGAAATTGTCCGGCAGGGCATGCAAGAGCGGCCAGGCGAGGTTGATCGATCCGCCGGAGTAGGGCGACAGCAGAACGCCGATGAAGAAGAACATCAGGCCGTTGGCGGCCAGCGAAAAGGCGACGGGATAACCGATCAGCAGGAAGATGATCAGCGAGGCGAACATGATCGGCGCCATGTTCTGGGCGATGAACTCCATCATGAGCGCACCTGCCCGGCGAGAGCCTTGGCTTCTTCGGCGAGCGCCTTCGCCTCGAGTTCGGCCTGCTCATGCGCCGATATGAACGGATTGGGATCGTCCATATGGCCGCGCATGATGGCGATCTTCTTGATGATCTCGGAAATGCCCTGCAGCGCCAGCAGGAAGAAGCCGACCAGCAGGATGGCCTTGGCCGGCCAGATGATCAGCCCGCCGGAATTGTTCGACATTTCGCCGCTGCGAAACGACAGCGACACATAGGGAACGAAATAGATCACCATCAGCGTCACGAACGGCATCAGGAAGAAGAGGTGGCCGAGAAGGTCGATCCAGTGCTGCACCCGGCGCGAGAACATGCCGTAGACGATGTCGATGCGGATATGGTCGTTCTGCTTCAGCGTGTAGGCGGCGGCCAGCATGAAGGCGGCACCGAACAGATACCACTGCAGTTCCAGCCAGGCGTTCGACGACATGTCGAATACCTTGCGGATGATTGCATTGGCGGCGCTGACCAGGATTGCCAGCAGGATCAGCCACGACACCCATTTGCCGATGAACTCGTTCATACGGTCAATCGTTCTGGATAGAGCCAGAAGCCCTGCCATGCATTCCTCCCTTATGTCAGAGGCGTGCCGGGCTCCCCTTTCCGTCACGCTGCCGTGGCCCAACGGTATGCCGTGCGTGGTCCGGCGGGTCAACATGGAGTGCGTGGGTAAACGCTGTTGTGAGGCCAAACCCGCTGCCTGACCGCGCGGCATGCAACCAAAGTCTGATATGGTTCAGACGATCTTCTGCTGGTCGCGGCCGGCGCCGATCAGCAACAGCATGGCGACGAGGAACAGATACATCCAGGCATCGCGCCATTCGAGCGGGAAATAGCCGGCCCACAGCGATTCGCCCATGCCGAAGGATGCGGCGCCAAGGGCTGCCCGCGGCGGCGAGAGATAGCCGCCCACCGCGGTCACGAACAGGATTTTCAGCCCGTAGACCAGACCGGTGCCGAAGCTGATATTGCCGTAGTAGAGGCCGGCCAGTATGCCGGCCAGCGCCGCGCAGAAGCCGCCTGCGAGCACCGCGCCGCGAAAGACGGCGCGCACGTCGACGCCGCACATGGCGGCTGCCTTGGGATCGTCGGATACGGCGCGCCAGCGCCGGCCGAAACTCGAGCGGGCGAATGCCCATGCGGCGAACACTATGGTTGCCAGCACGAAGGCGCAGTCGAGCACCTGGATAAGTGTCAGTGTTGCCGTGAATGTGGGGCTCTGCGCGAAAATGATGGGCTGGGCCAGCATCGGCGGCAGCCACAGATCATGCGTGTCGGCAGCGATGCGGCTTGCTTCCGACAGCACCAGCAAGATGCCGAGCGTCGTCACCACGACGGCGTTGGGCGTGCGGTCGGCCAGCGGTTCGAAGACGCTGCGCGACAACACATGGCTGATCAGCGCCGCATACAGCAATGCCGCGACGACACCGAGCGCAACCGATGCGAACAGCGTCAGCCACAGGGTCTGGTAGCCGAAAGCCGCGGTTAGGATCATCGTCTGCCCGCAAAAGGCGAACACCGCCCCATAGGCGAGGTTGGTGCGGTGCAGGATGCCGTTGGTCAGCACATAGCCGAAAGCGAGCAGCGCATAGAGCGCGCCCGAATGCAGCCCGTTCAGAACCTGCTGGAAGAAATAGAGCATGCAAGATCCTCAGAGCATGTCGCCCAAAAGTGCGAGGCGGTTTTGGGACGACGACATGCTCAACAAAAGGTCGCCGCAAGGGCACCCAGCCAAGGTTTGCATCGTAGAATCTAACTTGTCAAACGCGATTTATCGGTTAGATTTGTGTCATGACGGTATCCTGGACCCCGCACCGCTTCACCGGCGGTATTCTTGCGCTCGACACGGCGAACACCGTCGTGCTGCGCGACGATCCGGAGAAAACCTTCGACCGTTTCGACAACCCGGCGGAAATCGCCCGCTTTGCCGATGCCGCAAGCGGCTTTCGTGCCGCCGAGCTTGGCGGCAGGCGGCTGGAGGCGCCGTTGCCGGATGCAATCGCACCGGTCGTACTGTCGATCCGCGAGACAACCGATCGGCTGTTTCGCGGCGCGGTGGCCAAAGGTGCGGTTGCCACCGGCGATCTGCCCGGTTTCCTGGAGGCCTGCGCCGACGGTCTTGCGCGCAGCCGCACCGAAATCGGCGCGCCGGGGCGACCGTTCGGCGATCCGGCGACGCCGATCGCCTTCGAGGCGGCACTGGCCGTCTCGGCGCTGTCGTTGCTGCGCGACGATACCGTTGCGAGGCTGAGAATCTGCCCCAACTGCAGCTGGCTGTTCGTCGACCGAAGCCGCAATTCCAGCCGCCTTTGGTGCGACATGGCGGTGTGCGGCAACCGTCAGAAGGCAAGTCGACATTATCGCCGCCGGACCGCGGCCAGGGAGGTCTCGAATGTCTAGACAGTTTTCGCGTTCGATGGTTCTGGGTGCAGCCTTGTTTGCGGCCGCTGCCCTTGGCGCCTGCCGCGACTCCGGCCAGGACCAGCTTTTCGCCATTTCCGGCAAGCTGTTCGAGTTCAACTACCGGCTGGGCATTGCCACCTATGTCATCACCCTCAATCCGCTACGGCCGATGGGTGAGGGGCAGGTCGCGGTGGTCAGCTTCCAGAACCCGGCCGGTGGCGATCCGATCATCGTCAACCAGAAAATATGGCCGAAACTCGCGCATATAACGCTCACCAGCCCACCGCTCACCTGCGTGGTCAAGGGCAAGCCCTATGCGGTGTCGATCCGCATCGAGGATGCCAGCGGCACCTTGCTGCAGAGCTTCGAGACGACGCTGACATCCTCGCTCGATCAGTCGGTTCTGCCCGACAGGCCGCTTGTCGTCGGGCCGGTCTACGAACTCAACAAGGACATGGTCGGCCATGCCGACGGCAAGCTGCCGGGCGAGCCCAAGCCCGATTGCTCGAAGGCCGCCTGACGCGGCCTCTATCTGCGCGGCCGGAACTTTCTGTGCCGCGAAGCCTGTAGCCGTGTAATTTTCATACGCCGGCCGATGCGCGCCGAACCGTTCGTTGCGCATTGCCTGGCATCTTCGATTTTGTTTGACCTCTCCGGCAAGGGGAGAAACACTGGGGCGTCCGACTCCGACGTTGGCTGCGCCCCTGGCGTGGCCTCCGCAGAGGAAATGCCTGATGACGCTGCACGATGTCGCGCTCGACGACAAGTTCGATCTTGGCAAGGAGCGCATCTTCCTGTCGGGCGCGCAGGCGGTCATCCGCCTGCTTTTGATGCAGCGCGAGCGCGATCGCCGCGCTGGTCTCAACACCGCCGGCTTCGTCTCCGGCTATCGCGGCTCACCGCTCGGCGGCCTCGACATGCAGCTGTGGAAGGCCAAGAAGCAGCTCGCCCAGTCGGACATCGTCTTTCAGCCGGGCCTCAACGAAGAGCTCGCCGCGACGGCGTGCTGGGGTTCGCAGCAGACCGAATTGCTGGGCGAAGGCACCCATGACGGCGTGTTTTCGGTCTGGTACGGCAAGGGGCCGGGCGTCGACCGCTCCGGCGATGTGTTCCGCCACGCCAACCTTGCAGGGTCGTCAAAACATGGCGGCGTCCTTGCCCTGATGGGCGATGACCACATGGCCGAATCCTCGACCAACGCCCATGCCACCGAATTCCTGTTCGTCGACACCATGGTGCCGATCCTCAACCCGGCCGGTGTCCAGGAAATTATCGATTACGGCCTCTACGGCTTTGCCATGTCGCGCTTTGCCGGCACCTGGGCGGCGATCAAATGCGTCAAGGACAATGTCGAATCGACGGCTTCCGTCGATGCCTCGCTCGAACGGCTGAACATCGTCGTCCCCGACTTCGACATGCCGCCCGGCGGCCTCAACATCCGCCACGAGATCGACATGCTCGGCCAGGAGGAGCGGTTGCATGAGCACAAGCGCGCCGCCGCTTCCGCCTTTATCCACGCCAACGGGCTGAACCGGATCGTCTATTCGGGCGGCCGCAGCCCCAAGCTCGGCATCATCACGCTGGGCAAGAGCTATCTCGATGTTCGCCAGGCGCTGGAAGACATCGGCGTCGACGAAGCGGCCGCCAACCGCATCGGGATCCGGCTGTTCAAGGTCGGCTGTCCGTGGCCGCTCGACCTGCAGCACATCGCCGACTTTGCCCGCGGCCTAGACACCATCGTCGTCGTCGAGGAAAAGCGCTCGCTGATCGAAGTGCAGCTGCGCGAAAGCCTTTACGGCACCGCCACACAGCCGGCCATCGTCGGCAAGAAGGACGAGCGCGGCGACTGGCTGTTCCCGGCCAAGGGCGCGCTCGATCCCAACGACATCGCCATCGCGCTCGGCGAGCGGATTTTGCGAACCGTCGGCCCGTCCGAAGAGATCGCCGCGCGGGTGGCAAAACTGCGCCAGTTCCAGGCGATGCTCGCCGACACCGCCGACATCGCCACCCGCACGCCGTTCTTCTGCTCCGGCTGCCCGCATAATTCCTCGACCAAGGTGCCGGACGGCTCGATTGCCGCCGCCGGCATCGGCTGCCACTTCATGGCGCTATGGATGGACCGCAACACCGTCGGCTTCACCGCCATGGGCGGCGAGGGCGCGCAATGGGTCGGCCAGGCGCCGTTCTCCAAGCGCGACCACATCTTCCAGAATCTCGGCGACGGCACCTACAATCACTCCGGCGCGCTGGCGATCCGCTTCGCGCTGTCGACCGATGCCAACATCACCTACAAGATCCTCTACAACGACGCCGTCGCCATGACCGGCGGCCAGCCGCATGATGGCGGCCTGACCGTCGACATGATCGCCAGACAGGTGCGCGCCGAAGGTGTCGAGCGCATCGCCATCGTCACTGATGAGCCCGACAAATATGCGGGCAAGGCCGAATTCCCCACCGGGGCCAGCATCCATCACCGCGACGACCTCGACCTCGTCCAGCGCCAATTGCGTGACGTCAAAGGCATATCGGTACTGCTCTACGACCAGACCTGTGCTGCCGAAAAGCGCCGCCGCCGCAAGCGCGGCACCTTCCCCGATCCCGACAAGCGCGTCTTCATCAACGAACTGGTCTGCGAAGGCTGCGGCGATTGCGGCGTGCAGTCCAACTGCGTCTCGATCCAGCCGGTCGAGACCGAATTCGGCCGCAAGCGCAAGATCGACCAGTCGAGCTGCAACAAGGATTTCTCCTGCGTCAACGGCTTCTGCCCATCCTTCGTCACCGTGCATGGAGCCAAGATCCGGAAGGCCGAGGGCATCGCCGGCAGGACCAATCCGCTGGACGGCGTGCCGGCGCCGGCGGAATTCCAGCTGGGCGAGCAGGGCTGGGCCGCCATAATCGACGGCGTCGGCGGCACCGGCGTCGTCACCATCGGTGCTGTGCTCGGCATGGCAGCCCATCTCGAAGACAAGGGCTGCGGCATGATCGACATGGCCGGCCTCGCCCAGAAGGGCGGCTCGGTGTTCACCCATGTCCGCATTGCCCGCACGCCCGACGATATCCACGCCATCCGCGTTTCGGCGGGCAAGGCCGACCTGGTGCTGGGCTGCGACCTCGTCGTGTCGGGCGCCAAGAAGGTGCTGGCGGCGGTGCGCGAAGGTCACACCATTTTTCTCGCGAACACCGCCGAGATCATGCCCGGCGATTTCACCCGTTCCGCCGATTTCTCGCTGCCGGTCGAGCGGTTGAAGAAAGCGATCCGCACCGCTGCCGGCGACGACAAGGCGCATTTCTTCGACGCCACAAGCACCGCCACCGCGCTGTTCGGCAATTCGCTCGGCGCCAACATGTTCATGCTCGGCTTCGCCTTCCAGCATGGCGGCCTGCCGCTGTCGGCTGAAGCCGTTGAGAAGGCCATCGAATTGAACGGCGAGGCGGTGGCGATGAATGTCGCGGCGTTCCGCTGGGGCCGCCGCGCAGCGCACCAGCCGGATTTCGTGCGCGGCCTCATCGCCCAGCCGGGCCAGGCCCAGCAGACTGCCGCCATTGCCGAGACGCTGGACGACATCATTGCCCGCCGCGTCGCCTTCCTGACCGCCTATCAGAACGCCGCCTATGGCAAGCGCTATGCTGACAAGCTGGCCGTCTTGCGCGCCGCCGAGGCCAAGGCTGTGCCCGGCTCGACCGCGGTTACCGAGGCTGCCGCCAAGAATCTGTTCAAGCTGATGGCGATCAAGGACGAATACGAGGTGGCGCGGCTCTATACCGACGGCTCGTTCGCCGCCGAGCTCGGAAAACAGTTCCAGAGCTACGAAAAACTCGAATTCCATCTCGCGCCGCCGATCATGGGCAGGCGCGGCAATGACGGCAAACCGCGGAAATCGAGCTTCGGCCCGTGGATGATGCAGGGATTTCGCCTGCTGGCGGCGATCAAGGGCCTGCGTGGCACCGCTTTCGACCTGTTCGGCTACAGCGCCGAGCGGCGCATGGAACGGCAGCTTCTGGCCCAGTATGAGGCCGATCTGGAGCTTGTTGGCGCAGCACTGGCGCCGGGCAAGGTCGAGGCCGCTGTCGCGCTCGCCTCGGTGCCGGCGCTCGTTCGCGGCTATGGCCATGTCAGGCAAGCCAGTGCCGAAAAGGCGGCGGGGGAGCGCGCAAGGCTTCTCAACCGGCTGAGCCAGGCCTTGCCGGAGCCGGCACTCCACGCCGCGGAGTGATCGCACCAACGGATTGCCGGAAGCCAGTTTTTCCGGTCTTTACCGCGCTTCTCGCCCTGATCAACCGGGCCCAAGCCGCTGTTCTAAGCCTTTCTTAAGGCGAGTGTGGCATGACAAGGCGCAGCTTTGGGCCGACGGTATGGGCAGAACAAAGACCGAAAACATCCCGGCGGATGTTTATATCCAGTTTGTGCGCTCGTTGTTCGACAACGCGCACATGCTGGTGATTGGCGGCGCGTGCTACTGGATCCTCGGATTCATGATCTACCTGCGCACGCACAATCCACTGTTTATTGGCTTTTCTTTTGTTCTGCTGTCCGTCAGCCTTTTCCGCTACTTGGGCATTCGCAGCTTCCGCAAGGCGGGCGGCACCATAGCCAGTGTCGAAGAGGCGCAGCAGTGGGAGCGCAACTATATCCTCAAGGGCTCCTTGCAGGGCCTCGGCCTGGGCTCGCTGTGCTTCATATCGATCTACGTCTATCCAGATCCGTTTGCCGAACTGGCCGCGATGTCGTTGACTTTGGCGACCCTGGTCACGGTTGTCGGCCGAAACTACGGATCGCCGCGCATGGTGCGGATTTTTTCCGTGACCTTCATTGGTCCGGCAGCACTTGCACTCTTGCTGCGCATGGATGCCCCCTCGGTCGTCCTCGGCTTGATGATCATCCCGATGACGTTCATCACCATCAACAGCGCCGACCACGTCCGCAACGTGCTTTTCTCTGCAGTCATCGGCCACCAGCAGGCCAAGAAGCTCGCGCACCGGTTCGATCGCGCGCTCAACACCATGTCGCATGGCCTGGTCATGCTTGGCCCCGACGGCAAGGTCATCGTCGCCAACGCCGAAGCCGCGCATCTGATGGCGCTCAAATCGCCGGACGCGTTGCTTGGGCGGTCGATTCACAGCCTGCTGATGCGCGGTGTCGCCGGCGGCATGCTGGCGCCGAAGGACTGTCGTTACGTCGAGGCGCAGCTGACGCGCGCGCTGCGCGAGGGCCGCGACCGCAAGGTGCTGGTTTCGTTTTCCACGGGCCAGCATTACGAGTTTTCGGCTCGCGAAGGCAGTCAGGATCTTGGCGTCATCACGTTTGAGGATGTCACCGCCCGCGTCGAGTCGGAAGAGAAAATCCGCTTCATGGCGCGCTACGACAACCTCACCGGCCTGCCCAACCGTGCCTATTTCCACGAGCTGGTCGGCGAAGCGATGGCGTCCGGCAGCCGCGATCGTCTGTGTGGGCTCGCCGTGCTCGATCTCGACGATTTCAAGAGCGTCAACGACACGCTCGGCCATCCTGTCGGCGACGGGCTGATCTACGCCGTCGCCGAGCGGCTGGCCGCCATCGCCGGGCCGAGCATCACCGTCAGCCGTTTCGGCGGCGATGAATTCATGATCTTCTTCGATCGCGTCGAGGACGAAAGCCATCTGACCGGCCTGCTCGACCAGATTTTCGGCGAATTGCAGGGCGAGGTCGATGTCGCCGGCCATGGGCTGCGCATCCAGGCCAGCGCCGGCACGGTGCTGTCCAAGGTCGAGGACACCGATGTCGATGCGATGATCGTCAAGGCCGACCTGGCGCTCTACAAGGCCAAGGAACTCGGCAAGAACAACTGGCGGCTGTTCGAGGCGTCGATGGATGCGGCTTTCCGCAGCCGTCAGCTGATGAAGGCGGACCTGCGCAACGCCGTCGAAGCCAAGGCGCTGCGTGTCGTCTATCAGCCGATCGTGGCGATGAGCACGATGCGCATCGCCAGCTGCGAGGCGCTGTGCCGTTGGGACCATCCCGATCTCGGGCCGATTTCGCCCAGCATCTTCATTCCGCTGGCCGAGGAAATGGGCATCATTTCCGAGATCAGCACCTTCGTCCTGCAGGCTGCGTGCACCGAATGCGCCAAATGGCCCGACCAGACCAGCGTCTCGGTCAACCTTTCCGCCAGGGATTTCCGCAGTCGCGACGTTATCCAGAAGGTCCGTGATGCGCTGATCAGTTCGGGGCTTGCTGCCGGCCGTCTGGAGATCGAAGTCACCGAGACCGCGCTGCTCGACGACAAGTCGCTGACACGCCAGTATATCGAGGAATTGAAACAGCTTGGCGTGCGCATCGCGCTCGACGATTTCGGCACCGGCTATTCCAGCCTGAGCTATCTCCACAAGCTGCCGCTCGACAAGATCAAGATCGACCGCTCGTTCCTGATGGACGTAACCCAGAACCAGCGCTCGCTGGACCTGTTGAAGGGCATCGTCGATCTCACCCGGGTCCTGGGCCTGACCGTCACCATCGAAGGGGTCGAGACCTTCGAGCAGCTCAAGGTTCTGGTCCATTCGGTGAAGCCGGACCTTGTCCAGGGCTTCCTCTTCGGTGCCGCGCTCAGTGCGTCGGGCATCGAGACGATGTCGAACGTCACCTGGCCATTCGCGGCCGACCTGCGTCTCCCCGCCAAACGGGGCAGCCAGCTGGTGTCGTGATCTCGAAGTTCACTGGAAATAGATCGCCAGTATCTTTCGAGATCTAAATTCGCCTCCGACATAATATCGAACTCATGCGGGTTTCAGAATCGGGATGTTGCCCCACCTGATTTTGCCTTTGCACGCTGAAAGCGCTTTCCGCGGCTGTTAAGGTTAACGAAAGGTAAATCAACAACATCTAACTTTCAGCTTGTGTCCCATTTCAACTCGAATAGCCTATCCGCAGGCGGAATTTTCGAGGATAGACAATGGATGCTGCAACGCAGGATGCGTCGGCTGGGGTTCACACGAGCGGCGGATCGGTGCTGAACCGCTCGATGATGCAGCTGCTGGAGCATGTCGAGTACCGTCTCATTACCGGCGGCGAGGATCTCGAGGCAATCTACCGTCTTCGCTATCAATCCTACTTTCGCTCGGGCATGTCCGGCCCGATCGCCAGCGGGATGTTCGAGGACCGCTGGGACAATCTGCCCAATTCCTACCGGTTCGGCGTCTATTTCGATGGCCATTTGGTTAGCACGCTGCGCATTCACTACATCTCTCGCGAACACCCGTATTCGCCCTCCGTCGATGCCTATCCGGAAATTTTGGCCGAGCGGCTTGCCCGCGGCGAGACCTTCATCGACGGAACCCGGTTCGCAACCGACCCCGACAGTGCACCGGCACCCGGCGTGCTGCCGTTCCTGACACTCAGGCTTGGCATGGTGGCCTCCAGCTACTTTGGCCAGACCGCGGTGCTTACGCCGGTCAAGATCGAGCACTCCGCTTTTTATGCCCGCATCTTCCATGCCAAGCAGAGGACCGAGGCCAAGGTATTCCCGGGCGTTCTTGCCCCGATCGCCTTGTTCGAAATCCCCTGCGGCGAAAATCTGCGGCTGACACTCGAACGCTTCCCGTTCTTCAGGTCGACGCCGCTGGAGCAGAGGATGATGTTTGCCAATCCGGCCATCAACCGGCTGCAGCCCCTGTCCATCCTGCCGACAGCGAAATATTACCGCGACGCCGCCTGAGGCGCTGATTTTTGCGAGGCGCCTCGAGCTTTCGGACCGGATACGCGTTCTGATGACGGCGGCGCGTTGACGCTCCGCGTCTTCGACGGATTTGTCAAAGGAACCCGACATGCACATTTCCCAGCTCGCGCTCACCCCGCTGATTTCGCTCATCGCCGGCGTGCTCATTCTGGTGATGCCGCGGCTGCTTAACTACATCGTCGCGCTCTACCTGATCGTCGTCGGCTTGCTCGGGCTGTTCCCGCACCTCGCCGGCTGAGGCGCCGCGCCCCCCAGGATCCGTTTCCCCACGGCACTAGGCGCGCCAGCCAGCCATGCCTCATGGTCGGCTTTCAATTTTCATTTGAGGCTGTTGTCTCCGGCGATGCGGCAATAGCGCCATTGCCCTCGGCCCGGCTTTTCGCTATGTGCCTCAAAGATGTCTTCGAAGGGGAATTCCTATGGCTGATCACACGCCGACCGGTCCTGTCGAACTGGGCGCGAAGATGGACTATGCCGAGCACGACCGCACCTATGCGGGCTTCATCACGCTCGCCAAATACGGCTCGCTGTTTTGCCTCGCCCTGCTCTTGGCGATGGCTTTCGGCTTCTTTGCGGGCGGCTTCTTCTCGGGAACCATCCTGTTCGCCGTGATCCTGGCCGTCGGCGCCTTTATTCTCCGATAGACTTTTCAGACCCTTTGCCGGGGAGGTCGCCGGCTATCCGGACGACGTCTTGCGGAAACAGGTTCCAGCCGAAAGGATCATGCGGTGGGACAGACGGTTTTCATCCCTCGTGAGCTCGACGTCAACGAGCCGCGCGTTGCGGCATCGCCCGATACGGTGAAGCGGCTGGCGGCGCTGGGTCTCGACGTGGTTGTCGAAACCGGTGCCGGCACGCGGTCGCGCATCCCCGACGAGGAGTTCGCCAAGGCGGGCGCCACAATCGGCAAGGCCGGCGATGCCGCCAAGGCCGATGTGGTGCTGAAAGTGCGCCGGCCGGGCGAAGCGGAGCTCAAAGGCTACAAATCAGGCGCCACCGTCATCGCCATCATGGATCCCTATGGCAACGATGCCGCTGTCGCCGCACTGGCCAAGGCCGGCGTCACCGCCTTCTCGATGGAATTCATGCCGCGCATCACCCGCGCCCAGTCGATGGACGTCCTGTCCTCGCAAGCCAACCTGGCCGGCTATCAGGCGGTGATCGACGGCGCTTCGGAATATGACCGGGCCCTGCCGATGATGATGACCGCGGCCGGCACCGTGCCGGCGGCAAAGGTCTTCATCATGGGTGTCGGCGTCGCCGGCCTGCAGGCCATCGCCACGGCAAGGCGGCTTGGTGCTGTCGTCACCGCCACCGATGTGCGTCCCGCCGCCAAGGAACAGGTCGCTTCGCTCGGCGCAAAGTTCCTCGCCGTCGAGGACGACGAGTTCAAGGCGGCCGAGACAGCCGGCGGCTACGCCAAGGAAATGTCCAGGGAATATCAGGCCAAGCAGGCTGCACTGACCGCCGAGCACATCGCCAAGCAGGACATCGTCATCACAACGGCGCTGATCCCCGGCCGTCCGGCGCCCAAGCTGGTGTCGGCGGCCATGGTCGCCTCGATGAAGCCGGGTTCGGTGCTGGTCGACCTCGCGGTCGAGCGCGGCGGCAATGTTGAGGGCGCGGTGCCGGGTCAGGTCGTGACAACCGCCAACAACGTCAAGATCGTTGGCCATCTCAACGTGCCGGGCCGCGTCGCCGCTTCCGCTTCGCTGCTCTACGCCCGCAACCTGTTCGCCTTCCTCGAGACATTGGTCGACAAGACCACCAAGACGCTCGCCATCAATCGCGACGACGATCTGGTCAAGGCGACCATGCTGACCGACGGTGGCAAGGTCGTGCATCCGGCCTTTGCCAAAGCGGCGGAACAGCCTCATGTCGAGCCGGCAGCAATCCCGGCCAAGACCATGGTTGCCGCCGCCGCCGCGCCGAAGAAAACAGCGCCTAAGAAATCGGCCGCCGCCAAGTCGCCCGCTGCCAAGCCGAAGGGGATCGCGTGATGGATCAGACCTTGCAGAAAGCCCTCGACCAGCTCGATCAGGCGTCCGCCGCCGTCCGGCTTGCGGTGCAGAACATGGCCAATGCTCCCGGCGGCGCCGGTGCCGCGGGTGACGCCGCGCACGCACTGTCCGGCGGCGCCATCGATCCCTTTGTCTTCCGCTTCGCCATCTTCATCTTGGCGATCTTCGTCGGCTACTATGTCGTCTGGTCGGTGACCCCGGCGCTGCACACGCCGCTGATGGCCGTCACCAACGCCATTTCCTCTGTCATCGTCGTCGGCGCGCTGCTTGCCGTCGGCATTGCCGCCTCCGGTATTGCCGCCGGTTTCGGCTTCGTCGCGCTGATGCTGGTTTCGGTCAACATCTTCGGCGGCTTCCTCGTCACCCAGCGCATGCTGGCCATGTACAAGAAGAAGGACAAGTAGAGCGCCATGAACGCCAACTTCGCGTCCTTCCTCTATCTGGTCTCCGGCGTCCTGTTCATCATGGCGCTGCGCGGCCTGTCGCATCCGACCACCAGCCGCCAGGGCAATCTCTACGGCATGATCGGCATGGGCATCGCCATTGCCACCACGCTGGCACTGGCGGCCCCGTCTGTCCCGTCGGCCGGCCGCTACTGGCTGATCGTCCTCGGCCTCGCTATCGGCGGCTCGGTCGGTGCGGTCACCGCACGGCGAATCGCCATGACCTCGATGCCGCAGTTGGTCGCCGCCTTCCACTCGCTGGTCGGCCTTGCCGCGGTCATGGTGGCGGCTGCCGCCATCTATGCGCCTGAAAGTTTCGGCATCGGCACCGTTGCCGACATCCATGCCCAGGCGCTGATCGAGATGAGCCTTGGCGTCGCCATCGGCGCCATCACCTTCACCGGCTCGGTCATCGCTTTCCTCAAGCTCGACGGCCGCATGTCGGGCAAGCCGATCATGATCGGCGGCCGTCACTTCATCAACGCCGCCCTCGGCATCGCGTTGATTGTGTTGATCATCCTGCTGGTTACCACCGAGTCCAAGCTGGTGTTCTGGCTGATCGTCGCGGCCTCGCTGGTGCTCGGCATCCTGCTCATCATCCCGATCGGCGGCGCCGACATGCCGGTGGTCGTCTCGATGCTGAATTCCTATTCCGGTTGGGCAGCGGCGGCGCTCGGCTTCACGCTCGGCAATCTGGCGCTGATCATCACCGGGGCGTTGGTCGGCTCATCCGGTGCGATCCTGTCCTACATCATGTGCAAGGGCATGAACCGAAGCTTCATCTCGGTCATTCTCGGCGGCTTCGGTGGCGAGACGGCAGCAGTTGCCGATGACGGCATCGAGCGCACCGTCAAGCAGGGTTCGGCCGACGATGCCGCCTATCTGATGATGAACGCGCAGAAGGTCATCATCGTGCCCGGCTACGGCATGGCGGTCGCCCAGGCGCAGCATGCGCTGCGCGAAATGGCCGACAAGCTCAAGGCCAATGGCGTCGACGTCAAATACGCTATCCACCCCGTCGCCGGCCGCATGCCGGGCCACATGAACGTGCTGCTCGCCGAAGCCAACGTGCCTTACGACGAAGTGTTCGAGCTCGAGGACATCAACTCGGAATTCGCGCAGGCCGACGTCGCTTACGTCATTGGCGCCAACGACGTCACCAACCCGTCCGCGCGCGACGACAAGTCGTCGCCGATCTACGGCATGCCGATCCTCGATGTCGACAAGGCGCGCACCTGCCTGTTCGTCAAGCGCTCGCTCGGCTCCGGCTATGCCGGCATCGACAACACGCTGTTCTACAAGGACGGCACCATGATGCTGCTCGGCGACGCCAAGAAGATGACCGAAGAAATCGTCAAGGCCATGGATCACTGAGCCGCTTTCGGTCAGCCAACTCCTCGAAACAAAAAGCCCGGCTTCAAGTCGGGCTTTTTGTTTCGGATGGCCTTCTGTTCCGGCTGGTTCTCAAAATGATTTTGTTGGAGTTCGAAGAGCATTGGCGCGCCCGCGCACGCCAATGCTCAAAATCCAGTGCAGATATCAGATATCCAGATTGGCGACCGACAGCGCGTTTTCCTGGATGAACTCGCGCCGCGGCTCGACTTCGTCGCCCATCAGCCGCGAGAACAGGCTGTCGGCGTCGGTGGCGTCATTGACCTTGACCTGCAGCAGCGAGCGCACATTCGGGTCGAGCGTGGTTTCCCAGAGCTGCTCGGCGTTCATTTCGCCAAGACCCTTGTAGCGCTGCATGGTCAGGCCCTTGCGGCCGGTGGCAAACACCGCGTTGAGCAGCGCCAGCGGTCCCGAGATGGTTTCTGAGACGTCCTTGCGACGCAGCACCGGCGGCTCGCCATAGACCTCGGTGAGGCGCGGCGCGTAGCGGTCGAGTTGGCGCGCATCGGCCGAATTGATCAGGCCAAGATCGAGATGCGCGAATTCCTTGACGCTGCGCACCGTGCGCTCGAACACATAGCCGCCGGTTCCCTCGTTCGAGGTCGACATGCGGCCGGTCCAGCCGCGCTCGGTGTCTTCGGCGATGATGTCGAGACGCTTGGCGACACGCTCGGCCATGGCGTTGGCGCGGCCGAGATCGGTGAACACATCCGGGGTGAGGCCGCCGGCAATCGCCGCCTGCTCGACCACGCCCCTGTTGTAGCGCGTGTGCAGCCCGTTGATCAGCTGGCGCACGGCCAGCGCATCGTCGATGGCGCTGCGCAGGTCCTGTCCGGTGCGCACTTCGCCCGAGCCGAGCGAAAGCGACGCCTCTTCCAGCCCCGAACCGATCAGGAACTCCTCGAAGGCGCTCTCGTCCTTAATGTATTGTGAGCTCTTGCCGCGCGTCACTTTGTAGAGCGGCGGCTGGGCGATGTAGAGATGGCCGCGCTCGATCAACTCCGGCATCTGCCGGAAGAAGAAGGTGAGCAGCAAGGTGCGGATGTGGGCGCCGTCGACGTCGGCGTCGGTCATCAGGATGATCTTGTGGTAGCGCAATTTGTCGGCGTTGAACTCGTCCTTGCCGATCGAGGTGCCGAGCGCGGTGATCAGCGTGCCGATCATCTCGGAGCCGAGCATTCGGTCGAAACGGGCGCGCTCGACATTGAGGATCTTGCCGCGCAGCGGCAGAATGGCCTGGTTCTGGCGCGAGCGGCCACCCTTGGCCGAGCCGCCGGCCGAGTCACCCTCGACGATGAAGATTTCGGATTTTGCCGGGTCGCGTTCCTGACAGTCGGCCAGCTTGCCGGGCAGCGAGGTGACGCCGAGCGAGCTCTTGCGGGTGATGTCGCGCGCCTTGCGCGCGGCTTCGCGGGCGGCGGCGGCCTGGATGACCTTGTCGATCACCACCTTGCCCTCGGACGGGTGTTCCTCGAGCCAGGTGCCGAGCGCCTCGTTGACGAGACCTTCCACCACCGGGCGGACCTCGGAGGAAACCAGCTTGTCCTTGGTCTGCGAGGAGAATTTCGGATCGGGAACCTTGACCGACAGCACAGCCGTCAGCCCCTCGCGGCAATCGTCGCCGATCAAAGCCACCTTTTCCTTCTTGGTCAGGCCCGAGGATTCGCCATAGCCGGTGATCTGGCGCGTCAGCGCGCCACGGAAACCGGCCAGATGGGTACCGCCGTCGCGCTGCGGGATGTTGTTGGTGAAGGCCAGCACGTTCTCGTGGTAGCTGTCGTTCCACCACATCGCCACTTCGACGGTGATGCCGTCGCGCTCGGCCTTGATGGCGATCGGCTTGTCGATCAGCGGTTTCTTGACCCGGTCGAGATATTTGACGAACTCTTCCAGACCGCCATCATAATGCAGTTCATGGCGCACGATGTCGGCATGACGGGCATCGGTCAGAATGATGCGCACGCCGGAATTGAGGAAGGCAAGCTCGCGCAGCCGGTGTTCCAGCGTGCCGAAGTCGAACTCGACCATGGTGAAGGTTTCGGACGACGGGAAGAACGTGATCGCGCTGCCGCTGCGGCCCTCATAGGTGCCTGGCTGCTTGTCCTGCTCGTAGCTGCCGGTCGCCTTCAACGGCGCATCGGCATTGCCATGGGTGAAGCTCATCTCGAAGATCTGGCCGTTGCGGCGGATTTTCAGCTTCAGCCAGGCCGACAGCGCGTTGACCACGGAAACGCCGACGCCATGCAGGCCGCCGGACACCTTGTAGGAGTTCTGGTCGAATTTGCCGCCGGCATGCAGCTGCGTCATGATCACTTCGGCCGCCGAAATGCCTTCGCCGGTGTGGATATCGGTCGGAATCCCACGGCCATTGTCGATAACCGTCACCGAACCGTCGGGGTTGAGCGTCACGGTGACGAGGTCGGCATGTCCGGCCAGCGCCTCGTCGATGGCGTTATCGACCACCTCATAGACCATGTGATGCAGGCCGGAGCCGTCGTCGGTATCGCCGATGTACATGCCGGGCCGTTTGCGCACGGCGTCCAACCCCTTCAAAACCTTGATGGAATCGGCGCCGTATTCGGCTTCGGCGCCGTTGGTGTTCTCGGTCTGGTCGCTCATGAAAACCTATTGTCTAGATGCCGCTTGTGCAGCGCGAAAAATCGGCCCCGAATCGCGCCTCTGATATCGTCTAGATATAGGCGCTAAAGGCGGTTTTTCCAAGGTTTGCGGGCATTTCCGGGCCGAATCCCGAGCTGGCAGCCGGCTATTTCTTCCGGGCCCCGGATTTGGCGAGAAGGTTGCGCAAATATTTGATCATGAATTTGTCTCCGGGCGCCAGCCGCCCCGTCCGGTCGAGCTCCAGCGTCAGGTTCAGCGCCTTGGTCAGCGCCGCCTTCGGATCCTTCGCCACATAAGCATAGGCGACATAGGCGCGTGCCAGATCGGCTTGCCAGACCGCATTGTTGGGATCGGACTGGGCCAGTTTCTTAGCGATAGCGAGGCTGGCTTCGAAAGCCGTCTTGGAACCCTCAAAGTGACGCCGATCGGTCTCCAGGTAACCGATCTTCTGCAGGGTGATCGCCAGGTCGCGTTGCCAGTCGGAATTGGCCGGGTCCAGCCTGACCAGCCGGTCGGCTATGGCGAGGCTTTCCTGATAGTTCTGCAATGCGCCGGTGACGTCGCCTTGGGCATCCAGCACATTCGCAACCCTGTCGAGACAGACCGACAGGTCGCGCTGCCAGTTGGTGTTGCCGGGGTCGCTCGCGGCAAGATCACGCGCTATGCCCAGCGCCTGCTGATAAGAGGCAAGCGCTGGCGGCCAATCCTTCTGATCGCCGTACGCATTGCCGATCTTGGCGTAACTGATCGACAGGTCGCGCTTCAAGTCCGTATCGTTGGGGTCGCGGCGCACCAGCTCTTTGGCGATCGCCCGGCTCTTGTTGAAAGAAGCGAGCGCACCGGCGGGGTCGCCGCGCTCGCGCAGCACGTCGCCGATCCTGTCGTGGCTGACGGAGACAGCGCGCTGGCGTGCAGGGTCATCAGGCTTGTTCTCGGCCAGCGCCAGCCGAATTCTCAGGCTCTCTTCAAAGGCCGTCTCAGCGCCATCCAGTTGGCCGGCGGTGCGGGCAAGGTCGCCGATTTCGTCATAGGTTATGGTCAGGTCGCGCAGCAGAGAGGCGCGACCCGGATCCGCATCGGACAATTGCTGCTTGATTGCCAGGCTTTGCTGATAGGCCTGGGCGGCGGCGCCCACATCGCCTTGTGTCGCCAGCACATTGCCGATCTTGTCATTGGTCCTGGCAAGATCACCGAGCCAGTCCTTCTCGTTCGGCACGCTTGTGGTCAGGCCCTCCAGCATGCTCCTGGCTGTCGCATAGCTTTCCAGAGCGGTCGACAGATCGCCTTGCGCCATCTTTGCGTCGGCGACCTTGATATGGCTGATGGCGAGGTCGCGCTTCACTTTGGGATCGCTCTCCTGCTTGGCGCGCTGCTCGAGGTTGACCAGCAGCGCCTCGTAGGCTCGGCCGGCGGCGGTGATGTTGCCAACGGTGGTGTAGAGCTTGCCGAGCTCGTCCAGCGTACGGCTCTGGCGGTCGGCCTGTTCCAGGCTGAGAGAGGTCTGCCCAGCCTCGCCATACAACGCCAGCACGGACTCGTAGTCCTTGATGGCGGTGGCGTAGTCGAGGTTGGCGCGGGCCGCCCCGCCGGAAAGGAACCGCGTGGCTGCCTCGGAAAGGGTGCGGCTGACGAAATTGGCCTTCAATGCCTGGCGCGAGGCATTGTCGGTGTCGGCTGCCTTGGCAAGGATCACGCGAGCGCCGTCGAAGGCGCCGAGCGACAACTGCTCCTCGGCCTGCCGGCGCAGTTCGGCCACCTTCGGGTCATCGGCGGCGAGCGACTTCATCTCCGCGCGCACCTTGACGAAGGCGTCGGCGGCCTCGCGAAGCTTGGCGTCCAGGCTTTCGCCGGAGAGGTGGCCGGTGTCGGAACTGATCAGCGCGCCGTAGAGCGGCGCCAGCGGCATGTCGGCGTCGCTGGCAATCTGCTCGACCTGGCCACGCATCTCAGGCGTCACATCGGCCATGGCCAGCAGCAGCCGTTCGCGCTCCGGCAGCTGTTCTCTGGCTTTGGAAGCAAAGAACAGCTGCGGCAGGCCGCTCTCGACATAGGGCAATTGCTTGCCGCGCGACAGGTCATAGACCTCCTGCTGGACCAGGGTCAGCACCGAGCGGATTTCGAGCCCGTCAGTGCCGAGATACTTGGTCAGTGCCGCCGTGAAGGGCGAATTCGCGCCGCTGCCGTCGGCAGCCGTCTCGCCGGGCGCCGCCGAAAAGGCAAACAGTATGTTTTCCGCCTTGCCGATGCGACCGAGGCCGGGCTTGACCTTGTCGATGACATCCTTGGCCAGCGATGTCGCGCCACGCCCTTCGCCGCTGCCGCCCGTGAACGGATCGCTGCGGCAGGCGTCAAGCACGATCAACCCCACCTTGGCCGTGGCGGCGACGGCGTCGCGCACCTCTTCCAGCGGCAGGCTGGTCTTCTCCAACTGATCGAGCGAGGAGGCGTCGGCGTCGATCGGCAGGAGCCGGTTGTCGCCCGAGATCTCGACGCCATGGCCGGAGAAATACACCAGCGCCACGTCGGCGCCCTTGGCGTCCTCGCGAAAATCGTCGAGCGCGCGGCGCATGCGCCGCAGGTCGCGATTGGTTTCGAGAACCACCTCGAAGCCAAGCTTCTTCAGCGCCGCTTCCATCGCCTCGCCGTCATGGACCGGATTGGCGAGCGCCCGCACCAGCCGGTAGTCGTCATCGGCGATGACCAGCGCAACGCGCCGCTCCGCCACGGCCGTGGCGGTCGCCGACAAGATCAGCAGCAAGGCAAACAGCAAGCGCAAGTCGAACCGCCCCCGGCTCGTTCATTTGCGCGAACATTCCATCTCTTTATGGCGTGAGCAAGCCAAGCCTTTGGCAGAAAATTGGCTCATTCAGGCAGCCCGCATCGGCTTCAGCGCCTCGCTCCAGCGCAACAGCTCGTCCAGCATGGTCTTGGCTCCGCCAACCACCTGTTCGCTGGCGTTGAAAACACCGTTCTCGTCGAGCAGTTTTTGGTACATCGGCAGCGCTACGCCCTCGGGGATCGGCATCACCCCGACGGAGGTCAGCAGCGGCTTTAACGCCTGCGCCGCGCGCAGGCCGCCGGAAACGCCGCCATAGCTGAAGATGGCGGCCGGCTTGTAGCGCCATTCCCTGAGCAGATAATCGATCGCGTTGACGATCGCCGGAGCGGCGAAATAATTATATTCCGGCGCCACGAAAACAAAGGCGTCGGCGGCGTCGATTGCCTTCGACCAAGCCTTCGTATGGTCCTTCTCGTACTTGCCGAGTTTTGGATGATGCGGCTCGTCCAGAACCGGCAAGTGGAACGCGGCGATGTCGGTCAGCACCGGTTCGAATTTTCCGTGTTGGCGCGCAAAACCCTCCAGCCATTCCGCGAAAACCGGCCCGGCGCGGCCTGGCCGCGTGCTGCCGATGATGATGTTCAACCGGTGCTTCATGGGTAGCTCCTGCGGTAGCGGCATCTGTTGGTGACCGCCACCTAAGCCATGCCGCTGGCGCCAACAAGAAGGCACCTCGCGGTAACCGGGTCACATCTAGGAGAGCAGAGGCCTTGCTGTTCGGTCACATGGACGCCTGCTTTGCGGCCCACTACATTAGGTGATCAGCGGAGCACAGCATGGACAGTCAGCCCGCCCCCTTCGTCCCGCCCGCACCGAAGCCGCGCACGACGCCGCCTTCGACGCTGGAGATGATCCGCATCGTCTATCGCAACCCGCTCGAACTGTGGGGCGAGCATACCTACAACGAGCCCTGGATTTCGGCCAATGGCGTTGGCGGACATCTGATCGTCGCCAACGATCCAGGCCTGATCCGCCACGTGCTGGTCGACAATGCGAAAAACTACAAGATGGCGACGGTGCGCCAGAAAATCCTGCGGCCGATCCTGCGCGATGGCCTGCTGACCGCCGAGGGCGAGGTGTGGAAGCGCTCGCGCAAGGCGATGGCGCCGGTGTTCACGCCGCGCCACATCTTTGGCTTCGCCACGCCGATGCTGAAGCGCACGCAGGAATTCGTCACCCGCTACGAGGGTGGCGCCACCTCGGACATCGCCCATGACATGACGCTGCTCACCTACGACATCCTGGCCGAGACGCTGTTTTCCGGCGAGATCGCAGGCGAGCCGGGCAGCTTTGCCAACGAGATCGACCGCCTGTTCGAGACCATGGGCCGCGTCGATCCGCTCGACCTGTTGCGGGCGCCCGACTGGCTGCCGCGGCTGACCCGCATCCGTGGCCGCAAGACCATGGCTTATTTCCGCAAGATCGTCACCGACACCGTCAAGCTGCGCGAAGCGAAGTTCAAGCGTGATCCCGACGCGGTGCCGCAGGATTTCCTGACGCTTCTGCTCAAGGCAGAGGGACCGGATGGGCTGACGCGGGCCGAGGTCGAGGACAACATCATCACCTTCATCGGCGCCGGTCACGAGACCACCGCCCGCGCACTCGGCTGGACGCTCTATTGTCTCGCGGAGTCACCGTGGGAGCGCGATAGGGTCGAACGCGAGATCGACCAGGTGCTGGCACGCGAGCCCGATCCGACGAAGTGGCTCGATGCCATGCCCTTCACCCGCGCTGCCTTCGACGAGGCGCTCAGGCTCTATCCGCCGGCGCCGTCGATCAACCGCGAGCCGATCGAGCCGGAGACGTGGAACGAGCTCTACATCCCGAAGCACGCTGCCGTGCTGGTGATGCCATGGGTCGTCCACCGCCACAGGAAATTGTGGGATCGGCCCGACGCCTTCATGCCGGAGCGGTTCCACCCGGGAAACCGCGAAAAGATCGACCGCTTCCAATATCTGCCGTTCGGCGCCGGGCCTCGCGTCTGCATCGGCGCCAGCTTTGCCATGCAGGAGGCGATTATCGCGCTGGCCATCATGCTGTCGCGCTTCCGCTTCGACAGCACGGCCGACACCAAGCCGTGGCCGGTGCAGAAACTGACGACACAGCCGCAGGGTGGTTTGCCGATGCAGGTCACGCCCCGCTAGGCGTGCCGATATTCAAGGTGATGCCGGCCTTCTTGACCTGAATCTCAACACACCTTCAGGCGGATACTGAATTAAGCCGCAGGCCGGCGCTGGAACTGGCCGGCGGCACGAAAACGCCAGAGATAGCTCGGCAGGATCGTTCCGATCGACTGCGGCTGGATGCCGAGCCCGGTCAGCGTCCTGTTGTCCTTGGCGGCCGCATCCGAGACGATGTTGTGTTCGCGCAGCTGCATCACCTGGTCCTTGGTTAGCAGCGGATTGGGCAACAGGCCGAGGATCGACGCCTGAAGGTTGGCCACCCACCACGGCACCGGCACCAGCAGCCGCTTGCGTTCGATCACGGTGAGCAGCTCTTCCATGCACTGCTTGAAGGTCAGCACCTGCGGTCCGCCGAGCTCGTAGATCTGGCCACCCTTGACCTTGCCTTCGACCGAGCGTGCCACCGCTTCGGCGACATCACCGACATAGACCGGCTGGAACTTCGTCCCACCGCCGCCGATCAGCGGCAGCACCGGCGAATAGCGCGCCATGTTGGCGAAGCGGTTGAAGAAGCCATCCTCCGGTCCGAAATTGATCGACGGCCGCAAGATGACGGCATTCGCGACCGTCTCCAGAACCGCCTTTTCGCCTAGCGCCTTGGTGCGTGCATAGTGCGATTGCGAATGCAAATCCGCACCCAGCGCCGAGATGTGTGTGAGCCCTGCGCCGACCGAGCGCGCGGCTTCGGCGATGGCGCGGGCGCCGAACTCATGCACGGCGCCGAATTTCTGCCGGCCGCCCTCATGCAGGATGGCGACCAGGTTGACGACATGGTCGGCGCCTTGCACGGCGCGGTCGACCGACCAGCGCATGCGCACATTGGCCTGCACCGGCTGGATCTGGCCGACATTGCCGAGCGGCTGCAGATGTCCAGCGAGATCGGGCCGGCGGCAGGCGACCCGGATGCGGTAGCCGCGCTTGGCCAGCGCCCGCACGACGTGGCGGCCGACAAAGCCTGAGCCACCGAAGACGACGACGAGCTTGGGGGTCTGCAGGATTTCGGTCATGGCTGGCTCCGGCGCTCGAAAGCTTGGCTGAAGCCGTTTCTTAATCCGTTTCGCGTCAAAGGCAAAGAGCGACCAGAGGTCGCCGGCAGCCTGGCTTGGAGCATTCCTTCCCGAGGACCTGCAAAATGCAGAAAACCCCGCCGAAGCGGGGTTTTCCGGATGACTCCATATGGTGTCAGGGGCCGACGGGCCTGACCTGAGACGGTATCAGGAGGGCGTGAAGCAAGTACGCCCACCCCAACCCTGAACATCCGACATGGTGCCACCGACCTGCTTGCAAGCCGCGATGAAGTCGGCGCTGCAATTGGCGAATTTGGCGTGGCCGTTCTTGCAATAGTGATCCTCGGTGGCGCCGCCGCTTGGCGCGGTGATGATGCCTGGCGCCGACGGCTTGACCGGTGCGCTCTTCAGCGTTGCGGCCTGGGTGGCGCCCATGAAGGAGCCGAGCAGAAGGACAGCGGTCAGGATGGTGGTCTTGGTGTTGGTCACGATGATTTCCTTTGATTGTGAGTGGGTTTCCGAGGCGCGAAGGGATGCACCCTTCACGGCAAGCAGGATCTCGATATCTTGTTGTTCCCCTCGGTGATCGGGCGAGCTCACCTCGCCCTGGACAAGGATGGGTCGCCGCTACCCGCGGAAAGGTTCAAGCGCTATGCGCAAAAATCTACGCCGCCTTGCCGCGGGGCTCGGCTGGTCCTGCCGATCGAAATCAGTCAGCCATGGAAGCGGGCCAAGCCGGTGCCCTCGGAACTTTTGTCCGGCTGGCGATTTTGGATGTATGGTGTGATTCCGAATGGAGGATATTGCCGATGACGACCAAACGCGTTGCGACCTTCGCTCTCGCTTTCGCAATAGGCAGCAGCGTTTGTGCCTCGGCATTCGCGGGCGAACGGCATCACCACCCAAAACCTCAACCTGAACGCTACGTTCCCGCCGATGGCGATATCATCGACATCCTGTTCGGCGGCCCGCGCTACTATGATCAGCAGTTGTTCACGACGGCGGCTGGAGCGTGCTCCTACGACAGGGTAGGACCGGATGCGAATGCGTTGAACAAGATCAACGATCACCACTGCGGCAAATAGGGTCGCGCGGCCGGATGGGCAGACGTCAACCGATCATCCGGTAAATGGGTTTCTTCTTCAGGCGGAATAGCGCTCGGCGAATTCGGAAATACGCTGGATCACCGCCTTGGGGGCCGTGATGCCTCGCGCCTGTGCCTTCTCCGCCGCTTCGGCCCGCGCACGGCCGGGCACGTGCACGCCATAGCGCCGGCGCAGCCGGTCGAGCTGGTCCTTCATGCGCTGTTCGAAGTTCGGGTCGAGCAGCTTGGGCTCGACGGCAAGCACGAACAGGCCGGTTCCGGGGCTGTCCGGTCCACCGCTGAACCACGGCGCGTCGAGCGACCAGTTGGCGCCCGACAGGCCGGCTGCCAGCACCTCGACCATCAGCGCGATGTTGGCCCCGCGCTGGCCGCCGAAGGCCAGCATGGCGCCTTTCATGGCGGCCGCCGGATCGGTGGTTGGATTGCCGCTGACGTCCAGCGCCCATCCCTCGGGAATTTTCTTGCCGTCCTCGGCCGCCTTGCGGATGTTGACGAAGGCGGTGGCGCTCGACGACTGGTCGATGACCAGCGGCGCCCCGTCGGCGGCGGGAGCGGCAAAGGACATCGGGTTGGTGCAGTAGACCGGCTTGATCGAACCCGAGCCGGCAAGCACGGCCGGTCCGTTGGTCGCGGCGAAGGACACCATCCCCAGTGCCGCCAGCCGCCCGGTGAAATAGCCGAGCGCGCCGCACGTATAGGCGTTCTTCTGCGAAAAGATGGCGACGCCGAACAGTTTTGCCGCCTTGGCGAGGTCGTCGATGGTGCGATCGAAGCCGGTATGCGCCAGGCCGCCGCGCGCATCGGAAAGATAGACCGCCAGCGCCGGCCGGGTGATCACCGGGTCGGCTTTGCCATCGATGCGGCCGGCTTCCAGCGCCTCGAGATAATCGATGAAATGCGACAGCCCGACCGTAGACAGCCCTTCCGCCTCGGCTGATATGATCGAGGCAGTGAGCGATTGCGCCGCTTCCTCATTGGCGCCGGCGCCGAGCGCTGCCATCCGGCACAGTCCTTTTGCCTGGTCGAGACTGAGTTGCATCGCAATGAGTTCCTAACTGAGTAGCGAATAGGGAATGGCGAATAGGGAAATGGCAAGCCGTCGGCGATCGCCCGTCCCCGGGGCCCCGATTACTACTCGCTATTGGCTATTCGCTTCTACCCAATTTTGTTGGGGATCCGCGCTTCGATCCTGCTGAAGGCGAAGACGAGGATGCCGGTGATCGTCATGTAGATCAGCGCCAGCAGCAGCAAGGGTTCGTAGGTCAGGTAGGTATCCTGCCGCACCTTGGACGAGACGGCGAAAATGTCGATGACGCTGATTGTCGCCACCAGCGGCGTCGACTTCAATTGCAGCACGGTTTCGCCGGTCAGCGTCGGCAGCGCCCGGTAGATGGCTTGCGGCAGCCAGATGCGGCGGAAAGTCTTCCAGCGGCTCATGCCGAAGGCACGGGCCGCTTCCAGCTGGCCTTTCGGCACGCCGGCAAAGGCGCCGCGCATCACTTCGCCTTCGTAGCCGGCGAAAGACAAGGTCAGCGCCAGCACGCCATAGGGCCAGGCTTGCCTGAGATACGGCCACATCCAGGACTCGCGAATCCACGGATATTGCGGAAACAGCGAGCCCAGTCCGTAGTAGAGCAGCCACAGCTGGATCAGCAGCGGCGTGCCCCTGATGACGGTGCAGAAGGCTTTGGCGGGTGCCGCGAACCAGAAGGAGCCGGCGGCCTGCGCCAGCCCGAGCGGCACGGCGAGCAGGAAGCCCAATGTGCAAGTGACGGCCAGGATCCACAGCGCGCGCCAGATGCCGAGCAATCCCATTTCGTAATATTGCGGCAGCCAGTCCCAGCGCATGAAGAAAGCGGAGCCTAAGACCAGCGCCAGCGCGATCAGGATCAGCACGATGCGGTGCGGCTGCAGCCACAGCGAAGTCCGTGCTGCCACGTTGATGATCGTCGCTTCACCGGCCATCAACGCCCCTCCTTGACCGAAGGCATGCCGCGCCGCGACCAGGTCTCGATCCGGCCGATGAAAAAGTTGGAGACAAGCGACAACAGCAGATAGAGCGCACCAGCGGCGACGTAGAACATGAAATAGGCTTTGGTGACGCCTGCCGCCTGCCGCGTTTCCAGCGCCAGCTCGT
This sequence comes from Mesorhizobium sp. P2_C4, assembly GCF_056404575.1. NCBI lineage: Bacteria > Pseudomonadati > Pseudomonadota > Alphaproteobacteria > Hyphomicrobiales > Phyllobacteriaceae > Mesorhizobium > Mesorhizobium sp. P2_C4. Next base: position 718,790 of record NZ_JBFUDT010000001.1, read on the forward strand.
TGAAGCCGACGACCGCCAGCAGCGCGGTATCCTTGGTGCAGATCAGCCACAGATTGGCTAGGCCAGGTATGGCAAAAGGCAGCATCGCCGGCAGCGTGATGCGCCGCAGCAGCAGGCCAGGAGACATGCCATAGGCGCGGGCAGCTTCAATTTGCCCCTGCGGAATGGCCAGGATCGCGCCGCGTATGACCTCGGTCGAATAGGCGCCTTGCACGAAGCCGAGCACGAAGATGCCGGCCGCCAGGCCGCTGATGTCGACACGCTGGTAGCCCATCGCCGTCAGCATCTGATTTATCAGGTCGGTGCCGGCATAATAGAGCAGCAGGATCAGCACCAGTTCCGGCACGGCGCGAACGACGGTCGTATAGACGGCCATCAGATCGCGCACCACCGGGCCGCCATAGAGCTTGCCATAGGCGCCGCCGGTGCCGATCAGCAAGCCAAGTGAGGTGGCGCCGAGCCCTATCTCGACAGTGTGGAGCAGCCCACGCAGAAGATTGCCGCCCCAGCCAGGCGGGTAGGGCGAGAGAAGCTCGATGATGCCGGCCGCCGAGGCCGAAAGAAATGCGTCGATCAGCGTCGCCCCCGAATGGCTGGCTCAACCGCTGGCGACACCCGCCAGCGGAAAGCTTTCTTCGATGACCATACGGCGTGCCGTATGGTCATTCGCTCAAGCGCAGGGGCCGTCAGTTCGACTGCGCGTCGCTGCCATAGATGTCGAAATCGAAATATTTCTTCGAGATCTCTTCATACTTGCCGTTGGCGCGGATGGCCTTGATGCCGGCGTTGATCTTGTCCTTCAACTCGGTGTCTTCCTTGCGGATGCCGGCGCCGACGCCTGGTCCAAGAACCTCGAGATCCTGCTCGACCATGCCTTTCAGATCGCAGCACGCCTTGCCCTGGTCGGATTTCAGGAACTCGCCAAGCGCGATCGAGTCGGCCTGCACCGCGTCGAGACGGCCGGCGGCAAGATCCTGGTTGGCCTCGTCCTGCGTCTGATATTCCTTGATTTCGGCGGCGCCGGTGAAGTGCTTCTTGGCGTAGACGGCATGCACCGTCGACACCTGCACACCGATGACCTTGCCCTTGAGGTCGTCAGGCGTGGCGCCGAACTTCTGGTCCTTCGGCCCGATGATGGCGGTCGGCGTGTTGTAATATTTGTCGGAGAAGCTGATCGTCTTCTCGCGCTCGGCGGTGATCGACATCGAGCTGGCGATGATGTCGATCTTCTTGGTCGTCAGCGCCGGGATGATGCCGTCCCAGGCCACGGGGGTGATGACGCAGTCGAGCTTCTCTTCGGCGCAGACGGCGTCGATGAACTCGATTTCCCAGCCAACCCATTTGCCGGAAGCGTCCGGCGAGGTGAAGGGCGGATAGGGCTCGGCGGCGACGCCGATCTTGACCGGATCGGCCTTGGCCACGCCCATTGCGGCGACGCCGACCAGAAGCGCTGCGGCAAATGTCTTCAGAACGGTCTTCATTTGGTAAACTCCCAGTTTGTTGTTGGTTCCCCGGTCTTTCGTCCGCCTCGGCTTAGCCGATGTTGCGGATGAATTGTTTGAGCCTTTCGGATCTCGGGGCGCCGAAGATCTGCTCCGGCGGCCCTTCTTCCTCGACCAGCCCGTTGTAGAGATAGACGACATGCGTCGCGACCTCGCGGGCGAATTTCATTTCGTGCGTGACCAGCACCATGGTGCGGCCTTCGCGCGCCAGATCGCCGATCACCCTCAGCACCTCGCCGACCAGTTCTGGGTCGAGTGCCGAGGTCGGCTCGTCGAACAGCATGACGCGCGGGTTGATGGCGAGCGCCCGGGCGATCGCCGCGCGCTGCTGCTGGCCGCCTGAGAGATAGGCCGGGTAGACGTCACGCTTTTCGGCCAGACCGACGCGGGCCAGCAGTTTTTCGGCTTCGTTGATTGCCAGATCGCGCTTCACGCCCAGCACGTGCACCGGAACCTCGATGACGTTCTCGATCAGCGTCATGTGGCTCCACAGATTGAAATTCTGGAACACCATGCCGAGCTTGGAGCGGATGCGTTCGATCTGCTTGCGGTCGGCCGGAATGGTGTGGCCGTGGCTGTCTGCCTTCAGCCGGATTTCCTCGCCATTGACGCGGATGATGCCGCTGGTCGGGTTTTCCAGGCAGTTGATGCAGCGCAAAAGCGTCGACTTGCCGGAGCCGCTGCCGCCGATGATGGCGATCACCTCGCCGTCGCGCGCCGACAGCGAAACGCCCTTCAGCACATGCAGTTGGCCGAATTTCTTGTGCAGGTTCTCGACATGGATGGCTTCTGCGGCGCCGTCCTGCGCGGTGTGTTTCAGTGCGGATGCAGCACCCTGCGCCATCATCTTGCCGGCGCTCCGCGGAGTGGCCGGATTCGTCGCTGCTCGATTTTTTTACCCATTACCCGTCACTGGACAGAGTTCCCGATATCAAGATGGACCGTTCCGCTTGCCTCCGTCAACCATGGTTTTTGGACCATTGATCACGGCTGGCTGAGTGGCTATTGGCAGGAAGGGGAATTTCAGGAGAGTTTAGTGGGCAAAGCTTACGGGTCACAGTCCATGGCCGGGACGCTGCAGCGCGTGCTGATGCGTTCCGCCGCCAGTGCCATGCGCCACGCCAAGGCGTCGCAGTGGCACTATGGTCCGGGTTTTGATCCGCACAAGGCTGCCGCCCAGCATCAGGTGCTGACGAGGCTGGTCGCGGCATCGGGCGCCGAGATCGAATGGCTGACCGATGCCGATGACGGGCTTGCCGATTCCGTTTTCACCCACGATCCATCGCTAATGACCGATCACGGCGCCATCATTCTGGCCATGGGCAAGGCCTTGCGCCGGCCCGAACCCGGCCTGCACGAAGCCGCCTACATCAGGATGGGCGTGCCCGTCCTCGGCCGCATCGATCCTCCCGGCCAGGTCGAAGGCGGCGATTGCGTCTGGGTGGATGCCAACACGCTGGCCGTCGGCCGCGGCGTACGCACCAACCAGGACGGTATCCAGCAGCTCTCGAACCTGCTCTCGCCCAAAGGTATCCAGGTTTTTGGCTTCGACCTGCCGCTGTGGCACGGTGAGGAAGCCTGCCTGCATCTGATGTCGGTGATCAGCCCGCTCGCCGACGATCTGGCGCTGGTCTACGCGCCGCTTCTGCCCGCCGCCTTCTACCAGATGCTGAACGCGCGCGGCATCAAGCTGGTCCAAGGGGACGCCGGCGAGTTCCACGCCTCCAACGGACTCAGCCTCAATGTGCTGCCGACTGCGCCACGCCAGGTGATCGCCGTTGCCGGTTTTCCCAAGACCGCGGCAGCCATGCAGGCCGCCGGCTGCACGGTCACGACCTTCGAGGCGGATGCGCTTTGCATCGCCTGCGAGGGCGGCCCAACCTGCCTCACGCGCCCGGTGCTCAGACAATGACGACTGTCGGCGAAGCGCTCATTTCCCTGCTCGAGGCCCATGGCGTCGACACCGTCTTCGGCATTCCCGGCGTGCACACGGTGGAGCTCTATCGCGGACTGGCGCGGTCGAACATCCGCCACGTCACCCCGCGCCACGAGCAGGGCGCCGGCTTCATGGCCGACGGCTATGCGCGGGCCAGCGGTAGACCGGGCGTTGCCTTCGTCATCACCGGACCGGGGCTGACCAACACCATCACGGCCATGGGCCAGGCGCGCGCCGATTCGGTGCCGATGCTGGTGATCTCGGGCGTCAACGCGACGCCGACACTGGGCAAGGGGCTCGGCCATCTGCACGAACTGCCCGACCAGCGCGGCATGATGGAGAAGGTGGCGCTGTTTTCGCAGCGGGTCACCGATGCCGGTGAATTGCCCGGTGCGCTCGCCCGTGCCTTCGCGCTGTTTTCGTCCGCGCGCCCCGGCCCGGTTCATATCGAGATCCCGACCGATGTCATGGTCAAGCCGGCCGACGGTCTCGTCGCGTTGCTGAGCAATGCAGCGTCACCCACGCCAGATAGTGCTGCCATTGCCAAGGCGGCAAAACTTGTCGCGGCTGCGCGCCGCCCGCTGATCCTGGCCGGCGGTGGCGCCAAAGGGGCCGAGGCGCCGCTGCAGCGCCTGGCCGAATTGCTCGGCGCGCCGGTCGTCCAGACGGCCAATGCCCGCGGTCTGTTGCATCGCCATCCATTGTGCGTGCCGGCCAGCCCCAGCCTGAAGGCGGTGCGGGCGTTGATGGCAGATGCCGATCTGGTGATAGCCGCCGGCACCGAGTTCGGCCCGACCGACTATGACGGATACAGCGACGGCGGCTTTGTCCTGCCGCCAAATCTCATCCGCATCGACATCGGCGCCGACCAGCTTGCCCGCCGGCCGGCGACGGTTTCGATCCAGGCCGATTGCAGTGCCGCTCTCGAAGCGCTGCTTGCCGAAATCGGCGCGGCCCCGGCAGGGACCGGCGACGGTGCGGCCCGCGCCGCGGCCACGCGGCAAGCGGCGTTTGCCGAACTCAGCCCGACGCTGCAGGCGCAGACGCACGCCGTCGAGGCGATCCGCGATGCGCTGCCGGGCGCCATCATCGTCGGCGATTCCACACAGCCGATCTACGCCGCCAACCTCTATTACGACCATGACCGCCCGGGCGGCTGGTTCAACGCCGCCACCGGTTTTGGCGCGCTCGGCTATGGGCCGCCGGCGGCGATCGGGGCTGCCCTTGCCATGCCCGGTGTCCCCGTCGTCTGTCTCACCGGCGACGGTGGTTTTCAGTTCACCTTGCCGGAACTGGGTGTAGCACTCGATGCGGCGGCGCCGGTGATTTTTGTCGTCTGGAACAATCGCGGCTACCGCGAGATCGAAACCTCGATGCTCGACGTCGGCGTCGAGCCTGTCGGTGTGTCGCCGGCGCCGCCGGATTTCTGCAAGCTGGCCGAAGCCTATGGCATTGCCGCCGAGCGGCTTGCCGACATCAATGGCCTGGCGGTCGCCCTCAAGCGCGCGCGGGCAACCGGAAAACCGCAAATGATAGAAATCACCGTGGATTGAGCCCTGTGACAGGGGAGGGCGATGACCGGCCGGCGCGTTCGTTTTTCAGCGAACCGAGGCCGATCCACGATCCGCTGACAATTCCGTATCTAGCCGCGCCGCGCTGGGTGGCGTCCTCACGCGCCTTGCCCTGGCCGTTGCGAAAGCGTGCCGCAAAGTTTTGCATGAGCTACGCGCGAAAGCGGGACTGGCGTTCGCGTCATATCGCCGTCGACCATTCGCAGTGGTGTTCCACCAGCCAGCCGACCGGCGGCTTGGGCCCGATATGGCAATATTGGGCGCAAGGCGTCGACGCGGCGCCACCGGTGGTCAAAGCATGCCTGCGCTCCGTGGAGCGTCACCAGGGCGACCGCGAACTCGTCGTGCTCGACGACGGGACCATCGAAAACCATATCGACCTGCCCGGCCATGTCTGGGACAAGCGCCGACGAGAGCTGATGAACAGCCAGCACTTTTCCAACTTCATTCGCCTGAGCCTGCTTCACCGGCATGGCGGGACATGGCTCGACGCCACGATCCTGTTGCGGCAGCCCATTCCCGCCGAAATCGAGTGTGAGGATTTCTACATCCTGCGCGAGACCAATCGCCCCGCCCGGCTTGTGGAAACCTGGTTCATTCACGCCCGCAAGGGACATCCGCTGGTCGAGACCGTGCTGCACGGCCTGGCGGATTACTGGAAAACCTACGACACGCTTCATCACTATTTTATGTTCCCGTACCATTTCGAGGCTTCGCTTCTCCTGCACCGTCAGCTTCGGCATGATTTCCTGCGCATGCCCCAGGTCGGCGCGGACCGACCGCACGAGCTGCAATGGCTGCTCTTTGAGCCTTTCGACGACATCGCCCACCGCGCCGTCTTCGATCGCTTCTGGCTGCACAAACTGACCCACAGAGCCGAGCGCCCGGCGTCCAGTAAGCATCTGCTTTGGGACGCGATCGTCGGCGGCTGGCCGACGACCTGAAGCGATGCAAAGACGCGACCCTGCCATGTCGATATTTCAGTTGAGCAATCGTGCTAAAGGCGCGACGTTTGCCGCCGGCGCGGCATGAGCATGAAGAAATAATGACAGGAGCGGTCGAAGATGACGCAAACACTTGATGGCAAGCATATCGTGGTGACCGGCGGCACCGGGGCGCTCGGCGGCGCGGTTGTCGGCAAGCTGCTGGGTGAGGGCGCCATCTGCCATGTGCCCAATGCCCATGCCGCAGCACCATCGCACTTCCCCTTCGCCGCCGATGATCGCGTCCGGCTGGTGCACAATGTCGATCTCTCGGACCCCGCCAAGGTCGAGGCGTTTTACAGCCAGGTTCCGGGTCTGTGGGGATCCATCCATCTGGCCGGCGGCTTTACCGCAGCACCGGTGGAGAAGATCGAGTCGGCGTCCTTTGCCGAGATGATGGACACCAATGCCCGCACCGCTTTCCTGTGCTGTCGCGCGGCGGTGCGCTCGATGCTCGCGTCAGGCACGGCGGGCCGCATCGTCAACATCGCCGCGCGGGCGGCATTGGAACCGCGTAAGGGCGCTGGCTCGGTGGCCTACGCCGCCAGCAAGGCAGCGGTGGCAGCGATGACGGTGGCGATGGCCGAGGAACTGAAGCACAAGGGCATCCTGGTCAATGCAGTTGCGCCATCCACCCTCGACACGCCGGCCAACCGCGCCGACATGCCGGATGCCGACTTCACCAAATGGGTCAGCCTTGAAGCGGCCGCCGAGGCCATCGCCTATCTCGCCTCGCCGGCCAATCTGGCGATGAGCGGCACGCTGGTGCCGCTTTACGGCAGGGCCTGAACTTAGAAACATAGTTCAAAGAAAAACCCCGCCGGATCGCTCCGGCGGGGTTTTTCATTTTCAAATGACGGCCGCGCGACGAGCGCGGCGTCGTTGGTCTTAGCTGCCCTGCTTCTTCAGCGCGGCACCCAGGATGTCGCCCAGCGAAGCGCCGGAGTCGGTCGAGCCGTACTGTGCGACTGCTTCCTTCTCTTCGGCGATTTCCAGCGCCTTGATCGAGACCTGCAGCTTGCGGGTCTTCTTGTCGAAGGCGATGACGCGGGCGTCCAGCTTCTGGCCGACCGAGAAGCGCTCGGGGCGCTGCTCGTCACGGTCACGGCTGAGGTCGTTGCGCTTGATGAAGGTCTCGATGCCGCTGTCGACCAGTCGCACTTCCAGACCGCCATCCTTGATGCCGGTGACTTCACAGGTGACGACCGCGTTCTTGCGCAGTTCGCCTGAAGTCGCCGCTTCGCCGACCGTATCCTTGGCCAGCTGCTTGATGCCGAGCGAGATGCGCTCCTTGTCGATGTCGACGTCGAGCACCTGCGCCTTGACCATGTCGCCGCGATTGTACTCTTCGATCACCTGCTCGCCCGGACGGGTCCAGTCGAGGTCGGAGAGATGGACCATGCCATCGACGTCGCCTTCGAGGCCGATGAACAGGCCGAACTCGGTCTTGTTCTTGACCTCGCCCTCGACCTGGCTGCCGACCGGATGGCTCGAGGCGAAAGCCTGCCACGGATTCTCCAGCGTCTGCTTGAGGCCGAGCGAGATGCGGCGCTTGGCCGGATCGACCTCGAGCACCACCACGTCGACTTCCTGCGTCGTCGACAGGATCTTGCCGGGGTGCACGTTCTTCTTGGTCCACGACATTTCCGAAACGTGGATGAGGCCCTCGATGCCCGGCTCCAACTCGACGAACGCGCCGTAGTCGGTGATGTTGGTGACGGTACCCTTGATCTTCTTGCCGATCGGGAACTTGGTGCCGATCTCGGACCACGGATCGCTCTCGAGCTGCTTCATGCCGAGCGAGATACGGTGGGTTTCCTGGTTGATGCGGATGATCTGCACCTTGACCGTCTGGCCGATGTTGAGGATTTCGGTCGGATGGTTGACGCGGCGCCAGGCCATGTCGGTGACATGCAGCAGGCCGTCGATGCCGCCGAGGTCGACGAACGCACCGTAATCGGTGATGTTCTTGACGACGCCTTCGACAACCTGGCCTTCTTCGAGGTTCTGCACGATTTCCGAACGCTGTTCGGCGCGGCTCTCTTCGAGCACGGTGCGGCGCGACACCACGATGTTGCCGCGGCGGCGATCCATCTTGAGGATCTCGAAGGGCTGCGGGTTGTGCATCAGCGGCGAGACGTCGCGGATCGGGCGGATATCGACCTGGCTGCGCGGCAGGAAGGCCACGGCGCCGTCGAGGTCGACGGTGAAGCCGCCCTTAACCTGGTTGAAGATGACGCCTTCGACGCGCTCACCCTTGGTGAACTTCTCTTCGAGACGGACCCAGCTCTCTTCGCGGCGGGCCTTTTCACGCGATAGCATCGCTTCGCCAAGCGCGTTCTCGATGCGCTCGACATAGACTTCGACCGTGTCGCCGACCTTGAGGGTGGTGTCCTTGCCCTTGACGCCGAATTCCTTCAGCGGCACGCGGCCTTCGACCTTGAGGCCGACATCGATGATCGCCATGTCTTTTTCAATGGCGGTGATGATGCCCTTGACGACCTGGCCCTCGCCGGAATGGCCGGCGGTAAATGATTCTTCGAGCAGGCTCGCGAAATCGTCGCGAGTGGGATTTGCAGCTGACATAGTTTCTCCTGGAGTGCCCCGCATCTGTCGCGGGACGGGCGCCGTGGGTTAGCGTTGCGTTAGCCTGCCGGCGTTCCGGGCAAAAAGCCCTTGGCCGCTTTCTAAGCGGCAATTCCGGCGCATGAAGAATGCTGGCAGGCTGGTTCGTGCCCGATATGGGTATCTTTTTCGCCGCCGGCAATCGGCAGCGCGAGGGAAACCCGGCTCAGGCTTTGTCTCTCTTGGCCAAAACGTCGTCGATGATCGCTCTCGCCGCCAGAAACGCGGCTTCTATAGCCATTTCGCTGGTATCAAGCAAGTGCGCGTCGGCGGCGGGCTTCAAGGGCGAGTCGGCGCGGCCCATGTCGCGCTCGTCGCGGCGCACGATGTCGGCAAGGATTTCAGCGAAATTGGCGGTGCCGCCAATGCTTTCGATCTCGGCCAGCCGCCGCTGCGCCCGCACTTCGGCGCTCGCCGTCACATAGAGCTTGATGTCGGCATCGGGGCAGACGACGGTACCGATGTCGCGGCCGTCGAGCACCGCGCCCGGCGGCGTTTTGGCGAAGTCGCGCTGCTTTTCGACCAAGATGCGCCGCACCGTTGGAAACACCGCGACCTTAGAGGCGGCCTCGCCGACCGCATGCGCCGACAGCACGGCACGGTCGAGCTTTGCCAGATCGACCTGGCGCGCTGCCGTTTCGGCCGCCGAGACATTGTCCAGCGGCAGCGCGTGCTGGAGTAGCGCATAGGCCACAGCTCGATAGGTGAGGCCGGTGTCGAGCAGGTTCAGCCGGTAGTGGTCGGCAAGACGACGGGCAAGGGTGCCTTTGCCGGCGCCGGCAGGGCCGTCGATGGCGATGGTGAAGGTGTGTGTCATTGGCGGACCAACGAAAAGTGCAGGCGCCGCGATCCTTCGCGCCCCCCTCTGTCCTGCCGGACATCTCCCCCACGAGGGGGGAGATTGGCCGTCATTGCAGCCTTCGCCAATTGTCCACGTTGCAGGATTGCGAGGAGCGCCAAAGCTGCCAATCTCCCCCCTTGTGGGGGAGATGTCCGGCAGGACAGAGGGGGGCGCTGTCCCTCCGGCGTTCCAGTCTGGCCCCTATTGTTTGCCATCAACTGTCACTCAATCTCCGCGCCGAGCCCCTTCATCAGCCCCATGAACTCCGGAAAACTCGTCGCAATCATCGCCTGATCGTCGATGGTCACCGGCTTTTCCGTCGCCAGCCCCATGACGAGAAAACTCATGGCGATGCGGTGGTCGAGATGCGTCTGCACGGTCGTGTCCGGCCCGTTAGGGTGTCTGCCCAATCCCTTGCCGCCCGGCCTGCCGCGCACGGCAAGGGTCGCCTCACCCTCGGTGCAGTCGACGCCATTGAGCTTCAGCCCGTTGGCGACCGCCGACAAACGGTCGGATTCCTTCACCCGCAGCTCTTCCAGCCCCTGCATCAGCGTCTCGCCTTCGGCGAAGCTGGCGGCGACGGCAAGCACCGGGTATTCGTCGATCATCGTCGGCGCCCGCTCCGGCGGCACGGTGACGCCCCTCAGCTCGGAATAGCGCACGCGCAAGTCGGCGACGTCCTCGCCGCCTTCATTGCGCGGGTTGAGAATGTCGATCCTGCCGCCCATTTCCTGCAGTGTCAGCAAAAGCCCGGTCCGGGTCGGGTTCATCAGCACGTTTTCAATGGTGATGTCGGAGCCCGGCACGATCAGTGCCGCCACCAGCGGGAAGCCGGCCGAAGACGGATCGCCCGGCACCGCGATGGTCTGTCCCGTAAGCTTGCCCTGGCCCTCGATGAAGATGTGGCGCACGCCGCGCTCGTCGGTCTCGACCGACAGGTTGGCGCCAAAACCCTTGAGCATCTTTTCAGTGTGATCGCGCGTCATCACTGGTTCGATGACGGTGGTGATGCCGGGCGTGTTCAGCCCGGCCAGCAGCACCGCGGACTTCACCTGCGCCGAGGCCATCGGCACCCGGTAGGTGATGGGGGCGGCGTGCTTGGGGCCGCGCAGCGTGATCGGCATGCGGTCGCCGGGGGTCGCCTTCAGAACCTGCACGCCCATCTGGCGCAAGGGTTCGAGCACGCGGCCCATCGGCCGGCCGGACAAAGAGGCGTCGCCAATGAAGGTGGTTTCCATGTCGTAAGTGCCGACCAGGCCCATGGTGAGACGCGAGCCGGTGCCGGCATTGCCGAAATCGAGCGGGCCTTCCGGTTGCAGCAGCGCGCCATTGCCGGTGCCGCGGATGACCCACTCAGCGCCATGCTTCTCGATATGGGCGCCCATTGCCTTCATGGCGGCACCCGTGCGCATCACATCCTCGCCCTCCAGCAGCCCGGTGATGCGGGTTTCGCCGGAGGCGAGACCACCGAACATGAAGGAGCGGTGCGAGATCGACTTGTCGCCGGGCACGCGCGCCGCGCCGGAAAGGGCTGATGATTTGCGGGCGGTGGCCGGCTTGGCAGCGGCGGCGTGAGACATGGAATTTCCCTGGACGGAATGCCGGCATGCCGGCGCTTTTCATTTGTTGCGGCGGTCTCGTATCACGGCGAGCGCAAATGGTCATCCCCTCGCGCGAGGCCTTTCAGTGCTTGGTTTTGTGACGCCGGCTTTTCGCTTTGACAGCGCGGTAAACAGTGGTTAAGGGGACCACTCTTTTATCTACGAGGCTTGCCGTGGCAAAATCCGAACTTGGCTCAAAACGCGTCGACCCCGAGACGGGCCGAAAATTCTATGACCTGAACAAGGACCCGATCGTCTCGCCCTATACCGGCAAGAGCTATCCGCGCTCCTATTTCGAGGAAGGCAAGATCGCCGCCATCGAAGAGGAAGAGGAAGTCGCCGAGAAGGAAGTCGATGCCGAGGAGGAAGAGGGCGTCGAGATCGTTCCGCTTGAAGAGGCGGACGACGACGTCAAGGGCGACGATCTTCCCGATCTTGGCGACGACGAAGACGAGGTCGACCTCGGCGACGACGAGGATGACACTTTCCTTGCCGACGAAGAGGAAGAAGACGACGATGTCGCCGACATGATCGGCGTTGGCGACGACGACGACGAAGTCTGATCCGCCTTCTGATGCAAGCACTTGCCTGCTTTTGTGGGCTGTGACGAAAAAGCGGTTCTTGCAGGCTTGATATTCAGGGAAGGCGGGGTTAGAAGCCGCCTGCACTAACGGCGCGGTCTCAACCCGCGCCGGATCTCTTCGCCGGAAACGGCACCGGCGGACTGCCGGAAGTGGGGCCATAGCTCAGTTGGGAGAGCGCTTGAATGGCATTCAAGAGGTCGTCGGTTCGATTCCGATTGGCTCCACCAAATTTCTCTAGCATTGCAGTGGTTTAGGCTTCGCGGCCTGCCACCCCCCGCCGCGGAGGCGGGCTGGCGGTTGCCGACGGCGCCGGCTTCCTGACCGCTGGCAAATGGTGGGTCGTCGTCTTCAATTCCGCGGCAATCGTTTCATTGGTCATGGCGACCAACCTCATCGCCCAGGGCATGGGCGCCTTTGAGAATGTCGAGAGGTAGCCAAGGTCGCTCTTTTCCAGAGCGGGCGACGCTGTCGTGGGCTAAAAACGTCCTTGTTTGATTCGCCTCGGCAGGGAACGACATGAGCAAGGCCCTCACTTCATTCGCATTGGTTGCCGTGCTGACGGCTTTGCTCATGGCGCTGAGCCTGGCTGTCGCCAGGCATGGCTACCCATACGGCGTGATCGGCGTGAAACGCCTGGACGGCATTGCCGACGCCGGGTCGTTTATCCCGCTCGCCGCCGTCTATTTTTTCAGCGCCATGCTGATGATGATCCTGCCCATTCGAGCCGCCGGTGTCGTCCTGACCAATGCCGCGGACGTGATCTTCTGGGCGACGATCGCCCTGTTCGCGACCATTGTCGGCTGCCTTGTCACCAGATGGGCTTTCGGTCAGAGCGGTGCCCTGTGGGCACTCCTGAACTGGCGGTTCCTGTTCGTCGCCGCCATCGTCGGCTGCCATTTCATCATGAATGAGCTGCGGCGCAATGTCCTGCTCAGAAGCCTGTTCTTTGTTGTCTTTGCTGTCGCGACGCTGGCCTGCCTGTTCTGGTCTTTTGCGGGCTGACGGGAACCGATCTCGTTTTGACCTTCCAGCCGGAGTGACACGCAGGCTTTCGCCGGCGCGCGTCATCGGCTATCGAGATTTGAAACGTCATCACACTATCGCTATTTGTCTGATAAATGACTTGGGCGACAGATGACTGGGTGATAGATGACCCCGGCAGACGGCGCCACCAGCGAACCTACAAGGAAAGACCATGACCCTGTTTCGTAAAAATCTGATCGACGGCGAGTGGGTGGGCGAGGCCGGCTCGCGCAACATCAACCCTTCGAACACAGGCGACGTGGTTGGCGAATATGCCTCGGCCGGCGCCGAACAGGCCCTGCAAGCCATTGCCGCGGCGAAAGCCGCCTTTCCCGCCTGGTCGCGCTCGGCGCCGCTGGTGCGCCATGCGGTGCTGAAGAAGGCGTCGGACGAGATCATGGCGCGCAAGGATGAAATCGGCCGGTCATTGGCGCGCGAGGAAGGCAAGACGCTGGTCGAGGGCATCGGCGAGACCATTCGCGCCGCCCAGCTGTTCGATTTCTTCGCCGGCGAGACGCTGCGGCTGGCGGGCGAACTGGTCCCCAGCGTGCGGCCGGGCGTCGGGGTCGAGATCACGCGCGAGGCCGTCGGCGTGGTCGGCATCATCACGCCGTGGAATTTCCCGATCGCCATTCCGGCCTGGAAGATTGCGCCGGCGCTCGCCTACGGCAACACCATCGTCTTCAAGCCGGCCGAACTGGTTCCGGAAAGCGCCTGGACCATCGTCGACATTCTGCACCGCGCCGGCCTGCCCAAGGGCGTTCTCAATCTTGTCATGGGCAAGGGCTCGGTGGTCGGCCAGGCAATGCTCGACAGCCCCGACCTCAACGCCATCACCTTCACCGGCTCGGTCGGCACGGGAAAACGCGTCGCCGCGGCAAGTGTCGAGCACATGCGCAAGTTCCAACTCGAAATGGGCGGCAAGAACCCGCTTGTCGTGCTCGACGATGCCGACCTTGCTGTCGCTGTCGACTGCGCCATCAACGGCGCTTATTTCTCGACCGGTCAGCGCTGTACGGCGTCGTCCCGCCTGGTGGTGACGGACGGCATCCACGACCGCTTCGTCGAGGCGCTGAAGGATCGCATGAGCAAGCTGGTCGTCGGCGATGCCTTGGATGCGAAAACCCAGATCGGCCCCGTCGTCGACGGCAGCCAGCTGAAGCAGGATGAAGACTACATCGCCATCGGCAGCAGGGAGGGCGGCACCCTTGCCTTCGGCGGCGAGCGGCTCGATCGCGAAACGCCCGGTTTCTATCTCCAGCCGACGCTGTTCACCGAAACCACCAACACTATGCGGATCTCGCGCGAAGAGATTTTCGGGCCGGTCGCCAACGTCATCCGCGTCAAGGATTATGACGAAGCGCTGGCGGTGGCCAATGACACGCCGTTCGGGCTGACCTCGGGCATCTGCACCTCGAGCCTCAAGCATGCCAACCACTTCAAGCGCAATTCGGAAGCTGGCATGGTGATGGTCAATCTGCCGACGGCGGGCGTCGATTTCCATGTTCCTTTCGGCGGCCGCAAGGGGTCGAGCTACGGCCCGCGCGAACAGGGTCGCTATGCGGTGGAATTCTACACCACGGTGAAGACCGCCTACACATTTGCCGGCTGATCAATCCGGCGGCAGGACGGACCAGGCAGGCAAGCAAACGGATGACATCATCTCACCATGCGGACCTGACCTGGCTCAATCCGCCGCCGCATCACGCTTTCGGCGACCATACGGTTCATGTGCGCACCGGCAAGGAAACTGACTTCTGGCGCGAAACCTTCTACGGCTTCCGGCGCGACAATGGCCACTTCCTCTATCGGCCGGTCGAGGGCGATTTCAGCGCCGAAGTCACGGTCAAGGGGCACTATGAGGTGCTCTACGACCAGGCCGGGCTGATGGTCCGGCTGAGCGAAACGCACTGGATCAAGGCCGGTATCGAGTACACCGACGGGCTGGCGTACTTTTCCGTCGTCGTCACCAACAATGCTTCCGACTGGTCGCTGGTCAGCATTGCGGCCGATCCGAACGGCGTCAGGATCCGCTTGACCCGCCATGCCGAGACCATCCGTGTCCAATATCTGGCCGACAGCCATTGGAAGCCGGTGCGGCTTGCCTATTTCCCGCCCTCGAAGTCGGTCGATGTCGGCATGATGTGCTGTTCGCCGCAACGCGAGGGCTTCGAGGTCACTTTCACGGATTTTTCGGTCGGACCGGCGATCCCCAGGGATCTTCACGACTGAGGAGGTCCAGAGACCCCGATGCCACCGAACGCTCCGCTGATCCTCTTCTACACGTCCGTGTTCGGCAAACCCGTCGATATCGCGGCGATCCCGCAATGCGCCTCGCCGGTGCGATGGACGACTGACCGCGCTCGCCTTCCCGAGGCGGCTGCGGTTGTCTTCCACCTTCCGGATGCGCGCGAAAGCGGCGATGCCCGCAAATATCCGGGTCAGTACTGGGTGGCGTGGTCGATGGAGAGCAACCGCAACTACCCTTGCATGACCGATCCCCAATTCATGAAGCACTTCGACATCACCATGACCTACGAATCCGGGTCGGATGTCTGGACCCCCTATCTTCCCGAGGCGGGCTGGTGGGAAGACGCGCGGAGGCGCGCAACGCCGTCGAAAACGGAAAGCGCTCCCGTTGCGCATTTCCAATCCTCGGCGATCGACCGCAGCGGCCGCGCTGCATTTGCGGCCGAGCTCGCCCGGCATATCGGCGTCGATTCCTATGGCCGGCATCGTCCCAACCGCTCGCTTGATGGCCCCGATCTTGGCCGGCAAACCAAGCTCGAAACCATTGCGCGCTATCGCTTCTGCCTCGCCCTGGAGAATTCCATCGCACCGGACTATGTAACCGAAAAAATCTTCGATCCGTTGCTTGCCGGCACGGTGCCGATTTATCTAGGATCTCCGAATGTCGCCGACTTCGTCCCCGCGGGTTCGTATATCGACGCGGCGACCTTCGGCAGCCCGGCGGATCTCGCTTCTTACCTGCGCCATCTCACGGAAACGCCGCAAGCCTATGAAGCCTATTTTGCCTGGCGCGCAAAGCCGTTGCCTGAGCCTCTCGCCTGCCGTCTGCAACAGCTTGAGACAGCGCCAAAGTGCCGCCTGGCCGCACTTGTGCATCAGCGTTTGCAGGATCGTTCTGGCCAGCCATCGGGCCGTTCATCGCTACCCTTCGGTCACGTCGCTTACGTGAAGGCCCGGCTGTATCGCTGGCGCAGAAATCGTCGACTGCGTTAGCTGCACCCGGTCCGGCAGGAGCCTGCCCTGCGCTGATTTTGATCCCCGGGCACCGATCACCACGGGACATGCAATATCTCAAGTTTGGGAAGCCCGACCGGTCTGATGCCGAGATCGTTGGCCAGCACGCCGAAGGCTTCGGTTTCGATCAGGTCGCGATAGGGAATCTCCGGAAAGCGAAGCCCGCCGCGATGCAGTGCGGCGTCGACCAGAAGCATGGTTCCGCCGACGCCATCGAGACCGATGCTGTCGAGGTGCCTGACATCGCTGAGATGGAGCCGGCTCATCGAGCGGGCAGGAGGCTGGTAGAGCCCACCGCGTATGTCGCGATAATAGCGATAGTCCCTTTGCGGACGGATGGTGACGAAGCTGTTGAGGTCGAAGCTGTCGCCGCCGGCGATCTTTACGCAGTGGGGGACAGCGATGCGGTGTCCGCTTGTGATAAGCCGGCTTACGATATCCCTTGGGAATTTCCAGACATCGATGTCGATCCACAGCGCCCAGTCGTCATCGGCGTCGAGCCCGTGATCGATCAAATGGTTGCGCACCTTGGCAATGGCGCCCCGCCTCTCCAGCTGCTGTCGCGGCTTCGTTCGCTTCGATCGGTCAAGGCTGGTGCCCACATGCTTCTGCAGCAGGACGATCCCGCGATAGCTGTCGGCGAGCGGCGCTACTGCCGCTTGCAGCCTCTCCCAGCTTCCATCCGAACTGTCGCCTTCGCAGAAGGCCAGCTTAATCCTGTCCCTGGGGTAGTCGAGCGCCTGCAGCAAATCGAGGAACGGCTGGATGTGGTCGGCCGCATCGCGCAGCGGCACCAGGATGGCGATATTCTGGCCGGACGGAGGCGGCGCCGAAAGCGCCGCCGGGTTGACGCTTGCTTTCGTCGCCGCCTCGTCCAGATGCGCGCCGCGTGTCAGATGGTGCCAGGTCCGGTAGAAATGGTCGCGAAACCTGTCGCGCCATCGCGGCTCCGGCCGTTTGCTCCACCATGTGCCCGCCCAGTGATGGATGGACAGCGTCGGCGCTCCGCTGCCGCCCTTTCGTCCTGCCGAGTCCACGGGCGTGAACAGCGCGGCCGGATGGATGGCGAACGCCGCCTGGTCGCCATAGCCGAGCTGGGCTGATGTCAGCAGGCAAGGGCCGGTTGCATCGAGCGCCTCCTTGGCATGCGCCAGTCCAGGCAGCAGGGACAAGACCTCCAGCCAGAAGGGGTGGCGGGGCGGGCTGGCCATCGTGCCGTTGAACAACAGGTAGGGCAGGCCACGAAAATCCGCCTGGACGAGCGTATGCGTGTCCGGCTCCTTGCAGAACACGATCCGGTCCTCGTCCAGGAGCGGATCGAAGGGCGCGACGCATTCGCAGTCGATGTCGGCATAGACCCCGCCAAAATGATAAAGCAGCAGGTAGCGCCCGGCATCGGCGCGCAGCACGCCGCTGAAATAGCCGCAGAAGGTGGCCAGGAAATCCGGGTAGTGCTCGGCGACGAATTCGAGCAGCATCCGGTCGTTCCAGAACATCATCGTCCAGTCAGGATGGTGCCGTTTCCAGCTCTCGACATAGCCTTGGAAGCGGGCAGGGACGCTGTCGGTCTTCCAGGTCTGATGCAGGATTGGCGGGATCATCGGCTGCTCATCGATTGGTCACTGTGGAAAGCATCGTCATGCGCCGGCATCGTCCGGCCCGAAACCGTTGCGGACGGCCTTGCGGATGGCTTGCGGGCCGAACCTCGACCAAACGGCTTCATGCGTGCGGCTACGCTGCCTTGCCATGCGCGTGCGATCAAGACAAAGCTCTATCGCCATTTCGGCAAGCCTTTCATCCGAATCCGCAAGAAGGATCTCGTCATTTTCGGCCAGATCCAGTCCTTCGGCGGCCAATGGCGTGGCGATCACCGGAATGCCCCACGCCATCGCTTCGAGAATCTTGATGCGCGTACCACCGCCCGCCGAAAGCGGGATGATGCTGAGATGCGCGCGCGCCAGCAGCGGCCCGACATCGCTAGGGTTCTCGACCAGCTCCACCCCTTCCAATCTTGTCAGGGCCTTCACCGCAGGTTTGGGGTATCGGCCGGCAAGAACCAGTCTGACGTCTGGCAGGCTTTGCCGGATGCGCGGCAGGATGGCGCCGGCCAGCCGTTCGGCGCCGTCGATGTTCGGCTGGTAGCCGAGATGGCCGATGAACAGAATGACCGGAAAGCCATCGGACGGGCTGGCCTGCGCCGGCAACTCCACGGGAATGGTTTCGAAACGGGGGATGCCGTTGGGAACAATATCGATCGGCACGGTGCGCCGGGACAGTGCGGTCAGTCTTTCCCGGTCCTGCCGCGAGCAAACCCAGACCCTGTCGACGATGGCCAGCGCTCTTCTTTCGAGGCGCCTGACGCCAGTGGCGGCAGCGGCAATGGCCGCTATCGAGCTCCTGTCCCCGGCGCGATCGAGTTGCCCTGCCAGATCGGATTCAACATTGTGCATGTCGAGGATCAGCTGGCTTGCCAGCGGCCGCAAAGGCCGCAGCAGCTTGAACAAGCCGATACCCTCGACCACGATCGTGTCGGGACGAAATGTGCGCACAAGCGTCTCGAGCCGCACCAGCGCGGTACGCGGAATTCGGTTCTCGCCTTTGCGCCGCCACCAGCCGATCGAAGCCGTGCGGACATCGCCTTCTGTCGTGAGGGCAACTGTGCGGATATGAGGGTCAAGCGCTGCCGGCTGGTCCGCCTGCGGTCTAATCGAGACCAGACAGACCGGTCCGAGCTGAGCCGCGGCCACCGCATTGCCGAAATTCCGGAGATCCGCGCCCGAGGTCGGAGGCGAGGCCGGATCGTAAGACAGCACCAGAGTGCGGTGCTCCCCGGCGGAGCCTCGCGCCGTATGCGATACGCCCGCGCCATGAACCAGACGCCCCAGGCGGATCCGGGTGTCGTACTGCAAGGCCTTCCAGCTCCGGCCGGTCAATTTGTGGGCGTCGACGGCTCGCATCATGCTCGCTGCATCGGCGTATTTTCGGTGCTTGATGAGCTGGCGTGCAATCCGCTGCGCTATCCAGGCCTTTCGCCATTGAAGCGCATCCCTGGCAACGCCCAGCGCAGCCAACCTGTCCAGTTCGAGTGCAATGGCGAGAAACGTCCTGCGTGGTGCCTGAATGAAACGCCGCGCCATCCTTGCTTCGTCGTGATGGTAGAGCAGCACCGGCGCCGAGACGGTGACCGCGTCGACGCGCGCCAGCAGGGCGACCCAGTAACACGTGTCCTCGTCGAGACCGATCGCCTCCGGAAAGCGAACGCTAGCCGTCGCCCATGTCGCCACCAATGCGCTGCCCATGGCGATCGGCCACAGCTCATTGAGCAGATATCGCCTGGTGTTCTCGGTCCTGTCGCTTGTGTAGCCATGCGGCGCCTTGAGCTTGTCCGGCCGTCCGTCCGTGCGACGAATGCTGGCGCCGATCGACAGGCCAGCCTCGGGCCTGCGCAGGAGCGCCTCGTGCAGCAACGACAAGCCGCCCTCGATCAGTTCGTCATCGGCATCGAGGAAGAAGATGGCGTTGCCGCTCGCCCGCGCGATGCCGATGTTGCGCGCCGCACCGGCGCTGCCCAGGCGGACACTCACGACCTCGAGCGGCAGGCCATGTCGCTGCGCGCTGTCCAGCGCGATCGAGGCGGTTTGATCGTCGGAACCATCGTCGACCAGCAGGATCTCACGGATCAGCCTGCTGTCGGGCATCAGGCTGCGCAGTGCGGCATCAATCGTCGCGGCGGCATTGCGTGCCGGAATGACGACCGTGACGTTCAACCGCGTCTCCCCGGATTTGCTCACTGCCCCTCGAAGAAGCCGCGGTTGCGCATGCGGTCATAATAATGCTTGAGCGGCGAGACCGGCCGCAGCGAAAGGCTGGCGAGGCTGTCGATCGGTTGTGGCTCGATATCGAACGGCGATTGGTTCTCCAGCCAGCTGTAGGAGGAACCATCCCTGAGCACCGACGGACTGCCCACCACATAGCCGCCAAGCGCCTTGACGTGGCCGACGCGGCGCATGCCGAAATGCAGGCTCGATGACACGGTCGGCTCACGTGTCCTCAGATAGACATGAAACCCGTTTGGCGACCTTGCCATCGGTGTGCGGCCGGCAATGGCACCGTGGCGGCGCACCCAACTCCGATATGCAGCGGCGTCGTCGAAGTCCAGGACCAGCAGGTTGGAAAATCCTCCCAGGATGCCGACGTTTCCGGAAAAATTACGAAACCAGCGCTCAATGTCATCGCTGGTTGGTGGTTTCTGCGACAACTGAAACGCGATGGAACAGAAGGCGAGTTCCTTCAAATCCTTGCGTTGGTTTCGCAAATGCAGAGGATCGTACTCCATGGCCGCAAGATCGAGATGCTTGCCGCCGGCACGAAGCGGCAGGCATATGTAGCCCTTCGCCAGCAGCCGGACGGCATAGTCGATCTCTATCGGGGGCTGCATTCACCTGTGTTCCGCGGTCGTGAAAGTCTCATCTCAATCTTCTTTAGCTGAACCACGCCGCCGTCAAGCGCCGACATGGTGATCGGCTACCCCTGAGGCGCGCGCGCCGGCTGCGACAGCCAGCCGCCTGTGAAACCCGCCTTGCTGAGGCCGAGACGAATGGGCGGACTTGATCGCATCAGCTCCCAGATCAGGCGCGAGCGGTGGTTTTCGATCATCAACACGACGATTCCCTGGTCCAGGCCGTAGTGCCCTTGCGATATCCAGCCGCTCGGCCCGAAATTTCGCCGGTTCGCCAGCGTCGGGTTGAAGCCGCTCGGCATCCTGAAATTGTTGATCATTTGGGGGTGGCGCTCTTGCAGGTGACGCAGCGCCGGCAGGCAGATTTCCGGGGCGAACGGCAGCGATGCCAGACAAGACCACGGCGCGATCGTCCCATCGTCGGGACCGAAGGGGGCGCCACGCGCCGCATAACTCAAAAACTTAAGCGGCCGCCGCGCGATACCAGCGCGAAAATTGCCGGGTCCGTCACCGGCTGAAAGGCCCCACAGCTCGTCGCTGTAACCGTCATAGCCAAGCAGGTTTTGCTGCGCATAGTCGCGGTGGATATAGGTCGAACGGCGGCTGTTTTCGAAATAGTCGGAGTTCTTGTCGCGCATAAATGCATCCCGGATGCCGGCGAAGTCGATCCAGGCATGCGAGAACTGATGCATGAACAGTGGTCCGCCATAGAGCACGTCGTAGCCGTAGATGGTTTCCCACTGATAGGTCGACGTCCACGCGGCATAGCTGTCGTCCGAGGCCGGGCGGTCTGGTGAAGCCATCGCCAGCACATAGAGGATGGTCGCTTCGTTGTAGCCTTCCCAGTCGGAATACAGAAAGCCGCTCTTTGGCTTCCAGCCCTGCCGCAAGGTTGGGCGGCGGCCTTGCGCCCAGCGCCAGTCGACGCGGCGGTAGAGCACGTCGGCCAGGTGGCGGATTTCGACCTCATCCTCGCTGTCGCCGCCGAAATAGGCGCTTGCCACCAGCACGCCGGCCATCAGCAGCGCCGTATCGACCATCGACAATTCGCAGCGCCATGTGCGCAGGCCGGTCCGCATGTCGAGGAAATGGTAGTAGAACCCCTTGTGGCCGGTGACGTCGTCGCCAGTGCCTTGCCGGCTGTCCCGAAAGAAGCGCAGGGCGGCAAGTGTCAGCTTTATCGCAGCTTCGCGTGTCATCCAGCCGCGTTCGACCCCGACCGGGTAGCAGGACAGCGCAAAGCCGACGACGGCGATGCTTGCCGGCCAGTCCGGCCGCGACGTGTCGGCGACCAGCCCGTTTTCAGGGTTCACGGTCTCCAGGAAATAGCCGAAGGCCGCGTGCTGGAAGCGGTCGAGCAGCTCTTCGTCGGACAAGGGAGATTCAACGCCAGGCAAAGGAAGCAAACTCCGGGCGGACGGCCACAGCTCTCGGTGGCAAATCGCGCCTCACTTGCTTCAATAGGTAGCCCGGCCGCCGGAAACGTCAAACACGGCAGCGGTGGTGAACGAGCATTCCTCGGAAGCGATCCATGAGATCAGCGCCGCCACCTCCTCGACCTCGCCGAACCGCGCCATCGGTATTTTCGACAGCATGAAGTCGATATGCTGCTGGCTCATCTGGTTGAAGATCGCCGTGCGCACCGCGGCGGGGGTGACACAGTTCACCGTCACCCTGGTCTTGGCCAACTCCTTGCCCAGCGATTTTGTCATGCCGATCACCGCCGCTTTCGACGTGCTGTAGGCCGACGCGTTGGGATTGCCTTCCTTGCCGGCAATCGAAGCGATGTTGACGATCCGGCCGTAATTGCGTTCGAGCATGTGCGGCACCAGCGCCTTGTTGCAGAAGAAGACGCCGTTGATGTTGATGTCGATGACCCGGCGCCAGTCCTCCACCGAGTACTCCCAGGTCGTCATGTTCGGTCCGGTGATGGCGGCACTGGTGACCAGGATATCGACCGCGCCAAGGGCCTTGATCGTGTGTTTCGCGGCGTCTTCAACCGCCAATGCATCGGCAACGTCGATGGTCATGCCATGCAGGCCGGCAACGGTGGCCTGGGCCCGCTCGATCTGGTCGGGGTCGCGGTCCCAGACGCAAACCCGTCCGCCCTCTTCGACAATTCTCTTGGCTACGGCCAGGCCGATGCCGGAGGCGCCGCCGGTGATCACCGCCGAGCGTCCGGCAAACCGTCCAGCAAAACGCATGCGATCACCCTCCCGATCGGCGGCGACTGTGAAGTCACCGGCGGACAAGTTCAAGCCGGGGATTGGAGCCGCCAAACGGGATACTGGTGGGCCAGCGATCGAGAGGCGCGCTCCTGGCGACACCTCTCTCCATACGGCGCTGGGTCCGGGCTCAGCCCAAGCGCCAGGGCTCCCAAACGCACTGAATTTTCAGGCGATCGATTTCCAATCGCTCAGCCGCTCGGCGATCAACTCCACCCGCCGCTGATTGTCGCGCCCGTCCAGAATAGCCAGATCTTCCGGTTCGGCGCGCAGATAGACACCGGAGGTGCGCGCATTCAGCTCCGGGTTTGTGTCGGCTCGCGTGGTGAAGTAGCCGGACGCGCGCTCGGCGGACTCAAGCAGGATCTCCCCGGTCCCGTGCAACTGCGTCGCATTCGCGTCCATCGGCCGCTCTCCGTTCCAGTAGTAGAAGATGCCGGGAGTCTGCTTTCTCTCCTTCGTCGCTTCGCTCCAGTATCTGGCGGACAGACTGCCATTCTCTTGCCATGAGCGACCGGTGAGCTCCAGCGCACCGTCGCGGTCTCGCGAGATCCGCAAAAGGCTCACAGCGGATGGCTCCTTGGCAGTGCGCTCCGACAGGGAAAACTGCCACCAAAGGCCCTCGATTCGAGCGAGGCGGCTCTCGTTCTCGATTGCCTTGCGCAGCTTCTGGTTGACCACCCTCATCTCCGCGGCAGTCGTCGCGTCGCCATACCGGACAGAGGTCAGGCCGAGGAGATCGCTTGGCAGCTTGGAGCCGTTCGCATGCAGGATAAACGTTCGGCGCATTCCGAGGACTCCGCCGAAGAGACCGGCTTCGAAGACCACATTGTCGCGTGGGGACGCTTGAGCAGAGACCGGCGCCGCCGATGCCGGCACGCTCGCGCTCGTCCAGTCGTCCTGGGCGAACAGGAAAGCGGCAAAGTCGACTTCACGCGTGAGCTCGAGGAGGCGATCCAGGGTGGAGGTCCCGGGATTGAAAGACGTCGTCCAGGGTTCCACATGCGCGACGTCTTCAAGCCCGCGTGTCAGCGCCTGTAGCAGCTTCTGCTGCTTTCCTGACGAACCAAGGAAGATTCGAGGTTTGTCCATCAGTTCTCTCCAGCGGGCTGCACATGCGGATCACTTTTCGCCCATTGTATTCATCTCATTGGTGACAGCAAACACCATGATCGCGGACGGGGTTGGTTCAGGCATCGGTCGGCGAGGCGGCACCGACTGATCTTTGCACCAGGCGGGCCGCATTCGCGCCATTTCCATGGTTCATGGTCTCCGCGCATTGCCCGTGACACTTTTGTCATTGAGTGACAGGCGATACGGCGGTAGGTTATATTGCACTGCACAATGGATGCCTGTCGAACCGGCATCTCGTGGATAAATAGCCGATCGGCGCTTGCGCCCGACTGAAAGGCTGCGTGGATGAGAAATCCGATACAGATATGAAGATTCCAAAATCCCTGCTGGTGGAACCGGAAAAGAATGCTGTCTATGGCAGCTTCGCTGTGGCCGTTTCGGTCATCGCCTTTGCCTACTCCTCCAATTTCGGTCAGATACTGATCCTGGCCTACTATGCGGTCTGGCTTCCCCTCGTCCTCGTCGACTACCGGCGCCTGTTGAAAGGCCTTTCCAGCGCCTGGCTGCCACTGGTGTTTGCCGCCTATGTCTGTTTCTCGGTCTTCTGGTCGGATGCGTCCGGCATCACCGCAAGAGCGGCAGTCCAGTACTTTTCGCACCTCGTCTGCGCCTACATCGCCGCGCGCACGGTTAGCGTCCGCACCCTGGTGCTTGGCTCCCTGATCGGGATTTTTCTCGTCCTGCTCTATTCGCTCAAGGTCGGGGCTTACGCCGAGGACGTTCTCGACGGAACCTACAATTTCGTCGGTGCCTTCGGCTCCAAGAACCAGGTCGGGTTCTTCTCGTCGCTTGGCATCTATTTCTGCTTTGTCTTCGTCATCTTTTTCAGGCGCGACCGGCTAAGCCTGGTCTGGACGGCTGTCATCGGCCTGTTGTCGGTCTACATGCTGGCCATCGCCCATTCCGCCACGTCGGTGGCGTCGCTGCCGGTAGCTCTGGCGATCGTGACCCTGCTTGCGATGAGCAAGGTCGTGTCGCGCCGCTATCGTAGGGTGCTTTTCGTAGTCGGCGCGTGCACGCTGGTTGTAGCGGTCTTTGCCGCCTTGAACCTCGGCGTTCTGGATTTCGTGCTTGGCATCTTCGGCAAGGATTCGACCCTCACCGGGCGAACCTATCTGTGGGAGCAAGGCTGGGAGGCCGCGCAGAAATCGCCAATCCTTGGCGTCGGCTATGCCGGCTATTGGGTGCAGGGCTTTGCCGAGGCGGAACGGCTGTGGGCCGAGTTCTACATCTCGACCCGCACCGGCTTCCATTTCCACAACACCTATATCGAGACCCTGGTCGAACTCGGCTTTGTCGGGGTGGCGATGATTTCGATGATCATCCTGCGCGCTCTCTACGGACACATATCGGCGGTGATCTTCCGCGATTGGCAGGCCGACTCGGTCGTGCTTGCCGGCGTGGTCGGCCTGATGTTCATCCGCTCCTTCTTCGAAGTCGAAATCCTGGGCCCGTATTTCATGGCCTCATTCGTCGTCTATTACAGCCTGTTCAAGTTGCGACGTGTGCCCGAGGTCCAGCCGCAACGAACCCGGATTGCCATCCAGGAAGCGAAAGCCGCAAGCGGCTGAAGGCTTGTTGCTGTTGATCGAGGCGGGTTCGGTCTGGCGCTATCAGGCCTGAAAGAAGCCCGGCGTTCTACGCAATGGCGCTGGCGCGCCGCAGCATCTGCCGCTGCAGAAACCGGCGTACCGGTTCGTCGAAGATGCGGGTTGCGATGTCGCCGATGACGATCACGGCGAGGGCCATGACGATGCCGAACCAGGGGTGGTTTGCGAACGGATCGATGGACACGGCCTTGCCGGCTCCGGCGATGATCATCAGCAGTGGCGTGTGGATGATATAGATCGGATAGGAGATCCGCCCGAGCCAGCTGTAGAGCCTGGAGACGCGCTGATGGGTTGGCGCCAGGGCTCCAACCACGACCATCATCGGAAACAAAAACACGATGCAGGCCAGATCATAGATCGGGCGCAAGGCGCCATGCGGTGCGATGGCAAAAACCACCAGCGTCAGCACAAGCGCGATCTCGGCCCAGTAGCCGGTTTGCAGAAAACCCAGCCTGCCCTGGTAGCGTCCGATCGAGCGGCACAGGAGCACGCCGAGAAAGAATGAGAAGCACACGCGCGGCAGGCCGCTGATGATGGTTTGTCCGGTCATGCCGAAGTCGAGCGTGCCGGCCACGGCCGCCGCCACGACCAGCAGCGCGAGGCTGCCGGCGATGAGTGCTGTCAGCAGCCTTTTCGGCAGCACGAAGAACAGCAGGAAATAGGCGATGTTGACGATGAGCTCGAAGAACAACGACCAGGAGGCGGGGTTGAGCGGGAAGATCGTGTGATAGGCGCTGCCGACCAGCGGAATGAAAAACATGCCCGTCGTCAGCATGACGGCGATGTCCGAAAGCGGCATGTACTCCGCGGGAATAAGCCGGTTCTTGATCAGCAGATAGAAAAAACCCAGCAGCGTACCGGCTAGGTAAAGCGGATAGAGCCGGATCAGCCGGATCAAGAGGAAAGTGCCGAACCCCATCCCGGTTTCGATCTTCCTGTCATAGGCGTGAGCGATGACGAACCCGCTCAGCAGAAAGAACAGGTCGACCGCGAGATAGCTCGAGGGCAGCACCTTGCCGTCGGTGATGAACGGCGAGAAATGATAGAGCAT
The DNA here is from genome assembly GCF_056404575.1 of Mesorhizobium sp. P2_C4. Lineage (NCBI taxonomy): Bacteria > Pseudomonadati > Pseudomonadota > Alphaproteobacteria > Hyphomicrobiales > Phyllobacteriaceae > Mesorhizobium > Mesorhizobium sp. P2_C4. The sequence continues at coordinate 745,199 of NZ_JBFUDT010000001.1, forward strand.
GACGCTGATCGCCGCCACGCCGCGCAGGGCGTCGAGATTGAGGTATACGTGGCGGGGTGCCGGCTGCATTCTATGCTTTCATCAGCGGATCGCTGCGCGAGGTCGACAGCTGGTCTCCTGCGCCCGGCTGGGCGGCACTCGATGCTGCCTTCTCAATTCCTGCCGGCCGGCGTCGATGACGCCGGGCGTTGCCTACAGGCTGACAATCGTCATGCCTACAGGCCTGACCATTGTCTTGCTTACTGGCTGGCCATCGGCGCCAGCTTGACCTTGATCACGTCCCCCGGCAGCACTGGCGTGTCTTCCTTGGCGGCGATCTCACTCGTCTTGCCGTCGACAACGCGTACCAGCGAATAGAGGAAGGTCGGTTCTCCGCCGCTGGTGATGGCAGCCGTCGTTGCCGGATCCGATGCCGCGGCCATCAGGCCTTTTTGCATGCCCACCCTCAGCGTGGCTTCGTTCAGATCCGTCTCGGTCTGCTGGCGGTCGGCGGCGAGGCTCGAACTCTGGGTGTTTTGGGCATCGATGGCATCCTGCGTCGCCTTGCTGATCGACTGCTTGGCGGTCAGGATCGCCGTTTCATAGTCCAGGACCTGACCCTGCAGATTGGCGATCGATTGCTCCGAAGTCAGCAGGCGCGTGTTGACGATCAAGCCCTTCTGCGCCAGCGGACCGATGCTGTCGAGTTGTTGCTTGGCCAGGTCGACCTGTCGCTGCTGGTTGACGATCTTCTTCTGCAGCGATTCGATTTCGGCCTGCAAAACGCCCTTCAGCTCATCGAGCGCCTGCAACTTCAGCTTCAGCTTGTTCTGGTCGGACTTCAGAATCGCCATTTCATCTGCGACGATAGCCGGCAGGCGCGGATCGTCCGCGATCTCCTTCGGCACATCGAAGCTCAATTTGCCGGCAATGTCGGCATCGATGCGGGCCCGCCGAACAAGCAGGCGAACCTGCTGGTCCTCGTAAATGTCGTAATTGCCCTTGGCTGTAACCAGGTCTTTGCCGATCTGGGGGCCGTAATCGGCATTGCGCCTTATGCCGCCGGCAACGCTGATTGCCTTGAGCACGGTCAGCTCGGGCACGTAGGGAAACTGGCCGGGTGTCTGCACCTCGCCTGAAATGTAGAACGGCCGGAACTGCACCATTTCCACTGACGCTTCCGGCTTGTCTGCAAGCGCCAGCTTACGCTGCAATGCCTGGCCGATGGCTGCGGCTATCTCCGAAGTGGTCTTGCCGGCTGCCGGTAGTTCGCCCACGAACGGCACCGACAAGGTTCCGGCGGGGCCGACCGAATATTCTCCGTTTACAGCCGCCCAGTCGCGGAACGTGCCCTCGACGGTCTGCCATTCGGCGACGCGGATATTGAGCTTGTCCTGCGAGCCGAGACGATACTCGTCTGCTGCGGCCATGTGCGGGAAGGCGAGGGACAGTGCGAGGCAGGCGGCTGTGAGGCGGGCCGGCACCAAACGACCGGCAGTCCTGCCGGTGCGAAAAAGGTCGAAGGTATCTTTTTTCAACTGAACGTTCCGATCCGCTTTGGCCCCATCGCCCGATGAGCTTGCTGTCGGCATCGCCGCGCCGGAATGGGCGGCTCAGGGCGGCTGCCGCCCGGTCAGTAGGATCCGCGTGACATCCAGACGGCAGGTACGGTCTTGATGATGATGCGAACATCTTCGAACAACGACCAGTTCTCGACATAGTGGCGGTCGAACGCGACCCGGCTGTCATAGGAAACGTCGTTGCGTCCACTGACCTGCCAAAGCCCGGTCAGGCCGGGGCGTGACTTCAGGTAGTAGACCGCTGCACTGCCATAGATCTCAAGCTCGTCGCGCACAACGGGACGAGGCCCGACAAGGCTCATATCGCCCTGCAGGATGTTGATGATCTGCGGCAATTCATCGAGGCTGAGCTTGCGCAGCACGGCTCCGACACGGGTGACGCGCGGATCATTCTTCAGCTTGCGGGTCGCCGTCCATTCCGCGTTGGCGTCCGGATTGGCCGCAAGATAGGCGGCCAGCACCCGATCGCCGTCCGGGACCATGGTGCGGAACTTGAGGCACGGGAAGATACGCCCGCCACGACCGATCCGCTTGTGACCGTAGAAAATCGAGCCGCCATCTGACAGCTTGACGAGAAGTGCGACCATTACAAACAGCGGGCTGAGCGCCAGCAGGCCGACCAGTGAACCAAAAATATCAAAACTGCGCTTGAGTAGACCGCCGATTGGTGGCGGAAAATCAATGCCGACCTGCGAAAAGCCCGCATTGGCCGACTTAGCGATATCCCTCATGCCGAAACTCCATACGTTCAACGAATGGTTTACGGCAAGATATCAAAAAAATGCTGCAGCGCAACACACAATTTCCCATGCCGCTGAAATAGTCACGTCATGAATTGACTAAATAATAAACGCGCTGTGCACAAAATTTCGCCTTTGCGGCACGTTTGTGACAATATGTGAGCAAAATCAGGAAATCTAGTGTCTTTTCAAGGCCATTTTTGGGCGAATCGTTCCTCGACGCTGGCCGAGAAGCATAAAGTCGCTCTAATGTGGCGCAAAGTGCCAGGCAATTCGCATAAAATACTAGTAAATATTGGGGCTTTTACTGGTGCGGGATCGATATCCGGAGGTTGGCCATGATGCCTGTGTGTGCGTCGCAGCATGGCAGAGTCCAACCCGGAAACCGATTCAAAATTAGTTGCGTGTGGCCTTGCCGTCAGTTTCCCGTCTTAATAGAGTCGCAAATTATTTCTGTTAGAGTCTCGATAGGTTGGAAAGGCCGGAAGCAACCGGCCGACAGCGGGCAAACTGATAAGCCCGCATGGCGAATGGGGAGATACTCGGGTGGGTAAGTCGTCGTTTTTGCATGCTCGGGCTGGTTGACGGACCGCCGGTCATGTCACTGCCAAAATTCATCGTCGGAATGCTGTTCGCCCTCGCGATCGTGGTGGCATGGTCCTATGCCGACGGCGCGTCGCTTGCCACAACATTGATTCGCGTTGTCATCTGCGCGGTCATCATCCAGGTCGGCTACTTCCTGATGGTCTACGTCATGGTTGCCAGGAGCGCGCCGACGTCGGCCGACAAGGCCCGCGAAGCCGAAAGAAACCTGAGCGCGGACAAAGCCACCGAAGGCGAGAAATTCACCGCCCGGCGAAGCCTTCACTGATTTTGCGTCAGCCTGTGCATTGACCTCAGGTCGCGTCGGCCGGCTCCCGCTCGGATTGCTCGCCCGACAGCATCTGGGACAATCGGCTTCCGGTTTTGTCCTTCAACCGCTGATACTGCCCGACCTCGACGATCCGGCCGTTTTCCATGGCCACGACCCGGTCTGCGAAGGCGATCATCGATGGCCGGTGCGCAATGGTCAGGATCGTCATCGAACCGCGCAGCCCGTCGATCGACTTGGCGATCAACGACTGGTTCTGCCAGTCGAGCGCACTGGTCGCTTCATCCAGGATCAGCAGGGACGGCTTGCGAAGCAGCGCCCGCGCCAGCGCTATACGCTGGCGCTCACCGCCCGAGAGCCGGACGCCGCGGTCGCCGACCACCGTGTCCAACTGGTGTTCAAGCCGTTCGATAAACTCCGCGGCATGCGCCGATCGAAGTGCTTTCCAAAGATCGTCATTGCTGGCTTGTGGCGCGGCAAGGCGCAGATTTGCGGCGATCGTTTCGTGCAGCAGGAACACATCCTGCGGCACATACGCCACCTGATCGCGCCAGCGCCGGCGATTGGCGGCATTGATCTCGACGCCGTCGGCGAGAATGCTGCCTTGCGTCGGCTCGAGCAGGCCAAGCAGCATGTCGGCGATCGTGCTCTTGCCCGATCCTGAAGGGCCGATAAGCGCCGTCACCTTGCCGGCGGGAAGACCGAAGGTGATGTCGCTGACCACCGGCTTGCCGGTGCCGTCACCATAGGCAAACGAAACATTGCGTATGTTCAGACCCTTATCGAGCGACAGTTTTCCATTCGCCTGCGGCTCGGCATTCGCCGGTTCGCGCTCGGCGTCGAAACGCGTCTGCAAGTCACGCATCGAGGTATAGGCCGGCAAATTGATCAAAACCTGCTGGGCCTGCGTCTGCATGTCCATGAAACGCGGCGCAATGCGCATGAAAACCAGCAGCAGGACGACGATCTCGGCAAGCGAGAGGTGGAAGCGGACCAGCGCGATGTAGACGAACAGGCTCAGGCCGACGACGCTGGCCACCTGGAACAGGGCGGTGCCGATCGAGCTGTTGCGCACATAGTTGATATTGTCGGTCTTCATCCTTTCCAGCGTCGACTGGAGCTGCGCGTAGTAGCTCGCCTCGACATTCAGACTCTTGGCCACCTTGATGCCGCCGATAAACTCCGAGACCGTGCGGTATTGATCCTGGCGGTTGGCCGTCAAGACCCGGCCGAATGCGGTAGCCCGGGCTCGAAACGGTCGCAGTGCCACGAACGTCAGCACGCCGATCACGATGGCGACCGATGTCATTATCGGCGAAATGAACAGCGAAACCACGAGGTAGCCGGCCAGCAGCACGGCGATCTGCACCAGCATCATCAGCGAGAAGGCGGCGGCCTGCACACGGTCGATGTCGCCGGTCAGGGCATGGTCGAGATCGGAACTTCGCATGCGGGCAAATATTCCCCACCGCGCCCTGCCGATGCTCTCGAACAGGTTCATGCGCAGGCGGTTGATGAAATCGAGCAGAAGCCTGGCCATGTAGACGGATTTGAAGCGGTTGAAAGCCGCTTGCAGCACAACAAGCCCGACGAGCATGCAAAGCACCGTCGTCAATTGCAGCGTCCCGTCCGGCACCAGCCAGCGCACCAAGTCGTTGTCAGGCAGCTTGATCGCGAAATTCTGATCGGGCCGCCCCACCAGATGCAGCAGGGGAACAAGAAGCAGGATCGAGATGCCTTCGGTCAGGCTTCCCAGGATCAGGAAGATCAATGCCGTCCAGGCCCTCCTCCCGCCGATCCGAGCGACGACAGCGCCGAAACCGGCGACTTCCCGCAACAGTGACAGGCGAAAGGGTGATGATCCAGCCATGCCTTGCTCACCGCCGCCGATTGTCGGCCGCCAGATCCTTCTCGATCAGATCGACGGCTTCGCCGATACGATCGAGGCCGGTTGGCACTTCAAGGCGACATACGCCGACATGGTCGGCCAGCCGGGCGCATTGACGAAGGTGCGTTGCTGCAAAGTCGCCGACCAGGGCCGGGCGGCCGAAGCGTGTTACGTAGGAAAATTTGATGATTGCCGGCAAGGCACCGAGGCCTGGCAGTGGCGATATTGCTGCCTTCTCGCCGCGCTCGAGGATGTAGATCCTCGTCACCGGTACCGTCTCGCTCGAAAATCCGCCATGCAGGCGATGCTGTGTCTTGTCGATCGCGGGATGCACCTGCGGGCGCACTTCCGCCTGCCGGATAGGGATGGCGGCGGCGGCGTCGGCGGCCAGCTTCAGCTGCGGAAAGCCCGGAACGATCATCGGCTCGGCGACCAGATCGAGCGCCACGACATCGTCGGTGAGCAAGCCATGCCCGGCCCGGATCATCGCGCCCGCTGTGGTTGATTTGCCGGCGCCCTTGTCGCCCATGAAGATCGCGCTTTTGCCGCCGACGGCAATGGCGCTGGCGTGAAGGACGAGCAGGCCGCGCTGATGCAGCAGCAGCGCCAGCACCGGTCCCAGCAGCGGAAACGCGATCAATTGGTCGTCGATCCCCGGCGCCGGCTCCACGTCGATCCGGCAGGCATCGCTGATCAGAAACGCGCCGACCGCCGGCCATGCCAGATATTGCCAGTCTGGCTCGAACCGAAAGGCGGTGCCGGCCTCCAGCAAGGGCGCCGGCAAGTCGATCGGACCCACCGCGATCACGATATCGGCCGTCGCCGGTTCGGCCGGCTCCAGTTCGGGCAACGCCACGTCCGAACTGATCGTCAGGCCGTAGGCCTTGTAGAAGCGACGTTGTCGCACTGCCCGGCCTTGCGAATGGACCTGGTTATGTCGCAGGTCAGCGGCAAGCGATGTGTTGCGAGGCATCATGCGGGACTCCCACCGTGCTGGAGCTGCCGCAGCCAGAGAGACAGCGACGCCGAGCGCCAGACATATTGGACATCCAGCGGCGCTGCCTGGTCCGGCTGGCGCAACAGCCGTGCATATGCAGCAGTCACCGCTGGCAGGTTGACATAGGGCGCGATGCGCCTGGCATCCGAGACGAGCACCTGTTCCAGGAGATCGCGGTGGTTGCCGAGCATGCCGTTGACGAGATTGGCGGTGAAATCGATCTTGTCGCGCCGCCACTGAACCGCCGCGGGCAAGACGCCTTCCATGGCGCGGCGCAGTACATAGCGGCCAAAGCCGCGGTTCAGTTTTTCCTCACCCGGCAGTGCCAGGCAGAACTCGACCAGCGGCTTGTCCCAGAACGGATAGCGTGGCTCGACGCCGAAATTGGCCCCGGCCTTGTCGAGAACCTCGAAGGCATGCGGCACATAGCCGTTTGAAAGGATCCAGCGATGGGTCAGGGACTCACTGGCACTGACGCTTGGCGGCATATAGCCCGCCCGGTGAAATCTTTCGACAAGATCGGTTCGCCTGGCCAGGTCCGGATTGATCAGGTCGCGCCAGCTTCCGCCGCGTGGCGCCGGCGTGCGAATCCGGTTCAGGATACGGTTAGCTGCATGTCTGAGCTTGGCGATGCGCCATGCCGGCCCGTAAATGGTCAGGAACTGGAAATACAGGCCGAGCATGCCGTCGCCATAGGTGTTGGCGGCGCCGCGCATCTCCCGCCACAGCTCCATCCATTTGCCGGCATTGGCAAGTTCGTGCAGATGGCCATGGCCTTGCGAAACGACTTCGTCGCCGCCATGGCCGTCCAGCAGCACCTTGATGCCCTTCGCCCCCGCGGTCCTGTAAATGCTGCGGGTCAGCGACAGGCCGGGCGCCAGGAAGGTCCCTTCCTGCTCTTCAAGGATGCGGTCGAACTCCGCGAATGGCGCGTAGTTGCCGACGGCGATCAGCGTCCCGTCGACCTTCTTCTGCTCCAGCACGGCATCGATGAAGGGGCGTTCATCCATCGAGGAGCCCTTCTCGAAAATCAATGAGAAGGTGGGCAGTCTCGGCTTTCGCTCGCTGGCGTTCTGCAGGCCGGCCACACAGGCGATCGAGGAGGAATCGAGGCCGCCGCTCAGCATCGCGCCGACCGCCGAGGTTCCCCGCATCCGGTTGCTGACCGATTGTGAAAACAGATGGCGAAATTCCTCGGCGGCATCCGATCGCATCGGCCTTTGCGACGGCTCGATCTGCCAGTACCGGCGCAGCACCACCTGGCTGCCGGTAACTGTAAGGCTGTGGCGGGCCGGCAAGCGGAAGATCTCGCTGTAGTGGGTGGACTGCGGATCGTCCGGAAGCCCTGCCAGAAATCCAGAAATTTGATGGTCGCTGACGCGCGAGCTGACACCGTCGACGCCGAGGATCGGCCCGATCTCCGAGGCAAAGACGAAACGCCGGTCACTCGAATGGTAGTAGAAGGGTTTGACCCCGAAATGATCGCGGGCGCAAAACAGCGTCTGGCGTTCGCTGTCCCAGATGGCGAACGCGAAGTCGCCTTGCAGATGCACGGGACAGGCCTCGCCCCACCGCAGATAGGCACGCATCAGCAATGTTGCATCGGCAACCGAGCTGTCCCTGATGCCCAGCCTCGCCAGCAATTCGTCGCGATTGTCCAGCCGGCAGTCGGCGGTGATCGCCAGTTTGCCGCCGCCCATGGTCAGCGGGCCGGGGCCGGCTTCGTCCGTTGTGTTGAGCCATGCGTGGCCGAGAGCGACGCTTGGGTCGGTCCACCACGAACTGCCGTCACGAGCCCGGTGATGCATGCGTGCAAGCATCTGCTGGATGTCGGCCGCGGCTGCCGTGGGCGCTTGCCCCTGCCTGAGCAGAATTCCGGCGACGCCGCTCATCGGCTACTGACCGTGGTCGACGAGATGGGCGAACCGGTCGATGGAACCGCCGAGCACAATCTGGTCGCCGCTCATCAGCCAGGCATGCGCTTTCAGTTGCGTGCCGGTATCACGCTCGATGCCGATGCGTATTTTGGAAGCGTTGCCCTGGCGGGCAAGAAGGTATTGCCCGGAAAGCGCCTGGGTAAGGCAGCTGGCATAGGGGACGAGACGGGCCGCTGCGGCCACGCCCCAGGCGACGCGCCGCAGATCGCCGATGCCGGCCGGCTGCTGCGCATCCAGCCGCGTCACCATGCGGCGAACATGATTGTAGGAGAGCAGCGTCAGCCCCAGCCGTACCGCAGCGACCACCAGAAGGCAGCGGGCGAGAAACAGCATTTCCGAATCACTCAGGGAGAGAACCCTAGGCAAGTTCCTCATGGTGGAGCCTCGCAAGTCCTGAATCGGCCAGACCCTTCAGCAATCCGTCGACATCGGCCTTGCAGCGCGCGGGGTCGACATTGTAGCGCGCAAGCACGGCGCTACGGATTTCAGAGATTGGCCTTGGCTCCTGGATCAGCTCCCAAATATAGGCTCCGACGCTGTTCAGGCTGTAGTAGATGTTGGATTTCAGATCGAGGATCGCCAGCCCGGTGCCGAATTCGCAGGCTACGGCATCTTCGGTCGCACGGACGCGATCGTCGTCTGTTGGGTTCCAGCTCATCCTAAAACCTCGTTTACGCTACGCTTCGGGAGTTCCAGGGGAGGTAGAGGGCCGGGTGATCTTGTCCCCGGCCCTCCATTATCACTTGCGCCCAGAGCCCCAACGTCACCCTGAGACGAAAGTAAGTTCAAGAGAACGTAAGTTGGCTGATCGGCGTGTGCGCGGGGAATGCCGCGTCAATCGCCGTATTGCCGCCGCCGCCCTGGGTGATGGTTTCAATAGAACCGTGAACCGTCAGGCTTGGCGTTTCGTACTCTTGCTTTTCAACATTCTGTTCCATGTTACTCTCCAATAAGGACTGGAAACGGCCTGTCGAGTGCCGGCAGCGCATTCTATGCTGCATTGCAATAGCTGCATGTGCGTTGTGTATGAGTCAAGCCTGATTTACCAACGGTTAATCAATTGTTGGTTGCGCTTGCCTCCAACAGTTGATCAAACCGTTGGCAGTCACATCCTAGCCACGCCTCACAAACGAATTCAACGGCGCATCCGTGCTATCTAAATAAGCATCTGATTTAATTACGATAAATGTTTCCTCTAAAAGTGATTACTTTTTAAGCAACTCGAAATATGCGCCAAAATAGTGCAAACGCCGGTCGATTTGCGGTTGCATCTCCCGCAGCGGTCGGGATTTTGGCCGCGCTTTCCGCCCGTCTACGGGGTTGTGTCTGTAAACGCTCTGGTTGCAAGGAAATGCGCGCTGAAGGAAAGGCTGGACGCCGGGGACGATTTTGGCGATGCTTTCCTTCGCACGTGCAATATAACACGGCGTGCTAATTTTTTCCGGAGACTTTGCGCAGAATGGCCTTGCAGGAAGGTTCCTACGAAAGACTGCGTGCCGCTGACTGCGCCGATGAAGTCGCCTATGTGCAGGCGTGCCTGAGGCTTTATTTCGCCTCGGGGTCGGGTGCCGGCACAACGTCTGTGCCGGCTATCTCCGCTGCCAGCGTCGCCGACATCGCCAGGCTCAACAAGGTCGCGACCTTCGTTCTGAAGGCATTGTCGCGCACGCCGGCAAGCGAAGCGCCTCCCGGACTGCTTGAATGGCTCGACACTTATCGCAGGCGCACGGTTTCAATGAACTCGTCCTGCATCATGGACTCGATGGCGATCGACAAGGTGCTGCGCGACAAGCATATCGATTTCGTCTTCCTGAAGGGTCCGTTTCAGCAGCATTTGCTCTATGGCGATCATTTCATGAAGCCCTCGGGAGACGTCGACATCCTGGTGTCGCCGACCGGCTTTTTCAAAGCCCGTGAAGCGCTCCGCTCGATTGGCTACGAGGTCGCCGGCAAGTCCCGTTCCGTCTGGTGGGTTCGCTTTCTGGGCGAGCAGCATATGGTGCGCGACAGCGGGCCAAAGCCGTCCACCGTCGACCTCCACTACCGGCTCCAGCAGCCCGGTTCGCCGAGCCCGCGCGATACCGATGGCTTTCTGCGGCGCAAGCGCTCGGTCGCCATCGCCGGCGCCAGCATGCCTTTCATCTCGGCTTCTGACACCTTGCTGCTTTCCTGCATCAGCGTCGCCAAGGCGCTTTTCAATCGCGAACCCTGTGCAGGCTATGTCTGCGATATCAGGGCCAGCGCCAGCCGCCTGAGCGAAGCCGAGCAGCAAAATGTGCTCGACTACGCTGCGGAGCAGGGACTGGCCGACACGTTGCTACTCGGTCTGCGCGCTGCCGACGTGCTTCTTGGCGGCACCGGTACGCTTCTGTCGGAGCGGGCCACCCGCATTCTGTCGCGCATCGGCAATGAAGACCTGTTCCACATGGTCATTGCGCCCTGGCTGTCGTCCTTGCGATGGCCGCAGCGGCGCACGGTGCTGTGGGAACTGTGTGGTCGCGAACCTGTTCGCTATCTTACCGAGGCCGGCTGGGCTGCGTCCGCTGATCTCAGCCGGCGTCTTTTCGAGCGGCCGGAGCGTCTATGAGCATGGGCATCAAGCCGGGCTCGGCTATGGGGGTACGGAACGACTTGCAATCGAAAGGTGAATCCATGTCCCCGACAGAACCCCAGGTCTGCGTGATCATCGCCGCCCGCAATGCGGCCCGGACAATTCCGGCCGCCATCGCCTCGGCGTTGCGTGAGCCGGAGGTGGCGGAAGTCGTCGTCGTCGACGACGCCTCCACCGATGACACCGCCAAAGTGGCCGGCGCCGCCGACGATGGCAGCGGCAGGCTTTCGGTCATGCGTCTCGACGTCAATCGAGGCCCCTCCTTTGCCCGCAACGCCGCGATTGCCGGGTCGAAGTCGCCGTTCATCAGCATTCTGGACGCCGATGATTTCTTCCTCAAGGGCAGGTTTCGCACCCTGTTTGCCAGCGCCGACTGGGATTTCGCCGCCGACAACATCATGCTCATCAGGGACGATGCGGCCACGGATGTCTCGAAAATCGTCGCCCCATCTTTTTCAGCCGATCCGGAGTTTCTCGACTTCGAACAGTTTATCGAAGGTAACATCTCCAGTCGGCGTGTGCAGCGCGGTGAACTGGGCTTCCTCAAGCCGGTGATATCAAGGGCCTTCCTGGACCGGCATGGGCTGCGTTACGACGAAAACCTGCGTCTGGGCGAAGACTACGAGCTCTATGCGCGCGCGGTCGCCCGCGGCGCGCGTTTCAAGGTCATCCGGTCCTGCGGTTACGGCGCCATCGTGCGCGCTGATTCGCTGAGCGGCCGGCACAAGACGCAGGATCTGAAGCGTCTGGCCGATGCGGACCTGGCGCTGCTTCAGATGGGCAGTTTGCCGGAAGGCTCGAAGGCTGTGCTGAGACGCCACGAACGGCATGTGCGCGACAAATACCGGCTGCGCAACTTCCTCGACGTCAAGGCCGAGCGCGGTTTGGCGTCGGCCGCGGCCTATGCCTTCGCCAGTCAATCAAACCTCATTCCCATCGTTCGCGGCGTGGCCTCCGACAAGCTGGACGCGCTGTTTCGTCGCGCCGGTTTTGCCACGGTCCAAAAACAGGTGCAGCCCATGCGCTTCCTCATGGCCGGGACCAGCGCGCCTGCGGAAAAGTAACCTTCGCGTCGCCAGCAACAGTGGCCGCAACGTCGAAAAAATTGCCTTTCCAAAACTGGGAGGTTGCCTACTTGTCCTGGGAATGGCACTGTATGTTGCGTTGCAGCAATTTTGGGAGGCCAACCGGATGGCTTCGATATTTGGCTTCAGGTCCAGGGACCCGGCCCGGGACCGGCAGACCGATCTCTCACGCTTCGATCGCCTGGCAAGGCTGTTCGACCAGATTGCCGCCGAGATCGCGGCGGAGAAGACCGGGCTTGAGAATCGCTATCGCACCAAGGCCACCAACGCGGCCTTTCTGGTCGAGGCGATGGAGAACGGTTCGGCGTCCACCTCAAGGGCGTCCGAAGTCAGCGAATTGACGAACTCGATCCTGAACTGCGAACGGCGCATCGCGGCGCTGGCGCATCAGAACAGCTTGATGAGGGAGCTGCGCCATTCGCTGGATGCGATGGTCGTCGACAACGGACCGCAAGGTTCGACGGCGGAGGCCGAATTCGGCAAGAGTACCGGCGTTGGCGCGGTTTGACGGTGTAGATCCTGTGTCGGCGTCCGCTCGGGCCGCCAAAATCTGGCACGGAAACACAAGAATTTAGGGGACGGAGGATCAAGGGCGGCCCGCCTTGCAAGCGGGCCTACTGGAGACTTTGGGTTGGGGGCACACAACGCAAAGGTAAGTTTGGTATGAACGCAGATCCGAAGAAGACCTCGATCACCTTGGCCGGCGGTATGCCGTTCTGGCACCGGATCCAGCAGGGCCCCCTGCGGCGACTGTGCTCGGGTGCAGCGTTTCTACTGGTCGCTCTCGCTGGCGTGGTTGCAGGCCCCATCCCGTCTCACGCTCAGGATATGCCGAGCTCACCATCATTCGTCGATGATTTCAGCAGTTTCGATCATGCGCGCTGGTATGTTTCCGACGGCTGGACGAACGGCGCTCATCAGAACTGCATCTGGTCGAAAAGCCTGGTTGGCCTATCCGACGGCATGCTGGCGCTTGGTTTCGAGAAGCGGAAACTGAAGGATCGCGAGTTTGCATGCGCCGAGATCCAGACCAAGAAGCGCTTCGGTTACGGGGTCTATGAAGCCAGGATGAAGACCGACACCGGCTCCGGCCTCAATGCCGCGTTCTTCTCCTACATCGGCCCCGCCGACAAGCAGCCCTGGGATGAGATCGACTTCGAGGTCCTGACCAAGGACACGTCCAAGGTTCAGGTGAACAGCTACATTCTGGGCAAGCCGAAAAACGAGAAGCTTGCCGAGGTCGAAGGCGGCACCGACAAGGCCTTCAACGACTACGGCTTCGTCTGGGAAAAGGACCGGCTGCGCTGGTACGTCAACGGCAAGCTCGTCCAGGAAGTCACGAACCCCGCCGAACTGCCGACCCATCCGCAAAAGATTTTCTTTAGCCTCTGGGGCAGCGATACGCTAACCAGTTGGATGGGTCCCTTTTCGGATCCGGGCCGCAAGGTCACTATGCAAGTCGATCGCGTCGCGTTCACGGCATTGGGTGAGCCGTGCCAGTTCCCGGAATCGCTGGCGTGCAGCATAAAGTAAAAGAGCATCTGAACCGGTCGACCAGACACGGTCCAAGGTCATGAACAGGAACCAAACCGAATGAATTTGACCGTCTTTGGAATAGGCTATGTCGGCCTCGTGCAGGCCGCGGTGCTGGCGGAAGTCGGGCACCAGGTGGTGTGTGTCGATATCGATGCGGACAAGGTCGAGCGGCTCAACCAGGGCCTCGTGCCGATTTTCGAGCCCGGGCTCGAAAACCTGGTCAAGGAGAACCACGCCGCCGGCCGCATCAAGTTCACCACCGATGCCGCGGCCGCGGTCAAGCATGGCGAGATCCAGATGATCGCGGTCGGCACGCCGCCCGGCGAGGATGGCTCGGCGGACCTGAAATATGTGCTGGCGGTCGCCGAGACCATCGGCCGGGAAATGGACAAACCCAAGATCATCGTCGGCAAGTCGACCGTGCCGGTCGGCACCTGCGAAAAGGTAAAGGCCAGGATCGCCGAGACGCTGAAGGCGCGCGGGCGCGAGGATCTGGCTTTCGACGTGGCCTCCAATCCGGAGTTCCTCAAGGAAGGTTCCGCGGTGGCCGACTGCATGAAGCCCGACCGCATCATCGTCGGTACCGACAGCGAGGACACCGAGGCGGTCATGCGCGAGCTCTACGCCCCGTTCAACCGCAACCACGAGAAGATGATCGTGATGGATGTGCGCAGCGCCGAGTTCACCAAATACGCGGCCAATTGCATGCTGGCGACCAAGATCAGCTTCATGAACGAGATGGCCAATCTGGCCGAGGAACTGGGCGCCGACATCGAGGAGGTCCGCAAGGGCATCGGCTCGGATCCGCGCATCGGCTACCACTTCATCTACCCCGGGCTTGGCTATGGCGGCTCGTGTTTTCCGAAGGATGTGCGCGCGCTGATCAAGACCGCCGAAGGCGTCAAGTTCGATGCCAAGCTGCTGCGCGCCGTCGAGGAGCGCAACAACGAGCAGAAGTCGGTGTTGTTCGACAAGGTGAACCGCTATTTCAAGGGCAATCTCAAAGGCAAGACCTTCGCGCTGTGGGGCCTCGCCTTCAAGCCCAACACCGACGACATGCGCGAGGCGCCGGCGCGCGTCTTGATGGAAGCGCTGTGGAAGGCTGGCGCCCATGTGCAGGCCTTCGACCCCGAGGCGATGCAGGAATGCCAGGCCATCTACGGGCTGCGCGACGACCTGCTTTTGTGCGGGACCAAGGAAGCGGCACTGCGCGGCGCCGATGCGCTGCTCATTGCCACCGAATGGAAGAGCTTCCGCGCGCCGTCCTTCGACGCGCTGAAGGATGCGCTGACCACGCCGATCATCTTCGACGGCCGCAATTTGTACGACCCCAAGGTCATCGCCCGTCACGGCATCGAGTACCATTCGATCGGCAGGGTGGCGGCCTGACGGCAGGGGCGGCACAACAAGGAACCAGGTCCATGAAAGTTCTGTTTGCAGGCGGCACTGGCTACACACCGCAATTCAGCGGCGGCGTCCAGTCGAGCACCCACCATCTGGTCGAACAATTGCGCGAGAACGGTCACGAGGCTTCCGTCCTGGCAGCTTTGTTCGGCGAAGGCATGTTCGGCTTCAGGGCGCGCGCCAAGATGAAGCTGCTTCGTCAGCGCGCCGTCATCGACAATTTTCCCGGCTATCCGGTGGTGCGGGCGTGGTTTCCCTGGGAAGCGGCCGGCTTCGCGGTCGAAAAGCTGAGGCCGGATGTCGCCGTGGTGCAATGCCATAACTCGGTTCCGATCGGCAAGGCGCTGCAGGCTGAAGGCGTGCCTGTCGTCGTCTATCTGAGGAATGTCGAATTCCACGAACTGGCCGGTGACCTGCGCGAACTCCGCTCAGCGCTCTATATCGCCAATTCCGAGTTCACTGCGCGCACTTACAAGGAAAAGTTCGATATCGATTCGACGGTCATTCCGCCGACCATCAATCCTGCATTCTACAGCACGCCGACGACCGGCGAGTTTGTCACGCTCATCAACCCCTATGAGGAAAAAGGCTTCGACCTTGCAGTGCGCATCGCTGCCGCCTGTCCCGAGATCCCGTTCCTGTTCGTCGAAAGCTGGAAGCTCGACGACGAACATCGGGCCCAGATCGAAGCAACGATCTCTCCTCTCCAAAACGTCAAGCTGGAAGGCCGCACCAGCGACATGAAGACGGTCTACGGCCGCACGAAGATCCTGCTTGCGCCCAGCAAATGGGAAGAGGCTTGGGGCAGGGTGGCCTCGGAAGCGCATTGCAGCGGCATTCCCGTGGTCGGCTCGCGGCGCGGCGGTCTGCCGGAAGCGATCGGCTCCGGCGGTGTGATGCTGGACTACGACGCCCCGCTCGCCGACTGGATCGCAGCGGTCAGGCAACTGTGGAGCGACGAGGCCGAGTACAAGCTTTTGTCGGCGGCGGCGCTTCAGTTTTCGCAGCGCTCGCAAATGAATCCGGACCGTCAGTTTGCAACGTTCATGGACGTTCTCGACAGCGCCAGGCGGGTCGGCCTGGAGCGTGCCGCGTAAACGCGTCAAGCAATACGATTCGGCTGACGCGCTACTCCGCCGGGCGACGGCAGTTGCACAACGTTCCATGAGCCGGTTCCGGGTTCCGCCTGGCTGTTCGCCCGGATCACTTTTGATTGTGCGGTGCAACATTCTTGTGGCAACGCAGCAATCAACGTGTATTCTATCCGTCTACATTAGGGCTTGTGCGACGCGGACCGCTTGGGGGTCTGGGCAAGCCCCAACCTTATGGGCGGGTCATGCGCGTGGGCTTTGTCGTGGGCGAATTCCCACTCCTTTCGGAAACCTTCGTTGTCGACCAGATGGCCGGGCTGCTGGCCCGGGGTTTTCACATTGAGGTCGTGTGCGACAAGACCAAAGGTGACGACCGGATAGACCGGCAGAGCGAGCCGATGGCGACGCTGGTCGCCAGAACCCAGCATTGGTGGCGATGGGCCGGTGGATTGAGCGCATTTGTACGCCGGTTGCCGCCGCGCCTGCGATACAAGGCTTCGACCGTTCTTGATATGGTTTTTGCACGCCGCCTGAACCGCTGCGACGTGATTGTCGCTCACTTCGGACAGAACGGCGAGAGAGCCGCCGCGCTGAAGAAATGGAAGTCCCTCAAGCCGCCGATCATAACCATCTTTCACGGCGCAGACGTCGCGATCCCGTCGCGTCAGGCAGTTCTTGCAACGCAATATGCCGGGCTTATCAAGCATGGCAGCTTGAACCTGCCGGTCAACGATTTCTTCCGCAGGATGCTGCTGGAAGCCGGTGCATCCCAGGCGAACACCACGGTCCACCACATGGGAATTGATTCCCGCGAAATCAGCTATCGCTGGGAATCGTGGGAAGGCAGTCAGCTGATCGTGACGACGGTTTGCCGCCTAGTGGAGAAGAAAGGCGTCGAGTTCGCCTTGCGCGCCCTGGCCTCCCTGACGGCGTCCCATCCTGAGCTGGACTGGCGCTACGACATTGTCGGCGACGGTCCATTGCGGACGGATCTGGAGAAGCTGGCCGCAGAGCTGGGCTTGACCGGTCGCGTAACATTCCTTGGCAGCCTCCCCCACATGGAGGTGAAACGACGGCTTCGCATGGCGCATCTCTTTTTGCTGCCAAGTGTCACCGCCAGCGACGGCGACATGGAAGGCATTCCGGTCGCGCTCATGGAGGCCATGGCCGCCGGATTGATTGCGGTCAGCACGCATCACTCGGGAATCCCCGAGCTCATCGAGGATGGGGAGACGGGGTTGCTTGCCCCCGAGCGAGACGTTTCAGCACTTGCCGGCAAGCTTGCCTGGGCAGCCGAACATCCGCAGGAATGCCAGCGTATCGCGCTTGCCGCACGCCGCAAGGTCGAGGACGACTTCAACGCAGATGTCCTGAATGAACGTTTTGCGCAGATCGTTACCCAACTGGCCGCACCAAGCCTTGCACCTCAGCCTGCCAGGCATGCCGGCGTTGCCGAGGGTCTGGTGGATCCTTCATCTGCCGGCTGACACTGCTCCTCGGGACTGATCGGCATCCTCGCCGCGTCGAGGGAAATCTTGCTACGCTGCAGCAAAAATGTTGCAGTGCAGCAAGGCCTGTACTAATGTCCTCGTGGGTGGGCCAACAGCGGTAGAGTTTCATGCTGCATGTCTTGTGCCTCGGGCACCACGTTTTCCGCCCGGCTTTTGTCAGGGGCAAATCGGCCCGCCGCGCGAGCGCATCCTGCCGATGAAGATTTGCTTCGTAGTCGACAAATTTCCCTCATTGTCCGAGACTTTCGTTCTTGACCAAATAGCCGGGTGCCTTGAGCGCGGTATGGAGGTCGGCGTCGTCTGCAACGAGACATCCTTTGGCAAGGACAGCAATATCGACGATGCGCGCTGGCAGGCGCTGCCTGGTAAGGTCGTGTGCTGGTGGGGTGGCCTCGGTCGCTATCGCCCGCTGCTCAGGAAGTGGTCCGGCAGGTTCTGGGATAAACTCTCGACCGCCATCGACATCGCTCATGCGCGAAAATTGCAGAACGCCGACGTGATCGTCGCCCATTTTGGCAACAACGGCATGCGCGTCGCCCGCGCCATCAAGCGAGGCAGGATTTCCGCCCCTCTGGTCACGATATTTCACGGCCGCGATGTCGGCGAGCCGCTGCATGACAACACGCTCGCGCGCTACAAGATTGTGTTCGAAAAGGGCGCTCTTCAGCTGCCGGTGAACGCATTTTTCCGCGATGCCTTGATCGAGGTTGGGGCACCGCCGGCGCAAATTACGGTTCACCATATGGGCGTGCGGCCGAGTGAGATCGACTATCGGTGGCGGTCGTGGGAGCAGGCCACGCTGTCTTTCATCTCGGTCTGCCGCCTGACCGAAAAGAAGGGCATCGAATATGCGCTGCGCGCGCTCGCCAGCCTGCCGTGGCGCGACTGGGTCTATTCGGTGATCGGCGGCGGGGAACTGCTGGAGGAGCTGAAGGGGATCGCCGCAGATCTCGGCATTGCCGACAGGGTGACTTTTCTCGGGCCCCGCCCGCACAGCGAAGTCAAGCAGCGTCTGCGCGATGCCCATGTGTTCCTGCTGCCCAGCGTCGGCGCGCGCGATGGCGATCTGGAGGGTATTCCGGTTTCGCTGATGGAGGCGATGGCCACCGGCCTGACAGTGGTCAGCACCTATCACTCGGGGATTCCCGAACTGATCGAGGATCACAAGACGGGTTTTCTCGCGCCCGAGCGGGATAGTGCAGCGCTGGCAAGCAAACTTTCCTGGATCGCCGAGAATCCTGAGGCCTGCGAGCAGATCGCCCTCGCCGCGCGCAAGAAGATCGAGGCGGATTTCAACGCAGATGTGCTGAACGAACGTTTCGCACAGATCGCCATCAAGCTTGGCGAAACGAGGTTCAATTCATGAATGCCAACCCGCCCCCCCAGTTCGGTCGTGTCGCCCTGCGCGGCGGGCTGGTCACCATCGGCGCGCAAGGCTTCAAGATGGTGATCCAGTTTCTCTCCGTCATCTTGCTCGCCCGTCTGCTCGTTCCCGAGGATTTCGGCCTGGTGGCTTCCGTAGGGCCGATCGTGGCCTTTGTCGGGTTGCTTCAGAACCTCGGCCTCCAGCAGGCGGTGGTTCAGCGCAAGGACATCAGCGAGCAGCAGCTCAACCAGGTGTTCTGGATCAGTGCGCTGGTCGGGCTGGGCAGTGCCGTGGTGGTGGCCGGCCTGGCGCCCGCCATCGCCGCATTCTACGGCGATCAGCGCATGTCCGGCATCACCCTTGGCTCCGCCTTGCCGCTGCTCTTCGGCAGTCTTGCCGCAGTGCCGCTGGCGTTGATGAACCGCCACCTGCAATTCGGCCAGCTGGCAATGAACGATGTGATAAGTGCTGCCGCTGGACTTCTGGCCGCCACGATCGCTGCCTATGCCGGGCTTGGCTACTGGTCGCTGGTCATCGGCCCGGCTGTTTCGGCGGTTGTCGCGCTTGCCGCCGCCTGGCAGGTGGCGCGGTGGACGCCGCAACGGCCGGATCTAAAGGTCGATGCCGACATATTGTCGTTCGGCGCCAATCTGACCGGCTTCAATCTTGCCAACTTTTTCTCGCGCAATCTCGACAACATTCTCATCGGAAAATATTCCGGCGCCATCGAACTCGGCTATTACGACCGTGCCTATAAGCTCCTGCTGTTCCCGCTGCAGAACATCAACCAGCCGCTGACACGCGTGATGGTGCCTCTGCTCAGCCGCATCCATGAGGACAAGGCTCGGTTTCGCGACATCTATGTGCGGACCAACTGGATGCTGGCGGCCGTTACCATGCCCGGCATCGCGGCGCTGACGCTAACATCCGATCAGGTGGTGGGGCTTCTCTTCGGCCCGGGCTGGGCGCCGGTGGCGCCGATTTTCGCCTGGCTGGGCATCGCCAGCCTGATCCAGTCGGTCTCAAGCACCACAGGCTGGATATTCATCTGTCAGGGCAAGACCAAGACCATGTTCCACTGGGGCATCTATTCGTCACTGACCACCGTCGCCGCCTTCATCGTCGGCCTGCACTGGGGTGCCGTTGGCGTTGCCGCGGCCTATGCCATCAGCGGCTACGTGCTGCGCGTTCCCGTGCTTGCCGTGCTGGTCCATCGCGTCGGTCCGGTGACGGCCGCCGACTTCCTGGTCATGCAGGGGCTTTTCATTGCCTCGTCCCTGCTCGCCTGGCTCACCTACCACTGGCTGCCGGCGTCGCTGACCGGCCAGTCAGACCTGCTCGCGGTCTTTCTGGCGGTTGGCCTCAACTACGGGATCGGTCTCATTCTCATGCTTGCCCTCCCCCAGTCGCGCCGCGCGTTGTCCACCACCTTGTCCAACGCCGCGCGCAACATCCGCTGAGCGGCCGCCGATCAGCGGCGCCAGCAGGTTTGTGGCAGACATTGCCGAAGCATGCTCTTCGAGCACGGCCTGCAGGCTGGTCTGGCGATAGCGGTCGAGGTTTCCGGCAAATCTGCCGAGCTTTTCGCTCGCTTCCTCAACCGTCACCGTGTCGATGTCGAGCAGCACGTCGGCGACACCGATTCGCTTGGCCACTTCCTTGGTCTTGAACTCGTAGGCGATCGGCAGCACCGGCGTGCCGACACAAAGCGACATGATCATCATGTGCATGCGTGTGGCGACCACGAAGTCGAAGCCTTTGACCAGCGCCATCAACTGGTCCGGCGTGTGGAACGCCGCATCCACGGTCACATGTTTGGCGATCTCCGGAGCGAGTTCGGCGACGATCGCCCGCGCGGTCTTGGAATCGTCATGGGCATATTCCGGCACGCCCTGGCAGGTGGAGACGAAGGTCACCTCCTTGCCATGGTCCCTGACGAGAATCGCCGCGATCTCGCGGATCGAATCGAGATAACGGCGCATGCCGCCTTCACCGTCGCTGACATAGTTCCAGTGGCGGACGGAAATAGCGACGCGGCCCGTCGGCGCCGGCGGCTGGCTGGCGGCCAGTATTTTTTCGATCCTGTCAGTTTCGGCCAGGGCAAAGACGGCATCGGCCACCACGTGGCATTTGCCAAGGTCCTTCACCAGATCCTGGATGTGGTTTCTGGATCGTTCGTCACGCAGCAGGATGAGCGGGCTGCGGTCAAAGATCGGACCCAATTCCTGGCGGTTGTAACTTTTATCGAACGGGCCGAGGGATTGCGTGAAGAAGACCGGATCCTTGCCGAGCACGGCATCGAGCCGGAACTGATTGAGGCGTCTTTCGAGATTGTAGTTCTCGACGAGATAGGTCCCGCCCGTCGTGACCACGAGGTCGGCGCCCGTGTAGATATCGAGGCTGCGGCGGTCGCTCGCGCCGAAAAAAGTGCCAAGCGCGCTGCTGCCCAACCAGCGCAGGGCCCGAAGGACAAGCTTGTTGTAGATCGGCTTGATCCGGTTCTTCAGCCCATCGCCATTCTTGTATTTGAACAGCGACTCCGACAGCAGCTTGTGAAATTCGAGGTCCGGATAGGCCTTTTTCGGGTAGAGCCGCGCCGCAACCTCGGGCTGGCTGTCAAAAATGAAGAACTGCAGGTCGCTGCCGGCGACTGTCTTGAGGATGTGTCGGATCGCCAGGAAAATCGCTGCGTCCCCGGTGTTCAGGCAGACTGTGTTTTCGACGACGATCTTCATGGAATTACCTCATTTCGTCAGCAGGTCCGCGGCCAGGCCAGCGGTGCTCAGGACGGGAATAGTGACCGAAAATGCTGCACGCCAGGACGATCCCTATGCGGTCCGCGTCACGATTTAGGCGTTGCACCGGGCTGGTGGCCAACGCACGGCCCGAGCGGCACTCAAGCAAGGCCGAGATTAACGCATCAATTTTGCAGCGCAACAAAAAACCGTGGATTTTTGCTACGCTGCACCAAAAATGTTGCGATGCAGCATTAAGTTGCACCGGCACGACCAACCATCCGCTCGATGTTCGACATCAGCAGCTTTCGCTGCCTGTTCTTTGCCCTCACGGCCCGATATCGCTTCGCCTGTATCCGTGAAGTGTCATGACCAATCTGTCCGAGGCAGCCATTGGCTCCCATTTGCCGGCCCAGCGTGTGTCCATGACAGCGCCTGCCGCAACCCATAGATCGAAATACGGCTTCATGGGCTGGCTTGGAAAGGCACCGTCGGCGGTGTCAGCCGGCGTAACCACAGCAGCCTCTTTGCCATCGATGAAGAAGGCAACACGTTTCCCGGCCTCATACTCTATGCCAAGGCGGTATCTCTTGCCCGACAGATCGCCAAGCAGGATCCATTTTACCCAAACGCTCTTGTGCTGGTTGTTGACATTCGCCCAGACGGTGAGCTGCAACCCTTTCGTGCCGACGATCTCAAAATCGATTTCCTCATGGGCTTTGTCGTTGAATGTCCAAAGCGGTGCTGCGATCAGCCCTGGCTTCATCGTCGGGAGCGTTACGTCCACTTCCCACTTTGCCGATGAAAAATCGGATTTGCCGCCGGATATCACCTCAGCGGACGCTTTCTCGCTGACAGTAAGCTGAAGTTCGCCGTCGACGATTTTGACGTTCGCGGCCTTCCAGTCATAGCCTCCGAGCTTGGGCTCGCTCCACTGCGACGGCACGAAGGGATTGGTGTATTTCCAGAGCTGGAGCTTGACTGCCGACCAGTCGGGAAGCTTGTCGAGGGCAGCGTCCCCAGCTCCTGCCACGACGCTCTCAGCCAGCACCTGTCCAGCAACCGTTTGCACTGCCGTGGAGGCAGCCAGAAGCGCCAGGAGTTTTCTGCGTGTGCAATTCATGCATGGCCTCCGTTGGCCGCCTTTAGTCTTTCGGCGGCGACGATATTCAAGCCGGCCGTTTAATGCGGCTCTTCGGCATGTAGCAGCTTACGCGCCACCTTGATGGTTGAGCTGTGCATCAAGGGTATGGCAATTTTTCGCCGCACTGCATCAAAAATGTTGCGAAGCAGCAAAGCGCTCTCCTTGCCGTACCGTCCAGGAACAAACCGACCCCTTCCGATCGGCGGCCAATGCGCAATGACAAAGGAACCGCGGTCGCAACTTTCGGAGCGGTGCCCCGGGCGCTCAAGCCGCGGAGGCTCTACGGATGCGGCGGGCCCGCCCCGGTGCATTCTGCCGGTTCGGCACAAACGGCGATGATACGGACGGCAAGGATTCAGCCGGCAAGGATTGGGGAGAGGAAACGTCAAGAGTCGGATCGAGTTGCGCCGGATCCGTGGCGCGTTCCAGCGCCACACGATCGTAAAGCTCATCGAGAAATGCGCCTGCAGGCCCGGCCGCAAACATGGTTTCCGCAGTCCTGCGGGCTTGGCGCCGCAGCGGGGCCATCAGTTCAGGGTGGCCGATATAGGTCTTCAACCGTTCAATGGCCAGGCAGGCAAGGCGCTCGACTTCATCGCGGAAATACTGGGCAAAATTCTCGTCGCCGCGGAAGTCGTATCCAGGATTCCACCAATCGCCGACCTTGTTCAGTTTCACCGGTAATGAAATCCCGTTGATTCCGTCCTCGAGGAATTCCGGCAGAGCGCAGACCCTCGTTCCAAGAACCGGAGTGTGCTCGGACATCGATTCCAGCGCCGAATATCCGAACGTGTCGCCGAACGTGGCAAGGATGCCGAAATGCGAATTGCGCAGCAATTTCCGCACCTCCTGGTTTGGCAGCGCCCCGTGATGCTGGACGTTCTTAAGTTCGAGCAGCTTGAGATAGGAATCGAAGAACCCCGTAGTTGTCGGATCTGTCCATATGGGGCCGCCAACCTGGAGACTGGAAACGATGTTCACCCGGATTGGCAAATTCTGCTCCAACGCCTTTTCCGCGATTTTGACCGCAACGCATCCGCCCTTGCGGCCGAAATGGGCACCGACGAATGTCAGCACCAGTTCCGCGGCAGTGTCTTGGGACATCGCATCTTCCACCTCGGGCACGACGATGTTCGGGTGACGGACCATCAGCTTTGCGGTCAGGAGGTCTAGCCGCGGATTTTCGGCATGCTGGGCCAGAAAACACCTGCGGGCAAAATGCGATAAGGCGATAATACGGCGGCAGCCCGGGTTCGTGATACGCGAGACCAGGTAACCCGCCATCAGCCCGCGTTTGCGAAGCGCGAACTGCCGCGGCAAATGGGATTCGAATGACATGATGTACTTCGAGGAATTGAGAGGTATCCGGTTGAACGCATGCACCATGTCAACGGACAGAGCAGGTTCGATCAACGTCACGCCTTCCAGCTTCGACGAGACCAGGTTGAACGGCAGAAATCGCTGTCGCAGGATCGTATGTCGGGACGCTCGCGGCGTAACGAAACTGGTCGGATACTTGTCGTCATAGACGGCAATACGAAGAGACTTGCCCATACAGCACCCACCCGTATTCAAACAGTTGGCATCAGGGGTCTTCGCAAGCTATTCCAAAGGTGCAGCAGAGCTGCCGTGCACCCGTCATCCCGCACTGCAATAGAATGCAAGCGAGGATCCCCAAGCCAATTCAAAAGCCCAACTTCCCTAGGGTGAATTCAACATCATTTTTTGTTGCGGTGCAACACAATATTAGCAACTGGTTTACCATGATCGCCGGTATAGGAGTTTTGATGGTCGGCGTGATCGGATCGTGATTTTGCCGCGTACGGGGCAAAATTGCCCGAAATTGCTGGCTCCGCATGTCGTGCCATTTCGTGCGGCTCCACCTGCGCGGCCACTTTTGCGCGTTACCGCCTTCCCGCGATATGTTTGTGCGGTGCGGTAGAGGTGGCTAATTTTGCTACGCTGCACCAAAAATGTTGCGATGCAGCAAGAGCTGTACTACCATTCAAGTGGGTGGGCCAACAGCGATCGAGTTTTAATGCTGCATGTCTTGTACCTTGTGCACGATGTCTCCGACCCGGCGGTACGCCGACGGATCATAATGCTCAGGGCAGGCGGCGCCCAGGTCACCCTGGCCGGCTTCCGTCGAACCGCGAACCCGATTGCCGATGTCGAGGGGCTGCAGCCGATCGACCTTGGCGCGACGCGTGATGGCCGATTCGGTCAGCGTCTGGCGGCGGTCGCCAAGGCGGCGGTCGCGATCGGCGCGAAACTCGCAACCATGCAAAGGCCGGACCTGATCATCGCCCGCAATCTCGAAATGCTGGCGCTTGCCCGGCGTGCCAAGTCGGCGTTCCGGGCGGCCGTGCCGATCGTCTACGAATGTCTCGATATTCATCGCCTGGTGCTGCGCAACGACACTTTGGGCAAGGCGATGCGCGGCGCGGAGCGCTATCTGGCCCGGGATGTGAAGCTGCTCGTCACCAGTTCGCCGGCCTTCATCGCCAACTATTTCAAGCCCTTTGGCCAGGTCGCAGCCCCTGTGGAGCTGATCGAGAACAAATATTTCGAAGCCGCACCGGCCTTGGTGGATGATCGGTTCAAGGCAGAAAACCCTGTCGCCCCGCCCTGGCGCATCGGCTGGTTCGGCGCGTTGCGCTGCCGCCGCTCGCTGGAGCTGCTGGCCGAATTCACCCGCCAGCTCGACGGACGTTTCGAGATCGTCCTCCGGGGCCGCCCGGCCCTGTCGGAATTTCCGGATTTTCACGCTTTCGTTGAGGCCGAACCCTGGCTCTCGTTTCGCGGCCCTTACCGCAATCCGGAGGATATGGCGGCGATCTACAACGAGGTGCATTTTTCCTGGGCGATCGACTTCTTCGAGGAAGGCCAGAACTCCGAATGGCTGCTTCCCAACCGCCTTTATGAGGGCTGCCGCTTCGGCGCCGTGCCGATCTCGATGGGCAACACCGAAACCGGGCGGTTCCTCGACCGGCAGGACATCGGCATCCTTCTGCCGCAGGCGACGCCCGAAGCGCTCGTGGCAGCGCTTGGCAAGATGGAAGAGGAGCGTTTCGGCAAGTTGAAGGCGCGCGTGCTTGCCCGCAACCCGCGGACATGGAGCTACGATCGCAGCGATTGCCGGGCCTTCGTCGACAAGCTCCGCGGACTGGCTGCCGTGCCGAACTCTTTTGCTGCCGAGGCGTTGGCATAGGATGGCGAAGAATATGCTCCCCTCAAACCTGATCGTCATACCGTGCCTGAACGAGGCTGCGCATATCGGTGCGCTGCTCGGTCAGCTCCGGCCTGCGGCCGAAAGGCTCGGCGCCCGCATCGTCGTCGCCGATGGCGGCAGCACCGACGGCACCTTGGCCATCGTCGAGGCGGTTGCCGCGCAAGATCCGAAGGTCGTCCTTCTCCACAACCCAAAGCGCATCCAGAGCGCCGCGATCAATCTCGCCGTCGCCACATTCGGCGATGGTGCGGACTATCTCATCCGCATCGATGCGCATGGCGGCTATCCCCAGGATTTCTGCGATCTGCTGGTCGAGGAGGCGCTGGCAACAGGTGCGGATTCGGTCGTCGTCTCGATGCTGACCAGCGGCAGCGGCGCGGTGCAGAAAGCGGTTGCCGCGGCGCAGAACTCCAAGCTCGGCACCGGCGGCTCCAAGCACCGGCATTTGTCGGCCGGAGAATGGGTCGACCACGGCCACCACGCGCTGATCCGGATCTCGGCCTTCACCGCGGTGGGCGGCTATGACGAGACGTTCAGCCACAATGAGGATGCCGAACTCGACTATCGGCTGCGCCAGGCTGGCCACCGCATCTGGATGAGCGGCAAGACGCAGATGATCTACTATCCGCGCTCGTCGCTGAAGGGCCTCTATTTCCAGTATCTCGGCTATGGCCGCGGCCGCGCCAAGAATGTGCTCAAGCACCGCATGATCCCGAAAGTCCGGCAGATGATACCGCTGCTGGTGTTCCCCGTCGTCCTGCTTGCGGCCTTGTCCTTCATCCACTGGCTGGCGGCGGTGCCGTTTCTGCTTTGGGCGGCGGTCTGCCTCGGCTATGGCGCTGTTACGGCCATCCGCCAGCGCAATCCTGGCCTCGCTTTGGTCGGCGTCTCGGCGATGGTCATGCATTTCGGCTGGTCGGTCGGCTTCTGGCTGCAGCTTCTCCGCGCCAGATTGCAACGCGGGGTGGCATGATGGCCGCGAAGAACCGCTCGATCGATATCTGCGTCTGCACGTTTCGGCGGCCGGAGCTTGCCGCCACGCTTCATTCGATCGCTGCCATGAACATGCCTTCGGGGTTCGATATCAGCATCATTGTCGCCGACAATGACGATACGCCGACGGCGCAGGTGCTGGTGACGACGCTGGCTGCGGAATTGAAGCTGCCGATCCGCTATCGGCATGCCCCGGCGCGCAACATCTCGATCGCACGCAACGCCTGCCTTGACGCCAGCGCTTCGGATTTCGTCGCCTTCATCGACGACGACGAAACTGCATCGTCCGGATGGCTCGCCGAACTGGTCGTGACGGCCGAAGTGGACGACGCTACCGCCGTGCTCGGTCCGGTGCGGGCGCTTTACGGGCCGGACGCGCCGGACTGGATGCGCAACGGTGATTTTCACTCAACCTTGCCAGTCTGGGTGCAAGGCGAGATCCGCACCGGCTACACCTGCAATGTCCTGCTCAGGATGGGCGACGACAGCCTTGCCGGCCGTCGCTTCAGCCTGGCACGTGGCCAGACCGGCGGCGAGGACACCGAGTTTTTCGATCACATGGTCAAGGCCGGCGGCACGATCGGCTTTGCGCCGGAGGCCTGGGTCGAAGAGGTGGTGCCGCGCGCCAGGGCCGCCTTCGACTGGCTCAGCCGCCGCCGCTTCCGCTTCGGGCAGACGCATGGCCATTTGTTGGGAAGCAATGCACACGGCGTCCGGCGCGTTGGGCAAGTTGGCCTTGCGTCGGCGAAGGCGGCTTTCTGTTTCGCAGCCGCAATCGTGACCGCCGTCAGTCCGGTGCGCCGGAACCGCAGCGTGCTGCGCGGCATTATGCATGTCGGTGTCGTCAGCGGTCTCGTCGGTATCCGCGAAATTCGCCAATACGGCCTGTCCTCGCCGCAGCAAGGGGGCAAGCGTGCAGCCTGACATCAGCTTTGTCATCGCCGCCTACAACGCCGAGGCAACACTCGGCCGGGCGATCGACAGCGCCATCGCGCAGAAGGGTGTCGCCGTCGAGATCATCGTCGTCGACGACCAGTCGCGCGACAGAACCCTCGATGTGGCGCGGTCCTATCCGCAAGATGTCGTGCGGGTCGTGGCGCTTCGCGCAAATCGTGGTCCCGGCGGCGCCAGGAATGCCGGCCTCGAGCTTGCCAGCGGCAGGTGGGTCGCGGTTCTCGATTCCGACGATGCCGTCTATCCCCAGCGGATTTCCGCCATGATCGCGCGCGCGGAAAAGGCGGGTGCTGAGATCGCTGTCGACAACCTCCAGGTCGTGCGCGAGGACGGTGTCGCCGAAGACACCATGTTTCCGGCCGACTATCTGGAAGGTTTGGGGGAAATCTCGCTGGCCGACTTCATCGGCGGCAATGTGGTTTTCAAATCGAAATTCAATTTCGGCTATCTCAAGCCGATCTTCCAGCGCCGGTTTCTGAACGAAAACGGGCTTCGCTATGATGAAAAATTGATCATCGGCGAAGATTACATCCTGCTGGCCAACGCTCTGGCCAAGGGCGGCACATGCGTGGTCGAGCCGACGACCGGCTATGTCTACCATATCCGAACCGGCTCCATTTCCCGTGTGCTCGAGCTTCACCACGTCGAGGCGATGCGCAAGGCCGACGCCGTCTTCGCCCAAACCCATTCCATGGACCCGGAGGCGCAAGCCGCCTTCGCCAGGCGCAGCCGCAGCTTGCGCAAGGCGGCATCGTTTCTGTCGCTGGTCCAGCACATCAAGGCGCGGTCGCCGCTCAAGGCGATCCGGACCGCGCTCAGTGATCCGGCAGCGGTCCGGCATATGAGCATGCCGATCGCTGTCCGGCTGAAGAGGGTAGCGGCACAGTTCGCCGTGGGTATGGGGAGGTGAAGAATGCGGGCAGGTGAAGAAATGGTTTTTCATAGCCAGCGATAGTTGAAGTCGATCCTCTCAAAAGGAATATGCGATGCAGAAAGTCAGGAAGGCAGTCATACCGGTGGCGGGGCTTGGAACACGGTTCCTGCCGGCGACCAAATCGATGCCGAAGGAGATGCTGCCGGTCGTCGACAGGCCTGTGGTCCAGTACGCTGTGGACGAAGCGTTCGAAGCCGGCATCGAGCACATCGTGTTCGTCACCGGCCGCAACAAGGCTGTCATAGAAGACTATTTCGATCTGCACCCTGAACTGATCGGGACCCTGGAACAGACCGGCAAGAAAGCACAGCTGCAGTCGCTTGAAAGCCTGCTTCCGGTGGCCGGCGCCACCAGCTTCATCCGGCAACAGTCGCCGCAAGGACTCGGCCATGCCGTGTGGTGCGCGCGCGAGGTCATCGGCAATGAGCCCTTCGCCTTGCTGCTCCCGGACATGGTGTCCTTTGGCGGCCGCGGCTGCCTCGCCGAAACTGTCGATCTCTACCAGCAGACTGGCGGGAACGTCATCGCTGTCGAGCGTTGCGAACCGAGTGAGACCAGCAAATACGGCATCGTCGGCCGTGGCGCCGAGGTCGGCACGGGCTTCGAGGTGACGGCCATGGTCGAGAAGCCGGCGCCCGCTAATGCGCCGTCGAACTACTACATCAATGGCCGCTACATCCTGCAGCCCGAGATTTTCTCGCTGCTGAGCAACCAGCAGCGCGGCGCAGGCAATGAAATCCAGCTTACCGACGCCATGGTTCGCCTGGCGCAGAGCCAGTCCTTCTTTGCCCAACCTTTCAACGGCCGCATGTTCGACTGCGGTTCGAAGGAAGGCTTCATCGAGGCCAACATCGCCTTCGCGCTGGCGCGCAACGACATGAAGGGCCCGATCTTCGCAATGCTGCAGGAGTTCGTGCGGTCGCATGAGCGCCAGGAAGAAGCCGCATAATGCCCATCTTTTGGGAGCATAGCGTGTCGACGCTACACATGCTGCCGCGCCTGGCCGGCGCTCTGTCTGGCATGAAGTTTGCGTCGCATGCTTTGCCCCCGATCTTCGAGGCCTCGGAGCAGATGGGGCCCGACCCCATCTTGCTCTAGCGCCTGCAACTTAGAATTGGACCGAAGATGAACTATGCCAACTTTCCTCTCGACAAGAGGATGCCATTGCCGAATTCAGATACGGGAAACGGTGAGGACTTCATCGACATCGAGCGTCTGCTTGGCATGGCTATGCGGCAGGCCAAGGTGGTGGCGGTGTGTGCGGTCATCGGTCTTTTTCTAGGCGTGCTCTATCTGCAGACGACGCCCAAAACCTACGTGTCGGTTGCCAGCGTTCTGATCGATGAGGGATTGAACAAGGTCGTTGATGAAGTCTCTGCCGCGTCTGTCAGCATGCAGACCGACGCCGCCCTGCTCAGCCAGATCGAGATCATCAGCTCGGCAAGGCTGGCGGCGGTGGTCGTCGACAAGCTGAAGCTTGACCAGAACGACGCGTTCATGAACCCTCCAGTGTCGGCCCTGGCGAAGGGCGTCGGCTTTGCGCGCGGGCTGGTTGGCTATTTCCGAAGCAGTTCTGGCCCGGATATCCCCGGTCTCGAAAATGTCGACGCGGCGACGCGTGAGGCCATGATGGTCACCGCACGCCGCGACTACGCGACCCTCAAGCTGCAGAGCGAGATAGTGGCGCAGCGCAACGGCCGCAGCTACGTGATTGACCTTGGCTACCAGTCGACGGACCCGGCGCTCGCGACCGCAATCACCAAGGCCTATTCCGAGGCTTATCTCGCCGACCAGCTCAATGCGAGCTTCGACGCCACCGAACGGGCGGCAGTCTGGCTGCAGGGCAGGTTGACCGAACTCCGCGAAAGTTCGCAGGCGGCATCGCTGGCGGTCGAGAAGTTCAGGGCCGAGCATGGCCTGGCCGCCGGCAGCGATGGCCAGCTGATCAGCGACAAGCAAATTGCCGAACTCAACGCCCAGCTGATTGTTGCGCAGGCCGATACGGCTCGTGCCGGCGCCCGCTACCAGCAGTACAAGACGATCGTCGAGAGCGGCTCCGACAACGCCTTCAACGATTCCGCGATATCAAGCGATCAGCCGGCGAGTTCGGTCATTGCCACGCTCAAGACCCGCTACTTGACCGTCACCAAGCGGCTGCAGGATGTCACCGCCAACTACGGTGCCGAACATCCCCAGGCTGTCGCCTTGTCCAAGGAGAAGGCCGATCTGTCGGCGCAGATATTCGGTGAGCTGAAGCAGCTGACCGAAAGCTACCGCAACGAATACGAAGTCGCGCTGGCTCGCGAGACCGCGCTCAGGGCCAATGTCGCGGCGGCTCAAGGCAAGAGCTCCGTCGACAACCAGTCGCAGGTCAAATTGCGCGAACTGGACCAGCAGGCAACCGCGCTCACCACGCTCTACCAGACCTTCCTCGGCCGCTATGAGGAAGCCTCGCAGCAGCAGTCCTTCCCGGTCGGCAAGGTCCGCATCATCTCCGATGCGACAACGCCGATGTCGGCGTCGGGCCCGCGCACTTCCAAGGTGCTGGCGCTCACACTCGTGCTTGGCCTCCTGCTCGGCGCCGGCTTCGGCGGCCTGAACGAATTCAACGAACGCTTCTTCAGAACAGGCGAGGATGTTCGCGACCGCGTCGGCCTCAAATTCCTCGGCTACCTGCCAACGATCGGCGGCAAGCTCGGCAAGGAGACTGACGACGCTGAGACGGATGTCAAAGGCGCCAACACGCTGTCAGCCGCCGAAAGGCGGGCTCGCATGCGGGTGAGTGTCGACGCTCCGGCGTCGATGTTCTCCGAAACGCTCCGCAACGCCAAGATCGCCTTCGATGTGGTGATGGAAGGGCAAGGCAGCCGGGTCATCGGCGTCATCTCGCTGCTGCCTGGCGAAGGCAAGTCGACGATCGCGGCAAATCTGGCGGGATTGCTTGCCGCCAACGGCGCGAAAACCTTGCTGATCGACGGCGATTTGCGCAATCCCGGCCTCAGCCGCAACCTTGGCATGGAAGCTGAGCAGGGACTGATGGAAGCGGTGGTCAACGGCCAGACCTGGCAATCGGTAGGCAAGATCGACCGGCAGACAAAGCTGGCCATCATTCCGGCCGTCCTGCGCGGTCAATTCTCGCATACGAGCGAACTTCTCTCGTCGGCGGGAATGCGGCGTTTCATCGAGAACGCCAAGGAGACGTTCGAGTATATCGTTGTCGATCTGCCGCCGCTGGGTCCCGTGGTCGATGCCAAGGCCTTCGCGCCGCTCGCCGACGGTTTCGTGCTGGTGACCGAATGGGGGCGCACGCCGCGCGCCATGGTGCGGTCGATGCTGGAGCAGGAACCCTATGTTGCCAACAAGATCGTTGGTGTCGTCCTCAACAAGGTCGATCTGAAGAAGCTGGCAAAATACGGATCGCTCGGCGGTTCGGAAAAATTCTTCGACAAATATTCGAGCTATTATCTGGAGAAATCGGACGTGCGGACGAGGGCCGCCGCCTAGCCCCGCGCGAGTTAAAAATGCTTGCAGCGTCCGCAACGCTGCAAGCGCAGTTGCTCAGGAAAATATCAGCTTGCCATGCTTGCCGGCGATCCTGACGGCGGTCAGCCTTCCGCTTTGGAAGGCGCCGGTGTCGATGTCGAGCCGACGCCCTTCGAGCCTTGGAGTGTCGACCACCGTGTGCCCATGCACCACCCAGCGGTCGAGAAGATGCGCGGCCTCAAAGAACTCGGAGCGGATGGTGAGCAGGTCGTCCTCGTCCTGCGCGGCGAGATCGATGCCGGGCCTGATCCCGGCGTGAACGAAGACGAATTTCTGCGAGCAGATCAGGACCGGCAGCGTGCGCATGAAGCTGACATGGCCGGCGGGAATAGCCTCTCGGATATGCTGGTCGACCTCCTCGCTCGAACCATAGAGATTGACCAGTCGCGTCGGGTCGACACCGTAGGAAAACAGGGTTTCGAGGCCGCCTGCCGCCAGCCACGGCTCTCTTGAAAGATAGCCGTCGAGATAGTTCAGCATCGCGACTTCATGGTTCCCCGCCAGGCAGACACGCAGGAATCCCTTCGGCGCCGGGGCGATCAGGTGATCGAGCACGCGTGCCGACTGGATGCCGCGGTCGATGTAGTCGCCAAGCATGATGATGATCTTGCGTCCGCGGAAGGGCAACGCATCGAGCAGGATCTTCTGCTCCAGCGCCAGCAGCTCCTTGTAGCAGCCATGCACGTCGCCGATCGCGTAGACGACCGTATTCTGCATGTCCATTTCCAGGCGCTCGCGCGCCGCGGTTCGGGGTTTTCGCTGAAACAAGGCCACGGATTGAGGGCTCGATACCTGCTGAAATGGATCTCGGTGTTGAAGCGCGCTGCTACCCCGCGCTTGCGAAACGTCGATACCATGCCGGGTGTTGGAAATTCCATAACAGCGACAGGCCGCCATCGAAAGCCGGCGTGTCATGCATGGCGGCCGGGCGGTTTCCTAAATCCCTATCCCACGTCCCTTCAACGCCGCGCTGATCTCGTCGAGGATGACCGGATCGTCGATGGTTGCCGGCATGGTCCATGCCTCCTTGTCGGCGATCTTCTGCATGGTGCCGCGCAGGATCTTGCCGGAGCGCGTTTTGGGCAGGCGCTTGATCGTCACCACCGTCTTGAACGCGGCGACCGGCCCGATCCGTTCGCGCACCAGGGCGACTACTTCGCTCTCGATAGCGCCGACATCGCGGTCGACGCCGGCATTCAGCACGACGAAGCCGAGCGGGACTTGCCCCTTCATCGCATCGGCGATGCCGATGACGGCGCATTCGGCAACGTCGGGGTGTGCCGAGAGCACCTCTTCCATGGCCCCGGTCGACAGCCGGTGGCCGGCGACGTTGATGATGTCGTCGGTGCGCGCCATGACATAGAGATAGCCGTCCGCATCCACCATGCCGGCATCGGCCGTCTTGTAGAAGCCGGGGAACTCGTCGAGATAGGCTTGGCGAAACCGGGCATCGGCGTTCCACAGTGTCGGCAGGCAGCCAGCCGGCAGGGGCAGCTTCACCACCACATTGCCGAGCGTGCCGCGCGGCACCTCATGGCCGGCATCGTCGAGCACGCGAATGTCGTAGCCGGGCATCGGCACGCCGGGCGAGCCGTATTTCACCGGCAAGAGGCCGAGGCCCGCGGGGTTGATGGTCATCGGCGAGCCGGTCTCGGTCTGCCACCAATGGTCGATCACCGGCACGTTCAGTTTCTGCTCCGCCCACTTGATGGTTTCGGGGTCGGCGCGTTCGCCGGCAAGGAACAGGGTGCGGAATTTCGACAGGTCGTATTTCGGCACGAATTCGCCCTTGGGGTCCTGTCCCTTGATGGCGCGGAAGGCGGTCGGCGCGGTGAATAGAGCCACCACGCCATGCTCGGCGATCACCCGCCAATAGGTGCCGGCATCGGGCGTGCCAATAGGTTTGCCCTCGAACAGCACGCTTGTCGCGCCATGTAGCAGCGGTCCGTAGACGATGTAGGAGTGGCCAACCACCCAGCCGACATCGGAGGCCGCCCAGAACACCTCGCCCGGCTTGACGCCGAACTCGTTTTCCATCGTCCATTTCAGCGCGACCATGTGGCCGCCATTGTCGCGCACGATGCCCTTTGGCTGGCCGGTCGTGCCGGATGTGTAGATGATGTAGAGCGGATCGGTGGCCAGCACCGTAACGCAGTCGACATTGGCGCCGGCCGCCCGCTCGCGGGCAACGGCGTCGGCGAAATCGATGTCGTAGTGTTCCTTCAACTCGCAGCGCAGTTGGTCGCGCTGCAGGATCAGGCAACCGTCGGGCTTGTGCCGCGACAGCTCGATGGCGGTGTCGAGCAGCGGCTTGTAGGCAACGACGCGTCCCGGCTCCAGACCGCAGGAGGCGGAAATGATCAGCTTCGGCTTGGCGTCGTCGATGCGGGTGGCAAGCTCGTGCGAGGCAAAGCCGCCGAAGACCACCGAATGCACGGCGCCGATGCGGGCGCAGGCCAGCATGGCGAAGGCCGCTTCCGCCACCATCGGCATGTAGATGATGACGCGGTCACCCTTGCGAATGCCGCGGTTCTTCAGCACCGAGGTCAGCGCCACCACCTCGCGTTTCAGCTCGGCGTAGGTGAACTTCTTGACCGTTCCGGTGATGGCGCTGTCATGGATCAGCGCGACCTGGTCGGCGCGGCCGCCCGCCACATGGCGGTCGATGGCGTTGAAGCAGGTGTTGCAGGTGGCGCCGTTGAACCAGCGGCCATAGACGCCTGCGCTGGCATCGAACACGCTGTCGGGGGGCGAATACCAGTCGATGGCTTTGGCGGCGTCGGCCCAGAACTTTTCCGGGTCGCGTTGCCAGCTCTCATAGACCTCGTGATAGCGTGACGCCATCCAACTTCCTTCCGCGAACGATTTGCCGTCTTTGGAAAGAGCCTAGCTGTTTTTCCCGGCCATGTGCAATTTCGTCTTTGGCCGACCTCGCCTTGGCCGCAAATGCAAGGCAGCATGTCCAGGGTTGGAATTGGGGCTGGCACACGATGATTTTGCGCTGCGGGATCGGGCGGGCTGCATTCGCGGCGCTGTTTTCGGTGATGGCGTCCCCCGCTCAAGCGGGCGATGGCGCCGCCGTCGATCCGCTCGGCTTTTCCAGCGACGGTCGCTACTTCGCCTTCGAGCAATACGGCACCGAAAGCGTCGCCGGCATGGATTACTCGGAAACCTACCTGTTCGACATTACCACGAGCAGGCCCGTCGACGGCACGCCGCTGGTTGTCGACACCACGACGGTCGACGACAGTCTTTTGCAGGATCCCAACCAGGATCCGCTCGCCATCGTCCGGCGTGAAGCGAAGAAACAGGCCGCGCCCTTGCTCGCGCGATTCGGCATCGACACTGCCGGCATCGAGCTTGGCATCGTCGCCGCCAGCCGTTCGCGCGAGACCACGCTTGCCATCGCCGACGAGACCGACGGCCGGCAATCGCCGGTGGTCAAGGCTTTGCAGCAAGCAGCGGTCGCGACAATGCTGCTCGATGCCGCGGCGTTCGGGGCTGGCGCGCATATCGACCTGCACGAATTTGCCGTGGATTTGGCCGCCGGCACGTGCGCCGACTATGGCTACAGCGCCAAAGGTTTCACGCTAACTCTGGAGCGCGTTGGCAAGCAGTCGCTTGCGCTTGGTGCCAGCCCGTCTCCGCAGGCAGGTGACGGCTGCCCGCTCGGCTTCGGTCTGGCGGAGGTGCATGCCTTGCAGCTCGCCGATAATTCGATCGCGCTTGCGGTGCTCGTGCAACGCTTCGAATATGTCATGGAAGACCCTGACCGCCGCTTCATGGCGGTGACCGCGATGGTGAAATGAAGGAGGGGGAGGACATGCTTCGTCGGCGAATCATCACATCGCCGCTGTTCGTGGCGGTTCTCGGCGCAGGTCTGGCATTGTCTGCCGGAACCGCTCAGGCCGGCGATGCCGCGGCACGGCGCATCGTCGGCTTTTCGCCCGACGGCACCTACTTCGCCTTCGAGCAATACGGCACGCTTGACGCCGGCGCTTCGGATTCAGGGTATTCGGAGATTGACATCATCGACACCCGCACCGACCAGTTCGTCGGCGGCAAGCCCATTCTCGTCGTCGACGAGTCGGAGGAGTCGACACTGACCCTGGAGCAGGCGCGGGCGCAGGCCGCGGCACAGGCGGCGCCGATCCTTGCCAAATATGCCATTGCGGCGCGCGGCGAACGCACCGCTTCGGACAAATTCACCTTTCCCGACGACACGGTCGACTACAACGACATTTCCCGCCTCGAGCAGGTTTCGCAGAAATGGCTCTCGCCGCTCTATGATGAAACCGGCATTTCGACCATTCAGCTCGATCAAATCCTGGCCGACAGCAAAACGGATTGCTCGGCAAGTTTCGACGAGACGAAGCCAGGCGACTCAGCGCTTCAAGGCGACAAAACCGGCAAGGCGCTTGGGTTCCGCCTGACGCTGCAAGGGCAGGATGGCAAGCCGTTCAAGCTGCTGCACGAGGACAAGGCAGTGCCCGGGTCGCGCAACTGCCCGACCTCCTACAGCCTGTCGGAATCCTATGAATTCACCCCGGAAGGCAAGCCGGCTGTGATTGCCGTGCTGGTGCAGCGCTTCAGCCAGGGATTCGAGGGGCGCGACCGCCGCTTCATCGCCGTGACCGGGCAACCGCGCTGAAAAAGCGCCAGGCATCCGCGCAATCTCAGGCCGCCCCTGAACGGGGCGGCACCCGGGCGGTCAATGGTTCTTGATCGTCCTAGAGCGGCAATGCCGCGAGCATAAGGCCAACACCGCCGGCGATCAGTATGGCTGCAGCCAAGGCTTTCCTGTGCCGTTCGAACCCGGTCGGGGCCCGATCCCAATTGTAACGCATACTCAGTCCCCCAAACACTCGGCCGACTCCATAGCTTACTCTGGGTAAGAAAAGCAACACCGCGCCCCAATCCGCTTCGGCGGCTTGACAATGCGCGGTGCCGGCTGTCTCGTGAAATCGTGAACTATTTTCAGGGGGATCTTGTGAAGAAGACTTATGAAAAGCCTGCGCTGAACAAGCGCGAGAAACTGTCCCAGACGGTAGCGTCTCCCAGTTCAGCACGCTGAGATCAAATCCCCATTCCAAAAGCCCGCTTCGTTGAAACGAGGCGGGCTTTTGATTTGCTGGATCAAATGGATCCGATTCTGACCGAAACTGCCGCTGCTCGTGCCGCGATGCCGCTGGACAATGGACAGCGCAGCATTGCCGCGCTAATTGCTCTCCAGCAAAACTTGCCTATCTGGAGCGGGTCCGTGGTCGAAATTGCATCTGAGACGGTTCTGCGGCTGGTGGACGACGCCTCGGTCCAGCATGTCGGCGACGGCGCCGTCGTGCTCCTGGCGCGCAGCGGCCAGCTTTACACCTGCAACAGCACGACCGAGGCCTTCCTTGACAAGGTGGACGGCGACCGCAGCCTCGACCAGATTGTCGCCCTGCTCGCCGACGAGTTCGAGATCGACAAGGGTACGCTCGATCAGGACATGGCAGAACTGGCGGCCGAGCTTGTCTCGGAAGGTATCCTTGCCGACCCGGGCGCATGATGGCAGACGGTCCTTTGTTGCGAGCGCTGTTTCGCGGTCATTTGTGGGCAAGCGCCCGGCTGATGCCGGTCCTGATAGGCCATCGCAATTTTGAGGCCGTGCTCAAATGGGCGCCGCTCAGCTCATCGACCCCTTACCGGGGTCTGCCGTCTTCCTACATCGTCGCCCGTGTCAACCGCACGGTCCGGCATCCATGGCTGATGCGTGATCGCCGATGCCTGCGGGAAGGACTGCTGGCGCATCGCTTCCTGCGCTTTGCCGGCTTCGATCCGGATCTGCGCTTCGGCGTCGACCCGAAGTCGATGCATGCGCCGCGCATTGCGGCGCATTGCTGGGTCTGTCTCGACGGCAAGCCGGTGGTCAGCGATAGCCTTCCCGGCATGGTGGAAATCTATCGTCACCATGCTGACGCCGGAAAGGCGCACGTCGCTTGACCAGACCCGCCGCGTCCGGCCGCTATGCCCTCAACGGACAGGTCATCGGCATCACCGCTGAAAGCCCTGATCTTTGGCGGGATTTCGACAAAATGGTTGCCAGCCTGCTCGTCAGCGAATCGGCCGAGCCGGGCTTTCGCATCGATATCGTCGAGACAAAATCCTTGCCGGAATCGCCGGACGGCTCGCTCGCTTTCGATGGCGAGGTGCCCGAGGACGGTCATTGCCGGATGATCGACAATGGCGCCGTCATCCATCTGATTTTCCCCGGCAGCCAGACCTGCTCGATCCATGCCGGCGAAGGCTGGGCCAGGATCTACGTCCACCCGGATACGAAGATCGTCTGGACGCTGTGGATGCTGGTGCTCGACGCGGCACTTGATGCCGGCGGCCAGCATATGCTGCACACTGCCGGGCTGACGCTGCCGGGCAGCGATGCTCTTGTGCTGATCCATGCGCCGAGCGGCACCGGCAAGAGCACGACGTCGCTGGCGCTGGCCTCACAAGGGTTCGGCCTGTGTTCGGACGATGCCATGGTGCTGAGCCTCGCTTCGGGCAAGGCTCTCGCCTGGGGCCTGCCGCGGGCTGCCAAGATCCATCGCAAAACCGCGGAGATGATCCCGCTTGTCCAGCCATGTCTCGGTCCCTCGTGGGATCGCAATGGCGAGCAGGCCGTCTCGCTCGAACGCCTGCGCGAGATCATACGCGTCGAGGACACGGGCCCGAGGCCGGTCGCGGCGCTCTTCCACCTCGCGCGCTCGGCCGATGGCCAGAACCGGCTGGTCGCCATGGCCAAAACCGACGCGATGGTGGCCCTGGCCGCGGACAATGTCAGAACCGGCATGACCGGCCTGCTGCCGCTGCAGAAGCGCCGGATGGCGACGATCACCAAATTGGTTCTGGCTGTTCCAACCTTTACGCTGCAAGTGGGAGCGACGCCGGCCGACGCCGCGCAACTGATCCGCGCAGCGTTGGCGGTATAGGGCCAAGCGCTCCAATCTTCTCTGCGCCGGAGCCTTTCGAAGGATCGGCTCAGGTGCGAAGCCGGCTCACTATGCGCTGCGATTGCACCAGCAATTTGGAGAAGTCATTGTACACGATGTAGGCGAAGCGGCCGTCGGCGCAATCGAATTCGACCCACCCCCAGCGTCTGACCGGGGGTTCGCCTGTCACCGGCCCAAGCCGGCGGATCGGCTGCGCCAGCCGCACCAGC
This sequence comes from Mesorhizobium sp. P2_C4, assembly GCF_056404575.1. NCBI lineage: Bacteria > Pseudomonadati > Pseudomonadota > Alphaproteobacteria > Hyphomicrobiales > Phyllobacteriaceae > Mesorhizobium > Mesorhizobium sp. P2_C4. The sequence goes on from NZ_JBFUDT010000001.1 coordinate 784,525, forward strand.
CTGCCACTTACCAGGACGTGGATGGCAACGTTGCGTCCGGCAATACGCCACACACGCGCGACATGGCCGCTCGACCATTTGTTGTCGATGACGAGCGGTGCGCGAGCGAGTTGCGCCCAGGTGAAATCCCCCGTCGGCTGTGGCTTGCCGAGAAGCGCGCCCGTGCAATGTTCAGGCGCGAACTCCGTTACCAGCGTCTTCATTCCGCTCGCCAGTGCCCGCGAAACAGTCGCCGCTGAACTCCAATCCTCGCCGGAAAAAGCAATCTGGGCCAGGATGTCGCCTTCGTCGAAGCCGGACGTCATCTTGTGCAGCGTCACGCCGCCATAGATTTCATGCTGTTGGTCGATGACCAGCCGATGGATAGGATGCGGCCCCTTGTAGTGCGGCAGTAACGCCGGATGCAGGTTCAGCCCGCCCTTGGGAAAGAGGTTCAGCACAGTGTCAGGGATGAGGGTGTTGAAGCCGAAGCAGACAAGAACGTCGGCTCCGAGACCGGCAAGTTGCCCTGCAAGCGCGTCCCAGTCGTGCGGCCGGCCGAACTCGATCAACGGGACTTGTGTGCCGCCGAGATTGCTCATGAGCGCAAGCTTGCGCCTCAGGCGCCGCCGCCAGGTGCCAACGCTGAAGCGCTTGTTGCGGCGCGGCGCAGGCACAATGATGGCGGCGATGCGATGGCCTCTCCCCACCCAACCGGCCAGCATCGGTCCCGTAATGGCCGTGATTTCGAGAATGAAAACCGCCGAAATCGGCTTGGCCGGGTTCATGCAAAATGCGGCTTGGCTTTGGCCAGTCTCTGGATCCAGCGAAAGGCGTCGCGGCGCAGGCGCGAGCGCATCTTGTCCCTGGAATTGACGCCGAGCAGCGTGTCCCGGGTGATCAGCCGCCTGGCGAGCCGGATGCCGAGGTCCGGCTTGATCCGGTCGGCAATGTCGAGCGCGCGTCTTTCATTGAACAGGCGGCCGGTGACGTTGAGCACCGTGGCCAGTTCGAGCTCGATGCCGGTCATCCGTGCAGCCTCGAGCAGCCGCGCTTCCGCGTCCGGCGACTGCAGGGCCCGCACGCCTTGCAGCACGTCGACGCACAGCTGCAGCCGGTGGAACTTGTGCCCGCCGGCGGCATGGACGATGGCGATGGTCAGCATGGCGGCTGGCGTGTCGGTCGCGTCGCCGTCGATCGTGCGCAATTCCCTAAAGCCCAGCGACAGCCGCCGCCGCATGCCGGAATCATGCACCAGATTGCCATGCAGTTCGATCATCAGGCTCGAATTCTCCTTCTCCAGCCATTTGAACTCCTGCAGCTCATTGGATTCTGCTTCGTTGCTGCCAAGCTCGAAACCGCTTGCCGCGATCACTCGGTTGGCGTCGGGCAGATGCGCCGGGTCGACGAGGATGTCGATATCGGTGAAGGGCCTGTCGGCGACGTGCCTGTACAGCGTCCGCGCAAAGACCGGGCCCTTGACGATGCGTGCCGGAATGTCTCCTGCGGCCAGCGCCTTCATGATGCGGTCGCCATGGTATTGCAGCAGCATCGACTGGCCGGTGACCAGCGTCGACTTCTGGCGCAGGTCGGACAGCGTCTCCATCAATCCAGCGTCCTGGGGCAGATGCGCGTCGCCACGCTTCTGCAATTTGCGCAGCATGATCGGCAGGATGCCGTGGAATTCGGCATTGGCCAGCAGGGCCGACAGGGTCTTTGCCCCAGGGTCGACGCCGGCCAACGGCGCCTCCGGGTCCGCATAGTTCAGCAGCAGCTTTTCTTCGGCAGGCGTAAGTGGTGGCAGCATGAACCCGCGCAGCGGTAGGAATTACGGGGATTATTCAGAGATGGTCGCAGAAAAGCACGGCGGAAGCCAGTGCGCCCGAGTTGACTTTGACAGGTCCATTCTTACACTCGCCGTTACAAAACAAGGGGGTATTGATATGAGCAAGAAGAAATATGAGGCGCCCGTCCTGCGCAAAGCCGGAAAATTGTCCGGCGTTACAGCGGGTGGCGGTCCGTCGGGACCCGCGGGCTGATAGGTCCGTAAGGGCTGCTCGGCCAGCGTCTCGGCGCTCCCGCTACATGCCCCAGCGCAATGCTGCCGTATACACGGGCGCATCCCACAAGGCGGTCGTTTCCGCGTCGAGCACGGTCAGCGTGATCGAGCAGCCGGCCATGTCGAGCGACGTCACATACGACCCGACCAGTGAGCGGGTGACCTGAATCCCATGCGTCTCGAAGATTTTGCGGGCGCTGTTGTACATCAGGTAAAGTTCCATCAGCGGTGTGCCGCCGAAGCCGTTGACGAACAGCAGCGCCGGGCCTTTCGCGGCGTTGCCGAGATCACCGACGATCGCGGCGCAAATCTCCTCGGCAATGGCATCGGCGCTCTTCAATGTGTCGCGCCGGCGGCCCGGTTCGCCATGGATGCCGACGCCGAATTCCATCTCACCGTCGCCAATGGCGAAAGTCGGTTTGCCGGCCGCCGGCACCGTGCAACTGGTCAGCGCCACGCCCATCGAGCGTGTAGCCGCGTTTACGCGCTCGCCCAGCGTCTTCAAAGGCTCCAGCGCCATGCCTTGCTCGGCCGCGGCGCCGACGATCTTCTCGACCACCAGCGTGCCGGCGACGCCGCGCCGGCCGGTGGTGTAGGACGAATTCTCCACCGCGACATCGTCATTGGTGACGATTTGCAGGATGCCTTCCGACATTTCGGCAGCCATCTCGAAATTCATCACGTCGCCTTCGTAGTTCTTGACGATGAACAGGCAGCCGGCGCCGGTGTTGACGGCCTCCGCCGCCGCCAGCATCTGGTCCGGCGTCGGCGAGGTGAACACCTGGCCGGGGCAGGCGGCGTCCAGCATGCCGTGCCCGACCAGGCCGCCATGCAGCGGCTCGTGACCCGAGCCGCCGCCCGAGATCAGCGCCACCTTGCCCGGCTTCAAGTCCCTGCGGCGGACGAATTTGTGCTCGTCGCCGAGCACGAGAATATCGGCATGGGCGGCGACGAAGCCATCGAGGCTTTCGGTCAGCACCGTGTCCACCGAATTCAGGAATTTCTTCATGGTGTCCTCCCGACACAAATGCGCACGAGATGATCAGCCGCCACCTTTGCCGGTGATGCTGGTGATCTTCTGGATGAAATCATTGACCGCCCTGTCGAGCGCGGCATTCTGCTTGTCGTCGCCGAAGTCGGGAACGATCAGCGAGACATGCCGCGTCTTGCGCAAGCCTGATGCCACCGACATCTTTCCCGGATGCGCCTGATGATAGGCGGCGAGGAAATGGTCGCGCTCGGCCGGGCTGAAATGGCAGACGGAAAAAATAGCCGGCAAATGTTTTGAGGGTATTGGCACCGAGTAGGCCGGGCTGGAAATCTGGGTGACGAAGCTGCGGTGTTTTCCCAGCGCGTCGGCAAGGCGCTGGCGCATGCCGGACGGGCGTTGGTCGATGACTTGCGACAGGATCGTCTTGTAGGCGCGGATCGCCGCTTCGGAACCGGGTTCGGGAATTGTCTCGGCCATGCCGGCGCCTAGATCGCGGCGTCCGCGATGGCCGCCTTGGCCATGGCGAGCTGGGCGGGCACAACGGAGAGGTCGCGCAGGCCGGCGTCGAGCAGCGCCGGTATCGACGCCGGATCACCGCCGGCGTCGCCGCACAGGCTGACCGCAATTGCGTGCGTGCGACCGAACGCGGCGACCGAAGCGATCAGCCGCAGCACGGCCGGGTGCCGGACCGAATTCAGATGCGCGACCGCGGCATTGTCGCGGGCAGCCGCCATCACATATTGGGTGAGGTCGTTGGAGCCGATCGAGAAGAAGGCGACATCGGCAAACGCCTCCGGCGCGATCGCCACCGACGGCACTTCCACCATAATGCCGAGCGGTGGCATTTTTTGCGCGATACCGCGCGCGGCGAGCCCGGCCTGCTCTTCCGCAAACAGGGCGGTGGCGCGCGCATATTCGTCAGCAATGGTGATCATCGGGAACATCACCTTCAGATTGCCGTGGACAGCGGCGCGCAGCAAGGCTCGGATCTGCACCCGAAAGATCTCGGGTCGCGCCAGCGACAGCCTGATGCCGCGCAGACCGAGGAACGGATTGGTCTCCTCCACCGTGAACCCAGGCACCGGCTTGTCGCCGCCGGCATCGACGGTGCGGATCGTCGCCGGCTTGTCGCCGGCCCATTCCAGCACCTTGCGATAGGCGCGATATTGCGTCTCCTCGTCAGGCAGCGTCTTGCCGAACAGGAACTCGGTGCGCATCAACCCGACGCCATCGCAGGTCGAAATATCCATGCCGTCGACATCGGACGGATCGGCGATGTTGACCTGCACCCGTACCGAAGTGCCGGCTTTCGTCACCGCCGGCTTCGCCAGATAGGTTTCCGCTTTGTCGCGGCGCGCGGCGAAGGACGACGACGATCGGCGGAACGCCTCGATCTCGGCCTTGGACGGCGAAAGCATGATGCCGCCATGCTCGGCATCGAGCAGTGCCACCCCGGCAAGATGAGCCGGCGAAGCACCGAGCCCCACAATCATCGGCACACCGCGTGAGCGCGCCAGCATGGCGACATGGCTGGCCGTGCTGCCGGCTTTTAGCGCGATGCCGCCGCCGGAACTCCAGTCGGTTTCGAGAAAGCGCGTCGGTGCGATGTCGTCGCCGTAGAAGATGGCGCCGGCCGGCACTGGAATGTCGCCGTCCTCGGTCAACGCGCGCAGTACCTGGTCTCGGATGTCGCGCATGTCGGCGGCGCGAGCCCGGAAATAATCCTGGTCTGACGTCTCGTAGCCGGCAATCTCGGCGTCGAGCGCCTGCCGCCACGCCATATCCGCTGGCATACCGGACGGGATCGCGGCAAAAGCCGGGCCGGTCAGCGCATCGTCCTCGAGCAAGGCGAGTTGGAATTCGAGAATATCGGCTGCATCGCCTTCGCTGGCCTCGATCAGCGCCGCAAGCCGGCCAGTCGCAGCGCCGATCGCCGTCTCGAGCGCGGCCTTTTCTTCCGCCGCGGTCGCCTTGCCGGCGTAGGGTGCGGTGGTCCGGTCGAGATCGAACAAAGGCCCTTCGGCATAGCCGGCCGAGGCCGAAATGCCTTGCAACCTAAGCGGTTCGGGCATGGTCCGCGCCCTCGTCGAAATCGCGCCGCACCAGTTCGACCAGCGCACCGACCGCTTCGCCGGCGCCGTCGCCCTTGGCCCTGATATGCAGCATCGTGCCCTTGGGCGCCTTGGCCGCCATCACCTTGACGATGCTCTTGGCGTCGAACCACGGTCCGTTGGCGGCGAGCGCCACTTCGACTTCGGCCGCGAACGTCTTGGCGAGCTTGGTGAACTTCACCGAAGGGCGCGCATGCAAACCCACCTCGTGGGTGATCAGGACGGTGGCTTCGGCAGATGCGGACATGCTGTCAAGAATTCCTGTTACTTCACGACGGCGACAATTCGTGCGCCGTCGCCACCACTTCCCTGAGCGAGGCGCCGCCGGAGGACTCCGTCGCCGCCATCACCGCGCCTTCGACAATCGGCGCATTGCAGACGATAATCTTCTGCGCCCGCGGCTCGCCGATCATCTCGACCGCCATCTCCGAGTTGGTCTCGGCGCCACCGAGATCGACGAGGATGGCCACACCCGCCTCCGACCAGGCCTTGTCGATGGCGCCCATGATTGCCTCGACACTGGTTCCCAGCCCGCCATGGCCGTTTCCGCCGCACCATGCAAGCGGCACTTCGTCGCCGACCATCTGGCGCACCATGTCCGCCGTGCCTTCGGCGACCAGCGGTGAATGCGATACGATGACGATGCCGACATTGCTCATGCGTGCCCCTCGATGCTTGTCGCGACAGCCCGCACCAGCAGCGCTGTCGAGCGCCCGCCGGCGTCCATATGGCCGATCGAGCGGTCGCCGAGGAACGAGGCGCGCCCGCGCAGGGCCTTCATCGGCACTGTGGCCTCGGCGGCTCCGTCGGCGACATCGACGATCTCCGCCGCAGTCTTTCCCCGCAGCAGCGCGTCATGCACCGGCTGCAGCACGTCGAGCATGGTCTTCTGCCCGACCTGCGATTTGCCCCTGGCTGCCACCGCTTCGATTGCCTTGCCGAAGGCAGCCGTCAAATTGGCGCGGTCCGGTTCCGCCGAAATCTCCTTGCCGAGCGCTATGAACAGCGTGCCGAACAAGGGTCCGGAAGCCCCGCCGACGGTCATCACCAGCTTGGTGCCGATCGCCTTCAGCGCTTCCGGCAATGGCTTTGCCGCGAACGCGTCGGCCTCGGCCCGCAGTGCCTCGAAGCCGCGCTTCATGTTCAGCCCATGGTCGCCGTCGCCGATCGCCTGGTCGAGCGCGGTCAGTTCGTCGGCATGCGCCGCGATCGTGTCCGCCGCGGCCACGACCAGCCTGGAAAGGTCTAATGTCATGTCACCTGTGCTCTTGGTTCCTGCTCTTTCGGCAGTATGGGAAGGTGCCCTTTCCGACAATCCAAGCATAGTCCCCCCGTCAGGCCGCTTCGTGCAACGCGGAGACGGCCGCGAAGACTTCGGCCACGGCACAAGCGCCGGGGTCAACAACACCGTAAAGCTGGCTGCCGATATAGGCGGACCGCCCGGCCTTTGCCTTGCGCATGGCGGCGGTCGCCTCGGCGCCTTTGCGAGCCGCTGCCGCAGCGTCGTCCAGACCGCCGGCGTCGAGCGCTTTCAGGGCTGGCTCCAGGGCATCGATCATGGTGCGGTCGCCAAGCCTTGCGCCACCGTAGAAGGTCATCCGTTCAAGCCCCGCAAGCAGCGCCCTAGGCAGCGCCGCGCCGCCATCCAGCGCCTGCGCCGCCGCCGTGAAGAAGATCGACAGCAGCACCCCGCTGGAGCCGCCCATGGATGCGCTCAATATGTCGCCCAGCGCGGCGAGCGTGGCGGCCGGGTCGGCAAGCGGCAGTGTATCGAGCCGCTCGAGAACGCTGCGCGCGCCGGTCGCCATTGTCGAGCCGGTGTCGCCGTCTCCCGCCTTGGCGTCCAGTGCGTTCAGCGTCTCTTCCAGCGCGACCAGCCTTTCGCAGATCGTGGCGACGAGGCGCCTGGTGCGAGCATCCGCGCTGGCGTTTTTTGCCCCACCTTGAGAGACCGGCTTCGCCGCCGGCACCACGATCAGCGGAGTAACAGGCTTTGCCGGCATCCAGGCATGCGGGCCGACAGGCGCTCGCAAGGCAGCCTCGCGCGCCGCATCGAGCCGGATTAGTGACAAAGAGAAGCCGTTCATGTTGAGCGCCGTCATCAGCGGCCCCGGCCCGATCGTCAGCGTCACCGTCCTGGCCAGTGGCGACACCAGCACAGCGTTGGCGAGCAGCGACATTTCCAGCGGCGGCGCGGCGCCGAGATTGTTGATCAGCAAGGCATAGTCGGCCTCAGGGTCCAGCCGTGCCGCGAGGCGTTCCAGCATGACCGCGACAAGCCTGTCGGCGCTTTGCACGGCAATCCGCTCAACCCCCGGCTCGCCATGAATGCCGAGGCCGAGCTCGCCGTCATTGTCGCCAAATCTTTCTTCGTGCGGCTGACCGGGAATCGAGCAGGACGACAGCGAGAGGCCGAGGGAAACGATGTCCGCCGCAGCAGCGCGCGCTGCCGCGGCAACGGCCGCGAGGTCTTCGCCGGTTTCCGAGAGATAACCGGCGATCTTGTGCACGAACAAGGTGCCGGCGACGCCGCGCGGCTGCGCAATGTCGGGCAGGGCGATGTCGTCGGCGACGATCACCATCTCGACCAGAAGGCCTTCGGCGCGCGCTTTCTCGGCCGCCAGTCCGAAGTTGAGGCGATCTCCCGTATAGTTCTTGACGATCAGCAGGCAACCGGCAGGGCCGGTGACCGCGCGAATGGCCGCCAACACCGCTGCAACGCTCGGCGAGGCAAAGATCTCTCCGGAAACCGCCGCTGTCAGCATGCCCTTGCCGACGAAGCCGGCGTGCGACGGTTCGTGCCCGGCGCCGCCGCCGGAGACGACGCTGACTTTCGACTTGTCCCAGTCGGCGCGCAGCACGACCTTTATCTCGGGATAGCCATCCAGGCGGGCAAGGTCACCGGCGCCGATCGTGCCGAGAAAGCCGTCCAGCGCCTCGGTGACGATCGTTTCCTTGCGATTGAAAAAATGCTTCATCGAATTCGTCCAGTCCTGCAATCGTCAGTCAGAAATCGGCATTACCCCCAAGGGCAATGCCCGCTAGCCATTCACATCAGCCGTTGCCCATCCGCACCGAAATACAGCGGCGAACGGTAGCGGATCATCACCTTGTCGCCTTGCGCCAGATCCGTATCGGGATCGGTCAGCGTTACCAGCTTCTTGCTTCCCACCGTCACATGCAGGTGGTTCTGGTCGCCCAGATGTTCGACCCAGTCGACGACGCCATCAGAATGGCCATTCGCCGCCTTCTCGATCGACAGATGTTCGGTGCGGGCGCCGATCATCTTGGTTCCCGCCGGCGTGCCACCATCGGGCAGCAGTCCGGTCGGCAGCAGGTTGATCGCCGGCTGGCCGAGCCGTGCCGCGACATGAAGGTTTGCCGGCTCCGAATAGATATTTCGCGGCGTGCCGATCTGCACCAGCACGCCCTCATTGAGGATGCCGATCCGGTCGGCCATAGTCATCGCCTCGATCTGGTCGTGCGTGACATAGAGCATGGTGGCGCCAAGCTCGGTCTGGATACGCTTCAGTTCGAGCCTCAGATCGGCGCGCAGCTTGGCGTCGAGCGACGACAGTGGCTCGTCCATCAGATAGATCGACGGCTTGCGCACCAGCGCGCGGCCGATGGCGACGCGCTGCATCTCGCCGCCCGAGAGCTTGGTCGAGCGGTTGTTCAGCTTGTGGTGGATGCGCACCATCTTGGCGACATCCTCGACGCGGCGGCGGATCTGCTCCTCCGGCATTTTTCGCGCCGGCGAGCGCAGCGGAAAGGCGAGGTTGTCGAAGACCGATAGGTGCGGATAGAGCGAATATTGCTGGAACACGAAAGCGGTGTCGCGCTCGGCCGGCGACAGGATCGTGGCATTGTGGCCGCCGATATGGATGGTGCCGCTGTCCGGCCGCTCCAGCCCGGCGATCAGCCGCAGCGTCGTCGTCTTGCCGGCCCCAGTCGGCCCGAGCAGCACGACGAATTCACCATCGGCGATGTGCAGATCGAGATTGTCCACGGCGACCTGCTCGCCGAAACTTTTGCTCACGCTTCTGATGTGCACGTCAGCCATGCTGCGCTCTCCCTTGAGAGGCTGAATCATGGATCGCCGTGCGCACCGCGCGGCCGGATCCCTTCTCGAACAGCGACAGCCGCGCGCTGCTCAGCGTCAGGCCGACATGATCGCCCGCCGCGAGCCGGATTTCGGCCGGCACCCGTGCCTTGATGATGCCGTCGGCCGTCTCCACCGCGACGATCTGCGTGGTGCCGAGATATTCGGTGCCGTAAATGGCACCACGCAGTTTCGAAGCGTCGTCGAAGCGGATGTGTTCGGGCCTTATGCCCAGCGCCATGTCGGTCGGGGCGATATCCTCGCGCACCTGCGGCACCGCCACCTTGGCGCCTTGCACCACGATCTCCCTGGCGCCTTTGGCGAGCCCGCCGCCGAACCCCAAAAAATTCATCGGCGGCGAGCCGATGAAGTCGGCGACGAACATGGTTGCCGGCCGGTCGTAGATCTCACGCGGCGTGCCGAACTGCTCGATGACGCCGTGGTTCATCACCGCGATCTTGTCGGCCATCGACATCGCTTCCATCTGGTCGTGCGTGACATAGACCGTGGTGGCGTGGATGCGGTTGTGCAGCTCGCGCAGCTCATGCACCATCAAATCGCGGAATTCGGTATCGAGCGTCCCCAGCGGCTCGTCCATGAGAAAACATTTTGGCCGCCGCACGATGGCGCGGCCGAGCGCCACACGCTGGCGATCGCCACCGGCGAGACCTGAGACGGATTTGTTAAGCAGATGGTCGATGCGCAACAGTTTTGCCGTCTCCTCGACGCGTTGGCGGATCTCGGCCGACGGCATGCCTTGCGCCAGCAGCGGGAAGCCGATGTTCTTGCGCACATTCATATGCGGATAGAGCGCAAACAGCTGGAACACGAAGGCGATGTCGCGCTCGCGGGCGCGGCGCATGGTGACGTCGTCGCCACCCAGCAGGATCTCGCCGCCGGTCGGCAGTTCGAGCCCGGCGATCATCCTGAGCGTGGTCGTCTTGCCGCAGCCTGACGGCCCCAGCATGACAAAGAACTCGCCATCCTCGACGACGAAGTTGGAGTCCTGCACGGCGACGAAATCGCCGAAGGCCTTTCTCAGATGCTGAACCCTGATCTCAGCCATCGTCTACTCCGGGAACTTCGATACGATGATGAACATGACGGTGCCGGCCAGCATGGTGATGAAGGAATAGGTGTATAGCGACAGCGCGAAGGGCTGGAACAGCATCAGGAAGCCGATGGCGATCAGCGCCGTCGCTATGTTTTCCATGAGGCCGCGCCTGGCCCAGACCGGCCAGCGCGACTTGCGTTTCTGAGGCTTGATCATTGTCATTTGCGCACCGCGCCGAAGGTGATGCCGCGCAGCAATTGTTTGCGCAGCAGGATGGTGAAGACCAGGATAGGCACCAGGAAGATCGTCGTGCCGGCGGCCACCGCCGGCCAGTCCTGACCGCCTTCGCCGATGATGGTCGGGATGAAGGGCGGCGCGGTCTGCGCCGTGCCCGAGGTCAGCAGTGCGGCGAAGGCATATTCGTTCCAGGCAAAGATCAGGCAGAAGATGGCGGTTGCGGCAATGCCGGTGGTCGCCTGCGGCAAAACCGTGCGCCAGAATGCCTGCAGCCGCGTGTAGCCGTCGATCATCGCCGCTTCCTCATATTCGCGCGGGATCTCGTCGATGAAGCCCTTCAGCAGCCACACTGCGAGTGAGACGTTGACCGCGGTGTAGAGCAGGATCATGCCGAGCGCGGTGTCCGACAGGCCGAGCTCGCGGTACATCAGGTAGATCGGGATCGCGACCGCGATCGGCGGCATGAAGCGCGTCGACAGGATGAAGAACAGAAGGTCATCGGCCAGCGGCACCTTGAAGCGTGAGAAGCCATAGGCCGACAACGTGCCGAGAAACACCGCGCAGAAGGTCGAGCCGAAGGCGATGATCAGCGAATTGAGAAAGCGCGGCAGGAAGTTGGAGGGGCCCGCGATCACCATGTTGCGCTTGCGCGTGGTCTCGTCGCAGAAGCCGGTCGCCGGTCCGAGCGAATTGATGTATTCCGGCGTTTGCCGCGTCCGCGTCGTGAACAGGTTGCAGTAGCCTTCCAGGCTCGGCTGAAACAGGATTTTTGGCGGATAGGCGATCGAATCCGGTGGCGTCTTGAAGCTGGTGGCAAAGATCCACAGCAACGGCACGATCGAGATCAGCGCGTAGGCGACGATGATGGCGCCGGCGATCCGCTTCGAATTTGCCGACGGCGCGACGACCGAATGGGCTGATGTCAGGCTCATCTCTGCTTCACCTTGTTGAGCGCCTTGACGTAGATGTTGGCAAGGCCGAACACCGCGACGAACAGGATGATGGCGAAGGCCGAGGAATAGCCGGTGCGCCAGCTTTCGAAGGCTTGCCGCTTCAGTGTGATCGAGGCGACCTCGGTGGTCGAGCCCGGTCCGCCGCCGGTGAGCAGATTGACCATGTCGAACATCTTGAAATTCTCGATGCCGCGAAACAGCACCGCCAGCATGATGAAGGGCAGCGCCATCGGCAGCGTGATCGACCAGAACTGCCGCCAGTTGGAGGCGCGGTCGACCTCGGCTGCCTCATAGATGTATTCGGGGATGGAGCGTAAGCCGGCGAGGCAGATCAGCATCACGTAGGGCGTCCACATCCAGGTGTCGACGATGACGATCGACCATGGCGCCAGCGACACGTTGGAGAGCATGCTGATCTCTGTCGGCGGAATGCCTGATACAAAAGACACGGCATAGGCGAACAGGCCGATCTGCGGCTCGTAAAGGAAGCGCCAGAAATTGCCGACCACCGCCGGTGACAGCATCATCGGCACCAGGATGATGGTCGTCCAGAAGGCGTGGCCGCGGAACTTGCGGTCGATCAGCCAGGCCAGCGTGAAGCCGATCACCGTCTGCAGCAGGATGGTCCAGAACACGAAATGGGCCGTCGTCTGCATGGCGATCCAGATGTCCTTGTCGCCAAGGATGCGCTGGTAGTTGGCAAAGCCAAGGTTCTTCACCACCTCGTTGGGCCGATTGGCGCGGTAGTTGGTGAAGGACAGATAGATCGCCCAGAACAGCGGGAAGATGTTGATGGCCAGAAGCAAAAGCATCGTCGGCGAGATGAACAGCCAGGCGAGGCCCTTGTCGCTGATGCCGCGGACCTTGCGCGCCAACGGCTCCGGGGTCGCCCGGGCAACGCTGTCCGCAGTCCGATTAAGCATGGTGAGTCCTGCTTCGGTCACGTCAAGTCTCGACAATGGAATTTATCTGAACTGCGTCCCGTGCCAAGGGTGGCACGGGACGCTCCGGTCGGGCTCGGGAGGAGCCTTACATCTTGCCGTCGTCCTGGAAGACCTGCGTCCAGTCCTTGACCAGGCCGTCCAGCGCATCCTTGGCCGAACCCTGGCCGGCGACGACATAGTCGTGGAAGCGCTTCTGCGACGCCTGCAGCAGCGGCGCGTAGCTCGGCTCGGCCCAGAAGTCCTTCACGATGGCCATCGAGTCGAGGAAGGTCTGCGCGTAGGGCTGGCTGGCCGGGAAGCCGGGATCCTTGACCACCGCGTTGAGGCAGGAATAGCCACCGAGCGACCACCACTTGGCCTGTACGTCCTTGTTGGCGAACCACTTGATGTATTTCAGCGCCGATTCCTGCTTGTCGGAATAGGACACCACCGAGATGCCCTGGCCGCCGAGTTGGGCGAACTGGTCGCCATCGGGACCCTTGGGATTGACGAAATAGCCGATCTTGTCGCCGCCGACATTCTCGTCCTTCTGCAGGCCCGGCCACGTGAAGGCGAAGTTCATGTGCATCGCCACCTGGCCGGATTTGAAGGCATCGACGCCTTCACCCATGTAGCTGTTCGATGCGCCCGGAGGGGTGCAGCAATCATACAGCGCCTTGTAGAACTCCAGCCCCTTGACCGATTTGTCGGAGTTGACGAAGCCTTCCATCTCGTAGGGCTTGTCGGGGTTCTCGTATTTGAAGCCGAAGCTGTAGAGCACGTCCATGGCGCCCATGGTGATGCCTTCGGAGCCGCGCTCGGTATAGATCGAGGCGCCATAGACTGTCTTGCCGTCGATCTCGCGCTTCTGGAAGAATTCGGCGATCTGCTTGAGCTGGTCGAAGGTCGTCGGTGGGCCGAGATCCCAGCCGTACTTTTCCTTGAATTCCTTCTGCAGTTCCGGCTTGGAGAACCAGTCCTTGCGATAGGTCCAGCCGACGACGTCGCCCATGGCCGGCAGCGCCCAGTAGTTCGGCGTGTTCTTCGGCCATTCCGAATAGCCGACGACGGTGGCCGGCACGAAGTCGTCCATGCTGATCTTTTCCTTGTCGAAGAAGTCGTTCAGCTTGACGTAGTGGCCGTTCTCGGCCGAGCCGCCGATCCACTGGCTGTCGCCGATGATCAGGTCGCACAATTTGCCGTGCGAATTCAGTTCGTTGAGGAAGCGGTCGGCATAGTTGGTCCACGGCACGAACTCGAACTTCATGCCGATGCCGGTTTCCTTGGTAAAGTCCTTGGACAGTTCCACAAGAGCGTTTGCCGGATCCCAGGCGGCCCAGCAAAGCGTCAGATCTTCTGCATGCGCGGCGTTCGAAAAGCCCGCCGAGGCAGACATCGCCGAGGCCAGTCCCAACGCCAGTTTCAAAGTCGATTTCATGCCTTCCTCCCATTTGCGAAACGCGTCCGGATGACGGTTTCAAGAGCCTTCAACCCCTCTCCTCCGGGGCCTAAACATGGCGACGCAGCGGCGCGGCAGATGTTTAGTAATTTGTTTAGTGATGCAATTTTTACTAAACAACGCAAGCGAATTCGTCGCTGCACCGCAGCATGTTACGGCGAGGCCGGTTGCTGGCCGGAAAAAGCCTTTGATTTACAAGGCGAGGCTCGGTGAGGACGGCAGCGCAGTCAGATGTGTCGGCTCGCTTGCGAACCGATCACGTGATCGTTTTGGTGCTGACCATCACCGTCCGGATCGGCGGCGCCGGCGGCAACAAGGCGCGGATATCGGCGAAGGGGAACACCGGCTCGAAGCGAAAAGCCTCCGCAAAAGAGCCGGCCGCGCCATTGCACTGGCCGGCGCGAAAAGCGTTCTGCGTGCGCGCCGCGTCGACAAAGCGCTCGGGATCCTGCGACTGGTGCGCCCGGATCGCCTTTGCCTTGAGATCGAAATGCGCGGAGACATCGACATAGTGTGTCGGCGAAAAACCGGTGCCGCCAAGCGTGTCGGCATGCAGCACCGGCACCGCGAATGACGTCGCGATGCGCACGCCATCCGACAGCGCGCGATGGTCGCCATGATAGTCATTTGGCGCGTGGGTGATCGCCAGGTCTGGCTGCACCTCGCCAATCAGCGTCTTGAGAGCGCCGATCAATGCCGAATCGGCAACCAGTTCGCCATCCGGAAAGTCGAGAAAGAGCGGCGTCACGCCAAGCAAGGCGGCGGCCGCAGTCGCCTCCTCACGGCGCGCACGGGCCAGAGAGCCGGGATCACCTTTGCCGCCCTTGGCGCCATCCGTGGCTATGGCGAAAATCAGTTCTGCGCCTTGCGTGGCATAGGCGGCCATCGTACCGAACATGAAAATCTCGATGTCGTCAGGATGCGCACCGAGCGCCAGTACCTTCACTTCACTCTCCCTGGAAATGGAAAAACGTGACGAACGGAATCCTGCTCGCCCTCATCGCCTATGCAAGCTATTCGTGCTGCGATGCCGTTGTCAAAAGCCTGGGCGGGCAGCTCACAGTGTTCGAGATCGGGCTCTTCTCGACGCTGTTTGCCGGCTTCTTCCTTCTCTTCACCCGGCCAGACGGCGAACGCTGGCGCGATTTCTGGCGCACCAGGCGGCCCTGGGCGGTGCAGGCTCGTGCCTGGGCGGGCATCGCGTCAGGCGTGCTCAGCGTCTATGCCTTCACCACCATCCCGCTGGCCGAAGTCTATGCGCTGGTCTTTCTGGCGCCGCTGTTCGTCACCATCCTGGCCACGCTGGTTCTCAAGGAGCAGGTTGGCCCGTGGCGATGGTTCGCTGTGTTTGCCGGCTTTGTTGGGGTCATGCTGGTCGTTCGCCCGGGCTTTCGCGAACTGCATCTCGGCCATCTCGCCGCCTTCTGTATCGCCTTCCTCGCCGCAGCCAGCATCATCCTGATGCGTTCGCTGGCCGCCCAGGAAAAGCGCACGACCATGCTCGGCGTGCTGGTCGGCTATGGGCTGTTGTTCAACGGCATTGGTGCTGCGGCGACGTCTTTTTCGCTTCCGGACGCGAGGCAACTGGCCTGGCTGGTGCTTGCCGGCGGCTTTGCCGCCGGTGGTCTGTTGCTGCAATTGCTGGCGGCGAAATACGCGCCCGCCAACCGGATTGCGCCGACGCATTATTCGCAGATCGTCTGGGCGGTGATCCTCGGCGCACTGTTCTTCCAAGAGTATCCCGATGTCCTGTCGCTGGTCGGTCTCGCCATCGTCGGCGGCTCCGGCCTGCTGACCATGGTGCGCGAGGAGGCGAGGCTGGGCACGGTGCGCTGGAACCCGTTTTCGCGGACCCGGCTTTGATCCAGCCAGCTCGATCGGTTGCACGGCAGCCATTGCCGCTGATATGCGGACGCTGCTTATGTGCGATTGGATGAACACGTCCGTGGGACGATGACCAGAAAACCTCTGCCGGAGCTTCCGGTTTCCGCCGTCCTGCCGGCGCTGAGCCATGCGCTCGGTCGTGGCAACAGCGCCGTGCTGGTGGCGCCGCCGGGTGCTGGCAAGACGACGCTGGTGCCGCTGGCGCTGCTTAACGCACCCTGGCTCGGCACCGGAAAAATCATCCTGCTCGAGCCGCGCCGGCTCGCCGCCCGCGCCGCCGCCCGCCGTATGGCCGAATTGCTCGGCGAGGAGCCGGGCGACACGGTCGGTTATGCCATGCGTATGGAAAACCGCACCTCGGCGCGGACGAAAATCCTCGTCGTCACCGAAGGCGTGCTGGCGCGGATGATCCTCGACGATCCCGAACTGCCCGGCGTCTCGGCGGTGTTCTTCGACGAGTTCCACGAGCGCTCGCTCGATGGCGATTTCGGTCTGGCGCTGGCGCTCGACGTGCAAGGCGCGCTGCGACCGGATCTCAGGCTGCTGGTCATGTCGGCGACGCTCGATGGAGCGCGTGTCGCGAAACTGCTTTCCGGCGCACCGGTGATCGAGAGCGAGGGCCGCGCCTTTCCGGTCGACATCCGCTACGACGAACGGCCTGCGGGCATTGCCATCGAAGATGCCATGGCCAAGGCGATCCGTTCGGCGCTGGCTGACGAGAGCGGCAGCGTGCTCGCCTTCCTGCCCGGCCAACGCGAGATCGAGCGCACCGCCGAGCGCTTGCTGGGCCGCATCGGTGCCGATACCGACATCGTGCCGCTCTACGGCATGCTCGATGGCAAGGCGCAGGACGCCGCGATCAAACCGGCGCAAGCGGGCCGCCGCAAGGTGGTGCTGGCGACGTCGATCGCCGAGACCTCGATCACCATCGATGGTGTGCGCGTCGTCATCGATTCCGGCCTGTCGCGGCTGCCGCGCTACGAGCCGGCCAGCGGCCTGACGCGGCTGGAGACGGTGCGTGTCAGCAGAGCTTCCGCCGACCAGCGCGCCGGCCGGGCCGGGCGCACGCAGCCGGGCGTTGCCGTGCGGCTCTGGCGAGCCGAGCAGACGGCGGCACTTCCCGCCTTCACGCCGCCGGAAATCCTCGAGGCCGACCTCTCCGGGCTGGTGCTTGATTGCGCCGCTTTTGGCGTCGCCGATCCGGCCAGCCTGTCCTTCCTCGATCCACCGCCGGTCCCGGCACTCAATGAGGCAGTCGCGCTGCTTCGTGCGCTCGGCGCCGTCGACGGGGCAGGACGCCTGACCGAGCAAGGCGCTGCGATGCGCAGACTGGCGCTGCCGGTGCGGCTGGCGCATATGGTCGCCGAAGCGGCAAAGGCCGGCCATGCCTTCGAGGCGGCCATGCTCGCCATGCTGCTCACCGAGCGCGGACTGGGTGGCGACGGCGCCGACCTCGAACGCCGGCTGATGCGGTTTCGCTCCGACAGATCGCCACGCGCTGCCGCTGCGCGCCAGCTTGCCGAACGGCTGGCCAAACAGGCTGGTGGCGGCAAAGACAATGAGCCGGCGTCCGCCGGCTCCCTCCTGATCCATGCCTGGCCGGATCGCGTCGCCAAGGCGCGCGGCGAGCGCGGCCGTTTCGTGCTGGCCAACGGCTCTGGCGCCATGCTCGACGCCGCCGATCCGCTGGCCGGCGAGACCTGGCTTGTCGTCGCCGACCTGCAGGGCAAGGCGCAGAACGCCCGCATCACCGCCGCGGTGACGGTTGACGAAGCCGACATTCGCGCCGCGCTCGCGGAAAAAATCGAGACCCGCCGCGAAGCGAGTTTCGACCGCGACAGGCGCGCGGTGCGTGTGCGCGAAACCGTTCGTCTCGGCGCCATCACGCTGTCCGAACGCATGCTGCCGGCGCCTAACGGCGCCGATGCCGATCGCGCCATCCTCGACGCCTTGCGCCAACATGGGCTGTCGCTGCTGGAGTGGGGCAAGGACGCCGAGACGCTGCGCCAGCGGCTCGGCTGGCTGCATCGCGGCCTCGGCGCGCCCTGGCCCGATGTTTCAGATGCTGCACTTCTCGAACGTCTCGACGACTGGCTGCTGCCGTTTCTCTCGGGCGCGGCGTCGTTCTCGGCGATCAATTCGGGTGCGCTTTCGTCGGGCCTCATGGCCCTGGTGCCGCACGACTTGCAGCGCAAGATCGAGGTACTGGCGCCGACCCATTTCGATGCCCCGTCGGGCAGCCATGTGCCGATCCGCTATGACGGTGAATGGCCGGTACTGGCGGTCCGCGTCCAGGAGCTGTTCGGCCTCGACCGGCATCCCGCGATCGCCAACGGCACCGTGCCGATGACACTCGAACTGCTGTCGCCGGCGCACCGGCCGATCCAGACCACGCGCGACCTGCCCGGCTTCTGGCGCGGCTCCTGGGTCGATGTGCGAGCCGACATGCGCGGCCGCTACCCCAGGCATGTCTGGCCGGAAAATCCGCTGCTTGCCGCGGCGACTGCAAGAGCGAAGCCAAGAGGCACCTAATTTCTGCTTGTTTATGGAGCGGACGGTACACATGGTGATTGGCGTAATACACCCGTCACTTCGTCATCCACGGGCGGAGCAAGGAGCGTAGCGACGCAGCGCAGACCCGAGGATCCATGCCGCGACCTTCGCCGTAAGGTGCAGCGGAGCAGAATTCTGCACAGCTGCAACGCTCCAACCTCACGGCATGGATCCTATGGTCTGCGCTGCGTCGCTGCGCTCCTTGCTTCGCCATAGGATGACGAAATCGCGAGACTTAGGCCAATCCCATCAACGGTCCCAACCATAATTCCCCGGCACAGCGCTACTAGCGCTTGCCATCCAGCGGCTATAATCCTTGGCTATGATCAAGATCCTGCGCACACCCGACTTCCAGCAAAGCCAGCGGCTGCGCCTCAACACGCTGATCCGGCTGCGCTGGCTGGCCATCGTCGGTCAGAGCCTGGCGGTGCTTGTGGTCGCCTACGGCTTGAAATTCCCGCTGCCGGTCAGCATCTGCTTTGCGCTGATTGCTTGTTCGGCCTGGATGAACTTGTTGCTCACCTTCCGCTACCCGGCGGCGCATCGGCTGACCCCGCTCTCGGCGTTCGGCATCTTGACCTTCGACAGCCTGCAGCTTGCCGGCCTGCTCTACATGACCGGCGGTCTCACCAATCCGTTTTCTGTGCTGCTGACCGTGCCTGTCGTCATCTCGGCGGCATCGCTGCCGCTGCGTCTTACCGCTGTCCTCGGCGCGCTGGTGATCGCGGCGGCGAGCCTGCTGGTTTTCTTCCATTCGCCGCTGCCCTGGCACGAGGACACGCCGCTGGCGATGCCGTTCGTCTATGTCGCCGGCATCTGGATGGCGGTGTTCTCCTCGATCGCCTTCACTGCGATCTACGCCTTCCGCGTCGCCGAGGAAGCACGCTTGCTGGCCAACGCGCTCGCTGCCACCGAGCTGGTATTGCAGCGCGAGCAGCATCTGTCGGCGCTGGACGGTCTGGCCGCCGCCGCCGCGCACGAGCTGGGCACGCCGCTCGCCACCATCACGCTGGTCGCCAAGGAGATGGAAAAGGCGCTTGGCAATGACCCGAAATACCGCGAGGACGTGACGCTGCTGCGCTCGCAGAGCGAGCGCTGCCGCGAAATCCTCAAGCGCCTGACCAGCCTGTCATCCGAGGGCGAGGCGCATCTCTCCCGTCTGCCGCTGACCTCGCTGGTTGAGGAGGTGACCGCCCCGCACCGCGATTTCGGCATCTCGATCAAACTGCGGCCGGGCGAGCGCACCGGCCCAGAACCGGTCGGGCGGCGCAATCCCGGCGTCATCTACGGCCTCGGCAATCTGGTCGAGAACGCTGTCGATTTCGCCCGCAAGACCGTCACCGTGCGCTGGGATTGGGACGAGGCTGCCGTTACCTTCTCTATCATCGACGACGGGCCGGGTTTTCCGCCCGAAATCATCGACCGCATCGGCGAGCCCTATATGTCGACCCGCCACGGCACCGAGGCCGGCGGCGGCCTCGGCCTCGGGCTTTTCATCGCCAAGACCTTGCTCGAACGCTCGGGCGCGACGCTCGATTTTCGCAATTCGAGCGGGCTGGGCGAGGGCGCCGTCGTGCATATAGCGTGGCCGCGCAGCGTCTTCCTCAATCCTGAATCGGCCTCGGCCAGCATGTTTGACACTGCATAAATTGGACAATGGCGCTCCGGAACGATATCTGCGTAAAATTAAGGCAGCAGGATTTTCAAAGACGATGACAGGCGACGAGATAATTGGTGCAATGGTCGAGGGCGAGGACACCTCGCTGCTGATCGTCGACGACGACAAGCCATTCCTCACGCGCCTTGCCCGCGCCATGGAAACCAGGGGTTTCGTGGTCGAGACCGCCGAGAGCGTCGAGGAGGCGGTGGCCAAGGCGCGCGCCAATCCGCCGGCCTATGCGGTGGTCGACATGCGGCTCGGCGACGGCAACGGCCTCGATGTCGTCGCCGCCATTCGCGAGAAGCGCGACGACGCCCGTGCCATCATCCTCACCGGCTATGGCAACATCGCCACCGCGGTAACGGCGGTGAAGCTTGGCGCCATCGACTATCTGTCGAAGCCGGCCGATGCCGACGACATTTTTGCAGCGCTGACCCGCACCGCCGGCGAACGCGCCGCACCGCCCGAAAATCCGATGTCGGCCGACCGCGTGCGCTGGGAACACATCCAGCGCGTCTACGAAATGTGCGACCGCAACGTCTCGGAGACAGCGCGCAGGCTCAACATGCATCGCCGCACGCTGCAGCGCATACTGGCCAAGCGCGCACCGCGTTAGGTTCACCGACAGCGGCGCCGACCAATCGCCGAACGTCAGCGCCGCCCCTCATTGCCCTGCCGGGCATTTCTCCCCGTATAGTGACGGGGAGAAAGGGCTGGCCGCGGCGTTCGCGCTTTTCTTGCAACCTTAGTGATTGGCGAAATCATAGATGACAGCGCCCCTCTCCCCGTCACTATACGGGGAGAGGATGCCGGCAGGCAGGTGAGGGGCAGCGCCAACGCTTGGAGAGAGTGACGCTTGCCCAGCCGCCGAGCTTTGCGCATCATCGCCAACAATGCTGGCCGAGAATCTGGCAACGGAGAACACATGCGGGACGAGCGGCCAAAATCCATCCTTCGCGAATTCCTCGATAGCGAGGCGGCGGGCGGCATCATCCTGATGGTGGCGGCGGCGCTGGCCCTGATCGTCGCCAACTCGCCGCTGTCCCAAACCTATTTCGCTGCCCTCCACGCCTATCTCGGCCCGCTCAGCGTCTCGCACTGGATCAATGACGGCCTGATGGCGGTGTTCTTCCTGCTGGTCGGCCTCGAGATCAAACGCGAGATGCTCGACGGCCAGCTCTCGACCTGGCCGCGCCGCGCGCTGCCCGGCATTGCCGCGGCCGGCGGCATGCTGGTGCCGGCGCTGGTCTATGTGGCCATCAATCGAAACAATACGGCAGCACTCTCCGGCTGGGCGATCCCGACCGCCACCGACATCGCCTTTGCGCTCGGCGTGCTGTCGCTGCTCGGCAGTCGCGTACCGGCATCGCTGAAAATCTTTCTCACCGCGCTCGCCATCATCGACGATCTCGGCGCCGTCATCATCATCGCCATCTTCTACACCAACGGCCTGTCGCTCGCCTATCTCGGCGCTGCCTTCGCGGTGATCGCCGTGCTCGTCGTGCTCAACCGCATGCGTGTGCTCACCCTGATGCCCTATATCGTTCTTGGCATCATCCTGTGGGTGTTGGTGCTGAAATCGGGGGTGCACGCCACACTCGCCGGCGTGGCGCTGGCGCTGACCATCCCGCTAAAAGTCTCCCCCGGCAGCGGCCATGATCTCGACCATTCGCCGCTGCATCGGCTCGAACATGGTCTGCACAGACTGGTGCCCTTCTTCGTCATCCCGATCTTCGGCTTTGCCAATGCCGGTGTTTCGCTCGCGGGCTTAAGCGCTGCCGCCCTGGTCGAGCCGCTGACGCTGGGCGTCGCCGCCGGCCTCGTCGCCGGCAAGCTGGTCGGCGTCTTCGGCTCCTCGGCACTTGCCATCCGGCTTGGCTTTGCCGACCTGCCGGTCAATGCCGGCTGGCTGCACATGATTGGCATTTCGCTGCTCTGCGGCATCGGCTTCACCATGAGCCTGTTCATCGGCCTGCTCGCCTTCGCCAATGACGTGGCGCTGCAGGATGCGGTCAAGGTCGGCATCCTCGCCGGTTCCTTCATCGCCGCGCTGCTTGGCGCCGCCGTGCTGCTGATGGCGCCGGCCGCAAGCGAGGCTACTGACGAGGATTAGGCCAGACAAGCGGGAGGCCGAAGGCCGTAAACAAGTCCTGGCCGAGCGGACCGACATAGACCGTCAGCAAGGCGATCCTGTCATCGGCAGGCTCGATGACATGCAGGGACTGGGCTCGCCACACGTGATCCTGGTGGCGGCGCGCGTAGACCGCAAATGCGGGCTGGCCATTGGCGCCGGTGGCGACCGCATGATAGCCGGCGAAATTGCCCCAGACGGTCGCGAAGAAACCACGGATCGCCTCGCGTCCCTGGTACCAGTCCCGCCAAGGCGGCATGTGATAGGTGGCATCCTCGCGCAGCAGTTCGACCAAGCCGTCGAGACTGGCGTCCTGCCAGGCCCGCATGTAGCGTTCGAGCAGTTGGCTCTCTTGTGCGTTAGGCGGCGATTTTTCCATGGGACGTCCACTCGGATATTGCGCCGCCAGCGTTGCGCGGGCTCGCTGCAAGGCGCTGTTGATCGAGGCGGTCGAGCCGCCCAGCAATTGCGCCGTCTCGAGCGCCGACCATCCCAGCACGTCGCACAGCAAAAGGGCGGCCCGCTGCCTTGGCGGCAGAAGCTGGATCGCGGCGACGAAGGCCAGTCGCACGGCCTCGCGCGTTTCATAGCGCGCGTCCGGACCGGGCTCGCCGTCAGCGACGTCTGGGAACTCGGCGTCCGGGTAGGGCTCCAGCCAGGTGAGTTCGGCTGCCTGCCCGCCGGTGGCGCGTCCATCGGAGGGCGGCCGTTCGGGCTGCTGGAGAAGGCGATGCGCCGTCGACCTCGCCTTGAGCGCGTTGAGGCAGCTGTTGGTGGCGATCGTGTAGAGCCAGCCGCGCAGCGAGCCGCGCGCGTCGAATTGCGACCGCCCGCGCCAGGCCCGCAGAAACGTATCCTGGACAAGGTCGTCCGCCTCGTGCAGCGAGCCCATCATCCGGTAGCAATGCAGCTTGAGTTCACGGCGGTGGGCAGCCGTGAGACGCTCGAAGGCCGGCCGATCGAGGATCGGCCGGCCCAGTGGCTCAACAGGGCCAGGAGCATCTGTCATAGGCAGCCTTCGGTGCTGAAATCGCCTCGCATCCTGAGCGCCTCAGGCCGCCGCCGCAAGTCCGCTGCCGCTGACCGTGAAGGAGCTGCCTTCCGGTTTCCCGGTGGCGAGCGCGACCACCGCACGGCCCACATCGGCTGGCGTCTGCAGGTCAGTCATGCTCGCGAGGATTTCCGCAGGCTGGATGCCCAGATAGGCCGCAAAGCCATCGAGCCCGGCATCGCCTACGCCGGTCCCTGGCATGATGCGAGCCGGTGCGAGCGCCATGAAGCGCAGGCCTAGGCCAAGCCGATCCGATTCCTTTTGGCAGTGACCGGCCAGGAACATCTGCATGCGTTTTGCACCGGCATAGCCGCCGGCGAATGGTGGTCCGCCGCTCAAGGCCGCGCCACTGGAGATCAGCACTACCCGGGTCCCCGGCTTGAGCGGATCTTTCAGCGCGGCTTTGCAAAACAGGAACGCTGCCTTGACGTCCGTTTCCCAGTTTGCGGAGAAGACCTCCCAGCTTTGTTCCGGCAAAGGCGCGGAAGGGGCAAGGGCGCCTGCGCAGATCACCAGCACGTCCGGCGCAAGCGCCTCGAAAACCGCTTCGGGTGCGGTCTCCACCGTCGCGTCGACCGCTAGAGTCTTCACGCCGGGTCTTTCCCAGGAGAGTTCTTTCAGGGCCGCTGCGCCACGGGCAACGGCAAGAACTGTCGCACCCTCGCCGAGTGCTGCCTCCACGATTGAGCGGCCGACACCCCGGCTGCCTCCGACGACAACGACATTTTGACCTTGTAACGATCGCATGGATCACCTCGCTTTCCGGTCACTGGACCATCCAGCGCCTATTGATCAGGACAGCGCAGGCGACCGGAAATCATCGGTACGGGATAAAAAATCTTCGCAATTATCGGCATCGCCAGCGCAAAACCGCGATCGGGCGAGATCGACGGGCGGCGCGCATCGGCGCGACGCACATTTGCGGCGGACCCTATTCGCTCTCACCCTCCAGCGCCGGCACCGAGACGCCGGCGAGCTCTGCCGCCAGCAGCCGCGAGGCGCCAGCGCGCGCGATCCGCAGCATCAGTGCCTTGCGCGTTGCCGCCGCCATGCGGTGCTCCGGCGCATCGCGCATGATCTCGGCGCCGTAGCCGTCGGAGAGGACAAACCCGCATTCCTCGGGAAAAATCTCCGCGGGCACGCCTGGATGGGTGGCGAAGAAGAAGCGGTCGGAGTGCTGCCGGTAATCTGGCCATTTGCGATCAACCCTGAAATCCTCGATCGAGGATTTGATCTCGATGATCCAGATGTCGCCCTGCCGGGTCAACGCCACGAGGTCGGCGCGGCGGCCGGTGGCCAGCGACAGTTCCGGCAGCACATGCATGCCCATTTGCATCAGCAGCCGCTGCACGCCGCGCCGCACCAGCATGGCGCGTTCCGATTGGCGGCCGTCGATCAGAGGGTTGAGCGGAATCGGGGAAATGATCGGCATGGCCGGCACCATGACAGAGTTTGTTCACGGTTTGAACCCCTTCTGTAGGGGCGATTGTATCTTTGACAAACCCAACGAATAAATTCATTCCTGCCTGTGACAGGCCGGCACCTTTTCGATCAGGGCTTTCGCTATTGGTTAGCGAGGACTAATATGCAGACTTCTTCGCGGTCGAGAGGGGTCGCGTGCATGTCGGGCCGAGCTGCTTTAGCGCCTGATACAATCGTGCCAGCCACGATGCCGATCCCCATTTGCCTTAGCGTCGCCCCTGACGGGCACTGGATAGAAGCATTCCAAACCGATCGGGATATCCGCCAGTATTGGCGAGGCTATGCCCTTGGGGGCGCGGTGTGCGCCGTTTTGCTGATCATCGAACTTCTGGCAATTCACCTACTACTGCTCTGAGCTAGTAGCCGCCGCTTTGGGCGCTACCCAGCCGTAGGGAAATGGCGGGCGGCATCTCTTTGGGTTGCCGCCCGTTGTCGCCACCAGAAAGTGCTCGATTTCAGTCTGTGAAAGCTGTTTGGAAAGTTTGGTCCTAGCCATAGCGATCTCCTGTGGCGCGCCCGATCCCGACAAATACGATTGCCGCGTTACCCCTGAGATGATGGAGGCCGTGGAAAATATTCTCGCCAGTGCAGGGCAGGTTTCGATAACCTACTTGGCGCAGGCGGTGTGTGAGGAAGTGGTGGCACGTATGTGTATTCTCGACTGCCGCGCAAATACTCAAGGCGGAACGTCAAATCACGGAAGAACTGCTTAGCTACGGTGCAGTGGTGCGCAGTTCGGTAAATATCGTCCTTGGTTATCGAAGTCCTATGTTCGCGAATAGATCCCTTTGCAGAGAGGCCATACAGCTGTCCGAATGTGCCTGTGTCGGAAAAGGTCAACACCTGTGTAATGGCGTGTACGTAGAAGTTTCTATATTCTCGGATCGTATCTAGATACGTTGCGGCATCTTTGAGGGGCTGCTCCATTTCCTGTGGTCCAACATCGGTCGCATAAGATCGCAAAGCCTGCGTAAGCGCCATGTTCCCTAGTTCGGCGGTCAATATGTGGGATAGCGCGATTTCTTCAACGTCAGCCGGCTTGGCGGTGACGGTTGATGCGAGTAGGTTTCGGAGCGCGTTTTCGGCTCCGTTGTACTCGACAACAAGGCGGCCGAGAGAAGCGAAAAAGTCACGTTCTTGGGATTCGGTGCTATTGTCCGACATGGTTAAAACCAAAAACGGCGACCTGGATCAGGATCGCTACGGCGACAACGAAGCAGAAGACCGCTTTCGGCGACCGCTTAAGTCAGCCGTGAATACGCCCCCCGCTCCGTTGAAGAGCATGGCACCTATAGGCGTGCCGGCGCAACAGAAGCGCGGCAGGAAATCTAAGGGGGCCGCACCGAAGGCGCCTGATGCGGTAGCCAAGTGGCGGACATGAGAAATGTGGGGTCTGCTCTGGGAGTTCTATGCGACGCCCGAATGCTTTGAGATTCGACTCTTTCGGTTTCTGCCAATCTATCGGCTAAAAGCGACGAACATCGTCGCCGCTCACGTCATTGAAGGTCGTTTCAATTTCGCCGCTATCTTGAATCTAGGCTCGCATCCTTGGAATACCCATCAGCATCATCAATCGTTGGCCTCGGAAGGTGGTCTTAGTCGAAAAGCGGTGGTGGCCCAGGTTCCTAGCGATCACGCCGAGAAACCCGGATGAGTTCGCAGCAATGCTAACCCACAAGGTCTAGCGCTGGGACGCTCTATGGCTTGTGTTCGCGAAGTACATAATCGCCTCTATAGGGGCGATTGTATATTTGACAGACCCCAGACCCTGCATCCGGGGTTTCATCCAGTCGTCATGAGAATGAGCGAAGCTAGTCTAACGCCGAACGATGGGATTCGGCGTGGTTCCCAAGACCTCCGTATTCGCCCGGCGCTTGACCGGGCTTCTTTTTAGGCGCTCGCAGCCGCAGTTAGATTCCGCCGCCTTCCGAATCCAGCCTTGACCGTATTGTGTTGATGGCGTCCACGATGGCATCGGCGGATTGAAGGTCCAGCGCGATGTCGACAAGACCCTCAGTTGTGTAAATTGAGAGAACGCCAATCACACCCATCTCGTCCGTTACCGTGCCGACATGGATTTCAGTAGGCACGAAAGGCCGCGCCTTGTTCCTACGCTTCATCGGATACTCACATCATGAGCGTCCGACCATCGCGCAGCACGATGGCACATTCAAGCCAGGCTGGCGGCCTTTCGTTCGTGAAACGTCCATCAACCGTTCGTACCTATATTAGCTATCGCTGGGTCGCTGTACCGGCCCTGTACCATTCCACCGAATGAACGGCGCATCCTTGCCTGTGATATCCCGAACCGCCTTCAGCATGGCCTCATGAGCCGCCTGAAGCGCTCGGAAGTGATCGCAACTTGGTGATAGCGGCGGCCCCACAATGCTCTTGTGCAGCCGTTCCGCGTCCTCTGTAGGGGCGATCATATGTTTGACAGACCGGTTCGACCTTCCGTGATCGCACCTTATTCGGCTGGGTTCAGTCTGGTATTGATCCGGGAGCGGCCCCATGTCGTGCCGATCAACTTCCGTTTTCACCAGAAGACGGCAGGGGACTAAAGTCTTGCGCTCTAACCGCAAAGGTCTGACGTTACCGCTTTGGTTCCGCGAATGTCCATTGGACGTTCCGCATTTTAGTCAATTATCATATATGGTTAGCGCGCGCTAAAAGGCTTCATGCGGCGGTTCGCCCACGACTCTGCTCTGGCGAAGGCGTTGGGTTTGCCAGCCTACTCCACCTGCCCGCCTTAGGGTAATGGCCGGTGCGGGTACCTCGGGGGTGCGGAGGCCGCACCGGCCACCGCGGGTTGGGGTTGGGCCACCCCCCGCATTGATTAAACTATAGGCATATTAGCAATTACGCAATTAAGCCAATCGGCGGTGCCAAGCCGCGTCGAGGCGGTCCTTATGCCGACGCCGATGCGCCTTTATCGTTGAGCAACACCGCCCCCGCCATATCATCCAAGATCGGACAGTCCGGCCTGTCGTCGCCGTGGCAGGCGTGGATCAGCGTTTGCAAAGTCGAGCGCATCGACTGCAGCTCGCGCACCTTCTCTTCGATGGCGCTGACATGGGCGGCGGCGATTTCGCGCACGTCGTGGCTGGCGCGGCTGCGATCCTGGTACAGCGCCATCAGCTGGCGGCAATCATCGATTGAAAAGCCGAGATTGCGGGCACGGCGCAAAAAGGCCAGTCGGTGGATGTCGTCGCCTGAATACTCGCGGTAGCCATTGCCGGCACGCGCCGGCGCGATCAGGCCGATTTCCTCATAGTAGCGGATGGTCTTGGCCGGCAGGCCGGAACGCTGGGCGGCATCACCGACATTCATAGTGGTTCCTCGATTCTCAGGTGTCTGGCGGGACCACCCATTGAATTTCCTTCACAATCCTGTGAGGCCTGTTGCCAAAATGCCATAGTTGTGAGCTTACCGGCGCGTAAGCTCTCGCATATAGGCATCGCGCGCTTGGCAAGCAAAGCAAATGCCAGCATGAATGCTCCTGACAAAAGCGGCCGACTCGTGCCGCTACATCAGGGTCGGGCATCGGACATTTTCATGCGCATGAAGTCACTTGCAATCGTTGCCGCTCTTGCGTTGTCGACCGCGATCTCGGGTTGCAGCACCATCGGTGCGCAACTGTTCACCAACAACTACGGCGCGGTCACCGATGCCGGCTATCAATTGCCGCGCATTCCGATCGAAAAGGTGCCGCTGAAGTATCACCGGCAGGAGGTCAACTACGACACCTCGGAAAAGCCGGGCACCATCATCGTCGATACGCAGAACAAGTTCCTGTACTTCGTCGAGGGCGACGGCCGGGCGATACGCTATGGCATCGGCGTCGGCCGCGAAGGCTTTGAGTGGCACGGCACCGCCCATATCGCACTGAAGCGCGAATGGCCGACCTGGACGCCGCCCAAGCAGATGATCCAGCGCCAGCCGGAACTGGCCAAGTTTGCCGACGGCATGGAGCCCGGCCTGAAGAACCCGCTCGGCGCCCGCGCCATGTACCTGTTCAACAAGGGCGGCGACATGGGCTACCGCCTGCATGGCAGCCCGGAGTGGAACTCGATCGGCAAGGCAATGTCGTCAGGCTGCATCCGGCTGATGAACCAGGACATTATCGACCTCTATGACCGCGCCTCGGTCGGCGCCAAGGTCATAGTGATGTAGGACCATGATCCCGAACCGGAGGACCGCGTCAGCGAAAAGTGGAAACCGGTTTTCGGGAAAGATCATGGTCAAAGTAGAAGATTACCTTCGTACGCGGACCGTCTAGGCAACAACGGACGTCCCAAACAGAAAACCGGGCAATTCGGCCCGGTTTTTTGTTGTTGTCGTTTGGATAGGTTGTGGCGCCGAGAATTCGCTGCGCCGAGTCGGATGGCGTGGTTTTCGAGAACCGGAGCGGAGCGTACTAAAGTACGTGAGCACCGGAAGCGCAGAAAACCGCGTCAGGCGACCGGCGGAGCAGAATTATCAGGAGACCTGCTCGACGGCCTGCACTTCCGGGACAAAATGCCGGAGCAGGTTTTGGATGCCGTGCTTCAGTGTCGCCGTCGAAGACGGGCAACCGGCGCAGGCGCCCTTCATATGCAGGAACACGGTGCCGTTCTCGAAGCCGCGGAAGGTGATGTCGCCACCATCCTGGGCGACCGCCGGGCGCACCCTGGTGTCGAGCAGTTCCTTGATGGTGATGACCAGTTCCTCGTCGGCCTTGTCGTAGAACTCGCCGGTCTGGCTGGTTTCGGCGGCGGGGCCGGCCTTGGCCATGACGGGCGCGCCCGACATGAAATGCTCCATGATGGCTCCGAGGATCGCCGGCTTCAGATGCTGCCAGTCGGGACCGTCCTTGGTGACGGTGATGAAATCATAGCCGAAGAAGACGCCGGTGACGCCGGGGATCTCGAACAGCCGGCCGGCCAGCGGCGAAGCGACTGCGGCACTGTCGGCATCGCGAAAATCGGCGGTGCCTTCGAGAAGCACTTCCTTGCCGGGCAGGAACTTCAGGGTTGCCGGGTTTGGCGTCGATTCGGTCTGGATGAACATGGCCGTCTCCGTGCCCATGCCGGGCAGATAGTTTGGAATAGTTCTAAATAGGCTCTATTGGCTGGACATTCAAGCGAAACGCGTCGCCCAAATGGCTGGCTGGCGGAATGTTTTTGCAGGCCTGCACCCCACGTTGAGGTGTGTTGAGATTCAGATCAGGCTGAGTCGAGAATGGTGGTTTCCGAGAACCGGAGCGGAGCATACTTGAAGTACGTGAGCACCGGAAGCGCAGGAAGCGCAGGAAGCCGCCATTCGCAGGCCGGCCTCACCTGAATACCAATACATCTCAGGCGAGGCTGTCGATCTCCTCGTCGGATAGATTCTGCGGCACCACCGTCACCGGGATCGGGAAAGCGGCACCTTTGCCGGCGACAGCGCCGACCAGCGGCCCCGGACCTTCCTTGCCGGCGCCGGCCGCCAGCACCAGGATGGCGATGTCCTGGTCGTCCTCGATCAATTTGTGGATTTCTTCGGTCGGCTTGCCCTCGCGCACCACCAGTTCCGGCTCCATGCCGAGCTTCTGGCGTACCTTGTTGGCGTAGCTGTCGAGCGCGGTACGTGCCGTGGCGTTGGCCTCCTCGCGCATGATCTTTTCGACGCCCAGCCAGTGCTGGAAGTCGTCCGGCTCGATCACATAGAGCAGCACCAGCACGCCGCTGGTGCTCTGCGCTCGCTTCGAGGCGTAGGCGACGGCGCGCTCGCATTCCGGCGTGTCGTCGATGATCGCCAGGAACTTGCGGCGATGGCCGGCTTCGCGACTAAGGCGTTTGGAGACCATGTCCTACCTGTTCGATGGTTTCGGTCCGCAATCTGCCATCCGCACCGGCTGGCCGCAAGCGGCCGGCCGAAGTCGGGTGTTGGTGCAGATCAAGTCGATGCAGATCAGCCCTGCAGCAGGCCGATAATGTCGCGCACCGTCTTCATCGTCGCCTCGGCCAGCACGCCGGCGCGTTCGCCGCCGTCCTTGAGCACCGCGTCGACATAGGCACGGTCGTCGGAAATGCGGCGCATCTCGCCGGCGATCGGCGCCAGCTTCTCCACCGCAAGGTCGGCCAGCGCCGGCTTGAACACCGAAAACTGCTGGCCGCCGAACGCCTTCAGCACGTCCGCCTTCGACATCTCTGCGAGACCGGCATAGATGCCGACCAGGTTTTCCGCCTCGGGCCGGCTTTCCAATCCGTCGAGCTCGCTCGGCAAGGCTTCCGGGTCGGTCTTGGCCTTGCGGATTTTCTTCGAGATGGTGTCGGCATCGTCGGTCAGATTGATGCGCGACAGGTCCGACGGATCCGACTTCGACATCTTCTTCGAGCCGTCGCGCAGGCTCATAATGCGCGCCGCTGGGCCACCGATCACCGGTTCGGTGATCGGGAAGAAGCCGTTCACCGTCTCTTCGCGAACCTGCATCTCGACGCCGACGCCAAGGCTGGCGATGCGGCTCGAAAAGTCGTTGTTGAACTTCTGCGCGATGTCGCGGGTCAGCTCCAGATGCTGCTTCTGGTCTTCGCCCACCGGCACATGGGTGGCGCGGTAGAGCAGGATATCGGCCGCCATCAGCGAGGGATAGGCAAGCAGGCCCAGCGAGGCATTCTCGCGGTCCTTGCCGGCCTTGTCCTTGAACTGCGTCATCTTGTTCATCCAGCCGATGCGCGCCACGCAGTTGAAGATCCAGGCAAGTTCGGCGTGCTGCATCACCCGCGACTGGTTGAAGACGATGTGCTTCTTCGCGTCGATGCCGGAGGCGAGGAAGGCAGCGGTGATCGACCGCGTCTGGTCGGCGAGGTCTTCATGGACGAGTTGGGCGGTCAGCGAATGCAGGTCGACGACGCAATAGATGCAGTCGGAGGTGTCCTGTAGGGCGACGAATTTCTTGATGGCGCCGAGATAGTTGCCCAGATGCAGATTGCCGGTCGGCTGGACGCCTGAGAAGACGAGTGGCTTGAAGGCGGTCATTGTTGTTCCCTTGGCTTGTGGAGGGCCGTTTCGCGCGCGGCGAAAGTCTTTCGACGGCGCGCTTATGGACGAGAGCGGCGATCTGATCAAGACCGCCGTCGCCGTGAGCCTGCGGGAACTATTCGTCCGGATCGGATTTTGCAGCGGAGGGCGGTGCCTTCGCAGATACTCGCGTCGCATTGCGCCGGATCATGCCGAAATCGGCGCCGCCGGTGGCGAAGGTGGTGAGGAAATAGAGCGCCGCCCCGCCTGCGACCAGCGACAGCAGCGTCACCGCCTTGATCACCAGCGGCGAGCCTGGGCCGAGCCTGACGGCGAACCAGTGCTCGGCAATGTAGAGCGCCGCCCCCATCACCACCGCCGACAGCACCAGCCGCGGAATGCGTTTCAGCAGCGGCACGTCGCGGCCCCAATGGCCGCGCCGGATCAGCACGGCCAGCAGCATCATCGCATTGACCCAGCCGGCGACGGCCGAAGCCACCGCAATGCCGGGCGCGCCCATCGACGGAAACAGCGTCAGTGCCGTGGTGACGTTCACCGCCACCGAGATGGCGGCGAAGATCATCGGCGTGCGCGTGTCCTCGCGGGCGAAATAGCCGGGGGTGAACGCCTTGATCAGCACGAAGGCCGGCAGGCCGAGGCCAAAGATCGCCAGGATTGCCGCGACCGTAGGCGTCGAGTGGTTGGCGGCAAACGCGCCGCGCTCATAGACCAGCCGCACGATCGGCTCGGACATGACCCAGAGTGCCGCTGCCGCCGGCAAGGTCAGGAACAGCGTGAACTCGACCGAGCGGTTCTGCAGATTGGCCGCCTCGATCAGATTGCCTGACTTCAGCGCCCGCGACAGTTCCGGCAACAGCACGATGGCGACGGCAACGCCGACGACGCCGAGCGGCAATTGGTAGACGCGGTCCGCATAGGCAAGCGAGGAGACCGCGCTGTCCTGCGCCGAGGCGATCGCCGTGCCGATCAGCTGGTTGATCTGGGTGATGCCGCCGGTGATCGCCGCCGGCAGCGCCAGGATCAGCAGCCGCTTGACATTGGGCGTCAGCTTCGGCCGGCGAAAGCCGAGCACGATGCCGGCATTGCGCACCGCCGCCCAAACGATGGCGAGTTGCACGATGCCCGCCGCCAGCACGCCCCAGGACAGGCTGAAACCGACGTCATGCGCATCCATGCCGTGGTACCACGCATAGCCGAGCACGCTGATCAGGATGATGTTGAGGAAAGCGGGCGCGACGGCAGCCGCGAAATAGCGGCGTAGCGAATTCAGCATGCCGGCCATCATGGCCGCGAGCGACATGCAGATCAGGTAGGGAAACATGATCGTCGCCAGCAGGACGGTCGTCTCGAATTTTCCCGGTGTGTCGGCAAAGCCGGGCGCCACCAGATAGCGCACGATCAGCGGCATCGCCAGTTCCATGGCGATGGTCAGCGCCAAAAGCGCGGTAAACAGCACGCCGAACACTTCTTCCGAAAAGCGCTTGGCGCCCTCGGTGCCGTGGGTTTCGATCTCCTTGGCAAACAGCGGCACGAAGGCGGCGTTGAAGGCGCCTTCGGCAAACAGCCGGCGAAAGGTGTTGGGAAACTGGAAGGCGGCGTTGAAGGCGTCGGCGATCGGCCCGGTGCCGAGTGCGGCGGCCATCAGCATCTCGCGGCCAAAACCGAGCGCACGGCTCATCAGCGTGCCGGAAGCGACCGTCGCGAATTTTCTGACAAGGCTCATGCGTGTGAAGACTGCCTGTGGGATTGGGACAAAGTGATGGTGACGATCACTCGGCGGCCGCCTTGGCCTTGCCGCCGCGCTCGGGCGCGATGCCTTCAAGTGCCGCGATCAGCCGGTTGTGGATGGCCGTAATGCGCGCCGGGCTGTCGATCTTCTGGCCGGTCAGGTCGGTGACATAGAAGGTGTCGATGACCTTTTCGCCAAAAGTGGTGATGTGGGCCGAGGCGATGTCGAGCGACAGGTCGGACAGCGCACCGGTGATCTCGGAGAGCAGGCCCGGCCGATCCAGCCCCTCGACCTCGATCACCGAGAACCGGTTCGACAGCGCGTTACGGATTTCGGCGCGCGGCGGGATTTTGAAGACCTTGGCGCCGCGCCGCGGCTTGGTGCGCTTCTCGATCATTTCCGGCAGCCAGCTCTTGCCCGACAGCACATCCTCGATCAGCTTGCCGACGCGCTCGGCGCGGCGGCGCTCATCCTCGTCGCGGTCGAATTCCCTCGAGATCAGGATGGTGTCCAGCGCCCGGCCGTCGGAGGTCGTGAAGATCTGCGCGTCGACGATGTTGCCGCCGGCTCCCGCACAGGCGCCGGCGATCACCGAGAGCAGACGCGGGTGATCCTGCGCCAGCACGGTGATCTCGGTCACCCCTTCGAACTGGTGGGTCTTGACCATGGTGGCGAGCTTCTTGCCGGCTTGATCCGCCTCGCGGATGAATTCGGCATGGCGTAGCTGGTCGGGGAGATCGACCGTCAGCAGGTAATTCTCGTAGTGCTGGCCGACATAACGCTTGCGAGCCTTTTCCGGCCAATCGGCCAGCGCCTGGGCCAGCCGCTCGCGGGCAGCGGCGGTGCGCGTCGCGCGCGACACTTCCGAAAAGCCGCCGGTCAGAAGCAGTTCGGTTTCGTAGTAGAGTGTGCGCAGCAGCTGGCCCTTCCAGCCGTTCCAGACGCCCGGCCCGACGCCTCTGATGTCGCAGACGGTGAGGATGAGCAGCAGCTTCAGCCGTTCGACCGACTGCACGATCGCGGCAAAATCCTCGATCGTCTTGCGGTCGTTGAGATCGCGGGTCTGCGCCGTCATCGACATCACGAGGTGGTTCTCGACCAGCCAGGCGACAGTTTCGGTGTCGGCCGGCGACAGCCCCATATGCGGGCAGATGCGCCGCGCGATCCGGGCGCCGGCTTCGGAGTGGTCCTCCAGCCGGCCCTTGGCGATGTCGTGCAGCAGCACAGCGACATAGAGCGCCTCGCGGCTCTTCTTCAGCCCCGGCATCAGCGTGTGCGAAAGCGGATGGACTTTTTCGCCGTCGCCGCGCTCGATCTCGGCCAGCACGCCGATGCAGCGGATCAGGTGCTCGTCCACCGTATAGTGGTGGTACATCGAGAACTGCATCATGGCGACGATCTTGCCGAAATCCGGGATCAGCCTGCCCAGCAATCCGGCCTCGTTCATGCGCCGCAGGTTAAGTTCGGCGTTGCGGTCCGAGGTCAAGATGTCGAGGAACAGCCGGTTGGCTTCCTCGTCGCGCCGCAGCGACTTGTTGACCAGGCCGAGCGAACGGGTCAGCAGCTTCAGCGCGTCGGGATGGAATTCCAGCCCGTGCTTGTCGGCAAACCAGAACAGCCTGAGCAGATTGACCGGGTCGCGCTCGAACACCGTGTCGTCGGCAATGTTGATGCGGTGGTTGTCGACAATGAAATCGGAGGTGCCGGCCAGCTTGCGCTTGCGCCTGGAGAAAGTCAGGAAGATGCGGTTGAAGCCCGGCACATGCTTGGCCTGCTCCTCCTCGAGCGCGGCGCAGAAGATGCGGGTCAGGTCGCCGACATCCTTGGCGACGAGGAAGTAGTGCTTCATGAAGCGCTCGACCGCCGAAAGACCCGGATGGGTGGTGTAGCCCAGCCGTTCGGCGATTTCGCGCTGGATGTCGAAATGCAGCCTCTCCTCGGCCTTGCCGGTGAGGAAATGCATGTGGCAGCGCACCGCCCACAGGAAATCCTCGGCCTTCTGGAACTCGCGGTATTCACCCTCGGTGAAGACGCCCTTTTCGACCAGCTCCTCGCCGGTGCGCACCCGGTAGAAATATTTGCCGATCCAGAACAGCGTCTGCAGGTCGCGCAGGCCGCCCTTGCCATCCTTGACGTTGGGTTCGACGAGATAGCGGCTTTCGCCGGCCTTGGCGTGGCGCTCGTCGCGTTCGGCAAGCTTGGCCTGGACATATTCGGGTCCAGTGGTGCGCACCACCTCGTGGTCGAAGCGCAGCAGAAGCTCGTCATAGAGCTTTTGCTCGCCCCACAGGAAGCGCGCTTCCAGGATCGAGGTGCGAATGGTGATGTCGGTGCGCGACAGCCTGACGCATTCGTCGATGTTGCGGGTGGCGTGGCCGACTTTCAGGCCGAGGTCCCACAGCATATAGAGCATATATTCGACGGTCTGCTCGCCCCACGGCGTCTGCTTGTAGGGCAGCATGAACAACAGGTCGATGTCGGACCCCGGCGCCAGCGTCCCGCGGCCATAACCACCGACGGCGACGACGGCCATGCGTTCGGCCGTCGAGGGGTTCTTCACCCGATAGACATGGGTCGCGGCGAAATCGTAGAGCGCGCGGATGATCTCGTCCATGACATGCGACAGCCGGGCGGCGCAGGCATTGCCGCTACCGTCATCCCGCAGCATCGCCTCGGCAGTTCTGCGGCCCTCGGCGAGCCGGCCCTTGAGAAGCTGGAGCACGCCGCTGCGCACCACCTGCCCGGAGCCGTCGCCTGCGCTAGCCACGGTCAGCGCGGTCATCTCGCGGCGCAAGGCTTCGCCGTCGATCAGTTCATCGAGCTTCAGAGAGATTTTTGCCATATGCGCGGGTCGGCCTTGCCTTTTCGGCGGCGTCTATAGCGCGTTTTCGCGGTGGTGGGTATGGGGCGGACGGACGCGAGCAGACAACCGTCCGACAAGCGCCGCACAGCGAGAAAAGCCGAATTAGGCTCTTGACCTTCCAGTTACTGGAAGCACTACCTCTCAAACAGCATCGAGACACAAAGGCATTTTTTCAATGGCGCATTCCGACCATGATCATCACGCGCACGCCGCCGCCGGCTGCTGCTCGGCCAAGCAGGCTGCGCCTGTCGCGGACACTGTGGCTCGCGATCCGGTCTGCGGCATGAGCGTCGACCCTGCCACGGCAAAGCATTCTTTGCGGCACGAGGGCCAGGATTTCTATTTCTGCTCGGCCGGCTGCAAGGCGAAGTTCGAGGCGGAGCCGGCAAAATATCTTGGCGACCGGCCGCAGCCGAAGGCGATGCCGAAAGGCACGCAATACACCTGCCCGATGCATCCCGAAATCATCCGCGACAAGCCCGGATCCTGCCCGATCTGCGGCATGGCGCTGGAGCCGATGGGGGTGCCGACCGGCGACGAGGGTCCGAATCCGGAACTTGTCGACTTCACGCGACGTCTCTGGGTCAGCGCCATCCTGTCGGTGCCTTTGCTGATCGTCGCCATGGCGCCGATGCTCGGCCTGAGCTTCGCAAGCCTTATCGATGAGCGGACGCTGGTCTGGCTGGAACTGGCGCTGGCGAGCCC
Source organism: Mesorhizobium sp. P2_C4 (assembly GCF_056404575.1). NCBI lineage: Bacteria > Pseudomonadati > Pseudomonadota > Alphaproteobacteria > Hyphomicrobiales > Phyllobacteriaceae > Mesorhizobium > Mesorhizobium sp. P2_C4. The sequence goes on from NZ_JBFUDT010000001.1 coordinate 821,453, forward strand.
GGTGGTGCTGTGGGCAGCACTTCCCTTCTTCCATCGCGGCTGGGACTCGCTCGTCAACCGCAGCCCCAACATGTGGACGCTGATTTCGCTCGGCGTCGGCGCTGCCTATCTCTACAGCGTCGTCGCCACGCTGTTTCCGGATATTTTTCCGCACCAGTTCCGCGGTCATGACGGCACTGTCCCGGTCTATTTCGAGGCGGCCGCCGTCATCGTGGCGCTGGTGTTCCTCGGCCAGGTGCTGGAACTGCGGGCCCGCGAGCAAACCGGCTCTGCGATCCGCGCCCTGCTCGATCTGGCGCCGAAGACGGCGCGGCTGATTGGCGCGGACGGCGCCGAAAATGACGTGCCGCTCGACGCGGTCAAGGCGGGTGACCGGCTGCGCATCCGACCCGGCGACGCCGTTCCGGTCGACGGCATTGTGCTGGAGGGCCGCTCTGCCATCGACGAATCGATGATCACAGGCGAGCCGCTGCCAGTCGAAAAGACGCAAGGCGACGCGCTGACCGGTGGCACGCTCAACAAACACGGTTCGCTGATCATGCGCGCCGAAAAGGTTGGCGCCGAGACGACGCTTTCGCGCATTGTCGAACTGGTCGCCAAGGCGCAGCGTTCACGCGCGCCGATCCAGGGGTTGGCCGATCGCGTCTCCTTCTATTTCGTCCCGGCCGTGGTGCTGGTCGCGATATCAGCTTTCACGGCCTGGGCGTTTCTTGGCCCCGAGCCCAGCCTGATCTTCGCCATCGTCTCGGCGGTGTCGGTGCTGATCATCGCCTGTCCGTGCGCGCTGGGTCTGGCGACGCCGATGTCGATCATGACCGCCACCGGGCGCGGGGCGCATGCCGGCGTGCTGATCAAGGAAGCCGCCGCGCTCGAACGGTTTGCTTCCGTCGACACGTTGATTGTCGACAAGACCGGCACCTTGACCGAAGGCCGGCCGAAATTGACCGACGTCGTCGCTGTCGAAGGCATGGTGGAAGATGAATTGCTGGCACTCGCCGCAGCACTGGAAAAAGGCTCCGAGCATCCGCTGGCCGAGGCGATCGTCGAGGGCGCCGGCGAACGCGGCTTGAAGATAGCCGACGCCGGCGCTTTCGCGGCGGTCACTGGCAAGGGTGTCACCGGCATGGTGTCGGGCAAGCAGGTGGCGCTTGGCAACGCGGCGATGATGGCCGATCTCGGCATCGATATCGTATCCGTCACTGCCAAGGCCGAGGCGCTGCAGGCCGAAGGCAAGACGGCGATGTTCGTTGCCGTGGAGCAAAAGCTGGCCGGCATCGTTGCCGTCGCCGACCCGGTCAAGGCAACGACGGTCGAGGCGATCAAGGCACTGCATGACAGTGGCTTGAGGATCATCATGGCGACCGGCGACAATGAGCGCACGGCGACGGCGATTGCCAGCAAGCTCGGCATCGACGAGGTGCGCGCCGGCCTGCTGCCGGAACAGAAAGCAGCCCTCGTCGAGGAACTGCGTGCCAAAGGCGCCGGCGTTGCCATGGCCGGCGACGGTGTCAACGATGCGCCGGCCTTGGCCAGCGCCGATGTCGGCATCGCCATGGGAACCGGGGCCGATGTCGCGGTCGAAAGCGCCGGGATCACGCTGGTCAAGGGCGACCTCAACGGCATCGTGCGGGCCCGCCGGCTTGCCCAGGCGACGATCCGCAACATCCGCCAGAACCTGTTTTTCGCCTTCCTCTACAATGTGCTTGGCGTGCCGGTTGCCGCCGGCGTGCTCTATCCGCTGACCGGCACACTGTTGTCGCCGATGCTGGCGGCGGCGGCGATGAGCCTGTCCTCGGTCTCGGTCATCGCCAACGCATTGCGGCTCAGGACGTTGAAACTCTGAGCAAAGCCCCCAAATACGAAATCCCAATCAACAGGAGACCATGAATGACCTTGGCTAAAAAGATCGTGCTTTTGCTGATGGCGGCAGGAATGCTGCTGACCGTTTTCCTCGAAAGCGTTCCCGCGCAGAGCGAGGAGATAAAACATGACATGGCCGGTATGGCGATGGGCGCGCAAGGTCCTTCCACCGATGGCTACAAGGCGGCGATGGACAAGATGCACACCGACATGATGATCGAACATTCCGGCAATGCCGATGTCGATTTCGTCCGTGGCATGATCCCGCATCATCAGGGAGCGATCGACATGGCCAAGGTCGAGCTTGCCAACGGCAAGGATCCGGAAATCCGCAAGCTGGCCGAAGGCGTCATCGCCGCGCAGGAAGCCGAGATCAAGCAGATGCAAGGCTGGCTCGCCGCTCACCCGGTGAAGTAGGGTACCGGCGGCCGCGGCGGAATATCCTTTCCGGATGTCTCCCACCCGCTATAGTGCCGGCGGCCACGACTCCGGCATGTCGTCAAGACGGCCGAAGCGTTCGAGGCGGTGAAGAAATGCGGCAAGGGGCCTGAATGATGGATAGTGCCAGGCAGTCTCCATCTTGCCCCTGATCCTGGCCTTTAAACTTGCCACCGCGCCGGTTCTTATCCTTTGCCTTACACTGCTGAGCCGTAAATACGGCCCCGCTATAGGCGGAATGCTTATGGGCGTTCCGCTGATAACCGGACCGATCTCGGTCTTCACGGCCCTGGAGCATGGCGCTTCCTTTGCACAGCATGCAGCGGTGGCAAACTTCGTCGGCCAGGTTTCGACCTGCATCTTCTGTTTTACCTATGCGCTGCTGGCAAAGCGGCTCAATGTGGCCATGACCGTCCTGTGCAGCGTAGGCGCTTTTTTTGCAGCGACATTGATCTGGAATGAATTCGAATGGACTGTCGCATCCGGATTGGGGCTGGTGCTGGCAACAATCCTGCTTTTTATGACCCTGTTGAAGCCTGTAAACATTGATGCCGCTGCAAAGGTTACAATCCGTTTTGATCTCACTCTGCGGATGTTGGTATCAGCTGCCTTCGTGCTTCTGATCACTTTCTTGACAGGACATGTCGGTGCAAAGCTAAGCGGCCTGCTTGCGCCATTTCCGGTTTTCGTTCTGATCCTGAGCGTTTTTACGCACCATCAGATGGGACGGGGTGCCGCATCGAATCTTGTTAGAGGCGTGATCATTGGCTCGTTTTCGTTTGCCGCGTTCTTCGCCGTGGTGGCAGTCTGGCTGACTGATCTTGGCATTGCTACCACCTACGCAGCCGCGGCTCTCGCGAGTGCAACGGTAAGTGGAATGGTCTATCTGATCCTCCACCGTTCTACCGAATCTGCTGCATAGCGGGTTTTGTCGGACAATCGCCCGGGCGAAGACGAGGAGCTTCAGTCTGGATTTCCGGCGGCGGCTATGCTGCGATCTGACTTCACACGGAGCTGTCCATGTCATCCAAAATCAGAACCACCACGCTGCCTTCGGGCGAAGCCGTTCAGGTGCTTGGCCAGGGCACATGGAAGATGGGCGAGGATGCCCGTCGCCGTGCCGATGAGGTCAACGCCCTGAAGCTCGGGCTCGATCTCGGCATGACGCTGATCGACACCGCCGAAATGTATGCCAGCGGCGGCGCCGAAGAAGTGGTGGCGGAAGCCATTGCCGGGCGCCGCGACGAACTCTTTCTCGTCTCCAAGGTGCTGCCATCCAATGCCTCGCGCACCGGCGTGCCTGCTGCGTGTGAGAAAAGCCTCCGGCGGCTCTCCACCGACCGCATCGATCTCTATCTCTTGCATTGGCCGGGCAGCGTGCCGCTGGCGGAAACGGTCGAGGCGTTTGAGGCGCTGAAAAAAGCCGGCAAGATCCGCCACTGGGGCGTCAGCAATTTCGACACCGACGAGATGGACGAACTGACCGGATTTCCGGCCGGCGGCAACGTCCAGACCAATCAGGTGCTCTACAATCTGTCGCGGCGCGGCCCCGAATTCGACCTCGCGCCGTGGAGCCGTCAGCGCGGCATTCCGCTGATGGCCTATTCGCCGGTCGAGCAGGGCGCCTTGGCGCGCAACGCCAGGCTGGAGGCTATCGCTGCCCGCCACAACGCCACGGCGGCACAGATCGCGCTTGCCTGGGTGATGGCGCAACCGGGCGTCATCGCCATTCCAAAGGCCAGCCGCCAGGAGCACGTCCGCCAGAATGTTGCGGCCCTCGACATCAAGCTCACCGGCGAAGACCTCGCCGAGCTCGACCGCGCCTTTCCGCCGCCGACGCGCAAGCGCGGGCTGGAGATGATCTAGAGGAAGCGGTTTTCGGAAAAGGACAGAGAATAAGCATTGGAACGAATTTCAGCCGGGCCTCGTCACACCACCTATAAAATCGGAACGACGACGGTCACGTCGCTGCGTGACGGTTATGTCGACATGCCGATCAGACGGCTGCGCCAGCCCGGAGATCGGCCGTTCGGCGATGATCTGCCCTCGCAGGTGCCGCTCGTCGACGGCGCGCTCAGGCTATCGGTCAACGCCTTTGCCATCGATGACGGCGACGACATAACGCTGATCGACACGGGGTCTTCGAACGCCTGGCACCCGACAATGGGGCATCTGCCCGCCGCGCTGCGCGAGGCGAAGATCGCGGTCGGCCGGATACGCACTGTTGCCTTCACCCACACCCATCTCGACCATATACACGGGCTTGTCCTTGCCGATGGTGGCGACGGTTTTCCGCAACTCTCGCGCCTGCTGGTCCCGCGAGCTGAACTCGGCATGTTTCGCGAGGTGGCGAGGCTGGAACGCTTCCACGATCGCGCCCAGCCTCTCGACGCCGGACAGCGCCTCAGTGCTGACATTGACACGATCGCCACCCCCGGCCATGAAGTCGGTCACACCTGCTTTCGCCTCGTGAGCGACGGCGAAACGCTGCTCATCTGGGGCGATATCGTGCATGTGCCGTCGCTTCAATTCGACCACCCGGAGATCGCGTGGGAATTCGACGCCGATCAGGAGCAGGCGAGGAAAAGCAGGCTGCAGATATTGGCGCTTGCCGCTGGCAAAGGCTGCTACGTCGCGGGCGCGCATCTCGATTCACCAGGCGTCGGTAGGGTTTCCCGCACCAAAACAGCCTTCCGCTTCGAGCCCATGTAATGAACTTTAGCCGAGCGCCGCCCGCGCCCGCTGCAGCGCACGCGAAAAGACCGCCGTGTCGTCGAAGGCGCGCGCCAGCGTGAGTGCGCCCTGGATGGCGCCGACCGTCTCTTCGGCGAGTTCGTCTGCCCTGGCCTGGCCGTGTCCGGCGCGCGTCAGCGCTTCCGAGAGATGCGCCACCCAGCGGCCGAAATAGCTTTTGATTGCCTTGGCAAAAAGGTCGCGAGACTCGTCCAGCGCGAAGGCGCCGATCAGGCAGACCCGGCGGCCGGAGCGGAAATAGCTGTCGGTCGCCTCCAGCATGCGCGCGATGCCGGCCTGCGGATCAGCCTTGTCCTGCATCGGCACGAAGACATTCTCCTCGAACCAGCCGTCTATATGGGCGATGACGGCCGTCGCCATCTCTTCCTTCCCTCCAGGAAAGAAATGATAGAGGCTTCCCTTGCCGAGCCCCGTCGCTTCGCCGATCAGCAACAGGCTGGCGCCCTCATAGCCGTGCTCGCGAAAAACCTCGGCCAGGATGGCCAGCAAGCTGTCGCGATCGGGCGCGATCCGGCGCATCCCTACAGTCCGAGTTCGGACAGGCCCGGATGGTCGTCGGGCCGGCGGCCGAGCGGCCAGTGATATTTGCGCTCGGCTTCAGTGATCGGCAGGTCGTTGATGCTGGCCAGGCGCCGGCGCATCAAGCCGGCTGTGTCGAACTCCCAGTTCTCGTTGCCGTAGGAGCGGAACCAGTGGCCGCTGTCGTCACGCCATTCATAGGCAAAGCGCACGGCAATGCGGTTGTCGGTAAAGGCCCAGACCTCCTTGATGAGACGGTAGTCGAGCTCGCGTGCCCATTTGCGCGTCAGGAAAGTGACGATCTCGCCGCGGCCGGCGACGAATTCGGCGCGATTGCGCCAGACGCTGTCCTCGGTATAGGCGAGCGACACCCGCTCGGGGTCGCGGCTGTTCCAGGCGTCTTCGGCCATACGCGCCTTCTGCGCGGCGGTCTCGGCGGTAAAGGGCGGCAGCGGCGGACGGCTCATGGAATTCTCCCATCAGAAAAGGCGATGAGAGGTATTGTACCAATCGGTACAATGGCGTCAAGTCGGATAGCGTGCTATGGCTTTGTCACTTCTCGTCGGGGGCTCTTGTCAGCCGACCCGGATGAGAAATAAATTTGCCTGTCTATCTGTCTGGAGCGCTGGAGCGCAGTTGTGCTTAAACAAGTTATCAGGTCAATGTTCAAAACGTACGGGTACAAATTTTTAAAAACAGAAAATCTGTACGATACAAAAAGTACTAACTATGCATCGATAAGTACCGTAAGCGAAGTTGATGGGGAGGGTCGTATTCTTTTCATGTATCTATCAGATGAAGTCGTGAGAACCCACATTCTATCGGAAAAAAATGTAAGGGAGCTTATTTCTTCTTGTGAAGAAATATTAAATCACCAAGGTGGGGGACACCCGAGATCCCTTTGAGTTGGGACTTTTTCTCACTGGCTGCCGATTAGCCCCTTCAGCCGGTAAAGCACTTCCAGCGCCTCGCGCGGCGTCATCTCGTCGGGATTGATGTCGCCGAGCGCCGCACCCAGCGCATCGTTCTTGACCGGCTTAGGCGCTTCCCGTCTTGCCGCCACCGAAAACAGCGGCAAATCGTCGACCAACCGGTTCGCCTTGCCGGAGACTTCGCCTGCTTCCAACTGGTGCAGCACCTCTTTGGCGCGGCCCACCACCGCTTCCGGCAGGCCGGCCAGCCGCGCCACCTGCACGCCATAGGAGCGGTCGGCGGCACCCTTGCCGACCTCGTGCAGGAAGACCACGTCGCCTTCCCATTCCTTGACCCGCATGGTGACGTTGTGCAGCCGTGGCAGTTTGCCGGCCAGCGCCGTCATTTCGTGAAAATGGGTGGCGAAGATCGCCCGGCAGCGGTTCTTCTCATGCAGATACTCGACCGCCGCCCAGGCGATCGACAGGCCGTCGAAGGTCGCGGTGCCGCGGCCGATCTCATCGAGGATGACCAGCGCGCGTTCGCCGGCCTGGTTGAGGATCGCCGCCGTCTCGACCATCTCGACCATGAAGGTCGAGCGTCCCCGCGCCAGATCGTCCGAGGCGCCGACGCGCGAAAACAGCCGGTCGACGACGCCAATATGAGCCGATGTCGCTGGCACGAACGAGCCGGTCTGGGCGAGGATGGCAATCAGCGCGTTCTGCCGCAGGAAGGTCGACTTACCGCCCATATTGGGGCCGGTCAGCAGCCAGATGGCGCCGTTTTTCGTACCGCCTTCCGGCGACAGATCGCAATCATTGGCGACGAACGGCCCGTCGCCGGAGCGACGCAGCGCCTGCTCGACCACCGGATGGCGGCCGCCCGAGATGTCGAAGGCAAGGCTGGCGTCGACAATCGGCCGGCACCAGGCCTCGCTTTCTGAAAGCAGCGCGAGTGCCGCCGACACGTCCAGCACGGCCAACGCCTCGGCGCCGGAGCGGATGGCGTCGGCCTGGCCGACGGCTTCCGCAGTCAGTGTGTCGAAGGCGGCAAGCTCGACGCTCAGCGCCCGGTCGGCGGCGTTGGCGATCTTCGATTCCAGCGCCGCCAGATCGGTGGTGGTAAAGCGCATGGCGTTGGCCATGGTCTGGCGGTGGATGAAACGCGCCTTGGCGCCATCGCTGCCGGTCATGATCGCGTGATGGTTGGCGGTGACCTCGATATAGTAGCCGAGCACATTGTTGTGCCGGATTTTCAGCGAGCGGATGCCGGTCTCGTCGATCAGCGAGCGCTCCAGCCCGGCGATTACCTTGCGCGATTCATCGCGCAGCGCCCGCATCTCGTCGAGTTCGACATGGTAGCCGGCGCGAACGAAACCGCCGTCGCGCTTCAGCAAAGGCAATTCGTCGCCGAGCGCTTGCGTGAGATGCGCGGCCAGCGCGCGCGGCAGCGTCTTGATCGCCGCCAGCGCTGCTGCCAATTCCTGGGGCAGGGCGGTCGCTCCAAACAATTCGCCAATGGCGCCGGCCGCCTCGAAGCCGGCGCGCAGCGCGCCGAGATCGCGCGGGCCGCCACGGTTGAGCGCCAGCCTGGACAGAGCGCGCGGCATGTCGGCGACGCTCTTCAGGCTCGCCCGCACCGCCTGGCAGAGGCGCGTTTCCGTGCGGAAGAACGACACCGAGTCCAGCCGCGCCGTAATGTGTGCGGGGTCGGTCAGCGGCGCCATCAGACGGTCGGCCAGCAGCCTTGCCCCGCCGCCGGTCACCGTGCGGTCGATCGCCTTGAACAGCGAGCCGTCGCGGCTGCCCGACAGTGTGCGCAACAGTTCCAGATTGGCGCGCGTCGCCGGGTCGATGAACAGCGTCGAACCTTGCTCCTCGCGCTCCGGCCGCGACAATGGCGGCCGTTCGGCCTTCTGCGTCTTCTCGACATAGGCAATGGCACCGGAGATCGCCGACAGCTCGGCGCGCGAAAACGTGCCAAAACTGTCCGGCGTCGCTACCTCGAAGAAGCGGGCGATACGGCCGGCGGCCGACGCCGAATCGAACAGCGATGGCGGCTGCGGGTTGGCGACGCGGCCAAGCACGTCGAACACCGGTTTCAGCTCCGGATCATAGAACACCGGTTCGGCGACGATCAGCTCGCGCGGGTCGACGCGGAACACATCGGCCAGCAAGCGGTCGGCGGTGGTCTCGGCGACGCGAAAGACGCCGGTCGAGATCTCGATCCAGGCGAGTGCAAAGGTGTGATCGCTGCTGCCGCCCTTCACCCGGCCCAAAGCCATCAGGAAACTCGATTCCGATGGCGCCAGCAATTTGTCCTCGGTGATGGTGCCGGGCGTCACCAGCCGCACCACGTCGCGGCGCACCACCGATTTGCCGCCGCGTTTTTTCGCCTCGGCCGGATCCTCGATCTGCTCGCAGACGGCAACGCGAAAACCCTGGCCGATCAGCTTCTGCAGATAGTCGTCTGCGGCATGCACCGGCACGCCGCACATCGGAATGTCGAGGCCCTGGTGCTTGCCGCGCTTGGTCAGGACGATGCCCAGCGCCCGGCTTGCCTTCTCGGCGTCGTCGAAGAACAGCTCGTAGAAATCGCCCATGCGGTAGAACAGCAGCGAATCCGGGTTCGCCGCCTTGATCTCGATGAACTGCTCGATCATTGGCGTTGCGCCTGGCGCGGCGACCGGCGTCGGCGTCAGGGGCGCAGCGGTATCGTTGTCGGAAGAGATCATATCCATGGCCGCACGCTAGCAGATGTGGCCGGGCGGTTTAATGCCGGCGGCTGTGGAAAACAGGGGACGACGGCGGTTGCAAGCGCTCGCAACGGATCTCAGCGCCAAAGCCCACTCAGGTTGCGCCGGGCAGGGGCCAAGCCCTATGATCTCCAGCGGCGAAATCACAGGGGATCGGGTTGGATCAGGACAATCAGGAGACGTTCGATGAGATGGTTGGTCCCGTCGAGTCGACGACCAGGCGTCTGTTGCTTTTGGCGGCACGACGCGCCGACAGAACCACGAACAAACTGAGGGTTGCGGCACGCAAGCGTCTTCCCTTCATCCTCCCAGCGCGTGGCCCGCTGTCCGATCTCGATGGCGGCATCGAGATCGCGGCTCATGTGTTCAATCGCGATCCGCTGGTGCTGTATATGCCGGTTGGCGGTTCTTGCCCACTCTATCCGCTGGCGGCGATTGGCCGGCGCCTGGCATCACGCAAGGTCACTTTCCTGCTGATGCCGAGCTGGACGTTCGAAAGGCCTGATGTCGTCACCCGGATGGGCCGTGACCTCGACTGGTATGCCCGGCACTTTCCCCTGCATGAGGTCATCTTCCTGTGCAACACCGAGGAGGAGCGCCGTCTGATCAGCGGAGTCGGCGGCAATGCCATTTTCTCCAATCACAACCTGATGATATCGGAAAATGTCTTTCGACCGCTGCCGGATGTGCCGGTCGAGTTCGACGCCATCTACAATGGCCGCATCTCACCGATAAAGCGTCATCATCTTGCCTTCGAAATCGAGCGGCTGGCGCACGTCACTTACTCGATCGGCGAACTGCCTCCCGCCGCCGCCCGGGCCTTCGTCCGGCGTCTGCAGGCACAGTCGCCGCTTCACCGCATCGTCAATCCGATCGTCGATGGCCTGCCCGGAAGACTGACATCCGCCGAGGTCAACCGCGCCTACAACCAGGCTGCGGTCGGGCTCTGCCTCTCGGCAAGCGAAGGCGCGATGTATTCCTCGATGGAGTATCTGATGGCCGGGCTGCCGATCGTCAGCACGCCGAGCCTCGGCGGCCGCGATGTCTATTTCGATCCGGATTATTGCATCATCGTCGAGCCGGAACCGGCGGCCATCCGCCGCGCCGTAGAGACCTTGCGCGACCGCGCCATTCCCCGCGAGGAAGTTCGCGAAAGGACACTCGAGAAGGTTCGCGCCCAGCGCATCGAGCTGATGGCCTATCTGTCGGCGCTGTTGAAACGCAAGGGCAGCAGCGCCCCGCCGATCGAGACATGGCCGTTTTCAGGCACGCAAGGCCTGATGCGATGGAGACAGGTGCGCGACCAGGCCCGGGAAATTGCCGAGCTCGCCAGCGGGTCGAACTGCGGCTGACCGGATAAATTCCCGGAGATGCACGAGATCGCTTGTCGGTTTACAGCGGCGCCGTGTAGCCTTAGGGAACTTCAAAAAACACGCGCCCGTCTCAAGGGTGCCGGATGGGCGAGGAAATCAAAAGCATCATGGCCAGGAAAACCGAAAACAACGGTCCCTCCGTCAGCGCGCAGGAAGCGCTGGAGTTCCACTCCATGGGCCGCCCCGGCAAGCTGGAGGTCGTCGCCACCAAGCCAATGGCAACGCAGCGCGATTTGAGCCTCGCCTATTCGCCGGGTGTCGCGGTTCCTGTTCTGGCCATCGCCGAGGACCCCAGCCGCGCCTTCGACTACACGACGCGCGGCAACATGGTCGCCGTCATTTCCAACGGCACCGCCATTCTTGGCCTCGGCAATCTCGGCGCGCTGGCCTCCAAGCCGGTGATGGAAGGCAAGGCGGTGCTGTTCAAGCGCTTTGCCGATGTCGATTCCATCGATCTTGAAGTCGACACCGAGGACGCCGACGAGTTCATCAATTGCGTGCGCTTTCTTGGGCCCTCCTTCGGCGGCATCAACCTCGAGGACATCAAGGCGCCGGAATGCTTCATCATCGAGCAGCGGCTGCGCGAACTGATGGACATCCCGGTCTTCCACGACGACCAGCACGGCACCGCCATCATCTCGGCCGCCGGCCTGATCAACGCGCTGGAAATCACCGGCCGCGACATGAAAACCACCAAAATGGTCTGCAACGGCGCCGGCGCTGCCGGCATCGCCTGCATCGAACTGATGAAGGCGATGGGCTTTACCCCTGACAACATCATCCTGTGCGACACCAAGGGCGTCGTCTACCAGGGTCGCACCGAGGGCATGAACCAGTGGAAGTCGGCGCATGCGGTCAAGACCGAGACGCGCAGCCTCGCCGAGGCGCTAGATGGCGCCGATGTCTTCCTCGGCCTCTCCGCCAAGGGCGCGCTGACCACCGCCATGGTGCAGTCGATGGCCAAGAACCCGATCATCTTCGCCATGGCCAACCCCGATCCGGAAATCACGCCCGAGGAAGTGGCCGAGATCCGCACCGACGCCATCATGGCCACCGGCCGGTCCGACTATCCGAACCAGGTCAACAACGTGCTCGGCTTCCCCTACATCTTCCGCGGCGCGCTGGATGTGCGGGCCACCACCATCAACGACGACATGAAGATCGCCGCTGCCCGCGCGCTCGCCGAACTGGCGCGCAAGGACGTGCCTGACGATGTCGCCGCGGCGTATCAGGGCAACCGGCCGAAATTCGGCCCCAACTACATCATCCCCGTGCCGTTCGACCCGCGGCTGATCTCGGCCATCCCGATCGCGGTGGCAAAGGCTGCGATGGATAGCGGCGTCGCCCGCAAGCCGATCCTCGACCTCGACCGCTACCAGCAGGAACTGTCCGCCCGCCGCGACCCGATCGCCTCGACCTTGCAGCGCATCTACGACCGCGTACGCCGCCAGCCCAAGCGCATCGTCTTCGCCGAGGGCGAGGAAGAGCAGGTCATGCGCGCCGCCGTCTCCTATGTGAACCAGCGGCTCGGCACCGCCATCCTGCTCGGCCGCGACGATGTCATCAAGGAAAACGCCCGGAACGCCGGCATCGAGCTCGACAAGCAAGGCATCGAGATCATCAATGCCCGGCTGTCGCGCCGCAACGGCATCTACACCGACTATCTCTACGAACGCATGCAGCGCAAAGGCTTCCTGTTCCGCGACTGCCAGCGGCTGATCAACAACGACCGCAACCATTTTGCCGCCTGCATGGTGGCGCTGGGCGATGCCGACGGCATCGTCACCGGCGTTACCCGCAACTACTCCACCGCGCTCGACGACATCCGCCGCGTCATCGACGCCAGGCCGGGCCACTGCGTCATCGGTGTCTCGATCGTGCTGGCGCGCGGCCGCACCGTGCTCGTCGCCGACACCGCCGTGCACGATATGCCGAACGCCGAGCAGATCGCCGACATCGCCGAGGAGGCCGCCGGTTTTGCCCGCCGCATGGGCTATGAGCCGCGGCTCGCCATGCTCGCCTATTCCACCTTCGGCCACCCGCAGGGCGAGCGTTCCGAGCGCGTGCAGGAAGCGGTGCGCATCCTCGACAAGCGCCGCGTCGATTTCGAATATGACGGCGAAATGGCCGCCGACGTCGCGCTCAATGCCCGCGCCATGGCGCAATACCCGTTCATCCGCCTCACCGGCCCGGCCAATGTGCTGATCATGCCGGCCTTCCACTCGGCCTCGATCTCGACCAAGATGCTGCAGGAACTCGGCGGCTCCACCGTCATCGGCCCGCTGCTGGTCGGCCTCAACAAGCCGGTGCAGATCGTCTCGCTCAACGCCAAGGATTCCGACATCGTCAACATGGCGGCGATCGCGGCGTATAGCGCGGGGGCTTGACGAACGGTCCGCGCAGCGGACGAAAAGCCAACGGTGAGCCCGCGAACGCTTTTCGAGTGAGGCAAGGCCCGAAGCCATGGCGGAGGGCAGCTTGACGAGCCGTCCGCAGGGCGCGCGCGCAGTCGCGGGAATCTCGCGATTCCAGCCGAATTGGCTCTAAATCGACCGATTCCATAAGAGATTGATAATATTCGGCTGCTATAAGGGAGGTTCTTGCCCTTATGCCCCCAAGGCATTTGCGGCGCGCTCAGACCGCCAAAACGGGGGTGCGGCCATGAAGCATGACACGGTATCTGTGGTCGGCCAGGGGGTCTATCACGACGAGCGCCTGGATGCGCTGCTCAGCATCACCGGCCGCATGGACGGCTATCTCTACCGTTGCCGCAACGACTCGTCCTACACCATGCTCTATATCAGCGACGGCATTTTCACCGTCAGCGGCTATCGGCCGAGCGACTTCATTCACAACGCGGTGCGCGACTATGTCTCGGCCATCCATCCGGACGATCTCGCCGCCGTCTATGCCGCCGTCGACGCAGCACTTGCGGCGCGCTGCAACTGGAACGTCGACTACCGCATCGTGCCGGAGGTCGGCGAACCGCTGTGGGTCCGCGAGATCGGCGGCGGGGTCTGGGATGATGCCGGCGAGCTCGAATTCCTCGAGGGTTTCGTCGTCGACATCAGCGACCGCAAGGTTGTCGAGGACCTCAATGCCGAACTTCTGCTCGAACTCAAGGCCGCCAATGAAGAGCTCTCCGTGCAAAAGCGCGAGATCGAGCTGGCCAAGCAGCATAGCGACCACTCGGCCAACCACGATGCATTGACCGACCTGCCCAACCGCCGCGCCTTCCACAACGAGCTCAAATCGGTCATCGAGCGCTGCGACAACACCGGCCAGGCGGCTGGCCTGCTGTTCATCGATCTCGACAGGTTCAAGAAGGTCAATGACACGCTCGGCCACGAGGCCGGCGACGCGCTGCTGCAGGAGGTGTCGGGCCAGCTTCGCACGATCCTGCGCAGCGCCGATTTCGTGGCGCGGCTTGGCGGCGACGAGTTCGCCTTCCTGTTTTCGGGCGCGGCCGACCAGGCTCGGGAAAAGGCCATGCGTGTCGCCGAACGCATACTGGAGAAGCTGCGCATCAAGGTGCCGACGTCGACTGGCGCCATCCATGTCGGCTGCACCGTCGGCGTCGCCATCTATCCGTCGGAAGCGCCCGATCCGGAGGCGCTGATAACGCTCGCCGACCGGCTGATGTATATCGGCAAAAAGAGCGGCCGCAACCGGCTGGTCACCGCCGAGGCGTTGGAACTCGCGCCGACGTCCGACGACCTTCGCCGCACTGCCTGAGCGGAGCGCCGGATAGCCTGATCCTGCGCGAACCCCGCGGTGAGGCCATCCTCCGCCTCAAATGAAAAAGCCCGCAGCGATGCGCTGCGGGCCTTTCCTTGGAGATCGTAAGGTCGATCAGAACGAACGCTGGAAGCGGAGGATGCCGCCGACGCTGTTCTTGCTGTCGGCTTTGGTCCAGTTGGACGCCGGGAAGCTGCCGGCATGGAGGTAGTCCACTTCGCCCGTAACCTTGAAGCCCTTGACAATTTCATAGGCAACGTTGGCCGCGACACCGACGTTTTTGTCGTCGTCCGCCGACACCTGGACGTTGAACGAGGTCTTCTCGTTGAACTTGTAGGTGCCGCCGCCCCAGACGGCCCATTTGCCGCCCCACTGCTTGTAGAAGCCGCGGCCGCCGTTGAAGGTGACGAGGTTGTCGTCGCTGCCGTAACCGGCCATGAGGAACAGCGACAGTGCATCGCTGGCTTTCACGTCCAGGCGAACTTTGCCGGCAACCTCTTCATAGTTGCTGTCATAGGAGATCACGCCAGTGATCGCACCCCAGCCCTGCGTGTACTTCACGCCGCCGACGACATGCGGAACGTAGCTGTCGATCGTGTCGACACCAGCGCCTTCTTCGAGCGAGACCACGGCCGAGAAGCCATTGCCGGCGTCGAAGTAGTACTGGATGACGTTGGTGTCGAACGCGCCGTAGGGAACCAGCGTATCCTGAATGACGCTGCCAGCGTAGCCGATGAACGTATCGAAGGCCGATTCGTCCTTACCGACGCGGAGACCACCGAGCTGAATCCAGGCGAAGTTCAGCGAGGGTGTCCTGCTGCTAGCCTGCCAATCGGAGCTGCTCCCCAACGGGCCGGCGCCATCCGGGTCCGAGCCATACACGTTCTTGTTGCCGAAGTTGAACCGGGTCTCGGTGTAGGTCTTCAAGGTGCCGAGCTCGGTTTCCTGGCCGGTCCACGTCTTCAGCGTGAAGCGCGCATTCTTCTTCCAGGTGTCGTGGGTGCCGTCACCCATGTGGTCCGGAACGCGATTGACGCCGTCGAACGAGCCGACGTCGCCGGCGCCGATGTCGTAGCGGACATAGCCGCCGATGCGCAGGCAGGTGTCAGTGCCTGGAATGTAGAAATAGCCGGCGCCGTAGACGTCGCAGATCTTGACGTATTCGGCCGGTTCCGGCTCGGCGACGACGACCGCGTCGGCGGCGCGTGCGCCCGAAACTGCGATCAGGGCCGCAGCGGAGCCGAGAAGAAGGCTCTTGATGTTCATTTTCTGAATCTCCAGTCAGTCAAAGGTTCAAAACAGGTCGGGCATCCTGCTCATTCGCAGTGTTTCTACCCCATCCCCACCATCGAAAAAGACGCGCACCGCGCCGCTTCTTCGACTTTGACATGACCTAAGCGGCGGTGGCGTACAACATAGATCGTGGCGGAAAAGTGGTTTTTGGATTCTTCCAAAAGTATTGTTGCGTAAATGCCACGAAAATAGAAATAAATTGGGACATATGGCACATCTTGCACAAATTTATGTGCCAAACCTGCTGCCAGATAGGTTTGACCAATATTACAAAATTATGAAACGTTAGTTGGCTAATACATTTCTGGAGTGTTAGCCTAATGCATTGATTTCATGCCAGAAATCAAGCCGGAGAGAATCTCCGCGCCGCCTTCACAACATCCTGCACCATGTCCTGC
Organism: Mesorhizobium sp. P2_C4; assembly: GCF_056404575.1. Lineage (NCBI taxonomy): Bacteria > Pseudomonadati > Pseudomonadota > Alphaproteobacteria > Hyphomicrobiales > Phyllobacteriaceae > Mesorhizobium > Mesorhizobium sp. P2_C4. The sequence continues at coordinate 837,493 of NZ_JBFUDT010000001.1, forward strand.
TTGAGCATTTCAATGGGGACGCGGCCATCGAGCTCGCGTGAAGGACGGTTCAGCCATGACCACGCAACCCTTGGAGTGGTGATCAGCGAAAGCACCTCGCTTATGCCGGGAGCCGGCCTGCCGTCGACGAACTGGGCGAGCGGGAAAACGTGTTTGCGGCCGCCCTTGCGCAAGGCAATAACCTCGTTGCGCTTCTGCCAGCGATGCAATGTCGAGCGCGGAATGCGAAAATTCTCTTCCAGATAGGTCGATCCGGCGACTTCGCCCGCCCAATCCTCGATCAGCACCGATTGAAGGTCGTCGGTCCGCTCGCGCGGCGAAGCGGGTTTCCGGCTGTCGATTGCCGATGCCGAGGCTGCGCTTTCACCCACCGCCGGGTCGCGAGGTGCCGCCGCCATTGTATGGACGAACTCCGAAGCCAGAGCGCCCCATTCGCCCTTGTAGGAGCCGATCGCGATCCGCTGTGCTTGCGGCAGGAAAGGCAGGCTGGCGGCGACGCTGCCGGCAAGGGCGCTGGTTGAAACCAGGGTCTGTGTGTCAAGGACGACGCCATGCCGGATCAGCGCTTGTTGCACCGCTTCCGCCACCAGGCCTGCCAAGGCATCCTGCGAGATCCCATCCGTCGGGTTTTGAAATCTGGTCATGTATCTGCCTTGCGGGCCACGCGCTCTCCTCCCAGCTGCAGCCGATTGAAATGGCTACTGCAGGAAGCGCAAATGGCGACAACGACAAACACAGCGACCCGGCAGGTTGCTGTCTTGCACCGAACACCCCAACTAGACTCTCGACGTCCCGAAATGTCAGTCGCAGGACGTCTCAGTTTGCATGTAGGTGCGATGTGTGACAGGCGCACGACAGGTGAGCGATCGGTTTCGCCGAAGGCGAAATTCATCGTGCCAGTGGCACGATGAAAGCACGCGAACGCTTGCCGGAGGCAACGGGCCCCGGCAAGGCAGGGCCGGAAGCGTCCCGCTGCCTACAGCAGCCCCGCCAGTTGGGCCGCGCTGCGCAGATTCTGCCGCGGTCGCGGCCCGAGCTGCTGGATCACCAGCCCGGCAGCCAGCGAACCGAGATCGCCGCAATCCTTCAGGCTGCGCCCGGCCGTATAGCCATAGAGGAAGCCGGCGGCATAGAGGTCGCCGGCGCCAGTGGTGTCGACCAGTTCGCGGATCGTCGTCGCCTGGATGGTGACGGTCTCGTCGCCGCGGACGATCACCGAACCTTTTTCGGACCGGGTCACGGCGGCAATCCTGCAGTCCTTGCGGATCTGGGCCAGCGCCTCGTCGAAGGACTTGGTCTGGTAGAGCGACTTGATCTCGTGGCTGTTGGCAAAGACGATGTCGACGGTGCCGGAGCGCATCAGCTGGAGGAACTCGTCCCGGTAGCGGTCGACGCAGAACGAATCCGACAGCGTCATGGACACTTCACGTCCGGCGGCATGCGCCAGCTTTGCCGTCTGCCGGATCGCTTCCTTGGCGCGCGGCGGATCCCACAGGTAACCCTCGAAATAGGTGACTTTGGCGCTAGATGCCTTGTCGGCCTCGACGTCTTCGGGGCCGAGTTCGACGCAGGCGCCAAGATAGGTGTTCATCGAACGCTCGCCGTCGGGGGTGACGAAGATCATCGAACGTGCCGTCGGCGGCTGGCCCTGGAGCGGCTTGGTGTCGAAGGCAACGCCCTGCGCATGGATGTCGTGGGCATAGATCTCGCCGAGCGGGTCGTTCGACACCTTGCCGAAGAAGGCGGCGCGCCCGCCAAAGCTGGCGACGCCGGCCGCCGTGTTGCCGGCGCTGCCGCCGGAGGCTTCGATCGCCGGGCCCATGCGGCTGTAGAGCAATTCGGCGCGCCTGGTGTCGATCAGGTTCATCGCGCCCTTGATGATGCCGTTCGTCTCGAGAAACGCCTCGTCGCACTGGGCGATGATGTCGACAATGGCATTGCCGATGCAAAGCACGTCATAATCCGGCATCAATGTCTCCGCCAATAACCCTGCCGGCTTTCTGCCACGCCGACCCGGCGCGGGTCTAGCGATTTGGCGCGGCTTTGCCTAGCCGACAAATACAGGGATCGGCCACGCTTCGAGGCGCAGCGACAATTCGACCGTGGCAGAAGCATTTCACCCCGGCGTTGCCTAAAAGCATGGTCGATCACTTCCGAAGGCGCGAACCAGCCATGTCCGCAAAAACCGATATGAAGACAGAGCTGACGCTGCTCCTCGTGCTGGCGGTGCTGTGGGGCGCGTCCTACAGCTTCATCAAGATCGGTGTCGAGACGATCCCGCCGGTAACGCTGATCGCAGCCAGGACGCTGATCGCGGGTGGCATTCTTCTCGCCATCATCCGCTGGCGCGGCCTGGCCCTGCCGGGCGATGCGGCCAGCTGGCGCCGCTTTGCGTTCCAGGCTTGCCTCAACAGCGTCGTGCCGTTCACGCTGATCGCCGCGGCCGAGCGCTCGGTGGACGCCAGTCTGGCGACGATCCTGAATGCCACTTCGCCGATCTTCACCTTTCTGCTGACCGCCCTCATCACCCGCCACGAGCCGGTGACCATGCGCAAGCTGTTCGGCGTTGGCGCCGGCATAGCCGGCATATGCCTGATCATCGGCGCTCAGGCGCTTGGCGGCCTTGGCCATCAATTGTGGGCGCAGCTTGCCATCGTCGCGGCGACCATCTGCTATGCCGGTGCTGCCATTTTCGGCCGCAGCTTCAAAGGGCTCGACCCGATGCTGCCGGCCGCCGGCTCCATGCTTTGCGGCGCTGTCATGCTCGTCCCCTTGAGCCTCGTCTTCGACCGGCCATGGACGCTGGCGCCGTCGACGGCTTCTATACTCGCCTTGCTAGGCCTCTCGGTCTTTTCGACCGCACTGGCCTTCTGCATCTATTTCCGCCTCATCCACACACTGGGTTCCGTCGGCACGACGTCGCAGGCCTATCTCAGGGTGCCGATCGGCGTCGGCATCGGCGCTCTTTTCCTCGGCGAAAGCCTTGGCCCGACGGCATGGTGGGGAATGGCCTTCGTTGTCGCCGGTGTGGCAGCAATGACCATTCCCGCCAGCAAGCCGGTGCTGGCGCGGTAGGTCGCGCTTGTGACTTGTCGTGTCTCTGCCTATCTCGGAGACATTGCGTTCGACAAGGGGTTGGAAACGCCGTGATTTTCGATGCCGCCCGCGCCGCCGCCAGCCGGCTGTTCTCGCCTGAACTGCGCTCGGTGTTCCTGAAGACGCTGGGGCTGACCCTGCTGGCGCTGGCAGCACTCTGGTTCAGCCTGACCAGCCTCGTGGAATGGCTGGCCTTGCCATGGCTCGAGACGCTGATACCCGGCCTGCCGACCTGGGCCGGATGGCTGGGCGGTATCATTGCAGCCATCGCTCTTGCCTTCGGGATGGCGCTGCTGATCGCGCCGGTGACGGCGATCGTCGCCGGCCTGTTCCTTGACGATGTCGCCGAAGTGGTCGAGCGCACCGACTATCCCAGCGATCCGCCCGGCCGCGCCATGCCGGCGCTGCGCTCGCTGGTGCTGTCGATACGGTTCTTCGGCGTCGTTATAGCAGGCAACATCGTTGCTTTGCTGCTTCTGCTGGTGCCGGGCATCAACATCGCCGCCTTCTTCATCGTCAACGGCTATCTGCTCGGGCGCGAGTTCTTCGAATTCGCCGCCATGCGCTTTCGTTCGGAGGTCGACGCTCGCGCCTTGCGCAAGAAATACGCCGGCACGGTGTTCCTCGCCGGTCTGGTCATCGCTGCCTTCCTCGCCATGCCGCTGCTCAACCTTTTGACGCCATTGTTTGCCGCCGCCATGATGGTGCATCTGCACAAGGCCGTCTCGGCGCGGGAAATAGCCCACTCGTCGCGGCGCTAAACGTTTCTTCAACGCAACAGCAAGTCGCGCCCTACTTCATCGACGGGCTCGACGATGAATTCCGTCCGTCCGCAATAATAGGCACGGTCGCCGATGCGGGCCGTCATGCGTTGGAGCCTGCTTTAACCCGAGGATTTCGAAAACAGCGCCTGCAATTTGCCGAACGGCATAGCGGCGCGGGTGAAGCCGAAAGTGCCGTCCTGCTGGATTTCGCGCGCCGCCGTCTCCAGCATGCCGAAAGCGAAATTGGCAAGCCATGGCCCGAGCGAGATGCGCTTGACACCTGCCATGGCAAGATCGGCAGTGGTGAAGCCGGGCTTTGCCATGACATTGACCGGCTTGCTCACCGCCGAACAGATGGTCCGCACCGTCTCGACGTCGCCGAGCCCCGGTGCATAAAGCACGTCGGCGCCGGCCTTCTCAAAAGCCTGCAGCCGCTTGATCGTGTCGTCGATGTCGGGCTTGCCCCACAGGAAATTCTCGGCCCGCGCGGTGAAGACGAAATCGCGCTTCAAGGCCCGCGCCGCCTCGACCGCCGCGGCGACACGCTCGACCGCGTGGGAGAAATCATAGATTGGCTTGTCGGGATCGCCGGTGTGGTCCTCGATCGAGCAGCCGGCAAGGCCTGCCGCTTCAGCGGCGAAAATGGTCTCGGCGGCACTGGTCGGGCTGTCGCCCTTGCCTTTCTCGAGGTCGGCCGAAACCGGCAGGCTGGTCGCCGCCGTCACGTCCCGGCAATGGTGGATCATCTGGTCGAATGTCACCGCGCCGTCGGGCAGACCGCGCGAAAAGGCAAAGCCGGCGCTGGTCGTCGCCAGCGCCTGGAAGCCGAACGAGGCCAACAGCTTGGTCGTGCCGACATCCCACGGATTGGGCATCACGAAGGTCGAGGCGTGCAGGTCGCGAAAGATCTTGCCCTTGTCCATGAACGCTTCCCTTCATCTTTGGAATTGTGAAGCCGATTCTAGCGTGCCGAATTGCCCCGAGCAAACGAATGCGGTTGGCTCAGAAGCGTTTGGCGTTCTCTCCTGCCAATTTGTCTAGCGCGTCGGAATCCTTGACGTAGCGCGATGCCGCCTTGTCCCAGTGATAGGTGACGGAAATGGCGGTCGAGACGGCTGCGGGCGGCGCCTCGTCACAGCTTTCTTCGCTCGGCAAAGTGGCGTCGGTCACCGTTACCTGGATGGCATTGCGGGGCTGGCCATCGGCGATCGTCTGGAAAGTCGGTTCCTGCTGGCGGCGGTAGGCGCACAGGTTCTCATCGAACGTATAGATCATGTCGATCAGTTCGAACTTGTCGTTGCGGATCATGATCAGCGGGGTGATGACGTAGCCCTGGCTCGAATTGAAATGCGTGCTGGTGGTGATGAGCACGTCATCGCCGGCGTCGACGGACAGCTTGCCAGGTTCGCGAAAGGACGTGCTGCGGTCGACGGCGACATTGACGGCGTCGAGCAGGATGGGCTTGCCGGTGATGTCGTACAGCGCCAGCACCGCATAGCCTTCGGCGCTGTCGGAAGAGTCGCCGAGGTCGAACAGCATGGCCAGCCGGTCCTTGCCGCCGGCCTTGATGGCGAGCGCGCCGGCACCGGAAAAACCCGCCGTCTCGGGCGGCGAGCCGCCGGAATCCGGGCCCTCGATATGGCGCATCTCGATCGGCAATCCACCTCGGTAGAAGCCGTTGCTGTCCACGGTCAGGTCTGGAATGATCATCCGGGCGAGGTCGAGATAGGTGGTTTTGCCGTGACCGGGGATGGCGCTGCCGAGCTCCGGATAGTCATCGGCTTGCGCGCCGGCGGCGTTCCACAGGCACGGCAGCAGCACAAGGGCGAGGAGGAAGCGAAGCAGGGCGGGTTTCATGCGTGGCCTCAGGTTGGCGGGCGGCACGCTAGCACGGACAATCGAGGCGTACAGCCGGGGGCTGACGATCAGATCAGTGGATCGGCACCAGTCCGGCCAGTTCGCGCATGTCGTCGAACAGGATGCCGCCGGCCTCAGCCAGCCCGTCGCGGTCGGAGAGCGGATCGCCATGATAGGAAAACACCCGCATGCCGGCGGCGATGCCGGCTTGCGTGCCGGCGACGCTGTCTTCGATGACGATGCAATCGGCGGGCGCAAAACCCATCGTTTTCGCAGCATGCAGGAACAGGTCGGGGAACGGCTTGCCGCGGCCGACCATGGTCGAGCTGAACAGCGCATGTTCGAACAGCGGCAGCAGCCCGGTCTGGCCAAGCGTGATGTGCATCTTCGACACCCGCGCCGACGTGGCGACGCAATAGGCGATGCCGGCAGCCCGCACGGCTTCGACAAACTCCCTGACATAGGGGACAGCTTCCACGCCATGCGCGAACAGATCCGGCAGGCCTGCATTCCAGCGGTCGACGAAATCGGCGCCGAGGCTAACGCCGGTCGCCTCGACCACTTTCTGCACCGACACCATGCTGTGGCCGGAAAAATTCTTGCGGCAATATTCGAAGCTTGTGGGATAGCCGGCGGCGGTCAGCCATTCGGCGAGGCATCGATTGGCGAGATTCTCGGTATCGACCAGGATCCCGTCGCAATCGAAGATAACCAGTTTGGGTAGGGACATCAGGCCGTGCCGGTCGATCCGAAGCCGCCGGAGCCGCGCGCCGTGCCGCCGGCCAACGTGCGCTCCTCGACAGCCGCTTGCACCACCGACGCAAAGACGATCTGGGCAATCCGCATGCCGCGCGTCACCGCAAAATCCTCGTCGCCGAGATTGATCAGCAGCACCTTCACCTCACCGCGATAGTCGCTGTCGATGGTGCCGGGCGTGTTGAGAACAGTCAGCCCGTGCTTGAAGGCGAGGCCCGAACGCGGCCGCACCTGGCCTTCCATGCCTTCGGGGATTTCCAGGATCAGCCCGGTCGGCACCAACGCGCGTTTTCCCGGCAGGATCAGCAGCGGCCGGTCGTCCGGCACGGCGGCCCGCAGATCCATGCCGGCGGCGCCGGTGCTCTCATAGGCTGGAAGCGGTAAACCCTCTCCATGCGGCAACCTGACGAAGCCGACGGCGGGACCGATGACGGAGGAGTTTTGGAGGGCTGCGCGCATAAAATCGATCCTATCGGCGCGAACGGCGATTCGGTCAACTCGGCTACAATGCTATCAACGGCTTTCTTTTAGCGCAGTTCCCCTTAGCGCAGTTCGACGGGAACAACCGTCGTCTCCTTGATCTCTTCCATGACGAAGGACGCCGAGACGTCCGACAATGCCACCCTGGCGATCAGCCGCTGGTAGAGCCGGTCATAGGCCTTCACGTCGGCGACGCGAGCCCGCAGCACATAGTCGAGATCGCCGGACATGCGGTAGACGCCGGTGATCTCGGGAAAGCCGGTCACCGCAGCCCGGAACTTTTGCAGCCAGTCCGGGTCATGGCTGGAGGTGCGGATCAGGATGAACACCGAGAGACCGAGCCCGAGCTTGTCGGCATCAACCAGCGCCACCCGGCCGGTGATGACGCCGTCTTCCTCCAGCCGCTTCACCCGCCGCCAGCAGGCATTGCGTGACAGCGCCACCTTTTCCGACAGCTGGTCGACCGACAGCGTGCCGTCGCGTTGCAGCTCGGCCAGCAATCTCCGGTCTATTTCATCGATTTCTGGCGTCATCTTGGGATGAATGTCCCAAGTTGCTGCCTATGGCAAGGACGAATTGAGACAAATGAACCTTTGCCCCGTGGCAGGATACCCAGCATCGGGGCTTATCCCGGCAGGAGGGATCACCATGACGCAGCTTTCGAAGCTCTTCACCTCGCACCCGGCCAAGGTGGGCGAAACCTATTTCGGCCATATGGCTTTTGCCGCGTGGTTCTCGTCGCGACTGTTCCTGGCGGCTGGTGCCGCGCTCATTCACGCTTTCTTGCCGTTTTTGTTCGATTCTACGGCAAGCCGAATCGTTCGCGAACTCTACGAGCGGACGCACAACAGAGGCACACGCGCGATCGAGGAGCCGACAGCTCTTCCGGATCGTGCCTAGAGGACGATAAAGCGATGTGCCGGTGGGCGGCCTATCTTGGTGAAGATGTCTTCCTTGAAGACATTGTCACCGCGCCCTGCCATTCGCTGATCGCCCAGAGCCACTGCGCCCAGGAAGCGAAGTCGCCGACCAATGGCGACGGCTTCGGTCTTGCCTGGTATGGTGACCGACCGGAGCCGGGCCTGTACAGGGACATCCTGCCGGCCTGGTCGGACCCTAATCTGAAGAGCCTGTGCCGGCAGATCAAATCAGGCCTGTTTCTCGCCCATGTCCGCGCCTCGACGGGCGGCGCCACCAGCCGTATGAACTGCCACCCTTTCATCTCCGGCCGCTGGTCGTTCATGCACAACGGCCAGATCGGCGGCTTCGAAAAAATCCGCCGCACGCTGGAAAATTCGCTCTCCGACGCCGTCTTCGACCAGCGCGAGGGCACCACCGATTCCGAGCTGTTTTTTCTCCTGATGATCGACGAGGGCCTGTCGGACGATCCGCAGGGCGCGGTGTCGCGCGCCACCAGCCGCGTCGTCGACGCCTCGCGCCGCGCCGGAATTGAGCCGGCTTTGAAACTCACCGCCGCCTTCTCGGATGGCATGTCGCTCTATGCCGTCCGCTATGCCAGCGATAACCACGCACCGACGCTCTACACCTCCACCTTCGGCAAAGGCACCGGTCGCTGCATCGTCTCGGAACCCTTCGACCGCGACGGCGGCGACTGGCAGGCAATCCCGCCATCGAGCTTCGTCACCATGACGATATCAGGGATGACCATCCGCCCCTTTGTGCCCGCCGCAGCCAAGCTGGCGTTGGTCGGGTAATCCTGCGCCGGATCGCAAATCACTGCAATGTCGCGGGACAGCGCCGACCTTAACGACCTCCGCAACGCAATTCCGATCAAGCGCTGCTTATCCTCGAATGCTGAACTTGGCTTGAAGCCGCGCCGCTGTCCGCCATCTCAGTGACAGGCGCCGATGCAAGCCGGAGCAGTCATCATGGACATCGCCTTTTCCTCGACCATTGAATTGGCTGCCGCGATCGCCAAGCGAAAAATCTCCGCCCTCGAAGCGCTCGATGCTCACCTGGCCCAGATCGACAGGCACAACGAAGCGGTCGATGCCGTCATCATGCTCGACCGGGAAGGTGCCTACGAGCGCGCGAAAAAAGCCGACGCGGCCATGGCGCGTGGCGACGTTCTCGGTCCATTGCACGGCGTACCGTTCACGCTGAAGGACTCACACGAGACCGCGGGCATGAAGACCACAGTCGGTTTTCCACCCTTTGCAGGCTATGCCGCCAGGCAGGACAGTCCGGTGGTTGCCAGGTTGAAGGCGGCCGGCGGGGTGCTGATGGCCAAGACCAATGTGCCGACGATGCTCTCCGACTGGCAGTCGAACAATCCGCTGTTCGGCCGCACCAACAACCCGTGGAATCTCACGCGCACGGCCGGCGGCTCCAGCGGCGGCGCGGCGGCAGCACTTTCCTCGGGCATGACGCCGTTCGAGATCGGAACCGACATGCAGGCTTCGATCCGCTTGCCGACTGCCTTCTGCGGTGTCTACGGCCTCAAGCCCACCGAGCACCGTATCTCGCTGGCCGGCGCCTTTCCCGATCCGGGAGGTGCTGCGCGCAGCGTGCGGCTGATGTCCTGCTTGGGTCCGCTGGCGCGCACCATCGACGATCTGGCGTTGATCTATAAAATCATCGCCGGGCCGGATGGAAGCGACACCGATCTCGCGGCTGTGCCGGTCGAGGACATCCCAGCGGTCGACCTCAACAAGCTACGCATCGCCTTCGCGCCGTCCTTTCCCGGCTTTCCGGTGGCCGGCGAGATCAGTGCCGCTGTAAAAAAAGTGGCCAAGCAACTTGTGTCGGCAGGCGCGACCGTCGAGGAAGCAGAACTCCCAAAACTCGACCTGCAAGACGATCTGGCCGAGGGCGGCGCGCTGATCGGCATGATGCTGGAGGCAGCACAGCCGCAGTCGCCCGAGCAGCCGACGCCGATCTCGCGATGGTTCGAAGCGCTCGCCAGACGCGACCGCTCGATCCTTGCCTGGGATCGGTTTTTCGACGGTTGCGACGCCTTGCTGTGCCCGGTCGCCATGACCACGGCCTTTGCGCATTGCGAACCGGGGACGCCGATCGCGGTCGATGGCCAGGAGCAGAGCTACTGGATGCTGTCGGCCTATGGCGCGGTGTTCAACTACAGCGGCCATCCGGCGCTGACCCTGCCCTGCGGGCAGGATCGCGACGGCCTGCCGATCGGCCTGCAACTGGTCGGCAAGCGCTGGTCGGAATCGCGGTTGCTTGGCATTGCCCGGGCAATCGAGCCGCTGACCGGCGGCTTTCGCCGTCCGCCCGGCTATTGAGCGAAACGCGAAAGGCCGTAAGGCTCAAGCAGCGAGTCGCGCTCACCCTCGAGGATTTCGCGGGTGGCGAACAGGCCGACGGCAGGCGCCAGTGTGATGCCCGAATGCATGACCGTGACATAGACGCCGGCGACACTTTCGGCGCGGCCGATGATCGGAAAACCGTCGACCGGATTGGGGCGATAGCCGATCGTATGGAAATCCAGTTCCAGTCCGTCGGCGCCGCGCAAGGCTGCCTTCGTTGCCGCAAACAAGTCGCGCGCCGTGGCGTCAGGGTTTTCGCCTGGATCGCCGCCGGCGAAATCCGAGCCGGCGATGATGCGGCCTTCATCTGTCTGGCGCATATGCAGCTTCTCGGCGTGCACCAGGCCGTTGAGCAGCTTTTTGCAAGGCCGCGAGTGGACAATCAGGCCAGCCGGCGTCTCGACCGGCAGCGTAATGCCGATGGTCGCCGCGATGGCCGGTGCGCCAGCGCCGGCTGCGATCACCACCTCGTCGGCGGCCATCGTCTCGCCCGAAATGACCACGCCTGTAACTTTGCCGTTGGAGAGAGCAAGCCTGTCGATGGTTCCGCTGACCACCCGTGCGCCGCGCCGTTCCGCGTCAGCCAGCAGCGCCTTGGCCGTCGCAACCGGCTCGGCCACACCTTCCTCAGCGACATAAACAGCGAATTCTGGAGGCTCGACCAGGTTGGGCTCGATCTGCGCCGCCCGGTCGCGGCCAACGCGTTCGATGCCGTAGCCCCATGCAGAGTGTTCCGCCGCATAGGCTTCGAGCCTGTCGGCCGGCAGATCAAAGCATAGCCCGCCGCACCAGGCGAGCGGCAGTCCAGGCAGCTCGTTTGCCAGCCGTTTCCACTCGGCCATGGCACGGATGCGCAGCCGGAAATAGGTTTCCGGGTTGCCCCAGCTGGCGTTGATCCAGGCAAAGGAGTTTGGCGTCGCGACTCCGCCGGCGCCGCTGTCCGAAACCACCGTCACTCGCGCTCCGGCCTTGCTAAGATGCCAGGCGATGGACGCGCCGATGATGCCCGCGCCGATGACGATGACTTGTTTCGTGCTGCTCATGCCGACCTCTCAGAATGGGCTTCCCTGATGCCACCGCAGCGGGTCAAGCTCAAGTGCGGTCGGGCTCCGCCCACCCGAAACTGTCGACAGGCCGGGAAAGCGCTGCTAGAAGCCCGCGCCACAGACAGGATTCCAGAAATTGGCAGAAGACATCGAACAGGCGGTATCACGCCGCCGTACCTTCGCGATCATCGCGCATCCCGACGCCGGCAAGACGACGCTCACCGAAAAGCTGCTGCTGTTCGGCGGCGCCATCCAGCTTGCCGGTGAGGTCAAGGCCAAGAAGGATCGCATCCAGACCCGGTCCGACTGGATGAAGATCGAGCGCGAGCGCGGCATTTCGGTCGTCACCTCGGTGATGACGTTCGAGTATGAGGACAATGTCTTCAACCTGCTCGACACGCCCGGCCATGAGGATTTCGCCGACGACACCTACCGCACCCTGTCGGCGGTGGACTCTGCCGTCATGGTCATCGATGCCGCCAAGGGCATCGAGCCGCGCACGCTGAAGCTGTTCGAGGTCTGCCGCCTGCGCGACATCCCGATCATTACCTTCATCAACAAGATGGACCGCGAAAGCCGCGACCCGTTCGAAATCCTCGACGAGATCGAGCAGAAGCTGGCGCTGGACACCGCCCCCATCACCTGGCCGATCGGCCGCGGCAAAACCTTTTCCGGCACCTATCATCTGGCGCAGAACGCCGTGCGCCGCGGCGACGCGGAGAAGGAACGCACGCCGGTCAACGGCCCGGACTCCAACCGCGTTGCCGGTCTGCTGCCGGAAAACGAGCGCGAAGCCTTCATCGAGGAGCTGGAGCTGGCGCGGGAGGCTTGCCGACCGCTTGACATCGAAGCCTTCCGCGAGGGCCATCTGACGCCGGTATATTTCGGCTCGGCGCTGCGCAATTTTGGCGTCCGCGACCTGATCGAGGCGCTCGGCAACTATGGGCCGCCGCCGCGCGCGCAGGAGGCCGACACCCGCAAGGTCGAGGCGACCGAGGACAAGATGACCTCGTTCGTTTTCAAGATCCAGGCCAACATGGATCCCAACCATCGCGACCGCATCGCTTTCGTCCGCGTCTGCTCCGGCAAGCTGGAGCGCGGCATGAAGGCCAAGCTGGTGCGCACTGGAAAGCCGATGAGCCTGTCGGCGCCGCAATTCTTCTTTGCCCGCACCCGCGTCACCGCCGACGAGGCCTTTGCCGGCGATGTCGTCGGCATCCCCAACCACGGCACGTTGCGCATCGGCGACACGCTGACCGAGGGCGAGGAAATCCTGTTCCGCGGCGTGCCGAACTTCGCCCCGGAAATCCTTCGCCGCGTTCGCCTTGGCGATGCGATGAAGGCCAAGAAGCTGAAGGAAGCGCTGCACCAGATGGCCGAGGAGGGCGTCGTGCAGCTGTTCTCGCCGGAGGACGGCTCGCCGGCCATCGTCGGTGTCGTTGGCGCGCTGCAGCTCGACGTGCTGAAGGAGCGGCTCAACTTCGAATATACGCTGCCGGTCGAGTTCGAGATGTCGCGCTTTTCCGTCTGCCGCTGGATTTCGGCCGACGACAAGGCCGAGGTCCACCGCTTCATCGAAGCGCATCGCGGCGACATTGCCCGCGACCTCGACAATGACCCGGTGTTTCTGGCCCAGCACGCCTTCTCGCTCAACTATGAAGCCGAGCGCTGGAAGGCGATCCGGTTTGCCGCGATCAAGGACTATCAGGTCCGCGATAAGGCGGCGTAAGGCAGGCTCTTCCCTTCTCCCCGCTCACGGCGGGGTCATCGCATATGGATTCTTGCGAAGAAGGACCCCCACCCTAACCCTCTCCACAAGGGGGAGGGAATGCTGCCGCGCGCCTTGCTCAGCGTCGAACTTCGGCCGTTTGCCGAGTTCAGCGTCTACGAGAGTCTCCCTCCCCCTTGTGGGGAGGGGTTAGGGGTGGGGTATTCGTAGGGCGAAAGCCTCGGCCGCTGCGCGGACCGCTTCTCACCCCTTCGCCGCCTCTTCGATCTTGGCGATGTCGATCTTGCCCATTTGCATCATCGCATTCATCGCCCGGCCGGCCTTGGCCTGGTCCGCATCCCCAAGCAGGCGCGGCAGCTGTTCCGGCACGACCTGCCAGGAAACGCCGAACTTGTCCTTCAGCCAGCTGCAACGCCCGGGTTCGCCGCCTTCGGTCAGCCTGTCCCAGAAATGGTCGACCTCTTCCTGGTTCTTGCAGTCGATCGACAGCGAGATCGCCTCGGTGAATTTGTATTGCGGTCCGCCGTTGAGCGCCAGGAACGGGACGCCGTCGAGCTCGAACGAGGCCACCAGCACCTTGCCTTCGAGAGCGTGGCCCTTGGGCCAGCGCGTCGTGCTCAGCACCTTCGAATTCTTGAAGATGGAGATGTAGTGGTTCATGGCCTCTTCGGCCTGGTCGTCAAACCACAGGAAGGTGGTGATCTTTTGCATCGTCGTTCTCCTCGGTGTTTTAGGGTTGCGGCGGTTTCTTGGGGGAAGGGTCAGGCGGCGCCCTTGGCGGCGTGCTGCAGGGAAGCAAGATAGGCATCGAGCTGGGCGTAGCTTTCGGCCATGCCTCTGGTCATGCCGGTGCCGAGCGCGCCGTCGCGCGCCGCCTGCGAGGCATAAAGCACCGTCTGCGTCAAAAGGGTCTTGCCGGTGTGATCGGTGAAGGTCACCGTTCCGACGGTCTCGCCACCGGTCCAGTCCTCGTCGAACAGCTCGGTGGCAACGATCCGGCTCGGGCGCACGATCTCGCGATAGGCACCGCTCATGCCCATGCTGCGACCGTCGCGGTGCTGCCAGACATAGCGCGTGGCGCCGCCCACTCTGAGGTCGATTTCGCATACTGCCAAACGCCAGCCGTCGGGGCCGTGCAGCCAGCCTTTCAGCAGCTCCGGTACGGTCCAGCAGTCGAAGACCATCGGCCGCGGCGCATCGAAGATGCGGGTGATCTGGACTTCACGGTCGCTCGGTGTGGTCACGGTCAATGTCGCTACGGTAGAGCCGGGCAAGGTGGTGGTGCTCACGATGGTCCTCCTGCGCTTGTCTGTTTGCCCAAGGACGTCCGGCCAACTGGCGATCCGACACGGCCTCTGATTTTCTTTCGGCTATTGGTCTGCCTCGCCGGGAGCCTTTTCGGCCTGCATGGCGCCCAGCAGCGCGTCGAGGCGCTGAAAATTGCCTTCCCAGATCTTTCGGTAGCGCTCCAGCCAGTCATTGGCTTCGGCCAGCGGCTTCGCCTCCAGCCGGCACGGCCGGCGCTGCGCGTCGCGGCCGCGTGAAATCAGCCCGGCGGCTTCCAGCACTTTCAGGTGCTTCGAGATCGACGGCTGGCTCATTGCGAACGGCTCGGCCAGCTCCATCACCGAGGCCTCCCCCTGGATGAGGCGGGCAAGGATGGCGCGCCGCGTCGGATCGGCAAGCGCGGCAAAGGTAGCGTCGAGCTGGTTCATTTTACGTCCATAGCCAATAAGGTATATACCCATTCGGCTATATACGGCTGAGCCACCCTCGTCAACCTGCTAGCGCCTGCGTTCTGGCGCATCGTAAAATTGTGGCCATACCAGATTGTGGCGTCTATAACGCCTGCGGTCCGAATTCAGCGCCGCCGCGCCGCCCATCGAGCGCAGCCAGCCACCAAGGAAAAAATATGCCTGCCTATCGTTCCCGCACCACCACCCATGGCCGCAACATGGCCGGCGCCCGCGGCCTCTGGCGCGCCACCGGCATGAAGGATTCGGATTTCGGCAAGCCGATCATTGCTGTCGTCAATTCCTTCACCCAGTTCGTGCCGGGTCACGTCCATCTCAAGGACCTTGGCCAGCTGGTTGCGCGCGAGATCGAAAAGGCCGGCGGCGTAGCCAAGGAATTCAACACCATCGCCGTCGATGACGGCATCGCCATGGGCCATGACGGCATGCTCTATTCGCTGCCGTCGCGCGAGCTGATCGCTGACTCGGTCGAGTACATGGTCAATGCGCACTGCGCCGACGCCATGGTCTGCATCTCCAATTGCGACAAGATCACGCCCGGCATGCTGATGGCCAGCTTGCGCCTCAACATCCCGACCGTCTTCGTCTCCGGCGGGCCCATGGAAGCCGGCAAGGTGGTGCTCGCCGGCAAGACGCAGGCGCTCGACCTGGTCGACGCCATGGTCGCTGCCGCCGACGACAAGATTTCGGACGAGGACGTCAAGGTCATCGAGCGCTCGGCCTGTCCGACCTGCGGCTCCTGCTCGGGCATGTTCACCGCCAATTCGATGAATTGCCTGACCGAGGCGCTGGGGCTTTCGCTGCCCGGCAACGGCTCGACGCTGGCGACGCATGCCGACCGCAAGCGGCTGTTCGTCGAGGCCGGCCATCTGATCGTCGATCTCGCCCAGCGCTACTACGAGCAGGACGACGAGACCGCGCTGCCGCGCAACATCGCCTCGAAGGGCGCTTTCGAGAACGCCATGACGCTCGACATCGCCATGGGCGGCTCGACCAACACCGTGCTGCACATCCTGGCTGCGGCGCATGAGGGCGAGATCGATTTCGACCAGGATGACATCGACGCGCTGTCGCGCAAGGTGCCGGTGCTGTGCAAGGTCGCCCCGGCCAAGTCCGACGTGCACATGGAGGACGTCCACCGCGCCGGCGGCATCATGGCCATTCTTGGCCAGCTCGACAATGCCGGCCTGATCAACCGCGATTTGCCGACGGTGCACACCTCAACGCTCGGCGAAGCACTCGACCATTGGGACATCTCCCGCACTTCGAGCCAGAGCGTCCGCGACTTCTTCCTGGCCGCACCGGGCGGCGTGCCGACGCAGGTCGCCTTCAGCCAGGACCGCCGCTGGGACGACCTCGATCTCGACCGCGAGAAGGGCGTTATACGGTCAGTCGAGCATCCCTTCTCCAAGGACGGCGGCCTAGCCGTGCTGAAGGGCAATCTGGCGCTCGACGGCTGTATCGTGAAGACCGCCGGCGTCGATGAATCGATCCTGAAATTCACCGGCCCGGCCCGCGTGTTCGAAAGCCAGGACGCCAGCGTCAAGGCGATCCTCTCCAACGAAATCAAGGCCGGCGATGTCGTCGTCATCCGCTACGAAGGACCGCGCGGCGGCCCCGGCATGCAGGAAATGCTCTACCCCACCAGCTATCTCAAGTCGAAAGGCCTCGGTAAAGCCTGTGCGCTGGTCACTGACGGCCGCTTCTCCGGCGGCACGTCGGGCCTGTCGATCGGCCATGCCTCGCCGGAAGCGGCGGAAGGCGGTCTGATCGGGCTGGTGCAGGAGGGCGACACGATCGAGATCGATATCCCCAACCGCAGCATCCGCCTTGCCGTCAGTGATGCCGAACTGGCTGCGCGCCGCGCGGCGATGGAGGCCAAGGGCACTGCTGCCTGGAAGCCCGAGGAAAAGCGCAAGCGCAAGGTGACGACCGCCTTGCGCGCCTACGCCGCGATGGCGACGAGCGCGGCAAAGGGCGCGGTCAGGTTCGTGCCGGACTGATTTGAAGCAAACTAGTGGTACTGGCCGTACGCAGGATATTGGAGCTGGGGCAGATAGGGCCAATCTGTTCGCTTTGGCAGTGAACGCTTTGCATCCTCAGCCTGCTGCGGCGTCAAAAAGATGCCGAAAAGGTCATTTCCACCGTTGAGCGCGTAGTATCGCACGCCCGAATGGGTGAGTTGGTCATTGATGATCTTGAAGAAGACATAAGTGGCCGTGCCCCAGCTTTTGTCTTCGCTGCCCACACTATCCGGGCTGTATATCACTAACTCTTGGCCAGCCGCGCGCACGGCGTATCGTGAAGCGTATGTGTCTACGCTCTCCTCGATTGCGATTGGGTTTTTCACATATTGCCGAAGCTCGGGCAAAACTTCTTGGTAGGTCTTTGCGATTCCTTGTTCGGCGAGGTTCTCCGCGTCGAGGTGATGCGCCTTGTCGTAGTCGAGGGCCATAGCAGGAGATTGCACGGCAAAGGTGCCCAACAAGACGGATCGTAGAAAGGACGTGAGCCGAGCAGCGCGCATCATCGTTCTCCGTTACGGCATCAACTGATACTCATAAAGCTTCTGATAAAGCCCGCCCTGCTTGAGCAGTGTCCGGTGCGGGCCGCTTTCAACCACTTTGCCGGCTTCCAGAACCACGATCGTGTCGGCCTGGTGCACGGTCGACAGCCGGTGGGCGATGACGATCGTCGTGCGTCCCACCGTCAGCTGCTGTAGCGCGTCGCGAAACAGCGCTTCGGATTCGGCGTCGAGCGCGCTGGTCGCCTCGTCCAGCAGCAGGATCTCCGCATTGCGCAGCATGGCGCGGGCGATCGAGATCCGTTGGCGCTGACCACCGGACAGCAGGCCGCCATTCTCGCCGACCTCGGTGTCGTAGCCATTCGCCATGGCGCTGATGAAGTCGTGCGCGTTGGCGGCCTTGGCGGCGGCGAAAACCTCGGCATCCGTCGCATCCTCCCGCCCAAGGCGGATGTTGTGCATGACCGTGCCGGCAAACAGGAACGTATCCTGGCTGACATAAGCAATCTTTGCCCGCAGCGAGGCCAGCGTCGCACGGGAGATGTCCTGGCCGTCCAGCAGCACCTTGCCGCTTTGCGGATCGTACATGCGCATGATCAGGTTGAGGATGGTCGACTTGCCACCGCCCGAGGGACCCACCAGCGCCGTCATCTTGCCGGGCGCGAGGGTCAATTCAAGTCGCTCGAAGACGGGTTGGTCCTCATTGTAGCCGAAACTCACCTCGTCGAACCGGATCTCGCCCGGCCCGGCATAGAGCGGTTTGGCGTCTGGGTATTCTGCAAGCGTCAACGGCCGGTCGGCCAACTGGAACATCATTCGAACACCGACGATGCCGGTCTCCAGAGAGATGCGCACGCGGGCAAGGCGTTTTGCCGGTTCATAGGCAAGCAACAGCGCGAAGATGAAGGCCGTTATTCCGCCCGGCGTCTGGCCGCCCTCCACGACAAGAAAGCCGCTGACCAGGATGACGCCGGCGATGGCAAAGCCGGCGAGCGTTTCCATGACGGGGCTGGTGGCGGCTTCCAGCGTGGCGATGTTGTTGGCGCGGCTCTCGACGTCGGACACCGCTTTGTACATGCGCCCGCGCATCGCCCCTTCGAGATTGAAGGATTTGACGACCCGCACGCCGATCGCGGTCTCTTGCATGATCTGCACGATCTGGCCGATCGAGCGGAACTCCAATTCGGAAACCTTGCGGACTCGCTTGAGAATCCGGTTGACGCTGTAGATGGCGATCGGCCCGACAATCAACGACACCAGCGACAGCACCGGCTGCCCGACGAACATGACCAGCAACAGGATCACCAGCGTGGCCAGGTCCCTGACATAGGATGTGACGACCAGATCGAGGACATTGCGCGCGGCCTGCGCGTTGTTGGTCATGCGGTTGATCAGGTCCGACGACGACGTCGAGTGGTAGAATTCGATGCCTTGCGCCAGGATGCGATCATAAATCTTGCGCTGCCGCTCGGCGATGATGGCGTTGCCGACCCGGCTCATGAAATAAGTTTGCAGGAAGGTAGCCACGCCCTTGATGGTGAAGATGGCGGCGACGGCGGCGGCGATCAGATAGATATGCGACATCCGTTTCGAGACCATGAACTCATTGGTCATGTCGCGCATCATCCAGGCGCTTGCCCCGGTCATGCCGGCTACCACCAGCATCGAAGCGATGGCGGCGGCGTAACCAAACCTGTGTTGGCGAAACGATTCCTGCAGCAGCCTGACGATAAGGCGCTGGTTCTCCATCGAGCGCTCGTCGCGTTTCAGGAATTTCAAATCCAGAGCCACACGGGATTCCATGGTTTGCTGCGCATGATCCCGAAATTCGTCGCTGCACTGCGCCACACTGGTGCGAACTTCGGATTCGCCGCATAGGACGAAAGGCGGCTTATAGAGCCACTTGCATCAGGATGGAACCTTTCGCCACGACCGAAAGAAACGGCTGCGGCAACCTGTCTTTTGCGTCACCATGGCCGGGTGATTCTGAAAAGGGATGACGACAGATGAATTTCGACCTTGTTGTGCGCGGCGGCACGCTGCCCGACGGCACCATTGCCGATATCGGCATCATCGGCGAGACCATCGCTGCGATTGGGCCGGACCTCGACGTTACGGCGGGTACCGCTATCGACGCCCGGGGCAATCTGGTCTCGCCGCCCTTCGTCGATCCGCATTTCCACATGGATGCGACGCTCTCCTACGGCATTCCGCGCATCAACGTTTCAGGCACGCTGTTGGAAGGCATTTCGCTGTGGGGCGAGCTGAAGCCGCTGCTGACGCATGAGGCGGTGCGCGACCGCGCGCTCGCCTATTGCGATTGGGCAGTGTCGATGGGCCTGCTTGCCATCCGCACCCATGTCGATGTCTGCGACGATCGCCTGCTGGCAGTGGAAGCCTTGCTCGATGTGAAGAGGACGGTCGCGCCCTATATCGACCTGCAACTGGTCGCCTTCCCGCAGGACGGACTTTACCGATCGCCGACGGCGCGCCAGAACACGCTGCGGGCGCTCGACCTCGGCGTCGACATTGTCGGCGGCATCCCGCATTTCGAGCGCACCATGGCCGACGGTACGCGCTCGGTGACGGAACTCTGCGAGATCGCGGCAAAACGCGGGCTGATGGTCGACCTGCATTGCGACGAGACCGACGACCCGTTGTCGCGCCACATCGAACAGCTCGCCTATGAGACGCAGCGCCTCGGCTTGCAGGGGAGGGTGGCCGGGTCGCACCTCACCTCGATGCATTCGATGGACAATTACTACGTCTCCAAACTGCTGCCGCTGATCGCCGAGGCCGGCGTGTCGGCCATTCCCAATCCGCTGATCAACATCATGCTGCAGGGCCGCCACGACACGTTTCCCAAGCGCCGTGGCCTGACCCGCGTCAAGGAGATGCTGGCGCTGGGTATCCGCGTCGGCTGGGGCCAGGATTGCGTGCTCGACCCCTGGTATTCGCTGGGCACCGCCGACATGCTCGACGTTGCCTTCATGGGGCTGCACGTCGCCCAGATGTCGAGCCCGGCCGACATGGCGCGCTGTTTCGACATGGTCACCAATGTCAACGCCGCCATCATGGGCCTCGATCATCTCGGCCTTGCCGTCGGCAAGCGCGCCAGCCTGGTCATCCTCGACGCCGGCAACCCGATCGAAGCCTTGCGCCTGCGCGCCGAACGGCTTTGCGTCATCGCCAGGGGCAAGGTGGTGGCGCAGCGCACCAAACAGGACACCCGGCTTTCCATCGCCGGACGGCCGGCAATGGTGAACCGCAGGCACAAATCCGCCTGAGATCAGCCATTTCCGGCGCTGGTCTTACCGATTTTTCGCTTTCCGCCTCGTCAAGGCTGCCGCTTGTGTCTACGACGCGGTTCACCCTACGCTTGGCAGGAACCGGTAAGGCATGGCGCAGCCAACAGCCCAGAATTCGACGATCAGGAACGTGCTGGTGGCCGGCATCCTGCTGATGCTGGCCGGCGATTTCCTGTTTGCATTGAACGACGCCATGGGCAAATGGCTGGTCGCCAGCTTTTCCGTCGGCCAGGTGGTGCTGATCCGCTCGGTCGGCGCTTTTTTCGTGCTCGGCCCGATGATTGCAAATCAGGGCGCCGGCAAGCTGTTTCGCATGGAACGGCTGGAGTTGCAGGTCTTGCGCGTGGTGGCGACGACGCTCGACACCGCCTTGTTCTATGCCGCCGTCGTCTATCTGCCGCTAGCCGATGTGATGAGCTTCTATATGGCCGGACCGATCTATGTGGCGGCTCTGTCGCATTTCCTGCTCGGGGAAAAAGTCGGCTGGCGCCGCTGGGCCGCGATCCTGGTCGGCTTCTGTGGCGTGCTGATCATACTGAAGCCGTCCTCGGCGGCATTCTCGCAGTCGTCGCTGTTCGCATTGGTCGGCAGCATTGCGTTTGCCTTCGCTATCATCCTCAACCGCCGTCTGCGTGGCACCAGCGACACCACGCTGGTGACGTGGCAGACCATCGGCACGCTGCTGGTCGGCGGCGTGATGGCCATCGGCGCCTGGCGCACGCCCTCGGCGCTCGATTTCGGCGCGATGCTGTTGCTCGGCATCGTCTCCTGTAGCGCGCATCTGATGATCACCAGGGCGCTGAAGCTGGCGCCGGCCTCGACGCTGGCGCCGCTGCACTACACGCTGTTGTTGTGGGCGGTCGTCTTCGGTCTGGTGTTCTTTGGCGACGTTCCCGGCCCGCGGATCCTGATCGGCTCGGCCATCGTCGTGTTCGCCGGTCTGTTCATCTTCCACCGCCAGAAGGTGGTCGAGACAGTCGTGCCGCCCGAAAACGTGCCGAAGGGCGTGAATTAGGTCCAGAATATTGGTACCTAACCCCGACGCACCGCCGCCAGATGGCGGGAAAACTCCGGCGTCTCCATCAACGCCTTGCAGCGCGCAAACCGGCCGTCGGCATAGGCGCGAAAGTCGTCGACCGGATTGTTGTTGGCAAGCTGGATCAGCCCCCACAGCGTCCACAACAGATCGCACATCGCCTTGTAGATGACGATGCGGCCGCGCTCGGCCGATTTGGCCTCGCCACCGAAATAGGCCTGCATCAGCTCTTCTTCCTGTGCCGGATCGAATTGTCCTTCGACGCTGAGGTCGCCGAGATCCCACAGCGGGTCGTTCATCCCCGAATATTCCCAGTCGACGATCCACATCCTTTCGCCCGTATCGAGAAAGTTCTCGCACAGCGGATCGCAATGGCAGGCGGCGAGGGCAAGCGGATGGGCGGCAAGCGCGGCGCGTACGGTTGAGGCCTCGCGCACGACGTCGTGGTAACCGGAGGGCAAGGCGACATCCTTGGTCGACAGCACTTTCAGATAATCGTCGATCATCGCAAACAGCTCGAAGCGGAACGGAAACACCGCTCCCGAACCATGCAGTGTGCGAAAGGCCTTGCCTGCCCGCGCGGGACTGCCTGGCCGTGTCCTGAACTTTTCCGGCGACATCGTCTCGGCGCCGGCGATGAAGCGTGTCACCATCACGCCGGTCCCTTGGTCGACATGCAGCACTTCGGGGCTGACCCCGGCCTTTGCCGCCTCCCGCGCCGCCACTGCCTCGTTGGCGCGGTTGATATACTCTTCGGTGCCTTTGCCGGGGATGCGCAGGCAGAAGTCGCCGGCCTTGAAGACAAGATTGGTGAGGCCGCCAAGCCGTTCTACCTTGCCGCTGAAATCCTTGAACAGCGGGATCGTCGCCATGGCTTGCCGGGCAATGGCAAGGTCGTCGCTCATGCCTTCAGCCTCTCCATCTTTGGATCATAGAGCGTGCGGGGTCCCCGCGTCGCCTTATAGGCTTTGCCGAACGCCTCGATCTCAAATGAAGCCTCGCCGGCCAGTTCTGCGGGAAGGTAGCCGAAGGCGATGGTTTTGCCGAGCGTGTAGCCGTAGCCGGTGGACGAGGTGGAGCCGACGACATTGCCGCCGAACAGGATCGCCTCGCCGCCATGGAAAGGCGCGAAACCATCGACAGTGAAGGAGCACAGCTTGCGCTTGACGCCTTCGGCCTTGATCCTGGCCAGCGCCTCGCGGCCGATGAAGTTGCCCTTGTCGAGCGCCACCGCGAAACCGAGCCCGGCTTCGTAGGGATTGTAGTCGGGGGTGATATCGCCGGACCAGTAGAGATAGCCTTTCTCCATGCGACAGGCGTCGATGGCGCGATAACCGGCGTCGGCGATGCCGTGCGGCTCGCCCGCCTCGCGCAGCGTCTCGTAGACATGCACGGCATAGTCCTGCGGCACGTAGAGCTCGTAGCCCAGTTCGCCGACATAACCGATGCGCACCGCAAGCGCGGTGGCATTGCCGACCTCGATCCGGCGCGCCGCCAGGAAGGGCAAAGCGTCGTTGGAAACATCGTCGTCGGTGACCGACTGCAGGATATCCCGGGCCTGTGGCCCGCACAGATTGATCGTGGCGTACTGATTGGTTGCGTCCCGCAATGCCACGCCGGCCGGCAGGTGCCTCGCCACCCAGTTGCTGTCGCGCACGCCGAAACCGGAGCCGGTGACCAGCAGGAAACGATCCTCATCGGCATGAACGATTGTCACATCGGCCTCGATGCCACCCTTCTGGTTGCACAGCTGGGTGTAGACAGCCTTGCCGGGCGGACCCGAGAGGTCGTTGGCGGCAATCGCCTGCAGCGCGGCGTGCGCGCCCTTGCCGGCAATCTCGAATTTCGAGAACGACGTCTGGTCGATCAGGGCGGCGCGTTCACGGATTGCGCGCACCTCCTCGCCGACAGCGTCGAACCAGCCGGGCCTGCCCTCGAAGCTGCCGAGCTCCACCGATTTGCCGTCGTCGACCGAGAACCAGTTCGGCCGCTCCCAGCCGAATTTGGAGCCGAAAACGGCACCGTTGTCGCGCAGCTTGTCATGCAGCGGCGAAAGCCGCAGACCGCGCCCGGCGTGGGATTCCTCCGCCGGCCAATGGATCTTGTAATAGGCGCCATAGGCCTCGATGGCGCGCGCTTCCAGATAGCGGCCTTGCGCCTGCACCGCGCCGAAGCGGCGCACGTCGAAAGGCCACAGATCCATGCCGGCGTCGCCATGCAGGATCATGTTGGATAGCGCCAGCCCGGCGCCGCCGGACGCCGCGATGCCGGCGGTAAACCCGCAGGCGACGAAGAAATTATCGAGTTCCGGGGCCAGCCCCATGATCGGCTCGCAATCGAAGGACACCGGGATCGGCCCGTTGATGACGGTCTGGATGCCGATCTCATTGAGCACCGGCAGTCGCTCCGCCGCCGGCAGCGCGAAGAGCTCCAGCCGCTCCATGTTGGGCGGGAAAAGCTCGCGGCCGAAATCGAGCGGCGGCATGCCGCGCCAGCAGCCTTTAGAGCCGTCTTCCCAGCCGCCAATGGCAAAACTTCCGGTGTCCGGCTTGAGGTAGAAATTGTGGTCGGGATCACGCAGCGTGGTCAGGTTCGGATCGAGCTTCAACGTCTTTTCGGTAAGGAAATACTGGTGCTCGACGACGCCTGCCGCCAGCGGCACGCCGGCCATCTTGCCGACCCGCTTGGCCCACAGCCCTGCGCAGTTGACGAGAATGTCGCAAGAGATCGAGCCGCCGTTGGTAACGACGCCGACCGCGCGCCGCCCCTCGATCACGATCTCCTCAACGGTGACGCCTTCCTCTATCTTGGCGCCGTTTTGCCGCGCCCCCTTGGCATAGGCCATGGTCAGCGAATAGGGATCGATATAGCCATCGCCGGGAATGTAGGCGGCGCCCTCGATGCCGTCCTTGACGATGTAAGGAAAATGCTTGGCGGCCTCATCGGCCGACAGCGAATGGCACTCGACGCCGAAGCTCTTGGCCTGTGTCATCGAGCGGCGGATTTCGCTCCAGCGCGCGGCACTTCCGGCAAGCCGCAGCGAGCCGACCTTCTTCCACGAAATCGCCTGTCCGGTCTCGGCTTCCAGCCGGTCGAAGACGGCAACCGAATTCTGCATCAGCCGGGTGAGGTTTCGTTTCCCGCGAAGCTGCCCGACCAGCCCGGCTGCATGCCATGTGCAGCCATGGGTGAGGAGGGATTTCTCGACCAGCAGCACGTCCTTGGCGCCGTCGCGGGCCAGGTGATAGGCGACCGAGGTACCGATGGCGCCGCCGCCGATGACCAGGATATGGACGTGGCGATCCGCATGAAAACTCATCACTGCACCACTATGCCTTGATCTTGCTCATCGACGGATCATACAGCGGTTCGAGATGGATTTTTGCCGGCGTCCGCTCCATCGCCACCACCAGCTCGTAGTCGCCGGTGGTGAGGAAATCGTCACTCACGCCGTCGGCGTTGCGCACATAGCCAAAACCGATGTTCTTGCCCAACGTGTAGCCATAGCCGCCGCTGGTGAGATAGCCGACCGGTTCGCCGTTGCGCAGGATCGTCTCGCGGCCGACCAGCACGATCTCGGGATCGTCGACGGTGAAGCCGGCAAAGCGTTTCTTCAACACGTCGCCATTGACCTTCTCAAGTGCCCGCCGGCCGACGAAATCGGTGTTCTTCCTGAGCTTCACCGCCCAGCCGAGGCCGGCCTCCTGTGGCGTGTCGTTGGGCGTGATGTCTGAGCCCCAGGCGCGATAACCCTTCTCCAGCCTGAGCGATTCAAGTGCGCGGTAGCCGACCGGGCGGATGCCGTGCCTCTCCCCGGCCGCCATCAGCGCGTCGAAGATTTCGCCGGTCGCCGCGATCGGCACATGCAATTCCCAGCCGAGCTCGCCGACATAGGTAATGCGCAGCGCCCGCACTGTATGACCGGCAATGGCAATCTCGCGCACATGGCCGAAGGGGAAGCCCGCGTTCGATACATCGGCGTCGGTCACTGCGGCCAGCACGTCGCGTGCCCTGGGACCCATCAGCGACAGCGTGCCGAACGCCTCGGTGACATCGGTCAGTGTCACGTCGAGCCCATCGCCGATATGATCGCTGATCCATGAGGAATCATGAGTGCGAAAACCGGTGCCGGTGACGATGTAGAATTTTTCCTCGGCCAACCGCGCCACGGTGAGATCCGCCTCGATGCCGCCGCGTGTGTTGAGCAACTGCGTATAGGTCAGCCGTCCGGCCGGTTTGTTGACGTCGTTGGCGCAGATCCAGTCCAGCGCTTTCAGCGCGTCGGGGCCGGTCAGTTCGTATTTGGCGAAGGACGACTGGTCGAAAATGCCGACTTTTTCGCGCACATGCCGGTGCTCTTCGCCGACTGGAGCAAACCAGTTCTGCCGGCCCATCGAATAGACGTCTTTTGGTTCGACGCCTTCCGGTGCGAACCAGTTCGGCCGTTCCCAGCCCAGCTTCGAACCGAACACGCCGCGATGCTGCTTCAGCCGTTCGTAGAGCGGCGAGACGATGCGCGGCCTGCCTGAGGAATACTCCTCATGCGGGAAGCCGATCGTGTAGTGCTTGCCATAGGCTTCCAGCGTGCGGTCGCAGACCCATTGCCGGTCGCGGTGCAGGTTGGAGAAGCGCCTGATATCGACCACCCACAGGTCGAGCGGCGCCTCGCCGTCGACCACCCATTGCGCCAGCACCCAGCCGGCGCCGCCGCCGGACGCGATGCCGAAGGCGTTGAAGCCGGCGCCGACGAACATGTTGGCGCATTCAGGCGCTGTGCCGAGGACGAAATTGCCGTCTGGCGTGAAGCTTTCCGGCCCGTTGATCATCTGCTTGACGCCGACGGTCTCGAGCGCCGGAACCCGTGCGATCGCCTGGGTCATGTGCTGCTCGAAATGATCGTAGTCGTCGTCGAACAGCCGGAACTCCCAGTCGTCGGGCACGTCACCGGTCGTCCAGGGCTGCGGGTTTGGCTCATACCCACCCATCACCAGTCCGCCGACCTCTTCCTTGAAATAGGTGCGCCGGTCCGGGTCGCGGATCGTCGGCGCATCGGTCGACAGTCCCTCGATCTTTTCGGTGATGATGTACTGATGCTTCACCGGCTGCAGCGGCACGTTGATGCCGGCCATGGCGCCCACTTGCCGCGCCCATTGCCCGGCACAGTTCACCACCTTGTCGCAGGCAATATCACCCTTATTGGTCTTCACCGCGGTGATGCGGCCGTCCTTCATCTCGAAGCCGGTGACGCGGACATCCTCGAACAGTTTGGCGCCATGCATGCGCGCGCCCTTGGCCAGCGACTGCGTGATGTCGGAGGGGCTCGCCTGCCCGTCGGTCGGCAGCCATGAGGCGCCGACGAGGTCGCTGGTTTCCAACAGCGGCCACATTTGTTTCACCTCTGCCGGCGACAGCAATTGCATGTCCATGCCGAAGCTTTTCGCTGTCGTCGCCAGCCTTTTGTATTCGGTCCAGCGATCCGCATTGGTGGCGAGCCGCAGGCAGCCGGTCATCTTCCAGCCGGTGGCAAGTCCGGTCTCGGCCTCCAGCCCCTTGTAGAGGTCGACCGAATATTTGAGCACGCGGGTGATCGAGGCCGACGAGCGCAACTGACCGACCAGCCCGGCGGCGTGCCAGGTCGAGCCCGAGGTCAGCTTGCCCTGTTCGAGCAGCACGACATCGGCCTTGTGGTCGCGCGCCAGATGATAGGCCGTCGAACAGCCGATGATGCCGCCGCCGATGACGACGATCCCGGCATGCGTGGGCAAAGTCATGCGTGTATCCCGTATTTTGTTCTGTAGTTTTCCAGCGCCGCGTCGAGCCGGGTCAGGTTTTCTTCGGTGTAGGCGACATAGTCGATGCCGGGCGCGTCGAGATAAAGCTCCGAAACCATGCTCCACATCGCCTCGCGCAGCAGCGACGCGCATTGCATGGCCGCGTGCGAGCGACGGATCGCCTCGTCCGGTTCCTTCATGAAATAGGCGGTGAGGAAGGCGAAGGATACCTCGTCACTCATCTCGGCATTCGAGGCGACGCCGGCAAGGTCGAACATCGCCGTGTTGAAGCCGGCATATTCGAAATCGATCAGCCACAACCTGCTGCCGTCGTCGAGAATATTAGCCGGCAAGAGATCATTGTGACCAAAGACGATCGGCAGCAGTTTCTGCGCCCGTTCGAGTTCGTCCGCGAGCGTCAGAAGGCGCGGCAGGTCGCCCCGCTTGCGGCTGCCACCTTCTTCCAGCGTGCGCGCATAGTCGCGAATGACGTGGAACACCCAGAACATGAAGCCGGCGCCGGAGATGTGGTTGGGCATCTCCCGGTGAAAACCGCGCATCAGGGCCGCGACACGGCCGATATTGCTGCGTACGTCTTCGGCGACATAAGTCTTGGCGCCGATAAATTCGGTCACCATGATGCCCGGCTCCGCATAGCGCACGGCCGGCGCAAAGCCGGCGGCGTGCGCGGCCCGCGCCGTCATCACCTCGCGCTCGCGAAACACGTGGTGGAACGGATAGTCCTGGCCGAAGCGCACGACATGACGCCCGGCCGCGTCCTTGACCAGATAGTTGGCGTTGCTGAGGCCGCCCGGCAGCGGCGCGATGTCGATGCTGCCGGTCCAGCAGGGCAGGGCGCGGATGCGGTCTTCAGCAGTCACGGGACCATCCCTGGTTTGGCTGAGCTTCGACAAAGCGCCACGGACAGCGCGACGAAGGTGGGGAGAAACGCGACATCTCGTCGGTGCGGGACGCCAGGATTGGTATCCCGCACCGCACCGACGAGCCCCTTTGCCAGGTTCTTGATACCCGACATCCGCCCCCGCGGATCTGAAAAATCCTTGCACCAGGCATGTTCCAGACGATCTGGTCCGTAAGTTGCGGCTCTGCCATCACCCTCTCGTGGCAGTTCCGAGCCTGTCACACTCTGATCTCACGTCAGTGTTGCCCGGCTGTCAATAAAAAGTTGTGACTTTTTTTGGGTGTTTTGCCCGAAAGCACAAGCAATTGCTTTAAAACCGCTTGAATTACCTTAGAATCGGTCAAAAGCTCAAAAAACACGGGAAAGCCGAATGATCCATTCGAAGCGGCATGGCGAAATCCTGCGCCTGCTCAAGGAGGAAGGCACAATCAGCATCGCCAGCCTGGCCGATCGGCTGGGGGTGTCGCTGGAAACCGTGCGTCGCGACGTCAAGCCACTGACCGGCGATGGCTCGATCCTGAAGATGCATGGCGCCATCGGCCTGCCGTCGATGGCCGGCGAAGCACCGTTCGAGCGACGCATGCGCGACAATGCCGACGCCAAGCGCATCATCGCCCGCATGGTCGCCGCCACCATCCGCGACGGCGAATCGATCATGCTCGACACCGGCACGACGACGTCTTTCCTGGCCCGTGAACTGCTCGGCCACCGGCGGCTGACGGTCGTCACCAATTCGTCCGACATCGCCCGCACGCTGGCCACCGTCAACGACAACAAGGTCTATATGGCGGGCGGCGAATTGCGCAGCGATTCCGGCGCTGCCTTCGGCGTCTCGGCCATCGAATTCGTCAGCCGCTTTTCCGTCAGCCATGCGGTGATCTCCACCGGTGCGGTCGATGCCGTCACCGGCGTTATGGACTATGATCTGGAAGAGGCGGAATTCGCCCGCATGGTGCTGTCGCGCGGCCAGCGCTCGCTGGTCATCACCGACCACACAAAATTCGGCCGCCAGGGTCTGGTCCAGGTCTGCGGCTTCGACGACTTTTCGGAACTCGCGACCGACCGGCCGCCGCCGCGCGACATTGCCGCCGCCCTTGCCCAGGCTGGTGCGCGGCTCAGCATCGCGGCGGCCTGAAAGCAGGTTAGGCCGAACACCATCGATCTCTGCTGGAATCTTTTCGATTGGGCCGGCTCTTCGCAATGTTCACGCAACCCGGCCGCCGCAAACAGCGCCTCATCGAAATGCGGGCCAGGCGAATCGCCCGCATCAGCAGTGAGGTCGCTATGCCTGCAAACGATGCCTTGTCTTTCCTCATGGCCTGGACGCTGGCGCCGCTCCGGATCGGTTCGGTCACGCCGTCCAGCTCCAGTCTGGCGGCGCTGATCACGCGCGAAATCGGCCCCGGGACCGGTCCGGTGCTGGAGCTTGGGCCGGGCACCGGTCCGTTCACGCGGGCGCTGCTGGAACGCGGCGTCAGCGAAAATGACCTGACGCTGGTCGAGGCCGACCCTGACTTTGCCACGCTGCTGACGCGCCGCTTTCCGGCCGCGCGCATCTTCGAAATGGATGCGGTTGGCCTACGCTTTCCGCCGCTGTTCGATGGGCCGGTCGTGGGCGCTGCCATCAGCGGTTTGCCTTTTCGGCGGATGAACCCGCGCAAGGCCTTCGCAATATTGGAAGGCGTGTTCGACGCTCTGCGGCCGGGCGCGGCACTTTACCAGTACACATTGGGCAGCCGTTGCCCTTTCGACCAGACATTGCTCGACAGGCTCGACCTGGAAGCGGTCCGACTTGGCCGCACCTTCCGTACCTTCCCGCCCGCGACGGTGTATAAGGTATCCAGGATCAAGAACCTCAAAACCTACGACTGGCGCTTTTCATGACCGATCCGCTGTCGGCGATTCTGGGCTTCGGCCTGCTCGGCGTCGCCTGCCTCGCCTTCACTGAAAAGATACTTCCGCTGCCGCCCTCGCATGTGCTGCTGCTGTTCCTTGGCATGACCTCGGCGCCCGATCTCCCGGCGTTGGCGATCCTGCTCCTGCTGACGACGCTGTCCGCCATCTCAGGCTGCCTCGTCTGGTATAGTGTGGGCCGCCGCATTGGATTGGATCGTGCCGACAGGCTGGTCGAGCGTTTCGGCAAATATGTCTGCCTGCGCTATGCGACCTATTCCAGGCTCGGCGAGGCCTATCGCCGCCATCATATGCGGGTCTCCTTGCTGGCGCAGTTTATCCCGACGGTGCGCAACTACCTGCCGATCGCCGCCGGCGCGCTGCGTCTGCCGCTCTTGCCTTTTGCAGGGGCGACGCTGCTCGGCGCCACGCTGTGGAACACGGGCTTTCTCATCACCGGCTACCTCATGCGCGGCAGTGGCCGGGATTCCTATGCCATCGGCTTTCGCATCATTATCATCGTCTTGGCGCTGGAGACGGCATTCATGCTCGCGCTGCGCTATGGTCCGGCCTGCCGGCGGCGCCTCGGGTTCGGCTGACCAGGAGGCGCCGTAAGCCGTCACGGGATAAGCGCCGCCGTCGCTTTCCTTCCTCGCTGCGCCGGTGTTTAGTCCGGCCATGGCTTTCACCATCCGCCAGTTGCAGTTTTTCATCGCCGTCGCCGAGCAAGGCACGGTGTCGGGGGCGGCCCAGAACCTGTCGATCTCGCAATCGTCAGTCACCGAGGCGATCAAGGAGCTTGAGAGCGATCTCGGCGTCGAACTGTTCGAGCGCCACCCGCGTGGCCTCAACATCACCCACAAGGGCCATCAGTTCCTACGCCACGCGACAAAGATCCTTGCCGACGTTTCCGATGCGCGCCGCTCTTTCTCCGGCGACCAGATGGTGGCGGGCGGCCGGCTGCAGCTCGGCGTCACCTCGCTGGTTGCCGGCTATGTGCTGTCCGACCTGCTGGCGCGCTACCGTCGTGCATATCCGGGCGTCGAGGTTTCGGCTATCGAGGACAATGGCGATTATCTCGAGCATCTGCTGATCGGTGGCAAACTCGACATCGCCGTGATGGTCACCTCGAACCTGCGCGACCGTACCGCGCTGCAGTCGGAAATCCTCGAAGTCTCAGCCTATCGGCTGTGGCTGCCGCTCAGCCATCCGCTGGCCGGCGCCGACATCATCGGCATTGGCGACATTGCCGGCGAACCGCTGATCATGCTCACCGTCGACGAAATCGAGGAAAACACCGGCAAGCTGCTGGCGGCGATCGGCGCCAAGCCGCATGTCGCTTTTCGCACCCGTTCGGTCGAGGCCGTGCGCAGCCTAGTCGCCACCGGCGCCGGCGTCGCGCTGCTGCCCGACCTCGTCTACCGGCCATGGTCGCTTGAAGGCGACCGCATCGAATCGCGCGACATCTCCGGCTCCTTGCCGGTCGTGCAGGTCGGCATGGTCTGGCGTCGCGGCTCCGGCCTGCCGCAGGCGGCGCGCGACTTCATCGGCCTCGCCCAGTCGCAGCGCATGGTGCGTCAACGGCCCGACAAGATCGGCCGCTGATCTATCGGAAAAACCGATATCGCCCTTCTGATAAATGAATTTGCGAAACCGGCAATTTAACAGCACTTTGTCTGTCAGGAACCAAAGCCGCCGTCAGAGCGGCATGCGTCCATCGGACGAGCTGACTTTTTTCAGTCCGCGCGTGGCCCTGGCGAAGACCGAAACCGGCTTCGGGGTCAGGCGCCAAAATGGGAGATCGATGATGAATTCATTCCTCAAGTCATGCACTGCATTGACGGTTGCGCTGACCTTCTCCGGCCAGGCTGTCGCCCAGGTCAAGGAACTTGGCAAGGGCGAAGGACAGGTCAACATTGTCGCCTGGCCGGGCTACATCGAGCGCGGCGAAACCGACAAGGGCTATGACTGGGTCTCGTCCTTCGAGAAGGACACTGGCTGCAAGGTCAACGTCAAGACCGCCAACACCTCCGACGAAATGGTCTCGCTGATGAACGAAGGCGGCTTCGATCTCGTCACCGCCTCGGGCGATGCGTCGCTGCGCCTT
Organism: Mesorhizobium sp. P2_C4; assembly: GCF_056404575.1. Classification (NCBI taxonomy): domain Bacteria; kingdom Pseudomonadati; phylum Pseudomonadota; class Alphaproteobacteria; order Hyphomicrobiales; family Phyllobacteriaceae; genus Mesorhizobium; species Mesorhizobium sp. P2_C4. Next base: position 869,823 of record NZ_JBFUDT010000001.1, read on the forward strand.
GTCGCCGGCAAGCGCGTCCAGCCGATCAACACCGATCTCATCCCGAGCTGGAAGACGGTCGACGACCGGCTGAAGGATGCGCCCTGGTTCACGGTCGACAAGGTGCACTACGGCGTTCCCTATCAATGGGGTCCGAATGTGCTGATGTACAACACCGACGTGTTCAAGGAAGCACCGAAGAGCTGGAACGTCGTCTTCGAGGCGATGGACCTGCCCGACGGCAAGCCGAACAAGGGGCGCGTCCAGGCCTATGACGGTCCGATCCATATTGCCGACGCCGCCAACTATCTGATGTTCCACAAGCCGGAACTCGGCATCAAGGATCCCTACGAACTAACCGAGGACCAGTACAAGGCGGCGCTCGATCTGCTGCGTGTCCAGCGTACGCTGGTCGGCCGCTATTGGCACGATGCCGCCATCCAGGTCGACGATTTCCAGAACGAGGGCGTGGTTGCTTCGGGTTCGTGGCCGTATCAGGTCAACGCGCTGGTTGCCGCCAAGAAGCCTGTCTCTTCGACCATTCCCGAGGAAGGCGTCACCGGTTGGGCCGACACGACCATGATGGAGGCCGACGCGGCCAACCCGAACTGCGCCTATATGTGGCTGGAGCATTCGCTGTCGCCCAAGGTACAGGGCGATGTCTCCGCGTGGTTCGGTTCGCTCCCGGTGGTGCCCGCCGCCTGCAAGGGCAACGAACTGTTGACCGACGAAGGCTGCAAGACCAACGGCTACGACAATTTCGACAAGATCAAGTTCTGGAAGACGCCGGTGTCGAAATGCGCCAGCGAGAACAACCAGTGCGTGCCTTACTACCGCTGGGTGTCGGACTATATCGGCGTCATCGGCGGCCGGTGATTTTGCCCATTGCCCTCCCCTGATGGGGAGGGTCGACGCGTACCGTTGGGGTGGGGTCTGCGAGGTGGGGCTGCTCGGCAGGTCATGCCGGATCACCCCCACCCGCGGCTTCGCCGCAACGCTGTGCCAATCCGCCATCCCAGTCGGGAGGCGAGAGCGATTCGACAAAGCTAAACCGGCAACAGATTGACAGCCCATGACACCAGCCGTTTCCTTCAAACAGGTCTCCCGCCATTTCAGCAGCGTGCGCGCCGTCGATGCGGTCGACCTCGATATCGTGCCCGGTGAGTTCTTCGCCATGCTTGGTCCCTCGGGGTCCGGCAAGACGACCTGCCTGCGCCTGATCGCCGGCTTCGAGCAGCCGACGGCCGGTTCGATCTCGATCTTCGGCGAACGCGCCGAGGGCGTTCCGCCCTATCGTCGCAACGTCAACACGGTGTTTCAGGATTACGCGCTGTTTCCGCATCTGAACGTGCTCGACAACGTCGCCTATGGGCTGATGGTCAAGGGCGTCGGCAAACCCGAGCAGCAGAAGGCTGCGGAAGAGGCGCTGTCGCTGGTGCGGCTTCCCGGCTATGGCGCCCGTCGCCCCGGCCAGCTTTCCGGCGGCCAGCGCCAGCGCGTGGCGCTCGCCCGCGCACTGGTCAACCAGCCCAAGGTGCTGTTGCTCGACGAGCCGCTCGGCGCGCTCGACCTCAAACTGCGCGAGAACATGCAGGAAGAGCTGAAATCGCTGCAGAAGGCGCTCGGCATCACCTTCATCTTCGTCACCCATGACCAGGGCGAGGCGCTGTCGATGGCCGACCGCGTCGCTGTCTTCAACGACGGCAAGATCATGCAGATCGGCACGCCGGAAGACATTTATCAGCGACCCAAGACCCGCTTCGTCGCCGATTTCGTCGGCTCGTCCAATGTCCTGCCGCCGGATTTCGTCCAGCGCTATGCCGGCCAGCATCGCTGGGGCAGCCTGCGACCTGAATCCATTCGCGTCGGCCGTGCCGCGAAAGGCGACGGCGTTGCCGCTCGCCTCGTCTCCACCAACTATCTCGGCGCCACGACCAAACTGGCCCTCGATGCCGACGGGCTGAAGCTGCATGCCATCGTGCCGGCCGGCACCGCCTTGCCGGCAGAAGGCGAGGCGGTGGTGCTCACCTTCAACCGCGAACATTTGCACCTGATGGACGAGCCGGCATGAGCCTCGATGCCGCCATGCCGCGCGCCAATGCCCCTGCGATCCTGCCGGGAAGCGGTGGCCTGCGCGGCGCGCTGTCGGATCTTTTCTGGCGCAGGCCCAAGGTCCTGCTGTTGCTCATGCTGATGCCGCCGGTACTGTGGCTCGGCATCGTCTATATCGGCTCGCTGTTTGCGCTGCTGGCGCAGAGCTTTTTCTCGATCGACGAATTCTCCGGCCTCATCAACCGCGAGTTCACGCTGAAAACCTATGGCGACCTGTTCCAGGCCGCCAATCTCGACATCATCCTGCGCACGGTGACGATGGCAGCCCTGGTCACGCTTGCCTCCGCGATCCTCGCTTTCCCCATCGCCTACTACGCGGCGCGCTATGCCCGCGGTCGCTGGAAGGCGCTGTTCTATCTCGGCATCATGCTGCCGCTATGGTCGAGCTACCTAGTCAAGATCTACGCCTGGAAGCTGATCCTGGCCAAGGAAGGCATCCTGACCTGGCTGCTCGCCAAGCTGCATCTTTTGTGGCTGCTCGATGGCTGGCTGTCGTTGCCGGTCGTCGGCGGCAACTCGCTGTCGGTCTCGGCAACCGGCACTTTCATCGTCTTCGTCTATGTCTGGCTGCCGTTCATGATCCTGCCGGTTCAGGCGGCTCTAGAGCGTGTGCCCGGCAATCTGGTCGAAGCTTCGTCCGATCTCGGCGCCTCGCCAGGGCAGACCTTTCGCAACGTGCTGTTCCCGCTGGCGCTGCCGGGCATCGTCGCCGGCTCGATCTTCACCTTCTCGCTGACGCTGGGCGACTACATCATCCCGCAGATCATCGGGACGTCGCGGCTGTTCATCGGCCAGGCCGTCTATTCGCAGCAAGGGACCGCCGGCAACATCCCGCTCGCCGCCGCCTTCACCGTGGTGCCCATCGTCATCATGGGTTTTTACCTGTGGGGCGCCAAGCGCATGGGGGCCTTCGATGCGCTCTGATGGCTCGCAGTCGGCACCGCTCGGCCTCAAGGTAGCCGCAGCCTGCGGCCTGCTGTTCCTGCACCTGCCGATCCTGCTGATCTTCGTCTACGCCTTCACCACCGAGGAGAAGAGTTTCGTCTGGCCGCCGCCCGGCCTGACGACGCAGTGGTTCGCCGTCACCTGGAGCCGGCCCGATGTCTGGCAGGCCCTGTCGTTGTCGGTCCGGGTCGCGGCGATCTCGACCGCAATTGCGCTCATCCTCGGCACGCTCTGCTCAGCCGCGGTTTCCAGGACAAAATTCTTCGGCCGCGAAACCATCTCGCTATTGGTCATCTTGCCGATCGCACTGCCCGGCATCATCACCGGCATCGCGTTGCGCTCTGCGTTTTCGCTGGCCGATATTCCCTTCTCGTTCTGGACGATCGTGCTTGGCCACGCCACCTTCTGCGTCGTCGTCGTCTACAACAACGCCGTCGCTCGTTTCCGCCGCACCTCCGGCTCGATGATCGAGGCCTCGATGGATCTCGGCGCCGACGGTTTTCAGACCTTTCGCCATGTCGTGCTGCCCAACATCGCCACCGCACTGCTGGCCGGCGGCATGCTGGCCTTCGCTTTGTCCTTCGACGAGGTCATCGTCACCACCTTCACCGCCGGCCAGCAGCAGACGCTGCCGATCTGGATGCTGGAAGAGCTGATCCGTCCGCGCCAGCGCCCGGTCACTAATGTCGTAGCCATGGTCGTCGTGCTGGTGACGCTGCTGCCCATCCTGCTTGCCTATTACCTGACCCGCGACGGCGACCAGATCGCCGGTTCAGGCAAATAACCTCAAAAAATCCGTAAGGGAGAGACCTCCATGGACACCCAGATGCTGATCGGCTCGAAGTTCGAGAAGGGCACCGAGACCGAGGAGCCGATCCTCAATCCAAAGACCGGGGCGACCATTCTCAACCTGCCTGAAGCCAGCCAGGCGCAGATCGAGGCGGCTGTCATTGCCGCCGAACAAGCGTTCGCCTTGTGGTCGCGCACCACGCCGGCGCAGCGCTCCGGCTATCTCCTGAAGATCGCCGACCGCATCGAGGTCGACGCGAAGGAGTTCGCAGCACTTGAGGCGCTCAACTGCGGCAAGCCGATCAACGCCGTGCTCAACGACGAAATACCGGCAATCGTCGACTGCTACCGCTTCTTTGCCGGCGCGGTGCGTTCCATGCCGGGTGTGGTCGCCGGCGAATACATTCCGGGCCACACCTCGATGGTCCGCCGCGATGCCATCGGCATCGTCGCCTCCATCGCGCCGTGGAACTATCCGCTGATGATGATGGCATGGAAGCTGGCACCGGCGATTGCCGGCGGCAACACCGTCGTCTTCAAGCCATCCGAACAGACGCCGCTGACAGCTTTGAAACTGGCGAAGATCCTGGCCGAAATCCTGCCGGAGGGCGTCGTCAATGTCGTGCTTGGCCGCGGTGACAGCGTCGGCAACACGCTGATCAACCACCCCAAGGTCAACATGATCTCGATCACCGGTGATGTCGCCACCGGCAAGAAGGTGCTGCAGGCCGCCGCCAAGTCGGTCAAGCGCACGCATCTCGAACTCGGCGGCAAGGCGCCGGTCATCGTCTTCGACGACGCCGACCTCGGCGCCGTGGTCAACGGCCTGCGCGCCTTCGGCTACTACAATGCCGGCCAGGATTGTACCGCAGCCTGCCGCATCTATGCCGGCAAGAAAATCTACGACAAGCTCGTCGCCGACCTCTCCTCGGCCGTCTCGACCATCAAGTACAACCGCCCCGACGACACCGAGAACGAGATCGGACCGTTGATCTCGCGCCGCCAGCGTGACCGCGTCTCGAGCTTCGTCGAGCGTGCTTCCGAGCTGAAGCACATCGAGATCACCACCGGCGGCAGACCGGGCGAGGGCTCCGGCTTCTACTACCAGCCGACCGTCGTTGCCGGCGCGCTGCAGGAAGACGAGATCGTGCGCCGCGAAGTGTTCGGGCCCGTCGTCTCGGTCACCCGTTTCACGGAAGTCGACGAGGCCGTCAACTGGGCCAATGACAGCGACTACGGTCTGGCGTCATCTGTCTGGACCAAGGATGTCTCACGCGCCATGGCAACAGCCGCCCGTCTGCAATATGGCTGTACCTGGATCAACACCCACTTCATGCTGACCAATGAGATGCCGCATGGCGGGCTGAAGCAGTCCGGCTACGGCAAGGACATGTCGCTCTATGCGCTGGAGGACTACACCGCCGTGCGCCACGTGATGGTGGCCCACGGTTAGTGATATCCGAATAGGGCAGCGGCCATCACTACTCCTTAAAATATCCACCGTGCCGTTTTCTGTATATTAAGCGTGAGTAACTTTCGCGGCCCAGCGACAGATCACAATTTACTGAATATTCAACCTGAGCGAGCAGCCTTCCGGTCGGCAAAACCGGCGGCGAGGGGGTTCGCTCATGAATACGGCCAAGATCAAGTTGACGGTAATCGGCGGCTTCTGCGTGCTGATCGCCGTCTTCGGCGGCAAGGACATCATCAAGAAAAGCGGCTGGCCTGAGGCGCCGGCCGAAGTCCTCGCGGTCAACGTCGAATGCGACATGGAATCGACCGCGCACAAGATCGTCTACAAGACCGTGAGCACCGCCACGATCCCATGCGATCTGGTTGAGGCGTTCAAGACAGTCCACGCCGACAAAGAGTGGAAGGTGACCCAGAAATTCACCGGCACCTTGCGCGTTGGCACCGGCGCCGGTGCCGTCGAGACGACGATGGATCTGAACAAGAACGGCGCCCGTGAACCGCAGGTCGGCGACACGCTCACCGTCGTCCAGAACCCTGCCAATCCGACGCAGATCGAGCCTACCGGCATGACCGGCACGCGTATAACCATAGTCGTCGGCGCCGGACTGCTCGGCGCGCTGTTTCTGTTCATCGCTTTCCGGGGCAGCAGGCCGGCAGCGGCGCGCGCTACGACCGCGAGCTTTGCAGACGATGCGGCCGGTGCCGACGAACGCGCCCGCAAGGCGGATGCCATGATAGCAGCGGCGTTGGCCAAACAGGGTGCCATGCCCGGCCAAAGCGCTCCGGCGGGGCGCATGGCGGCCGCCGAACAGGCCAGGCAAGCGCGCTACGCGGGGCCACGAACAAGCTTCGGCCGGCGAAGCTGACGGCCGAAAGTTGCGGCACCTGTGTAGCTGCTATTCGACGATGCGATAGATGTTCCACAGGCTGGTGCCCGAGACCACATAGGGCTCGATCTCCTTGCCCCATTTGGCGTGCGCGTCGATCTTGCCGATCTTGGCAAACATCGCCTCCAGCTGGGCCAGGCTTTCCACCTGGTGATGCGACTCGACCGTTGCTTCCCGCGCGCCGATCGATCCGGTCATGATCTGGAACTTGAGGTCGGCGAGGCCGACCTGCGAGCCGATCTCGCGTTCCCATTTCTTCAACAGGTCAAGCACAGTCTGCTTGTGCCCGAACTTGGCGTCGATCTGCCATCTGGCGCTGAACATCTTCTTCTCCTCTGGGTTTGCGGCGCAATCCGCCGTTGATCTACTCGTCCCAGGCCTGCACGACGGTCTGCCGTGCAATCAGCCCGTTCTTCAGTTCCAGCATCGCCGCGCAGAACACCTTGGTGCCGTCCGGATAGGCGCAGGCCTGGGTGAAGGCGAGGTTGTTGCCGTCGGCGATCGTGGTGTCGACCTTGTGGGTCATCGCCCGGCTGCAGATGTCATCCCAGAACGTAGTGATCGCCGCGCGCCCGCGGATTTCGCGCGGCTTGCTCGGCGGGTTGTTGCGGTCGAACACCCGCACCAGCGCGTCGTCGGTATAGAAGCTCGCCAGCAGCCTTCCATCACGGCCTTCGATTGCTTTCTTGATCGCCGCGCCGTCCACGACTTGAGTCTTCGTCAGCATTTTATCCTCCATGGCCCGTCTTCCCGATCGGGCGGTTGATGATCAGAAGCGCTGCCCGGCGCCGATCGACGGGCAGTGGTTTTTCACTGCGACTTGGCCTTGACGGCCGCGAACACGTCGTCGGTCTGCTTCTTGAAGGTCGCGAGGTCGATCTGGCTGCCATTAAGCATCGTCGACCAGTGGCGCACGATCGCCGCCATCGCCACGGCTTCCTTGATCTCCTCGTCGCTGGCGCCGTTGAGCTTGGCCGCCTGCGTGTGGAAATAGATGCAGTACTGGCACGGGATCTGCGAGGCGACGGCGAGGCCCATGAGTTCCTTGGTCTTGCCGTCGAGCGCGGTGTTCGGATTGAGCTGCACGGCCTTGATCTCGGCCCAGGCGCCGGCGACCGCGACGTCGGGCAAGGTCTTGAACATGTCCGGCACCGAGCCGAGCGTTGCCTGAATGTCCTTGTAGGCGGCCGTCGCCGAAGCGTCCTCGGCCTTGGCAGGTTCCATGGCAAAGAGCGCGCCGACGCTCGCCGCTATTGCCAGCGATATGAGTGTCCGGTTCGACTTCAACATTTCATCCTCCGTTCGCAGCGCCCTTTCTGGCGACATCCGCCTGGCCTGCATGGGAAGAATTGATAGCGCCTACATGCCCTGGGCCGCTTCACCCGAAAGCGCCATGGCTCTCATGGCCCGTCCGGGCCAGTGTGCCTGGCTGAAAACGCCGCCGCCGCCGCTCGCGACGGCAGGTCCAGTTTGAGCAATATGTTGGCGACATGACGCTTGACCGTGTGTTCGCTGAGCCTCAGCTCTGCGGCGATCGCTGCATTGCTCTTGCCGTCGGCGATCAGGCTCACCACCTCGCTCTCCCGCGCTGTCAGTACGGCCGGTTCGCTCGCCTTGGTCTTGGCGCGGCAGGCGGGCTCCAGATGCTGTTCGGACGTCGCCCGTACCAGTGCCAACGGTTCGTCCTGTTCGTCCAGCGTGATGCGCCCGGCATCGGTGAAATGCAGGCCCGACCCGGCTGCGAGATCGGCGACCAGCCGCGACGCGAGGATGTCGCCGCGTCCCGCATGGGCGGCAAGCTGCATCGTCACGCGGGCCGTCAGCCCGACCGGTGGCCCGCGCAATTCGACCTCGCCGACATGCACGCCTTGCCCGCTGGCGACGCCGATTTCCTGCGCCGCCTCGCGCAGTGCGGCCGCGCAGCGTATGGCGCGGGCTGGACCGTCGAAGCGCGACATCATCATCTCGCCATGCGTGCCTGCCGAGCGGCCGCCATAGCGCCCGACCAGCAGCCGCAAGCTTTCCTGGAAGCGCTGGCTGCGCTCGCTCCACATGCGGTCGCCGATCCGCGCCGTGTCGTAGATGCGTGTTGCCACAAGCGTGGCAAGCACGCGTTCCACCTCCGCCACGGCACGCGCGCCGGTCAGGAACTCCTCGATCAGGTCGGCCACCCGGTCGACGTCGCCGGTCCAGATCGGATGGTCGCGCCCGGGCACCTCGACCAGCTGCGCATTGGCGATTTTCTTGGCCAGGAAACGGCTGGCATCGGGGTCGACCCGCACATCGTTGCGGCGATGAATCAGCAAGGTCGGCGCGCTGATCGCCGAAAGTATTCCGCGCACGTCGATCCCGGCATTCATGCGCGCCAGCGCGGCTGCAGCAGTCGGGCTCGCCGACAGCCGCTCGAAACGCCCCCACCACAAGGCGAAACGCGAATCGTCGACCCGGCCAGGAGCGAAATGCTGCAGCGTGGCGCCTGTGCCCCATGCGGTCTCGGCTGTCTCGATGAAAGTGTCGAGGCGCTCCGGCGACATCACCCATTTGTGGAAATGCGCATAGCCGCCGTAAAGCGCCAGCGCCCGCGTCCGCTGCGGATAGGTGGCGGCAAACAGCATCGCCATCGGCGCGCCTTCCGAAGCCCCGAGCAAGGCCGCCCGGCCACTGCCGGCGGCATCCATCACCGCGCGCACATCGTCCATGCGGGTTTCGAGACTGGGCAAATGATGGGCATCGACGCGGTCGGAAAGTCCGGTGCCGCGCTTGTCGAACAGGATCAGCCGTGAGAAGACCGATAGCCGCCGCAAAAGCCTGGTATAGCCTTCGTCTTCCCAATGCAGGTCGAGATTGGAAATGAAGCCCGGCACGAACACCAGATCGAACGAGCCCTGGCCGATCACCTGATAGGCGATCCGCACATCGCCGCTCCGGGCGTATCGGGTCTCGATCGGCCTCACGAGTGCATTCCACCCGGCCAGACGTTCTGATCGCCGACCATAGCAGAGGCGCGCCGCTTGCGGCAGCCAAACTTTAGAGGGCTGAAATATAAGACCTTTGGCGGCCGGGGGCGGTTGTCGGGCTATTTCTGCGGAGCGGCGCTCTCGGCCTGCGCAGGCTCGCGCCCGGTGTAACCGATACTCGTATCGGCCTGTTCTGGCGTCTTGGGCCGCTTGATCTTGGCGGAAGCAGCCACGACGAGTTCGTTGAAGCCCTCACCGCCACTGTTCAGCATCTCGAACAGCTGCCGCCGCATTCTCGGTTCCCAGAACTTGTTGATGTGCTCGGCGATGCCGGCGATGCCTTCCTCGCGCGGCTTGGAGTGGAAGAAGGCGGCGATCTGGTTGGCCATGATCACCAGCTTCTCGCTGGTGCTCATGATGTGCTCTTCGTCATGCGACATGCTGGGTAACTCCGGAGACCACCCGGTCGGGGTGGGTGAAAATATCGAAATCGTCGCCGCGCACCAAAGCCACCAGCGTCATGCCGGCGCCTTCGGCCGTGCGGATGGCAAGGGATGTGGGCGCCGATACCGCGATGATGAAGGCCGAGCCGATTGCCGCCGTCTTCTGCACCATCTCGACCGAGACGCGCGACGTGACGACGACGGCACCCGACGCGCCGTCGATGCCGACCTTGGCCAGGGCGCCGGCCAGCTTGTCCAGCGCGTTGTGACGGCCGACATCCTCGCGCGCCATGACAATGCCCTTGCCGGGGATGTAAAAGCCGGCGGCATGCACTGCGCCAGTCTCGGCGTGCAGCGGCTGCACCTTCGACAGCAATTTGACGGAACGAACAATGTCGTCCGCCTCAAGTGTAAGTTTCGACGCACCAACCGCATCGACCGAGCGCATCGCTTCCTCGATCGATTCGATGCCGCACAGGCCGCAGCCGACCGGCCCGGCCAGCCGGCGCCGCCGCGCCTCGAAGCGCGTATTGGCCTGATCCTTGAGACGGATCTGGATGTCGATGCCGGCGCCATGATCCTCGACCTCGATGGCCTCGATCTCGTCAGGCTTTGCGATAATGCCTTCGGTCAGCGAAAAGCCGAGTGCGAAGTCCTCGAAATCCGCCGGGCTGGCCATCATCACCGCGTGCGTGGTGCCGGCAAAGGAGAACGCCACCGGCGTCTCTTCCGGCACCATGCGGTTGGCCGCCGCAGTGCCGCCGGCGCGGCGGGCAAGGCGCGAGATTTGCGTCGTGGCTTTGCGGCGCGCGGCCAAGACCTACTCCGCCGCTTCCAGCTTTGCGATGCGCCGGCTCTGCTTGGCCTGCTCGTCATAGTCGCGCTGCCAGTCCGACGGGCCGTTGGAGGCGCCGACCTGCACCGCCGTCACCTTGTATTCCGGGCAGTTGGTCGCCCAGTCGGAGAAGTCGGTGGTGATGACGTTGGCCTGCGTGTCCGGATGGTGGAACGTCGTGTAGACCACGCCGGGCGACACGCGATCGGTGATCAGGGCGCGCAACGTCGTCTCGCCAGAGCGGCTGGTCAGCCGAACCCAATCGCCGTCGCGCAGGCCGCGATTTTCGGCATCGTGCTGGTGGATCTCCAGCCGGTCCTCAGAATGCCACATGACGTTGTCGGTGCGTCTGGTCTGCGCACCGACATTGTACTGCGACAGGATGCGGCCGGTGGTGAGCAGCAGCGGGAAGCGCGGCCCGGTCCGCTCGTCCGTCGCGACATATTCGGTGCGGATGAACTTGCCCTTGCCGCGCACGAAACCATCGACATGCATGATCGGAGTGCCGAGCGGCGCCTTTTCATTGCAGGGCCATTGCACGGATCCGACACGGTCGAGCAGCTCGAAGGAGACGCCGGCGAAGCTCGGCGTCGTCTTGGCGACCTCGTCCATGATCTCTGAGGGATGCTGATAGTTCCAGTCCAGCCCCACGGCGCGCGCAAGCTCCTGCGTCGCTTCCCAGTCGGCGTAGCGCGCCTTGGGCTCTAGAACCTTGCGCACCATGTTGATGCGGCGCTCGGCGTTGGTGAAAGTGCCGTCCTTCTCCAGGAAGGTCGAGCCCGGCAGGAACACATGCGCGTAGTTCGCCGTCTCGTTGAGGAAGAGGTCGTGCACGACGACGCATTCCATCGCGGCGAGGCCGGCGGCAACATGTTTGGTATCAGGATCGGACTGAAGAATGTCCTCGCCCTGGATGTAGATGCCCTTGAAAGTGCCGTCGACGGCGGCATCGAGCATGTTGGGAATGCGCAAGCCGGGTTCGTCGTCCAGCTTCACGCCCCACAGGCTCTCATAGATGTCGCGCACGGCTTCGCCGGAGATGTGGCGGTAGCCGGGCAGTTCGTGCGGGAAGGAGCCCATGTCGCACGAGCCTTGCACGTTGTTCTGGCCGCGCAGCGGGTTCACGCCAACGCCTGGACGGCCGATATTGCCGGTGGCCATGGCGAGGTTGGCGATCGCCATCACCGTGGTTGAACCCTGGCTGTGTTCCGTCACCCCGAGGCCGTAGTAAATCGCGCCATTGCCGCCGGTGGCGTACATCCGCGCAGCACCCCTGATCAACTCGGGATCGACGCCGGACAGCTTGCCGACGATTTCGGGGCTGTTTTCCGGCAAGGCGACAAACGAAGCCCAATCCTGGAACTCCACCCAGTCGCAGCGCTCGCGGATGAAGGCTTCGTTGAAAAGACCTTCGGTGACGATGACATGCGCCAGCGACGTCAGCACCGCCACATTGGTGCCGGGCTTCAGCGGCAGGTGATAATCCGCCTCGATATGGGCAGACTTGACCATCTCGGTGCGACGCGGATCAAGCACGATCAGCTTGGCGCCCTGGCGCAGCCGCTTCTTCAGGCGCGAGGCGAACACCGGGTGCGCGGAAGCCGGATTGGCGCCGATGATGACGGCGACGTCGGTGAAGTCGACGGAGTCGAAATCCTGCGTGCCGGCCGAGGTGCCATAGGTCTGGCCGAGACCGTAGCCGGTCGGCGAATGGCAGACGCGTGCGCAGGTATCGACGTTGTTGTTGCGGAAGCCTTGCCGCACCAGCTTCTGGACGAGATAGGTCTCCTCGTTCGTGCAGCGCGACGAGGTGATGCCGCCGATGGCGGTGCGTCCGTATTGATACTGGATACGGCGGAATTCCTTGGCCGTATGGGCGATCGCTTCTTCCCAGCTCACTTCGCGCCAGGGATCGCTGATCTTTTCCCGGATCATCGGCGACAGGATGCGGTCCTTGTGGGTGGCATAGCCATAGGCGAAACGGCCCTTCACGCAGGAATGGCCGTGGTTCGCCTTGCCGTCCTTGTACGGCATCATGCGGATGACTTCGTCGTCCTTCACCTCGGCCTTGAACGAGCAGCCGACGCCGCAATAGGCGCAGGTGGTGACGGCCGAGCGCTCCGGCATGCCCTTCTCGAGCACCGTCTTCTCGCGCAGCGCATCGGTCGGACAGGCCTGCACGCAGGCGCCGCAGGACACGCATTCGGAGGCGATGAAATCCTCGTGCATGCCGGCGACCATGCGCGATTCGAAACCGCGGCCCTCGATGGTCAGCGCGAAGGTGCCTTGCACCTCCTCGCAGGCCCGCACGCAGCGCGAGCAGACGATGCATTGCGCCGCATCGTAGGTGAAATAGGGGTTGGACTCATCGCGGGCGATGTAGTCGACCGCCAGCGAGCCATGGCCGGGTGCAACGCCGTTTTCCTTGACGTGGTTACGGCCTTCGACGCCGAAGCGGTTCTCGGTCAGGCCGACCGACTTCGCCACCGCGTCGAACTCGCTGGCGCCGGTGCCGGCTTTCTCGTTCCAGCCGGTCGGATGGTCGGAGATATAGAGCTCCATGACGCCGCGACGAATGGCGTCGAGCCGATCGGACTGCGTGCGCACCACCATGCCTTCGCCAACCGGCGTCGTGCAGGACGCCGGCGTGCCGCCGCGCCCTTCGATCTCGACGAGGCAGACACGGCACGAACCGAACGAGTCCAGCATGTCGGTGGCGCAGAGCTTGGGGATCTCGACCCCGCCTTCCATCGCCGCCCGCATGATCGACGTGCCTTCCGGCACGCTGATGCTGCGGCCGTCGACGGTCAGCGTGATCCGCTTCTCCGCATTCGATTGCGGGGTTCCGTAGTCGATCTCTTCGACGAGTGGCGGGAAGTCGGCCTTGATGTTCATCTGCCAGCTCCTATTCAGCAGCCACGCGCGCCGGCGCGGGCTTGAAATCTTCGGGGAAGTGGGTGATCGAGCTCATCACCGGGTAAGGCGTGAAGCCGCCCAGCGCGCACAGCGACCCGAACTTCATCGTGTTGCAGAGGTCGGTGACCAGCGCGAGGTTCTTCTCCGGCTCGATGCCGGCCGCCAGCCTGTCGATGGTCTCGACGCCGCGCGTCGAACCGATGCGGCAGGGCGTGCACTTGCCGCAGCTTTCGATGGCGCAGAACTCCATGGCGAAGCGCGCCTGCTTCAGCATGTCGGCGGTGTCATCGAAGACGGTGATGCCGGCATGGCCGATCAGGCCGTCACGCTTTGCAAACTCTTCGTAGTCGAACGGCGTGTCGAACAGCGCGCGCGGGAAATAGGCGCCGAGAGGTCCGCCGACCTGCACCGCCTTCACCGGACGCCCGTTGGCGGTGCCGCCGCCGATATCGTCGACGATCTCGCCCAGCGTCATGCCGAAGGCCGCCTCGAACAGGCCACCTTGCTTGACGTTGCCGGCGATCTGGATCGGGATGGTGCCGCGCGAGCGGCCCATGCCGTAATCCTTGTAGAAGGCGGCACCCCTGTCCATGATGATCGGCACGGACGCCAGCGAGATGACGTTGTTGATCACCGTCGGCTTGCCGAACAGGCCTTGAATCGCCGGCAGTGGCGGCTTGGCGCGTACCACGCCGCGCTTGCCCTCCAGGCTGTTCAACAGCGAGGTTTCCTCGCCGCAGACATAGGCGCCGGCGCCGACGCGGATTTCCATGTCGAAGGCATTGGGGGAGCCGAGCACATTGACGCCGAGCACGCCGGCCTTGCGGGCGACCTCGACAGCCTTGTTCATCGTCGCCACCGCATGCGGATATTCCGAGCGGATATAGACAAAACCCTTGGTCGCGCCGGTGGCGATACCGGCGATCGCCATGCCTTCGATCAGCACGAAGGGGTCGCCTTCCATGATCATGCGGTCGGCGAAAGTGGCGCTGTCGCCTTCATCGGCGTTGCAGACGATGTATTTGCGGTCGCCGGCGGTATCCAGCACCGTCTTCCATTTGATGCCGGTCGGGAAGCCGGCGCCGCCGCGCCCGCGTAGACCCGAGTCCGTCACCTGCTTGACGATGTCGGCGGGCGCCATGGCCACCGCGTTCTGCAGGCCCTTCAGCCCGCCATGCGCCTTGTAATTGTCGAGCGACAGCGGGTCGATGACGCCGCAGCGCGCAAAGGTCAGGCGCGTCTGCTTGGCCAGGAACGGGATCTTGTCGGGCGCGCCCAGCCAGCGCTTGTGATGGCCACCCTTGAGGAAACCGCAGTCGAACAGGCTTTTGACGTCGGAAGGCTTCACCGGCCCATAGGCGACGCGGCCCTCGGCGGTTGCCACCTCGACCATCGGCTCGAGGAAGTAAGCGCCGCGCGAACCATTGCGTACGATCTTGGCCTCGATGCCGCGTTCGGCCAGTTCCGCTCGAATCGCCTTGGCGACCTTCTCGGCGCCGAGTGCCAGCGCGCCGGAATCAGCCGGAATGTAGATGCGCGGGATCATGAGCGTACCTCCGCGACGATCTCTTCGATCTTTTCGTCATCGAGCCGCCCGATCACCTCGCCGTCCAGCATCGCCGACGGCGAACAGGCGCAAAGCCCGAGGCAATAGACCGGCTCGAGTGTAACCGATCCGTCGCGTGAGGTCTCGTGGAAACCGATGCCCAGCAATTGCTTGATCTTGGCGGCGACGGCATCCGAACCCATCGACTGGCAGGCTTCCGCCTGGCAGAGCTTGAGCACATGCCGGCCGGCCGGCTTGGCGCGGAAATCATGATAGAAGGTCACGACGCCGTGCACTTCAGCCCTGGATAGGTTCAGCCCATCGGCGATGATCGGCAGCGCGTCGTGCGGCACATGGCCGAACTCTTCCTGGATGCCGTGGAGGATCGGCAACAGAGGACCTTCGAGGTCCTTCAACTCCTGGATGATCGCCGCCGTGCGCGACGCGATCTCGGTACTTGCAGGCTGCATCGTCATGCAGCGCCCTCCCTGATGGTAGCTTTTTTCGCTAAGTCTTTACAAAATCAGAGGAAACCCGCGGAATCAATAAAGCTGTTCCGTTGCTCGATAGAAATCTTCTATCGATTTCATCCAGCCAGCATTGTCTAGCTCAACGTCGGGTGTGGAAATCGTCCGCCAGCGCCATCGCCTCGTCCAGCAGCGCCGAGACCAGCGGCGTGTGCGGCTCGCGCGGCGTCGCCACCAGCCCGACAGTGTGGCTGGCGTCGGGCTCGACGATAGGAATGGCCCGGATCGGCTCGGAAAAGCCGAACGTTTCCGCGAGGTTGAGCGGCATGATCGATGACCATTTTCCGGTGCGGATATGGGAAAACAGAACGATCATCGAATTGGATTCCAGCGTCGGCCGAACCTGCACGCCGGCTTCGGCCAGATGCTGGTCGATGATGCGGCGGTTCTGCATGTCCGGCGTCAACAGGCACAGCGGCAACTGGCTGAGTTCGGCCCATGTCACTTTGTCGCGGTCGGAATAGGGGTTCCCGACCGCGGTGATCAGTTGATAGCGCTCGTCATAGAGCGGCACGCTGGTCACGCGCCCCAGCGGTTCGTTGTCGAGATAGGTGATGCCGGCATCGATGTCGAAATTGCCGAGCAGCGACAGCACCTCAATCGACGTGCGCGACAGCACCGAAAAGGTGACGCCCGGATGCTTTGCCCGAAAGGGTGTCGTCAGCCGCGCCACCATGGCCAGTGCGGTCGGAATGGCGGCGATGCGAATGCGGCCGGAAAGGCCGTGCCGCGCCGCGCGCATCTCTTCCTTCATGGCACGGCTGTCGCCGACGATGCGGCGCGCCCACGCCAGCACCTGCTTGCCTTCCGGCGTCAGCCCCTGGAAGCGCGAGCCACGCAGAACCAGCATCACGCCAAGCTGGCCTTCCAGCTGCTTGATTCCGGCCGAAAGCGTCGGCTGGGTGACGCCGCACAGCTCCGCCGCCCGCCCGAAATGCTCTTCCCGGGCCAGCGCGATGAAGAATTCCAGCTTGTCGATCATGGGCGAAAGCTAACCGGCGCGAGGCGGCTACGCCAGCCGGTGCTGGCGCCCCGTACCCAAAATCGCCTTGTGCTCCGGGGATAGCGGCCGAAGCCTACCTGTCCACCAGGTTCAGGATGTTGCCGTCGGGATCCTTGAACCATGCGACCCTCATCCCGTAGCCGACATGGATATCGCCTTCCAGCGTCAGGCCGGGCATGTCGTAGCGCTCGAAAGTGACGCCTTTCGACTTCAGCGCCTTGACCACATTGCCGATCTCGTCGCCAACCATCCAGGTCACCGCCGTCGCCTTGTTGGTTCCGGCAAATTGGGAATGATAGACGTTGATGGCGGTGTCGCCGCTTTTGTACACGATCAGTTCGCCGCCCTCATCGTGCACCTGCTTCAGGCCAAGTGTCCCCTCATAGAAGGCCTTGGCCCTTGCCAGGTCTTTCACCGCCAGATTGGCCGTCGCGTTGCTGTTTGCGAGCATGGTCGCCTCCTTCTTTGGTCGTCGGTCCTGTGCTGGTCGTTGAAATAGGTCGCTCCGATTGTTTGACGACGTCGGCTGGCCCAATTGCTGGCCGCACCGGCACATCTGGAAGACGTTTGGCGGGGATGAAGTCCGACAAGACCCGTCGTTTTTGCGAGCGCGACGAGGCAGCCATTGCTCCACGGCTTGGTTCTGTCGGGGAACTGCATTATCTCAGGCGCAAGCTGCGTAAGGAAAAACTACCATGTCAGTCACCAAGGAAATCGTCACCGAGCGTCTGAAGACGGTCAATGGGCCGGACTTCACCGGCAACATTGTCGACCTTGGCATGGTTTCCGAGATTTTCATTGCCGATTCCAAGGTCTTTTTCTCGATCACCGTCCCCGCCGCCCGCGCCCAGGAGATGGAGCCGCTGCGCGCCGCCGCCGAGCGGGTCGTCAAGGCGATACCCGGTGTCGCCGGCGCCGTGGTCGCACTGACGGCGGAAAAGAAGGGCGGCGGCATGGAGGCCTCGGTCCCACCGCGCCCTGCCTCCAGGCCCGCGCCGCCGGCAGCTCCTCGGCCAGCTCCCCACGCACCTGCATCGCAAAGCTCGGGCAAGCGCGGCGTGCCCGGCATCGAGGCGATCATCGCGGTAGCCTCCGGCAAGGGCGGCGTCGGCAAGTCGACCACCGCTGTCAACATCGCGCTTGGCCTTGCCGCCAACGGCCTGCGGGTCGGCGTGCTCGATGCCGACATCTACGGGCCGTCGATGCCAAGGCTGCTCAACATCCATGGCCGGCCTCAGACCGTCGACGGCAAGATCCTGAAACCGATGGAGAATTACGGGCTCAAGGTGATGTCGATGGGCTTCCTCGTCGATGAGGAGACGCCGATGATCTGGCGCGGGCCGATGGTGATGTCGGCGCTGACGCAGATGTTGCGCGAGGTCGAATGGGGCCGGCTCGACGTGCTGGTCGTCGACATGCCGCCCGGCACCGGCGATGCCCAGCTGACCATGGCCCAGCAGGTGCCGTTGGCCGGCGCCGTCATCGTCTCGACGCCGCAGGATCTGGCCCTGATCGACGCCCGCAAGGGGCTGAACATGTTCAAGAAGGTCGACGTGCCGCTGCTCGGCATCGTCGAGAACATGAGCTATTTCATCGCCCCCGATACCGGCAAACGCTACGACATTTTCGGCCATGGCGGGGCGCGGCGCGAGGCCGAGCGTCTCGGCGTCACCTTCCTGGGCGAAGTGCCGCTCGAAATGGGCATCCGCGAGAGCTCGGACGCCGGCACCCCGGTGGTCGCCTCGAAGCCAGATGGTCCCGAGGCGAAAATCTACCGCGATATTGCCGGAAGGGTCTGGGAGCGGATTAATGAAGAACGCGGCGCGGCGGCAGCTGCCGTGCCGAGCATCGTCTTCGAATAAGTTTTGACGACCTAGGCTGCGCCGACCTTCTCGCCAAAGCTCGAGAAAAACTGGCCGGCCAGTTTCTTCGAGGTCGATTCGATCAGCCGGCTGCCGAGTTGGGCGATCTTGCCGCCGACATCGGCCTTGGCCGCGTATTTGAGGATTGTCGCATCTGGTCCGTCGGCGGTCAGCGTCACGTCGGCGCCGCCCTTGGCGAAGCCGGCGATGCCACCCTTGCCTTCGCCCTGGATCGTGTAGGAGTTCGGCGGGTTGAGGTTTTTCAGCGTCACTTCGCCGTTGAACGTCGCCTTGATCGGCCCGATCTTCAGCACCACGGTTGCCGTCATTTCGGTCGGCGACTTCATGTCGAGGCTCTGGCAGCCGGGAATTGTCGCCTTCAGCACCTCGGGGTCGTTCAGCGCTTCCCATACTTTTTGCAGGGGTGCGGCGATGCGTTCCTCGCCTTCGATCACCAAAGCCATCAAAATCTCCCCGAAAAGACAGGTCTGAAGCCCTAGCGCAGGGGTGCGGATATGTCTATCGCACCAAAGTGTGGGTTCGGACAGCGCGTGCCTCTTGCCTGCTCTCGCGCGTTGCCATATCGATTTGTCCTACAAATATGGAGACCATGATGGCCGGCGCCCCTACCAGAAAGAAGAAATTTCGCTCGCAGGAGTGGTTTGACAACCCGGACAATCCCGGGATGACCGCGCTTTATCTGGAGCGCTACCTCAATTACGGGCTGACACGCGCCGAGCTGATGTCGGGCAAGCCGCTGATCGGCATTGCCCAGACCGGCTCGGACCTGTCGCCTTGCAACCGCCACCACATCGAACTGGCCAAGCGCGTGCGCGAGGGCATCGTCTCGATGGGCGGCATTCCTTTCGAATTCCCTTGCCATCCGATCCAGGAAACCGGCAAGCGGCCGACCGCGGCACTCGATCGCAACCTTGCCTATCTCGGCCTGGTCGAGGTGCTTTACGGCTACCCACTAGATGGCGTCGTGCTCACCATCGGTTGCGACAAGACGACACCGGCCCTGCTGATGGCTGCTGCCACCGTCAATATTCCGGCCATCGCGCTGTCGGTCGGCCCGATGCTGAACGGCTGGCACAAGGGCAAGCGTACCGGCTCCGGCACCATCGTCTGGGAATCGCGCCAGCGGCTGTCGGCCGGCGAGATCGGCTATGACGAGTTTATGGACATCGTCGCGTCCTCGGCGCCGTCCACCGGCTATTGCAACACCATGGGCACCGCCACGACGATGAATTCGCTGGCCGAGGCGCTTGGCATGCAATTGCCGGGCTCGGCTGCCATTCCGGCGCCTTATCGCGAGCGCGGCCAGATCTCCTACGAGACCGGCAAACGCATCGTCGAGATGGTGCATGAGGATCTGAAGCCTTCGGACATCATGACCAGAGAGGCGTTCGAGAACGCCGTTGTCGTCAATTCTGCAATTGGCGGCTCGACCAACGCGCCGATCCATCTCAATGCCATCGCCCGCCATCTCGGCGTCAAGCTCGACAATGACGATTGGCAGGCGATCGGCCTCAACGTGCCGCTGCTGGTCAATCTGCAGCCGACTGGCGAGTATCTCGGCGAGGACTATCACCATGCCGGCGGCGTGCCGGCCGTGGTGGCCGAACTGATCAAGGGTGGGCTGTTGCCGCATCCCGGCGCGCGCACTGCCAATGGCAAGTCGATCGGTGAGAATTGCGAGGGCGTCGTCAACGAAAACGCCGACGTCATCCGCTCTGTCGCCAAGCCGTTGAAGACCAATGCCGGTTTCATCAACCTTAGAGGCAATCTGTTCGATTCGGCGATCATGAAGACCAGCGGTATCTCGCCCGAATTCCGCGAGCGTTATCTGTCCAACCCTGCGGATCCCGAGGCCTTCGAGGGCAACGCTATGGTTTTCGACGGTCCGGAGGACTACCACGCCCGTATCGACGATCCGGCGCAAGGCATCGACGAACACACCATCCTGTTCATGCGCGGCGCCGGCCCGATCGGCTATCCCGGTGGCGCCGAGGTGGTCAACATGCAGCCGCCAGCCTATCTCATTAAGAAGGGCATCCACGCGCTGGCCTGCATCGGCGACGGCCGCCAGTCGGGCACGTCGGGCTCGCCGTCGATTCTCAACGCCTCGCCGGAAGCCGCCATTGGCGGCGGGCTGGCGCTGTTGAAGACCGGCGACCGTGTGCGCATAGACTTGCGCAAAGGCACCGCCAACATCCTCGTCAGCGACGACGAGATCGCCAAGCGGCGCGCCGCGCTGCAAGGCAATGGCGGCTTCCACTATCCGCTGCACCAGACGCCGTGGCAGGAGATCCAGCGCGGCATAGTCGACCAGTTCGATCAGGGAATGGTGCTGAAGCCGGCGGTGAAATACCAGGATGTGGCGCATACGCGCGGCGTGCCGAGGGACAACCACTGAGCAGCGGGTTCCGCCGCTCAAGCCGGCTGGCAAGGCGGTTATGGGCGGCAATCGCCCTGGCCGCCTGGCTCTTGCCCTCGGGCGCCTCAGCAACCGACTTTCCCGTGACGGCGAACGGCTGGACCGTCGCCGTCGCGGGACGCTGGTGCAACGCGACCAACCGCGATCCGGTCGAATTCGCTGCGACGCCCTACAACGGTCTGGTCTTTGCACGCACACGCGACTCCTCGCGCATCGCCATGCGCGTCTTCCTGTGGCCGGGCGCCTTCAAGGAGCAGGACATGCCGGTCACGGTGACGTTGCAGCTCAAGGGCGTCGACAGGCCGTTGGAAATGGCGGGCATGACCACCGTCGATTACATCGCCGACATCGACAATGATCCGACGGCCGAGGAGCGGAAGGCGATCGCCGATGCCGGATCGATGACGGTGCGCGTGACCGGCGTCGAGCAGCCGCTCACCTTTCGCACCGAGGGTCTCGCCGGTGTGCTGAAGCTGCTCGACGAATGTGCCAGGACGATCAAACAGGGGTGAGTCCTATTCCGTTTCCTTTCTGACGCGCCGTTCCCATATTGATTGGGAAACGGACAGGACCACCATGACGAAACGGCGCTCTTCCCTTGGATTCCTCGGAATGTTCGGCCGCTCGGGCGATCTCAGGGAGCTCGACGCGGCATTGCGTGGCGCCGACCTTCATCCCGCTTTGGTGCCGGAAGGCGTAAAGCTCACCATAGTCAACCTGATGAAGGATCACTGGCCCGAAGAGCCATCACCCGACGCCTACCGATCCGTGGCGCAACTGTTCAGCTACTGCATCGCCGGGCCGGAAACATTCGAGCAGGCCAATGGCACCGAGCGGCGGCTTGAGGCGGAGCGCCGGATCGAGTCAGCACTCGAGGCCGGCGACAGTTTCGATGCGCAAATCGTGCTGATGACGCTGCACGCCAAGCTGATCAGCGCCGAAATCGTCGAGCGCTACGGCCTGAGCGCCGACTGACCATCCGGCAGGACGGGCTCAGCCGCCCATATTGCCACGCGGCAGCTTGATCATCTCGCCGAAGCGGGCGCGCAATTTGTCGTCGATCGCCTTTGGCACATGGCGCGGAAAGCGCTCGGCGAGAATGCGTTTCTTCTCGATGATCGCCCGCTGCAAGATGTCGGGCCTGCCCTTTTCGTTCCATTCCTTCGGCGAAAAGCGGTCGCCGACAGCCGGGTAGAAATATTCCGTCTGCATCAGCCGCAGCGTCTGCTCGTTGCCGAGATAGTGGCCGGGTCCCTTCAGGCAGACATCGGCGATGGTGTCGATCGACAGCGCTTCGTCAGTCACCTCAATGCCGCGCACGCAACGCAGACAGTGGCCCAGCATGTCATTGTCGATGATCAGGCTTTCCAGGCAGAAGCCGAGCAGCGAGGCGTGCATGCCGGCCGATTCATAGACCAGGTTGAGCCCGGCAAGGCCGGCCATCACATCGGTGATGCCCTTTTCGTAGCCGGACTGGATGTCGGGCAGTTTCGAATCCGTCATGCCGGCGGCCGAACCGCCGGGCAGATCGTAGTATTGCGCCATCTGCGCACAGGCCGCGGTCAGCACCGCCTGCTCGGCCGACCCGCCGGACATGGCGCCGGTCCTGAGATCGGAAACGAACGGCCAGGTGCCGAAGATCGCCGGATGTCCCGGCTTGATGGCGTTGACATAGATGAGGCCGACGAGCACCTCCGCCACCGCTTGCACCACCGCACCGGCAATCGCCGCCGGCGCTGTCGCACCGGCCTGGCCGGCCGAGAGCAGAAGGATCGGAATGCCGCCCTCGACGCAGGCCTCGAGCACGCCGCAGGCGTCCTCGGCGAATTTCATTGGCGGCACGACGAAGCAGTTCGAGTTCGACACGAACGGCCGGGCGCGAAAGTTCTCTTCACCGCCGGCGATCGCGTAGAGCATCTCCAGCGCCGGCTGGACGTTCTCGCGCACCGTAAACGACGTGCCGACATGCTTGGACGTCCCCATCACGCAGGCGTAGAGCGTGTTGAAATCCATATCGAGCGGATCGGGAATGTCGCGCGGCACCATCGGCCGCTGGAAGAAATGGATGTTGTCGAGCCCGTCGACGATGCGAGCGGCGTCGTAGATGTCCTGCAGCAGCGACTCGCGGTATTCGCGCTTCTCGACATCGACCAGGTGCACCGCGGCACCGGCCGTGCCGTAATGCACGCGCTTGCCCTTGATCAGCATGTCGTGCCGTGGATCCTGGCCGTGCAGGGTGAAATGCCGTGCCGCTTTCTTGATCGTGTCGAGGACTAGGCCACGGGGGAAACGCAGGCGGCCATCGTCGCCGAGCGTCGCGCCGGCCTTGGTCAGGGCTTCGATGCAGGAGGGGATGGCGTTGGCGAAGCCGACCGTCTCCAGAAGGGTCAGCACCGCTTCGTGGATGCGCTCCTGGTCGTTCTCGGTCAGCGGTCCGTAGCTGCCGCCTTCAAGGCCGGCACGTACCGGCCTGATGTCGTCGGCGAGCGGTGCCGCCCGCATGGCGCGGCGCGCTTCGCGCCCGCCGGAGCGTCGCGAACGTTGGTCCGTCGATGCATCCTGCTTCTCAAGAGCCACTGACATGGAGGCACTCCACCTTTAGCTGCGAAGCGGGCGGCGGCGGTTGGTCCACCATCGGCCTGCTTCGTCCCCTTTATGCCTCCGACTATGCCGCCGGCATTGGCACAGCCTATGGGCCAACGACCCCCGTCGCATATGCCAGAGTGCTAAAAGAAAAACGGGGCCGTTTCCGGCCCCGTCACAAATCAGGTTGTCAGGCCGCTGCTGGTCGACGCCCGGCTGCGGTCGCCAGTTCGCGGATGCCGGGCTCGATGTGCTGCAGCGCGATCGAGGAAATGCCTAAGCGCATGAAACGCGACGGCTTTTCGTTGCGGTCGAAGAAGCGGTCGCCGGGCTCGATGATGACGCTGCGCGAGGCCGCGGCCTCGGCCAGCCCGCGTGAATCAGTGCCGCGCGGCCCCTCGAGCCAGAGCGATGTGCCGCCGGCAGAATCGGTCGAACGCCACTCCGGCAGGAAGGCGGAAATCGCATGGACCAGGCGCTTGCGCCGCTCGTCGAAGGCGCTCGACAGCCGCCGCACCAGCGCCTCGTGATGGCCAAGCGACAGGAACAGCGCAACGGCGCGCTGGTTGTTGGCCGGCGGATGGCGCAGCATGAAGCGGCGCAACGCGCGCAGCTCGGAGATCAGCCCGGCGGAGGCGACGATGTAGCCAAGCCGCAGACCGGGAGCCAGCGTCTTCGACATCGAGCCGACATAGACGACACGGCCAGAGCGATCGAGACTCTTCAGCGCCTGCTGCGGCGCCTCGTCGAGAAGCTGGCTGTCATAGCCGTCCTCGATGATGATCTGGTTGTAGCGGTTGGCGCGCGCCAGAAGGTCCTGCCGACGCTCCGCCGACAGCGGCACCATGGTCGGGCAATGATGGCTCGGCGTGACGAAAACGAAGCCGGAATCGTTGGGAATGGAAGAGGTTACGATGCCGGACTGGTCGACCGGAACCGGCTGTATCTCGGCGCCCGCCAGCCGGAAAATGCTGCGCGCATCGGGATAGCCGGGATCTTCCATTGCCACCTTTGAGCCCTTGGTCATCAGCAGCGTGGCCAGCATGTAGAGCGCATTCTGGGCGCCCAAGGTCACGATGATCTCGTCGGGATTGGCAAAGATGCCGCGCCGCGGCAGCAGCCGCGCCTGGATCTGCTCGATCAGCAGCGGGTCGTCGCGGTCGACCATGTCGGAAGCCCAGTTGCGGATCTCGAGCACGGCCAGCGCCATGCGGTTGCACTCGCGCCATTCGGCGGTCGGGAACAGCGCCGGATCGAACTGGCCGTAGACGAACGGGTACGACGACTTGATCCAGTTGTCGTGCTTGGCCGGCGGTGGCATGTCGCTGGCGGCGATCTGCCGGCGCGCCTTCCAGTCGATTTCGTTGGCCTGGTCGGGCGCCTTCTGATGCGGCTTGGCCGGTGTCGCCAGCACGTCGGGATTGACGAAATGGCCACGCCGTTCGCGCGCCACCAGGAAGCCCTGGTCGACCAACTGCTGGAAAGCCAGTACCACGGTGCCGCGGGCGACACCGAGTTTTTCGGCTAAGATGCGGCACGACGGCAGCGGCATCGAAGCGGCAATTTGCCGGTCGAGGATGGCGGCGACGATCGCCTGGCGGATCTGCGCCTGCAGGGTCTGACCGGATTCCGCCGAAATCCGGAACAGGCCGGACCATATGGCCGTGTCGTTACGCTGTGGCATGGAAGATGTTCCTCGATGGCCAACCTTTTTTGCTTGGTTGGACCAGCCGAACGTAACCGTGGCACAAGGGGTTGCGCCAATCAATTTTTCTGATCTCTGGGATTTATGCCAGTGATCCATCGCGCGACGCGCCCAGCGTGACGCGTAGCGTCATCGCTTCGTGATGCATCCCATCCCCGGGTGACGCTTGCGTCATCCCGCCCGCGCGACGCGCAGCGTCGTCGCGCCTTCCGACGCTCGTGTCATCCCATCATGCTGCACTGCGTCATCGCGCGCATTGAAACGAAGGGAATTCGGCTCAATAGATTGACGCGCCGACACGCGCCGGAAACATCCGGTCTGATAGAATGTGTCAAAAAGCCCAGGAGCCCCGCCAGTGGATCAATCGTCCTTCGACAAGCAGCTCGCCGCCTTGCGCGACCATCGCGCGGCGGCGTCAGGCACCATGCGTGAGGCTTTCGCCGCCGACCCCAGGCGCTTCGAGACATTCTCCGCCACTGACGGCGACCTGTTGCTGGACTGGTCGAAATGCGCCGTCGACGCGAAAACGATGGAGCTGCTGGAGAGGCTCGCGGGTGCGGCCGACCTTGCGGGCCGCCGTGCCGCGATGTTCTCCGGCAAGAAGATCAACATCACCGAAGACCGCGCCGTGCTGCACACCGCGCTGCGCAACCTCAGCGGCAAGGGCGTCACGGTCGACGGTCAGGACGTCAAAGCGGATGTGCTGGCCGTGCTCGACGCGATGGGCGTTTTCGCCGACGCAGTGCGCTCGGGCAAGGCTGCCGGCGCCACCGGCAAGAAGATCACCGATATCGTCAACATCGGCATCGGTGGTTCCGACCTAGGCCCGGCCATGGCGACGTTGGCGCTGGCGCCCTATCACGATGGTCCACGCGCGCACTACGTGTCCAACATCGACGGCGCCCATATCCATGACACGCTGAAGGGCCTGTCCGCCGAAACCACCCTGTTCATCATCGCCTCGAAGACCTTCACCACGGTCGAGACGATGACCAATGCCGAGACGGCGCGCAAATGGGTACAGAAGGCACTTGGCAAGGACGCCGTCGGCAAGCATTTCGCCGCCGTCTCCACCGCGCTCGACCTGGTGGCGAAGTTCGGCATCGCAGCGGACCGCGTGTTCGGCTTCTGGGACTGGGTCGGTGGCCGCTATTCGCTCTGGGGTGCGATCGGCCTGCCGGTGATGATCGCCGTTGGGCCAAGGAACTTTCGCGCCTTTCTCGATGGCGCGCATGAGATGGACGAGCACTTCCGCACCGCGCCGTTGGCAAAAAACCTGCCGGCGCTGATGGGGCTGATCGGCTGGTGGCATCGGGTGATCTGCAAATATCCGGCGCGCGCGGTCATTCCTTACGACCAGCGTCTGTCCAGGTTGCCGGCCTATCTGCAGCAGCTCGACATGGAATCGAACGGCAAGAGCGTCACCCTCGACGGCGGTGCTGTCACCACGCCGACCGGCCCGCTGGTCTGGGGCGAGCCCGGCACCAACGGCCAGCACGCCTTCTTCCAGCTGCTGCACCAGGGCACCGACGTCATCCCGGTCGAATTCCTCGCGGCGGCCATCGGCCACGAACCAGACCTCAGGCATCACCATGATCTGTTGCTGGCCAACTGCCTGGCGCAGTCGGAAGCATTCATGAAGGGCCGCACGCTGGAGGAAGCCCGCGCGCAGATGTTGGCCAAAGGTATGAAGCCGGCCGATGTCGACAAGATCGCCCCGCACCGTGTCTTCTCCGGCAACCGCCCCTCGGTGACGATCCTCTACAAGAAGCTCGACCCGCGCACCTTCGGCCGGCTGATCGCGCTCTATGAGCACCGCGTCTTCGTCGAAGGCACGCTGTTCAACATCAATTCCTTCGACCAATGGGGTGTCGAACTCGGCAAGGAACTGGCGACCGGGCTGCTGCCTGTCGTGGAAGGCAAGGAGAATGCCGCAAAGCGTGACGCTTCGACGGCCGGTCTGGTGGGACATATCCACCAATTGCGTGGCTCGGAGTGAAAAATTTGGCGGACATCAAGGGAATTCTGTTCGACAAGGACGGCACGCTCGTCGACTTCAACGCGACATGGCTCGGGATCGCCGATTTCATGGCCATGGACGCCTCCGAAGGCGATCGCTGGAAGGCCGACAGGCTGCTTGCGGCGGCGGGTTTCGACTTTGCCACCAAGCGTTTCAAGCCCGATTCCATCTTTGCGTCGGGCACCAACATGGATGTCGTCGAGCTGTGGTTTCCGCGCCTGTCCGACGAAGACCAGATGCTGGCCGTCGCCCGCTTCAACGAGATCACCTCGGTAAAGGGGTCGGCAATGGCGGTGGCGTTGCCGGGTATCGTCGAGTCGCTGACGGCGCTGCACAGGAAATCCTACCGGCTCGGCGTCGCCACCAACGATTCGACCAGTGGTGCGGAAAAAACCTTGCTGACACTGGGCGTCGCCCAACTGTTCGATGCCGCCTACGGCTACGACGCCGTGGCCAATCCGAAACCGGCGCCGGACACGATCCTCGCCTTCTCGGACCTGACCGGCCTGAGGCCGGCGCAGATCGCCATGGTCGGCGACAACCGTCACGATCTCGAAATGGCGCGGGCCGGCGGCTGCGGCCTGGCGGTCGGCGTGCTCTCCGGCACCGGCACGCGTGAATCGCTGTCGTCGATCGCCGACGTGGTTCTCGATTCGGTTGCCGATCTTCCGGCGTTTCTGTCCGAGCGGGTCAAGGAGACGATCTGACGGGAGGCCCGGGCAAACAGAACCTCGCGGACGAGAAGCGCCATGGCGACGGTCGCATTGTTTCATTCGGTTCTTGGTCTCAGAAATGTCGAAAGAGCGGCCGCCGACCGAATGCGTCGAGCTGGTCATACAGTAGCTACACCCGATCTTTACGCGGGCCTTGCGGCGAGTACGATTGAAGAAGGTTTTGAGCTCATGAGCACGGTCGGATGGGAAGCCATCTGCGGCCGTGCGCGAGCTGCCCTTGAACCCCTCCCTGAAACGGTCGTCCTGGCCGGGCATTC
Organism: Mesorhizobium sp. P2_C4; assembly: GCF_056404575.1. Lineage (NCBI taxonomy): Bacteria > Pseudomonadati > Pseudomonadota > Alphaproteobacteria > Hyphomicrobiales > Phyllobacteriaceae > Mesorhizobium > Mesorhizobium sp. P2_C4. The sequence continues at coordinate 897,836 of NZ_JBFUDT010000001.1, forward strand.
CATGGGCGCGGGCGTTGTGAGCAGCGTATGGCCCGATAGGGTTTTGTCCAGCGGTATTGTCCTCCTTCACGGACTGGCGGAAATCCCGCAAAATGTGCGTCGTGGGATCCCGATTGCCGTTCATGTCGCCGATCCGGATCAGTTCGCGCCCCCCGAAGAACTCGCAGTGTGGACGGCGGTAGCCGAGAAGGCTGGCGCCGTCGCCGATGTGTTCGCATATCCGAATGTGGGACATTTTTTTACCGACGAAACTTTGCCTGACTACGATGCGGCCGCGACCGACCAGACTTGGGAGCGAGTGCTAAGCTTCCTGAACGCCATCACGATCACCAAGCGTCACGAAGAGCGCTAAGGGCCGCAAGCAGACTGTCCACTACTAAAAGGCAACCTCGCGAAAGCAGTCGTCTCGCCTGTGATCAAGCCAAAACTCGACGACAGTTCGAATCTCTCCGGGCGCGCCATTTGTGAACAAAACTGGGTACTCCTGCCGGGGCCGCCGCGCCGCCCATCGCCAGACCTTCCAGAAGCCAGCTTGGTCGAGGTCAATCGGCGACTTCTGCTTCCAGAACGCCGCCTTGCCTTCGGCCACCGTCAGACCGGCGAACTGCTCGATAACGGCCAGGCGACAGGCCGTGATGTCGATGGAACAGCTTCGAAAACGCGGCTGCGGTCTCGTAGCCGACACGGGTCGCAATCCGTGCAATCGCCTCGTCGCTTGTTTCGAGCAGAAATGCGGCCTCCGACATCCGGCGTGCGATCAGATAACGGTACATGGACTCGCCGACGAGCTTGGTGAAGCGGGCCGAAAACGCCGAACGACCAAGTCCCACGCTTTGCCCGAGCTCGCCAAGCGTCCAGGGTCGATCCGGTCGTTCGTGGATCAACTGAAGCGCCGGTCCTATGTGCGGGTCCGCCATCGCCCCCAGCCACCCGCCTTCTCCGGGGCCGAGCGACTTGATCCAGCTTCGCAGCACCTCGACGAAGAGCACTTCTGTCAGTCGTGAGAGTGCGACGTCCTGGCCGGGACGCGCAAGCGCCGACTCGCTCACCATGCGTTGCAGTATAGCCTCGAGCCATCCGCCGTCTTCCGTCGGCTTCAGGAGAAGCAAGGGCGGAAGCAATTCCAACACGCTGCCGCGCGAGGGCCGCTCTACAGTGAAATTGCCACAGATCATCGACGAGAGCGGCTGCGCGTTGCCTCCATGACGAACGACGCCAAGACGTCCGGGCAATCGACCGAGGTCCGGGATCGGTAACGGCTTCGTCCGGCGATCCGAATAAATCAAGTGAGGCTCGCCGCGTGTGATGACGACAAAGTCGCCCGCGCTGATGTGGAGTTCTCGTCCCTGATCGAGCGCGAGGGTAGCTGAGCCACGGCTGAGATAATGGAACAGGGCGTAGGGGCGCGCTGGCAATGCCAGATTCCATGGATGGCCGAGCTCGAAGTGGAACAGCAGAGTTCCACCGAGGCGGACGCGATCGAGCACTTGGCCGAGTATGTCCATCCTCCCGATGTTAGCACGACGGACGATCAGACACAATATTTGGACGATCGAGGCCTAACGTCCACATGCTCCACGTACTACTTGGTCGCAAGTCGGGCCAACGGGTCGCACGGCAAACCATCACCCAAACGGCAGATGGGAAGCCCAAGACTTTTGCCGACACGCCTGCCCTTCCCCGGACCCCGTCCGTCATCCCAACAGGAGCAATGAATGCGAAATCTTCTACTCACAGTCGCCACCGTCCTCATGGCCGGAGCGGCAGTTGCCACCCCCGCCCAATCAGCTCAACTGCCCAAGGGGGCGGCGCACAATATCGTGCTCGTCCATGGCGCTTTCGTCGACCAGACGAGTTGGCAGCCGGTTGCCGATATCCTCACGAAGAAGGGCTACAACGTTACGCTCGTCGAAAACCCGCTCACCTCGCTTGCAGCGGACGTCGATGCCACCAAACAGGCGCTGGCGAAACAGGACGGCAAGACCGTTCTCGTTGGCCACTCCTGGGGCGGTGTGGTCATCACGCAAGCAGGTGACGATCCAAAGGTCTCGGCGCTCGTCTACGTCTCCGCATTCGCGCCCGACGTAGGACAATCCCTGGCCACCCTGGCAAAGAGCGGTCCGGCAACCGAAGGCGGCGCGGCGATCCATCCCGACGAAAACGGCAACCTCTACATCGACCCCAAAGTGTTTCCTTCGGCGGTCGCGGCTGACCTTCCCTTGGAGATCGCCGAATCCCTGGCAAACCATCAGCTTCCGTTGAACCACACGGCGTTCGAGGCGCCCGTCGACACGGCAGCTTGGCACGACAAGCCGACGTTCTATGTGATCAGCACGAAGGACAAGGTCATCGCCCCCGAGGTTCAGAAGATATTCGCCAACAGGATGAAGGCCCAGACGACGGAGGTCGCCGGCAGCCATGCCTCCCTCGTCGTCCACGCGAAGGAAGTCGCGGCGGTGATTGAAAAGGCCGCACTGGTGAAGTGACAATACCGCTCCCGGCACTTTCGTGCCGGGAGCACCACGCGTGCTCGGCGGGCTACAGAATGCCTTGCGCTTTCGAGAGGCGGGGCCACACCCGCAACGGTAGGTGTCGAGCAAGCGCCTAGAGCGAGTGCTGCGGTGTGGTTTTTCCGTTTGCCCTTGTGCGGAAGTCGGTATTCTTCCTCTGGTCGGCGAAAAGCTGCTTGCGACGCGGGGAAACTGCTAAGGTATGCTTCCGAAGGAAGCGGGGCAACCGAGTATGGAACGCCGCCTGACCGCAATACTGGCCGCCGACGTCGTCGGTTACAGCCGCCTTATGGGCCTTGACGAAGCCGGCACGCTGTCGGCGCTCAAGACGCATCGGCGCGAGATGGCCGACGGCAAGATCGCCGAACACCAGGGCCGCATCGTCAAGCTCACCGGCGACGGCATGCTTGTCGAGTTCCCGAGCGTGGTGAACGCAGTGGCGTGCGCCGCTGACATCCAGCGCCGGATGCACGAGCGCAATGTCGACGTGCCGGAGGAGCGCCGCATCGAGTTCCGCATCGGCGTCCATCTCGGTGACATCATCTTCGAGGACAACGACATCTATGGCGACGGCGTCAACATCGCGGCGCGCATCGAAAGCATCGCCAAGCCCGGCGGCGTCGCGGTGTCCGGCTCGGTCCGCGACAATGTCGGCAACCGGCTCGATCTCTCCTTCGAGGACACTGGCGAGCAGACGCTGAAGAACATCGACCGGCCGGTTCGAGTCTACAATGTCGACCTCTTCGCCGGCGCTCCGGCGCCGCGCGTGACGAACGGCGCGGCGTCGCCGAAGCCAGCGCCGGCGAAGGAAAAACCGTCGATCGCTGTTCTGCCGTTCAACAACATGAGCGGCGACCCGGAGCAGGAGTATTTCTCCGACGGCATCACCGAAGACATCATCACCGATCTCTCGAAAATCTCCGGCCTGTCGGTGATCGCCCGCAATTCGGTGTTCACCTACAAGGGCAAGTCTGTCGACGTGCAGGAGGTCAGCCGGCGCTTCAATGTCGCAACGGTGCTTGAAGGCAGCGTGCGCAAGGCCGGCCAGCGCGTGCGCATCACCGCGCAGCTGATCGACGGCAAGGACGGCACGCATCTGTGGGCCGATCGTTACGACCGCGACCTGACTGACATCTTCGCGATTCAGGACGAGATCACAAAAACGATCGTCGACCAGCTCAAGGTCAGGCTGCTGCCGGAAGAAAAGAAGGCGATCGAGGCGTCGCCGACCGAGAGTGTCGAGGCTTACACCTACTATCTGAGAGGCCGTGAGTTTTTCCACCGCGGCACAAAGCTGAACTACCGTCTCGCCAGACGAATGTTCACGATGGCGATCGAGCTCGACCCGCTCTATGCGCGCGCCTATGCCGGCAGCGCCGATTGCGACTCCTTCCTGTTCCTCGACTACAGCGAGGAGGTGTCGCTCGACGGCATACTGGCCAACGCCGCCAAGGCGCTCGAGATCGAAAGCGGACTGGCCGAAGCGCATGCCTCGCGCGGACTGGCCCTCTCGATCGGCCAGCGGTACGACGAAGCGGATCGAGAATTCGAGCAGGCGATCGCGGGCAATCCCAACCTGTTCGAAACCCACTATTTCTACGCCCGCAGCTGTTATGCGCGGGGAAAGCTCGAAAAGGCCGCCGTCCACTGGGAGCGCGCCGCCGAGATAGACCCCAACGACTACCAATCCCAGCTTCTGCTGATTCAGATCTATCGCACGTTGGGACGGCATGAGGAACAAGGGGAGACGGCTCGCAGGGGTGTTGAACGAGCCGAGCGCGAGTTTGCAAGGAATCCGGAAAATCCCCGGCCTGCCTACCTCGGCGCCAACGCGCTCGCCGGACTTGGCGAGTTCGATCGGGCGAAGGAGTGGGCCGCGCGCGCTTTCGCGATCGACCCCGACGATGTCCTGACCCAATACAACCTTGCCTGCTTCCACTGCTTCCTCGGTGATTTCGACCGGACGTTCGACATGCTCGAAAGGGTGATGCCGCGCGCCAACCACGAGATGAAAGCGTGGGTTCTGCAAGACTCGGATTTTGATCCGCTGCACAGCCTTCCGCGCTGGCAGACGGTGCTGGAGCTTGCGAGATAGCAATGGAACGCCGCCTGACCGCCATATTCGCCGCCGACGTGGTCGGCTATTCCAGGCTGATGGGGCTTGACGAAGCCGGCACGCTGTCGGCGCTCTGACCGGAATCGGTCGAACCCGCTCATTCAGCGTCAGCGATCTTCCGGCTCGAAGGAAAAGACGCCGCTCGGCTTGGTCACAGCACCCTTCGCGTCGCCGAAATCCGCCACCTGATATTCGGCCAGCAACCGCAGCCGTGACAGTGGCAGATCGTTGCGACGGGGATCGCCGACCAGCACCTCGATGCCAGCTGCCAGGCAGCGATCGAGGAACAGGATAACTCGCAGAGCAACCTCATGGCCGTAAAAGACGTCGCCGGCAAGCACGAGGTCGACGGCCGGTGGCGGACCCGTGGTGATATCCTTGTCGACAATGGTGATCGTGACGTCGTTGGCCGCGGCATTGAGGCGGATTGCAGCAACGCCGTTGCGGTCGATCTCGGCGGCGATCACCGCGCTGGCGCCGGCCTTCGCGGCGGCGATGCCGACCAGGCCCGAACCGGCGCCAAGGTCGAGCACGCGGCGGCCCGCCACGGTCTCCGGCCGGTCGAGAATGTAGCGGGCAAGCACCGCACCACCAGCCCAGGCATAGGCCCAGTAGGGCGGCTGCGGTTCAGGCCTGTCGTCGTCAGCGTCGGTCCCGTCGTCCGGCTCGCCCGCGTCTTCTTCCCACTCGACAAGCCGCCTCAGTCCACTGCCAGGATGGGTCGTGTAGAGCTGGATTTCGGGAACCGACGGCACCGGGGCGATGCGCATGTTTGCCGCGATGAACGCTGCTGGATCGGGACGCGAGTGCGCGTCCATCCCGTCTTTGACAGCAAGACCCAAAACCGCGCCTATCCTCGCAACGCCCGCCGCAGGATCTTACCCACCGGCGTCTTCGGCAGCTCGGTCCGGAATTCGATGTATTTGGGCCGCTTGTAACCGGTCAGGTTCTCGCGGCAATAGGCGATCAGCACCTCTGCGGTCAGAGCGGGATCCTTCTTGACCACGAACAGCTTCGGCACCTCGCCCGAATGCTCGTCCGGTACGCCGATCGCCGCCACTTCGAGCACGCCCGGATGCATCGCCACGACTTCCTCGAGTTCGTTCGGATAGACGTTGAAGCCGGAGACCAGGATCATGTCCTTCTTGCGGTCGACGATCTTGGTGTAGCCGCGCTCGTCCATGAAGCCCATGTCGCCGGATTTGAAGAAACCGTCGGGCGTCATCACCTTGGCGGTCTCGTCCGGCCGGTTCCAATAGCCGGCCATCACCTGCGGTCCCCTGATGCAGATCTCGCCGACCTCGCCGAGCGGCAGATTGTTGCCGTCATCGTCACGGATAGCGATCTCGGTCGAGGGCAGCGGCAGGCCGATCGTGCCGGTGAAGTCGCCGGCGCTGAACTTGTTGGCAGTGGCCACCGGCGACGTCTCCGACAGTCCGTAGCCCTCGGTCACCGGGCAGCCGGTCAGCGCCTTCCAGCGCTCGGCAACGCCTTTTTGCACCGCCATGCCACCGCCCAGCGTCAGGATCAGCGGCTTGAAGTCGAGCTTGCGGAAATCCTCATTGTTGAGCAGCGCGTTGAACAGCGTGTTGAGACCGGGAAAGATGTGGATCGGGTATTTCTGCAGTTCCTTGACGAAGCCGGGAATGTCGCGCGGGTTGGGAATGAGCACGTTCTGGGCGCCTTGTTGCATGCCCATCAGCGCGTTCACCGTCAGCGCGAAGATATGGTAGAGCGGCAGCGCGCAGATGAAGTTGGGATGCGCCGGTTTTGGCTTGATCGCGTAGGCGTCGTCCATCCACAGCGTGTTCTGCGCGACATTGGCCAGCACATTGCTGTGCAGCAGCGTCGCGCCCTTGGAGACGCCGGTGGTGCCGCCGGTATATTGCAGGAAGGCGACATCTTCGGCCGCCATCTTGGCGGGTTTGAAGGCGATACCCGTGCCGGCCTTCAAGGCGGCGTTGAACGCGACATGGCCGGGCAGCGACCAGGCCGGCACCATCTTCTTCACGCGGCGCACGACGAAATTGACGATCGTCCCTTTCAGGCTGCCCAGCATGTCGCCCATCGCGGCGACCACGACATGCTTGACCGCCGTCCTGGCGATCACCGCCTGCAAGGTGTTGGCGAAATTTTCGAGGATAACGATGGCTTGCGCGCCGGAATCCTTGAGCTGGTGCTCGAGTTCGCGCGGCGTATAGAGCGGGTTGATGTTCACCACGATATAGCCGGCGCGCAGGATGGCCATCATCGCCACCGGATATTGCAGCACGTTCGGCATCATCAGCGCGACGCGCGCGCCTTGCTGCAGCCCCTTCGACTGCAGATAGGCGCCAAAGGCAGCCGACTGCCGGTCGAGTTCGGCATAGGAGATGGACTTGCCCATGCAGACGAAGGCCGGCTGCGCGGCAAACTGTTTGCAGGCGGCCACCAGGAAGTCGCCGATGGAACTGTAGGGCAGGGCGCCGATCTCTGCCGGAACGACTTTCGGATAGCTTTTGAGCCACGGCCTTTCCGGCAGTCCGGCGGCCAGCGCCGTCAGCGCCTTCGGCAATCTCTTGGCCGGAGCCGCTGCGGGCTTTGCCGCCGCCGCCTTCACCGCAGGCTTGGTCGTTGCGGGTTTTGATGCGGCTGCCGGCTTTCCAGCCACAGGCTTGGCCGCGGTTTTCGCGGCGGGCTTTGCGCTTGCCTTGGCAGCTACAGGTGCCGCCTTTGGCTTGGCCGAGACAGCGGCTTTGACGGATGGCGCCTTTGGCTTGGCCGTGGCAGCAGCCGCTTTGGGAGCTGTCTTGGCCCCCGCTTTCGCGGCCGTTGTCTTTGTTGCTTTTGCCATCCGTGCCTCCCTCGGTCGTTCCACTGCATGCCCCACGCCGCACCGCCTCTGAATGACCGAGACGTCCTCTCCTGCAGCGATGGTGCGGATTCCCCAAGAAATCCGGTACGCAGTCTATGTATTGCGACTAGCGGCGGCCGTGCAAGTCTTGCCCCTGCGGCAGAACCGGAAAGATTTGCCGTCGAAATCTTTCCGGCGGCGCGGCCTTCGGAACCTGCTTCCTGTCATGCGGGTGGCAAGGCCGGGCCTGTGGATGATTGTATTCGCGAGACCGGCGATCAATAAAAAAATGCGGTCGTTAACAATCCTGTGATTAGCAGGTTTTGCTATTTTTTTCTGAAATTGAGCAAAACACGAGAATCATTTTCTGCTTACGGTGGGGTAGGCAAACAGGGAGTTCCAAAGCCGGGAAAACGGTGCTTATATGCGCCCTTCGCGAGCCTGCTAGAGGGGCTTGGCAGAACATCAGGGAGTGCTCAATGAAAAAGAAACTGACTTTTGCAGCCGCGTTGCTGGCTGCAAGCGTCCTCGGCGGCGTGGCCAGCGCAAAGACGCTGGTCTACTGTTCGGAGGCATCGCCGGCCAATTTCGATCCGGGTACCACGACTGGCGGCAATGATTTCGACGCCTCGTCGCGTACCGTCTATTCGCGGCTGGTCGAATTCAAGCATGGCGGCACCGAGGTCGAGCCCGGCCTCGCCGACAAGTGGGAAATCTCGGACGATGGCCTGGTCTACACCTTCCACCTGCATCCGGGCGTGAAGTTCCAGACCACCGATTATTTCAAGCCGACGCGCGACCTCAATGCCGACGACGTCGTCTTCTCCTTCGATCGCCAGTTCAACAAGGAAAATCCCTGGAACGGCGACAAGTATCTGCCGAACCTGACCTGGGACTACTACACCGGCATGGACATGCCGAAATATGTCGCCAAGTGGGAAAAGGTCGATGACCTGACCGTCAAGCTGACGCTGACCGAGCCGAATGCGCCGATGCTCGCCAATCTCGGCATGGACTTCGCCTCGATCGTTTCGAAGGAATATGCCGACCAGCTTCAGAAGGACGGCAAGATGGCCGACTTCTCGACCAAACCGATCGGCACCGGCCCGTTCCAGTTCGTCGACTACCAGCTGGATTCGGTTATCCGCTATGCGGCTCACCCGGACTACTTCAAGGGCAAGGAAAAGATCGACGATCTCGTCTTCGCCATCACGCCTGACGCGACTGCCCGTATCCAGAAGGTGCTGGCTGGCGAATGCGACATCGCTCCGTATCCGAATCCTGCCGACATCGGCACGATCAAGGCCAACGCCGACGTGACCCTGATGGATCAGGCCGGCCTGAACATCGGCTATATGAGCTACAACACGACCATCCCGCCGCTCGACAAGCCTGAAGTGCGCCACGCGCTCAACCAGGCGATCGATCGGGAATCGCTGATCAAGTCGCTGTTCCAGGATGCCGGCGCAACGCCGGCTGAAAACCTGATCCCGCCGACCATGTGGTCGTGGGACAAGGACGTGAAGTCCGACAGCTACGATCCGGAAGCTGCCAAGAAGGTGCTGGCTGCTGCCGGTCTCACGGAAATCCAGCTTTGGGCTTCCGATCGCGTCCGTCCTTACAACCCGAACTTCCAGCGTGCCGCCGAACTGATCCAGGCCGACTGGGCCAAGGTCGGCGTCAAGGCTGAGATCGTCAACTACGAGTGGACCAAGTACCGCTCGGAGGGCAAGAAGAAGGATCGTCCAGGCGCCTTCCAGATCGGCTGGACCGGCGACAATGGCGATCCGGACAACTTCTTCGCCACGCTGTTCGCCTGCTCGGCCATCGGCGTGTCGAACTACTCGAGCTGGTGCGACAAGGACTTCGAGGACCTGATCCAGAAGGCCAAGAAGACCAGCGACCAGGCTGAACGCACCAAGCTTTACGAACAGGCCCAGGTGGTCTTCCAGAAGCAGGCCCCGGCCTTCCTTCTGGCACATAGCCAAGTCTACTCGGTCGTGCGCAAGAATGTCAGCGGCTACATGATGGATCCGCTCGGCATTCACCGCTTCGACGGCGTCGACAAAGCCGAATAAGACATTAGAGTGGGGCGGCGCGATAAAGCGCCGCCCCCTTCATCATGATCAAATATATCCTCAACAGAATAGCGCTTTTGATTCCGACGCTGATCGGCATCACCATCTGTGCTTTTGCTTTCGTCAGGCTGCTGCCCGGCGATCCCATCCTTGCCATGGCCGGCGAGCATGGCGTGTCGGCCGAGCGTTACGCCGAGCTCAAGGAACAGTTCGGCTACAATTTGCCGATCTGGCAGCAATACGCACGCTATGTCGGCGAGGTCCTGACAGGCGATTTCGGCGTTGCGATCTCCTCCAAGCGCCCGGTTCTCGAAGAGTTCAAGACCCTGTTTCCGGCAACGCTGGAACTCTCGTTCTTCGCCATGATTTTTGCCATGGCGCTGGGCATTCCGGCCGGCATATTCGCGGCGGTCAAGCGCGGCTCCTGGTTCGATCAGTCGCTGATGGGCACCGCACTCGTCGGCTATTCCATGCCGATCTTCTGGTGGGGTCTGCTGCTGATCATCTTTTTCTCCGGCTACCTCGGTTGGACGCCGGTTTCGGGCCGCATCGGCCTGCAGTACTTCTTCAAGCCGATCACCGGCTTCATGACCATCGACACCTTGCTCTACGGCAAATGGGACGCGTTCCGCTCGGCATTGAGCCATCTGGTGCTGCCGACAATTGCGCTCGGCACCATCCCGCTGGCGGTGATCGCTCGCCAGACGCGCTCGGCCATGCTTGAGGTGTTGGGCGAGGACTATGTGCGGACCGCCCGTGCCAAGGGGCTGTCGTCGTCCCGCGTCATCGGCGTGCACGCGCTGCGCAATGCATTGATTCCGGTGGTCACCACCATCGGCCTGCAGGTCAGCACGCTGCTCGCCGGCGCCATCCTCACCGAAACCATCTTTGCCTGGCCGGGCATCGGCAAGTGGATGGTCGACTCCATCGGCAAGCGCGACTATGTGGTGGTGCAATCAGGCTTGCTCTTGATCGCCCTTATCGTCATGGCCGTGAACCTGATCGTCGACGTGCTCTATGCCGTCATCAACCCGCGCATACGGGCATCATGATGAGCCAGTCAACCGAAACCGCCCCGATGGCCGCCGGCAATCCGGATAGGCTGACCGGCTTCAGGACCTTCTGGCACTATTTCTCGGTGAACCGCGGCGCCGTCATCGGCCTGTTCGTCTTCATCCTGCTGGTGGTGGCCGCGATCCTTGCGCCGGTGCTGGCGCCCTATGCGCCCGACGTCCAGGACAAGACCGCGTTTCTGCGGCCGCCGGCATGGGAGACCGGTGGCAGCAGCCAGTATCTGCTCGGCACCGACGCCGTCGGCCGCGACATACTTTCCCGGCTGCTCTATGGCGCGCGCTTCTCGCTGCTGATCGGCGCCGTCGTCGTTACGCTTGCCCTGGTCGGCGGCATCACGCTCGGCCTGCTCGCCGGTTATTTCCGCGGCTGGGTCGACGTGGCGATCATGCGCGTCATGGACCTGATCCTGGCCTTTCCGTCGCTGCTGCTGGCACTGGTGCTGGTGACCATCCTGGGTCCCGGCCTGTTCAACGCCATGCTGGCGATCGCGCTGGTGCTGCAGCCACATTTCGCCCGCCTGGTGCGCGCCGCGGTGATGGCCGAAAAGAACCGCGAATATGTGGTCGCCGCCAAGGTTGCCGGCGCCGGCCACATTAGGCTGATGCTGCGCACCATCCTCCCCAATTGCCTCGCGCCGCTGATCGTCCAGGGCACGCTGTCCTTCTCCAACGCAATCCTCGAGGCGGCTGCGCTCGGCTTCCTCGGCCTTGGTGCCCAGCCCCCGACGCCGGAGTGGGGAACCATGCTTGCCACGGCGCGCGAATTCATCCTGCGCGCCTGGTGGGTGGTGACCTTCCCCGGCCTAGCCATCCTCATCACCGTGCTCGCCATCAATCTGATCGGCGACGGCCTGCGCGACGCACTCGATCCCAAGCTGAGGAGGTCGTGATGGCGCTGCTCGACATCCAGAACCTCGTCGTCGAATTCCAGACCGCGTCCGGCCCGTTCCGTGCGGTCGACGGTGTCTCGCTCCATGTCGAAGAGCGCGAGGTGCTCGCCATTGTCGGCGAATCCGGCTCCGGCAAGTCGGTGTCGATGCTGGCGGTGATGGGCCTGTTGCCGTGGACCGCAACGGTCACCGCCGACAAGATGAGCTTCAATGGCCGCGACCTCCTGAAGTTGAGTCCGGCCGAGCGGCGCAAGATCGTCGGCAAGGACATGTCGATGATCTTCCAGGAGCCGATGGCCAGCCTCAATCCCTGCTTCACGGTTGGCTTCCAGATTGAGGAAGTGCTGCGCTTCCATATGGGCATGGACAAGGCCCAGCGCCGCGAGCGCGCCATCGAGCTTTTGACGCAGGTCGGCATTGCCGAGCCGGCGGAACGGTTGAACTCCTTCCCGCACCAGATGTCGGGCGGCCAGTGCCAGCGCGTCATGATCGCCATCGCCATCGCCTGCAATCCGAAGCTTTTGATCGCCGACGAGCCGACCACCGCGCTCGACGTCACCATCCAGAAGCAGATCCTCGACCTGCTGGTCTCGCTGCAGGCCAAATACGGCATGGGCCTGATCATGATCACCCACAATATGGGCGTCGTCGCCGAGACCGCCGACCGCGTCATCGTTCAGTACAAGGGCCGCAAGATGGAAGAGGCCGACGTGCTGTCGCTGTTCGAGTCGCCAAAGAGCAACTACACGCGTGCGCTGCTGTCGGCGCTGCCGGACAACGCTGTCGGCGACCGTCTGCCGACTGTCTCAGACATGCTGTTCGAACCGGCCGCCGGAGTCGCCTGATGAGCATCAAGGTCGTCGAAGGCAAGGACATCAAGCGCGATTATCACGTCGGTGGCGGCCTGTTTCGCGGCGCGCGCACCGTGCATGCGGTCAAGGGCGTTTCGTTCAGCGTCGACAAGGGCAAGACGCTGGCTATCGTCGGCGAGAGCGGTTGCGGCAAGTCCACGCTGGCGCGCATCATCACGTTGATCGATCCGGCAACGTCGGGCGAGCTGTTCATCGACGGCAACAAGGTCGATATCGCCAGGAACGGCCTGACCAAGGAGATGCGCCGCAAGGTGCAGATCGTCTTCCAGAATCCATACGGGTCGCTTAATCCGCGCCAGAAGATCGGCGATGTGCTGGGCGAACCACTGCTCATCAAAACCGACAAGCCGGCCGAAGAGCGGCGCGACCTGGCCATGAAGATGCTGAAGAAAGTCGGCCTCGGAACCGAGCACTACAATCGCTACCCGCATATGTTCTCGGGCGGTCAGCGCCAGCGCATCGCCATTGCCCGCGCGCTGATGCTGAACCCGAGCCTGCTGGTTCTGGACGAGCCGGTCTCCGCGCTCGATCTGTCGGTGCAGGCACAGGTGCTCAATTTGCTTGCCGACCTGCAGGACGAGTTCAAGCTGACCTATGTCTTCATCAGCCACGACCTGTCCGTGGTGCGCTACATCGCCGACGATGTGATGGTGATGTATTTCGGCGAGGCGGTCGAATACGGCCCGCGCGACGAGGTCTTTTCGGACCCCAAGCACCCCTACACGAAGACGCTGTTCGCGGCCACACCGCGCGCCGACGTTGCCTCGATCAAAGCAAGGCTGGCGAAGAAGAAGGCTGCCTGATCCTGGCTATCGCGACAGTACAGTCAAACTGAAGCGTTCGGCGCCAGCGTCTTGACGAGCAGGACATTGGCGTGGCCGCGCGGAAAGTCCTCGAGCTGCGTCAGCCGCTGAAATCCATGCTTCTCGTAGAAGTCCGGCGCCTGGAAGGTGAAGGACGCAAGATGGATGACATGGCATCCGCGCCGACGCGCCTCCTGCTCAGCGGCTGCGAGGAGGCGCGTGCCAAGGCCTTTGCCGCGCTCGCTGTCGGCAATCCACAGCGTCTTGATTTCGCACACGCCGGCCCAACTGTGCCCATGAAGGCCGGCATAGATCGTCCCGTCGTTTCTCTTCAGGACGATCGACAAATACAGACCGTCATCGACGCCGGTCGCGACGACGTTGAAACGATAGAGGCCATCCTCGAGCGCGACGATGTCTTCTGGCGTGGGTTCACTGAGCACAATTAGAGACGTCGCACCGTCGGTGCTCGGATCGGAGTCGCCGGGATCAACCATTTCAAGACAATTTGGCAATGATGGCGCGCAGTGCCTCACCGAAGCGCCCGATCTCGTCCACCGTGTTGTAGTGCACCAGCGAGGCGCGGATGGCGCCGCTGTCCATCGAGAGGTTGAGCCGCTTCATCAGCCGCGGCGCGTACATGTGGCCGTCGCGGATGCCGATCTGCATCTCGGCCATCTCCTCGACGATCTTCTGCGGCGACAGTTTGCCGATGTTGAAGCAGAAGGTCGGTACGCGCTCGTTGATGCGGGCTTCCTCAGTGACGCCGTAGATGGTGGCGTTGCAGCCCTTGAGCACGGCCAGCATCTCGCGCGCCAGCACCAGCTCGTAGTCGCGGATGGCGCCCATGCCGGCGACGATGTTGTCGCGGCGCGAGCGGTTGTTTGCCGGCGCAAGATTGCGGCCGATCAGCTCCAGATACTGCACCGCGGCGTCCATGCCGGAGACGTTTTCGTAGATGAAGGTGCCGGCCTCGACCTTGTAGGGCGGCTCGTCGGGGATGAAATCCTCGCGGAAGGTCGGCAGCCGCTTCAGCGTTTCGAAGCGGCCCCACAGGAAGCCCATATGCGGCGAGAAATTCTTGTAGCCGGAACAGACCAGATAGTCGCAATCCCAGGCCTGCACGTCGATCAGCCCGTGCGGTCCATAATGCACGCAATCGAGGAACACTTCGGCGCCGGCCGCGTGTGCAATCTTCGCCACGGAAGCAACATCGACGATCGAGCCGATCGAATGCGCCGTCACTGTGCAGGCGACAAGCCTTGTGCGGTCGGAGACCAGAGGCTTGAGGTCGTCGACATGCAGATTGCCGTCCTCGCGCATGCGCCACCATTTGAACTTGGCGCCGGCGGACTCCAGCGCCAGCCATGTCGCAATGTTGGCGTCGTGGTCCATGTCGGTGATGACGATCTCATCGCGCTCCTGAAGCATCTGGCCGATGCCGAGGCTGACCAGGCGGATGAAGGAGGTGGCGTTCATGCCGAAGCAAATTTCGGCCGGGCTGTAGGCGTTGATCAGCAGCGCCACACTTTCCCGCGCATCGGCGACCGACTGGTCGACGGTGACGCTGCGGCCATAGCGGCCGCCGCGCTGCACATTGTGCGCCACCAGATGGTTGGTCACCGCGTCGAGCACGCTTTGCGGGATCTGCGCGCCGGCGGCGTTGTCCAGGAAGATGAAGTCGCCGGCCCGCTGCAAGGCGGGAAACATGGCGCGGATGGTTTCGACGGGGAACGCGCCGGCGGCGTCGCTCACATTGTCGGTCTGGTGCTTGTTCAAGGTCGTCTCCTGCGCAGTGCTTGCAGATGGAAATTGTTGGCGAGGTCAGCGTGTCTTTTCGGTTTTGAAGCGGCGTTCCAGCAGGCTGACGAGACGGACCATCGGCCAGAGGAAGATGAGATAGACCAATGCCGCGCCGATCAGCGGCGAGGGATTGGCGTAGAGCGACTGTGCGTTGGTCGCTTCCTTCAAAAGTTCCGGCAGCGCCACGGTGGAGGCGAGCGACGTGTCCTTGAACATCGAGACGCAGTTGCTGGTCATCGGCGGAATGACGACGCGCACCGCCTGCGGCAGCACCACCTTGCGCAAGGTCAGCAGGAACGGCAGGCCGAGCGCGTGCGCGGCCTCGAACTGGCCGGTTGGAATGCTTTCGATGCCGGAGCGGAACACTTCGCTCGAATAGGCCGACATGATGATGGCAAAGGCCGTCACGGCCGAGGCCCAGGACGACAGGCGTATGCCGAGGAAGGGCAGCGCGTAGTAGATCAGGATCAGCACGACCAGCACCGGCAGCGCGCGAAAGATGTCGGTGTAGCCTATCGCCAGCCAGCGCAGCGGCTTTGGCGCATAAAGCCGCAGCAGGCTGATCACCAGGCCAACGGGGATGCCGATGCCGATGCTGAGCAGTCCGAGCAGCAGCGTGTTCAGGAAGCCGCGCAGCAGCGCCGGCAGGCTGGACATGATGACATCGGGATTGAAGAAGGTGTCGATCAGCGACATGGGAGCATTCCCGAAACGGTTGGCGTCCCGCGACGCTAAAGCATGATCCCGGAAAACCGAAATCGGTTTCCAGGCAGGGTCATGCGCAAAAATCGAAGGACGCCGTCAAATCGTGCCGGCATGGCAGCCGGCACGATCTTGGCAAAAACTGCCGCTCAGCCCTTCGGCAACGGCAGTTCCTTGACGGTCGACGAATCGGCCGGTGCATCGCTGCCGAACCACTTCTTGTGGATCGCGGCGATCGTGCCGTCCTTCTTCATCGCGGTCAGCGCGTCGTTCAGCTTGCCGAGCAGCGGGTGGTCCTTGGTCATCATCAGGCCGTACTGTTCGCCGGTCTTGATGCGCTCCTTGACGGTGAGGTCCTTCATCTTGGTGAAGGAGTATTCCATGCCCGGAATGTCGCTGACGGCGGCGTCGACGCGGCCGGCGCTGAGATCGAGCAGCAGGTTCTGCTGCGTGTCATAGCCCTTCACATCGCTGAACCCGTCGGCCGCTTGGTGCTCCTTGACCCAGGTTTCGCCGGTCGAGCCGGACAGCACGCCGATGATCTTGCCCTTGAGGTCGGCCTCGGCCTTGATCGCGCTGTCGGTCTTGGTGGCGATGCCCATGTCGGAATCATAGTAGGGCTGCGTGAACGACTGCGACTTCAGCCGCTCCGGTGTGATGGTGATCGACGAGATGGCCACGTCGATGCGCTTCGAGGTCGTGGCGGCAAACAGCGCCTGGAATCCGAGGTCGGCGATCTCAGTGGTCATGCCGACGCGCTTTGCCGCTTCGTTGACGATGTCGACTTCAAAACCCTCGAAGGTGCCGCTCTCGTTCTTGTATTCGAAGGGCGGATTGGTCGGGTAGGCGCCGACATTGAGCACGTCGGCGGCATAGGCGGCGGCC
Source organism: Mesorhizobium sp. P2_C4 (assembly GCF_056404575.1). Lineage (NCBI taxonomy): Bacteria > Pseudomonadati > Pseudomonadota > Alphaproteobacteria > Hyphomicrobiales > Phyllobacteriaceae > Mesorhizobium > Mesorhizobium sp. P2_C4. Next base: position 914,401 of record NZ_JBFUDT010000001.1, read on the forward strand.
GGGCCGGCAACGATGCCGATCGTGGCAGCGAGAAGAAGCAGATTACGACGAGTGAAGCTCATTTTTGTTCCCTCTGGTTGTTGATCGGGCGGGTTTGCTCCCGCACGGTTTTTTGCCGCCCCACCTTCGGCAGGGCGTCAATTCATGGCAGCTGTCATGCGCTCGAGCGCAGTCGCTATCTGGTCGCGGTCGCGGCAGACGCACATCCGCAGGAAGGCCGTCGCCGAGCTTCCGAACAGATGGCCGGGCGCCAGTCCGACGCGTGCCGTCTCCAGGATCTTGGCGCAGGCGCGACGCGCATCGTCTTCGCCTTCCAGGGCAAAGAAGGCATACATGCCGCCGCGCGGTTTTGTCGGCAGCACGATGCCCGGAATCTGCGCCAGCCTGTCATAGGCGAGGTCGAGACCGGTCTTGATCCGCTGCCGGATCTCTTCGACCAGCGGCTCGCCCTGGCGGATCGCAGCGACGGCACCGGCCTGGATCGGCGCGGCCGTGCCGCTGTTGATATACTGGCTCATGGCGCCGAGCTGGTCGGCGACGCCGGAGGGGTGCGTCAGCCAGCCGACGCGCCAGCCGGTCATTGCCCAGGCTTTCGAAAAACTGTTGACCGACAGCACCCGGTCGCCATCCTCGGCGATCTGCAGCACGGACGGTGCCACCACGCCATCAAAATAGAGCCGGCCATAGACCTCGTCGGAGATGATCCAGATGCCGGTGCGCCGGCTGAAATCGAGCAGCGCCTGCATTTCCTCACGCGACGCGGTCCAGCCGGTTGGGTTGGACGGTGTCGACAGGAAGATCGCCCGTGTGCGCGCATCGCAGGTCGCAAACAGCCGGTCGAGATCGAGCTTCCAGTCGCCCTTGAAATCCAGCGAAAACGGCCGCGGCTCGCCACCGATCAAATGGATGGCGTTGTGGATGTTGGGCCATTGCGGCGCGACATAGACGACGTTGGTGCCGGTATCGACCAGTAGTTCCAGCGCGAGGTACAGAGCCTGCATGCCGCCCGGCGTCACCGTGGTGCGCGCGATCGGGATCGGCCTGCCGTGGATGCGCGTCTGGTACTCCGACAACGCTTCATTCAACGGGCCGTGGCCGCGCATGTTGGGAACGTAGAAGGTCAGGCCCTCATCGAACGCCGCCTTGGCCGCGTCGCGGATGAAGGCCGGCGTCACCATGTCGCCTTCGCCGTACCAGAGCGCGATCACGTCACCCAGTTCACGGGCGCGCACGGCAAGGTTGGCGATGTTTTCGGTGTGCAGATCGCGAATTTGGGCGCGCACGCCATCGAAAGCGTAACGCGCGCTGGCCAGAGAAGATGACTGGGGCAGCATGAACGACAAGGACTGAACCTCGCACCCTGAACGCCTCGACAGGACCGCCGGCAAGCCCGTCCGGCACGGCAGTCAGATCGATATTGAATGCTTATCCAAAGCGCCGGACATTTCAAGACAAAAGTTTTAAGCTTAAAAAGTTTTCCGCTAAGCCAGCTCGTCGCGTGCCGCGGCATAATTGGCGGCAGCGCCGGCGCCGAGAAACATCGTATCGCTGGCCAAGATGAAGAAGCTGGCGCCGATCGCTGCCCATTGGCCGACAGGCTGCGGGCTGGCGCAGAATATGCCGGCGGCCTTGCCGTGCGCGATCGTTACACCGATGATCGTCCGGATCGCCGCATTGAGCTTGTCGGCGCCTTTCGGACCGATTGCATCGATCGACACCGAGAGATCTCCAGGACCGACGAAGACCACGTCGATGCCCTCGACGGCGGCAATCGCCTCGATATTGGCAAGCCCTTCGGCGGTCTCGACCTGCACCGCGACGACTGTTCCGGCATTGGCGGCAGCGAGATATTCCGGGATGCGGTAGCCATAGCCGGCGGCGCGGCCGGGGCCGACGCCTCGCTCGCCCTCAGGCGGATAGCGCGAGGCCTTGACCGCCGCCTTCGCCTGGGCGGCCGTCGAGATGCGCGGGATGAGCACGCCTTGCGCGCCGCTGTCGAGTGCGGCGGCGATGGCTTCCGGCTGGTGGCCGGGGACGCGCACCATGGCGGGCACGCGATGACTATCGGCCGCCCGAACCATGTTTTCGATCGTGTCCCTGGATATCTGCGCATGCTCCCAGTCGATGCAGAGGAAATCGAGGCCGGACAGCGCCATCACTTCCACCGCAACGGCATGCGGTATGGCGGCGAATGAGCCGATGAGGTTTTGCTTGCCGATGCATTTCTGGCGGAATTCGCTCATGCCGATCCCCTTTTTCGTCCTGTCCAAATTCATAGCCGCAAACCACGGCCGGGCGAAGCTATTTCAGGCTTGAAATATTTTCGCGGAACCGTAGCCTGCCCTCTTCCGCAGCGAGTTTTCAGACATGATCAAAGCCCATCCCCTGCACGGCCCGAACAGGTTGAAACTCGGCGTCTTTTCGACCAATGCCGATGGCGGGCTTGCCATTACCGATGTGCCGGAGCGCTGGACGGCAAGCTGGCAGGACAATCTGACGGCAGCCCAGATCGCCGACCGCGCCGGGCTGGAGTTCATCCTGCCGATCGCACGCTGGCGCGGTTTTGGCGGCCGCAACAAGGTGCGCGAATGGTCGTTCGAGACTTTTACCTGGGCCGCCGCCCTTGCCGTGGCGACCGAGCAGATCGGCCTGTTCATGACCGTGCACGTGCCGCTCGTCCATCCGCTCTATGCCGCCAAGGCACTGGCGACGGTCGACCACATCAGCCAGGGCCGCGCCGGGCTCAACATCGTCTGCGGCTGGAACCCGAAGGAATTCGGCATGTTCGGCACGCCTTTGGTCGAGAAGGGCTACGACCAGGCCGCCGAATGGATCGAAATCCTGGAAAAACTTTACGCATCGAGCGAGCCGCTCGACTATGAAGGCACCTATTATCGCCTGAAAGAGGCGGTGAGCCGCCCCGCCAGCCTGCAGGCTCCACGCCCGGTGACCATGAATGCCGCTTTCGGCGGGCCGGGTCGCGATTTCGCCGCCGCCAAATGCGACTACCTGTTCACCACCTTTTCCGAAATGGCTGACGCCGGCAAGCACGTCGCCGACATCCGCGAACGCGCCGAAACACTGGGGCGCGACGTCGGCGTCTATACGGTGGCGCATGTCGTCTGCCGGGAAACCATGGAAGAGGCGCAGGCATATTACACCCGCTACGCGGTCGATATGGCTGACCACGATGCGGTCGATGCCCATATGGCGGGCAAGAAGGAGTTTTCGCAATCGCACGACCCGCACGCCTATGACCGCTACCGCCAGCGCTTCGCCGGCGGCGCCGGCACTTATCCTTTGATTGGAACGCCGGAAACGATCGCCGCGGACATGATCACCATTGCCGAACATGGCTACCAGGGCATCGCGCTGTCCTTCGTCAATTACACGCAAGAACTGCCCTATTTCTGCGACCGCGTGCTGCCTCTTCTGAAACAAGCGGGCTACCGCACCTAGCTCAGTCAGGGATGACTGCGGTAGCTTGGATCTCAACCTTGGCGCGGTCCTCCACCAGCGCCATCACCTGCATGGCGGCCATCGCTGGAAAATGCCGGCCGATCACCTCGCGATAGGCCTCCCCAATGCCTTTGAGGTTGGCCAGATATTCGGCCTTGTCGGTAAAATACCAGGTCATCGAGGTGATGTGTTTTGGCTCGGCGCCGGCCTCGGCCAGCACGGCGACGATGTTTTCTAGCGTCTGCCGCACCTGGCCGGCGAAATCGTCGGTCTCAAACTGGCATTGCCCGTTCCAGCCGACCTGCCCGCCGACGAAGACCAACCGGCCGCGCGCCGCGACGCCATTGGCGTAGCCGACGGGTTTCGCCCAGCCTTCCGGCTGCAGGATGGTGTGCATTTCAAGCCTCCCGATTCTCTAAAGCCCTGTTCGCAATGTCTAAGTTCGAAAACAGTTCAGTCTGCAATTTCCTCGCGCGAACCTTGCTTCAGGCCGCGCCCATCACTTGCCGCGCAATCACCACCTTCTGCACATCCGACGCACCCTCATAGATGCGCAGCGCCCGGATCTCGCAATACAGGCTTTCGACGATATGGCCTTTGCGCACACCGTCGCCGCCATGCAGTTGCACCGCCTTGTCGATCACGTCTTGCGCGCGGTCTGTCGCGTATAGTTTCGCCATGGCTGCCTCGCGCGTCACCCGCGGTGCCCCCATGTCCTTGGTCCAGGCAGCGCGATAGACCAGCAAGGCGGCGGCATCGACATCCAGCGCCATGTCAGCGATGTGGCCTTGCACCATCTGCAGTTCGACCATCGGCGCGCCGAACAGTTCACGCTCGGCCACCCTGGCGATGCTTTCATCCAATGCCCGGCGGCCAAAGCCCAGGGCGGCGGCACCCACCGTCGAGCGGAACACGTCGAGCACCGACATGGCGATGCGAAAGCCATCGCCGGGCTTGCCGATCAGCGCCGACGCCGGAACGCGAACGTTGTCGAAGGACAGGCGCGCCAGCGGATGTGGCGCGATCACCTCGATGCGCTCGGCGACGCTCAGCCCCTTGCTGTCGGCCGGCACGATGAAAGCCGAAAGCCCCTTGGCGCCCGGCGCCTCGCCGGTGCGGGCGAAAACGATATAGAGATCGGCGATGCCGCCATTGGAAATCCACGTCTTTTCGCCCGACAGAACGTAGTTGTCGCCGTCGCGGACAGCAGTCATCTCCATATTGGCGACATCCGAACCCGAGCGTGGTTCCGACAAGGCAAAGGCGGAAATCGCCTTGCCGGCGCGGGTTTTCGCCAGCCATTGCTGCTGTTCGGCAGAGCCGAACAGGCTGAGCGCGCCAGTGCCCAGCCCTTGCATGGCGAAGGCGAAATCGGCCAGCCCGTCATGCCGGGCCAGCGTCTCGCGGGTGATGCACAGCGCACGTACGTCGAGCGGCCCAGGATTGTCGGTGTCGACCGCCGTCGGTTTCAGCCAGCCGTCTCGGCCCAGCTTCGCCACCAACTCACGACAGGCGGCGTCGACATCATGGTGATCGACGGGGAGGTTTTTTGCGCACCATGCGTCCAACTGCTCGGCCAGGTCGCGATGGCGATCCTCGAAGAACGGCCAGTTGAGGAAAGAGCGATCAGGCATTTCTGCCTCCGCTAGTCAGGCCTCGTGCTCTACGGCGCCCCCCTCTGCCCTGCCGGGCATCTCCCCCTCTAGGGGGGAGATCAGCAGTTCCGGCGTCGGCGCTTTCCCTGCGACGTTGAAGGTTTGCGAAAACAGCGGTGACAGCCAATCTCCCCCCTTGAGGGGGAGATGTCCGGCAGGACAGAGGGGGGTGCTGTCCCACCAACGTTTCCAGTTGCCCACCCATCCTCAATTGCCCTCGAACACCGGTTTTCCCTTGGCGACGAAGGCCTTGTAGGCGCGCTCGAAATCGCGTGTCTGCATGCAGATCGCTTGCGCCTGGGCCTCCGCTTCGATTGCCTGGTCGAGCCCCATCGACCATTCCTGGTTCAGCTGCGTCTTGGTGATGCCGTGCGCGAAGGTCGGGCCGGAAACGATGCGCGCCGCCATATCGAGCGCGTCGGCTTCGAGAGCCGCGGCATCGACCAGCCGGTTGTAGAACCCCCAGCGTTCACCCTCGGCCGCCGTCATCGTGCGGCCGGTGTAGAGCAGTTCGGCGGCGCGGCCCTGGCCGATGATGCGCGGCAGGATCGCGCAGGCGCCCATGTCGCAGCCGGCGAGGCCGACGCGAGTAAAGAGAAAAGCGGTCTTGGCCTCCGGCGTGGCGATGCGAATGTCCGACGCCATGGCGATGATGGCGCCGGCGCCGACCGCCACGCCGTCGACCGCCGCAATGATCGGCTTGCCGCAATTCAGCATCGCCTTGACGAAGTCGCCGGTCATGCGGGTGAAGGCGAGCAGCTGCTTCATGTCCATCTTGACCAGCGGCCCGATGATGTCGTGGACATCGCCGCCGGAGCAGAAATTGCCGCCATTGGACAGGAACACCACCGCATCGACATCGTCGGCATAGACAAGGTCGCGAAATGTGTCGCGCAGTTCGGCATAGCTTTCGAAGGTCAGCGGGTTCTTGCGCTCCGGCCGGTCGAGCCGGACCTTTGCGACCTTGCCCTCGACCTGCCAGAGGAAATGCTTCGGCTTGCGGCCGGCCATCTCGGTCATTCCCGTCCCTCCCAATTGCTGCGGAACGAGGTCAGCATGCCGGTCAGCCGGCGCGCTTCGTCCTCGCTGACAGTGCCCAGCAGCTCGGCGATCCATGTCTCATGCGCGGCGGCGATGATGGCGAAAGCTGAGGAGCCTTCTTCGGTCAAGCGCACCATCGAGGTGCGGCGGTCGCCATTGCGGCGCGCGCGGGCCACCAGCCCTTCCGACACGAGCCGGTCGACAATGCCGGTGACATTGCCGTTGGACACCAGCAGGAAGCGCGACAGGTCGCTCATCAGCATGCCTTCCGGCACCCGGTAGAGCGCCGCCATCACGTCGAAGCGCGGCAGCGTCGTGTTGAACTCCTGGCGCAGCCGCTCGCGCAGTTCGGCCTCGATGGTGCGTGACGCCCGCAGCAGGCGTATCCACAGGCGCAGCCGGTCCTTGCCGGGTCCCGATGGTGCGGGCAAGGGTCCGGCTACCATGTCTCGCCTCCTGAAATCGAGATTGTCTGCCCGGTGATCGAGCGAGCAGCATCGCCGCACAGCCACAGCACCGCGGCGGCGACCTCCTCCGGCTGGATGAAGCGGCCTTGCGGATTGGTTGAAGACAGGCTCGTCCGCGCGTCCTCAGCCGAGCGGCCGGTCTTGTCGACGATGCGCTGGATGGACGCTTCCAGCATCTCGGTCTCGACGAAACCGGGGCATACCGCATTGACGGTCACGCCGGATTTGGCGGTCTCGGCGGCGAGTGCCCGCATCAGCCCGACGACGCCATGCTTGGCGGCGACGTAAGCGGCGACATAGGGGTAGCCTTTCAGGCCAGCGGTAGAGGCGACGAAGACGATCCGGCCTGCCTTGCGCGCGGCCATGCCGGCCAGCGCCGGCTTCATCGTCAGGAACGCCCCGGTGAGGTTGACGCCGAGCGTCCGCTGCCAGTCGCTGAGCGCGGTTCTGTGCGCCGGTGCGCTGCCGGACATGCCGGCATTGGCGACGACGATACCGAACGGTCCGCGCGCTGCTTCCGCCTGGCTGTAGAGAGACGCCATCGAGGCTTCGTCCGTGACATCGGCGGCGATGCCGAAAATACGGCTGCTTTCCTTGGCCACCTTGGCGAGTTCCACTTCGCGCCGGCCGCAAATGGTCACGTCGATCCCGGCACCGGCCAGCGCAAGCGCGATCGCCCGGCCGACGCCCGAGCCGCCGCCGGTGACCAGCGCATGCTTGCCAGCGGTGGTCGCCCCGCCACTCATACTTTCAGCCCCGCAGCCGCATCGCGTTCGGCGAGCCGGTAGATCTGGTCGCGGCCCGGCAAATAGGGATCCGGCCATTTGACGCCGCGATCACCGAGCGTCACCGCCGCATGCAGCGTCCAGTAGGGATCGGCGAGATGTGGTCGTGCCAGCGCCACAAGGTCGGCGCGGCCGGCCATCAGGATCGAATTGACATGATCCGGCTCATAGATGTTGCCGACCGCCATCGTCGCCATGCCGACCTCGTTGCGGATGCGGTCGGAAAACGGCGTCTGGAACATGCGGCCATAGACCGGCTTGGCCAGCGCCGAAGTCTGGCCGGCCGAGACGTCGCAAATGTCGACGCCGGCCTCATGCAGCAGCTTTGCAATCTCGACCGCGTCGGCCGGGGTCACGCCTTCGACACCGACCCAGTCATTGGCGGAGATGCGCATCGAGATCGGCTTTTCCGCCGGCCATGCGGCGCGCACCGCGCGAAACACTTCGAGGGGATAGCGCATGCGGTTTTCCAGCGAACCGCCATAGGCGTCCGTGCGCCGGTTGGTGATCGGCGTGATGAAGGACGACAAGAGATAGCCGTGCGCGGCATGGATCTCCAGCATGTCGAAGCCGCAACGCTCGGCCATCTCGGCGGAAGCCACGAACTGGTCGCGCACGCGGTCCATGTCGGCACGGTCCATCGCCTTCGGCACCTGGTTCTCAGGCGACCAGGCGACAGCCGATGCCGCCATCACCGGCCAGTTGCCGGACGGCAGCGGCACGTCGGTGCCTTGCCAGCCGAGCCGGGTTGAGCCCTTGGCGCCGGAATGGCCGATCTGGGCGCAGATTTTTGCTTCCGTCTCGCCATGGACGAAATCGACCAAACGCTTCCACGCCACCTCGTGCTCGGGCGCATAGAATCCCGGGCAGCCGGGCGTGATGCGGCCTTCCGGGCTGACGCAAGTCATCTCGATATAGAGCAGGCCGGCGCCGCCCTTGGCGCGTTCGGCATAATGGGCGAAATGCCAGTCGGTCGGACAGCCGTCGACGGCTTTGTACTGCGCCATCGGCGAGACGACGATGCGGTTGTTGAGCGCCATGTCGCGCAGCTTGAACGGCGCGAACATCGGCGCGCGGCGCAAGCTGTTGCCGCCGGCGCCGGCCTGGCGCTGGAACCATTCTTCGGCGCCGGCCAGCCATTCGGCATCGCGCAGCCGCAAATTCTCGTGGCTGATGCGCTGCGAACGGGTCAGCAGCGAATAGTTGAACTGCACCGGATCGAGGCCGAGATAGCGTTCGACCTCCTCGAACCATTCGAGCGAATTGCGTGCCGCCGACTGCAGCTTCAGCACCTCGGTGCGGCGCGCATCCTCATATTTGCGGAACGCCGCCTCGAGGTCAGGCTCCGACTCGACATAGTCGGCCAGCGCCACAGCACTTTCCAGCGCCAGCTTGGTGCCGGAGCCGATCGAGAAATGCGCCGATGCCGCCGCATCGCCCATCAGCGCCAGATTCTGATAGGACCAGCGCTCGCACAGCACGCGCGGGAAATTGATCCAGGCCGAACCCCTGATGTGGTTGGCGTTGGTCATCAGCGCGTGGCCGCCGAGATGCTTGGCAAAGATCCGCTCGCAGACGGCGATCGATTCCTGCTGCGACATCGAACCGAAGCCGAAACCAGCCCAGGTCTGTTCGCTGCATTCGACGATGAAGGTCGCGGTATCGCTGTCGAACTGGTAGGCGTGCGCCCACACCCAGCCATGCTCGGTCTTTTCGAAGATGAAGGTGAAGGCGTCGTCGAATTTCTGCTCGGTGCCGAGCCAGACGAACTTGCATTTGCGGGTGTCGATGTCGGGCTTGAACACGTCGACGAAAGTGTTGCGCGCTCTCGAGTTCAGCCCATCGGCGGCGACGACCAGATCGTATGTCGCCATATAGGGTTTGGGATCGGCGATATCGGTCTCGAAGTTGAGTTTGACGCCGAGTTCGCGTGCTCGCCTTTGCAGCAGGACCAACAGCCGCTTGCGGCCGATGCCGCAGAAACCATGGCCGGTCGAAACCGTGCGCACGCCGTCATGGATGACGGCGATGTCGTCCCAATAGGCGAAATGCTTCTTGATCCAGACGGCGCTGACCGGATCGTTGCGGGTCAGATTGTCGAGCGTCTCGGCCGACAACACGACGCCCCAGCCGAATGTGTCGTCGGCGCGGTTGCGCTCGAACACCGTCACCTCGTGCGCGGCGTCCCTGAGTTTCATCGAGATGGCAAAGTAGAGGCCGGCTGGTCCACCGCCGAGAACCGCAACCTTCATGCCTGCGATCTCCTCTTCGCTTTCCGGGTCGCCGGCAAAGGCGGCGATCCCGACAGCCAGTATCGCGCCCGAAGCAAATTATTTCAAGCTTAAAGTTTCATGCTGAGACGATTTGCTTCAAAGGCTTATGGCGTGCTTGCGTTTGGTCCCGCAAGCACGCTTCCCCAAGTCACTTCTCCGGGTTCTTCGGGCTCCACAGCACTGTCTCGGCGCCTTTCTCGTAGGCCATGCCGTCGGGATAGCTGATCGCTTCCAGTTGCAGGCCCCAGGGCGCCTGGAAATAGAGGATGGTCTGGCCGGCGGCCGGCCCCTCTTTGACCGGCAGCGGCCCCAATCGCGTCTTCACACCCTTGGCATCGAGATAGGCTCTTGCGGCGGCGACATCGTCGACATAGAAGGCGATGTGGAAGCCACCGATATCGCTGTTCTTCGGCGTCAGATCCTTCTGGTCGGGCGCGGTGTATTTGAACAGTTCGATGTTCGAGCCGTAGCCGCAGCGGACCATGGTGATCTCCTCGATCACCGCTTTCGGGTCGACACCGAGCAGATCCTGCATGAACGTGCCTTTGTCGTCGGCGAACGGGCCGAAGGCCATCGCCTTCTTGCAGCCGACGACGCCGGTGAAGAAATCGACCGCCTGCTTCATGTCGGGCACGGTGATGCCGGTGTGGTCGTGGCCGCGCATGCCCGGAATGGAATCGGCGGAAGCCGCGCCGATGCTTCCCAGGACGGCGGCAGCGAATGTTGCGGTCAGGATCGCACTTTTCATGTCAGTCATCCTCCGTCGCGGGACATCGGTGAGTTGCACGGCGCACGCCAAAGGCCCGCTGTTCGGCGTGCGGATGGTTCATGCCGGTGGCTTTGCCGCAGGATGGATGTCCAGCCAGCCGGCATCGATTTCGGGAAGCGGAATGGCTGATATCAGGTCGCGCGTGTAGGCCTGCTGCGGCCTGTCGAACAATGCGTCCGTCGCGCTGGCTTCGACGATCACGCCTTCGCGCATGACGATCACCTGCTTGCACAGCCGCCGGATCACCGAGAGGTCATGGCTGATGAAGGCGACGGTCAGGCCCATCTCGGCAGCGAGCTTTTCCAAGAGCGTCAGGATCTGCGCCTGGGTCGAGACGTCTAGGCCGGAGACGATCTCGTCGGCGAGCACGAATTTCGGCGACAGCGCCAGCGCGCGTGCAATGCCGACGCGCTGGCGTTGGCCGCCCGACAGTTCGTGGCGGTAGCGGCTGGCAAAGCTTTGCGGCAGGCCGACGCGCAGCAAGGCCTCGGCGACGCGGCTCTTGAGATTGTCGCCAAGACCGTTCTGCTTGAGCGGTGCCGCGATGATGCTGGCAATGGTGCGGCGCGGATTGAGCGACGACATCGGATCTTGAAAAATCATCTGCAAATTGCGGCGCAGCGGCCTGAGCTCCGCCTCCGGCAGATGGGTGATCTCGCGGCCGTCGAAGCTGATTGAGCCGGCGCTCGGTTCCAGCAGCCGCACGAGAGCGCGGCCGAGCGTCGATTTGCCCGATCCGGATTCGCCGACGATGCCGGTCACCGAGCCCTTGGGCAGATCGAAATCCAGGCCCTTCAGGATCTCGGCCAGCGGCGCGCGGCCAATCAGCGGCTTGCGCGTCATGTCGGGCAACGCGACCTTCAGCCCACGCACGGAGATGAGCGGCTCAATCATGCGGCCGCCTCCACGCCTGGTCGGCAGCGGCAATTTCCGTGGCCAGCCCGGCCAGCACCGCGTCATCAACCGGCTTCAGCGAGGCGAACGGGTCGTTGTAGCGCGGTGTCGCCGCCATCAGCGCCCGCGTGTAGGGATGCTCAGGGGCGGCGAAAAGGGCCGCCGTCTCGGCCTCCTCCACCACCTTGCCGGCGTAAAGCACCGACACTTTCTGGCTGATCTTGGCGACGACGCCGAGATCATGGGTAACGAACAGGATGGCGGTGCCATGCTCGCGCTGCAATTGTGCGATCAGCCGCAGGATCTGCTTCTGTACGGTGACGTCGAGCGCCGTCGTCGGCTCGTCGGCGACGATCAGCCGGGGTTCGGCGGCAAAGGCGGCGGCGATCAGCACGCGTTGGCGCATGCCGCCGGACAGCTCGTGCGGATAGCATTTTAGCACGCGGTCGGGGTCGCGGATCTGCACCTCGTCGAGCAATTGGCGGATGCGTTGATCGGCTCTCTCGCCGCTCCAGCCGAGGATGCGCACCAGCCGGTCGGTCATCTGCGGGCCGATGCGGCGCGACGGGTTGAGCGCGGTCAGCGGGTCCTGCGGGATCAGCGCCGTGCGGGCGCCGATCAGGGTGCGCCGCGCCTTTGGTTGAAGCCTGCCGAGGTCCTCGCCTTCGAGCAGCATATCGCCTTCGACAATGCGCACGCTTGGCGGCAGCACGCCGAGCACCGCCTTGCCGATCATCGTCTTGCCGGCGCCGCTCTCACCGACCAGCGCACGCACTTCGCCGGGTTGAACGGCAAGCGACACCGAGCGCAGCACACGCTGGCCGTTCGGCAGCACGGCGCTCAGGTCCCGGATGTCGAGGCAAGCCGCGCTCATCGCAGCACCGGATCGAAACGCGCCTTCAGCCCCTCGCCGAACTGGCTGAACGACAGCACGGTCAGGATCAGCGTGATCAGCGGACACACCAGCACCCACCAGGCCTGATGGATCGACAGCCGGCCCTCGGCGATGATGCCGCCCCAGGTCGGATCGTCGGTCGAGATCGACAGATTGACGAAGGACAGGATCGCCTCGACGATGACGGCGATGCCCATTTCCAGCGACAAGAGGGCCACGATCGACGGCACCACATTGGGCAGCACTTCGCGCAGCATGATGCCGATGCGGCCATAGCCGGCGATGCGGGCGTTCTCGACATAGTCCATGCGCGACTGGCCCATCGTTTCGGCGCGGATTACCCGGCAAAAACGCGTCCAGTCGATGACGGCGATGGCGATTATGACGGAGCTGAGGCCCGTGCCGAGCACCGCAACCAGCAGGATGGCGAACAGCACCGGCGGAAACGCCATCCAGACATCGACGATGCGCGAGATGATGCGGTCGGCCCAGCCGCCGAAATAGCCGGCGACCAGACCCAGCGTCGAGCCGACCAGGCACGCGGCGATGGCCGCCGCGAAGGCGACGATGAAGGCGATGCGGCCGCCGAAGATCAGCCGGGACAGCAGGTCGCGGCCGAGGCTGTCGGTGCCGAGCCAATAGCCGGGTTCGGCGCCGCTCATCCAGAATGGCGGCAGGCGCTCGAGCATCAGATCCTGCGCCAGCGGGTCCTGCGGCGCCACCAACGGCGCGAAGATCGCGGCCAGCAGCGCCAGCAGCAGCCAGCCGCCGGCCAGCCACAGCTTTGCGCCCGAGCCATGTCTTGAGATGCGGCCGTCATCCATGGCGCAGCCTCGGATTGAGCAGCGCATACATCATGTCGACGGCCAGGTTGATCAGCACGAACAGCAGCGCAAAGACCAGCACGATGCCCTGGATCAGCGGCAGGTCGCGGTTGATGACCGCATCGATCGCCATGTTGCCGAGGCCTTCATAGGAAAACAGCCGCTCGACGATGACCGTGCCGCCAATGAGGAAGGTGAATTGCACGCCGACCAGAGTGAGCGTCGGCAGGGCGGCATTCTTCAGCGCCTCGCGCAGGATGACCTGCGTTTCCGAAAACCCTTTGACCCGCGCCAGCACGACATAGTCGAGGTCGAGCACTTCCTTCAGCGACTGTTTCAGCAGCTGCGCGATGATCGCCGCCAGCGGTAGCGCCAGCGCAATCGCCGGCATCAGCATGTGCGCCAGAAGGTCTTTCGTCAGGTCGAAGCGCAGCCGCACGATGCTCTCGAACAGATAGAACTGGGTGACGAAGGGCAGGTCGAGCTGCGGCGACACCCGGCCGGAAATGTCGAATACCGGCACCAGCACGCCGAACAAAAGGATCAGCACCAGGCCCCAGAGAAAATCGGGAATGGAAAGCGCCGCGCCGCTGGCAATGTCGATGCCGGCCTCGACGGCGGTGCCGCGTTCGCGCGCGCCGAGGATCGCCGTCGTGCCGCCGATCGCTACCGCCATGATGAGCGCGACGATGGCGAGTTCCAGCGTTGCCGGCAACCGGTTGAAGACCAGCCCCAGCACGTCCTGCCGCAAAGAGATCGAGGTGCCGAAATCGCCCCTGACGACGCCGGACAGCCAGATGAAGAACTGTTGCACGATGGTCTTGTCGAGCCCGTAGAGCGCGCGCAGTCGGTCGATGTCCTCCTGGGTTGCGCCTGGTGGCAGCATCATGGCGATCGGGTCGCCGGGCGCGACGCGAATGACAACGAAGACCACGACGGCCACGCCGAACAGCGTGATCGCCATCGTCAGAAGACGGATCAGAAATCTTTGCAGAAGCATGGTCGCCTGTAAGCCTGGCGGAAAGGGGCGCGCCACCGGTTGCGGTGGCGCGCACGCAGTCTATGCCGATGTCAGGCCGGGGTCATCAGGGCCGGCAACAGCGCGCCGGACACATGCTGCACGACATTGACGCCCTTGGCATGCACGATCGGCTGCGCATACTGGATCAGCGGCAGCACATAGGCCTGCTCGGCAATGTACTTGTCGACGGCCTTCCAGCCGGCGATGCGCTTGGCCTCGTCCTTCTCGCCCCATAGCGGGTTGATCATGTCGATCAGGTCCTGGCTGTCCCACACCGAATGCGGGCTTGGGCCGTACATGGCAAAGCCGGTCGACGTCGTCGGGTCGCCGATGGCATTGCCCCAATTGTAGAAGGCGGCCGGCGCCAGCTTGTCGGCAGCGCGCAACTCGTAGTGCTTGGCGATCTCGTAGACCTCGATCGTCGCCTCGATGCCGACCTTGCGCCACATGCCGACGATGGCCTGGATCATCTCATAGTCCTTAGGCTTGAAGCCCTTGGTCGTCTGTATGGTGAACTTGACCGGCTTCTCCGGCGAAAAACCGGAGGCGGCCAACAATTCCTTGGCCTTTTCCGGATTGTGCTCGACCTTGATCGATGGATCGAACGCCGTGTATTCCGGCGTTTCCAGCGTGTCGATGGGCTGTCCGTAGCCGTGCAGCAGGCGCTCGACCAGCAGCTTCTTATCGACAGCCATCACCGCCGCCTGGCGGACGTTCTTGTCCAGCATCGCCTCGATGTCGTTGAAGAAGATCATGCCGATGTCGGACACGTTCTTGCACGAGCCGGCAAGTCCGTCCTTGGCGATCAGGCGGTCATACTCCTCATAGGGAATTTCAAGCGTCACTTGCGAGGAGCCGGACTCCACCTCGGCGACACGGCTCGCCGCATCGGTGACGAATTTGATCGTCACATTCTCGAAGGCCGGCTTGCCGCCCCAATAGTTCGGATTGGCCTTCAGCCGCAGGAAGGCGTTGCGCTCGAATTTCTCGACCATATAGGGGCCGGTGCCGATCGGAGCCTTTTCGAAACCCTCGGCGCCGACCTTTTCATAGTAGGCCTTCGGCATGATGTAGCCGGTCAGGAACGACATCCATTTGAAATAGGTCGGGTCGAACTGCGCCACGTCGCCAGTGATCTTGTTGCCGTCGATCTTGAAGTTGGTGACGTTCTTCCACACGAACTGGATCGGGTTGCCGGTCTTTTCGTCGCCCGCCCGCTGCAGCGACCAGACCACGTCCTCGGCGGTGAATGGCGAGCCGTCATGCCAGGTGACGCCTTCGCGCACCGTCATCGTGATCTTGGTGCGGTCGTCGTTCCAGCCCCATTCGGTGAGCAGGCCGGGCGCGAAGGAAAGGTCCGGCTTCTGCGGGATGAACTGATCGAACACCGACTGGTAGAGACCCTGGATGGTCGGGTTGACCGCCGAAGGTCCGGTGGTCGGATCCCAGGACGGCAGGTTGACGTTGTAGGCGATGGTCAGTTCGCCCGCTGCCTTGGCGATCTGAGGCAGGCCGATGGCGGCCGCACCAAGCGCTGCGGCACTGTATCCGAGCAATTCACGTCTGTTGATTGTCATGGTCGTTCCCCTGTTTGGTTTTCTTTGCGCGGCGTCTCTGTCTAATCAGTGGGTTCAGGCTCCTTGGGCAACCGCGCCTTGCCTCTCCTTCACCCCGGAAGAAATCGTGATGCTACCTCCCACCAAGCTGTTGCGCGAGCATGAAGCCCGAGGCTGCACCGGTGCCGGCGCCCGGCCACGTGGCAGCACCCGTGAGATGCAGATTGCCGACGGGCGTGTTCCAGCCGGCAAAGCCGCGTGCCGGGCGAAACAGAAAATTCTGCGCCAGGTGATGGCTGCCGCAGATTTGGTCGCCGCCGACGAGATTGGGGTTTTCGTGCTCGAGGTCGAGGGGCGAGAACACCGCACGGCCAAGGATCTTCTGGCGAAGACCGGGCGCGTAGCGTTCGATGATGTCGAGGACGCGCTCGGCGTAGGCGTCCTTGACCTTGTCCCAATGATCCGGCGCGATTGTGCCGGTTGCGTCGCCCCAGATTTCGGCGGGCAGCATGCGCACCTGCACCCACAGAACATGCTTGCCCTCAGGCGCACGCGACGGATCGATCGCTGTGGGTTGGCCGACGACCAGCACTGGCTCGTCGGGCAGCAGGCCTGCCATCGCCTGCTGGTAGGTGCGCGACATGGCGTCGAGCGACGGCGACAGATGCACATAGGCGAATTGCCGGAGCTCGGCGCCGGCGCGCCAGTCCGGCAAATCGTCCAGCGCCAGGTGGATCATCATCGTGCCCGGCGCGTGGCGGAACTTTTTCATCGCCGTGTCGAAGCCGGCATTACCGGAACCGTTGGGCAGCAGTTTGCCGGCGAGCGCATCAGGAGCGACGCCGGCGATGACCGCTTTGGTCGCAGTATGCGTCTCGCCGGAAGCGAGCCGCACGCCGGTCGCCTTGCCGGCGGCAACCGTGATTTCGGTCACTTCAGCCCCGGTGACGATCTTGCCGCCCGCTGATGTGATCATGCCAGAAAGGGCGCGGATGATGGTATCGGCGCCGCCCTTGCCGATCACCATGCCGAACGACTGGTTTGCCATCGATTCCAGATAGGGGAACACCGCACCCCCGGCGATGTCGGGGGCGAAATCGAGATGCATGCCCCAGGTGGCAAGCGTCGCCCTGACATGGGCGGACTCGAAGTTTTCCTCAAGCCACGCGCGGGGTGACGACAGCAGCAGCCGGCCAGTATCGAGCGCGCCGGAAAATCCTTTTTTGCGCCACAGGTTCCACGCGGTGCCGGCGAGCGCCCGGCCGCTCATCGGCGAACCCAGCAGTCGGAACAGATGCTCGGCCTCGCCAGGGAAAGCCGCGACCAGTCGGCGCCAGTTTGCAGCGTCGGCGGCCGAGAAGGCGGCCATGCGCGCAGCGGTCTTTTCCAAGTCGTTGCTGACCCCGAACCAGCGGCCGTCGGGGAAGGCACTGGCGAAGCAATCCGCAACCGGTGCGAATTCCAGTCCGTGGGTTTTCAATTCATTTGCATATTTCCGGTGAAAGGCGGAGCCGGCGAACAGGCTTAGATTCATCGCCCCGAAATCGTGGCGGAAGCCGGGAAGCGTATATTCCCGGGTCTGGACGGCGCCGCCAATTGCTGCACTGCGCTCAAAAATCCCGGTTTTCCAACCCTTGAGCGCCAGATGCGCGGCGCATGCCAGACTGTTGTGGCCTGCCCCGACGAATATGGCGTCAAACTCGCTCACGCCCACCCAACCCATTTCCTTTATGCTTAAAGATAATTGCAGATGCATATGTTTTCGTCTAGTAGGATATTAAGGGCCGAGACGAGCCTTGATCATCATCACGAAAGAGGGAACAGAGACCATGGACACCCAAAAACTCCTCGGCGAAGTTGCCGGCCAGCTTCTTTCAGGCGCCATCAAAGTGGTCGACCTGTCGGCGCAGCTTGGACCCGACACCCCGCTGATCAAGCTGCCACCGGAACTCGCCGTCGACACGCCGAAGGTCGAGATCCACTCGATCTCCCGCTATGACAAGAACGGCCCGTGGTGGGCGTGGAACTGGCTGAAGCTCGGCGAGCATTCGGGCACGCATTTCGACGCGCCGCAGCATTGGATCACCGGCAAGGATTATCCGGACGGCGCCACCGACACCATTCCGGCGCAGAACTTCGTCGGCCCGGTCAATGTCATCGACTGCTCGAAGGAAGCCGCCGCCGACCATGACTTTCTGCTCACCGTCGACCACATCAAGGCCTGGGAAGCCAAGCATGGCGCGATCAATGCCGGCGAATGGGTGGTGATGCGCACCGACTGGTACAAGCGCAACGGTTCGGAAGCCGACTTCCTCAACGCCAACGAGACCGGCCCGCATACGCCCGGTCCGACCGCCGAAGCCATCCAGTTCCTGATCAGCAAGGACATCAAGGGCTGGGGCTCGGAGACGATCGGCACCGACGCCGGCAAGGCCGGCGGCATGGAGCCGCCATTCCCGGCGCACACGCTGATGCACAAGGCCAACCGCTACGGTCTCGCCAGCCTGTGCAACCTCGACCAGCTGCCGCCGAAGGGCGCCATCCTGATCGCGGCACCGCTCAAGATCGAGCACGGCACCGGCAGCCCGATCCGCGCGCTGGCGCTTGTGTCGAAGGGCTGATCGAAAGCGGTTTGAGGTGAGCCAGCCGGATCACATCATCGTCGGCAGCGGCATCAACGCGCTGGTCTGCGCGGCGATGCTCGGCGGCAAGGGCGCGAAGGTGCTCGTCCTCGAGCGCAACGACCGCATCGGCGGTTGTGTGCGCACCGAGGAGATCACCGCGCCCGGCTTCATCCATGATGTAATGGCGACGACCTTTGTCCTGTTCATCACCTCGCCGGCCTTTGCCGCACTCGGCAAGGACCTGGCGCGGCACGGGCTGGAATTCTGCCACACCGGCACGCCGACCGGCGTGCTGCGGCCGGACGGCAGCCATGCCGTGCTCAGCACCGACCGCGCCGCCAATGTCGCGTCGATCAACGCGCTTGCCGCGGGTGACGGCGACAAGCATGGAAACGATGTCGGCGAGATCGAGCGCAATGCCGGCCTGCTGTTCGGCCTGCTCGGTGGCAGCCTGTGGTCCTATCCAACCACCAAGCTGCTGGCGGGCGAGGCATGGCGGCGAAGCCCGCGCAAACTCGCTGCCTTTCTCGGCGAAGCGCTGGTGCCGGCACGCGGCTGGCTGGAAAGCACTTATCGATCCGACACCATCCGCGCACTGTGGGCGCCGTGGGTGCTGCATGCCGGGCTTGGACCGGAAGACGCGTTCTCCGGCCAGATCGCCAAGGTCATCGCCTTCGCGCTGGAAGCCGCCGGGGCGCCGATCGTCAGGGGCGGTGCGAAGAACCTGCTCTCGGCGTTCGAGGCTTTGATCAGGGAACGCGGTGGCGAAATCCGCACCGGCGCTGATGTCGCTGCCATCGTCCAGACCACCGGCCGCGCCACCGGCGTGCGATTGGCCTCGGGCGAAACCATCACGGCAAGCAAGAGCGTGATCTGCTCTGTCACGCCGACGCAGCTTTACGGCCGCTTGCTTGGCGCAGATGCTCCCAAGGACGATGTCGAAGCGACACAGAAATATCGCTACGGCAAAGGCAACTTCCAGATCCACTATGCCCTGAACAAGCTGCCGGCATGGCGCGGCGACGGTCTCGACAAGGTCGCGCTGCTGCACCTGACGCCGGGGCTCGACGGTGTATCGAAGGCCTGCAACGAAGCGGTGCGCGGCTTGCTGCCCGAGGTGCCGACCATCTGTGTCGGCCAGCCGCACGCGCTCGACCCGTCGCGTTGCCCGCAGGGCAAGGCGATCCTGTGGCTGCAACTGCCCGAGGCGCCCCGGCATATCAAGGGCGATGCGGCCGGCGCGCTGCAGGCGCCGGCCGACGGCCGCTGGACCGATGCGCTGCGCGAGGCCTATGCCGATCGTGCGGAAGCGATCCTTGCCAGCCACATCGACGGCTTCAAGGCCAGCGTCATCGCACGCCGCGCCTATTCGCCAGCCGACCTTGAAGCGATGAACATCAATCTGGTTGGCGGCGATCCCTATGGCGGCTCGTCGACCATCGACCAGTCGTTCCTGTGGCGGCCGTTCAAGGCCAGCCGCAATCACGATACCGGGGTCAAGGGCCTCTATCATATCGGTGCCTCGACCCACCCGGGCGCCGGCTTGGGCGGCGGCTCCGGCTTTCTCCTGGCGGGGAGGCTGTGATGGATCAGAAGCCTCCGGAAAAACGCCAGCGCATTTCGACCCTCGGCCAGATCGGCCTGCAGCAATTTGCGCCCTATCTGATGAACCGCATCATGGGCCGCTACAACGCCACTTTGCGCGATGATTTCCGCAAGCAGGGCCTCACCATTCCGCAGGTGCGCACGCTGGCGGTGCTGTCAGTCGCCGACGGCGTCACCGTCAACGACCTTTCGGTCTATACGGTGATCGAGCAGTCCACCCTAAGCCGCACGCTCGACACGCTGGAGGGGCAAGGGTTTGTGCGTCGCGAGCAGGGCGTCACTGACAGCCGCATCCGCCATGTATTTCTGACCGACGAAGGCCGCGCCGAGTTCACCCGCGCCTGGCCGGCCATGCACGACGCGTTCGAGGCGATGTTCGACGATGTCGACGATGCCGAATATGCCGCGCTGATCGCCACGCTTTTGAAGATGCTGAAGAACATTCGCAAGCACGACATCTAATGCATGTCGCCCAAAAGTGGATCCGGTTTTGGGGAAACGACATGCATAAACAAAGACTCTAGACCTACGCGCCGCCAATCCAGCCGATAACGGGCCGGCGGTAACGGAAGGAGACAAAAATGGCCGAACGGTCTTTTGCCAAGGAAGTCGAAAAACTCCGCCTCGGTGCCGGCGAGGAGTTTGCCGGCGAAGGCATTCTCGCCATCACTAAGGCGCTGTTGCAATGCGGCGTCGGCTATGTCGGCGGCTATCAGGGCGCGCCGATCAGCCATCTGATGGATGTGCTGGCCGACGCGCAGGACATTCTGGGCGAGCTCGGCGTGCACTTCGAGGCCAGCGCTTCCGAAGCCACCGCCACCGCCATGCTGGCGGCCTCGGTGCATTATCCGATCCGCGGCGCGGCCACCTTCAAGTCGACCGTCGGCACCAACGTCGCCTCCGATGCGTTGGCCAACCTCGCTTCCGGCGGCGTCACCGGCGGCGCGCTGATCATCGTCGGCGAGGACTATGGCGAGGGCTCCTCGATCATGCAGGAGCGCAGCCACGCCTTCGCCATGAAGAGCCAGGTCTGGCTGCTCGATCCTCGGCCCAATTTGCCGTCGATCGTCAAGGCGGTGGAGGACGGTTTTGAATTGTCCGAGGCCTCCAACACGCCGGTCATGCTCCAGGTCCGCATCCGCTGCTGCCATGTCCATGGCCATTTCATCGCCAAGGACAACAAGCGGCCGCCGATGACGGTGGCCGACGCGCTCGAGGCGCCGCGCCGCGACACCGGCCGCATCGTGCTGCCGCCAGCCTCCTTCCTGCACGAGAAGGAGAAGGTGCAGAAGCGCTGGCCGGCGGCGGTGGATTTCATCCGCAAGAACAAGATCAACGAAATCTTCGGGCCGGACCATGGCTCGGTTGGCATCGTCCTGCAGGGCGGCATGTACAATTCGGTCATCCGCGCGCTGCAGCGTCTTGGCCTTGCCGACACCTTTGGCGGCACCGACGTGCCGCTCTATGTCCTGAATGCCGTCTATCCCCTTGTTGATGACGAGTTCCTGTCCTTCTGCGAGGGCAAAGGCTCGGTGCTCGTCGTCGAGGAAGGCCAGCCCAACTACATCGAGCAGGCGTTTGCCTCGATGCTGCACAAGGCCGGGCGCGGCACCAGCATCGTCGGCAAGGAGCATCTGCCGATGGCCGGCGAATACACCGGCCAGGTCATGCTCGACGGCATCGGCTCCTTCCTGCGCGCCACCGCTCCGCATCTTTTGCCGGGCGAGGTGCGCGCCCCCAACAAGGTTGGCGACGGGCTCGACATTGCCGACCTGATCAACGTCGTGCCGGGCCGTCCGCCCGGCTTCTGCGTTGGCTGTCCGGAGCGACCGATCTTTGCCGCGACAAAACTGGTCGAGCAGGAGCTTGGCAAGCACCACATCGCCTCCGACATCGGCTGCCATCTGTTCTCGATCATGCCGCCTTTCGAGCTCGGCGCCACCACCATGGGCTATGGGCTCGGGCCGGCCTCGGCCTCGGCATTCAATTCGCCGGACGCCAAGCGCCGTTCGATCTCCTTCGTCGGCGATGGCGGCTTCTGGCACAACGGCCTGACCTCCTCGATCGGCAACGCCGTGTTCAACAAAAATGACGGCGTTATCGTCATCGTCGACAACTTTTACTCGGCCGCCACCGGTGGCCAGGACATTCTCTCATCCCGCGCCGGCAACAAGACCAAATCGACCAAGCACCCGATCACCGAGGCGGTGAAAGGCATGGGCGTCAAATGGCTGCGCCACATCGACCGCACCTATGACGTCACAAAGATGCAGGACACGCTGCGTGAGGCGCTGACGACGGAGGAGAAGGGACCAAAAGTCATCGTCGCCTCGTCCGAATGCATGCTCAACCGCCAGCGCCGCGAAAAGCCGCTGGTCGACAAGGCGATCAAGGGTGGCGAGCGCGTCGTAAAACCGAAATTCGGCGTCGACGAGGACATCTGTACCGGCGACCACGCCTGCATGCGGCTGTCCGGTTGCCCGTCGCTGTCGGTCAAGTCGCTCGACGATCCACTTCGTGACGATCCGGTGGCGCATATCGATCAGAGCTGCGTCGGCTGCGGCAATTGCGGCGAGGTCGCCGATGCGGCGGTGCTTTGCCCGTCCTTCTACCGTGCTGACGTCGTGCACAACCCCGGCCGCTGGGATCGTTTCCTGGAAACGGCGCGACGCGCCACGATCGGCCTCTTGCAGCGCCGCCGTGAAAGCCGGCGCCTGACATTCGCCGATGCTTGAGTCTTCATCCCACGCCCGGGCGGATGTGCAGCATGACGAGCGCGTCATCAAGCTTGCCGTGCTGGCGGTCGGCGGCCAGGGCGGTGGCGTCCTGGCCGACTGGATCACCGACGTCGCTGAGCGCAATGGCTACGTCGCGCAATCGACCTCGGTCGCCGGCGTCGCCCAGCGCACCGGCGCCACCATCTACTATGTCGAGATGTGCCGCGACACCGGCCGCCCGCCGGTCCTCGCTTTGTCGCCATCGCAAGGCGACGTCGACATATTGATCGCCGCCGAACTGATGGAGGCCGGCCGCGCCATCATCCGCGGTTTTGTTACGCCCGAGCGCACCACGCTGATCGCCTCGTCGCACCGCATCGCCGCTGTGTCGGAGAAGATCGAGCCCGGCGACGGTCGCGCATCGTCCTCAAAGGTGCATGCGACGGCGGAAGCCGCGGCCAAGCGGTTCATCGCCTTCGACATGGAAAAAATCGCCGCCGACAACGGCTCGATGATCTCGGCCAGCCTGCTCGGCGCACTGGCGGGGTCCGACGCGCTGCCCTTCACCCGTGAAAGCTACGAGCAGGCGATCGGCGCCGGTGGTCGAGGCGTCAAGGCCAGCCTCGCCGCCTTCGGTGCTGCCTTTGATCGCGCGCGGGGCACAGCCTCGCCAGCGCCTCCGGCCGCCGAGCCGGCGGTTGCCGAGGTCGGTCTGGATGCGGCGGGGAAAGTCAGCGGTCCGGAGGGCCTGCTAAAAGGTTGGCAGGCGTTAGCAACTCATGTCAGCGCGCTGCCGGAGCCGCTGCGCGACATGGCGCTTCGTGGTTTGCGAAAGGTCGTCGACTATCAGGACATCGCCTATGGCGGCGAGTATCTCGACCGGCTAGATCGGGCCGTCGCGCTGGACAATGCCGAACATGCCTATACGTTGTCGATCGCAGCGGCCAAGCATCTGGCCAACGCCCTGTGCTACGACGACATGATCCGCGTTGCCGATTTGAAAACGCGCTCGACCCGTGACCAGCGCGTGCGCCGCGAGGTCGGTGTCAAGGATGGCTCGATCCTGCAGGTGACCGAATATTTCCACCCGCGCATCGAGGAGTTCTGCGGCACGCTGCCGGCAGGGCTGGGCAGCTATATCGAAGATCGGCCGAAGCTCGCCGCCTTCCTTGACCGCCGCATCAACCATGGCCGCCGCATCCGCACTGACAGCTTCGCCGGCTTTGCCGCTCTGTGGTTCATCGGCGGCCTGCGCCGCTGGCGTCGCAGCCTGCTGCGCCACAAGGTCGAGGTCGAGCATCTCGAGCGCTGGTACGCGCTGGCGCTTGGCTATGTGCCGGCTGATTACGCGCTTGCCGTCGAGATCCTCAACTGCCGCCGGCTGATCAAGGGCTATAGCGACACCCATCTCCGTGCCCAGTCGAAATTCGACCGCGTGCTGTCGGCGCTCGATCTGGTCAAGGGTCGCCCGGATGCCGCCGACTGGATCCGCCGCCTGCGCGAGATGGCGCTGAAGGACGAGAAGGGCGACATGCTCGACGGTGCGCTGAAGACCGTGGCGTCGCTGTAGCGAACGGATTCCGTGCTTCCCCCAGTTGACCGGTGAATAGCCGGTGCCGCAGCCGCACAGGCCTTCTGTGGTTCGCGCGCCCGGCTCGTGCTATCGTAATTGTGGGAGACGGCGGACGCGCCGTGAGCGCCCGTACGCTCCCTATTGTGGGAGGAACCAATGGCTTACTACGTATTGCTGTCGAGTTTCACAGATCAAGGTATCAAGAGCATCAAGGACACGCAGAAGCGTGCTGACGCTTTCAAGGCGATGGCCAGCAAGAGCGGCATCAAGGTTCACACGCTGTTGTGGACGCTTGGTCAGTATGATGTCGTGGCGATTGCAGAAGCCGACGACGACATTGCTGCGACCGCCCTGGCCTTATCGATCGCATCGATGGGCAACATCAGAACCCAGACATTGAGGGCGTTCGACACCGCGGACATGGCCAAGATCCTGGCAAAGATGGCCTGACCGCCACTGTGCTGCCCTGCGCAGACGATTGAAGCCGGCCGCTGAGCCGAACGGCGGCAAGCTTGTTTGTTTTCCAGGAAGCGAAAACCCCGGCGCGAGGCCGGGGTTTTTGGTGATCTCGCGAAGGTGCAGACCTTGCTGGGACGAGGTCGTTAATCCTGTCGTGGCATCGACCTTACTGCTGAGAAGGGGCAGCGCTCAATCGTCGGTAGGGGACGCCGTCGAAAACTGCGATGGCAAAGTCCGTAGCCGACATCTTGCGCTTGCGGCCGTCGCTGCAGCTGAAAACCGGCCAACCGGCATCGCTGCATTCGCTGGCAGCGCAGATGCGGGCAAGGCAATTTCCGAGTGTCAGCCGGAAGCCGCCAGTCCCTGCGAAGCCCTGCAACAGACTGCCGTCCGCCGCGCGCCATGTCCGTGCCCGGAATTCCGCTCGCAAGAGCGTTGGTTCGAGAGGGACCGCAAGGTCAGTTTCGCCTGAACGTCCGGCGAGCTTTAGCCGAATGCGCGCCATCCCTGTCGTGTATGCGGTTACAAGGTCGGATTCTGCCGCATAGGCTGAAGCCATGGCCGAACGGTCAAGCAGATGAGAAATCCGCCTGCCTGCCTCCACCGGCTTGATGAAGGCAGCAATCAGAGCAAGAAAGGCAAAGCAAGCTCGCGACATCGGATAATTCCAGCAGCCGTTTTGGCGCCAGCGTGCCGGTTCGCCTCCCGTTTCCCTTGTACAACATCCTGCCAATCGGCGCCCGGCGCAAGCCGCTGCCCGCTATTTTGCTGTCGTCGATGAATGGGGGCGTCCAGAGCAGCCTGCTGGGAATGAGCGCGCCTGTCGAAGAATGAGAAAAAGGGTAGGACTGGCGCGGGCGTGCTGCTGTATTGTTGTCGGCCGGCAATGCGCCTGTCGACTGAGCGCTTAACGTTCGAGCAAATGCCTGGGAAAAATGGTGCCGCTTAGGTGACTCGAACACCTGACCCCATCATTACGAATGATGTGCTCTACCAACTGAGCTAAAGCGGCCCGGGAAGCCTAGGGCCTCCAAGATGGGCTGGGTGATAGACGCAACCGGGTTTAAATTCAAGACAGGACTTGGCATTTCGTGCCGACCTTGGCTGCCGGTCCAAAAGGAGCCGGCACACCGGTCCGCTTGACGCCTGCGCGACCGTTGCCGGGCGCTTCGCCCGCGATGGCGCCGGAAAAATCGGCGACATATGTTGATTTCTTTGCCGAAAACCTCCGAAATCAGCCTTGGACGCCCTGCCGAGGCAGAATGCGGCCGCTCGCCCGTTGATTGATTGGTCGCCTGCGGCTAACGATCATGGCGATGTGAGCGAACATGCAGAGGGAATTCGCTTGGACGCGATCGAAAAAGCGATCCGCAACGCCTTCGAAAAGGGCAATGCCGAGGACCGGGCGTTTCGCGAGAAGGTCTATCGATCGGCCTTCGCCGCGCTTGACCGCGTCCTCCAGGCCAATCCCGGCGTGACGGTGGAAGCCGCCATCAAGCGCCGCAAGGCGGTGCAGGCCAAGATCACCGAGATCGAATCCGAGTATTTGCCGGCGGTTGCCGGTGTTGCTCCGCAGGCAGAAACTGCCGCGCAGGCGGAACCTGCCGCGGCTGCGCCGGCAGTGGAACTTCCGACGAACACCGAACCTGTGGGCGAAGCGGTCGTATCAGCGCCGTCGCCTGAGGTCGTTGTCGACCGGCCGGAGCAACCTCCGGCGTCCGATGCGCCGCAATCGCGCGTCTTGCCGGTCGTCCCCGATATCATGCCCGACGCGGTTCTTCCCGGCGTGCCGGAAATCGACATGTTCACCTCAGCTCCCACCGATGCCGCAACAGAGGTGGCGCCCGATCGTGACGAGAGGCGGGTGAGGGGGCGCCGCTTACCGCTGACCGCGATCTTCCTCACGGTCACGCTGCTCGCCGCCGCCGGCATCGGCCTCTATTTCGGCATACAGACCGGCGTCTTCAAAACGCCGGCCCAGCTCGACACCGCCCCGCCCGAGGCACCGCCGACGGTCGACGGTGACGATTTCACGCCGCCGGCCGACACGGGCTCGCCGCAAAAGCCCGGCGCCGCCGATCAGGCGCGCGACTGGATCAATGTGTTTTCGCCTGCCGATCCGACGCATGTCAGCGCGCCGTCCGATGCCAAGGCGGAGGTGATGCAGGACGACACCGGTTCCTTCCTGCGCATCCGCTCCGGCGCCTCCGGCTCGGCCATCGCCTTCGATGTCGGGCAAGGCGTGCTGGAGAAGCTCGCCGGCAAGCACGCCGTGTTCGATGTCCTCGCCCGCTCCGAAGAGGGCAAGGAGACGCAGATCTCGGTCGATTGCAATTTCGGCGATCTCGGCGATTGCGGCCGCAAGCGTTACGCGGTCGGCCAGCAGCGCAACGAATATCTGTTCGACGTACAGTTCCCGCAGAAGCATCCGGGTGCAGCCGGCACCATCGCCATCAATTCCGACTTCGACAAGCAGGGCAAGGCGGTCGACATCTACGAAATCCGCGTCTCGATCGCGCCCTAATCCAATAGCGCCTGCAGCGTTTCGATGCGATCGGCCTCAGCCGTCGGCTTGTCCCAGCGCAGCCGCGAAATTCTGGGAAAACGCATGGCAACGCCGGATTTGTGCCGTGTCGAGCGGTTGAGCCCCTCGAACGCCACCTCCAGCACCAGGCCGTTCTTGCGGTCGGCCCGCACCGAACGGACCGGGCCAAAACGCTCGACCGTATTGTCGCGGACATATTTGTCGATCTGCTTCAGTTCCTCGTCGGTGAAGCCGAAATAGGCCTTGCCGACCGGCACCAGCTCCTCGGATCCCTCCGGCCCTGACCAGACGCCGAACGTATAGTCCGAGTAGAAACTCGAGCGCTTGCCGTGGCCGCGCTGCGCATACATCAGCACCGCGTCCACGGTGTGCGGATCGCGCTTCCACTTGAACCACGGGCCCTTCGGCCGTCCCGCGAGATAGGGCGAATCCCAGCGCTTCAGCATTACGCCTTCGATGATTGGATGCGGCGGCACCCGGCGCAGCTGTTCCAGCGTTTGCCAATCCGGGAATTCGACGAATGGCGAAAGATCGAAGCGGCCCGGGTCCAGCCTTTTGACGAGGGTTTCAAGCCGCTTCCGACGCTCCGCGAAAGGCAGCGCGCGCAGATCTTCGCCGTTGATCTGCAGCGCATCGTAGCAGCGCATGAAGGCTGGGTATTGCTGCTGCATCTTCGGCGTCACGCTCTTGCGGTTGAGCCGCTGCTGCAGGTCAGAAAACGTGCCGGTCGCCGCGGGCTCGCCGACCAGAAGCTCACCGTCGAGGGCGGCTGAAAAATGCATGGCGTCGGCGAGGTCGGGGAAGGCGCCGGAGACATCGTCGCCAGTGCGTGAATAGAGCCGGCGAACGCCGCCTTCGCAGGTTGCCTGAACACGGATGCCGTCCCATTTCCATTCGGCCGCATAGTCGGCCGGGTCGAGTTTTTCGAGATCGCCGTCGCCAACCGGGTTGGACAGCATCACCGGCCGGAACAGCGCCAGCGCGGTTCTCGCCGGCTTTTCGGCCTTGCCTTCCAGCCAGGCGAACAGCTCGATATAGGGTGGCGTCAGCCCGTGCCACAGCTCCTCGATCTCGGCGACGTCAACCTTGCCGAATTCGGCCAGCGCCTGTTTCGCCAGCCGCGCCGAGACGCCGATGCGCAAGCCGCCGGTGACCAGTTTGATGATGGCAAAACGGGCCGAGATGCTGGCGCTGTCGAGCAGCCTGGCCAGCACCTTCGGCCCGTCGGAGCGGCTCGCCGCCTGCAGCTTTTCGACGACCTCGCCAAGCGTAGGCTCACGGTTCTGCATATTGGCGGATGACTGCGGCCAGACCAGCGACACGGTTTCGGCGAGGTCGCCGACATAGTCGTAGGAGTAGCCGAACAGCACCGGGTCCATGCGCTCGGTGACCAGCGTGCGCAGCATCGCCGGCTTGACCGCCGCGATCGAAAGATCGCCGGTGATCGCAGCCAGCGCCAGGCCGCGGTCGGGATCCTCGACGTTGCGAAAATAGTCGGTCAGCAGCGTCAGCTTGCCGTTGCGCGACGGCGTCAGCACAAGGCGGTCGAGAAGTTCGGCGAAGCGGTTCATGCCTCAGTCGCCCTCGTCCTCATACCCCACCAGATGCAGCGGCCGCGCGGCAATGCCTTCGAGTTCACACCAGCGCACCAGTGCTTCCTCGCGGCCATGCGTCACCCAGATTTCGCCGGCGCCCGTCTCCTTGATGGTGGCGGTCAACTCGTCCCAGTCGGCATGGTCGGAAATGATCAGCGGCAGTTCGACGCCGCCTTGCTTGGCGCGCTGGCGGATGCGCATCCAGCCGGAGGCAAAGCACGAGATCGGATCGGGAAAGCGCCGCGCCCAGCGGTCAGCGAAGGCCGATGGCGGACCGACGACAATAGCGCCTGCGAAATCACCCTTGCCACCCTCCACCGTTGCCGGCTCCAGCGTACCGAGGTCGATACCCTGGCTCTGGTAGTAGTCGCTGAGCTTGGCCAGCGCACCGTGGATGTAGATCGGCCTGTCGTAACCGGCGTCGCGCAGCAGCCGCATCACCCGCTGCGCCTTGCCCAGCGCATAGGCGCCGACCAGATGCGAGCGCTCGGGAAATTGTGCGGCTGATCTTAGCAGCCGGGCGATCTCTTCGGTGTCGGGCGGGTGGCGGAACACCGGCAGGCCGAAGGTTGCCTCGGTGATGAACACGTCGCATTTCACCGGTTCGAACGGCGCGCAGCTGGCGTCCTTCTGTCGCTTGTAGTCGCCGGAGGCAACGATGCGCGTGCCCTGGTGTTCGACCGCGATCTGTGCCGAGCCAAGCACATGGCCGGCGGGATGGAAGGTGACGGTCACGCCGTTCAGCGCGATCGTCTCGCCGAGCGCAGCCGCTTGGCGGGCCTCGGCAAAGTCCTCGCCATAGCGCAGCCCCATAATGTCGAGCGTCTGCCTTGTGGCCAGCACCGAGCGGTGGCCGGAGCGCGCATGGTCGGAATGGCCGTGCGTGATCAGCGCCCGGTTGACCGGCCGCACCGGGTCGATGAAGAAATCGCCGGGCGGGCAATAAAGGCCTTCCGGCCGCGGATGAAGCAGGTCGCTGGCGCGCATGGTTGCAAGATAGGCACTAATTCCGGCGCGGGAAGCCTGTTGTAACTCACTGCTGACTCCCGCATACACGGCACCGCCGGCTTCGCTTGCCGGCAGGACCCATCGCCATGAAACCGCTCCAGGCCTCGTCCGGCGACTTGAACGCCGATCGCCGCGCCGACTATGCCGAGATGCTGCACGCCGATGGCGATCATGCGGCGGCGGCGGAATTGCTGCTTGGCGCGCTGGAACTGACGCCGCAATGGGCGATGGGATGGTTCCGCCTCGGCGAGATGCAGCAAGCGGCAGGTGCGTCGGGTCCGGCGGCGCAGGCCTGGGCCATGTCGTTGCAGCTGGACCCGGCGGATCGCCAGGGCGCCGCGCTCAATTTGCAATTGATCGGCAAGGCGCCGGCGACAGACGCGCTGCCCAGCGCCTTCGTCGAAACGCTGTTCGATCACTATGCCGAGACGTTCGATCAATCGCTGGTCGACAAGCTCGGCTACCGCTTGCCCGAGTTTCTCGATCAGGCCATTCGGGCGGCAAGGCCGGGTCGTTTCGGGCTGGTGCTCGATCTCGGCTGCGGCACCGGGCTGATGGGGCAAAGGCTGCGGCCGATCGCCGACCGGCTGGAGGGCTATGATATCTCGGCCAGCATGCTGAAAAAGGCGCGAGCCAAAGCCATCTACGATTTTCTGGGCAAGGCCGACTTGCGGGATTTTTCCTATGGCGGCCCGAAAGCCGATCTGGTGGTGGCGGCCGACGTGTTCATCTATGTCGGTGGGCTCGAAGCCATGGTGAGGACGATTGCCGGGCTGTTGGCCGGCGACGGCTTGTTTGCGTTCTCGGTCGAGAGTCTGGCTGACCCGGCCGGCGATTTCGCGCTGCAGCCGTCACGCCGCTTTGCGCATTCGGAACCCTATGTCAGGCGGGTTCTCACCGCCAACGGGTTTTCGATCCTGTCGCTGGAAGCCACAACCATCCGGCAGGATCGCCGTCAGGCGGTCGAGGGGCTGGCGGTGGTGGCGGCGAAAATCAGCACAGGCTGAATGCTCACAATGGTGACCAAGGCGGTGGTGCCGTCCCGTCTGCCTTTGCTGTGAAAAAGCCCGAATCGCATGCGCGGATGACAGGGGGCTGATATCGGCAGGAGCAAAACCAATGCGCTGGAACATGATTGTCTTGGCGTCTTGCCTGGCGATGGCCGGCTGCATGGGCTCGTCGATGTCCGAGCGGCAGGACGCCAATGTCGAATCCTCGCTGCAGTTCGACACCGTGCCTTGCGATCAATTGCTGGCACAGCGAAACGGCCTGGCGCAGCAATATCATTTGGCGGTGGATGCCAAGCCGACCTTCTCCAATCCGGCGTTGGGTTTTGGCCCGTTCACGCCGGATATGCGCTCGAAGAACCGGCGCGATATTGACCAGGCAACGGGCAGGATCGACGCCATGAACCGCTCGATCGACCGCCGCGATTGCGGCCAGCCGGGCAAGAAAACCAAGTTCGCTTTGCCGGGCTAAGCCTCGCTTGCGTCAATAGCCCGCGTCGCGATCGACCAGATTGTCGAGCTTCTCGCCGCGCTCGTAGGCGGCCATCTGCCGAAGCATGATCGGCACCAGATGGACGGGATCGGAGGTTGCCGCCGCGTGCGGGGTCACGAACACCTTCGGATGGCCCCAGAGCGGGCTGGTCTTCGGCAGCGGTTCGACCTCGAACACGTCGAGGCTCGCCTCCTTCAGCGTGCCGTCGTCCAGCGCGCGCAAAATGTCGGCATCTTTTTGCAGCCGGCCGCGCCCGGCATTGATCAGCACCGCGCCGCCAAGTCCGTTGCGCCTGCGCAACTCCTTCAGCACGCCATGATTGATGATGCCTTTCGTGTCGGGAGTCAGCGGCAACAGCACCACCAGGATGTCGGTGGCGTTGAGGAACGGAACCAGCCCGGCCTCTCCCGCGTAGGTCGAAACACCTTTCATCGGTCGGTCGGTGCGCGACCAGCCATTGACCGGAAAGCCTAGCGACAACAGCACCGACGCCGCCGCGCGGCCGAGATTGCCGAGCCCCATAATGCCGACCGAGATGTCGCCGGCCGGCCGCTGCGGCGGCTCGTGCCAGATCTTCTTCGGCTGCTGCGACCGGTAGAGCATGCCCTGGCGGTGATGATCGAGCACCCGCCAGACGACATATTCGGTCATGTACTGGGTGAGGTTGTCGGCGACGACCTTGACGATCGGCACCTTGGGCAGGCCGGGGTCGGCGAAGATATGGTCGACGCCGGCGCCGATCGAGAAGATGGCGCGCAGATTGGGCAGCGACGCCAGAAGGTTCGGCTTCTGCTTCCACACCACCGCATAGGTGATCGACGGATCGCTGGCGCCGTCCGGCTCGAGCACCACCTCACGCTCGGCCGACAAAAGTTCGCGCCAGCGCTGCGGATGAAAGCCGGTAACGGCAAGCAGGATGCGGCCTTTTTCCATATTCAGATTTTATTCCTCTTGCGCAGTCTACTCGCTCACGATGCCAACCGGCGCCGTCTCGATCCTGAAGGCGGCCGAGATCAGCGCCTTGGTATAGTCGGTCTGCGGCCGCTCGAAAATCTGTTCGGACGGGCCGGCTTCGACGATCCTGCCATTGCGCATGACGATGACGTCGTTGGCAAGGGCGCGGATGACTTTCAGGTCGTGGCTGATGAAGAGGTAGGCAAGGTCGTGCTTCGCCTGCAGGCTGCGCAGCAGGTCGACCACCTGCGCCTGCACGCTCATGTCGAGCGCCGAGGTCGGCTCGTCCAGCATGACGAAGCGCGGATTGAGCACCATGGCGCGCGCGATGGCGACGCGCTGGCGCTGGCCGCCGGAGAATTCATGCGGATAACGGTTGCGCGTAGCGGCATCGAGGCCGACCTCGCCAAGCACGTCGACCACCCTTTTGTCGCGCTGGTCGGGCGAAAGTTTCGGCTCGTGGATCTTTAGCCCTTCCTCGATGATCTCGGAGATGGACATGCGCGGGCTGAGCGACCCGAACGGGTCCTGGAAGACGATCTGCAACTCGCGCCGCAGCGGCCGCATGGCGTTGAAGGAGAGCTGGTTGATGTCGCATCCGTTGAACTGGATGGCTCCAGTCGACGAGATCATCCTGGCCAGCGCCAGCCCAAGCGTCGTCTTGCCGGAACCGGATTCGCCGACGACGCCTAGCGTCTGGCCGGCGCGCACGGTGACGTCGATGCCGTCGACCGCTTTCACATTGTCGACGGTGGTGCGGAAGAAGCCTTTCTTGATCGGAAACCAGACCTTGATGTCGTGACCCGTCATCACCGGCTTGGCGGCATCGTTGGCGACCGGCGGTTTGCCCTTCGGTTCGGCGGCCAGCAGATGGCGCGTATAGGCGTGCTGCGGGTTGGCAAAAATATCCTTGGTCGGCCCGGTCTCGACGATCTTGCCCTTGGTCATCACGCAGACCCGGTCGGCGATTTTCCGGACGATGCCGAGATCGTGGGTGATGAACAGCATCGACATGCCCTTGCGGCTCTTCAGCCCCGCCAGCAATTCGAGGATCTGCGCCTGCACGGTGACGTCGAGCGCCGTCGTCGGCTCGTCGGCGATCAAAAGCTCAGGCTCGTTGGCCAGCGCCATGGCGATCATGACGCGCTGGCGCTGGCCGCCGGAAAGCTGGTGCGGATAGGCATCGAGCCGCTTCTGCGGTTCGCGGATGCCGACCTCGTTGAGCAGTTCCAGAGTGCGCGCCTTGGCTTGGCGATCGCCGAGGCCCTGGTGCAATTTCAGGATCTCGACGATCTGCTGCTCGATCGTGTGCAGCGGGTTGAGCGAGGTCATCGGCTCCTGGAAGATCATGGTGATCTTGTTGCCGCGCACGCTGCGCAATTTCTTCTCGTTCATCGCCAGCAGGTCGGCGCCCTGGAACAGGATCCGTCCCGACGGATGGCTGGCCGTCGGATAGGGCAAGAGCTTCAGCACCGACAGTGCCGAGACCGATTTGCCGGAGCCGGATTCGCCGACCAGCGCCACCGTCTCGCCCTTGGCGAGGTCGAAGGAGATGTGGTCGACGGCAATCGATTGGTTGCCGCCCTGGGTGAAGGCAACGCTGAGATCGCGGACGGAGAGCAGGAGCTCGCTCATCTGAACGCCTTGCGTGGATCGAAGGCGTCGCGGGTCGCTTCGCCGACGAAGACCAGCAGCGACAGCATCAGCGAAATGACGACGAAGCCGGAAATGCCCAGCCACGGAGCGTTAAGATTGCGCTGCGCCTGTTTCAAGAGTTCGCCGAGCGAGGCGGAGCCGGGCGGCAGGCCGAAGCCGAGATAGTCGAGCGAGGTCAGCGTCGAGATCGAACCGCTGAGCAGAAAAGGCATGAACGTCAGCGTCGCCACCATGGCGTTGGGCAAAAGGTGCCGGAACATGATGGTGCGGTTGGGTACGCCGAGCGCGCGGGCTGCGTTGACATATTCGAAGTTGCGGGCGCGCAGAAACTCGGCCCGCACCACACCGACCAGCGCCACCCAGGAGAACAAGAGCATTAGCCCGAGCAGGATGAAGAAGCCGGGCGGCAGGATGGCGGCGACGATCAGCAAGAGATAGAGCACCGGGATCGCCGACCAGATCTCGATGAAGCGCTGGAACAGAAGGTCGGTCCAGCCGCCGAAATAACCTTGCAATGCGCCGGCCATCACACCGATCACCGACGAGCCGGCGGTCAGGATCAAGCCGAACAGCACCGACACTCTAAATCCGTAGATGACGCGCGCCAGCACGTCGCGCGCCTGATCGTCGGTGCCGAGCCAGTTCCAGTTGCCGATGACGCAATTGGGGTCGGCGGCGCCTTGCGGATATTGGTTGCAACGGGTCTTGGCATCATAGAGCCAGGACGGCTTGGTCGGTGCCGCCTCGGGAATGGCGTTGTTGACGGTCTGGTAGGAGTAGCGCACCGGCGGCCAGATCATCCAGCCATTGGCGTTGATCTCGTCCTGGATGATCGGGTCGCGATAGTCGGTAACTGCGTAAAAGCCGCCGAACTTCTCTTCCGGGTAGGCGACCAGAACCGGAAACAGGATCTCGCCCTTGTAGGAGGCGATGATTGGTTTGTCGTTGGCGATCAGTTCTGAAAACAGCGACAGCACGAACAGGACGAGAAAAATCCACAACGACCAGTAGCCGCGCCGGTTGGCTCTGAAATTCTGCAGGCGCCGCTGGTTGAGCGGCGACAGCCACGGCCGCGGGATCCGCGCCGGCACCGTATCAGTGGCAGCTTGCGCCATCAGACGTCTCTCCGCTCGAAGTCGATGCGCGGGTCGACCCAGGTGTAGATCAGGTCGGACAGCAGCCCGACAAACAGGCCGAGCAGCGAAAAGATGTAGAGATTGGCGAACACCACCGGATAGTCGCGATCGATCACCGACTTGAAGCCAAGCAGGCCGAGGCCGTCGAGGGAGAAGATGTTTTCGATCAGCAGCGAGCCGGTGAAAAAGGCCGAGATGAAGGCGCCGGGAAAGCCGGCGATGACGATCAGCATGGCGTTGCGGAAGACATGGCCATAGAGCACCTGCCGCTCCGACAGGCCCTTGGCGCGTGCCGTCACCACATACTGTTTGCGGATTTCCTCGAGGAACGAATTCTTGGTCAAGAGCGTGGTGGTGGCGAAGGCCGACAGC
The DNA here is from genome assembly GCF_056404575.1 of Mesorhizobium sp. P2_C4. NCBI lineage: Bacteria > Pseudomonadati > Pseudomonadota > Alphaproteobacteria > Hyphomicrobiales > Phyllobacteriaceae > Mesorhizobium > Mesorhizobium sp. P2_C4. Next base: position 949,784 of record NZ_JBFUDT010000001.1, read on the forward strand.
ACCAGCGCCGTCAGCGGCAAGGTCATGTGCCAGAAATAGTCCAGAATCTTGCCTGACCAGGACAGCTGGTCCCAATTGTCGGAGGTGATTCCGCGCAGCGGAAACCAGTCCCAGAACGATCCGCCGGCAAACAGCACCATCAGCATGATGCCAAACAGGAAGCCTGGAATGGCGTAGCCGACAATGACGACGCCGCTGGTCCATATGTCGAAGGGCGTGCCGTCCTTGACCGCCTTGCGGATGCCGAGCGGGATCGAGATCAGGTAGGACAAAAGCGTGATCCACAGCCCGATCGAAATCGATACCGGCATCTTTTCCAGGATCAGGTCGAGCACCGAAATGTCGCGGAAATAACTGTCGCCGAAATCGAAACGGGCGTAGTTCCACAGCATCAAGCCAAATCGCTCGAGCGGCGGTTTGTCGAAGCCGAACTGCTTTTCCAGCTTCTTGATGAATTCCGGATCGAGTCCTTGTGCGCCGCGGTATTTCGAACTGACGTCGCCGGCCGGATCGAAATTGGCGCCGCCCGAATCGCCGCCGCCGCTGCCGAGACGATCGCTGCCACCCTGGTTGGTCAGCTTGGCGATGACCTGCTCGACCGGGCCACCCGGTGCGAACTGGACGACCGCGAAGGACACCGCCATGATGCCGAACAGCGTCGGGATCATCAGCAGGATGCGGCGCAGTATATAAGCGCCCATCAGGTTCTCTGCCCTGCGAGAGCGAAAATCTCAGCCTTTGCCAATTTTTGCCGCCTTGCCCTTGTCGACCCACCACAGCGCTTCGACCGGAAAGCCGAAATCGGGTTTCTGCTCGGGAAAACCGAACATGTCCCAATAGGCGCTTCGGTGATTCGCCAGGAACCAACTAGGAATCCAATCGCGCCGCGCACGCAAGGCCCGGTCGAGCGCCCGGACCGCAACCGTCAAGCTTTCACGATCCTTGGCGGCGCCGACGGCGTCGATGAGCACGTCGATGGCGGGGCTCGAAATGCCCGGCAGGTTGCGAGAGCCGGAAATGGCCGCAGTGCTCGAATGGAAGAAGATTTCGAGATCGTCACGGGTTGGCGTCGCCGAAAGCGAGAAGGCGGCCGAGATCAGGTCGAAATCGAAGGTCGACTGCCGCAATTGATATTGCGCCGCATCGACCAGCCGGATGGTGGCGTCGATGCCGACGGCTTTCATATTCTCCACCCAAGGCGAGTAGATGCGCGCGAGGGTCTCGTCGTCGACCAGGAATTCGGCCGAAAGCCTTTCGCCCTTGTCGTTGGCGACGAAATCGCCGGACCGCTTCCAGCCGGAATCGGCCAGAAGTTTCGCTGCATTGCCCAGCAGTTTCCGGTCGCGGCCGGAGCCGTCGGAAACCGTCTGCACGACGGCTTCGCCGAAGACTTCGGCGGGAAGCTGGTCGCGCAGCGGTTCCAGCAAAGTGAGTTCTTCCGGCGACGGCAGTCCTTCGGCGCGATAGTTCGATTTCTCGAAGCAGGATTGCGAGCGCTCGTAAGAGCCGTAGAAGAAATTGCGCCGCGTCCACTCGAAATCGAAGCACAGCGCGATGGCTTGCCGCACCCGCGCGTCGCGAAAATGCTCGCGCCTTTGGTTGACCGCGGTGGCCTGCATCGACGGCAATGTCTCGGCGGGGAATTCGTGCTTGACCACCTTGCCGGCGGTGAAGGCCGGAAAATCGTAACCCGTCGCCCAGACGCGCGAGGTGAATTCCTCCCGGTAGGTGATCTCGCCTTTCTTGAAGGCTTCGAAGCCGGCCGTGCGGTCCTGATAGAACTCGATGCGGATGCGCTCGAAATTGTTCTGGCCGCGATTGACCGGCAGATCCTTGCCCCAATAATCGGCCACGCGCTCATATTCGATCCAGGCTCCTGCCGACCAGCGCCCGACCTTGTAGGCACCGCAGCCGAGTGGCGGGTTCAGTTGCGAGGAATCGAACGGATTGGCGGTGTAAAATGCCTTCGACAGAATTGGGAACTCGACGACATTCAGGATGGTGCGAGCCGACTGCTTGCCGGAAAAGGTCAGCCGCAGCGTGTGGGTATCGACGGCAACGGCATCCTCGAGATGCGTCAGCGACAGCGACAGGTCGGGATGGCCCTTGTCCTTGAACAGCTTGAAGCTGAAGGCGGCGTCTTCGGCGGTCAGCGGCGTGCCATCGTGGAAGCGTGCTTCGGGCCTGAGCGAAAACGCGAAGCTGTTGCGGTCATCGGCGATCGTCACGCCATCGGCGATCAGGCCGTAGACGGCATCCGGCTCGTCCAGCGCCCTCGCCATCAGGGAATCGAAGCACATCCCCATGCGTGGTGGAGCGTCGCCCTTGACCGAGAAAGAGTTCAGCGTGTTGAAGGTCAAAGGGCTCTGGTTGTAACCCCAGTTGGGCGGCGAGAAATTGAAGGTGCCACCCAGCGGCGCGTCGACATTGACATAGTCGAAATGCGTGAAGTCCGGTTTGTATTTCAGGTCACCGAAGGCTGACAGGCCGTGCAGTTTCACGCCGGTCGGGATGGTGGCAAAGGCCCGGTCGGGCAGAAGCGCGACGGCGGCTGCCGCGCCGCCCAGGGCCAGGAAGTCGCGGCGAGAGGCCATCAATTTCCGCCCTTGTATTTGGCCGCCAGCGCCTTTTCCTTCTCAGGAATGATCCACCAGGAATCCGTGTCGGCGCCAACATAGGCGGGCTGCTTGTCGGGGATACCGAACTTGTTCCAGTAGGCCAGCCAAACCACCGGCCGGTGCCATTGCGGCACGACATAATAGCTCCACAACAGCACCCGATCGAGCGCATGGGTGGCGGCGACAAGGTCGTCGCGGTCGGTGGCGAAGATGATGCGGTCGACCAGCGCATCGACGATGGGGTCTTTGATGCCCACCAGGTTGCGTGAGCCTGGTGTGTCGGCAGCCTTCGAACCCCAGAACTCGCGCTGCTCGTTGCCGGGCGAATCCGATTGGGCGAACAGGCCCGTCACGACGTCGAAATCGAAATTGGTGACGCGGTTGATGTACTGGGACTGGTCGACGATGCGCAGTGTCGCTTCGACGCCGATCTTGCGCAGATTGGCGATGTAGGGGCTGGCGATCACCTGGTCGGTGTCGTTCCAGCCGAGGATTTCGAACTTGAACGGGTCGCCGGTCTTGGCGTTGACCATCTTGCCACCCTTGATCACCCAGCCGGCCTTGGCGAAGAGATCTATCGCCTGTTTGAGGTACTTCCGTTCCGCTTGCGGCGTATCGTAGACGGGCAGCTTGAAGTCCTGTGTGAAGAGTTCGGGTGGCAGCTTGTCGCGATACGGCTCTAGGATTTCCAGTTCCTTGCCTTGTGGCAGCCCGCTCGAAGCCAGCTCGGTGCCCTGGAAATAGCTTGATGTGCGGGTGTTGAATCCGAAGAACAGGGTGCGGTTCATCGTCTCGAAATCGAACGGCTGGGTCAGGGCCTGGCGCACCAGGCGGTCCTGGAACAGCGCCCGCCGCTGGTTGAGGACGAAGCCCTGCATCGGTTCTGGCGACTGGTTCTGGAAGTCCTTCTTGATGACGTCGCCGGCCTGGATTGCCGGGAAATTATAGGCCGTCGCCCATTTGCGCGAACTATACTCGCGGTTGATGTCTTCGAACCCGCCCTTGGTGAATGCCTGCCAGGCGGCATTGTCGTCGAGGATATAGGTAAACCGTTCGCGGTCGAAATTGTTGCGCCCCACATTGATGCCAAGGTCCGCCGCCCAGTAATCGGGGACCCGCCGCCAGACGACTTCCGAGCCGGGTTTGAAGCTCTCGATCTTGTAAGGTCCTGAGCCGAGGGGGATTTCGAGGCTTGGCTGGGTGATATCACGCTTCTTGCCGCTGGCATCGGTGCCTTCCCACCAGTGCTTCGGCAACACCACCACATCCGCCATAATCAGTGGCAGCTCACGATTGCCTTTTTGGTCAAAGCGGAACTCGACTTCTCGATCTGAAACGGCGACCGCTTCCGTGACATTGGCAAAATAGCGGTTGAACTGCGGGCTTTCCTTTTTCAGAAAATTGAATGACCAGATCACGTCGTCAACGGTGATCGGCTGGCCATCGTGCCATCTGGCGCGCGGGTCGAGCCGATACGTCGCGGATGAAAAATCGTCCGGGTACTTGTAGGCCTCGGCGATCTCAGGGTGATTGGTGCTGCCCTCGTCAATGGATTTCGCCATCAGCGACTGGTAGAGCAGGCCGCCCTGATAGTTCAACCCTGCGGCAGGGGTGCCGCGGGCAATGAACGGGTTGAAGCTGTCGAACGTGCCGAGCACCACCGAATTCAACGTGCCACCCTTGGGCGCGTCCGGATTGACGTAGTCGTAGTGCTGGAAATTGTCGCCGTATTTCGACTTGCCGATCAGCGAAGAGGAGGTTCGCCATTCGTCAGACAAGGCCGCCTGCAGGCCGCCGGCAAGAGCGGCCACGATCAGCGCTGATCTGAGAAGCGTTCGGCCAACCGTCATGCGTCTTCCTCTTTGCGATCCATACCAGCGGACAATCTAGATGATTTGACGTCCGTGAAAACCGCGACAGACCGGCTTTGTCGCCGCATATGCATCATTCCTAACAAAAAAGCCGGGCTGAACCCGGCTTTTTCAAGGAAGTGTCTATTACAATTTCGTTAGTTGGCCGGCGCTGCCGGTGCCGCAGCCTCGGCCGGCTTGGCTGGCGCTGCACCTTCGGCCGGCTTGGCCGGCGCCGTTGCGTCGGCGGCTGCACCCGGCGCCGGCAGCGGCTTCGGGCTGTCCGAAAGCGTGCGCAGATAGGCGATGACGTTGGCGCGGTCCTCGTCCTTGGGCAGGCCGGCGAAGCCCATTGCCGTGCCCTTTACGAACTTCTTCGGCGAGGTGATGAAGTGGTTGATGTTGTCATAGGTCCACTTCTCGGTGCCGCCCTTGGAAAAATCCTTCATGCCGGCTGAATAGGCAAAGCCCTCATGCGCGGCCACCGGACGGTCGACGAGGTCCCACAGATCGGGTCCGACCTTGTTGGGGCCGCCCTTTTCGCCGGAATGGCAGGCCTGGCATTTCTTGAAGACGGCAGCGCCTTGCTCGACATTGGCAGTGGCCAAAAGGTCGGCGATCGGCTTGGCTGCTTCGGCGGGCGCCGCCGGGCCGCCTTCGGCGGGCTCGGCCGCCTCGATGGCGAATCCGGGTTTTTCCGGCGCCGGCGAGGCGAACAGTGCGTCAGACACCAAACCGACCGAGAAGACCACGAAACAGGTTCCGAGCAATCCGGCGAGCAGTTTGTTGACTTCGTTGGAATCCATACGCCCCAGGCTCCCTTTTCCGGCGGACCTCTCCGTCCACGCGTCCGTCGGTATCGCGACCCACCCCGCGGAGCCGGTCAAATCGGGCGGAAACTAGGTCTTTTGCTCAGGCGTTGCAACACCTATAAGGGCGCTTCCAGTGAGACCTTTTGCCACTTTCCCCATCCTCTTTTCGAACGCCTGCTGACTTCATGTCCACGCTCATCCTCATCCCGGCCCGCATGGCCTCGACCCGCCTGCCGGGCAAGCCGCTGGCCGACATCGCCGGCGCGCCGATGATCGTCCATGTCGCCCGCCGCGCCGCCGAGGCAGGACTCGGCCGGGTGGTGGTGGCAACCGACACGCAAGGCGTGGCCGAAGCGGTGCGCGCGCATGGCTTCGAGGCGGTGATGACGCGGATGGACCACGAGTCGGGCTCGGACCGTATCTTCGAGGCGCTGACCACGCTCGACCCCAACCGCAAGGTCGAAACCATCGTCAATGTCCAGGGCGACCTGCCGACCATCGACCCTGAGATCATCGGCGCGTCGCTGAAGCCGTTCGTGGATGCGGCGGTGGACATCGCCACGCTCGGCGTCGAGATCGTCCGCGACGAGGAAAAGACCAACCCGAACGTCGTCAAGATCGTCGGCTCGCCACTGTCTCCGACACGGCTCAAGGCGCTCTATTTCACCCGCGCCACCGCCCCCTGGGGCGACGGGCCGCTCTATCACCACATCGGCCTCTACGCCTATCGCCGCGCCGCGCTCGAGCGCTTCGTGGCGCTGAAACCGTCGCCGCTGGAGCGGCGCGAGCGGCTGGAGCAGTTGCGGGCGCTGGAGGCCGGCATGCGCATCGATGCCGAGATCGTGCAGTCGCTGCCGCTCGGCGTCGACACGCCGCACGATCTCGAACGCGCCAGATCGATCCTTTCAACCTGAGAATTGCGTCATGCCTGAAAAAACCAACAGAATATCCTTCCAGGGCGAGCCGGGCGCCAATTCCGACACCGCCAGCCGCAACATGTTCCCTGACATGGTGCCGTTGCCGTGTCCGACCTTCGAGGATGCCTTCAACGCGGTCGAGACCAACAAGGCCGACCTCGCCATGATCCCGATCGAGAACACCATCGCGGGCCGTGTCGCCGACATCCACCATCTGTTGCCGGAATCGAAGCTGCACATCGTCGGCGAATATTTCCTGCCGATCCATTTCCAGCTGATGGTGCTGCCGGGCGTCAAGCGCGCAGAGATCAAGACCGTGCACAGCCACATCCATGCGCTTGGCCAATGCCGCAAATACATCCGCAAGAACGGCTGGAAAGCGATCGTCGCTGGCGACACGGCGGGTGCCGCCAAGCTGGTTGCCGAGGTCAAGGACCGCACCATGGCGGCGCTGGCGCCGGCGCTGGCCGCAACGCTGTATGGGCTCGACATCATCGAGGAGAATGTCGAGGACACCGATAGCAACGTCACCCGCTTCGTCGTGCTGACCAAGAACAAGCAGTGGGCCGAACGCCCGTCGCCGGACACCAAGATGATGACGACCTTCATCTTCCGCGTCCGCAATGTGCCGGCCGCGCTCTACAAGGCGATGGGCGGTTTTGCCACCAACGGCATCAACATGACCAAGCTGGAGAGCTATCAGCTCGGTGCCTTCACGGCGACGCTGTTCTATGCCGATATCGAGGGTCATCCCGACGATCCGCTGGTCAAACTCGCGCTTGAGGAACTGCGCTTCTTCTCCCGCGAAATGCGGATCCTGGGTGTCTATCCCGCCGCCAATTCGCGCGAGGAGTGGAAAGTCGCGGACTAGAGCCCTCTTCCATCCCGATGGAATCGGGATGGGGCTCTACCTCTGTCTTTGAGCATGATCTTTTCCGAAAACCGGCGACCACTTTTCGGGATCATGCTCTAAACAAGCAGGCCCAGCGGCACGTAGTCGATTTCGAGAAACGCCTCGACCTCCGGCACCCAGCGGTCGCGCACGAAGGCGACGTGGTCGGGGTGGTCGTTGTACCTGGTATAGGCGGCCTGATCGACGAACTCCATCGAGAAGCCGAAGTGGTAGTCGTTCTTCGGGCTGACCTGCCGCAGCGGCTCGAAATGCGTGACACCCTTGATCGCGCTGAGGATTCTCTTGGCGTCGGTGAGGAATCTTTTTTCCTCCAGCGAGTGGGGCGGATGCTTCAGCGTGAAGATGACGGTGTGACGGATCATGTTCGTACTCCTGCGATATCTCTCGTTTCGCTATCGACCCAGGCACGGATCAGGTGATGCGCGATCGCGCCTTTCGGCGGCGTGACCAGATTGTCCTTGTGCGTCCTGTCCAGCATCAGGCGCACCTCGTCACGGAAAAACCAGCGGCAGTCTTCGAGTTCGTTGAGATCGGACTGGATGTCGTCGTCGAGCGGTTCGCCGAAGCAGCCTATCATCAGCGAATAGGGAAACGGCCAGGGCTGGCTGGCGTGATAGACGACGCGGCCAAGCCGGATACCGGCTTCCTCCAGCGTTTCGCGACGCACCGCCGCCTCGATCGTCTCGCCCGGCTCGATGAAGCCGGCAAGGGCGGAATACATGCCCGGTCCAAAATGCCGGCCGCGGCCAAGCAGGCACTTTTCCGGGGTCACCGTCAGCATGATCGCCACGGGGTCGGTGCGCGGAAAATGCTCGGTGCCACAATCGGGGCAATGGCGCTTGTAGCCGCCGGCCCGCATTTCCGACTGGGTGCCGCATTTGCTGCAGAAGCGGTGGCTGGCATGCCAGGCGAGCAAGGCCGCCCCTTGCGCCAGCGCGCCGGCAGCCGTCTCGTCGATCAGCCCTTGCATGTAGACCGAGCGATAGTCGATGGCCTTGATGGTTTCAGGAAGCTGCTCAGGCTCGATCGCGACCGGCACCGCCAACACCGGGCCGCTCTCGGAAAAGCCGAGCAGTACGCCCTGTTCGGGCGAGGCTGTAAGCGGCTGGCTCTCGGCCAGATGGAACCACGGGTCGAAGCTGCCATCCCTCAGCTTCAAGTGAAGCCGGCCGCCATGCATCAGCAAAAGCCTTGCCGAGGGCTCGGCCAGCGCCTTCTCGACGGAATCGTCGGCACGGTTTTCGGATTGCCGGTCGATGGTGTTGCCGGCAAAGCCGACGAACTGGCTCGGCTCGCGCAAGGGCGCGTCAAACAGGCGGAAGGTCATGCAGGGGACTCGAAGGCTGGGATTGGCACGGACAGGCTTATAACGCCGCCTTGATCTGTTGCGCAAACTTGCGGATGTCGGAGCGTTGATAGGGTTCACGCATGCCGTGCCCCCACACCGGCCCCGGCCAGCCGGGATCGCCTTCCGAGCGGGCGATGACATGAACATGCAGCTGGCGCACGATATTGCCGAGCGCGCCGGTGTTGATCTTGGTGCAGCCGGTCACCTTTTTCAGCGCCTGCGCCACCATATTGGTCTCGAAGGTCAGCATCGCCTGGTCGAGCGGCGTCAGTTCGTGGATTTCCTCCGAGCCCGGCCGCTGTGGCACCAGAAGCAGCCATGGCCAGCGGCGGTCGTTCATCACGCGCAATTCGCACAGCCCGAGCCACATCAGCTGATCGCTGTCCGCCTCCAGCCTGGAGTCGAGCGTGAATCCGGCCTTGAGGCCCGGCAGCATTGGCGTTTCCCTCACTTTTGCGGCTTTTTTCAAACTTGTGAACGCTAGAGCGGCTGCAAGGGGGCTGCAAGCGAATCCTTGTCCCGCGCCGGCCTGCGTTGCGGATTCTCATGCGCACTTGCATTTCATCGCGCAATTGCCGATATGGAAAGCGGGAGGTTGGTGGTGGACGATCCACTCGCCAACCGGGTCAGGTCCGGAAGGAAGCAGCCCTAACGAGCCCGGAACGGGTCATTGTTCCAGCCTCCCACCTCATCGGCCCCTCTCGCGACATTGACGACGCATTGCAGCGCGGGCGAGACTATTGGAGCAATTCCAGGGAAAGTGTGAGCGGTTTCCCGTCCGGAATTGCGTTAAAGCAAAGAGATAGAGCGGTTCGCCGTTTCCAGAAACGGTGAAACGCTCTAACAGGAATCGGCCACCCTCGGACGCGGCCTTTTGGAGCTTTACGGGCGAATGAGCGAAGCCGGAAATTCGGGCCCAGAAAACCTGGATAAGCAAAAGGCCGGCGCCTATCGCGTTCTGGCGCGCAAATACCGTCCCTCGAATTTCTCCGAACTGATCGGCCAGGAGCCGATGGTCCGCACGCTGACCAATGCCTTTGCCACCGGCCGCATCGCCCAGGCCTGGATGCTGACCGGCGTGCGCGGGGTCGGCAAGACGACAACGGCGCGCATTCTGGCGCGGGCGCTCAACTACAAGACATCAACTGTCGATCAGCCTTCGATCGACCTTGCCGTGCTGGGTGAGCATTGCCAGGCGATTATGGAAGGCCGCCATGTCGACGTCATCGAGATGGACGCGGCGTCGCACACCGGCATCGACGACATCAGGGACATTATCGAGCGCGTGCGCTACGCCCCGGTGTCGGCGCGCTACAAGGTCTACATCATCGACGAAGTGCACATGCTCTCCACCCAGGCCTTCAACGGCCTGCTGAAGACGTTGGAAGAGCCGCCGCCGCACGTCAAATTCATTTTTGCCACCACCGAAATCCGCAAAGTGCCGATCACCGTTTTGTCGCGCTGCCAGCGCTTCGATCTCCGGCGCATCGATGCCGGCGCGCTGGTCGCGCATCTCGCCTCGATTTCGGCCAAGGAAGGCATTGCCGTCGACGACGATGCGCTGGCGATGATTGCGCGGGCCGCCGAAGGCTCGGCGCGCGATTCGCTGTCCATCCTTGACCAGGCGATCGCCCATGGCGGCGGCGCGGTCACCGCCGAAGCGTTGCGTGCCATGCTGGGCCTGGCCGACCGCGCCCGCATCGTCGACCTGTTCGAACATGTGATGAAGGGCGACGTGGCCGCCGCCTTGGCCGAATTCCGCAATCAATACGACACCGGCGCCGATCCGGCCGCGGTGCTGACAGACCTTGCCGAATTCAACCATCTCGTCACGCGGCTGCGTTTCGTGCCGACGGCGCTCGATGACGCCTCGCTGTCCGAGGACGAGCGTGCGCGTGGCGCCGATTTTGCCAAGGCGCTCTCGGTCCGGGTGCTGTCCAGGACGTGGCAGATGCTGTTGAAAGGCATTCCCGAGGTGCAGTCGTCCAACCGGCCGGTCAGCGCTGGCGAGATGGTGCTGATCCGGTTGGCGCATGCCGCCGACCTGCCGACGCTGGACGAGGCCTTGAGATCGCTGGAGGGCACGGCGCCGGCTCAAAATAGCGCGCCGCGCTCGAACGGCACACCGGCAAGCCCGGGCAATGGCGGCGGCGCCAGCGCTGTAGCGCAGACGCGGATGCCGACGCCCAGTGGTGGTGCGCAGACGATGCGGCTGGTCGAGACCGCGCCGATGCCTGCCGCCTTTGTCGCACCGCCCGAGCCTGTCGCGGACGTGCCGCCGGTGTCGCTGAAATCGCTGGCCGACATCGCCGCCCTTGCCGACGCCCAGCGCGACATCGCCTTCAAGGTGCTGGTCAAGCGCTGCATGCGCCTGGTGCGCATCGAGCCCGGCCGCATCGACCTCAGCCTGACCGACGATGCGCCGAAAATGCTGCTCAACGATCTGACCACCAAGCTGCGCGCTTGGACCGGGCGCAGCTGGCTGGTGTCGCTGTCGAAGGAAGCCGGCGGCCAGACGCTGGCCGAGATGGAATCGACCAAGCGCGAGAACGCTTTCCTCGATGCCAAGAGCGACCCGACCGTCGCTGCCATCCTGGCCCGCTTTCCCGGCGCCAAGATCATCGACGTGCGCATTCCCGACGCGCCGGAAGTCGACACGGACAAGACCGAAGTGCCGGTCGAGCCGCCCACCGACGACGACGAAACCTGATAGCAGGCGCTAATCCGCAAAGGACCTGACCATGAAAGATCTTCTCGGCCTGATGGGCAAGGCGAAGGAAATGCAGGCCAAGTTCCAGGCCATGCAGGACGAGATCGCCACGCTGGAGGCCACCGGTGTGGCCGGTGGTGGCCTGGTCGTCGTGACACTGACCGGCAAGTTCGAGATGAAGTCGCTGAAGATCGATCCGTCGCTGTTTAGGGAAGACGAGGTCGAGATTCTCGAAGACCTGCTTCTGGCCGCCCACAATGACGCCAAAAATAAGGTCGAGCAGATCATGCAGGAGAAGACCAAGGCGCTGACGGCAGGCTTGCCGATACCGCCGGGGATGAAACTGCCGTTCTAAGCCGGTGGCAACCAGTTAATTGATTATGAACGGAAATTTGCCGTTGGCCCCAGTGTTAACGGTTTTCCCGGCAGTGTTCACGGCGTTGTTTCCAAGCATTCATAAAGTTTTACCCAAGCTGCACGAATGCTAATCCTTTAGCCATCTTTTTGCCTTTAAGAGTCTCATTCTTGCCACATCTCGGGGCGGGCTGGCATCTGGACATGAGGCTTTTTTGTTGATCGCGACGCGATGGAAGACGCCGCTTTTACTCGGCATTATCTTCTCCCCTCTGTTCCTGGCGGGTTGCAGCCAGACCACGTCTTCGCACGGCATATCGGTCGCCAGCCTGACGGATGCCATCACGCCCAGTTTTCTGAGCCGCCCGTACGGCCACACGCCGAAGGACAAGGAGTGCCTGGAACGGGCGATGTTCTTCGAGTCCAACCGTTCGAGCCGTGACGGCATGATTGCCGTCGGCACCGTCGTCATGAACCGGCTGCGCTCGGGCCAGCATGGCAGCACCATTTGCGACGTCGTCGGTGAGCCAGGCCAGTTCGCGCCCGGCGTGATGACGCGGCCGATGAACTCCAAGGCGATGCCGGATGTCGAGGAAGCCGCCGAGGCGGTGCTCAAGGGCGAGCGCAAGGCCAAGCTCAAGAACACGATGTATTTCCACACCGCAGGCCTGCGCTTCCCTTACAAGAACATGCACTACACCATGGTTGCCGGCGGCAATGCCTTCTACGAAAAGCGCGGCCGCAACTGGCAGCCGCTGCCGGACGAGCCAACGACCATGGTTGCCTCTGCCGAGCCAAAGGCGCCGGTGCCTGCCGCGCCGGTCACGCTTGTCGCCTCAGCTGAGCCGGTATTGCCTGCCAAAACGACAGCCGCCAAGGCAGCCTATATGACCGCCGCCGTGGCGCAGCCGGTAAAGTCCGCAAGGGTGAGCCCTGTCAAGCCGGCTCTCGTCAAGCCCACCGCCAAGCCGACAATGGTGGCGATGCAGGAGCCCATGCAGGAACCGGACGCCGCCCGTTTCGGCGGACCCGCGAGCCCGCAGGTCATCACCTCGTTCCCGGCCGCGCCGCAGCAGGCAGCGATGGCATTTGAATCGACGCCGGAGAACACCGACGCCGTCGGCGCGATGATCGTCGGCCAGGACCTTTCGCTGCAGGCAAACTAGGCGGCGGCGTTCGATCGCCGCGTCCTTTGCGCGTTGATACGTTCCAAAGCGCGTCAAAAAATCCTAAACCGGTGCGATGTCCAAGCGAATCGCCGGTCCCGAGATTGAACGCCTGATCCAGCTCCTGGCCAAAGTGCCGGGACTCGGTCCGCGTTCGGCTCGGCGCGCTGCCCTCCACCTCATCAAGAAGAAAGAGCAGTTGCTGTCGCCGCTCGCCGCTGCCATGAGCGAGGCGGTCGACAAGGTGCGCATCTGTTCGACCTGCGGCAATGTCGATACGTCGGATCCTTGCATGATCTGCACCGATCCGCGCCGCGATGCCGCCACGCTCATCGTCGTCGAGGACGTCTCCGACCTGTGGGCGCTGGAGCGGGCGGCCGCCATGAATGTGCGCTATCACGTGCTCGGCGGCACGCTGTCGCCGCTCGACGGCATCGGTCCCGAACAGCTCAACATCCGCTCGCTGGTCGACCGCGTCGCCGGCGGCGAGGTGAAGGAAGTGATCCTCGCCGTCAACGCCACGGTCGAGGGCCAGACCACCGCGCACTACCTGACAGACCAACTGTCCGGTTTCGAGATCAAGGTGACGCGGCTGGCCCATGGTGTGCCGGTCGGCGGCGAGCTCGACTATCTCGACGAAGGCACGCTGGCCGCCGCATTACGCTCGCGGACGGCGTTTTGACGCAATTGGCGGGCAGGGAGTGCGAATGAAGCCTGCTTCCGTGAAATCGGCCCTTGTCTTTTTCTGCCTCGCTTTGATGGTGGCCGTCTCGGCCGCCCCCGCCTCCGCGGCAAAGATCGACGACCAGTTCCGCGCCTGGTTGCAAAGCGATCTCTGGCCAGACGCCAAAACGAAAGGCATCTCCAAAAAAACCTTCGATGCCGCTTTCGATGGCGTGACACCCAACCTCAAGCTTCCCGATCTTGTCCTGCCAGGCCAGAAGGCGACGACGCCGCAGAAGCAGCATCAGGCCGAGTTCGGTTCGCCCGGCGCCTATTTCGCCGAAAAGACCGTGCGCGCCGTCACCGCTGGTGGCCGCACGCGCGAGGCTGCCAATGCCAAGACGCTGGCCGCTATCGAGAACCGTTATGGCGTGCCGGGTGAGGTGCTGCTGGCGATCTGGGGCCGCGAGACCGGATTTGGCGCCGCAAAAATGCCCTATGATGCCTTCGAGGTGCTCGGCACCAAGGCCTTCATGTCGACCAAGAAGGACTTTTTTCGCACCGAACTGCTGGCCGCACTCGAGATCGTCGAGCGCGGGCTGGCCCCGGTCGGTGCGATGAAATCGTCCTGGGCCGGCGCGCTCGGCCAGCCGCAATTCATGCCGACCTCGTTCCTGAAACATGCCGTCGATTTCGATGGCGACGGCCGCGTCGATATCTGGAATTCGACGCCGGACGTGCTCGCCTCGATCGCCAACTACCTCGTCCATTACGGCTGGGTGGAGGGCCGCGGCTGGGGTTTTGAAGTGACCGTGCCGGAAACGGTCTCTTGTTCGCTTGAAGGCCCTGATCAAGGCAAGAAGATTTCCGAGTGGGCGGCGATGGGCATCAAGCGCGTCGGCGCAAAACCGTTTCCGGCCAGCGAATTGAAGGCCGAAGGCTTTCTGTTGATGCCGGCCGGGCGCAGCGGCCCCGCCTTCATCGCCACGCCCAATTTCTACGTGCTGAAGCAATACAACACCAGCGACCTCTACGCCCTGTTCATCGGCCACGGCGCCGACCGCATCGCCCATGGCGATAGCGATTTTTCCGGCAGCTGGGGCGCCGTCGGCGGCCTCTACCGCTCCGACATTGCCGGCCTGCAGCGGGCGCTGGAGGCCAAGGGGTATGATGTCGGCAGTGCCGACGGTTTGCCCGGTTTCAAGACGCGCCGCTCGATCGGTGAGTGGCAGGCCAAGAACGGCCGCGCCGCCACCTGTTTCCCCGACGCCGATCTGGTCGCGGCGCTGAAGTAGCCATAAAACTTAGCAGATTTTTCCCGATTGGCGGCTTCAATTAGCCGGCATATGCGTCGACGCGGCCCTGCCCATTCTGGTCCAATAGGCTGTCGTGCAAATGCTCGTTGCCGGCTTGAAAGCTGCCGGATATGGTGTTGACCAATTGGACAAAAACCACGACGGTAAGGGGTCAGAGAGCCGTCGTTCGGCCCGGAAATAATTCTGCAGCCTGAGCCGGGAACTCAGGTCAACAAACCAGCAAAACAGGGAACAATCAAAATGATGATGGAAAAGTTTGCTCTACGCTCGCGCGTCTTGCTCGCGGGTGCAGCCATGTCCGCGCTGCTGCTGGCCGGCGCGCCGGCTGGCGCGGTCACCCCCGCCGACACGCTGGTCGAAGGTTTCGCGATCGACGACATCATCTCCATGGATCCGGGCGAGGCGTTCGAGCTCTCGACCGCCGAAGTCACCGGCAACACCTATGATCTTCTTGTCCGCCTCGACCTTAGCGACACGTCCAAGGTCAAGGGCGATCTCGCCGAAAGCTGGGCCGTCTCCGACGATGGCCTGACCTACACCTTCAAGCTCAAGCCGGGCCTGAAATTCGCCTCGGGTAATCCGATCACCGCCGCCGACGTCGCCTACTCGTTCGAGCGCGCCGTCAAGCTCGACAAGAGCCCCGCCTTCATCATCGGCCAGTTCGGCATCAGCGGCGACAACGTCACCGAGAAGGCCAAGGCCGTCGATGACGCGACCTTCACGTTCACCGTCGACAAGGCCTATGCGCCGAGCTTCGTCTTGAACTGCCTGTCGGCAACCGTCGCTTCGGTGGTCGATGCCAAGCTGGTCAAGGAACATGTCGCGGCGGTGACGCCGAGCGCCGACTACAAATGGGACAACGACTTCGGCAATGCCTGGCTGAAGACCGGCTATGCCGGCTCCGGCGCCTTCAAGCTGCGCGAATGGCGTGCCAACGAGGCGGTCGTGCTGGAACGCAACGACAATTATTTCGGCGAAAAGGCCAAGCTTGCCCGCGTCATCTATCGCAACATGAAGGAAAGTTCGGCCCAACGCCTGGCGCTCGAAGCCGGCGACATCGATGTCGCCCGCAACCTCGAGCCGAACGATCTCGACGCCATCGCCAAGAACGCCGATCTCACGACCACCAGCGCGCCGAAGGGCACGGTTTTTTACATCAGCCTCAACCAGAAGAACCCGAATCTTGCCAAGCCCGAAGTTCGCCAGGCGTTCAAATATCTGGTCGACTATGACGCCTTGGGCTCCACCATCCTCAAGGGCATCGGCGAGATTCACCAGAGCTTCCTGCCCGATGGCGTGCTCGGCGAGCTGGACGAGAACCCATTCAAGTTCGACGTCGCCAAAGCCAAGGAATTGCTGGGCAAGGCCGGCCTCGCCGACGGCTTCAGCGTAACCATGGACGTGCGCACCGGTCAGCCCATCACGGGCATGGCGGAATCGATCCAGCAGACGCTGGGACAGGCCGGCATCAAGCTGGAGATCATCCCCGGCGACGGCAAGCAGACGCTGACCAAGTACCGCGCCCGCAACCACGACATCTATATCGGCCAATGGGGCCAGGATTATTTCGATCCCAACTCCAATGCCCAGACCTTCGCCTCGAACCCGGACAATTCGGATGCCGGCAAATCCCATACGCTTGCCTGGCGCAACTCGTGGGACATTCCGGATCTGACCAAGGAGACTGAAGCAGCACTCCTGGAGAAGGACGCCGGCAAGCGCGCCGAAATGTACAAGGATCTCGAGAAGAAGGTCCTCGACACTAGCCCCTTCGTCATCATTCATCAGCAAATGGAAGTGGTTGGCCTGCGCAAGAACCTCAAGAACCTCGTGCTCGGGCCGAGCTTCGACACCAACTTCGTCGGGCCGGTCTCCAAGGAATAGCGTTCGCGGACGCGCCGCATGAGCGCGGTTGAAAACGAAGTGACGGCGCGGCGCGGTAGCGCCCGCGCCGTTGCTGTCGCATCATTCATCGGCCGCTTCCTGGTTATCGCGATAACGACCTATCTCGGTCTTCTCGCGGTGACCTTCTTCATTGGCCGTGTCATCCCGATCGACCCGGTGCTGGCGGTGCTCGGCGACCGGGCGCCGGCCAATGTCGTCGAGCGCACGCGCCGCGAGATGGGTCTCGACCTGCCGCTGGTCGAGCAATTCTACATCTACGTGAAAAGCGCCCTGAACGGCGATTTCGGCACCTCGGTGCTGACCACCAATCCGGTCATGACCGACATCCGCCGCACCTTTCCGGCGACGATCGAACTGGCGACGCTGGGCACCTTGATCGGCTCGCTGCTCGGCGTGCCGCTTGGTGTGCTGGCCGCGGTGCGACGCGGAAGCGTCATCGATCAGATCGTGCGCATCGTCGGCCTGATCGGCTATTCCGTGCCGATCTTCTGGATCGGGCTGCTGGGGCTGGTGCTGTTCTACGCCAAGTTGAAATGGGTCGCCTTTCCCGGTCGCCTTGACGTCGTCTACGAATACACCTTCACGCCGATCACCGGCTTCTATCTTCTGGATGCGCTGTGGCAGCGGCAATGGGATGTCTTTTACGATGCCTTCCGCCACATCATCCTGCCGGCAGGGCTGCTCGGCTACTTCTCGCTCGCCTATATCAGCCGCATGACGCGCTCGTTCATGCTCAACGAACTGGCCCAGGAATACATCGTCGCGGCGCGCGCCAAGGGCCTGTCGGAAACCCGCATCATCTGGCGCCATGCGTTGCGCAATGCCGCTGTGCCGATGGTCACCGTGATCGCACTTTCCTATGCCGGGCTGCTCGAAGGCTCGGTGCTGACCGAGACCGTGTTCTCATGGCCGGGCATCGGCCTCTACATCACCAATTCGCTGCAGAACGCCGACATGAACGCCGTGCTCGGCGGCACCATCATCATCGGCTCGGTGTTCATCGCCATCAATCTTTTGTCCGATCTGCTCTATCGCGTGCTCGATCCAAGGACCAAGGCAGGATGAGCACCGAGGCGATCCAGAGCCGTCGCGACTGGCTGCTCAGCGAGCGGCCGGCCTCGCGCATGCAGGCCAGGCTCGGCCGCGCTTACGTAGCCTGGCGGCGCTTCTCCGCCAACCGGCTGGCGTTTCTTGGCTTGCTCATCATCATCGCTCTGCTGGTGGTTGCGGGCCTTGCTGATGTGCTGGCGCCCTATTCCCCGACATTCGGCGACCTGAAGAACGCGCGGCTGCTGGCGCCGAGTGCTGCGCACTGGTTCGGCACAGACGACCTTGGCCGCGACATCCTTTCGCGCATCATCTTCGGCTCGCGATGGACGCTCTATGTCGTCATCCTTGTCGCTGTCATCGCCGCCCCGATCGGCCTGCTGGTCGGCACGGTCGCCGGCTATGCCGGCGGCTGGACCGATGCGATCCTGATGCGCATCACCGACATCTTCCTTGCTTTCCCGAAGCTGATCCTGGCGTTGGCCTTCGTTGCCGCCCTTGGCCCCGGCATCGAGAACGCGGTGCTCGCCATCGCCATCACCTCATGGCCGCCCTATGCCCGCATTGCGCGCGCCGAAACGCTGACTGTGCGGAACTCCGATTACATCAAAGCGGTGCAGTTGATGGGCGCCTCGCCCTTCCGCATCGTGCTGCGCCACATCATGCCGCTCTGCATCTCCTCGCTGATCATCAGGGTGACGCTCGACATGGCCGGCATCATCCTGACCGCAGCCGGTCTCGGCTTCCTTGGCCTCGGCGCGCAGCCGCCGCTGCCCGAATGGGGCGCGATGATCGCCTCGGGCCGCCGCTTCGTGCTCGACCAATGGTGGGTGGCTGGCGCGCCGGGCTTCGCCATCCTTATCGTCAGCCTTGGTTTCAACCTGCTCGGCGACGGCCTGCGCGACGCGCTCGATCCCCGGAGTGGCGAGCAATGAGCGGCGACCGTGCGCTTCTTGAGGTCGACGACCTGCGCGTCACCTTCCCGACCCGCACCGGCCTGATCGAAGCGGTGCGTGGCGTCTCCTTCTCGCTTGGCCGCGAACGGTTGGGCATCGTCGGTGAGAGCGGCTCGGGCAAGTCGCAAACCGGCCGCGCCATAATGGGCCTGACCCCGCCGCAGGCCCGCATATCGGCCAACAAGCTTGCTTTTGACGGCATCGACCTGCTCAGCGTCTCGCCGCGCGAACGAAGGGCCATGCGGGGAAAACGCATCGCCATGATCCTGCAGGATCCGAAATATTCGCTCGACCCGGTGATGAGCATCGGCCGCCAGATCGTCGAGACGCTGCGCACGCATGAGAAGGTCGGCAAGGCGGAGGCCCGCGACCGTGCGCTCGCCATGCTGGAAGCGGTGCAGATTCGCGACCCCGCCCGAGTCTTCGACCTGCATCCGCATGAAGTGTCCGGCGGCATGGGCCAACGCGCCATGATCGCCATGATGCTGATCGCCGGACCGGAAATGATGATTGCCGACGAGCCGACCTCGGCGCTCGACGTCACCGTGCAGCTCGATGTGCTGGGCATTCTCGACCGGCTTGTCAGCGAGCGCGGCATGGGGCTGATCTTCATCTCGCACGATCTGCGCCTGGTCTCGTCCTTCTGCGACCGGGTCATCGTCATGTATGCCGGCAAGGTGGTCGAGCAGTTGAAGGCGTCGGAGCTCCGCGACGCCCAGCATCCCTATACCCGCGGCCTGCTCAACTGCATGCCCAGGATAGGCTTCGAACGCCACCCCCTGCCGGTGCTCGACCGCAAGCCGGAGTGGGCGGCATGAACGCAGCCCTTTCCGTCGACAGGCTGGAAGTGATCTTCGATCGTTTTCGCGCGCTGAAGGGCGTCAGCCTCGAAGTACAGTCAGGCGAATCCTTCGGCCTGGTCGGCGAATCAGGCTCCGGCAAGTCGACGCTGCTGCGCGCCATAGCCGGCCTCGCGCCGGTCGCTTCAGGCAGCATTACCGTCAACGGCAAGCAGCTCGGCGTGCGCCGCGACAAGGCCTTTTACCGCGAAGTGCAGATGGTCTTCCAGGACCCGTATGGTTCGCTGCATCCGCGCCAGACCGTCGACCGGCTGCTGCAGGAGCCGCTCGCCATCCACGGCTTCGCCGACGGCGAAAAGCGCATCCAGCAGGCTCTGGACGAGGTCGGCCTCGGCAACGGTTTCCGCTTCCGCTATTCGCACCAATTGTCTGGCGGGCAGCGCCAGCGCGTGGCGATTGCGCGGGCCTTGATCCTCGAGCCCTCGATCCTTTTGCTCGACGAGCCGACCTCGGCGCTCGACGCTTCGGTGCAGGCGGAAGTGCTCAACCTGCTGGAGGAAATCCGCAGGCGGCGCAAGCTGACCTTCCTGATGGTCAGCCACGACCTCGCCATCGTCACCCATATGTGCGAGCGGCTCATGGTGATGCAGAACGGCGAGGCGGTGGAAAATCTCACCGCAAGCCAGCTGATCGGCCACCGCGTGACCAAGGATTATACGCGCAACCTGCTCAGGGCGAGTGAGGGGTTTGTGCGGGACTAACGGCTCACGCCGCGTTCTGTCGCGCCCCCTCTGGCCTGCCGGCCATCTCCCCCACGGGTGGGGAGATTGGTGCCATCACAGCTTTCGCCAATCTCCGGCGTGCAGAAGAAGCGCGGTGCAGAAACCGCCAATCTCCCCCTTGTGGGGGAGATGTCCGGCAGGACAGAGGGGGGCGCGAAGGAACTCGACCTTGCCTCAACTCTCTGCAACAGCAGCTCTGTCTACCAGAGCGTTGTCCTGCTCCTACTTCGGCTCCTTGATCCGGAACCACGTCACATAGAGCGCCGGCAGGAACAGCAGTGTGATCGCCGTACCGGCGATGATGCCGCCCATCATCGCGTAGGCCATCGGCCCCCAGAACACTTCGCGGGCGATCGGGATCAATGCCAGGCTGGCGGCGGCCGCGGTCAGCGCGATCGGCCGCATGCGATGCTCGGTCGCTTCGATGACCGCCGCCCAGCGGTTCTTGCCCTCGCGCACCAGATCCTCGATCTGGACGATCAGGATGACCGAGTTGCGGATCAGGATGCCGATCAGCGCCAGCACGCCGAGGATGGCGACGAAGCCGAGCGGCGCGCCGCTCGGCACCAAGGCCGCGACCACGCCGATCAGGCCGAGCGGCGCCACCGCTACGACCAGGAACAGGCGCTGGAAGCTTTGCAGCTGGATCATCAGGATGGTCGCCATGACGAACAGCATCAGCGGCACCACGGCGGCGATCGGCCCCTGGCTTTTGGCGCTTTCCTCGACCGAACCGGCGGTTGCGACCGAATAGCCCGGCGGCAGCTTGGCGATGAAGGCATCGACCGATGGCTTCAGCTCGTTGACGACGGTGGCCGGCAGCACATCGCCAACCAGCCCGGCGCGCACGGTGATCGTCGGGATGCGATTGCGCCGCCACACAGTCGGCTGTTCGAGGTCGTAGCGGAAGTTGGCGACCGCCGCGAGCGGGATCGCCTCGCCGGTGCTGGTCGGCAGCTGCAAGTTCTGCAGCGTGTCGATCGAACCGCGTTCGGCCTCGCGCGAGCGGGCGATGACGTTGATCAGATAGGTGGCGTCACGCACCTGGGTGATGGTGGCGCCGCCAACCGTGCTGTTCAGCGCGCTGGCAATGTCGGAGGAGGTGATGCCGAGTTGCCGCGCCTTGTCCTGCAGCACGTCGACCCGCAGCACGCGCTGCGGCTCGTTCCAGTCGAAAGTCGGCGCCGCCAGCTTTGGATTGGCAGAGATCAGGCCGGCGACTTGCTGCGCCAGCTCCCGCACCGTCTGAATGTCGGGGCCGCCGACACGGTACTGCACGGGACGGCCGACCGGCGGCCCGAGTTCGAGCGGCTTGACGAAGGCATCGGTGCCGACGAACTCCTCGCGCAACAATTTTTCCAGCACCGGCTTGATCCGGTTACGGGCCTCGATGCTCTTGGTGACGATCACGGTCTGGCCGAAATAGGGATTGGCCGGCTGCACGTCGAAGGCGAGCAGGAAGCGCACCGCGCCCTGGCCGATATAGGAGCTGAAATGGTCGATATCAGGGTTGCCGGCCAGCGCCCGGCCTTCGAAACGCTCGATCTGGTCGCGCGTCTCGGTGATCGACGAGTTCTGCGGCAGGTTCCAGTCGACGATCAGTTCCGGCCGATCCGAAGGCGGAAAGAACTGCTGCTGGACGAGGCCGAAGCCGGCTATCGAGCCGGCAAACAACAGCACCGTGGCGATGATGGTCAGCCAGTGATAGCGCACCGAGCCCAGAAGCACACTCCGGAAGAGGCTGGTGAAGCGGCCGGGTTTGTCGTGATGCTGTTGCTTCATCGTCGCCGGCAGGATGGTGACGCCAAGCAGCGGCGCAAACAGCACCGCGACGATCCATGACACCAAAAGCGACACGGCGATGACGACGAACAGAGTGAACGTGTACTCACCCGCGGCGCTGTTGTTGAGGCCGATCGGAATGAAGCCGGCGACCGTCACCAGCGTGCCGGTCAGCATCGGGAAGGCGGTCGAAGTGTAGACGTAGGTCGCCGCCTTGCGCAGAGTGTCGCCGACCTCCAGCCGCGCCACCATCATCTCGACGGCGATCATGGCGTCGTCGACCAGCAGGCCGAGCGCGATGATCAGCGCACCGAGTGAAATACGCTGCAGCGAGATGCCGAGATAGGCCATGACCGTGAAGGTGATGGCCAGCACCAGCGGGATCGACAGCGCCACGACGAAGCCGGCGCGCATGCCGAGGCTGATGAAGGACACAGCAAGCACGATGGCGACCGCCTCAGCCAGCGCCCGGGTAAAGCCCGAAACGGCCTCCTCGACGATGACAGGCTGGTCGGCGACCAGATGCACGCCGACGCCGACCGGCAGGTCGGCCAGCACCTCGTCCATTTCCTTCTCGAGTGCGGCGCCGAATTCGAGCAGATTGGCGTTGGGCTTCATGCCGATGGCCAGCCCGATCGCATCCTGGCCGTTGAAGCGGAACAGCGCCGTCGGCGGATCGGCATAGCCGCGCCGGATCGTTGCCACGTCGCTCAGCCGGAAGAAGCGGTCGTTAACGCGCAGATTGATAGCGCGCAGGCTCTCCTCCGAGGTGAATTGGCCGCCGACGCGCACGCTGACGCGCTCGGGGCCGGATTCGATAACGCCCGACGGCGTGATGGCGTTCTGCGCCTGCAGGCTCGCCACAATCGCCTGCTGGTTGAGGCCAAGCGCGGCGATCTGGCGGGTCGAGAATTCAAGATAGATGGCTTCGTCCTGGGCGCCGACCAGATCGACCTTGCCGGCGTTCGGCACGGCCAGGATCCTGGTCCTGACATCCTCGACATAGTCGCGCAGCTGGCGCGGCGTCAGCCCGTCCGAGGTGAAGGCGTAGATATTGCCGAAGACGTCGCCGAAGCGGTCGTTGAAGAACGGCCCCTGCACGCCTTGCGGAAACTGCACCTGGATGTCGTTGACCATGTTGCGCACCTGGGTCCAGTTCGGCACGACATCGCGCGCTTTGGTGGTGTCCTTCAGGTTGACGAAGATGACGGTCTTGCCTGCAGTGGTGACCGAGCGGGTGAAGTCGAGGCTGTCGAGTTCCTCGAGCTTCTTTTCGATGCGGTCGGTGACCTGCCGCACCGTCTCGTTGACCGAGGCGCCCGGCCAGTTGGCCTGTATGACCATGGTCTTGATGGTGAAGGCCGGATCTTCCTCGCGGCCGAGATTGAGATAGGCAAAGACGCCGGCGACGACGAAGACCAGCATGAAGTACCAGACCAGCGAGCGGTGGTTGAGCGCCCAGTCGGAAAGGTTGAACCCCTTCATGTCGCCCCTCCTTGGCTGATCTTGACCTTCTGGCCCTCCACGAGGCTGTGGACGCCGGCGGTGACGACACGCATGCCGGCCTCGAGGCCTTCGGCGACAATGAAGGTGGCAGCACCCTTGGCGGCGATCTTGATGTCGCGCGAACGCACGCTCGACGTCTGCTCATCGACGATCCAGACCTTGTCAGCGCCATTCTTCTCAAGCAGTGCCGACAGCGGCAGCTCGATCGTTGGCGCAACCGTAGCGACGCGTGTCGCCGTCACCGTCGAACCCAGCCGGAATGCCTGCGGCGGATCGGTCAGCGTCAGCCGGACACGGCGGGTCCGCGTCGAGCCTTCGGCCTGCGGCGCGATCTCGCGCAATTTGGCCTCGGTGTGGATCGTCGGCAGCGATTGCAGGATGATGTCGAACGGCGTGCCGGCCGCAAGGTCGCCGGTCAGCTGGTCGGGAATATCGACGACCGCGTCACGCAGGTCCGAGCGGGCCACGGTGACGACGGTCTGGCCGGGCGAAACCGTCTGGCCGACCTCGGCGCCGACGGCTGTGACGACCCCGTCGAAGTCCGAAAACAGGCGGGCATAGCCCAGTTGCTCCTGCGATTTGGCAAGTGCTGCCTTGGCCTTTTCGACGCCCGCTTCGGCTGCCTTCCTGGCTTGCTGCGCGGCATCGAAGACGGCCTGCGAGGTGTTGGCGGCGGCGAGCAACTGGCGCTGCCGCTCCTCGCTGGCGGCGGCATTGGCGAATTGCGCCTCGGCGTTGGAGAGTTCGGCCTTGGCCGCCTGCACGGCAAGCTCCAGCGCCGTCGGATCGAGTGCGGCGATCGTCGTTCCCTTGGTGACGATGTCGCCGACCTTGACGTCACGGGAGACGATCCGGCCAAGCAGGCGGAAGGCGAGATCGGCGCTGAATTGTGGCTCGACCGAGCCAGCAAAACCGAATGTCTGGCTGGTTTGCGGTTCGATCACCACCGACAGCACCGGCCGGACGATCTCGGGCGGCTTCTGCTCCGACTGCGAGCAGGCGGCAAGAGGCGCGAGCGCAAGCAGGCCAAGCAGGCCAAGCGGGCTGAGCGAGAGGGGGATGCGCGGCGGCCGGCTCATTGACCCGCTCCCGATATTTCGACCGTCTGGCCGGGGCTGAGCAACTGGCCGCCGGCGGTGACAACGCTTTGTCCGGCCTCCAGCCCCTTGTCGATCACGACGATGCCGGAATCGAAGGCCAGCACATTGACCAGTGCCGTTGCCACTGCCTTGCTCGACGCATCGACGACCCAGACCGCCGGTTTGCCCTCGCTCGAGGTCAGCGCCTGCCAGGGCAGGATGACGGCTTTCGACGGCTGGGCGCTGACCGAGCCGATGACCGCCGCGCCCAGCGGCATGCCGGCGGGCGTGTCGGGAATGGCGATCTTGACCCGGATCGAGCCCGAAACCGGGTCGACCGCAGGCGCAATTTCGCGCACCTTGCCCATCGCCTTGACCTGCGGGTCGGACAACAGCGTGATGGTCACCGCCGGCGATGGCGGCGTCTTGGCTACCAGGGTTTCCTGCACATTGAAGACCGCATCGCGGTCGCCGTCCTCGGCGACGGTGAAGACGGTTTGTGCCGCTTGCACCACTTGTCCGGCTTCGACCTGGCGCGCGGTGATGACGCCGGCGGCACCGGCCCTCAGCTCGGTGAAGGACAGGTTCTCCTTGGCGTTGGAAAGCGCGCTTTGCGCCGCATCGACACTGCCTTGCGCGACCTTCAGCGCTTGGTCGGCGGCATCATAGTCGCGCCGTGTGGTGAAACCCTGGGCAAGCAGCGTTTTCTGCCGTTCGAAGGCCGCGGTGGCCTGGGTCAGCTGCGCCTGTGCCGCATCGAGGTCGGCCTGCGCCGAGCGCAAATCGGATTCCTGTTCCTGCGGATCGATGCGGGCAAGCACGGCGTCCTTGTCGACATGCTGGCCGACATCGACAAGGCGTTCGGCGACGCGGCCGCCGACCCGAAACGACAGATTGTTCAGCGTGCGCGCGGCGATCACGCCGGTCAGCGAGGTCCGTGGCGCATAGTCGGCAACCGTCACTGTTTCGGTGCGCACCATGACCGGCAGTTTTTTCGCGGCCGCCTCCTGCTTCTGGCAGCCGGCCAGCAAGGTCAGCATCGCGCAGGCAACAATGATGGGCTTGCCCGAAACGGCGAAAGGCTGTGAACCGACGACTGCGTGGCGGGCGATGTCGCGTTCCTCCTCATGGGGTCCCTCACCAGCCTGGGATGCTCATGACGGGCGAGCTGTCACAGACGATCGGAAGGATAATCGATCCCAAGGAAAAGGGAACCTGTCTCCTGCGCGTATGGGTCGACTGGTTAAGGGCTGGACGGCAGGCCCAATGGCCGGGCGATGGTGCCGACTTGAGGAAAACGTGAAATAAGGTCAGAAGAGGCCTTGGCAGTCATCAAACGAGAACGGGCGCCGCCCGGCGAGGGACGAACATGAAGAATTCAGCCATTTCCGAACGCAAGAACCAGTCGATTTCGCGCGGCGTCGGCATGACCACGCAGATTTATGCCGATCGCGCCGAGAACTCGGAGATCTGGGATGTCGAGGGGCGCCGTTACATCGACTTCTCGTCCGGCATTGCCGTCGTCAACACCGGCCACCGTCATCCCAAGGTGATCGAGGCCGTGAAGGCGCAGCTCGACCGCTTCACCCACACCTGCCACCAGGTGGTGCCTTACGAGAGCTATGTGCGGCTGGCCGAGCGGCTGAACGGCATGCTGCCCGGCAAGTTCGAGAAGAAGACGATCTTCGTCACCACCGGCGCCGAGGCTGTCGAGAACGCCATCAAGATCGCCCGCAACGCCACTGGCCGCCAGGCCGTCATCGCCTTTGCCGGCGGCTTCCACGGCCGCACCTTCATGGGCATGGCGCTGACCGGCAAGGTCGTGCCCTACAAGGTCGGCTTCGGCGCCATGCCGGCCGATGTTTTTCATGCGCCGTTCCCGGTGCCGCTGCATGGCGTCTCGGTTGCCGATTCGCTGGCCGCCCTCGATCGCCTGTTCAAGGCCGATGTCGATCCGGCCCGAGTCGCCGCCATCATCCTGGAGCCGGTGCAAGGCGAGGGCGGTTTCTACGATGCGCCGCGTGAGTTCCTGACGGCGCTGCGCAAGATCTGCGACCAGCACGGCATGCTTTTGATCGCCGACGAGGTGCAGACCGGTTTTGCCCGTACCGGCAAGATGTTCGCCATGGATCACCACGACGTGGCGGCCGACATCACCACCATGGCCAAGAGCCTGGCCGGCGGCTTCCCGCTGGCGGCGGTCACCGGCCGCGCCGAGATCATGGATGCGCCCGGTCCCGGCGGGCTCGGCGGCACCTATGGCGGCAGCCCGATCGGGGTCGCTGCGGCGCATGCCGTACTCGACGTGATCGAAGAGGAAAAGCTCTGCGACCGCGCCAACACGCTGGGCGCCCGGCTGAAGCAGCGGCTGCAGTCGATCCGTGACGACGTGCCCGAGATTGTCGACATAAGGGGCCTCGGCTTCATGAACGCGGTCGAGTTCAACGACGTCAAGAAGGGCCTGCCGTCGGCCGAAATCGCCAATGCGATCAGGCTGAAGGCGCTCGACAAGGGGCTGATCCTCTTGACCTGCGGCGTCTATGGCAACGTCATTCGTTTCCTCGCCCCGATCACCATTCAGGACAACGTGATGAACGAGGCGCTCGACATTCTGGAAAGCTCGATCCGCGAAGTCTGCGCTGCCTGACAGGCGCTTGCCTTCTCCCCGTCCCTATGCGGGGAGAAGGTGCCGGCAGGCGGATGAGGGGCAGCGCAGACGTCTAGGAGACGTTTGATCCGCAGGGTGCCACCTAACCCGCAGCCCGTGCAGGCTCATCCTGCTGAAAGGCCGCCAATGCCGCCTTCAGCCCATCAGGGCCTTCCGCGACCGTCTGCGGCGTCGGCGAAAACCCGGCGCCGAGCATCTTGCGGCCAAGCATATGGTCGCCCGGCCGATTGACCGATTCGATGCCGAGCAGCCGGTCTCCGGCATAGTGGTAGATCGAGAATTTGTTGTCGGCTAGATCGCCGAGCACGACATGGCTGTCGCCGCCCGAGGTCAGCCCGACCATTTGCAATTTCATGTCGCCGATGTCCGACCAGAACCATGGCACTGCGGCAAAGGCGTCGGCATGGCCAACGACGGTGCGCGCTGCAAGCCGCGCCTGGTCGGTGGCGTTCTGCACCGATTCCAGCCGCACATCCGCGCCGGTGAACCAGTGCCGGTAGGAGGCGGCGTCGCCGATGGCGAGGATTTCCGGCAATGAGCTGCGCATCTGCTGGTCGACGCGGATGCCGTTGGCAATCGCAATGCCGGCGGCCGCAGCCAGTTCGACATTGGGCACCACGCCGATGCCGATGATGACCATTTGCGCCGGCAGCTTTTCGCCGGTCGAAGTCAGCGCAGCCGAAACACGGCCGTTCTGGCCTTCGAGCCGCGCAATCGTGGTGCCGGTGAGGATGCGCACGCCCGTCGCCTCAAGCCGCTGCTGGACATGGCTGGCGATGACCGGCGCCACCGCCCGGCCGAGCAGCCGGTCGACCGCTTCGACGACGGTAACTTTGCGTCCGGCCGCTCTGAGCGTCGCGGCGATTTCCAGTCCGATGAAGCCGCCGCCGAGGATGACGACATCTTCGCTGTGCGCGCTGAGCTCGCGGATCAACCGTGCATCGGCAATCGAGCGCAGCGACACGACGCCGGAAAGATCCGAACCCGGCAATGGCAGCATGCGCGGCCGCGAGCCGGTGGCGAGGATGAGGCGGTCAAAAGGCAGCTCGCCACCACCCGATAGCTCCAGCTTGCGGCCGCCGGCATCGATGCGGTCGATGCGGATGCCTGGCCGGTAGTCGATGGTGCTGCCGGTGTAGAAGGCTTCGCCGCGCAATGGCTGCGGCTTCGCCTCCGGGTCCTTGATGAAAGTCTTCGACAGCGGCGGCTTGTGGTAGGGAAGCTCGTTTTCGTCGCAGGTGAGGATCACCGGCCCGTCATAGCCCTCCTCGCGCAGGCTGGCGGCCGCTTGCACGCCCGCATGCCCTGCACCGACTATGACCACACCGTTCTTCATCGCAGCGCCCCAAATTCCTCAACCGATTCTAGGACGTCTGGCCAAGTGGCGATTGTCTGCCGCCGCCGCAGGAGCCCCGGTCCGGGTCGCACCCGGAATGGCCACCTGTCAATCGCCGCATTCCGGAACCGTGCAACGGGCGAGGCGCTTAAAGTTGACAATCATAGTTTAGAATAATTCTAAACTGTTGTTTCGATTGAATTTTCTCGCTGATGCCAATTGACTTCCGGCTACTTCGCCGCTTTATGGGAGGCTCGCGCAGCAAGCGCATCCCTTTGATGTCTGGGCCTTGAACCCTTTCGATTGGAGGCATTTCGGTGTCTTTCTTCCCAAATCGCGCCCGTGTCGCGGCCTCTTTTTCGCCCGATGGCAGATGCATGCCGCGGCGCCGATCATCCATTGCTGCGCCATCGGCGCCGGCATTTCACTGAATTCCCGAGGAGACGACAATCATGAGAGCGATGATGACGGCACGGTATGGCTCAAGGCTTGCAGCGATCGGCGCCACTGCGGTGCTGACGGCGGCGGTGTTCGTGCTGCCGGCCAAGGCGGAAACCGATGCCAAGGCGGTCATCAAGACCTATTCCGACATCGCGCTGGCCAAATACGAGGATTCGCTGACCACGGCGCAGGCGCTCGACAAGGCCGTCGATGCGCTGATCGCCAAGCCTTCGGTGGAAACGCTGACGGCCGCCCGCGAGGCCTGGAAGGCATCGCGCATCCCCTACCAGCAGACCGAAGTCTACCGTTTCGGCAACAAGATCGTCGACGACTGGGAAGGCAGAATGAATTCCTGGCCGCTCGACGAAGGCCTGATCGACTATGTCGCCAAGAGCTACGGCACAGAGTCGGACGCCAATGCGCTCTATACCGCCAATGTGATCGCCAACAAGTCGATCGAGATCAACGGCAAGAAGGTCGACGCCACCAACCTGACGCCGGAATTCCTGTCGGGCACGCTGCAGGAGGCCGGCGGCATCGAGGCCAATGTCGCCACCGGCTATCACGCCATCGAATTCCTGCTCTGGGGCCAGGACCTGCATGGCACCGGCCCCGGCGCCGGCGAGCGGCCCTACACGGACTACGACCTTAAGAACTGCACCGGCGGCAATTGCGACCGCCGCGCGCAATATCTGAAGTCGGCGAGCGATCTGCTGGTTTCCGACCTGCAGGAGATGGTCGGCAACTGGAAGGAAGACGGCGCCGCCCGCAAGAACCTCGTCGATGGCGAGCCGAACACCGCCATCTCGATCATCTTCACCGGCATGGGCTCGCTGTCCTATGGCGAACTGGCCGGTGAGCGCATGAAGCTCGGCCTGTTGCTGCACGATCCGGAAGAGGAGCATGACTGCTTCTCCGACAACACCTATAACTCGCATCTCTATGACGCCATCGGCATCCGCGCCGCCTATCTCGCCAGCTACACGCGCCTCGACGGCACCGTCGTTTCGGGCCCGTCTGCGCACGACATGGTCAAGGCCGCCGATCCGGCGATCGACAAGGAACTGTCGGACAAGCTGGATGTCACGGTCGCCAAGATGGAAGCCATCAAGGCCCGCGCCCTGGCCGGCGAGGCCTATGACCAGCAGATCGCCGAGGGCAACACGCAAGGCAATGCCACCGTGCAGGCGGCGATCGACGCGCTGATCGACCAGACCAAGTCGATCGAACGCGCCGTTGGCGCCCTCAAGCTCAACAACATCGCTTTCGAGGGCTCCGACAGTCTTGATGCGCCGGACAAGGTGTTCAAGTAAGGTCTAAGAAAACAAGCCACACGGCGCGGGAGGCGCCGTCAGCCAGAGCAAATCGATGCTGATCTGCCATTGCAACATCATCACTGAGAAGGAGATCGAGCAGACGATTGTCGGGCTGCTCGATCAGGATCCGTGGCAGCTCATCGTGCCGGCGAAGGTCTATCACGCCATGCAGAAGCGCGGCCGCTGTTGCGGCTGCTTCCCAAATGTGGTCGAAACGATCATTCGGGTCACCGAAAATTACCACGCCCGCTCGGAGGCGAGCGGCGTGGACATCGTTTCACATCTGGATCGCGTCAGAGGCCTGCGCGTCCAATACGGGAGCAGAACCCATGAAAGGCGAAAAGCAGATCATCGAGCGGCTTAACGAGGCGCTTTTTCTGGAGCTTGGGGCGGTCAATCAATACTGGGTGCATTTCCGTCTTCTGGAAGACTGGGGATACGCCAAGCTGGCAAAGAAGGAGCGGGCGGAATCGATCGAGGAGATGCACCATGCCGACCGGCTGGTGGCCCGTATCATCTTCCTTGAAGGACATCCGAACCTGCAGTCCGTGGCGCCCCTGCGCATCGGGCAGAACGTCAAGGAAGTGCTCGAATCCGATCTTGCCGGCGAGTATGACGCACGCACCGCCTACAAGCGCTCGCGCGAGATCTGTGAAGAGGCAGGCGACTACGTGACGATGAAACTGTTCGAGGAATTGCTGGCCGACGAGGAAGGTCACATCGACTTCCTCGAGACGCAACTCGATTTGCTCGCCTCGATCGGCGAGGAAAAATACGGCCAGCTCAACGCCACATCGGCCGACGAAGCGGAATAAGGACATGCGGGAATGCGGCGCCCCTTAGACGTTCTGCGCCGCCTAAGGCAGGCCGACGACGGCCTGCCGCCCCGGAAGAACCCACGACACCAAATGTTTCGGGGCCTTTCGCTTGCCGTCGTGGTGACATTGGTGGCTTCGGCCCAGGGCGGCGCGCCGGACACGGCAGGCCTGGCCACCAGCCGCACGGACCTCACGCCGAAAGACCAGGCGCGCGTCATCACCGTCACCCGGCCGACGTCAGACTTCTCCAAGCCCGAGCCATTCGAGTTGATGCAAGGCGGCGCCGGCACGTCGAGGAAGGGCATCGACAGGGACGCCTTCTCGCAATCCGCCGCCAACATCACCTTCGAGGAAGAAGGCAGCTTCAAGCTCGGCAATGCGCTTTTCCGCAAGAATTGGGTGTCGTCGCCCTCGTCGACGCAAGCCTCGGACGGGCTTGGTCCATTCTTCAACGAACGGGCCTGCCAGAACTGCCATTTGAAGGACGGCCGCGGTCATCCGCCGGAGGGCGACGCCGGCACCACCTCGATGTTCCTGCGGCTGGCGCGGCAAGCGAGCACCGAGGAGGAGAAAGCCGAACTCGCCGACCGCAAGGCCCTCAACTTCCCCGACCCGGTCTACGGCACGCAATTGCAGGACTTGGCCGTTCCGGGTCTGCCA
This sequence comes from Mesorhizobium sp. P2_C4, assembly GCF_056404575.1. Classification (NCBI taxonomy): domain Bacteria; kingdom Pseudomonadati; phylum Pseudomonadota; class Alphaproteobacteria; order Hyphomicrobiales; family Phyllobacteriaceae; genus Mesorhizobium; species Mesorhizobium sp. P2_C4. The sequence continues at coordinate 981,547 of NZ_JBFUDT010000001.1, forward strand.
GGCGAAGGCAGGATGCATGTCGACTACCGGGAAGAAAAGGTGACGCTCGGCGACGGCAGCGTCGTTTCGCTGCGCAAGCCGAGCTATACGGTTGACAATCTTGCCCACGGATCGCTCGACCCGCACACCACCCTGTCGCCGCGCCTGACGCCGCCGATGATCGGGTTGGGCCTGATCGAGCAGATCGCTGCGGCCGACATCCTCGCCCATGCCGACCCGGACGACCGTGACGGCGACGGCATTTCCGGCAAGCCCAACCTGGTGCGCGACATCCGCAGTGGCGAACTGACGCTCGGCCGTTTCGGCTGGAAGGCGCAAACGCCGTCGATCCGCCAGCAGGCGGCGGACGCTTTCGCCGGCGATATCGGCATTTCGACACCCGAAGTGCCGAAACACTGGGGCGATTGCACCGCAGCCGAGCAGAAATGCCTGGCCATGCCGAACGGCGTGCAAGAACGCCTCGGTCCGGTCGAGGCGCCGCCGCCGATCATGGACCTCGTCACCTTCTATTCGCAGAACCTTGCCGTGCCGGCGCGGCGCGATGTCGACGCGCGCCAGGTGCTGGCCGGCAAGAAGGTCTTTTACGACATCGGCTGCATATCCTGCCACACGCCGAAATTCGTCACCCGTCGCGATGCGCCCAAGAAGGCGCAGGCTTTTCAGCTGATCTGGCCTTATTCCGACTTTCTGCTGCATGACATGGGGCCGGACTTGGCCGACGGGCAGGCCGTGGGCGAGGCCGCCGGCAGCGAATGGCGCACGCCGCCGCTGTGGGGCATCGGCCTGACCAAGACGGTCAACGGCAACACTTTCTTCCTTCACGACGGGCGCGCGCGCAGCCTTGATGAGGCCATCCTGTGGCATGGCGGCGAGGGCCAGAAGGCACGTGACCGTTTCGCCGCCGCCAATGCCGCCGACCGCAAAGCGCTGGTCAAATTCCTGGAGTCACTCTGATGCTGAAGCGTTCCGCGCTGGTTCTCGTTCTTCCGCTGGCTCTATTCGGTGTCTTGCCTGCATCCGCGACGGTGAAGGCCTCCGATGTCATCCAGCGGGCGATCGACGGCTTCGTTCGCCCGGCCTATGCCAGCCTGCATGACCATGCCGGCCGCTTGACGACGTCGATGCGGGCACTGTGCGACGCGCCCTCGCAAGTCGAGCTCGATGCGGCACGCGCCGAATTTTCGGCCACGGTCGAAGCCTGGTCATCAGCCGAAATCATCGGCTTCGGGCCGATCAAGGAGAACAACCGGCTGGAGCGGATGCTCTATTGGCCGGATCGCAAGGGCATCGGCCTGAAGCAGGTCCAGGCGGCACTGGCCGGCAAGGACCCGACCGCGACCGATCCGGCACAACTGGCCGGCAAGAGCGTCGCCATGCAGGGCCTGGGTGCACTGGAATTCGTGCTTTACGGCGACGGCGCAGAAGTGCTCGCCGGCAAGGACGATCCCTATCGCTGCGCTTATGGCGCGGCGGTCGCCGGCAACATCGAAACCATGGCCGCCGAAGTCAGCGACGCCTGGAACAAACCGGATGGGTTTGCAGCACTCTGGGCCAATCCGGGACCGCAAAACGCGCTCTACCGCGATGGCACCGAAGCGGTGACCGAACTGGTCGGTGTCTTCATCAATGAGCTGGATATGATCCGCGACGTGCGCCTGAAAGGCTTTCTGGGCGGCAAGCCGGAGGGCGACAAGCCCAAGCAGGCGATCTACTGGCGCTCGCAAAACACGGCCACGTCACTGGCTGGAAATCTCGCCGGCATCGATGCGCTGTTCCAGGCCTCGCAACTGGGCGACGCGCTGCCGCAAGATGCGCGCTGGATGGCGGACTCGATCCATATCCAGCTGGTGAATGGGGTTGCGACCGCCAAGTCCATCCAGGGTCCGATCGACAAGGCGCTCGCCGATCCGGTGCTGCGCGACAAACTCGACCATTTCGCGCTGATCACCTCAAGCTTGTCGACGCTGATCGGCACGCGCCTGACCGCCGAATTCGGCCTGACCGCCGGCTTTTCCTCGCTGGATGGGGACTGAGTATGAGGACGCCGCTGATCGATCGTCGCGATTTTCTCCGGGCCGCAGGCATTGGCTTTGCCGCCGCCATGGCGCCGTCGGCCTGGGCAAAGACGCTTGATGCCGACGCCGTCTTCGCCACCGCTTTCGTCAAGCGCGACGGCAGGCATGGCGCGGCCATCCTGTCCGATTCCGGCAAGGTGCTGCATGCGATCGACCTGCCTGATCGCGGCCATGACGTCACTTTCGATCCCATATCGAAGCGCTCGGTGGTTTTTGCCCGGCAGCCCGGCACCTTCGCCGTGGTCTTCGACCACACCGGCCGCGACAAGCCGCAGACCATCGCCAGTATCGCCGGCCGGCACTTCTTCGGCCATGGCGTGTTCTCGGGCGATGGGGCGCTGCTCTATGCCACCGAGAATGATTTCGACAAGGCCGCCGGCGTCGTCGGCATCTATGACGCGCGGGCGAATTTCGACCGCATCGGCGAGTTTCCAACCTACGGCATGGGCTCGCACGAGCTTTTGCTGCTGGGCGACGGCAGGACGCTGGCCATCGCCAATGGCGGCATCGAGACCCATCCGGATTTCGGCCGCGCCGAACTCAACATCGCGACGATGAAGCCATCCTACGTGCTGGTCGACCGCGTCACCGGAGATCTCATCGAAAAGCACGAATTGCCTGCCGCACTGCACCAGCTGTCGATCCGTCACATGGATGTCGATCAGTCCGGCACGGTCTGGTTCGGCTGCCAGTACCGGGGGCCGGGCACTGATCGTCCGCTGCTGGTCGGCCGCGCGGCGCGCGGCAAGGAGTTGCAGATGCTCGACATGCCGCAGGACGTGCTCTCCGGCTTCCGCAATTACATCGGCTCGGTCGCTGCCAATCCTGCGAGCGGGATCGTCGCCGTGTCCTCGCCGGAGGGCAATTCGCTGGCGACGATCGACGCGGCCAGCGGCCGCATCGTCGCCACCCGGTCGCTGGCCGAGGTCTGCGGCGTCGCACCCGACAAGACGAGTTTCATGGCAACCACAGGCGCCGGCACAATCGTCGAAGCCGGCGGCACCACACGCTCCGAACCCGACTATGTCTGGGACAATCATATGCTGCGCATCGAGGCGGTGGCGTAGGCCGTAGCACTCCCCATTCTCCCACAGGGGGAGGAGGGAATCTCCGAGCGAAGCCGCATAACAATTTGCGCGCTGGCCCTTGCGGTCACGGGCCATGGCGGGCACAGGGACATTGAATCCTGTGCTCGAACCGGCTGCCTCATGAAGTTGCTTGCCATCGACTGTGCCGCCTCTCTCTGTGCCGCCTGCGTCTATGACGCGGCGGCCGGGACCGAGCTTGGGCGCTCGGTGCTCGATCTCGGCAAAGGCCATGCCGAGCACCTGATGGCCGTCATCGATGCGGCGCTGAAGGCAGGTGGAACCGGCTTTGCCGGCCTCGGCGCCATCGCCGTCTCCATCGGCCCCGGCTCCTTCACCGGCTTGCGCGTCGGTGTTTCGGCGGCGCGCGGCCTGGCTCTGGCGCTCAAAATCCCCGCGATCGGGGTGACCACGCTGGAAGCGCTCGCCGCGGAAGCAGCAGCTGGATTTCCCGGTCGTGCCGTGCTCGCCGCGCTCGACGCCGGGCGCGATGAGATCCATGCAGCGCTTTACGATGAATTGTTGGTTCTGCGCTATGGTCCGGCGGTGACCACGCTTTCGCAAGCCGCCACCATGGCGGCGGACAAGTCTCCGGTTCTCGCCGGCACCGCGGCCATGCAGATCGCCGCGACCGTCGGGCACGCCCTAGACATCGGGCCAACGACTGCCACTGCCGACATCGCCGTCTATGCACGGCTCGCTGCCGCCAAGGGTGAGGGCGAAAAGCCGAAACCGCTTTATCTCCGGGGTGCCGACGCGAAGCCGCAGGCCGGTTTTATCCTCTCAAGGCAAGATAAATAGATGCGCATTCCCTTCCTCCAGCCGCGCCGCAGGGACTATGCGCTCGAGCCGCTGACCATCGCCGACAGCCCGGCGGTGTCGGTTCTGCATCGCGAGGATTTCGTGCGGCCATGGACCGACGGCGAATTCGCGGCATTGCTCGAGCAGGATACGGTGTTCGGCTACGCCGCGCGTGAGACCGGGCACGGCGCCAAGCCGCCGGTCGGCTTCGTGCTGGCCCGGCTGGCGGCCGGCGAGGGCGAGATCCTGACCGTGGCGGTAGCGCGCTCGCACCGCCGCCAGGGGCTTGGCTGGCAATTGATGGACGCCGTGCTGCGCGAACTGCACGCGCAGCGCGCCGAAGCGCTTTTCCTCGAGGTCGACGAAACCAATGTCGCTGCCATCGCGCTCTACCGGAGGCTGGGCTTCCGCGAGGTCGGCAAGCGCGCCAACTATTACAAATCGCCGGAACACGGCCCGACCGGCGCGCTTGTCATGCGCCGCGATCTTCGCTAGCCAGAACGCGCATAGGGCCAGGGCGAATGATCAAGAAAATCCGGATTTTCCTGGCGCTGGGCCTCGTTGCCGTGGCCACGCTTGTCCTTGCGCCGCTGCAGATCCTGTCGATGAAGACCGGCTGGTGGCCCGAGACGTTCATCCTCAAGATCTGGCACGGGATCATCGTCAGGGCGCTCGGCATACGCATCCATGTCAAGGGCACGCTGTCCGACCAGCGTCCGCTGCTGGTGGCGTCCAACCACATCTCCTGGACCGACATCATGGTGCTGGGCTCGATGGTCGATGTAAAATTCATCGCCAGGGCCGATATGGAAGGCTGGCCCTTGATCGGCATGCTGTCGAAGCTGCAGCGCACCGTCTTCATCGAGCGCGAGCGCAAGCGTTCGTCGGGCGATCAGGCGAGCGAGATTGCCAACCGCATGGCCAAGGGCGACGCCATGGTGCTGTTTGCCGAGGGATCGACTGGCGATGGCAATTTGCTTCTGCCGTTCAAGAGCACGCTGTTCGGCGCCGCCTCGATGGCGCTCGCGGAAGGCGCGGTCGAACAGGTGTTCATTCAGCCGGTGGCGATCGTCTATACGCGCCTGCATGGCGTGCCGCTCGGCCGCCGGCACAGGCCGATCGCCGCCTGGATTGGCGACGAGGACCTGATGCCGCATCTCAAGGTGTTGCTGGCCGAGGGCGCTCTCGATGTCGAGGTGCATTTCGGCGAGCCGGTCGCCTTCTCCAAGGGCTCGAACCGCAAGGAAACGTCGAGGCTGATGGAAAGCCAGGTGCGCGCAATGATGCAGGCGGCACTCGCCGCGCCGCAGCCAAGCCGGTAAGCCATAAGGGCTCCGAGGCAAAAGCGTCTGTTTTTTGTCACCAAAAGGCGTTAGAAGCCGCCGGATGGATTTGAACACGATAGAACGGGACGACATCGCCACAGCGGCCGAAAGCGCGGTCGCGCCGGCTGCGGCGACCAGGAAGGTCTTCGTCAAGACCTATGGCTGCCAGATGAACGTCTACGATTCGCAGCGGATGACCGATGCGCTGGCCGCCGACGGCTATACCGCGACCGAAATCATCGGCGAGGCCGATCTGGTGCTGCTCAACACCTGCCATATCAGGGAGAAGGCGGCCGAAAAGGTCTATTCCGAGCTCGGCCGCATTCGCGAGATGAAGGCCGAGCGCGCCCAGGCCGGGCGCGAGATGCTGATAGGCGTCGCCGGCTGCGTCGCCCAGGCGGAAGGCGCGGAGATCCTGCGGCGTTCGCCGGCCGTCGATCTGGTCATCGGCCCGCAGACCTATCACCGGCTGCCCGGCGTGCTGGCAAGGGTGCGCGGTGGCGAGAAGGTCATCGAGACCGATTACGCCGTCGAGGACAAGTTCGAGCATTTGCCGCAGCCCAGGCGCGCTGAAGTGATCAAGCGCGGCGTCACCGCGTTCCTCACCGTGCAGGAAGGCTGCGACAAGTTCTGCACCTTCTGCGTCGTGCCCTACACCAGAGGCTCGGAAGTGTCGCGGCCGGTAGCGCAGATCGTTGCGGAGGCTGAGCGCCTGGCGGAAGCCGGCGTGCGCGAGGTGACGCTGCTCGGCCAGAACGTCAACGCCTGGCATGGCCAGGGCGAAAGCGGCGCGGAATGGGGCCTTGGCCGCCTGCTGTTCCGGCTGGCGGAGATTCCTGGCCTTGCCCGGCTGCGCTACACCACCAGCCACCCGCGCGACATGGACGACGAATTGATCGCTGCCCACCGCGATCTGCCGGCGCTGATGCCTTATCTGCATCTGCCGGTGCAATCGGGCTCCGACCGCATTCTCAAGGCGATGAACCGCCGGCACACGGCCAAGGATTACCTGACGCTGCTCGACCGTGTCCGCGCCGCGCGCAGCGACATAGCGCTTTCGGGCGACTTCATTGTCGGTTTCCCCGGCGAGACGGAAGCCGATTTCGAGGCGACGATGCAGCTGGTACGCGAGGTAAATTATGCCTCGGCCTTTTCGTTCAAATACTCGCCGCGTCCCGGCACGCCGGGCGCCGAAATGACCGATCATGTGCCGGAAGCCACCAAGGACGAGCGCCTGCAGCGGCTGCAGGCGCTGCTGGTGAAACAACAGCAGGATTTCGGCTTGAGCCTGGTCGGCAGCACTATCGATACGCTGATCGAGAAGCCCGGTCGCCAGGCCGGTCAGAAGGTTGGCCGCTCGCCATGGCTGCAGCCGGTTATTGTTGATGAAAAGGCCGGCGAAATCGGTGACATTATTCAAGTGCGAATCACGAAGACGGGCTACAATAGCCTGTTCGCCGAATTGGCCTGACGGCCTCGGCAGATGAGGAGAGACGGTTGAGCGCTGCTGAAGTGAAGAATCTGCCTCAGAGTTTGACGTCTGGGGCCTCGGATATGGCGCACATCGTTCTGACTTTCGACAACAACAAGCTTGCCAGCGCCCTTTACGGCCAGTTCGACGAGAATCTGGCCCGACTCGAACAAAAGCTCGGCATCGATATCCGCTCGCGCGGCAATCAGCTGACCATCAAGGGTTCCGCTTCGGCAGCCGAGCAGGCGCGCCGCGCGCTCGACAATCTCTACGGAATTCTCCAGAAAGGCGTCGATATCGGCCAGTCGGACGTCGATGGCGCCGTGCGCATGGCGATTGCCGCCGACGACCAGCTGACGCTGCCGACGCTGGAGCGCAAGGGCAAGGTCTCCGCCGCCCAGATCGCCACCCGCAAGAAAACGATCTATGCCCGTTCGCTCAACCAGGACGCCTATATGCGCGCGCTGGAACGGTCCGAGCTTGTCTTCGGCATCGGCCCGGCCGGCACGGGCAAGACCTATCTGGCGGTTGCGCATGCGGCGATGCTGCTCGAACGCGGCATGGTCGAACGCATCATCCTGTCGCGGCCGGCGGTCGAGGCCGGCGAGCGGCTGGGCTTCCTGCCCGGCGACATGAAGGAAAAGGTCGATCCGTACCTGCGGCCACTCTATGACGCGCTCTACGACATGATGCCCGCCGACAAGGTCGAGCGCGCCATTGCCGCCGAGGTGATCGAAATCGCGCCGCTGGCCTTCATGCGCGGCCGCACCCTGGCGCATGCCGCCGTCATCCTCGATGAGGCGCAGAACACCACGCCGATGCAGATGAAGATGTTCCTCACCCGTCTCGGCGAAAACTCGCGCATGATCGTCACCGGCGATCCGACGCAGATCGACCTGCCCTCCAACACCAAATCGGGCCTGGTCGAAGCGCTGCGGGTTCTCGATGGCGTGGCCGGCGCGGTGACCGTGCGCTTCAACGACGGCGACGTGGTCCGCCACCCGCTGGTGGCCGAAATCGTCAGGGCCTATGACCGCGACGCCAAGCTGGCGCGTGGTCTGGGCGCCGAGAATTGATGTGACGATGCGGGCTCATGCCTGAAGACAAAGAACCTGGCGGCGGGGACCTTCTGGTTCCCGTCGAGATCGATATTTCGGTCGAAGCCGGCGACTGGCCCGACGAGGCGGCGCTAACGCGGCTGGTCGATCGCGCCGTCGCGGCTGCTTTCGCCGAAACCGGCATGGCTGGAAGCTCCGAACTCAGCATCGTCTTTTCCGACGATGCCCATATCCGCACCCTCAATGCCGATTGGCGCGGCAAGGACAAACCCACCAACGTCCTGTCTTTCCCGGCTTTTCCGGTCACCACGGGCGGTCCGCTGCCGCCGATGCTGGGCGATATCGTGCTGGCCGCCGAGACCGTCGCGCGCGAAGCGGCACTGGAAGACAAGCCGGTGGAGAACCATATCACCCATCTAGTCATCCACGGCCTGCTGCATTTGCTGGGCCACGATCACGAGACCGACGCCGAGGCCGAGGCAATGGAAGCCATCGAGCGCGCAGCGCTGGCAAGGCTTGCCATTCCCGATCCCTACGCGTAACTACAAAAGACCAAATGACCGGACGACGATGAACGACAAACCAGAAACTGCCGCCCGCCCCGACGCCGGCAGTGCGACCAAGCCTTCCGATACGACGGAAGAGGGCTCGAGTCCCAGTACCATCACCGGCAGCCCCGCTTCTGGTAGCATTGCCAGCGAGCCATCGCCTGCCGGTCCTTCCCTGTTCGACCGCGTGCTCGGCCTGTTCCGGCAACGCAACGGCACCAGCCTGCGCGAGGAAATCGCTGGCGCGCTGGCTGAAACGACAAGCGACGCCGGCGCCTTTTCGCCCGGCGAACGCGCCATGCTCAACAACATCCTGCGTCTGCGCGAAGTGCGCGTCGAGGACGTCATGGTGCCGCGCGCCGACATCGAGGCGGTCGAGATCACCACGACATTGGGCGATCTTCTCGGCCTGTTCGAACAGTCCGGCCATTCCCGCATGCCGGTCTATTCCGAGACGCTCGATGACCCGCGCGGCATGGTCCACATCCGCGACGTGCTGGCGCACATCACCAAGGTCGCCCGCGTCAAGAAGGGCAGGACATCGAGGAAAACCCCTGCTGCCACGCTGCTCGACCTCGCCCAGGTCGATCTCGCGCGCACCATCGGCGATTTGAGCCTGATCCGTCCGGTGCTGTTCGTGCCGCCGTCGATGCTCGCCTCCGATCTGATGGGGCGGATGCAGACGACGCGCACCCAGATGGCTCTGGTCATCGACGAATATGGCGGCACCGATGGTCTCGCCTCGCTCGAAGACATCGTCGAAATGGTGGTCGGCGACATCGAAGACGAGCATGACGACGACGAGCCGCTGATCACCCAGACCGGCGAGGGCGTGTTCGTCGTCGACGGCAAGGCCGAGATCGACGAGGTCGCCAAGATGATCGGTGAGGATTTCACCGCCGGCGAACATGGCGAATATGTCGACACCATCGGCGGCATGATCTTCAACACGCTGGGCCGCGTGCCGGCGCGTGGCGAAGTGGTGCAGGCCGTACCCGGCTTCGAGTTCCACGTGCTCGACGCCGACCCGCGCCGCGTCAAGCGGGTGCGCATCGTGCAGAGCCAGAAAGGCGAGCGCCGCCGGCGCGCCGCCCGCACCGAGCAGGCGTAAGGAAGCGCCGACCGATGGCGGTCGACGATCCGTTCAGGCACGCGACGCTCGGCTCCGGCATATTCTACAAGGACCCGCGCGCCGCATTACGATGGCTCGAAGCCGCTTTCGGCTTCGAACCAAGCATGGTCGTCAGTGATGCCGACGGAAAACTTGTCCATGCCGAAATGCGCTTCGGTGATGGCTATATCATTGTCGATTCCGAATGGGCTGACCATATCGCCAGTCCGGCTTCGCTCGGCGGCAGGAACACGCAATCGGTCTATATCAGGCTAAAGGACGGCCTGAACGCCCATTGCGAGCGGGCGCGGGCGGCCGGCGCCGACATCTTTCAGGAGCCCGCCGATCAGTTCTACGGTGAGCGGCTGTATCGGGCGCGCGACGCCGAAGGCCATGTCTGGACTTTCACACAGACTCTGCACGCCGTCCCACGCGAGGAGGCGGAACGGCTGAGCGGCCTCAGCATCGAAGGCTGGCACCGCTAGATCACGTTTAAGCGGTTTGGAGCGGGGACTGCGGCCTGCTAAATCTTCTGCCGTGATTCGCACGAGTCGGAAGCTTTGATGCAGCGCCTTGCCGGCCGGATAATTCTGCTTTGGGGCTGGCGGCGCGCGCTGGTGGCGTTTCTCGCTGGGGCGTTGGCGGTTCTGGCCCAGGCGCCCTACGATTTTTTCGCTGTCTGTTTCGTTTCGTTCCCGCTGCTGGTCTGGCTTCTCGATGGCGCCACCGGTGAAGCCTCGGACGGCTGGCTGCGGCGCCTGCGGCCGGCCTTTGCCATCGGCTGGTGGTTCGGTTTCGGTTATTTTCTCGCCGGCCTGTGGTGGATCGGCTCGGCACTTCTGGTCGAGGCAGACAGTTTCGCCTGGGCCTTGCCGTTCGCCGTTATCGGCATCCCCTTCGCGCTCGCCTTTTTCTATGGTTTCGCCACGGTCGTCGCCCGGCTGCTGTGGAGCAATGACATCGGCCGCATCGCCGCGCTCGCCTTCGGTTTTGCCCTGGCGGAATGGCTGCGCGGCTTCCTGTTCACCGGCTTTCCCTGGAATGCCGTCGGCTATGCGGCGATGCCGGTGCCCTTGCTGATGCAGAGCGTCTCGCTCACCGGCATGATCGGCATGAACGCGCTGGCGGTGTTTGTTTTCGCGCTGCCGGCGCTGCTTGCGGCGCAAAGGCATCTGCGCCTGGGTGCCGCACTGCTGGTCGTTCTTGTCGGCGCCCATGTCGGCTTCGGCTATGTCAGGCTTACCGCTGCGGTCGAACCTGCAACCCGCACCATCGGTGTCCGCATCGTGCAGCCCGACGTCGACCTCAGCGAGAAGTGGGACGCCTCGGTGCGCGACCGTATCTTCGCCACTCTGATGGGGTTGTCGGCCAAGGCGCCGGAGCCTGGCCATGGCAGGCCGCAGCTGATCCTGTGGCCGGAGACGTCGGTGCCGTTTCTGTTTACCGAGCGCCCGGATGCGCTGACGGCACTGGGCGAGATGCTTGGGACCGGGCAGGTGCTGATCGCCGGCGTCGTGCGCGAGGAAGGCGGCTCGGCGGCGAATGCCGACAGCCGCTATTACAATGCCGTGGTGGCGATCGACGACAAGGGTGAGATCACCGATGCCGTCGACAAGGTTCATCTGGTGCCGTTTGGCGAATATCTGCCTTTCGCCGACCTGCTTGGCCGTTTCGGCGTCGATCAGCTCGTTGCCGGGCCGATGAATTTCGCCGCCGGCAATGAACGACACCCGATCGCGCTGCCAGGCGGCATCCGCGCGCTGCCCTTTATCTGTTACGAGGTGATCTTTCCTGATCTGGTTTCAGTTGACGCTGCGTCAGCTGAGCTTATTGTGAACGTCACGAATGACGCATGGTTCGGCGACACGCCGGGTCCGTACCAGCACTTCAGGCAGGCTCAGATTCGTGCGGTCGAGAATGGATTGCCCCTGTTGCGCGCCGCCAACAACGGCATTTCCGCTGTTGTCGACGCTCACGGACGCATCGTCGACGCTTTGGCCGTCGATGCGCGAGGCGCCATCGACGTACGGGTGCCGGTCTCCGGACAGGCTCTCGTCTCCGCCGGCCAGAGGCGCATTAACGGAATGCTGATCATGTTGCTGTTTGCCATGATCGCCCTCGCATTGAACGTAAGGCAACGGCTACGGGTGAATTGACAGTCGACACATTAGAAACTCATACTGTACGCGCCTAAAATTTCTCGAAGTCGGTTGGAGGTTCTGTTGGGGCAGTTGGCTCCGGCTTCGTTTGGGCAAGAAAAATAGAAAAAGCCGGAAAAATTCGGCGAGGAAAAAATGACAGAAGAAAACAAGAAAAAACCGAATCCGATCGACATCCACGTCGGAAGTCGCATTCGGCTTCGGCGCAATATGCTTGGGATGAGCCAGGAAAAGCTGGGTGAGAATCTCGGCATCACGTTTCAACAGATACAGAAGTATGAAAAAGGCACGAATCGCGTCGGCGCCAGCCGCCTGCAGGCAATAGCGTCCATACTCAGCGTGCCCGTTGCCTTCTTCTTCGAGGATGCCCCGGGTCAGGAGCCCGTGGGCAATCGCGGGTTCGCCGAAGATGCCTCCATGGCTTTCGCCGTCGAATTCTGCGGCAGTCCTGAAGGGCTTCAGCTCAACCGCGCCTTCGTCAAGATCGTTGATGTGAAGGTGCGCCGGCGGATCATAGATCTGGTGAAGTCTCTTTCCACCGAAGGTGCCGACTGATCCAGGAGGCTTGACTGCCGGCGGCGCCATGCCGCCGGTGGTACAAGATTATCTGCTGCGACATTCATGCCAGAACTGCGGCACCGCTTGACGAGCGACGCCCAGCACCGCTAACACGTGGCGCGCCAAAGTCGGCAGCCCTGCCGATCCGTTTTTCAAGAGGGGACACCCGTGACGCGGCAGAATTACTTCTTCACCTCGGAATCCGTTGCCGAGGGCCATCCCGACAAGGTTTGTGACCGTATCTCCGACGAGATCGTCGATCTGGTCTATCGCGAAGCCAAGAAGACCGGCATGGACCCATGGAAGGTTCGTGTCGCCTGCGAAACGCTGGCAACCACCAACCGCGTCGTCATTGCCGGCGAAGTGCGTGTTCCCGAGACTCTCCTGAAGAAGGACAAGGCCGGCAATATCCTCAAGGACGCGGCCGGACATTCGATCATCAATCCGGCCAAGTTCAAGTCGGTTGCCCGCAAGGCGATCCGCGAAATTGGCTACGAGCAGGCAGGCTTCCACTGGAAGACGGCAAAGATCGAGGTTCTGCTGCACGGCCAGTCGCCGGACATCGGCCAGGGCGTCGACAACGCCGCCGACCGCCAGGGCGAAGAAGGTGCCGGCGACCAGGGCATCATGTTCGGTTATGCCTGCCGCGAGACGCCGGACCTGATGCCGGCGCCGATCTACTACAGCCACAAGATCCTCGAATTGCTGGCCGCCGCCCGTCACGAAAACAACGGCGAGGCCGGCAAGCTCGGACCGGACGCCAAAAGCCAGGTCACTGTCCGCTACATCGACGGCAAGGCCGCCGAGGCGACGCAGATCGTGCTGTCGACCCAGCATCTCGATGCAAGCTGGGATTCGAAGAAGGTCCGCAAGGTCGTCGAGCCCTATATCCGCGAGGCGCTTGGCGATCTGAAGATCGCCGACAACTGCATGTGGTACATCAACCCGACCGGTAAGTTCGTCATCGGCGGTCCTGATGGCGACGCCGGCCTGACCGGCCGCAAGATCATCGTCGACACCTATGGTGGTGCCGCACCGCATGGCGGCGGCGCCTTCTCCGGCAAGGACACCACCAAGGTCGATCGCTCCGCCGCCTACGCGGCACGCTACCTCGCCAAGAATGTGGTGGCAGCCAAGCTCGCTGACCGCTGCACCATCCAGCTGTCCTATGCCATCGGCGTCGCCCAGCCGCTGTCGGTCTATGTCGACCTGCACGGCACCGGCAAGGTTGACGAGGCAAAGCTCGAGGAAGCGCTGCGCACGGTGATGGATTTGTCGCCGTCCGGTATCCGCCGTCACCTCGACCTCAACAAGCCGATCTACGCCAAGACCTCGTCCTACGGCCATTTCGGCCGCAAGGCTGGTCGCGACGGTTCTTTCTCCTGGGAAAAGACCGATCTCGCCAAGGCGCTCAAGGACGCGGTTGCCGCCTGATCGGCGGCCACCCCGCGTCAGCCCATGGATCCCAAGGACAGGCCAAGCCGTGCGACCGAAGCTTTTTTCGGTCGCCGGCGCGGCAAGACCATCCGCCCGCAGCAGGCAGCCGCACTCGAAAGCGGTTTCAGCACCTACAGGCTCGACCTGACGGCCAAACCGCCTGCCGATCTGCGTGACCTGTTCGCGGCGGATGTTTCGGCGGTTCAGCTGGAAATCGGCTTTGGCGGCGGCGAGCATTTGCTGCACCGGGCGACGGCGGCGCCTGCCACCGGTTTTGTCGGCGTCGAGCCGTTCGTCAACGGCATGGCCAAGATGATGATGGCGGTGCGGGAAAAGCCGCTTGCCAATCTTCAGGTCTATGATGACGACGCCACGCGCCTGCTCGACTGGTTGCCGGAGGCTTCGCTGGATGGCATCGACCTGCTTTATCCCGACCCGTGGCCGAAGAAAAAGCACTGGAAGCGGCGCTTCGTCAGCCCGCTCAATCTCGACCGTTTTGCACGCGTTCTGAAGCCTGGCGCAAAATTCCGCTTCGCTTCCGATATCGACACCTATGTGAACTGGACGCTGCGGCACTGCCGGGCGCATGGCGCGTTCGCGTGGCAAGCGCGGGAAGCGACCGACTGGCACCGGCCCTACGATGGTTGGCCGGGCACGCGCTACGAGGCGAAGGCCATTCGCGAGGGCCGGCGGCCGGCCTATCTCACCTTCGTGCGAAGCTGATCCTGGTTCGCATTTGAAAAGGCGGCGCGGACGCGCAGGCCGCGCTCGTCCTTGCCCGCCGACAGATCGAGCCGTCCGCCAAACAGTGCCGCGATCTCCTCGACGATCGGCAGGCCGAGCCCGGCTCCCGGCTTGCCGCCGGCACGACCGCGCACGAAGCGCTGGCGCACGCCTGCCAGTTCGTCCGCCGCGATCCCTGGTCCGCTGTCTTCGACTTCCAGCACGACATCGTCGCTGTCGGCGAAAACCTTGACGGTCGCCTCCGTCCCGCTGCCGGCATAGGCGAGCACGTTTTCGATCAGATTGCGGATCATTTCGCTCAACAGCATCGGCTCGCCGCGGACAAACTGCGCCTGTTCGCCCTCGAAACCGAGGTCGATGCCGGCGCTGTGGGCCTGGGCGACAAAGTCGGCGGTCAGCGTCTGCGCAAGCTCGGTCAGATTGATCGCGCCAAGGCTCTTGAGCCGATCCGACATCGCTTCGTCGACCTTGGCAAGCAGCAGCAGCTGGGCGATGACGCGCTCGGCATGGGCGACCGCCTCGTCGCCGACCGTGGCGGCATGGCGGGCTTCTTCAAGCGACTGCGCGCGCGCCGAAAGCGCCAGCTGCGTGCGGATGATGGCCAGCGGCGTGCGCAGCTGGTGGCTGGCATTGCCGGTGAAATGCCGCATCGCGCCAAGCGCCGAACCAAGTCTTCCCATGAACGAATTGACGGTGTCGACCAGGCCGCGCACCTCCTTCGGCACCGATTGTTCGATCGGGTGCAAATCCTCTGGGTTGCGCTCGGCAATGGCATCACGCAGCCGATAGAGCGGCCGCAGCGAAAAGGTGACGGCGAGCCACATGATCGCCGCCGCGCTGCCGATCAGGATGGCCAGGCGCAATGCCGAGCGCAACAGGATAGTCCGCGCCAGTTGCGTGCGGGCAATCGTCGTTTCGGCGATGGTGACGACAAAAGGCACCGAACTAGCTCCGGTCGAAGCGGCGCGCGACAGCGATGTCAGCCGGATGGGCTCGCCGCGAAAGCTGGCATCGGCATAGCCGCTTTCTTCGCGCGCAAGCCCTTCGATCACCGGCAAATTCTGATAGCCGGTTATGAAGCCGCCAGGGCCGTCGACGCGGTAAAACACGCGGTCCTGTGCTGCCGACGTCAGCATTTCGAGCGCCACGTAGGGAACGTCGACCTCCAGCGCGCCGTTCTCGGCGACGACGATGCGTTCGGCAATGGCCAGCGCCGAGCCGGCAAGCACGCGGTCCGAGACGGCGTTTGCCGTATTCACGGCCTCGCGATAGGTGTCGGCGAGCGCAATCAGACCGATGATCACCAGCGGCACCAGCAGCCAGACCAGCAACCGCCTGCGCAGCGAATATGGCTTTGCCGGCACCATCAGCCGCTTTGGATCTTTTCGAGGTAGTAGCCTATGCCGCGTGCGGTCCTGATCGTCAGGCCGTAAGGCGCCAGCCGCTTGCGCAACCGGCTGGCATATTGCTCGATGGCGTTGGCGCTCAGATCCTCGTCGAAACCGGCAAGCGATTCGATGATCGCCTGCTTGGCCACCACCTTCCCGGCGCGCATGAACAGCGTTTCGAGAAATGCCAGTTCGCGCGCGGGAATGTCGATTGTTGCGCCCTGCGAAGAGAAGCTGCGCGTGGTGAGATCGAGAACCACCTCGCCAAAGGCAACGGTTGCAGTCTTGAGGCCGGCGCGGCGGCGCAGCAGTGTGCGAACCCGCGCTTCCAGTTCGCCGACATCGAAGGGTTTGACCATATAGTCGTCGGCGCCAAGGTCGAGCCCCTTGACCCTTTCGTCCAGCGAGTGGCGCGCCGACAGGATCAGCACTGCCGCGTCGTGCTGGCGGCCGCGCATGGTGCGCAGCACCTCCAGACCATCCATCTGCGGCAGGTTGAGGTCGAGAATGACGAGGTCGAACCGCTCGGTGGCAAGGACGGCCACGGCCGACGCGCCGTCGCCGACCACGTCGACGGCATAGCCGCTGCCTTTCAGCACCGCTGCGAGACCGGCGGCCAACGTCTGACTGTCCTCTACCACCAGAATGCGCACTGGGTTCTCCCTCTTCCGACGATGCCCATTCGACAGGCAAAGGTCCAGAGCCGTGTCACTTGGCGTCGGTGGCGTGTCGCCGTTGTGCGGCACCCATTGTTGAGGCATGGTCTCGCGACCATGCGCCTGGCCATCCTCTCCGTTCTGGTTTGTCTTTCGGCGCCCGCATGGGCGGACGTCACCCTCTTTCCCGCACTTGATGGGGCTTCAAATGCCCGCACGCTGGTCGTCTATTCATCGCTGGACGCGCCTTTGGCAAAGCCGATGATCGACGGCTTCCAGAAAGCCAATCCCGACGTCGCCGTGCGCTACGAGGATCTGTTGACGACCGACATTTATGATCGCGTCGTTGCCGAAACCGACGCCGGCAAGGGTACCGCCGACATCGCTTTTTCCTCGGCCATGGACCTGCAGGTCAAGCTCGCCAATGACGGCTACGCGCAGGAAAGCCGCCTGCCGCTTTCCGATCTCTGGCCGCGCTGGGCAAACTGGCGCAACACGGCCTACGCATTGACCTTCGAGCCTGCGGTGTTCGTCTACCACAAGCCGAGCTTCAAGGACGTTGCGCCGCCCGCCACGCGCGGCCAGTTCGTCGATTTTCTCAAGACTCAGGGCGACAAGGTCTATGGCCGCATCGCCACCTACGACATCGAGCGATCCGGCGTTGGTTTCATGTTCATGGCACGCGACCAGGAGCAGTACTCGGACATCTGGTCGGTTATCCGTGCCATGGGAGCGTCTGGCGTAAAGCTTTACTCGACCAGCTCCGCCATCCTCGAGCGCATTGCCGATGGCCGCTTCGTACTTGGCTACAACATCCTGGGCTCCTATGCCGCCGATTGGGCCGCCAGGGATCCCGACGTCGGCATCGTGCTGCCCAAGGATTACACGGTGGTGATGTCACGCATCGGACTGGTGCCCACCGCCTCCCGCTCGCCGGACCTGGGTCGCCGCTATCTCGAATATTTCATGTCCGCCGAGGGACAGACGGTGATGGCGCGCAAACTGCAGATCGCCGCCGTCAATCCGGAAGTTTCGGGCGAGAACACGGCAAACAGGATGCAGGAGGTTCTCGGAGGACAGTTGCGCCCGGTCCCGGTCAGCCCGGGCCTGATGGTCTATCTCGACCAGGTCAAGCGCATGCGCCTCATCGAACGCTGGAATGCGGCGCTGCGCAGTCCCTGATCGTACGATATTCCTATCCTGTTGCATCGGCGTCAGTCTGATGTCAGGTTGCTGCGCTAGGTAGGTTTTGGCCCATCCGTGGAGGCGGCGAGGCTCGGAAAGTTCGGGAGGACTTCGAACACGTTTCCGCAAAGACCACCCGACGGCGGCACCGCCGCCGCGCGAGCGGTTTGGAAACGCTTAGCTACATTGGCCGAACCCTGAGTCGGCCGGTTCCTTCCCCGTTTATTTCGAGACGCAGCCTGACGCGGGCTTCGAAACTGAACAAGCATTTGCCCCGCGCAAGCGGGTCGCAAGGGAGGAACGGCAATGAAGCAATTCGTGTTGGCATCCATCATCGCGGGCGCTCTCGCCCTGCCGGCCGCAGCGGCCGACTACAAAATCATGGCTCCCGCAGCCCCTGGCGGCGGCTGGGACCAGACGGCGCGTTCGATGCAGACCGCGCTCCAGGACGAGAAGATCTCGAGCAGCGTCCAGGTCAACAATGTTCCAGGCGCCGGCGGCACTATCGGCCTCGCGCAATTCGTCAATCAGGCCAATGGCGATCCGAGCCAGCTCATCGTCGGCGGCTACGTCATGGTCGGCGCGATCCTCACCAACGCTTCGCCGGTGACGCTCGATCAGATCACCCCGATCGCCCGCCTGACCGGCGAGTATGAAGCGATCGTCGTTCCAACCGCTTCCGACATCAAGGATATGGCTGGGTTGGTTGCCAAGCTCAAGGCCGATCCGGGCGCTGTTTCCTGGGGTGGCGGCTCAGCCGGTGGCACCGACCATATTGCTGCCGGGCTTATTGCCAAAGCCGTTGGCGTCGATCCCACCAAGATCAATTACATCGCCTTCTCCGGTGGCGGTGAAGCACTTGCCGCCATTCTTGGCGGTCAGGTGACCGTCGGCATTTCCGGCTACGGCGAATTCGACTCGCAGATCAAGGCCGGCCAGTTGCGCATCATCGGCATCTCCAGCGATGCCAAGGTCGAAACCATCGATGCGCCGACCCTGAAGGAGAGCGGCGTGGATGTTTCCATCCAGAACTGGCGCATGGTTGCTGCCGCTCCCGGCCTCTCCGCCGACCAGAAAGCCGCCGTGCTGGCTGACGTCGACAAAATGGTGCAGTCGGCGTCGTGGAAGAAGATCCTCGCCGACAAGGGCTGGGCCAACACCTATCTCGCCGGCGACGATTTCGCCGCCCAGCTCAAGAAGGACACCGAAGCCACTGCGGTGATCCTGAAAGATATCGGTCTGGTGAAATGAGCCAGACCGGCCAAAACGAAGCGAAGCGCCGCCCGGACCGGGCGGCGCTTGTCATCGCCGCCATCCTGGCCGTGGTGGCTGTGGTGATTGCGTGGAGCACCGCCAGCCATGGCGCCGGCGCCAATTATGCCCGTGTTGGCCCGACGACCTTTCCCTATTTCATTGCCGCGGTGTTTTTCGGCCTGTCCATCTGGACGGCTTTCGAGGCCGTTCGCGGCGATTTTCCCGAACGCGAGCATCAGGAAATCAGCCCGATCCTGTGGATCGTCGGCGGCCTCGTGGCTCAGATGCTGCTGCTGAAGGTGGCGGGCTTCGGGATCGCCACGGGGCTGCTCTTTGCCGCGACCGCGCGCGCATTCGGCCGCGGCCCGTTGTGGCAGACGGTCCCCATCGGCATCGTCCTGTCGTTCATCATCTGGATCATCTTCGCCAAGGGGCTGCAGCTTTCGTTGCCGGCCGGTCCGCTCGAACGACTGTTCTGAGCGATTTTCATGGGAGTTCGGCCCTAGATGGATACGTTCGGTCTGCTGGCTAACGGGTTGTTGACGGCGCTCCAGCCGATGAACATGCTCTATGCGCTCATCGGCGTCACGCTTGGCACGGCTGTCGGCGTGCTTCCTGGCATCGGCCCGGCGCTCACCGTGGCGCTGCTGTTGCCGGTCACCTACAAACTGGACCCGGCGGGGTCGCTGATCATGTTTGCCGGTATCTATTATGGCGGCATGTATGGCGGCTCGACGACGTCGATCCTGCTCAACACGCCAGGCGAAAGTGCCTCGATCGTCACCGCGCTGGAAGGCAACAAGATGGCGCGCGCCGGGCGCGGCGGGCCGGCTCTGGCAACGGCGGCCATCGGCTCTTTCGTCGCCGGCCTGATCGCCACCATCGGCCTCGCCTTCATCGCGCCGACCATCGTCAAGATGGCGCTGTCCTTCGGTCCGGCCGAATATTTCGCGCTGATGATCCTCGCCTTCATGACCGTTTCGGCTGCCTTCGGCGACTCGACGCTGCGCGGTCTGACCGCGCTGTTTGTCGGGCTGGCGCTCGGCTTGATCGGCATTGACCTGCAGACCGGGCAGGCGCGTCTTGCCTTCGGCATTCCCGATTTGCTCGACGGTATCGAGGTGACGACGCTTGCGGTGGCGCTGTTTGCTATCGGCGAGGCGCTGAGCGTTGCTGCCAGCAAGAGCAGCAGTTCAACCATCCAGGCGGTCAAGGGTTCGGTCTGGATGACCCGCGAGGACTGGCGCCGCTCCTGGAAGCCGTGGCTGCGCGGCACGGCAATAGGCTTTCCGATCGGCGCGATGCCGGCCGGCGGCGCCGAGATCGGCACGTTCCTGTCCTATTCGGTGGAAAGGCAGCTGGCGGAAAAGCCGGAAGAGTTCGGCCACGGCGCGATCGAGGGCGTTGCCGGCCCGGAAGCAGCCAACAACGCTTCGGCCGCCGGCACGCTGGTGCCGTTGCTGACGCTCGGCCTGCCGACCACGGCCACGGCTGCGATCATGCTCGCCGGTTTCCAGCAGTTCGGATTGCAGCCCGGTCCGCTGCTTTTCGCCACGAACCCGCAGCTTGTCTGGGGTTTGATCGCCAGCCTGCTCGTCGCCAATCTTATGCTGCTGGTGCTCAACCTGCCGTTGATCGGCGTTTGGATCAAGCTTTTGACCATACCGACGCCTTGGCTCTACGCCGGCATCCTGCTGTTTGCGACGCTCGGAACCATCGGCGCCAATGCAGCGGTGTCGCAGGTCAATGTGCTGGGGCTGTTCACCTTGCCCGTTTCCTTTGAACTGGGCATGCTTTTGGCGTTCGGCCTGCTCGGCTACGGCCTGCGTCGCTTCGGCTATCCGATTGCGCCGGTCGTGGTGGGGCTGATCCTGGGGCCGATGGCCGAGCAGCAATTGCGGCGCGCCCTGGCCATCAGCCAGGGCGATGTGTCTATCCTCGTCGGATCGCCGATTGCACTGGTCCTGTTGCTGCTTGCGGCGACCGCCGTGCTGCTGCCGCTCTATCTGCGCGCCCGTGGCCGAGGCAAAGTGCTGGCTCAGCTTGGCGCCAGCGAGGACTGATAGGCATGATCCCGAAAAGTGGAATCCGCTTTTCGGAAAAGATCATGCCTAAACAAAGAGAGAACCCCATCCCGATTTTCTCGGGATGGAACAGGCTTTAGAAGCGCCGAATGCGGCGGAATTCGCTGGGGTCGATGCCCAGCGCCACCAGGTCCTGATTCTCGGGGCGGCGACCGCGCTCGACAGCGGCGGATGCGGTTATGGCGCTGCCAAACAGGCGAACCAGTTCGCCAATGGCGCCAAGCGGCTTATAGGTGCTCATGTCTTTCGTCCTTGCTGCTGCATTGAGGAAGTCGTGCGGCGCAACGCACATAGGTGCTGGAAAGACAGCCGGTTAGGGGTGCGGACGCATGCTTGCCATGCGCCTGCTGCAACCGTCCTGGGAATTCCGCCCGGGCGCTGCCGGCCACGGCACTTGAAAGGCGGGCCACCTTCGTTTATATCAACCTCAAATTCTTGGTCGGTATGACGAAGAGTGGGTCCACCCGGTCCCGCTCTTTTTTATTACCTGCCGGTCAGCCACCAATCAAACGACAGGGATCTAATGACTGCAACGGCTAGCGAAGGCGACGACCGCATCATCCGCGAAAGCGGTATCGATGCGCGCATCGCGCTGATCGTACAGCCGGTGCTGCGCGGCATCGGCTTCCGTCTCGTCAAGGTGCATCTGTCGGGCCAGAACGGGCTCACTTTGCAGATCATGGCCGAACGCGAGGACGGCACCATGACCGTCGAGGATTGCGAAGAGGTCAGCCGGGCGGTGTCGCCGGCGCTCGATGTCGATGATCCGATCGAGAAGGCCTATCATCTCGAAGTGTCGTCGCCGGGTATTGACCGGCCGCTGGTGCGCAAGTCGGATTTCGTCACCTGGACCGGTCATCTGGTGAAGCTGGAGACGTCGATCCTCGTCGCCGACCGCAAACGCTTCAAGGGCAAGATCACTGAGGCCGGCGAAGACGATGTGGTGATCGCGCGCGACAAGGCCGCCTATGGCGAGGAGCCGACGGTGCGCATTCCTTATGACGCGATCGCCGAGACCCGGCTGATCCTCACCGACGACCTCATCCGTGACGCGCTGTCGAAGGACAACCGGGCGCGCAAGGAAGCCAAGAAACGCCGCGGCGAACCGGACGACGCGCCAGAGGGTGCAGAAAACGGCGCCGAAGACGAAATCGAACAGGAACTATGATTGAGCAGCCGGGCCCAAACGCTCGGCAACCAAGCTCGGGAGAAAAAAGATGGTTGTAAGCGCCAACAGACTTGAACTGCTGCAGATCGCCGACGCGGTCGCGCGTGAAAAGTCGATCGACAAGTCGATCGTCATCGCCGCCATGGCCGATGCGATCCAGAAGGCGGCGCGCTCGCGCTACGGCCAGGAAACCAACATCCGCGCTGACATTAACCCGAACACCGGCGAGATGAAGCTACAGCGGCTGATGGAAGTGGTCGAGAAGGTCGACGATTACGCGACCCAGATCGCCATTTCTTCGGCCCGCGAGCGCAATCCCGACGCCCAGCTCGGCGATTTCATTGCCGAACAGCTGCCGCCGATGGATTTCGGCCGTATCGCCGCCCAGTCGGCCAAGCAGGTCATCGTGCAGAAGGTGCGCGAGGCCGAGCGTGACCGCCAGTATGACGAATACAAGGATCGCATCGGCGAGATCGTCAACGGCACCGTCAAGCGCGTCGAATACGGCAACGTCATCGTCGATCTCGGCCGTGGCGAGGCGATCATCCGTCGCGACGAGCTGATTCCGCGCGAAAACTACAAATATGGCGATCGCGTCCGCGCCTATGTCTACGACGTGCGCCGCGAACAGCGCGGCCCGCAGATCTTCCTGTCGCGCACCCATCCGCAGTTCATGGCCAAGCTGTTCACCATGGAAGTGCCGGAAATCTACGACGGCATCATCGAGATCAAGTCGGTTGCCCGCGATCCGGGCTCGCGCGCCAAGATCGCCGTCATCTCGCGTGATAGCTCCATCGACCCGGTCGGCGCCTGCGTCGGCATGCGCGGCAGCCGCGTCCAGGCGGTCGTCGGCGAGCTACAGGGCGAGAAGATCGACATCATTCCGTGGTCGCCCTCGGCCGCTTCCTTCATCGTCAATGCGCTGCAGCCGGCCGAAGTCGCCAAGGTGGTGCTCGACGAGGATGCCGAGCGCATTGAAGTCGTGGTTCCGGACGACCAGCTGTCGCTGGCGATCGGCCGTCGCGGCCAGAACGTCCGCCTCGCCTCGCAGCTGACCGGCTGGGACATCGACATCCTGACCGAGGCTGAAGAATCCGAGCGCCGCCAGAAGGAATTCGTCGAACGCTCGTCGCTGTTCATGGAAGCCCTCGATGTCGACGAGATGGTCGGCCAGGTGCTGGCCTCCGAAGGCTTCACCAGCGTCGAGGAAGTCGCCTATGTCGACGCCGGCGAAATCGCATCCATCGACGGCTTTGACGAAGACACCGCTTCGGAAATCCAGACCCGCGCCCGCGAATATCTGGAGAAGATCGAGGCCGAGCACGACGACAAGCGCAAGGCGCTGGGCGTGACGGACGAATTGCGCGAGATCCCCGGTGTCACCACCGCCATGATGGTGACGCTCGGCGAGGACGGCGTGAAGACGATCGAGGATTTCGCCGGCTATGCCGCCGACGACCTGACCGGCTGGAAGGAACGCAAGGACGGCGAGACCAAGGTATTCCCCGGCGTGCTCGCCAATCACGGTGTGTCGCGCACTGACGCCGAGCAGATGGTTCTGGCTGCCCGCCTCAAGGCCGGCTGGATCACCGAAGACGAGCTTGCAGCCGAAGAAGTCCCGGCTGACGAAGCCGTTGGTGCGTGAGGTGAAACCGCATCGCACCGAACCCGCCCCAGGACGAGATGAACGATCGCACCTGCATCGTCACCCGCAAGCAGGCCGAACCGGATGATCTGATCCGTTTCGTCGTCGGCCCGGATTCGGCCGTCGTTCCGGATATCAAGAGAAACCTGCCCGGCCGTGGTTGTTGGGTGACCGCCGACCGCCTACATATGGACAAGGCGGCGGCGAAGAACCTGTTTGCCCGCGCCTTCAAGGCGCAAGTGACCGTACCGCCCGATCTCGGCGGCATGGTCGACGGACTGCTTTCCAGAGCCGCTCTGGGCATGCTCGGCCTCGCCCGCAAGGCAGGCGCAATTTCCCTTGGCGCCACCAAGGTCGAGAGCGCGGTGCGCGGTGGGCTGGCGCTTTTCGTGCTCCATGCCGCTGAAGCGTCGGACGATGGCGTGCGCAAGATCAGCCAGGCGAGACGGGCGACCGTCCATCTCGGCGGGCCTGCCATCCTTGCTTACAAACTTTTCTCCGAGGCCGAGTTGAGCTTGGCATTGGGGGGTACAAATGTGATACATGCTGCCGTTCTCGCGGGAGACGCGGGCAAGGCGGTCCAGAAGCGCATGGTTGCGCTCGACCGATATCGGGGCGGTACCCCGGACGATCTGGCAATGCTTGCGGCCGTTGCTGACGAAGATGATGCCGCAGAGGATATGGAATGAGCGATACGAAATCGGGCGACGACAAGACGTTGAGTGTTACACCCAAGAAGACCTTGACGCTGAAGCGCCCCGGTACGGAGCAGGGCATTGTGCGCCAGAATTTCTCGCATGGCCGCACCAAGTCGGTCCTGGTCGAGACCAAGAAGCGCAAGTTCTCGATGCCTGGCGACAAGCCGGAGCCGGTCGCAGCCCCTGCGTCAGTGTTCACGCCGAAGCCGCCGGTAGCGGCAGCGCCCGTTGTGCAGGAAGCGCCCAAGGCGCCACCGCCTCCGCCGCCGGCCGGACGCGGCGGCATGGTGCTCAACGAACTGTCGCGCAATGAGATGGAAGCCCGCCGCAAGGCGCTCGAAGGCTCCAAGGTTCGCGATGTCGAGGATCGCCAGCGCGCCATCGACGAGGCCAAGCGCCGCAACGAAGATGAAGAGCGCCGCAAGCGCGAGCGCGAGGAATCCGCGCGTCGCCAGGCCGAGGAAGAAGCCCGGTTGCAGACCGAGGCCGAGTCACGCCGCCGCGCCGAGGAAGAGGCACGCCGTCGCGCGCCGCTGGCCGCCGAACTGGCGACCGTCGACGATGAAGAAGAGGCCAAGCCGAAGCGCACCAGCGCCGGTGCCCCGGTGCGCCGTCCGGTCACGCCCGAAGTGGCGCGCCCGGCTAAGCCGACCAAGGGCGAGGAAGACCGCCGTCGCGGCAAGCTGACGCTCAACACAGCGCTTTCCGACGAGGACGCGCGCGCCCGCTCGCTGTCGTCGATGCGCCGCCGTCAAGAGAAGTTCAAGCGCGCGCTGCACAATGAGCCGCGCGAGAAGGTTATGCGCGAAGTGATCCTGCCCGAAACCATCACCATCCAGGAACTGGCGCAGCGCATGTCCGAGCGCGCGGTCGATGTGGTCAAGTTCTTCATGAAGCAGGGCCAGATCCTGAAGCCGGGCGACGTCATCGACGCCGATACGGCCGAACTGGTTGCCACCGAATTCGGCCACACGGTCCGCCGCGTTGCCGAGTCCGACATCGAGGAAGGCCTGTTCAACATCGCCGACAACGCGGAGGATCTCGAGTCGCGTCCGCCGGTGGTGACGATCATGGGCCATGTCGATCACGGCAAGACCTCGCTGCTCGATGCCATCCGCAATGCCAACGTAGTCTCCGGCGAAGCCGGCGGCATCACCCAGCATATCGGCGCCTACCAAGTCGAGAAGAATGGTCACAAGATCACCTTCATCGACACGCCCGGCCACGCCGCCTTCACGGCAATGCGTGCCCGCGGCGCCCAGGCCACCGACATCGCCATCCTGGTGGTGGCGGCCGACGACAGCGTCATGCCGCAGACGATCGAATCGATCAGCCATGCCAAGGCGGCCGGCGTTCCGATCATCGTGGCCATCAACAAGATCGACAAGCACGACGCCGACCCGCAGAAGGTCCGCTCGGAATTGCTGCGTCACGAGGTCTTCGTCGAATCGATGGGCGGTGAAGTGCTGGACGTCGAAGTGTCGGCGACCAAGGGCACCAACATCGACAAGCTGCTCGAAGCGATCCTGCTGCAGGCTGAAATCCTCGACCTGAAGGCCAATCCGGACCGCACCGCCGAGGGCGTCGTCATCGAGGCCCAGCTCGACAAGGGCCGCGGCCCGGTTGCCACCGTGCTGGTGCAGACTGGTACCCTTATGCCGGGTGACATCCTCGTCGCCGGCAACGAATGGGGCCGGGTGCGCGCGCTGGTCAACGATCGTGGCGGACAGATCAAGGAAGCCCCGCCGGCAATGCCGGTCGAGGTGCTTGGCCTGCAAGGCACGCCGCAGGCCGGTGACCGTTTCGCCGTGGTCAACAACGAGGCCCGTGCTCGCGAGATCACCGAATATCGCCAGCGTCTGGCGCGCGAGAAGGCGGTGGCCAAGCATGCCGGCCAGCGCGGCTCGCTCGAACAGATGATGTCGCAGTTGCAGACGAGCGGGCTGAAGGAATTCCCGCTGGTCATCAAGGGCGACGTGCAGGGCTCGATCGAGGCGATCAATGCCGCGCTCGACAAGCTCGGCACCGACGAGGTGCGCGCCCGCATCGTTCATGCCGGTGCCGGCGGCATCACCGAAAGCGACGTGTCGCTGGCGGAAACCTCGGGTGCCGCGATCATCGGCTTCAACGTCCGTGCCAATGTCCAGGCGCGTGCGGCTGCTGCCGCTGCTGGCATCGAGATCCGCTACTACTCGATCATCTACAATCTCGTCGATGACGTGAAGGCTGCTCTTTCCGGCCTGCTGTCGCCGGAGCGTCGCGAGACCTTCATCGGCAATGCCGAGATCCTCGAAATCTTCGACATCACCAAGGTCGGCAAGATCGCCGGCTGCCGTGTCACCGAAGGCAAGGTCGAGCGCGGTGCAGGCGTCCGCCTGATCCGCGACAACGTCGTCATCCACGAAGGCACGCTGAAGACCCTGAAGCGCTTCAAGGACGAAGTTTCGGAAGTCCCGGGCGGCCAGGAATGCGGCATGGCCTTCCAGAACTACGAAGACATGCGCGTCGGCGACGTCATCGAGTGCTTCCGCGTCGAGATGGTGACCCGGACGCTCTGAGTTCGAGTATCCTGTTGGGACCGGGCGGTGGTCGAAAGACCGCCGCCCCAGTCCTATTGAGAATGACCCATATGAGACATGCGGCGCGGTCCCATCCCGCGCTTCACGATTTCAGGATTGAAAAAACATGCCCCGTCCAACCACATCAAGTCCATCCCAGCGCATGCTGCGCGTCGCCGAACAGGTGCGCCATGCGCTGTCCGAAACCTTGCAGCGCGGCGAGATCATCGATCCGCTGATCGAGAACACCGTGGTTTCGGTCTCGGAAGTGCGCATGTCGCCCGATTTGAAGGTCGCCACCGCTTTCGTTTCGCCGCTTGGAGCCAAGGATACCGGCGCGGTGATCGACGCGCTCAACAAGCATGCGAAATTCGTGCGCGGCCGTGTCTCCGGCGCGCTACGGCAGATGAAGTTCATGCCTGAGTTCCGCTTCAAGCTCGACACCTCGTTCGACAATTTCGCCAGGATCAATGATTTGCTGAAATCGCCCGAAGTCGCGCGCGATCTCGGCGCCGTTGATAGCGATAAAGACAACGACCAGGACGACAAGAAGGACAGCGAATAGTGGGGCGTCGCGGTAAGAAGAAGGGCCGGCCGATCTCAGGCTGGCTGGTGCTCGACAAGCCCGTCGGCATGGGCTCGACCGAGGCCGTCTCCAAGATCAAGTGGCTGTTCCAGGCGGAAAAGGCCGGCCATGCCGGCACGCTCGATCCGCTGGCCTCCGGCATGCTGCCGATCGCGCTTGGCGAGGCCACCAAGACCGTGCCCTACGTCCAGGACGGCGCCAAGATCTATCGCTTCACGGTTGCCTGGGGTGACGAGCGCTCGACCGACGATCTCGAGGGCCCGGTGACCCAGAGTTCCGACCGGCGTCCGGCGGAAGCCGATGTGCGGGCGCTGATGCCGAAATATACCGGCGTCATCATGCAGACGCCGCCGCAATTCTCGGCCATCAAGATTTCGGGCGAGCGCGCCTATGATCTTGCCCGCGACGGCCAGACGGTCGACATTCCCGAGCGCGAGGTCGAAATCGGCCGCCTCGACCTCGTCGAGCATAGTGCCGACCGGAGTATCTTCGAGGTCGAATGCGGTAAGGGCACCTATGTGCGCTCGCTGGCGCGCGACATGGGCCGCGACCTCGGCTGTTTCGGTCACATTTCGGAACTGCGCCGGATCGAGGTCGAGCCGTTCACGCAGGAAGACTTCGTCACCATCGCCGAACTGGAAGCCGCCCGTTTCGGCGAGCAGGGCGACGAGAAGCCGGAAGAAGCGGACGCTGCCGATGCGGTGGATGTGCCGGTCGACTTCAGCGCCATCGACGCGCTGCTGGTCGATACGTCGGCCGCGCTGGACTGCTTGCCGCAGATAGCCATCAGCGACGACGCCGCGACCAAGATCCGCCTTGGCAATCCGGTCATCATCCGCGGCCGCGACGCGCCGGTGGAAGCCGAAGAAGCCTGCGCCACCGCGCGCGGCAAGCTGGTCGCCATCGGCGCCATCGAACAAGGCATGTTCAAGCCGAAGCGGGTCTTTGCCGGGTGAGGGTTCTCATCTAGTTTCGGTTCGATTTGCGCTTGAGGGGCATATGGCAAAGACTGGGACGATGAAGAAGCGGGCGCCGGTGACAACGCGGCGGCCGCCGGTCGGTGCCTCGCCGGGCACGCTGATTGCCGATCCCGCGGCGCGACGCTCCGAACTGCGGCTGACGTTGATCTCGCCCGACAAATTCAAGACGATCGAAGATGCCAGCATCGACGACGTCACCATCAATTGCGACCAATGGCCGGTCATCTGGCTCGACTGCACCGGTCTCGCCAACATCGAGCTGATCGAAGAGATCGGCCGCATCTTCAGCCTGCATCCGCTGGCGCTGGAAGACGTCGTCAACACCGGCCAGCGGCCGAAGGTGGATTTCTTCGAAGACCATGCCTTCGTCGTCGTCAGGATGATCGACGACGTCACTGCGCACCGCTACGAACAGATCGCCGTCTTCTTCGGCAAGAATTTCGTCGTCACCTTCCAGGAGCGCGAGGGCGACCCGTTCGACCCGGTGCGCAAGCGCATCGAAAGCTCGATGCCCAACCGGCTGCGGGCGCGCGGCGCCGATTACCTTGCCTATGCCCTGATCGACGCCATCGTCGACAGCTATTTTCCGCCGATCGAGACGGCCGGTGAACTGGTCGACAGCATCGAGGACCAGATGCTGCACACACCGCACAAGCACCAGATGCGGCAGCTGCACGAGTTGCGGCGCGATGCCAATGTGCTGAAAGGCGTGCTTTGGCCGATGCGCGATGCGCTGGCGACGATGATCCGCAACGATGTGCCGTTTGTGAAGGCCGAGACCAAGATCTTCCTCAACGACACGCTTGACCATTCGCTCCGGCTGATCGAGCTGGTCGAAACCCAGCGCGACATGCTGACCGGGTTGATCGAGATGCATCTGTCGCTAAGCCAGGCCCGCACCAACGACGTCATCTCCTATCTGACCATCGTCTCGGTGATCTTCATGCCGCTGACCTTCCTTGTCGGCGTCTGGGGCATGAACTTCGACCCTGATACTTCGCCATGGAACATGCCGGAGCTGAAGGCCTATTATGGTTATCCCGTCGCCCTCATCTTCATGCTGGTGGTGGCGATAGGCCTCATCGCCTTCTTCAGATGGAAGAAGTGGCTCTAGCCAAAGCGAAAATCTCGGATTTTGCTGCAAAAGGCTGCGACAAAGCCGGCTTGTGAATGGGGCTGGTGTTTTCCGGGGAATTGCCCTATATGCGCCGCAGCTTAGCGCACTGACGCTTTGCTTGCACCGGCCCCTGCTGGACGACATCCCGGCTGAGGGCGACCCGTTTCCTCAAACAGATAAGGAAAAACACGATGTCGATTACTGCCGAGCGCAAACAGGAATTGATGGGTGAATTCGCAACCGCCAAGGGCGATACCGGGTCTCCGGAAGTCCAGGTGGCCATCCTTTCCGAGCGCATCAAGAACCTGACCGACCACTTCAAGGACCACAAGAAGGATAACCATTCCCGCCGTGGTCTGCTCGCTCTCGTCTCCCAGCGCCGCAGCCTGCTTGATTATCTCAAGCGCAAGGACGACGCGCGCTATCAGACGCTGATCGAGAAGCTCGGTCTGCGCCGTTGACGAATTGACCGGCGGGCTTTCTTAAGGAGAGCCCGCCGGTCGCGCATTCGGCCAGTCGCATCGATTGGCCAGACCCGGTTTCGAGCGTGCAGAGGGCCACTCGAAACCGCCCATGGACGGTCATGGGGCAGGATTGCAGGACGCTCGCGCGCTCGACCAGCGCTGAAATTCCCGAGCTTCCCGTTGTCTTGCCCGTGGCTGCCCGAGAAAGGAAGCCAGGGAAAGGGCATCCGCGCACCGTGAAACGGCGCGGCCCTTTCCGCATATTAAGGACAAGACATGTTCAATCACCACAAAGTGGAAATCGAATGGGGCGGCCGCCCGCTCATTCTCGAAACCGGCAAGATCGCCCGCCAGGCTGACGGCGCCGTGCTCGCCACCTACGGCGAAACCAAGGTTCTCGCCACTGTCGTCTCGATGAAGGAGCCGAAGCCAGGCCTCGACTTCTTCCCGCTGACCGTCAACTACCAGGAAAAGACCTACGCCGCCGGCAAGATCCCGGGTGGCTATTTCAAGCGCGAGGGACGTCCGAGCGAGAAGGAAACGCTGGTTTCCCGCCTGATCGACCGCCCGATCCGCCCGCTCTTCGCCGCCGGCTACAAGAACGACACGCAGATCGTCGTCACCGTCGTCCAGCACGATCTCGAGAACGATCCGGACATCCTGTCGATCGTCGCCACCTCGGCCGCTCTGACGCTTTCCGGCGTTCCCTTCATGGGCCCGGTCGGCGGCGCCCGCGTCGGCTACATCAACGGCGAATATGTGCTCAACCCGCATGTCGATGAGATGCAGGAATCCAAGCTCGACCTGGTCGTCGCCGGCACCGCCGACGCCGTGCTGATGGTCGAGTCCGAAGCCAAGGAATTGGGCGAAGAGCTGATGCTCGGCGCCGTCATGTTCGGCCACAAGGGCTTCCAGCCGGTGATCGACGCCATCATCAAGCTGGCCGAAGTTGCCGCCAAGGAGCCGCGCGATTTCACTGCGCCGGACTATTCCGCGCTTGAAGCCGAGATGCTGAAGATCGTCGGCGACGAACTCAGCAATGCCTACAAGAACGTCGACAAGCAGAAGCGCTATGCCGCCGTCGACGCCGTCAAGGCGAAGGTCAAGGCAGCGTTCGCCCCGGCCGAAGGCGAAGACGCCAAGTACACCTCCGAGCAGATCGGTTCAGTGTTCAAGGAACTGCAGGCCAAGGTCGTGCGCTGGAACATCCTCGACACCGGTTCGCGCATCGACGGCCGTGACCTCAAGACGGTCCGCAAGATCGTCTCCGAAGTCGGCGTCCTGCCGCGCACCCACGGTTCGGCGCTGTTCACCCGCGGCGAAACCCAGGCGCTGGTCGTTGCCACCCTGGGCACCGGCGAGGACGAGCAGTATGTCGATTCGCTGACCGGCATGTACAAGGAGAAGTTCCTCCTTCACTACAACTTCCCTCCCTACTCCGTCGGTGAGACCGGCCGCATGGGTTCGCCGGGCCGCCGCGAAATCGGCCATGGCAAGCTCGCCTGGCGCGCCATCCGTCCGATGCTGCCGAGCGCTGACCAGTTCCCCTACACGCTGCGCGTCGTCTCGGAGATCACCGAGTCCAACGGTTCGTCGTCGATGGCCACTGTCTGCGGCACCTCGCTGGCGCTGATGGATGCCGGCGTTCCGCTGGCCAAGCCCGTCGCCGGTATCGCCATGGGCCTGATCAAGGAAGGCGAGCGCTTTGCGGTTCTCTCCGACATCCTGGGTGACGAAGATCACCTCGGCGACATGGACTTCAAGGTCGCCGGCACCGCCAACGGCATCACCTCGCTGCAGATGGACATCAAGATCGAGGGCATCACCGAGGAGATCATGAAGATTGCGCTGGACCAGGCCAAGGATGGCCGCCAGCATATCCTCGGCGAGATGGCGCATGCTCTGACCGGCGCCCGCCCCGAACTCGGCGAATTCGCACCGCGCATCGAGGTCATGCACATCCCGACCGACAAGATCCGCGACGTGATCGGTTCGGGCGGCAAGGTCATCCGCGAGATCGTGGAAAAGACCGGCGCCAAGATCAACATCGAGGACGACGGCACGGTCAAGATCGCTTCGTCCAACGCCAAGGAGATCGAGGCGGCGAAGAAGTGGATCCACACCATCGTCGCCGAGCCGGAAGTCGGCGAAATCTACGAAGGCACGGTCGTCAAGACCGCCGACTTCGGCGCTTTCGTCAACTTCTTCGGTCCGCGTGACGGCCTCGTCCACATCTCGCAGCTTGCCAACGACCGGGTCGCCAAGACCTCGGACGTGGTCAAGGAAGGCGACAAGGTCTGGGTCAAGCTGATGGGCTTCGACGAGCGCGGCAAGGTCCGCCTGTCGATGAAGGTCGTCGACCAGGCCACCGGCAAGGAACTCGCCCGCGACAAGAAGGCCGAAGGCGAAGAACACGCCGCCTGAACGGCCTGAGGTCATAAATCGAAACGGGCGCGACAGATGTCGCGCCCGTTTTCATTTTCACGGTAAGAGAGATCGAGAATGTCTGCCGAGCCGCTGAAGACGCTGTTCCACCCCTTCGAAGTCGAGGTCCTGCCTCTGCCGCGCAAGGGCGAGCGTGTGCTGTTTCTGGGCGCAGAACCGGGTCTTCGCCTGCCCGAGGGCTTCGAGGCAGCGCTTGATCTGGTGCAGGGCTTCCGGCCGCATCTGCGTGCGTTGCAGGCGTCGGGATTTACCGTCACCCCGCAGGGGCAAGACAGCGGCTTTGATGCAGCATTCGTGCTTGCCGGCCGCCATCGCGGACGAAACGAGTTGCGCATCGCCGAAGCGCTGGAGCGTGTGGCACCAGGCGGATTGATCGTCGTCGCCGGCAGCAAGGACGATGGCGTCGCCAGCCTGCGCAAGCGCATTGGCGAGCTTGTGCCGCTTGAGGACCATCTGCCGAAATATCACGGCATTGCCTTCTGGTTCCGCCGTCCCGCGGATATCGGCGCTGCGGAGAAACTACGCGACGCCAATCCCGCCTTGCTGGTAGACGGCCGTTTCCACACCGCGCCCGGCATGTTCTCCTTTGATAGGGTCGATCTCGGCTCGAAGCTGCTGGTGGACAATCTGCCCAAGGACCTGCGCGGCAACATTGCCGATTTCTGCGCTGGCTGGGGCTATGTCGCGGCCGAGGTTTCAGCACGCTCGCCCGGCGTAACCGGGCTCGACCTCTACGAGGCGGACTTCGACTCGCTCGAAGCGGCGAAAGGCAATGTTGGCAAAGGCGCCGTTGAACCGCGTTTCTTCTGGATCGACCTGCTCAGCGAAGCCGTCGAGCAGCGCTACGATGCGATCGTCATGAACCCGCCCTTTCACCGCAGCCGGGCGACGGAGCCGGAGATCGGCGCCGGCATGATCCGCGCCGCGGGCAAGGCGCTGAAGCCGGGTGGGCGGCTGTTCATGGTGGCGAACCGCCAGCTTCCCTACGAGCCGGTGCTGGCCGCGGCCTTTTCCAGCCATGCCGAGATTGCCCGCGACGGCATGTTCAAGGTTTTCGCGGCTCGCCGCTGAAGCAAACGCAGTGCTGCCGCTTAGTGCAGGCTTGCGAGGCGCGGTGCGCGCACGCTAACGACGGTGCGGACTTCGCCAGGCCTCATCTTAAGCGGTGCGGGCCGACCGAACAGATAGCCTTGCACCACTTCGCAGCCGGCTGCCCTGAGCAGCGTCGCCTGGTTCTCGGTCTCGACGCCTTCGGCGATGATGCTGACACCCAGCGCGCGCGAAAGCCCGACTATGGTTGAGACCACCGCGCCTGAGCTGGAATCGGTGTCGATGCGGCTGACGAAGGAGCGGTCGATCTTCAGCTTGCCGAACGCGAAGTCGATCAGGTAGCTCAGATTGGAATAGCCGGTGCCGAAATCGTCGACGGCCACCGAGATCCCCATGTCGGCAAGCTGCTTCAGGATGATGGCGGCGCGGTCGCGGTCCTGCATCATCGCCGTCTCGGTGACCTCCAGCTCCAGCCGTGACGGCTTGATGCCGGTGCTCGCCATCGTTTCGCGCACGATGCCGACGAAATCCTTGGTCATAAACTGGACCGGCGAAATGTTGACGGCAACGAAACAGTCCTCGGGCAAATGGCGGGCATCGCTGCAGGCTTTGCGCAGCACCCATTCGCCAATCGGGTTGATCATGCCGGTTTCCTCGGCGATCGGAATGAACTCCATCGGCGGGATCATGCCGCGTTCCGGATGCTTCCAGCGGATGAGTGCCTCGTAGCCGATGATGCGGCCGCTCGGCAGGTCGAGCTGCGGCTGGTAGTGAAGGTCGAAGTCACCGCGATCGAAGGCAATGTGCAGCTCGGATTCGATCCACTGGCGATAATCGGCGACGCGGCCCATGTCGGAATGGAAAGCCGACCAGTTGCCCACCCCGCCGGCGCGTGCATTCTGCAGCGCCAGATTGGAACGGCGCAGAATGAGGACAGGGTCGACGCCATCCTTGGGCATCGCCACGATGCCCACCGACAGCGCCACCGATTGCAGGTGGGAATTGAGATCGTAGGGCTCCATCATCTCGTCGATAAGCTTCTCGACCAGGCTTTCCATCGACCCCTGGATCTCCCGGTCCGTCAGGAGAATGGCGAATTCGCCGGCGCCGATGCGCCCCATTATCGTGCCCTCGGGCATGCAAGCCTTCAGCCGCCTGGTGAAGGCGCGGATCAGTTCGTCGCCATGGCTGTAGCCGATGGCGTCGTTGATCTGCTTGAAGCGGTCGATGTCGATGTCGATCAGAAACACCGGCTCGCCGGTCCGGATCGTCGCCGATGCCGCTTCGGCAATCTTGCCGACCATGGCCGGACGAGCCAGCAGTCCGGTCAGCTTGTCGAAATGGGTTTCCGTGAAGACGTACTCCGCCGATTCATCGACGCCGGCGAAGAAGGACAGGGCAGCTCCCGCAGCGGCGAGTGCGCAAAGCGCGGCGGTGATGCCGGCCATCGTTTCGGCCTGCATGCCGATAAGGTGGTCACCGAAACCGAGTTTCAAGCCCCAGAGGCCGAGAACGAAACTCCCCAAGCCCGAGCTGGCCACGGTGAGCAGCCGGAATACCGGTGTTCGCTTCGGATTGCTGACGGCAAGCATTACAGAGTCCCCAGGTTGCGGGACTCTAGCGGAAATCTCCTTAAAATGAGTTTCCGCCGATGCATCTAATTTTACTGGACCTATTGCAGGGTTAGTCCTTGCCGCCATCCGTCTGCTTCAGCTCCTCCAGCGTCGGCATGGAAACGATGTGATAGCCGGAATCTACATAGTGGATTTCGCCGGTAACACCCGACGACAGGTCGGACAGCAGATAGAGCGCGGAACCACCAACCTCGTCGATGGTCACCGTACGGCGCAGCGGCGAGTTGCGCTGCTGGTAGGAAAACATGTGGCGTGCGTCCGAAATGCCGGCGCCGGCAAGCGTGCGCACCGGTCCCGCCGATATGCCGTTTACCCTGATGCCGCGCGGACCGTAGTCGTTGGCGAGATAGCGCACGCTGGCCTCAAGTCCTGCCTTGGCGACGCCCATGACGTTGTAGTTCGGCATGACACGTACGGAGCCGGCATAGGTCAACGTGATCATCGAACCACCATCCTTCATCAGTGCGGCGGCATGGCGGGCGACTTCGGTGAAGGAGTAGCAGGAGATGACCATGGTGCGGACGAAATTGTCGCGGCTGGTGTCGGCGTAGAGGCCCTTCAGCTCGTTCTTGTCGGAAAAGCCGATGGCATGGACGATGAAGTCGAGCCCGCCCCATTCCTTGCCCAGGGTCTCGAATGTGGCAGCGACCGAGGCGCTGTCCTCGACATCGCAAGGCACGACTAGCGCCGCGCCAATCTTCTCGGCGAGCGGCTTGACCCGGCGCCCGAAGGCATCGCCCTGATAGGTAAAGGCGAGTTCCGCCCCATGTTCGGACAGCTTTTTGGCGATGCCCCAGGCGATCGAATGATCGTTGGCGACACCCATGACAAGCCCGCGCTTGCCCTTCATCAGTCCGTCCATGGCAGGCAATCCTTTTAGAGAAACGCTGGTCTTATGCGGAATAGCGCTGGAAAACGAGCGTTGCGTTGGTGCCACCGAAACCGAACGAATTGGACAAAACGGTGTCGATCTTGGCGTCATCGATGCGCTTGCGCACGATCGGCATGCCCTCGAATTCCGGATCGAGGTTTTCGATATGAGCGCTTTCGCCAATGAAGCCGCCTTGCATCATCAGGATCGAATAGATCGATTCCTGCACGCCGGCCGCACCCAGCGAATGGCCGGTCAGCGATTTCGTCGAGGTGATATGGGGCATCTTGTCGCCGAACACCTCGCGGATGGCGCCCATTTCCTTGGAATCGCCGACCGGCGTCGAGGTGCCGTGGGTGTTGATGTAGTCGACCGGCGACGAGACGGTCGCCAGGGCCTGCCTCATGCAGCGGATCGCGCCTTCGCCAGACGGCGCCACCATGTCGTAGCCGTCCGAGGTCGCGCCGTAGCCGACGATCTCGGCATAGATCTTGGCGCCGCGCGCCTTGGCATGCTCGAGCTCTTCCAGAACCAGCACGCCGGCGCCACCGGCGATGACGAAGCCGTCGCGATTGACGTCATAGGCGCGGGAAGCAGTTGATGCCTTGTCGTTGAACTTGGACGACATCGCGCCCATCGCGTCGAACAGGTCCGACATCGTCCAGTCGAGGTCTTCGTGGCCGCCGGCAAACATCACGTCCTGCTTGCCCCATTGGATCAGCTCGTAGGCATTGCCGATGCAATGCGCCGAGGTCGAGCAGGCCGAGGAGATCGAATAGTTGACGCCGTGGATCTTGAACCAGGTGGCGAGCGTCGCCGAAGCCGTCGACGACATCGCTTTCGGCACCGCGAACGGACCGATGCGCTTCGGGCTGCCGTTCTTGAGCGTCGTCTCGGCGGCCTCGACGATGGTGCGCGTGGACGGTCCGCCCGAGCCCATGACGATGCCGGTGCGGTCGTTGGTGATGTCGGCCTCGCCGAGGCCGGCGTCGGCGATCGCCTGGTCCATGGCGACATGGTTCCAGGCCGCACCTTGGCTCAGGAAGCGCATGGCGCGCCGGTCGATCATGGCCGAAGGGTCGAGCGTCGGCGCTCCCCAGACCTGGCAGCGGAAGCCGTGTTCGGCGAAGGAATCGGAGAAGCTGATGCCGGATCTGGCATCATGCAGCGAGGTCTGCACCTCGTTGGCGTTGTTGCCGATCGACGACACGATGCCGAGGCCTGTGACTACGACCCGTCTCATGGGCTGCTCCTTCCAGAGTGTCCGGTGACGATCAGGCGACCGCCGATTGCTTTGACAGACCCACTTTGAGATCCGTTGCCGCGTATATGGGCTCGCCGTCGGCTTTCAGCCAGCCATCGGCAATGCCAAGCACCAGCCGTCCGCGCATCACGCGCTTGAAGTCGATGCCGTATTCCACCTTCTTGACCGATGGTGTGACCATGCCCCTGAACTTGACCTCGCCGGTCGACAGCGCCATTCCCTTGCCCTGCTCACCGAGCCAGCCGAGATAGAATCCCGTCAACTGCCACATCGCATCGAGGCCCAGGCACCCTGGCATGATCGGATTTCCGATGAAATGGCAGGCGAAGAACCAAAGGTCAGGCTTGATGTCGAATTCAGCGCGGATGAAGCCCTTGTCGAAGGCGCCACCGGTCTCGCTGATCTCTGTGATGCGGTCGAACATCAGCATCGGTGGGTAGGGCAGCTGGGCATTGGTAGGCCCGAACAGCTCGCCGCGGGCGCAGGCCAGCAATTCTTCATAACCGTAGCTGGATTTCGTACCCGCCATCAATCTCGTCCCCGTAATCGTCCCGGGCGGTAGGGCGCCCTTGTCGTTGGTTTCCTAACACAATCTGTTTCAGGCCGGAAACCGGCGTTTGCGCTTAACCCGCCCGTCTGTCCGGGTCAATGCGCGCTATTGATCGTATTCAGCCGACAGAATATATGTCGGGAGGCATCCAGTTTCGGCCGATGACGTTTTTTTGCCACTCTGGGCGTGTCTTGGGGCAGAACTGTGAGCTTGGACGGACGGATGGATCTGGGCGGCCGGAAGGAAAATGTCGCTGTGGACAAGTGGGTTCGCGAAGCCGGGTTGAGGCCGACACGCCAGCGCATCGCGCTGGCCGATCTGCTTTTTGCCAAGGGCGACCGCCATCTTTCGGCCGAGGAATTGCACGAGGAGGCGATCGCAGCCGGAGTGCCGGTGTCGCTGGCCACCGTCTACAATGCCCTGCACCAGTTCACCCAGGCCGGTCTTCTGCGCATCCTGGCCGTCGAAGGCTCGAAGACTTATTTCGACACCAACACCTCCGATCACCATCATTTCTATATCGAAGGTGAAAACAGGATCTTCGACATCGCCAGCGGTCCTGTCACGGTTTCCAACCTGCCGGAGCCACCGGAGGGCATGGAGATCGCCAATGTCGATATCGTGGTGAGGCTGCGCCCGAAGCGCTGCGATTGAGCCGCATCTCCTCCAGAACATCCGTTGGCCGTTAAGCCGCGATCCCGAACCTTTGGTTCGAAATGAATCCGCTCAAACCGGAAGCGCTCAGTTCTTGACGTGCTCGCCCGGATAGGCGCCCCAGACGACCGATTGCGGCAGCCAACCGGTGTGGCCGTCGAAGGTCATTTCGCACCATTGGCCATCGCAGGTCTTGATCGTGCCCATGACCCCCGGTTCGATGATGGCGATGACGCTGGCATCCTTTTGCGGATCGTCGAGAAGGTTGATTCGGCCACCGCCCTTGCTGCGCTGCCAGGGCGCGACGATGGCCGTGCGGCGACCTGAAAGAAGCGACTGGTTGATCCAGCCTTCCGAGCCATCGGCATCGCGCACGCGCCGCCAGGTATCGAATTCCTGGATGATTTCCATCGGCAGGCCGGCCTTCATGTACATCCAGTCGACGGAATAGTTGGCGCCCGGGCCGACGCGTGAGTTGACGCGGCCCGATTTCAGGCTGACGAACCGCGGCAGCGGCAGGCCGCTAGGCCCGAGTGTGACGGTCTGTGCGGGGGCAGCCGCGCTCTGCGCCGCCACCTCAGGGGAATAAAGGACAGCGCCGAGAATTGCTGCGCTGAGAGCCAGGCGAAGCGACGCGAAACCAGACACTTTCATTCCTTTCGGCGCCTGCCTATCAGTAACGGCGCGCCTTTTTCTTTGTCTTCGGCGGCACCGCTTGTTACATGAGTCACTGGCACCGCGACCGGCTTCCAGTTTCGCCTGTCTTGGTTAAAGAGGTCTCAACGAGATCGGTTCGAGGAAACAATGGCAGGCAAAAAACGGCCTCTCGTCGTCATCACGCGCAAGCTGCCCGACCCGGTCGAGACCCGCATGCGCGAATTGTTCGACGCGAGGCTGAATGTCGAGGACAGGCCGATGACGCAGCCGGAGCTGGTTGCCGCGGTCAAGGAAGCCGACGTTCTGGTGCCGACCATCACCGACAATATCGACGCCGCGCTGATTGCCCAGGCGGGCGACAATCTCAAGCTGATCGCCAATTTCGGCAATGGCGTCGACAAGATCGACGTAGAGGCAGCGGCGAAAAAGGGCATCACCGTCACCAACACGCCCAACGTGCTGACCGAAGATACGGCCGACATGACCATGGCGTTGATGCTGGCGCTGCCGCGGCGGCTGGCGGAAGGCGCCAATGTGCTCACCGGCGACAAGAAATGGGCCGGCTGGTCACCGACCTGGATGCTCGGCCGGCGGATCTGGGGCAAACGGCTCGGCATCGTCGGCATGGGCCGCATCGGCACCGCCGTCGCTAGGCGGGCCAAGGCCTTCGGTCTTTCGATCCACTATCACAACCGCCATCGCGTGCTGCCGGCGGTCGAAGAGGGGCTGGAAGCGACCTATTGGGAAAGCCTCGACCAGATGCTTGCCCGCATGGACATCATCTCGGTCAATTGCCCGTCGACGCCGGCGACGTTTCACCTGCTTTCGGCGCGGCGGCTGGCACTCATGCAACCCACAGCCTACATCGTCAACACGGCGCGCGGCGACATTATCGACGAGGAATCGCTGGTCAAACTGATCCAGGACGGCAAGATCGCCGGCGCCGGCCTCGACGTCTACGAGCACGAGCCGGCGCTGAACAGCAAATTGCTGAAGCTCGCCGCCAAGAACAAGGTCGTGCTTCTGCCGCATATGGGCTCGGCAACGCTCGAAGGCCGCATCGACATGGGCGAAAAGGTCATCATCAACATCCGCGCCTTCTTCGACGGCCATCGCCCGCCCGACCGCGTGCTGCCGCTCAGGACCTAGAACTAGAAGTCCCGCTTCATCATAATCCACTCGTGTGGGCCACTCCTGCCGCCATAGGCAACCCAGCGAAGACTGTCGCCGGTAACGAAGCCCAGCCGTTGATAGACCGAAATCGCCGGAAGGTTGGTGTCTTCGACGGTCAGGCACAAGCCTTTTGCCCCGGCAGCAACAGCCAGTTGGCCGGCGTGCGCAAGCAGCTGCGTTGCCAGACCCTTGCCGCGGAACTCGGAATAGGTGGCTATCGCAAGGATCGACCAATAGCCGATGAGCCGCGTTTCCAGGCTCACGAGCGGCATGAGCGCCGGCGAAATTTCCGCCGCATAGTCTTCATTCTGCGTCAGCAATTCGCCGACCAGCCCGCCCGCGATCGTCCCGTCGACCTCGACAACATATGCCTTGGAGAAATGATAGGGCGAGTTGGCGTCGGCGGATGCCGCCCGTCGTGCCGCCTCCAGGACCGCGTGATCCTCTCCGCTGTCCCTAAGCCAGCTTTCAAGATCGATGCCATGCCCGGCAATGTCGACGATCGCGGCGACATGGAGCGCGTCATTCCTCGTGGCCGGGCGAACGAGAAAGTTCATGACGTTTCATCCGGGATGCTGGCGCCCAAGATCG
This sequence comes from Mesorhizobium sp. P2_C4, assembly GCF_056404575.1. Classification (NCBI taxonomy): domain Bacteria; kingdom Pseudomonadati; phylum Pseudomonadota; class Alphaproteobacteria; order Hyphomicrobiales; family Phyllobacteriaceae; genus Mesorhizobium; species Mesorhizobium sp. P2_C4. The sequence goes on from NZ_JBFUDT010000001.1 coordinate 1,022,591, forward strand.
AACCATCCGCGGTGACAGTGGCCCTGCGACCCTGATACCGTTCGAACTGGTCGCGTCCGAGTTGCAGTGCCATCGGCGTCTCCCAGCCCATTTCCCTGGCGACGATCAGCCCCAGCAGCAGGATCGCGTCCGGCTCATGCAGCACCAGTGCCGCCGGCGCGTGGCCATTGTGGACGAGTTCCAAGAGCACGGCGGATGCCGACGACGAGCCGATCGTGCCCGGCAGGAACAGCACGCGCCCGGAAATGTTCTCGCCATGCTGCGGGTGACGGACATCGGCTATGCGGCCGGTCTTCGGATCGACACCGCCCCAGAAACTGATCGGCGCGGTCAGCAGCAGCGCCGCGCCTTCGCCAGCTTTGCCCGGTACCAGGATTTCAGCAGCGGCGCTCATGCGGCAATATCCGTAAACTTCGGCCTGCCGGCTACGGCGCTTTCCACGCAGTCGACCAATGATCCGTAGAGCACCGAATAGCCGGTATTGCCCGGCGCGTAGTGCGCGAACTTTCCCGAGTTCGTCATCAGGACGCCGCCGGCAAGGTCGGGCAGGATCGGCGTCACCACCACGCAGGTGTCGGCAACGATGATGACCCCGCTTGCTTCGAGCGCTTTTCGCCGGCCGTTCTGTTCGAGTCCCGAAAGTACATGGCGTCCGGTGCAGGCGTAGATCGGCACGCTGAGCTGCCGCCCGGCGATCAGCCGCTCCAGCGCATCGAACTCGGCTGACGACAGATGCGGGCTGCCGATCGCCACCGCGTCGATGTTTTTTGGTTTCGCCGCCGTCGAAAGACCGGCGCGAGCCCTCGCAATCATGTCAGGCGTGATGCGGATCACGGTTTCCGGCGCGGCGCCGGCCAGAATGGTCTCGGCGTCGGGCGCTTCGGGCGTGACGCCGGCGATGTGGAAAAGACCGACGGCGCCCGATGATGCCGCCGCCGCGCCAAATGCCTTCAGCGCATCCTCGCCGGGATGGCGTGGCACGCCAATGACGACGCCGACGGCATTGCCGACCTCACGGCCATAGAGGCTGCCCAGCACCGGCCACGCCACTTCCGAACCGAGGAATGATGCGGCAAGCCCCGAAACGTCGAACACCAGCCGCGCCCGCCGGTTTTCGGCGCGATGCAAGCCGTAGTCGGGCGCGCGACCGGTGATGGCGCAAGCGATGTCGAGGAAATCGCCATAGCGGTTGGTGCGCGCCCCCAGCACCGAATTGCAGAACACCACGGCATTGGATTCGCCCCAGGCGACGTCACTCCCCAGCGCCGGCCGGTGCCCGGCCTGGTAGGGCGCGCAGGTCCAGCTCTGCTCGCAGCCAAGCTTGCGGTAGGCGTCCATCATCCGCCGCGCCATGCCGCGCGCCGGCTCTTCGAGGCGGATGCGCGAGCAGCCCATCAGGTCGAGCGCCCCGACATTGAGCGTCGAGCGAACAGCGACACGGGCTTTGCCCTCGACCAGTTTTTCGGCAAACAGCGTGCCCGAATCGCCATGATAGAGCGCGCCGTCGATATGCGCCGAAGCAATTGGGATCAGTCGTGGCGCGCCGAGCAGGCGGGCGCTTTCGGCAACGATACGCATCGCCATCGCCGCGCCGTCCTGGCCGGACGCAATCGCCTGTTCCTCCGGGCTGAGGGCGAGGCTCATGCAAGCACCTTGCGCATGGTTATCGAGGTCGGCCTGTCATAGCCCTTGTGCGCTGTTCGCTCGGTTTCGCGAAAGCCGAGACGCGCAAAGGTCGCGTGATTTGCGATGAGCTCGATCCGCGTCTGCAGCTCGATGGCGGGTTTGTTGCGGCTGCGGGCAAGAGCTTCGACAGCTTGCATCAACTGCTTGCCAATGCCTTGTCCCTGAAAGCCGGACGCGACGGCGAGCTTGCCGACATAGAAGTCATCAGGCCTCTCCGCCGCGAAAACGCAGCCAACGATCCTGTCGTCCTTCATCGCTAGAAACACAGTCTCCTGGCCGGCCTTCTGTTTCAGATTTTCGGCATTCAGCAGGTGCGCTGACGATGGCGGGTCGATGACGCCATCCATAGGCGCAAAGGCGCGCATGATCAGGCTGAGCAACGCGTCCCACCGTTCGAAACTGGGGGCAAGTTGCGTGACCAAAACGCTGGCGGGCTGGTCCATGCGGTCAGCTTCTCTTGTAGCGGATCGTATCGAAGCGCGCCGACAGTGCATCATAGAGCAGCAGCCGGCCGACCAGTGGTTCGCCGATGCCGGTGATCAGCTTGATCGCTTCCATCGCTTGCAGCGTACCGATAACACCGGTCAGCGCGCCGACGACGCCAGCGACAGCGCAGGATGGCACTAGGCCCGGCGGCGGCGCTTCGGGAAACAGATCGCGATATCCAGGGTTGGGCTTGCCGTCGCTCCCGGTCTCGAACGGCTTCAGCACCGTCACCGAGCCGTCGAAGCGGCCGACGGCGGCATGCACCAGCGGCCGTTTTTCGGCGGCGCAGACGTCGGCCACCGCATAGCGTGTTTCGAAATTGTCGGAGCCATCGACGACGATGTCGTAGCTGGCGAATAGGGCAGGGGCATTGTCAGCCGTCAGCCTGAGATTGTGCAGCTCGACGACGACATTGGGATTGATGCGCGCGATTGCCGCTTTGGCGCTGTCGGTCTTGGCCAAGCCGACCGCGTCGGTGTCATGGATCACCTGCCTTTGCAGGTTCGACAGCGAGACGCTGTCGTCATCGACGATGCCAAGCGTGCCGACGCCGGCGGCAGCGAGATATTCGAGCACCGGCGCGCCTAGCCCGCCGGCGCCGATGACCAGCACGCGCGCGCGTTTCAGCTTCTGCTGGCCGGCGCCGCCGATTTCCGGCAGCACGATGTGGCGGGCATAGCGCTCAAGCTCTTCGTCGGTGAGGGCAGCAGGGATCATTGCCGGACCATATAGCGGTGCAAGAATCTTGTCAGGCGTCTTCGGTTGGCCCAACCGTGCCGTGGTCGACCGTCAGGAACTGCGCGCGTCCAGAAAGACTGGAAAACAGCGCGGCGTCGGTTCCGGTCATGAAGGCCTGGCAGTTCAACTCCTCCAGGATCGAGAACAGCGCCGCGCGCCGGCCGCTGTCGAGATGCGCGGCGATCTCGTCGAGCAGCAGGATCGGCGTCATCCCCGACATCTCGCCGGTCAGCCTTGCATGCGACAGCACGATGCCGACCAGCAGCGCCTTCTGCTCGCCGGTCGAGCACAGTTCGGCCGGCATCGCCTTCGGCCTATGCCGCACCAGCAGATCCGAACGGTGTGGGCCGTCGAGCGTGCGGCCGGCGGCGCGGTCGCGGTCGCGGCCTTGCGCCAGTGCTGCGCGGAACCGCTCCTCGACATCGACGGCGGGCGCGGTGCTGACTTCGCTTTCCAGTTCGCCGGACAGGCTGATATCGGCTTGCGGAAACGGACCTGTGCTGGGCAGCCTGTCGATCATGGCGGTGAGCAGGCGCACGAGTTCGGCGCGCGCCGCGGCAATCGCCACGCCGGTCTCGGCCATCTGCGTCTCGATTGCATCGAACCAGGCGCCATCGCGCGACCCTTCCGTAAGCAATCGGTTACGGCCGCGCATCGCCTTTTCATAGTCGAGTGCGCGCTGGCCGTGTTGGGGATCGATCGCCAGCACCAGCCGGTCGAGAAAGCGGCGGCGGTCGGCGGCCGGTCCTGGGAACAGGCCGTCCATGGCAGGTGTGAGCCAGACGACGCGCAGCCATTCCAGCATGTCTTCCGCCGATCGTGCCGGGGCGCCATTGATGCGCACCCGCCGGCCGCCTTCGCCGGCGGTGTCGCCGCCGGCAATGCCGGTGCCGATCTCGACCTGGCCGTCCGGCCCGTCGATACGGGCATGCAAGGCAAAGCCGCCGTCGCCGCCTTCGCGCGCCACGTCGGCGTAAGGCGCGCGGCGCAGGCCGCGGCCCGGTGTCAGCAGGGAAATCGCCTCCAGGAGGTTGGTCTTGCCGGCGCCGTTGTCGCCGGAAAACACCACCGCGCCCGGGCCGAGGTCGATCGACAATGCCGCATAGTTGCGGAAATTGGTAAGTGTAAGCTTACTTATATGGATTTGCCCGGGCAACCGCTATCCGCCTGTCGAAGTCGCCGCAATCATTCTCGCAGTCGCACATTGTCGCGGAGCCGAACTGGGCGCCGCAGTGCGACTACACGCGCATGGGCATCAGCACGTAAAGCGCTGTCTCATCGGCCATGTCGTGGATCAGCGTCGGCGAGCCGGCATCCGCCAGCATGAATTTTGCCTCGGTGCCGGTCAATTGCGCGGCGACGTCGAGCAGATACTTCGCATTGAAGCCGATTTCGATCGGATCCGACGAATAATCTGCGGCCAGTTCCTCGGTGGCGCTGCCCGAATCCGGATTGTTGACCGCAAGCGTGACCTGTCCCTCGGTGATCGAAAGCTTCACCGCGCGGCCGCGTTCGGAGGAAATGGTCGAGACGCGGTCGACGGCGGCGGCAAAGCTCTGCCGGTCGATGATCAGCTTCTTGTCGTTGCCGGTCGGGATGACCCGCTGATAGTCGGGGAAGGTGCCGTCGATAAGCTTCGAGGTCAAAACCACGCTGCCGATGGTGAAGCGAATCTTGGTGTCGGACAATTCTGTGGTAACCGCGACATCAGGGTCGTCGACCAGCTTCTGCAACTCGCTGACCGTCTTGCGCGGGATGATGATGCCGGGCATGCCCTCGGACCCTGCCGGCGCGTCGATCTCGGCGCGCGCCAGCCGATGGCCGTCGGTCGCCACCGAGCGCAGCTTCAGCTTGCCGCCGGTCTCGTGCGTGTGCAGGTAGATGCCGTTCAGATAGTAGCGCGTCTCTTCGGTGGAGATGGCGAACTGGGTCTTCTCGATCAGGCCTTTCAGCGCCACCGAATCGAGCCGGAAGATGTGCGAGAAGGATCCGGCCGAGAGCTCCGGGAAATCGGACTGCGGCAGGCACTGGAGACGAAAGCTCGAGCGGCCCGACGTCACCGTCATGGCGTTGCCGTCCTCGTCGGTCTTCAGCATGACCTCCGCCCCTTCAGCGAGCTTGCGCACGATGTCGTAGAGCAGATGTGCCGGAACTGTGGTCGCGCCACCGCGCTCGACCTTGGCGGGCGTGGCTTCGGTCACTTCCAGATCGAGGTCGGTTGCCTTCATTTCAAGGCTGGCGCCCTCGGCGCTGAGCAGCACGTTCGACAGGATCGGTATGGTGTTGCGCCGCTCGACCACGCGATGAACGTGGTTGAGGGACTTCAGGAGATTTGACCGTTCCAGGATAACACGCATGACGAAACAGGCTCGCTTGAATGAATGAACGGGTCACCAGTGGGCGGCGCCCCGCGAAAGGTCTGAACAGGCTCAGAATCTGCACAAACTGACAGGAAAAAGCCAGTAAACGCAAGCCCGCGCCACCGGTTCACGCCGGTTACGCGGGCTTTCTGGGGATAAAGCTGGCGAAGTCCGCAAGCCGGCGTTTTCCCGCACCAATCAGGCCTGGTCGTTGATCAGCCTTCTCAGCAGTTCGAGTTCCTGCGCCAGCGTGTTATCGGAACCGGAAAGATCCTCGATCTTGCGCACGGCGTGCAGCACCGTCGTGTGGTCGCGGCCGCCGAAACGCCTTCCGATCTCCGGCAGCGAGCGTGGCGTCATCACCTTCGACAGGTACATGGCGACCTGTCGCGGCTTGACGATGGTGCGCGTGCGCCGGTTGGACAGGAGCTCGGTCTTCGACACATTGTAGTGGCGCGCGACGATGCGCTGGATGTCCTCGATGCGCACCCGTTTCGGTTCGCCCGAACGATAGATATGGCCGAGGATCTCGTCGATGCGGTCGATGGTGATCTGCGGCTCGAACGACTGGCGAAACAAAAGCTGGTTGAATGCGCCTTCGAGCTCTCGTCCGCTGCCGGTCACCGTGCGGGCGACATGGTTGAGAATCTCCTCCGAAATATCGAGCGACGCATCGTCGATCTTGGCGGTGGCGAGACGCAGTTTCAGCATGCCGATGCGCATGGCGAAATCCGGCGCCGACATTTCCAGCGCGACACCGCCATTGAGACGCGAGCGGACGCGCGGCTCCAGCGATTCCAGCTCTGACGGCGGCCGGTCGGCGGCGACCACCACTTGCTTGGCGCTGTCGAGCAGCATGTTGATCAGATGGCAGAATTCATGCTGGATCGACTTGCCCTGCAGGAACTGCATGTCGTCGATGATCAACAGGTCGATGTCGCGCAACTGTTCTTTCAGCGTCAGCGCGTTGTTGTCGCGGATCGCGGTGGCGAAGCGCCACATGAAATACTCGGCCGTCAGATAGACGACGCGCGATTTCGGGTTCTGCTTCAGGGATTCAGCCGCGATCGCCTGCAACAGGTGGGTCTTGCCGAGCCCGACCGTTGCGTGAAGGAAGAGCGGATTGAAGCGCACCGCGCTCGACTGCGATTCCGCCACCGCCTTGGCCGCGGCGAAAGCCACCCGGTTCGAAGGACCTTCGATGAAGGAGCCGAACGTATAACGCGGGTCGAGCGGCGAACCGAGCACATTGTGCCGGAACTCGGTCTCGATCGGCGTGCCTGGGCGCGGCGCCGGTGCCCGCTCCACCCGGCCGGGGCCTGCAGTGCCTGCGGCCAGCGCCGTTTGGGTCTGCCGGGTGGTCATCTTGCGTGCCGGCACCACTTCCGGCTCCACGCCATTGCGCGCCGGACGGGTCGCGGTGCGCACGACGATCTCGATCTTGAGCACTTCCGGATCTTCATGCTTCCACAGCTCGGCGATGAGGTCGAGATAGTGGCCGTTGATCCACGAGCGCAGGAAGGCCGTGGGCACGGAGATGCGGACAATGCCGCGGGATGCCTCGGCAACCTTCATCCGCCCGAACCAGCTCGAATAGACCTCGGTTCCCAGGCGCGCCTTCAACTGGGTCTTGACCCGATCGAACTTTTGCTCCGCGTCGCTGGAAGCCGTCATGTCGTCCCCTCCGACTAGAGTTCCAGGAAATGGGAGGTCGCCCATAAGCTCCCTTTCGATGCCGCTCTGCATGATCGCGTTCCTTGTTCTTCTTGTACCTGTTTCAGCCGGGGATGCGCCTCCTGCATCCATGGTTCCGGCCACCGTTCATTCGCTACAACACCATCGCCGCCGCCGGCGGATGAATGTTGCCTCGTCGCCAAGGGATCGGCACCGGCGCCTGAGCCAGTCCGTCTTGACCGCGTCCGGGCAATGCATCGCCGTCCGGCGAAAACGCCGGCGCGTCGCTGACCTGCCATTTAACAATTACGCCAGTCCCCTAACCCACATCGAAAAAGACAAACCAAGCCCGTGCGCGGAATTGCTCCACGTCATGAATTCTGCCATTTTGTGGTGGCCGATCCAGGCTGGGTTGAGGGCCCAATGGCCCGTCCCTTTCGATGGATGGACATTACCGAAATCGCTGTGGATAGGGCAAGGCCATGACTAACGGATTTTTAAGGAATCTGGTTAGTGGAGACGGGTTGAGCCCTGATGCTGCAACTGCACATTCCGACAAAGCCATTGTGATTCAAACCCTTTTCCGGCGAATGTGAAAAAGGCCACACGGCGCGAAATTTTCTGAAATATTTCGCTTGACAGCAACTTGTACCCGATCGCCCTCGGTCGATGTGAACAAGCTGTGGATGACCGCTGGCAAGTAACTGAAAAACAAAGGTAATTTGTGACAGCCAAATTTATTGGCAACGCCAGTTTCGGCGGATCGGAGCGCTCGCGGACATGTATGTGCCGGCAAAGCATTCCGAGCTTTGAAATCCAAGTCGAGTTCGTTTTGCGGGCGTTCTTTTTTAAGTACTTGCCGGCAAACGAAAAAACCCGGCGTGATCCGCCGGGTTCGAAGAACGCAAGTTCAGGAAAGCTATATCAGGCCGACAGGACTTTGAGCCGGTGAGCCAGGCGCGACACCTTGCGGGACGCCGTGTTCTTGTGGATCACGCCCTTGGTGGCGGCGCGCATCAATTCCGGCTCGGCGGTCTTGAAGGCGGCCAGCGCGGCAACCTTGTCGCCGGCGGCGAGCGCCTCTTCGACCTGGCGGACATAGGTCCGCACGCGCGAGCGGCGGTTCTTGTTGATCGCCGCGCGACGGACGATCTTGCGCGTTGCCTTTTTGGCCGAGGAGGTATTGGCCATGATGCCTCTCTTCTGATCTGGTGGGCGCATGCGGGATGCCGCAGGGCGCAAAAAACAAACGGGCAGCCAGGGCCGCCTCGGTTGGTGCGGCTTATAGTTCAGCTTTTCCGGCGCGTCAACGCCGCCTGGCCTTCTTTTTGGTGATCCTAAAGCGCGTCGCGTTTGAACGGATTCAGGCGACGCGCTTTAGGTCTTTGTTCTTATGCATGTCGTTCTCCCAAAACCGGGACCACTTTTGGGCGACATGCATCAGCGGTTGGTAAAATTCGGCTTCCGCTTCTCGGCAAAGGCCGCCATGCCTTCTTTCTGGTCGTCCAGCGCAAACAGCGAGTGAAACAGACGGCGTTCGAACCGCAGCCCCTCGGCAAGGGTCGTTTCAAAGGCGCGGTTGACGGCTTCTTTTGTCATCATCACCGACGGCAGCGAAAAATCGGCGATTTTGGCGGCTGCCTTCAGCGCTTCCTCGACAAGGTCGCCGGCCGGCACGACCCGCGACACCAGGCCACAACGCTCGGCTTCCGCGGCATCCATCATCCGTCCGGTCAGGCACATATCCATGGCCTTGGACTTGCCGACGAAGCGGGTGAGCCGTTGCGATCCGCCCATGCCGGGCATGACGCCGAGCGTTATCTCGGGCTGGCCGAACTTGGCGGTATCGGCAGCGATGATGAAATCGCACATCATCGCCAGTTCGCAGCCGCCGCCCAGCGCATAGCCGGCGACCGCCGCGATAATAGGCTTTCGCGCCCGTGTGAACTCTTCCCAGCCGACGAAGAAGTCCTGCACATAGGCATCGACATAGGAAATTGCCTGCATTTCCTTGATGTCGGCGCCCGCGGCAAAGGCTTTTTCGGAACCGGTGATGACCATGGCGCCGATAGCGGGGTCTGCGCCGAAGGCGTTCACGGCCGCAACCAATTCCGCCAGAACCTGCGAATTCAGCGCGTTGAGCGCCTTCGGCCGGTTCAGCGTGATCAGCCCGACCTTGCCGCGTGTTTCCACGATGATCGTTTCATAGGCCATGACTGGGTCTCCTCTTTGGTTCACACCTGACAGGTCCGGCAAAAGAAAGTCGAGCGCCCGCTCTGCACGATGCGCTCTATGTGGCCACTGCAGCCGGGTGTGGGGCAGGGCTCGCCTTCGCGGTCGTAGACCGCGAAGGAATGCTGGAAATAGCCCAGCGACCCGTCCGTGTGCACATAGTCGCGCAGCGACGATCCACCGGCGGCAATCGCATCGGCGATAACCGAGCGGATCGCATCGGCCAGGCGCTCGCTCTGCGCTTTGGCTTTCTTGCCGGGCTTCGCCATTGTGCCTGCCTCGCGCAATGGCGACAGACCGGCGCGCCACAGCGCCTCCGACACATAGATATTGCCGAGCCCGGCGATAAGCCGCTGGTCGAGGAGAGCGGCCTTCAGCGGCGATCTTCGGCCCTTCAGCAGTGAGGCGAGCAGGGCGCCGTCCAGTATGTTGCCGGTCGGCTCGACGCCCAGTCCATTCAGCATCGGATGGCTATCGGGCTCGCCTTCCGCAAACAGCATGAAACCAAAGCGACGCGGGTCGTTGAAGATCACGCGGGATTGGGCACCTTCGGGAGAGGCGACATGGAACACGACATGATCATGCGCCGTGCTCTTCGAGCGCTCGTGGTGGAACTCTCCTGGTATCTCGCTGCCATCGGACGTTTCGATGCGGAACGAGCCCGACATGCCGAGATGGCAGATCAGCACCGGGCCGCCTTCGACATGCACGACAAGATATTTGGCCCGGCGGCCGAGCGCCGTAATGGTCTTGCCGGTCAGCCGTTCGGAAAACTTTGCGGGAAACGGAAAGCGCAGGTCGGGGCGGCGTGCCTCGACGCTGATGATGCGGGCACCTTCCAGAACCGGTTGCAGGCCGCGCCGGACCGTTTCGACCTCCGGCAACTCAGGCATGGCCGCCGATCGTCGCGTGGAAGGAAGCGCCGTGGCGGCCGCGCGCCAGCCCGAGATGTTCGGCCACGGTTTCACCGATATCGGCGAAGGTGGTCCTGAGTCCAATGTCGCCGCCTTTGAGCCCCGGCCCGGTGCCGATCACCGGAATGCGCTCGCGCGTGTGGTCGGTGCCACGCCAGGTCGGATCGTTGCCATGGTCGGCGGTCAGGATGAGAAGGTCGCCGTGGCGCAGTTTTGCCAGCGCTTCAGGCAGGCGCCGGTCGAAGGCTTCGAGCGCCGCAGCATAGCCGGCAACGTCGCGCCGATGGCCGAACTCGGTGTCGAAATCGACGAAATTGGCAAACACCAGATCGCCGTCGCCAGCGGCGTCCATCGCGCCCAGCGCCTCGTCGAACATCGCCATGTTGCCCGGAGCCTTGCGCACTTCCGAGATTCCGCGATGGGCAAAGATGTCGCCGATCTTGCCGACCGCGATGACCCGGCTGCCGCGCGCGGTCAGCCGGTCGAGCAGCGTCGGCTCCGGCGGCGGCACGGCATAGTCGTGGCGGTTGTACGTCCGCTCGAAGGCGGCGACGGTTTCGCCCAGGAATGGTCGTGCGATCACCCGGCCGATTTTCAACGGATCAACCAGCCGACGCACCACCTGACAGAATTCGTAGAGCCGCTCGAGGCCGAAATGCACTTCATGCGCGGCGATCTGCAGGACGGAGTCGACCGAGGTGTAGCAGATCGGCTTGCCGGTGCGGATATGCTCCTCGCCGAACCGCTGGATGACCTCGGTGCCCGCCGCATGGCAATTGCCGAGAATGCCCGGCACCTTGCCTTCCCGGATGATCGCCGCTGTCAGTTCGGCTGGAAAGGCCGGCACGGTGTCCGGGAAGTAGCCCCAGGCGAAGCGCACCGGCAAGGCGGCGATCTCCCAGTGACCCGATGGTGTGTCCTTGCCGCTCGAGACCTCTTGCGCCGCGCCATGGAAGGCGGAGGCAAGGCGGGCCTTGCCTTTGCTGTCGAACTTGAAGCCGGTCGCGGTTTCGGCCGCATGGCCAAGACCGAGTGAGAGCATGTTGGGCACGAAGAGCGGGCCGCTGCGCAGGCCCTCGCGGTCGCCACCGCCTTGCGCGCAGGCTTCGGCGATATGTCCGAATGTGTTGGAGCCGGCGTCGCCATAGGCTTCGGCATCGGCCGCGCCGCCGATACCGAAAGAATCGAGAACGAAGAGGAAAGCGCGCGCCATTGGAGGATTCATCGTTGCCTGTCTGTCGGCCCAGACATAGGGTTCCGCACCGCCATTGGCAATTCGGAAACCAAACGGCAACGGCTTGGCACGATAGTCGGGACGTGGCCAAACGGCGGCATGGGCATGGATCGATGAGACGGGCGGCGGATTTCAGCAAGAAGCCTGCCGGGAAGGCGTTCGCGGCCGTCCTGGCGCTGCTCGGCGCCGCCTGGCCGAATGCCGCACGTGCCGACTGGCGCGATGACATCGGCACGTTCCGCATCGGCATCGTCGCCGAACCCGGTGCCAGCAACACCGTTCCGGGTCTGGCGCTGTTGACGGACGCCTATACCAAGGCGCTTGGCATGAAGGTCGAATTCGTCGTTGCCCGTGACTATGCTGCGCTGATCGAGGCACAGGCCAATGCCCGTATCGAATACGCCGTCTATTCGGCGACCGCCTACGCCACCGCCTCGCAGCGCTGCGGCTGCGTCGAACCGCTCGTCGCACCGGTCGATGCCGACGGCGCCATCGGTATCCGCTCCGTCCTGCTGACGCGGGACGGCAAGGTTGCCGATCTGGCCGCGATGAAGGATCACCGGATCGCCATGGCGCCCGCGGACAGCATTGGCGGTTCCCTTTTGCCGCTTGCCGGGCTGACGGCCGAAGGTGTCGGGATCACCGAAGATGCGCCGTTTCTGACCCATGCTGATTCGGCTGCTGCTGCCGAAGCGATGCTGGTCGACGGCCAGGCCGATGCCCTGTTTGGCTGGGAGACCGCCACGGCGGTCGGCCAGCCGACCATACCCGGCAGCCAGCCGGCTGACCCGGATGGCACCATGACGAGACTGGAGGCGGCGGGGATTTCACAGGCAGCGCTGCAGGTCATATGGACGTCCGGCTTGTTGCGATACGGCCCCCATGCCGTCCGCAGCGACCTTGACCCCGAGGCCAAGCGTCGGCTCACCGTCTTCCTCATCAATCTCAAATCGCTGTCGCCGGATATCTACGATCTCCTGGAAACGAAACATTCCGGAGGGTTCATCGTCGCCGGTCTGCAGGATTATGCGATGGCCGCAGCCATCGTGCACCTGGTGTCAAACGACGGTCAGTAGGCCATTGACCCCGAGCCGAAGGTCCGCTTCAGGGCTCGTCATTTCGAAAGAGCGCGTCGCGCGTTTGAAGCAAGCCGTGCGATCGAAATTGTTTCAGCAGTCGCTGCATGGGATCGTCAGGGCTCGGCGGGGGCTGAAATAAAAGGTTTCACTCATCTTTATGTTGTCGAAGGCCGAGGTCAATCCAACCCGTTTTTCGCTGTCTTGCGACCAGGTGACCATCGGCTTGTATGCGAGAGTGGTTTGAACGCGAATAAGGAAGGTTCCAGCGATCTTGACCGTCGACGGAACGGTCGTGGTGCTGTCCTTGGCGGCGTCGACGCTGTAGGTGCCATTGACCACTTTCCACGACCACGCCACCTGCACCTTCGGCGTCGGATCGGTGGAGATCTGTATTGCAGTGATGAAGATATCGGGGACTGAGCGATTGTAGGGCCGAAGCGTGGAATTGCCGATCTTCATGATGGCGGTGAGATCTGCCTTGACGACCGACGTCTGCTGCGCAACGAGGTCACCCACCATGGAACTGATGCGGCTGACCTTCTTGCTGGTTTCGAAACCCTGCGAGGCCTCCATGGTCACGAAATACATGACAAACAGAAGTGGCACGATCAGGGCAAACTCGACGGCCGCGACACCGCGGCGATCGGGAAAAAACCGCATCGCTCTCTTCCATATGAGTGAAATCCGCGAATGCGCCCCCGCACGATACATGCTTCTACCCTCTTTTGCTGACGCAGCAGCGCAGGTTTCAGTTGTTGAACGGCTCGTTTTGCCAGGTCACCGATGCGAAATGCAGCGTTTTTCCGCCTTGTATATTGGCCATCGAACTGGCCATGAAATCTGTCATGACCGGCCATTTGTAAAAAACCCGCAGCATGTTCTTCGATTCCGCCAAGCCTGTCTGGACCTGAAAAGTCGTGTCCGTCGTGCCGGTCAGTACAATGTCCGCGCCTGAAATCTTGAAGCCAGCCTTGGCCGCGTCGTCAAAAGTCGGGAACGCCCGCAGATCCACCAGCAAACCGGGGCAATTCTTGGCAACAATAATCTCCAGTCTGGCGCAGATCATGTCCTTCAGCTTGTTTCCCGCCACGTCGACCTGTCTTAGCTGGCCAGTACGCAGTTGACGGGCGATATCGTCGGTGATGTTGGTCATCACTTCTTGCCCGCCAAATGAGATGCAGCTCTCAAGGATGGCGAAGACGAGAAGCGCAAACGGCAAAGCAAGCATCGCAAATTCGACTGCCGTGCTGCCGCGTCGATCACCAAGGAAGCGCCGGGGGAAGCGCGTCCGCCCTGCCTTGCCCTTGCCGATTTTGGGTTTTGGGTCCCAGCTCATTCCCGTCCCTGCCAATCCTGATGCGGTATCGGCCGGAACACTAGCGAAAACCCATTGAGGTCCGGTTTGGATGACCGCTAAATTCTGCGAGATGGCGTTAACCGCCCGCTAACCGCAGCGGCATGTTCAGCAAGAGAGGCGGTTGCCGGGAAGAGCAGATGGCCCTGATCGCCTACTGGCCGGCGCTCATCTCGGCTTCGGAGTTTTTCTCGGCGTCACTCTTGAAAGAGCTCTCGCAGTAGGGCGTGCAGGACATTGTTTGTATCTGGGCACGTCTGTAGATACGCACCGATGACGCGGCCTGCCGCACCACGGTGACCTGCTCGTCGATGATCGGGCTGCCGTCCTGGTCGAGAACAACCAGGTTGGTGACGCCGAATCCCTTGCCGGTCAACACGATCGTCGATGCATCCTGTACGGCGGCGTCGGCGATTGCCGGATTGCCGACAACGATCGTGTCGGCGGCGCGCGTCAATTTGACGATCTTCGCCTGGTTCATGGTGACTTCAATGCCGGCTCCAGCCTTGGCGGGCACGATGAAAACCGGCGCAACGAGAAGCGCGGCAATCAGAAACAACGATCTCGACCCGGTCATTGAGGCGCTCCCACGGCAGCAAACTGTTCAATGGAATATGAACGAGATTGGTGAACCAACGGTTAAGTCGACGACCGGCGCGGTGGCGCCTGCATCGACCTGTTCGCATTTAATAAAGCAGGCAGCTTTCCGACAACCGCGCAGTCGCGCCTTTCGCGCCCTTTTTCCTGCGCTCAGACCATCATTCGATATTTAGCTCACGGTTAACCACGCAAGCTGTTGGATACCGGAAAGGAATCGGTAATCCTGTTTCTTAAGCCGATCGAAAGAGCTTCTCCCTAGATTGGCAGCATCCGATCAACCACCACAGAAGTTGACGGAAGTGCTGTAACCACGTGGAGTAGGAGCTCTCTAATGTCTAATCTCATCGCACGTTTTGTGAAGGACGAATCCGGCGCGACCGCCATCGAATACGGTCTGATCGCCGCTCTCATCGCGCTCGCCATCATGGTCGGCGCTGGCTCGCTCGGCAACGCCCTGAACAACAAGTTCACGGCCATCGCTTCGGCGGTGAATAACTCTAACTAACCATATCTGGTCGTTATTTCATAATAAGGGCCGCCTCATTGGCGGCCCTTATTCCGTGTTATGAACCACTTTGAATTCTTGGCATCATCAATCGTTAATCGAGCCTGCCTAGACTGAGGCCAGGTACAATTTCACCATAGGCGCCGCGCCCATGCTTGAAGCTCTGATTTTCGTTGTCTTTCCGTTTTGCATGCTTTTTGCCGCGATCTCCGACACGCTGTCGATGACGATCGCCAATCGCGTGCCGGTCCTGCTTTTGGCCGTTTTTGCCCTGGTTGCGCCACTGACGGGTATGGACTGGGCAACCTATGGCTGGCATTTCGCCGCCGGTGGTCTGGTGCTGGCAGTGACATTCGGTCTGTTTGCGCTCGGCGGCATGGGCGGCGGCGACGCCAAGCTGCTGGCGGCCACTGCCGTTTGGATGGGACTCAACATCCACCTTGTCGAATACCTCGTCTTTTCGACCTTCATAGGCGGCCTGCTGACGCTCGCCATCCTCGTCTATCGGAAATCGCCGCTGGCGACCTATACCAGCCACAATGCGTTCCTGCGCCACTTCGCCGACGACGCGGGCGGCGTCCCTTATGGCATCGCGCTCGGCATAGGCGGGCTGATTGCCTATCCCGATTCGCCATTGATGGTGTGGGCGCTGGCAAGGTTGGCCGCGTAATTTTCCCGACCTGGTGAGGCTTGAAATATTGGCTTGGAGAGGGGCGGCCTGGCCGCCCTTTCCGTTTGTGGGAACCGGTTCCGTCTAATTTATGTAAACCTTAAATTAATCACGATCGTAAGCACTGCATTAACCTTGTTTTGACGATTGCGGCTGCAAAGTCCGGCCTGGCCAGGTGGTTTGCCAAAAAGGCGAGGGTTCGGACAGATGCCAGCATCCCGACTGATCATTCTGAGCGTGGCGGTGGCCGCGGCAGGTGGCGCAGGATATGTTGCGAAAAACATGGTGGCGGCTCCGCCGCCTCAGGTCATTGTCGGCGCCCCCCAGGCGCCGGCGATCGCGTTGCAGGATGTGCTCGTCCTTTCCGGCGACGTTGCGATGGGCAGCCAGCTTGAGAACAACATCGACTGGGAGTCCTGGCCGGCCAACGGCATCAATGCAAACTTCATCACCCGCGCTGCCGAGCCCGAGGCGCTGGAGAAGCTGAAAAGCTCCGTCGCCCGCGTGGCGATGTACACTGGCGAACCGCTGCGGCGCTCCAAGCTGATCGGCGAGGGGCAAAGCTTCATGTCGTCGATCCTGCCCAGCGGCATGCGTGCCGTCGCTACGGCGATCTCGGCCGACACTTCGGCAGGCGGCTTCATTCTTCCCAACGATTTTGTCGACG
Source organism: Mesorhizobium sp. P2_C4 (assembly GCF_056404575.1). Taxonomy (NCBI): domain Bacteria; kingdom Pseudomonadati; phylum Pseudomonadota; class Alphaproteobacteria; order Hyphomicrobiales; family Phyllobacteriaceae; genus Mesorhizobium; species Mesorhizobium sp. P2_C4. The sequence goes on from NZ_JBFUDT010000001.1 coordinate 1,038,790, forward strand.
TCATTATGACCCGCAGGTCCGATGTTAGCGGCGGCAGTGGGTTTACGACCGAGACCATCCTCAAGAACATCCGCGTCCTGGCGATCGATCAGACCATCCAGGAGGACGAGGAAGGCAAGAAGACCAGGGTCGGCCAGACCGCCACGCTGGAGCTGACGCCGCAGCAGGCGGAGATCATCACCGTCGCCCAGCAGATGGCAGATCGCCTGACCCTGGCGCTGCGGTCGATCACGGACAACCAGGAAAAGATCTCGGATGAGGCCGACTACCTCGTTTCCGGCAATGGACGGCGCGGAACGGTGCGGTTGATCAAGTCGGGCGAAGTTTCCGAAGTGGGGGCAAGGAAATGAGGCTAAACAGTAAACTGCCGGTCATGATGGCAGCGGCAATCGGCCTGTTTCTCATCGGAACCAATGCGCATGGCCTCGTCGAGGCGAAGGCCGCCGGCAAGAATGCCCAGGTATCGGCTTCGACCGCCACCCAGCGTGTCAAGCTTGGCCTCAACAAGTCGGTGGTCATCGACCTGCCGAGTGATGCCTATGACATCCTGGTTGCCAATCCGGCGGTCGCCGATGCGGTGACCCGCACAGCAAGGCGCATCTATCTGTTCGGCAAGTCCGTTGGCGAGACCAACATCTTCGTCTTTGGCCCCAATGGCGAACAGATCGTCAGCCTGGATCTGGCCGTCGAACGCGACGTCGCCGGCCTGGAAGACTACCTCAGGCGTTTCCTTCCGACGGCGCAGATCAAGGTCGAGTTGCTGAACGACAACGTCGTTCTGACCGGAACCGTCGACACGCCGCTGGACGCCAAGCGCGCCGTCGATCTCGCGACCATCTTCGTATCCGGCGGCGAGGCGACCACCGGACAGTATTCACAGACGGCGGCCGGTGGTTCGGCCAATGGCGGCGTCGACATCAACAATCCGGATGCCGAGCGTCGTGTCAGCAAGATCGTCAACCTGCTGCAGATCATCGGCGACGATCAGGTGACGCTGAAAGTTACGGTCGCCGAAGTCAGCCGCTCGGTCATGAAGCAGCTCGGCGTCAATCTGATCGGCAACGGCAGCATCAACGGCATCAGCGCCGGCGCGATAAGTTCGCCGCCTTTCGGGCTGGGCAAACCGATTTCGCAGCTTTCCAACATGGCGTTGGGCAGTGCCGGCGGCAACGGGCTTCAAGCCTACATCAATGCAATGGAACAAAGCGGCGTCATGAAGACGCTGGCGGAACCGACACTTACGGCGGTCTCGGGCGAGAAGGCAACGTTCAAGGCAGGCGGCCAGTACAACCTCATCACCCAACGTACAGGCACGGGACCTGTCACATACACGAACACGAAAATCGAATATGGCATTGGCCTCGAGTTTCAGCCCGTGGTGTTGTCGGCTGGCCGCATCAGTCTCAAGGTCAGGACGTCGGTCTCGGAGCCGACCACCGAAGGCGCCTCCACGCTTGAAGCCAGCGGGGGCTTGCCCGGAACCAGCCTGCTTTCGATCCGCAAGAGACTTGCCGACACGACGGTCGAGTTACCCTCCGGCGGTTCGATGATGATTGCCGGATTGGTCCGTGACGACGTTCGTCAGGCTGTATCGGGACTACCGGGCCTCGGCAAGATACCGGTGCTTGGCACACTCTTCCGCAGCAAGGATTTCATACGCAACGAAAGCGAACTCGTCGTCATCATCACGCCCTATCTGGCGCGACCGGTGGCCCGCAACGATCTGGCCAAGCCGGACGATAATTTCAATGCGCCGAGTGATGGCGCCGGCATGTTCCTCGGCCGCGTCAATCGCGTCTACGGCACCATGCAGACCGACAAGCCCAACGGCCGTTATCACGGCGTTGTCGGCTTCATCTACAAGTAAGCGGGGAAGCGGACATGTCTCAGTCAGCATCAAAGGCAACGACGATCGCCGCCACGGTACGATCCAGCCGCGAGCGCATCTGCCGGTCGGCTATCCCGATCCTGGCGATCGCGGTCGCGGCGTCGCTTGCCGGTTGCGCCAATCTCAGACGCGACAGCATCACGGTTGGTGCAATTCCGGACGACTATCGCACCACGCACCCGATCGTCATCGCGGAGAAGAACGAGAAGATCGACCTTCCGGTCGGCGCCGGCGATCGCGGCATGACCGGCTTCCAGCGCGCCACGCTTCTGGGTTTCCTGGACGGCTACGACAAGAGCGCCGCCCCATCGCTGACGATCGCAGTTCCGGTTGGCTCTGCCAACGAGATCGCGGCGACGGCGGCTGGACGCGACTTCGCCAGGCTGGCGGTCGCCAGCGGCATCAACCGCAACCGGATCGTCATGACCACTTATCAGTCCGCTTCCGTCGAAGCCTCGGCCCCGGTCCGTGTCGCCTATATCTCGACGAAAGCCCAGACCGACAAATGCGGGCGCTGGCCCGAGGACATGCTGCAGTCGTCGGAAAACAAGCACTATGCCGATTACGGCTGCTCGTATCAGAACAACCTCGCCGCCCAGATGGCCAATCCGGCCGACCTGCTTGGGCCGCGCAAGCAGACGCCCATCGACGCTGAGAGGCGTGGGATCGTCATCGACGGATATCGAAAGGCCCCATTCTTCTCACCGGTCCCCACAACAGAAGTCGACTATTGATCGATCGCAGTCTGGAGCACGCGGACATGAGCAATCTGGCCTACGAGACCCCATCCGACAGCGGCGACACGTCGCAACAGGACATCGCCGCGATGCAGGCGCTGCGGCCGATCCCGCGCATCTCGATCCAGGCTTTTTGCGAGACCGAGGGTGTCGCCAATCCCATCGAACGCGCCGGCGAGGATCGCCGCATGGCGAAGGCGCATCTAAAGGTCCATATGGGCGGCGTCGCCACTGCGGTCGAGTTCTACCACTCTGCGCCGACGCCGAACCTGATCCTTCTGGAATCGCGCAGCGAGCCCAAACAATTGCTGGAGCAGCTCGCCCAGCTCTCCGAATATTGCGATCCGACATCGAAGGTTGTGGTGATCGGCCACTATAATGATATCGGCCTTTATCGCGAACTTATCCGCTCCGGCATTTCCGAATATGTCATCGCACCGGTGTCGATGGCCGACATCGTCAGCGTGGTCTCATCGATCTTCGTCGATCCGGAAGCCGAGCCGATCGGCCGCTCGATCGCATTCGTCGGGGCCAAGGGCGGCGTCGGCTCGTCGACCATTGCCCATAATGTGGCCTGGGCGATGTCGTCGCTGTTCAAGTCCGAAGTGGTCGTCGCCGATCTCGACCTGGCTTTCGGCACGGCCAACATCAATTTCGATCAGGATCCGGCACAAGGCATCGCCGAGGCGGTGTTTTCGCCCGAACGCGTCGATGAAGTCTATCTCGACCGGCTGCTCGCGCAGTGCTCCGAACATCTGTCGCTGCTTGCAGCACCCTCCACGCTGGAACGGGTCTACGATTTTGATCCCGACGCCTTCGCCCAGCTCATCGACGTGGCCCAGCGCAGTGTGCCGCTGCTGGTGCTCGATGTCCCTCACGTCTGGACCGGCTGGACCAAGAACACCCTGATCAAGGCCGACGAGATCGTCATCACGGCAACCCCGGAGCTGGCCAATCTGCGTAACACCAAGAACATGGTCGACATGCTGAAACGGCTTCGCCCGAACGACGCGCCGCCCAAGCTGATCATCAACCAGGCAGGCGTGCCGAAGCGGCCCGAGATTGCATCGGCCGATTTCGCCGAACCGCTTGGCATCTCGCCGATGTCGGTCATCGCTTTTGATCCACTGCTGTTCGGCAACGCGGCCAACAACGGGCGCATGCTGGGCGAGATGGACGCCAAGAGTCCGGTCGTCGGCATGATCAACGAAATCGCGCATGTGCTGACCGGGCGCAGCGAAATCAAGGCGAAGAAGAAAGCCGGCCTCGGTAGTCTCCTCGGCAAACTCTCGCGCAACAAGAAGTGACGCTCCTTAAGCGGAATTGGTAGTCGATCATGTTTGGTAAAAGAGGCTCTGACGACGGCAACCGGTTCGCCCCGGAGTTCCGCCAGCCAGCACCGGCACCTGCCCCTGCAGCACCGGCGGCTGCAACTGCGGAAACGGCGGTTCTGGCCCGGCCTGCGGCAACGCCCCAGGCTGCCGCGCCGCCGGCGCGCCGCGCGGTCGAGGCGCCGCCGCTGGCGCCGGAGCCGAAAAGGGTCCAGCGCGAAAAAAGCGAAACCTACTACGACACCAAGAGCCAGGTTTTTTCCGCGCTCATCGACACCATCGATCTGTCGCAGCTTGCCAAGCTCGACCCTGAGAGCGCGCGCGAGGAAATCCGCGACATCGTCAACGACATCATTGCGATCAAGAATTTCGCGATGTCGATCGCCGAGCAGGAAGAACTGCTCGAGGACATCTGCAACGACGTGCTTGGCTATGGGCCGTTGGAGCCATTGCTTGCCCGCGACGACATCGCCGACATCATGGTCAACGGCTCCAAGAACGTCTACATCGAAGTCAACGGCAAGGTCGAACAGACCGGCATCCGCTTCCGCGACAATCAGCAACTTCTCAACATCTGTCAGCGCATCGTCAGCCAGGTTGGCCGCCGCGTCGATGAATCGAGTCCGATCTGCGATGCGCGCCTTCCCGATGGTTCCCGCGTCAACGTCATCGCGCCGCCGCTCTCCATCGACGGCACCGCGCTCACCATCCGCAAGTTCAAGAAGGACAAGCTGACGCTCGACCAGCTGGTCAAGTTCGGCGCCATCTCGCCGGCAGGCGCCGAGATTCTCAAGATCATCGGCCGTGTCCGCTGCAACATCGTCATCTCGGGCGGTACCGGCTCGGGCAAAACGACGCTGCTCAACTGCCTGACCAACTATATCGACCGCGAGGAACGCGTCATCACCTGCGAAGACTCGGCCGAGTTGCAATTGCAGCAGCCGCATGTCGTTCGTCTCGAAACCCGCCCGCCCAACCTCGAGGGCGAGGGCGAGGTGACCATGCGCGACCTGGTCAAGAACTGTCTGCGCATGCGGCCCGAGCGCATCATCGTCGGCGAAGTGCGCGGACCGGAAGTCTTCGACCTTCTGCAGGCGATGAACACCGGTCACGACGGCTCGATGGGAACGATCCACTCGAACAGCCCGCGCGAATGCCTGAACCGTATCGAATCGATGATCGCCATGGGCGGCTTCTCGCTGCCGCAAAAGACCGTGCGCGAGATCGTCGTCGGTTCCATCGACGTCATCATCCAGGCAGCACGCCTTCGCGACGGGTCGCGCCGCATCACCCACATCACCGAGGTGATCGGCATGGAAGGCGACGTCATCATCACGCAGGATATCGTGCTCTATAACATCAAGGGCGAAGACGCGAATGGCAGGCTGCTGGGCGAGCATGTATCGACCGGCATCGGCCGCCCGCATTTCTGGGATCGCGCGCGCTACTATGGCGAGGAACAGCGCCTCGCCGCTGCGCTCGAGTCCATGGAGAAGCGCGCTGACTGATGCAACTGGAGGCGTGGGGGCTCTGATCAATGTTCGGAATTGACGGCACCGTACTGGCATTCATCGTGCTCGCCGGCTTCAGCGCCGGCGCGGTCGCCTATGCTTTCCTGTTCACCCGCATCAGCAATGAGAAGCAGGTCGGCAAGCGGCTTGAGACGATCAAGACCGCCGAGACCGATCGTTCCGTCGTCAAGGCTTCGCGCGATCGTGCCGCCGAAGCGGTCAAGCGGAAGAAAACCGTTCAGGATTCGCTGAAGAATCTCGACCAAAAGCAGAAATCCAAGGACCGTATCGTCAAGAAACCGCCGCTGAAGGCCCAGATCCGTCAGGCCGGCATGCAGGTTTCCATGGAGCGCTTTTACATCTACTCCGCTGTCTGCGGCATCGTGCTCACGGCTCTTGCCTATTACGCCGGTGCGCCGATGCTGACCTTGCCAGGTGCGTTGCTGGCCGGAGCGCTCGGCCTGCCGCGCTGGTTCGTTTCGTTTCGCCGCGCGCGCCGGGTCAAGGCTTTTCTCAACGAATTTCCGAACGCCCTCGACATCATCGTGCGTGCGGTCAAATCCGGCCTGCCGCTGAACGACGCCGTTCGCCTGATCGCCAACGAATCTCCCGAGCCGGTCAGGACCGAGTTCCGTCGTATCGTCGATTCCCAGCAAATGGGCCTGTCGATCCCCGATGCCACCTTGCGCATGGCCGAAACGATGCCGTGCACCGAGGCAAGTTTCTTCGGCATCGTCATCCAGATCCAGTCTCAGGCCGGCGGCAATCTCTCCGAGGCGCTGGGCAATCTTTCGCGCGTGCTGCGCGACCGCAAGAAGATGAAGGCCAAGGTTCAGGCGTTGTCGATGGAAGCAAAGGCCTCCGCCGTCATCATCGGCGCGCTGCCCTTCGTCGTCGCGCTTCTCGTCTACCTGTCGAGCCCGAACTACATCATGCCACTGTTTACCACCAGCACCGGCAATCTGATCCTCGGCTGCGCCGGAGTCTGGATGTCGATTGGCATCCTGGTGATGCGCAAGATGATGAACTTCGAAGTCTAGGATTTCGCGCCAATGACCGACCAAGTCGTCAAATCCCTTACCGACCCCGCCTTCCTGATCGCCTTGCTGGTCGGCATCGCGGTGTTTGCGACCGTCTTCACGCTGCTGCCCGCCCTTAGCGGCAATCAGCTCAAGGCGCGCATGAAATCGGTGGCGCTCGAGCGCGATGAATTGCGTGCAAAACAACGCGCGCGGCTTGCCAACGAAGCCGATCGCCGCCGCAAGGGTTTGCGCGAGGAGCAATCGATCGGCATGCGCAACATCGTCGACCGGCTGGATCTGAGGCGCGCCCTGGCTGACGAGGGGACGCTGCAGAAGCTCAAGGTGGCGGGCTTTCGCGGACAGAACCCGCTGACGCGCTTCCTTTTCTTCCGCCTGATCCTGCCCTTTGTCGGCTTCGGTCTGGCTGCCGTCTACCTGTTCGTGCTTGGCGGGCTGCCGGATCGGCCGGCTTTCGTGAAAGTGTTCGTCTGCATTCTCGTCGCCTATGGCGGCTTCTATGCGCCGATCCTTTACGTCAACAATCGCGCTGCCAAGCGCAAGCAGTCGATCCAGATGGCGTGGCCGGACGCGCTCGACCTGATGCTGATCTGCGTTGAATCAGGCATGTCGGTGGAGGCGGCGCTTCACAAGGTTGCCGACGAGATCGGCGCCCAGTCGGTGGCGCTGGCGGAAGAATTCATCCTCACCAACGCCGAGCTCTCCTATCTGCAGGAACGCAAGCAGGCCTACGAAAACCTGGCAAACCGCGCCGGTCTGGAATCGGTGAAGTCGGTGACCCAGGCGCTGGTCCAGGCCGAGCGCTACGGCACGCCGGTGGCGCACGCGCTGCGCGTGCTTGCCGCCGAAAGCCGCGACATGCGCATGAACGCGGCCGAGAAGAAGGCCGCGGCCCTGCCGCCGAAGCTGACCGTGCCGATGATCCTGTTCTTCCTGCCGGTGCTTTTCGCCATCATTCTGGGACCCGCCGGCATGCAGGTAAGCCAGCGTGGCATCTTCGGCGACCAGCACAAGTCCAGCGAGTAGGTGTCATCGAAATCTACGAAGCAATGAAATCAACATAAAGCCGCGCTGCTGGATGCCGCGCGGCTTTTTGCATTTCAGCGTTGATTGTCGGCGCGGTTGGCCGGCTGCTGCGAACGTCGTCCGCTCAGTTGGTCGCCGGTTTTGTCTTGTCCTGGTCTTTCAGCTGGCTCCAGGCATTCTGCTGGGCGAGCATCTGGCGAAGGTAGGCGACGTTGGCTTGCGCCTGATCGGGCGACAGCTCCTGCGAAGCGATCTTCTCGGCCTCGTCGAAGCGGCCCTGCAGGCCAACGACCAGCGCCAGGTTCTGGCGCACGCGGCTGTCGGCGTTCGGCTGCTGGGCGGCCGAGCGCATATAGGTCTCGGCCGTGCGAAGGTCGCCCTCCAGCACGTAGGACATGCCGAGATTGGAAAGGATCGAGGGTTCGTTCGGCTTGAGGTCGAGCGCCTTGCGGTAATCCTGGCGCGCTTCGTCTTTCTGGCCGAGCTGGTCGAGAATGGCGGCTTCCGCCGACACCAGCCGCCAGTCCGGATATTCCGGCGTCTGCGCGCGGCGCACGGCGTCGAGCGCCTGCTCGAACTGGCCGTTGGCGGCGAGCGCCTTGCCATAGGCGGCAAGCACGCTGCGATCTTTCGGCAGCGCGATCGCCAGCTTGCGCATCACGGCGAGTGACTGGTCGGCGTCGCCGTCCATCTGCAATGCCGCCGCATAATTTGTCGCTATGCGCTTGTCGTCGGGGTTTCGGGCATATGATTCGCCGAGCGCGGTCGTGGCGGTGTGCAGTTCGCCCGCCGACATGGTTTCCAGCGGCTTGCCGCTGGTGCGTCCGATGGAGCCGGTCGTGAACTTGCTGGTGCCGCACCCGGCGATGCCGGCCGCAAGTGCCATCATGAATGCCGTGGTGATCAGCCGTTTTCCCGTGGCGTTCGTTGTGCGGTTGATCGGCATGGGCACCTGGGTCTCCATTCATATGCGTGGCCATTGCCTGACCATCTTCCCTCCCGCAGAAATATTCTGTTAACCCTAACGGACGGTTAAGAAACGCCGACTCGAAAAGCCGCGCGCGGAGAACATCGAATGCCTGTCGAACTCGTCGAAACGAAACCGAAGGCCGCATTGCCGATCCATCTGGTCGCCAAGGGCGGCCTGGATGCGGCGGGCCTAGCGCCGTCCGCGATCGCCTGGGCCGGCGCCAACGGCTTTTCCGGCGAGGCCGGCAGGACGCTTGTCATGCCTGGTGAAAACGGCGCTGTTGCTGGTGCACTGTTCGGTGTCGGCGATGACGAGGGCGCGCTTGCCGTCGGCGCGCTGGCACGAGCCCTGCCGGAAGGCGACTGGTATTTTGCCACCGCCCCGGCTGAGCCGGAACTTACCGCCATCGCGCTGGTGCTCGGCGGCTATGTCTTTACCCGCTACGGCAAGAAGCCAGGCAAGGCGCTGCGCTTCGCGCTGCCCTCCGGTGTCGATGCGGCGCGTGTTCGCCGCACCGCCGAGGGTGTTTTCCTGACCCGCGATCTGGTCAACACGCCGACCAGCGACATGGGGCCGGACGAGCTGGAGAAGGCGGTGCGAAGCCTGGCCGCGACGCACAAGGCCGACGTTCAGGTGATCACGGGCGACGAATTGCTCAAGCAGAATTTTCCGATGATCCATGCGGTCGGCCGCGCCTCGACCGGTGCGCCACGCCTGATCGACATGACATGGGGACCGAACAACGCGCCGAAGCTGACGCTGGTCGGCAAGGGCGTCTGCTTCGACACTGGCGGCCTCGACATCAAGCCGTCATCGGGCATGCTGTTGATGAAGAAGGATATGGGCGGCGCCGCCAACGTCCTTGGCCTCGCTTCCATGATCATGGCTGCCGGGCTGAAGGTCCGGCTGCGCGTGCTCATCCCCGCGGTCGAGAATTCGATTGCCGGCAACGCTTTTCGGCCCGGCGATGTGCTGACCAGCCGCAAGGGCATCACCGTCGAGATCGGCAACACGGACGCCGAGGGGCGGCTGGTGCTGGCGGATGCCCTGGCGCTGGCCGACGACGATGAGCCGCAGCTGCTCATCGACATGGCGACGCTGACCGGGGCAGCCCGTGTCGCGCTCGGACCCGACCTGCCGCCCTTCTACACCGATGACGAGAAGCTGGCTTCGGACCTGGCGGCGGCTTCGGTCGCGGTCGAGGATCCGCTGTGGCGCATGCCGCTGTGGCGGCCCTATGACGCAAAACTGTCGTCGAAGATCGCCGACATCAACAATGTCACCACGGACGGTTTTGCCGGCTCGATAACGGCGGCACTTTTCCTCAAGCGTTTCGTCGAAAGGACCACGGCCTGGGCGCATTTCGACATCTTCGCCTGGAACCCGTCCGATCGCCCGTATGGTCCGGCAGGTGGCGAGGCGCAAGCCATCCGCGCGCTGGAGCGGATTGTCTCGAAACGCTTTGGCTAACCATGATCCCGAAAAGTGGGAGCCGGTTTTCGGACAAGATCATGGTTCAACAAGAAGAGCCTGCGACTGAAACGGAACCGAAACAATTTGCCGTCATGCTGGACGGATGTCGATTTCCATGCGCCCGAGCCAGGCCTTGCGACTGTGGCAGCAGGTGATGCTGTCGCAGGTGCGCGACGACGCGCCTGACCTCACCATGCGCCAGACGGCCATCCTGTTCACCATCTATCTCGACCCGCCGCCGCATACGGTGCGCGGGCTCGCCGCCCGGCTCAACGTCACCAAGCCGGTCATCACCCGCGCGCTCGATACGTTGGGCGCGCTAAAGCTGGTGTCGCGCCACCGCGACGAACTCGACAAGCGCAACGTGCTGGTCAAGCGCACCGTCGAGGGCGCGCTCTTTGTCGAGCGCTTCGGCGATGGTATCATCGCCCGAGCCCACGAACTGCCTATCTGACCGACCCAATCTGACAGAGTTGCCGATTTGACCGCCAGGGATGCCCGCCTTCACGCCTTCCGTTCCGATCTCGCCGATGCACGGCTGAAGGGCGAGGTCACCGCGGACCGTTTTGTCGCCGGCCGGCCGGCGCGCATTGCCGCCTCCGTGGCCGATGTCCGCAAGGCGCCGCGCCCCGATGCCGGCGTCAACACGCAACTTCTGTTAGGCGACGACGTCCTCGTTTTCGATGTCGCCGAGGGCTGGGCCTGGATCCAGGCCGAGCGCGACGGCTATGTCGGCTATATCGCAGATACCATACTGGGCGGGCGCGACCATGCGCCGACCCACATTGTTTCGGTACCGCGCACCTTCCTCTATCCCGGTCCGGATCTGCGGTTTCCGCTGAGCGGACAACTGTCGATGGGATCGACGGTGACCGTGACCGGTGCTGCAGAAACACGCGGCACACACTATGCCGTCCTATCTTCCGGCGAGGCGTTGATCGCAGGCCATCTGCAGCCTGTCGGTGAAGCCGCCGCCGACTATGTCGCCATTGCCGAGATGTTTCTCGGCACACCCTATCTCTGGGGCGGCACCTCAGGCTTCGGCATCGACTGTTCCGGTCTCGTCCAGCTGGCGATGCGCATGGCCGGCAGAAACGTGCTGCGCGATTCCGATATGCAGGCAGCAAACCTCGGCCAGCCGCTCGATCCCGGCCCGGATTTTGCCGGTCTGCAGCGCGGCGACCTGGTGTTCTGGAAAGGTCACGTCGCTGTCATGACCGACGCCGAGACGATGATCCACGCCAACGGCCACACCATGCTGGTGTCGCGCGAAGGGCTGAAAGAGGCGATCGCCCGCATCGGCTATCTCTATGGTGCCCCGACCGGGTTTCGCAGGCCGTAGCGCCTCTTCCTTCGCCCCGTTTACGGGGAGGTGAGGAGTGGTTCGCGCAGCGGGCTAGAAGCCAATTGCTTGGCTTTTCGAACGACGAACGCCCGAAGGGCGGATGAGGGGCGGCGCTAACGATTCAAAAGTTCGCGCTGCCCCTCACCTGCCTGCCGGCATCCTCCCCCGTAAACGGGGCGAGGGGTGCTCTCCGATCACCTTTTGTTCCGATTCTGCTTGGCGATTGCACGCCGTCGCGCTACGTCTTGCGGGTGACAGAGCAGCCGCGCCTTGCCGAACAGAATGCCGCCGTGGCCCTGCCCGAGCCGTTCATCAGATGGTTCGGGGAAAAGGGCTGGTCGCCGCGCGCCCATCAGGTCGAATTGCTGGCAAGGGCGCAAGCTGGCCAATCGGTGTTGCTTATCGCGCCGACCGGCGCCGGCAAGACGCTGGCCGGCTTCATGCCCTCGCTGACCGAGCTGGCCAATCGCCCCAGGCGAAAACCGGGGCAGGCGCATCGTGGCATTCACACGCTCTACATCTCGCCGCTGAAAGCACTGGCCGTCGACATTGAGCGCAATCTCGGCAAGCCGGTGGAAGAGATCGGCCTGCCTGTCACCATCGAGACACGTACCGGCGACACGCCCTCGCACAAGCGCCAGCGGCAGAAACTGGTGCCGCCCGACATCCTGTTGACCACGCCCGAGCAACTGGCGCTGCTGATCGCGGCACCCGATGCCAGGCGCTTCTTCGAAGACCTGCGCTACGTCGTGCTCGATGAACTGCATTCACTGGTGATCTCGAAGCGCGGGCACCTGCTGGCGCTCGGGCTGGCGCGGCTGCGCAGCATTGTTCCCGGCCTGCAGACCATCGGATTGTCGGCGACGGTGGCCGAGCCGGATCAATTGCGCCGCTGGCTCGTCAGCCAGAATCCAGCAGGCGCCATGGCCGGGCTGATCACCGTGACAGGCGGCGCCAAGCCCGACATCTCCATCCTCGATTCGCAGGAGCGCGTGCCGTGGTCCGGCCATTCGGCCCGCTACGCCATTCCCGAAATCTATGAGGCGATCAAGCGCCATCGCACGACGCTTTTGTTCGTCAACACCCGCAGCCAGGCCGAGCTGCTGTTCCAGGAGCTGTGGCGGTCCAACGAGGACTCGCTGCCGATCGCCTTGCATCACGGTTCGCTCGATGTCGGCCAGCGCCGGCGCGTCGAAAAGGCGATGGGCGACAACGCGCTGCGCGCCATTGTCGCCACGTCGACGCTCGATCTCGGCATTGACTGGGGCGATGTCGACCTGGTCGTGCATGTTGGTGCGCCCAAGGGCGCCAGCCGGCTGGCGCAGCGCATCGGCCGCGCCAACCACCGCATGGACGAGCCGTCGAAGGCGATCCTGATCCCGGCCAACCGCTTCGAGGTGCTGGAATGCCGGGCAGCACTCGACGCCAATTATCTTGGCGCGCAGGACACGCCACCGCTGATCAATGGTGCGCTCGACGTGCTGTCGCAGCACGTGCTGGGCGTCGCCTGCGGCGCGCCCTTCAATGCCGATCTTTTGTTCGAAGAGGTGCGCAGTGCTGCGCCCTATGCCGGGTTGGAGCGCGAGACGTTCGACCGTGTCGTCGATTTTGTCGCCACCGGCGGCTACGCGCTGAAGAACTACGAGCGCTACGCCCGCATTCGCCAGACCAAGGATGGCTTGTGGCGCGTCTCCAATCCGCGCATCGCCCAGCAATACCGGCTGAACGTCGGCACCATCGTCGAGATGCCGGAGCTCAACGTGCGCTATGTCAGGCAGGGGCGGGGTATGGCCGGGCGCGGTGGGCCGGTGCTCGGCAAGATCGAGGAGTATTTTGCCGAGACGCTTCGGCCCGGCGACAATTTCCTGTTCGCCGGCAAGGTGCTGCACTTCGAAGGCATCCGCGAGAACGAATGCGTCGTCTCCAACGGCACCAGTGCCAACATCATCGTGCCGTCCTATGCCGGCGGCAAGTTTCCGCTGTCGACTTATCTGGCCGACCAGGTGCGCGGCATGCTGGCCGACAGCGACCGTTGGCAGGCTTTGCCCGAACAGGTTGCAGACTGGCTGCGCCTGCAGAAGGAAAAGTCGGTGCTGCCCAAACGCGGCGACCTGCTGGTCGAGACCTTCCCGCGCGGCAACCGGCACTACATGGTCGCCTATCCCTTCGAAGGCCGGCTGGCGCACCAGACGCTAGGCATGCTTCTGACACGGCGGCTGGAGCGGGCCAACGCCCGCCCGCTCGGCTTCGTCGCCACCGACTATTCGCTGGCCGTCTGGGCGCTGGACGACATGGCTGCACTGTTCAAGGCGAAGAAGCCCTCGCTGGCGGCTCTGTTTGACGAGGACATGCTGGGCGACGATCTCGAAGCCTGGCTGAACGACAGCTGGATGCTGAAACGCACCTTCCGCAATTGCGCGGTCATTGCCGGTTTGATCGAGAAACGCTTTCCCGGCCAGGAGAAGAGTGGTCGGCAGGTGACGGTGTCGGCCGACCTGATCTACGATGTGCTGCGCAGCCACGAGCCGGACCACATATTGCTGCAGGCGACGCGCACCGACGCCTCGTCCGGATTGCTCGATGTCAGCAGACTTGCCGAGATGCTCTCGCGTGTGCGTGGTCGAATCATGCATAAGCATCTCGACCAGATTTCGCCGCTGGCGGTGCCGATCATGCTGGAGATCGGCAAGGAATCGGTGAATGGCGGCGCCAATGAATCGCTGTTGATGGAAGCCGCCGATCTGGTCGAGGAGGCCATGGGCCAAAGATGAGTTTGGTTTCGAGATGAATTTTTCGCTGGCACGCGCATTGCTGATCGCCGAGGCCGACATGGTCGGCATCGCCGGCGAGCGCGCGGTCTGCGACCCGCGTGGCGTGCTCTATCTTCCGGACCTCAGGCTGCTGGCGGTGTCCGACCTGCACCTGGAAAAGGGTTCTTCGCTCGCTCGCCGCGGCACGCTGATCCCGCCTTACGACACCGGCGCGACCTTGTTGCGGCTCCAGGCGGTGATTGCAGACTATCAGCCGGCGATCGTCATCAGCTTGGGCGACAGCTTCCATGATGGCGGTGGCGCCGAGCGCATGCATGCGAGTTTCCGGGAAAGACTGGAAGCGCTGATGGCAGGCCGCGACTGGTTCTGGGTCGCCGGCAATCATGATCCGGATGCGCCGGCCGACCTGCCCGGCGAGACCGTGCGCGAATTGGCCATTGGCTCGCTGCTGTTTCGACACGAGCCTTCAGCGGTGAGGGTGGAAGGCGAAGTCGCCGGACACCTGCATCCCTGTGCCCGCATCGTCCAGCGCGGCCGCTCGGTGCGGCGGCGCTGCTTTGCCGGCGATGGCGGCCGCATGATCATGCCGGCCTTCGGCGCCTATACCGGTTCGCTCAACGTGCTCGATCGCGCCTATGCCGGCCTGTTTCGCCTTGAAACGCTGATGGCCTACATGCTCGGCGCCGAGCGCATTTTTGCCATCTCGCGCTCGATGCTCAGGCCGGGCTGAACCCTATCGGCCGTAGTAGAGTGTCACCGTGTGCTTCGCCTCGGCGAAGAACAGCCAGCGCTCGACCAGCATGCCGGCGAATTGCACCATTGCGGCGAGCACCGAAACCACCGCCGCGAACGGCCATGGCAAGGCGAAAGTGGCAACCAGCAGCAAGACGGGCAGGGCGAAGGCCATCGCTTGCGTGACCTGGCGCAGCCGCGCGCTGTGCTTGCGCGCGATGCGAAAGCCCATCTCCTTGAGCAGATAATTTTCCTCGGTATGCGGCCACTCCAGCGACCGCACCGTGCCGCCGGCCAACCCTGTCGCGGTGTTGGCGTTGGTCGGGATTTCCAGCTGATCATTGTAGCGCCATGTCGCCAGCTTCCAGCCCCAACCGAGCAAGATCAGCGGCAGCGCAAACGCCAGAAGCATGGTCGAACCCAAGCCAAATCCTTGCAGCAGCGCATTCAAGAGCACGCTGCCGGTCATCGCCGAAAAAATGAGATAGCCGGGCAAGGTATAGCGACTGTGCCACTGCGCGATCGGCTTCAGCGAGGCATAGATCATGCCGGTGGTACAGACTGTGACCACCGCGCCAACGGCCGCCAGCAGCCCGGCGACGGCCACCCAGCCGTCGGTGCGGCCGGAAAACAGCCAGCCGATGGCAAACAGCCCCGCCGGGACGAAGGTGGCGACCGAGGCGACGCCTTCGCGCGACAGCCATGAACTGCGCCATTGTGAGAACGCCCGCCATGCCCTTTCGGGTCGGCCGAGATGACCGGCCGACGACAACAGTCCGGCGGATATCAGCCCAAGTGCCAGCCCCATGCCGATGACGCCGAGCCAGAAATCCGATGGGATAAACCCCTGTCCGCCCAGCACGCCAAGCAGCGCAAGCAAGCCGTAGCCGGCGCCCGTAGCGGTGGTGAAGAAGACAACGGAAAAGGCAGGATGCATGGATGTCAGTTCGAAAGCATGCGGTCGACCCAGCCAAGGAAGCCGCCTTCGGCCCGCACCGTTTCAAGCGCCGGGGCAGGAACCGATGCGGCGCGTTCCGTATGGGCGCGCGGCGGCAGATATTTGTTGGTCGGCTTGTAGCCCATCTCCGGCATCAGGTCGACGCCGCCACGCTCCGTCACCAGCATCGAGACCGCCGACTTGGGATCGCCGAGATCGCCGAAATGCCGGGCGCTGGTCGGGCAAGCGGCGACGCAGGCTGGCACGCGGTCTTCCTCAGCCAGATTATCATTGTAGATACGGTCGACGCACAGCGTGCATTTCTTCATGACGCCGACATCGGTGTCGAATTCGCGCGCGCCATAGGGGCAGGCCCAGCTACAGAGTTTGCAGCCGATGCATTTGTCCTCGTCGATCAGCACGATGCCGTCAGAGGCTCGCTTGTAGGAGGCGCCGGTCGGGCAGACGGTGACGCAGGCCGGCGTCTCGCAATGCAGGCAGGAGCGCGGGAAATTGACCGTACGCCCGCCCATCTCCGTCGTGTGCTCATAGCTGTGCACGCGGTTGAACCAGACGCCGTCGACATTGCCGCCATAGGGATCGATGTCGGTCAGCGGCGCCATATGGCCGCCGGTGTTCCATTCCTTGCACGCGGTGACGCAGGCCTGGCAACCGACGCAGGTGTCGAGATCGATGACGAGACCGAGCTTCTTGTCGGTATGAGCGGGAAGGCAGGTCATTCAGCGGCCTTTCTTGCCCGGCGAAAATCGGCCCCGAAACTGAGCTTGTCCGGTGCAGGCTCGAAATGCGGCGGCTGCTGAAAACGCTCGAACTGCGGCTCGGTGAAGCCTGCTTCCTCAGCCGCGCATTTGACGATGCGTACGCGCAGATCGAACCATGCCGCCTGGCCGGTGACCGGGTCGGAATTCGAGTAGCGCTTGCCGCTGGCGTCGGCAGAAGTCTGGTCGCCGATGATGTGGTTGAGCAGGAAGCCGCGGTTGCTCTCGGCGGCGTCGTCCTTCAGCCCCCAACTGCCGCGCCGCTTGCCGATGGCGTTCCAGGTCCACACCGTGTCGGCGTTGACGCCGTCGACCAGCTTGATCTGTCCCTTGACCTTGCCGTTGATGCTCTCGACCCACACCCAGTCGTCGTCGACGAGCCTGAGGCCGGCGGCTGTCCGCTGGTGCACGAACAGCCGGTTCTGGCTGGTGATCTGTCTGAGCCAGGCGTTCTGCGAGCCCCAGGAGTGATACATGTGCATCGGCCGCTGGGTGAGGGCGTGCAGGGGATACTTCTTGAGGTCGACGGATGCCTCTTCGAACGGGGCGTACCAGAACGGCAGCGGGTCCATATAGGTCTCGATGCGTGCGCGCTCGGCTTCCGGCGGCTGCACCCTCCCATGGCCACGTGCCGCAAGGCGAAAGCGCTGCAGCGGCTCGGAATAAAGCTGAAAAACGATCGGCTCGGCCTTCGGGATGAAACCCATGCTCTCGGCGAAGTCGAGATAGGAGCGATTGGCCATCTTGTAGTAGCGCTGGTCGTCGGCAAAATCGTGGTGCCAGAAGCCGCCATTGTCGATGTAGCGCTGCAACTGGTCGCGATTGGCCTCGCCTCTGCCGATCGCGGTCCCGTCCTTGCCGCGCCAGCCGGCGAGCGGGCCGATACCGGGCGTACGTTCGTGGTTGACGATGTAGTCGGCATAGTCGCGGTACCTGGCCGCGCCGCTTTCGTCAACGAAACCGGGCAGGCCGAGCCGCGCGCCGAGTTCGATCAGCACCGTCTGGAACGGCCTGACGTCGCGGTCCGGTTCGACGACAGGATGGCGGATGGCGTCGCCCGGTCCGTCGGCATGGCTGATCGGCCGGTCGAGCAGGCTGATGCAGTCATGCCGTTCGAGATAGGTCGTATCGGGCAGCACCAGATCGGCGAACGGCACGGTCTCGGAATAGTAGGCGTCGGAATAGATGATGAAGGGGATCTTGTAGGCGCCGTCTTCATCGCTGTCGGTCAGCATCGCCATCGTCTCGACGGTGTTCATCGACGAGTTCCAGGCCATGTTCGACATGTACATGAACAGCGTGTCGATCCTGTAGGGATCGCCGGCCCAGGCGTTGCGGATGACCGTGTGCATCAGCCCATGCGCGGCAAGCGGCGCATCCCAGGAATAGGCCTTGTCGATGCGCACGGGCACGCCGACCTCATCGACCAGCAGGTCGTCCGGCCCGCAGACGAAGCCGAGCGGCATGCCTTCGAGCGGCGTCATCGGCGTGACGTCCTTACCCGCTGGCTTCGGCCCCGGCGGCGCCGAGCGCGGGTAGGGCGGTTTGAAGCGGAAGCCGCCGGGAACATCCACGGTGCCGAGCAGCACCTGCAGCAGATGGATGGCGCGGCATGTGTGAAAACCGTTCGAATGGGCCGAGATACCGCGCATCGCGTGCATCGACACCGGCCGCCCCTTGATCGTTTCATGCCGGCGCCCGGCCCAGTCGGTCCAGGCAATCGGCAGCTCGATCGTCTGCTCGAAGGCGACATGCGCCAGTTCGGCGGCGATCCGCCGGATCGTGTCGGCCGGGATGCCGCAGCGCTCGGCGACCGCATCCGGCGCGTAGCTCTCCTCGAGATAGCGATCGGCGATGAGCTGGAAGACCGGCACGCAACGGCGGCCGTCGACTGTGAAGCTGCCGGTCAGCGCCGGTTTCGCGTCGGCATAGGTGGCGCTGACAGGTGTCTTCGCCACCCTGTCCCAGGCCAGCGGATTGCCGTCGCCGTCGCGCACGAACAGCCCGTCACTGGCAGCCCCAGGCTCCTGCACGACGAGCACATGGGCGTTGGTGTAGCGCAGCAAATAATCGAGATCGATGCGGCCGGCCTTCAGCAATTCATGGATGAGGGCAAACACGAACAGCCCGTCAGTGCCGGGCCGGATGCCGATCCAGTCGTCGGCAATGGCGTTGTAGCCGGTGCGGCACGGGTTGATCGAAACCACCTTGGCGCCGCGCGCTTTGAGCTTGCCGAGACCGATCTTGATCGGGTTGGAATCATGGTCCTCGGCGACGCCGAACAGCATGAAGTATTTGGTGTTGTCCCAGTCGGGTTCGCCGAACTCCCAGAACGAGCCGCCGATCGTGTAGAGCCCGCCGGCGGCCATGTTCACCGAGCAGAAGCCGCCATGGGCGGCGAAGTTCGGTGTGCCGAACTGGCTCGCCCACCAGCCGGTCAGCGATTGCGACTGGTCGCGCCCGGTGAAGAAGGCGAGTTTCTTCGGATCGGTCCGGCGGATATTCGAAAGTCGCTCTGTCGCGATGGAAAGCGCCTCTTCCCATTCGATTTCGCGAAACTCCCCGGAGCCGCGCGGGCCGCTGCGCAACAGCGGCTTCTTCAGCCGCGCCGGACTGTAATGCTGCATGATGCCGGCGCTGCCCTTGCCGCACAGCACGCCGCGATTGACCGGATGGTCCTTGTTGCCGTTGATGTAGCGGACCTTGCCGTCCTTGAGGTGGACGTCGATGCCGCAGCGGCAGGCGCACATATAGCAGGTGGTCTTGGCGATGCTGTCGGAGATGCTGGGCGATGTCTCGACGCCGTCGCCCTCGTCGGGCGCGCGCGTGTCGGCAAGCGGCCGTTGCGAAGGTGCGGAATTGGCGCCGCGCGGCGCTGCGTGCCTCATGATCTGGGCGCGCTTTTGCGGTCCGCGTTCTTGGCTCTCGTCTTGGGTCCGGGACCGCGCATGTAGTGCTGCTCAGGGTGGTAGCGTTCGCCGGCGACGCGCCGCCTCAGGCTACGCGTCCAATGCGCGAACAAAGACTTGAACCGCCCCATCAATTTCTAACCCTCGCGATTCGATCGCGATTTTTTTCCAATTTCGCGCAAAAACTTAGAACAAAGCAATCGATCTGTCTAACAAGTTGCTCTTGTAATTCCGATCGAATTTGCTTCTTAATCAGGCATGACCCTGGACCAGTTGCGCATCTTCGTCGCCGTCGCCGAGCGCGGCCATATGACCAAGGCGGCCGAGCTGCTGGGCATCTCCCAATCGGCGGCGTCTGCCGCCATTCGCTCGCTTGAACAACAGCACGGCGTCCAGCTGTTCAACCGTGTCGGGCGCAACATCGAGCTGGCGCAGACCGGGCTCAGGTTCCTGCCCGAGGCCAAGGCTGTTCTCGAGCGGGCGGCTGCCGCCAACAACGTGCTGGAGCATGTCTCGCAGACGATATCGGGCAGCCTGTCGATCGCCGCCAGCCAGACCATCGCCAGCTATTGGCTGCCGCGCCGCCTGGCCTCCTTCCACGAAGCCTATCCCGCCGTCAGGCTGAGCGTCACCATCGGCAACACCAGGCAGGTCGAGACCAATGTTCTCGACGGCACGGCGGATTTCGGCCTGGTCGAGGGCCGCACCGAATCCGACATTCTTCGACGTGCAAAGGTCGACGTGGATCGCATGGTTCTGGTGGTGGGGCGTTCGCATCCTGAGATCGCGGAACTGTCGCGCGGGCATCCCGACATCAGGGGACTGCGCTGGATCATCCGCGAAGCCGGCTCGGGAACGCGCGAGGTGCTGGAGGACATTGCCGGCCGCGAAGGGATTTCCTTCGCCGAGCTGCAGATATTCCTGGTGCTGCCCAGCAACGAGGCGATCCGGCAGGCGGTCGAGGCCGGCGCCGGCGCCACCATCATTTCAGAACTCGTCGTTGCGCGCGCGGTCGCCGAGGGCAGTTTGCGCGCGGTGCCGCTAGACCTGCCGAAGCGCGATTTCGCCATGATCACCCACCGCGACCGGCAGGCGAGCCTCGCCCAGATGGCGCTCAAGGCGCATCTGACGGGCAAGGCGGATGCATCGCCGACGGGCTAGAGCAATTCCAGGAAAACCGCTGCGCGCCATTCTGATTTTCCTTGGCATCGCGGCATTTGCTGCGCGCGGCAGCGGATCCTTCTAAGAGTTATTCCTAGCCAAACGCTTCCTGGCAAGGTCTGCCACGGCTTGGATCACCTGTTCGCAATCTTGCTGCGGAAAACTCTTCGATAGAACAGAAGTGAGGATGACACCCATCAAGATTATGATGTCCGCAGTGCCGCCTCCTGCATCCCTAACGCGCTCAACGACCTTCGTCGAAAATGGTTCGCATTCGGTCTCCAAAAATTGTCGCATCATGGTGTAGATGACGCGTTTGCGGAGCAATTTATCGAGGCGAGGCGCACCCCCTTTGACGACAGAGAAATTACGCGCATCGGCGAGTTCTTCGATGGGAATGGGTGGATCCTCTTTCAACAATCCGAGCTTTGCAAGCTCACTCCAGAATGCGTGATTGCGACTACCGGCCCATGTTGACATTGAAGCGCGGTGCGCCACCGCGCCAACAAGAACAGAGAAGTCTCCATCGCTCAACTGCATCATCATATCGATCAAACTATCGGGCGGCCATTGCTCGTCCTGCATTCGAAAGGTTCCATCGGTTACTGTGCCGGGCTAGTGTTATCTCACTGCCCTCGAAAAGACATGCTACAACATCGCTGGATTGTGAGCAGAATAATATAAGACTTGATTGCGGGATTGGGCCTATTTGTGCGAGATCTGCGGTTTGCGTTTTGGACAAGTCCGCTACGGGCTCATCGCGATATCCACGGTCTGACGTAGCCATACCGGGAAGGGGCTTGGCGCTGATATCCTTTCAGACACCCTGCGCCGCCTCGCAAGCATCAGCACTGCGGCGGTTCTCGTCCATGCCAAGGGCGGGCGGTCAAGTGATTCTACTTGGCCAGCACGGAATTCATTGGTATCCGGCCGATCGCCGAACCCTGCTTCTTCCAATCGAACCGTGGGCGCGGTCTTCAGCTAGCGGATCAGCGATTCTGTGAAAAGCTGAACCGCTCTTGGAAGGCTTCAGCCGAACTTTCTTTGAGCGTCCAGCGCCAGGCCAAGCCCGACCGAGCCGAACATGTCGCCTTCGATGACGGACGCTTGCGGCACCAGTGCCAGGATCTGCTGCCTGGCCAGCGGGATCGCCGTCGATCCGCCGGTTAGGAACACCGCGGTGATGTCGGACGGTTTCACCTGCGCATCTTGAATGGTCTGCGCCACCGTGGCGGTCACACGCTCGATGTCCCGGTCAATCGTTGCTTCCAGCCCAGCGCGCGTGATTTCGGCGGCGAACTTTACCCCCGGCAGCGCGACCGCCACATCGGCGGACACTTGGTCGGTCAGCTTGATCTTGGCTCGCTCGACCAGCGCGGCCAGCGCGTGTCCGTAGCGGTGCTCGACGATATGGATGAAGCGGTCGACCAGGTCGGCGCGTTCGGCCTCATAGCGGATCTGGCGCAGATGCGTCATCGCCCTGGCGGTGTAGACCAGGTTGATGCGCTGCCATGTCGCCAGGTCGATGAAGTAGCTGGCCGGCAGATTGCGCTTGCCGTCCTTGGTCGGGGTGAGATAGCCGAGCTGCGGCATTACATGGGCGATGCTCAGCAGCCGGTCGAAATCGGTGCCGCCGATATGGATGCCGCGGCTGGCCAGGATGTCGTCCTTGCGGTCGGGCGAGCGGGCGCGCTGCGGCGAGACCCGCACGATGGAAAAATCCGACGTGCCGCCGCCCATGTCGACGATCAGCGCCAGTTCTTCCTTCGCCACCTTCTGCTCGTAGTCGAGTGCGGCGGCGATCGGCTCGAACTGGAAGGCAATGTGCTTGAACCCTTGCGCGCGGGCCGCGTGTTCGAGTTCGCCCTCGGCCTTGGCGTCCGCCTCCGCATCGTCGTCGACGAACTGCACCGGACGGCCGAGCACCACGCTCTCGACCGTGTCTTTTGCATCTCCTTCCAGCCGCTTCTTCAGATGTCCCACAAACAGCCCGACAATCTCCATAAAGCCGATCGAGCGCGACTTGATGCGCGTCTTTTCATGGGCAAGCGAGCTGCCGAGCACGCTCTTCAGCGAGCGCATCAGGCGGCCTTCGATGCTGTCGGTGTAGTTGGCGATGGCGTGGCGGCCGTAACAGGTGCGGTTGTCCTCGAAATTGAAGAACACCGCACTTGGCAGCGTCACCTGGCCGTCCTCCAGCGCCACCAGCCGCGGCTGGCCGTTCCTGACCACGCCAACGGTGGAATTTGACGTGCCGAAGTCGATACCGCCGAATGCTGGTCGCATGGCCTGTTCCTGAATTGTCTTTGGCGAGCGGATCGGCGCCATGGGAGGGCGCGCATCCGGGGACCGGACTGCTCTGCTGAACTGAATTGTTTGTGTCTGCCGGGTGGCTGGGAGAGCGCGGTCTAACGCATGACCCTCAAAAGGGAAACCGCTTTTCGCAAAAGGCCGATCCTAATGCATGTCGCCCAAAAGTGCGCAGCGGTTTTGGGACAACGACATGCATAAAAACAAAGGCCTAAAGCACGTCGACTGAATCCTTTTCAACGCGACGTGCTTTAGTCGCGCCGGAAGATCAGTCTTCCAAGCCAGCCGGTCAGCATGGCCAGCGACACCGCAAAGACGCCATAGAGGAAGGAGTAGTCGTGGGCGACGCGAAACACCGATTGCTCGAAACCCGACTTGCGGATCTCGAGCTGGGCCGAGCTTTCCTTGATGAACAGGCCGCTCTTGAACAGGAAGGCCCGTGCCTTGTGGGTGCCGACCGGGACATTCGGCGCCAGCCGCACCGTGGCGCGGAACAGGTTCTGCGACAGGAACTGCACGCCGCCGACATTTTCGCTGTAGAGACCGGTCGCCGATTTGCGTTCGCGCAGCGCCGTGGTGAATTCCGCGATCGTCGCCGGGCTGTCGCCTTCGTCGGTCGGCTGCATGTAAAGGTTGGAGGCGCCGAGCGACAATTGCTTGTAGCTGTTGGGCTCGGTGATGTCCTGCAGCGGGCGCGTCGTTGCCACCGAATAGGACATCGGCACGTTCTCGAAAGTTTCCGACTGCAGGTTGATCCAGACGCCGAGCACCCGGTCCTTGCGGCGCACCACCACTGGCCGCGGCGGGCCTTCGAGCACGACGATGACGTCATAGCGGCCCTGGCGCGCGACCAGCGGGTCGGCGTTTTCCAGCGAGCCGAAGATGGTGAGGTCGGCGCCGGAAAAGCCGGCTGTGATCGACACCGCATCGGTCGACAGGCCGATCTGGATGCTTTCGGTCGGCAGCGTCTGCGCTTTTCCTGACGACGCGGCGCTGAGCAGCGACAGAAATGCAGCGGCCGCAAACGTCTTCAAGCCCGCCATCAGCTAACGCCCGCGGCGGTCAGCGAGTAGAGGTTAGGCGGCGTGACGAAGAGGTCGATGGCAAGCCGGATGGCGACCGCCAGCACCAGCAGCGCCAGCAGTGCTCGGAGCTGTTCGCCGCGCAGTTTCTGCCCGGCCTTGGCGCCATATTGCGCCCCGGCGACGCCGCCGGCCATCAGCAGGAAGGCGAGCATGACATCGACCGTCTGGTTGGTCGTGGCGTGGACCAGCGTGGTGTAGGCCGAGGTGAAGATGATCTGGAACAGCGAGGTGCCGATGACGACATTGGTCGGCACTTTCAAGAGGTAGATCAGCGCCGGCACCATGATGAAGCCGCCGCCGACGCCCATGATCGACGACAGAAAGCCGATGCCGGCACCCAGACCCAGCACCGGGATGACGCTGACGAACAGTTTCGAGGCCCGGAAGCGCATTTTCAGCGGCAGCCGGTGGATCCAGTTGTGCTGGCCGGATTTCTTCAGCACCGGTGCAGCACCGCTGCGGGTGGCGCGCAGCGCATTGACGCTCTCGACCAGCATCAGCCCGCCGACGGTGCCGAGCAGCACGACATAGAGCAGCGAGATGAACAGGTCGAGCTGGCCGAGCCGGCGCAAGAAGGCAAAGACAAAGATGCCGCCGGTGGAGCCGACAATGCCGCCGGCCAGAAGCACGCCGCCGAGCTTGAAGTCGAGCGTGCCTCGCTTCATGTGCGACAGCGCCCCGGAGAAGGAGGAGGCGATGACCTGGTTGGCGCCGGTGGCGACCGCAATCGCCGGTGGAATGTTGTAGAAGATCAGCAGCGGGGTGATGAGGAAGCCGCCGCCCACCCCGAACATGCCCGACAGGAAACCCACCGCCGCGCCCATGGCCAGCAGTACGAAGACGTTGACGGAAATTTCCGCGATCGGGAGATAGATGCCCACCCGTCAGTCTCGATCAGTGTGCCCTCGGCGAATGCAACCGTTGCGGGCATTTTGCGCCGAAAAGCTGGTTTGTTCTTGCGCCGGCAAGGCGGCGAAGTCAAACCTCGCCGCGACGCCGAAACAAAAAACATCTCAATCAGTTAACAGGCAAATGTGTGGCAAGGGCGTCGCATAAGCGACGCATCTGCCGTTATTTGTGTGCAAGCAGCGCCTTGACCAGTTTTTCGTCGATCTCGCCGGTTGCTTTCATCTTGTTGTCGGTCTGGAACGCCATGATGGCGTCCTTGGTCTTCTGGCCGATCATGCCGTCGGCGCCGCCGGCGTCGTAGCCGTTCTTGTTGAGAATGAGCTGGATGTTCTTGACCGCCTTCTTCATGTCGATGCTGGCGGTCGTCTGCGGTGCGCCTTCCTGCCATGATTCAGGGATGTCGGCCGAATTGGACGCCGGATCGAGCGGCTTCGGCTTCCACAGCTCAGTGGCGGCGCGTGCGCGCTCCAGCTGCTCGGGCCGCAGCGCAGCGGCGATCTCGTCGCGTTTGGCCGCTGCGTCCTTGTCGCCGGTCTTGGCGACGAGCGCGAACCATTTGTAGGATTCTTCAAGGTTCTGCTTCATGCCGACGCCCTTGGCCGCCAGGATGCCGAGATTGAACTGGCTGTCCTTGACGCCGACGTCCGCGGCGGCCTGGAACCAGTGCGCCGCCGACTCATTGTCGGTGACGCCGTCCGCGGCCATGGCGAACAGCACGGCAAGATTGTGCATGGCGCTGGCATTGCCCTGCTCGGCGGCGAGCTGGTACCAGGTTTTCGACTTCTTGATGTCGCGGGCGACGCCGATGCCCTTCTCGTAGAAATTGCCGATGCGGTATTCGGCCGGAGCAAAGCCGAGCTCGGCCGATTTCTCGTACCATTTGGCTGCCGCCGCCATGTCTTCCTTGACCCCGCGCGATTCGGCATAGCGCGAACCGATCTCGAACAGCGCCTTGGCGTCGCCGCCGGCAGCCGCGTCGCGCAGTGCGGCCGGACCGGCATCGGCCGGGATGTCGATCTTGGCCGTGGCCGTGGTTGCCGAAGCGTTGGTGGGGGGAACCGCACCGGTCGTGTCCTGGGAGGGGGCTGGCGCGCTGACGTTCTGCGGGAAGTCGGTATCCGACGCCACCGGTTCCGCTGCAGCCGGAACAGCCGGCGCCTTCACGTCCGCTGTTGGCGCTGCCGCATCGGCAGACGGTGTCGAAGCCATCGGCGCCGGAGCCGGCGCGGCCACATCGTCCATCGGTGCTTCGATGTTTGATGGCATGGCCGAGGCAATTTGCGCAGGCATCTCGTCCTTGGCTGCCGGCTCGGCGGGCTCCGCTTGCCTCACGATGCGGGCCGGCGCCTCCTGCGCGGCTGCCTGCGGTTCTGCCTTGGGCTCGTTGGTGGTGGTGACCGCAGCCGTTTTCACCGGCTGTGCGGCAACAATCGGCGCCGCATCATTGCTGGCCATTTCGACGGGATCGGCGAAAAAGGCCTTGCCCAGTTGCAGGCCGGCAAGCGCCAGCATGATCGCGATGGCTCCCATCAGGATCGGCTTGCGCCGCGCCTTGAGCAGGTCGCCGATCCTCAGCGCCTTTACCGGACCTTTCATCGTCGACTGGCGTTTCAGAGCCTCGGCCTCGGCGGCGGCGGCCTGCGCGGCGCGCCTGGCTGCGGCGATGAAGTCGGATTTCGACGCATCGGTATCGCTATGCCGGACCGGCTGGCCGCGCTCGTCACGCACGCGCTTCATGATGGCGTTGAGGTCAGGCGCACCCGAGCCGGGTTCCAGCGGCCGGTTGGCGAGCTTGGGGTCGAGCGGCTCGTCGAGATCGACGCTCGGTATGTCGACATTCGGCGCCGAGCCGGCAAGCGGCGGGATGTCCGCTTGCTTCTTGCCCTTGAAGGCGCGCGCCAGTCCGCCAAACATCGACGTCTTGCGACCGGGCTGGCCGCTTCTATCCGGGACGGTGTCCGAACCGAGCGCCGCCATGGCGGCAGCGGCAGCGGCTTCGGCTGGCGAGCGCGGAGCTGGTTCGCTACGCACACCCGGGTCGCCATGCGTACCCAGGTCGCCATCCGTATCCGGCTCGTTGCGCATGATGGCTGCGGCGCGGCTGTCGAGGTCGGCCATGTCGCCTGTCAGCGGCTGCGGCTGGTCGATATCCATCGATGGTGGATCCTGCACCGCGATCTTGGAGGTGCGTGTCGCCCGGATCGTGCGCGCACGCGCTGGCGCGGCCGCATCGACGAGTTCGCTCACCGCCTCGATCGGCTCGTTGGTTTCCAGTGATCCCAGGCGGTCGACGATCTTGAGCAGCGTGTCGTGGATGGCCTCGAACGTCCGCGAGTTGCGTTCGTCGGAACGGCGGGTCAGCGATTCGAGCGTCTTCAGATCCTGGGCGAGGCCGGCAACGGCCGCCGTGTTGGCGCTTGACCCGGCCATCGTGCGCACGGCACTCTCGGCCGCCTCGCGCGCCGCACCGAGGATCGAATCGCGGGTTCCGGCCAGTGACCTTTCGATTTCGTTGAGACGCGGGCTGATGTCCTCGAATTCCGGCAATGGTGTGCCTGGCTTGGACAGATGAGCCGACAGGCCCGAGACCTGTGCCTCGAGGCTGCGGATCAATGCCGGGTCGATGCCGGCGACCTGCGCGGCCGACGATTCCAGCCGGCTTGAAATGTCTTCCAGCCGGGTCTCCAGGCCACGTATCGCCGCCTCGTTGGCCGGATCCGGAACGCGCGTCTCCATGCGCTTGGCCAGTGCAGTGAAGCGGGCGTCGATGGCGTCCATGATGCCGGCGCCGTCGACCTGCGGTGTGCGCTGGTCCAGCCGGTCGGCGACTTCGTCCAGCCGCCGTTCGAGATCGCGAAACAGCATATTGCCCTGTTCGATCGCATCACCCTGGCGGCGTTCCATCATGCCGGACAAAACGTCGAAGCGCTGCTCCAGCCCCTGGAAAATATAGTCGGCGTCCGGCATGGCCGGGGCGCGGTCGATCTTGTCGGCGATCAGGGCGATCTGCTTGCCGAGACGCTCCATCGCCTGTTCCGGCAAATTGGCCCGGCCGGCGAGATCGTCGACCCGGTCCGACAGCATGTTGAGGCGGTCGATGACCTCGCCGCTCGGACGGTCCTGCGTCACTTCCTCGATCTGCTGGGCAAGCGAAGCGATCCGCTTTTCGATGCGCTCGAAGAGTTCGGGGTCGACGGAATTGGCCTGGGCGGCGACGGTCGAGGCAACGATGGCGCGGGAAATCTCGTCAAGCCGCTCGTCGATCATGCCGAACGTATCGCTGCCGCGATTGTCCTGCTGGTTGATGAAATGATCGACGGCGCCGGCAAGCGTGCGAACCTTGTCCTCAAGCGAACGCAGCGACAGCGATTCCGGCAGATTGTTGACCGCATTGCTGATCTGCTCCAGCCGGTCGGTCAGCATCGAGAAGCCGGGCGCGTCCGACCGCTGGCGCTGGTCGGCGTCGACGCGATCCTCGAAAGCACTCCAGCGCCGGTCGAAATCGTCCCAGCGGCGGTCGACGGCCTGCACGCTCTCCTCGCGCGCCAGCGTGTCGAGCGCGGCCTTGACCTGTTCCAGCTCCAGCCTAAGCATATTGACGCTTCTGTCGTCGCTCTTTTCGGCCAGGGTCTGGATGGCGCCCGAAAGCCGCTCGAACTCGATGCCGAGTTCGGCGCTGCCCTTGCCCGACTGGCCCCCTGATTGGCTACTTGCCTGGAAAGCCCGTTCGATGTCCTTGCGCAGCGCGTCGAATTCGCGCTGCAGCCCGACCGTCATCTGGTGGCGCAGTTCCTCGCGCAGGCCGCGCAGTTCGCCGGCGATCTTGCCGACCACGGCGACGCTGTCTTCCTGGCCGCGCACGCGGTCGATGTCGCGGGCGATCGTCTGGTATTTCTGATCGAAGGCGGGTGCCGCCGGTGCCGGGCTTTTCAGCCGCTGCGCCGGATGCGGATCCTCATACCAGCGCGGCTGGCCGTAGGGCTGGGCGCTGGCGTAGCGCGGCTCGGCGCCGGGTCGGCGCGGATCGGCCCGCTGCTCTGCCCGGTCCTCGCGCGACCGCTCCAGCCGCTGCTCCAGCGTTTCAAGTGAACGGTTCAGCTCTTCAAGCGCGGTGTGCGGCCTGCGCTGCCTGCCGGCGTTGAGTGTATCGAGATAGGACCGCTTGCTGTTCATCGATGCGCCCGTTTTCAGAATTGCTGGCTTGCAACCAGTTTTCCCCAAAGTTCCTGCCGGAACCGAAGGCGCCCGCAGCCTTGCTGCGGTGGAAGAAAGGCTTCCCGGGGTTCTCACCCGCGCTCCGAAAAACCGTGAAAAATTCGATACAGGATAAACACGGGTAACCGACATGCGCACATTTCGCCCAACGTGGTAAACAACGCGTTAACCAAGCTTAAGAAGTTGCAACGTTGTTGGCGGGCCGTCTGTCAGGTGCGGCATAAGGTGCCGCGCACAGAACACGCTTGCGTCGTAAGGCGGCTATCGGTATAGAATTGACGTAAACGTAAAAGGGGCGCAGATCGCGCCTTTTGCGATATTTTGTTGAAACCACGATTGGAAGCACGCCCCCGCTTCCACTCAGGCGACGCAAGGTCCGGGACCGCGGCGCCACAGACGGGGAAAGCCAGTGACCATGAAACTCGTTTCGCCCGGCGAAGCCGCGGCCAATACCAATGATATATCGAACGAAGCCGGTGAGGAACTTGTCCGCATCGGCGAGATGGCCAAGAAATACGGCGTGACTCTGCGCACGCTGCGTTTCTACGAGGACAAGGGCCTTCTCAACCCGAAGCGCGACGGTGCGACCCGTCTCTACACGCGCCGCGACAAGGCTAGGCTGAAGCTGATCCTGCTCGGTCGCAAGGTCGGTTTCTCGCTGCGCGACGTCAAGCAGATGATGGATCTCTACGATCCCACCGGCTCCAACACCAAGCAGTTGCGGCTGGCGCTCGACAAGTCGGAGAAGCAGCTTGCCCGCCTGCAGAAGCAGCGCTCGCTGATCGACGACGCCATCAACGAGCTGAGCGGCTCGATGTCGGCCGTACGGCAGATGCTCGCAGAACGCTCGACGCCGGCCAGCGCCGCCGGTTAATTCGGCGACGTCCATCCCCGAACAGCCTTTTGATGAATGAGAGCCGCGTGGCCTGCCGCGCGGCTCTTTCCTTGTGCGCTTGGCTGTTGGCAGAACGGCATTTCAGGCACGCTCCGTGCTGGTGCTCATGATGTTGCCCCACTACGCTCCGGTGTGCCGCGCCGAAGAAATTTTGCCGCAGCAAAAAATTGACGTTTACGCAAACGTCAATTTTTGCTATGCGAACTTCAACTTTGGTCCGCTTGCCGTGAACGGCTTGATTTCGGGCCAGGACCGCATGGTGGAGGAAACGCATGCCGATCTACAGGGCGCCTGTCCAGGACACGCTGTTCGTGCTCAACGAAGTGCTGGGCTACCAGCGCTATTCCAATCTTCCCGGATTTGCCGATGCGACGCCTGATGTGGTCGAGGCCATCCTCGCCGAGGGTGCCAAGCTCGCCGAAAACGTCATGCAGCCGCTCAACCGTGTCGGCGACATGGAAGGCTGCGTGCGCCATGCCGACGGCTCGGTGACGACACCGAAAGGCTTCAAGGAAGCCTTCGACCAGTATCGCGAAGGCGGCTGGATGGGGCTGGCCGCGCCGGTCGAGTTTGGCGGCCAGGGCCTGCCCTACGCGGTGCACACGGCGGTCGCCGAATATATGGTGTCGGCCAACATGTCGCTGATGATGTATCCCGGCCTGACCCAGGGCGCGATCGCGGCCATCATCACTCACGGCACCGACGAGCAGAAGTCGACATGGCTGCCGAAGCTGGTCGAGGGGTCCTGGACCGGTACCATGAACCTGACCGAGCCGCATTGCGGCACCGACCTCGGCCTGCTGCGCAGCAAGGCTGTCCCGAACGGCGACGGCACCTACAAGATTTCTGGCCAGAAGATTTTCATCTCGGCCGGCGAGCACGACATGGCCGACAACATCGTCCATTTGGTGCTGGCCCGCATCGAGGGCGCGCCGGAAGGCGTCAAAGGCATTTCGCTGTTCGTCGTGCCAAAACTCAAGCTCGATGCCGCGGGCAATCCGGGCGCGAGGAACACGGTCTCTTGCGGCTCGATCGAAGAGAAAATGGGCATCCACGGCAACTCGACCTGCGTCATGAATTATGACGAGGCGGAAGGCACTCTGCTGGGCGAAGCCAATGGCGGACTGAAGGCCATGTTCACGATGATGAACGAGGCGCGGCTCGGCGTCGGCCTGCAGGGACTTTCCATGTCCGAGGTCGCCTACCAGAACGCCGTGTCCTATGCCAAGGACCGCCTGCAGGGCCGCTCGCTGTCGGGCGCCAAGGCGCCGGACAAGAAGGCCGACCCGATCATCGTCCATCCCGATATCCGCCGCAGCCTGATGACTATGAAGGCCTTCAACGAGGCCGGTCGCGCGCTGGCGCTGTGGACGGCGATCAAGTCGGACATCGCCCACCGCTCCGCCGACGACAAGGACCGCCAGGCGGCTGACGACTACACCGGCCTGCTGACGCCGGTGGTCAAGGGCGTGCTCACCGACAAGGGTTTCGACCACGCCGTGATGGCGCAGCAGGTGTTTGGCGGCCATGGCTACATCGAAGAACACGGCATGAGCCAGTTCGTCCGTGATGCCCGCATCGCCATGATCTATGAAGGCGCCAACGGCATCCAGGCGCTCGACCTCGTCGGCCGCAAACTCGGCCTCAATGGCGGCCGCGCCATCCAGGCCTTCTTTAGGGATGTCGGCGAATTCTGCGAGGAAAACCGCACTGAAGAAAAGATGGCGCCCTTCACCAAGGCGTTGAAGAAGGGCCTCAACGATTTGCAGGCGGCGACGATGTGGCTGGTGCAGAACGGCATGGCCAAGCCTGACAATGCCGGTGCGGCCTCGACCGACTATATGCATCTCTTCGGCCTGGTGGCGCTCGGCTACATGTGGGCGCAGATGGCAAAGGCGGCGCTCGGCAAGAGCGGTGCCAATGGCTCCCAGTCCTTTTACGACAACAAGATTGTCACGGCGCGCTTCTTCATGGAGCGGATCATGCCGGAGACATCGGCACATCTTGCCCGCATTTCGAGTGGTGCGGACACGCTAATGGCGCTGCCTGCGGAAGCGTTCTAAGTTTGGCGGGCCGGTACCGCCGGCCCACAATTGTCGGAACGCGGAGGAAATCGTGGCGACAAATCCAGCCGAAATTCTTGGCCTTCCCAAGCCCGCCTGGGCGGCGGACGAGGTTGGCATGCTCTACGACATGGCGCACCGCTTCATGTCGGAAGAGATCGCGCCGCGCTACGACGAGTTCGAGAAGAACGAGATGGTCGACCGCGAGAGCTGGCTGAAGGCCGGTGCTGCCGGCCTGCTCTGCGCCTCGATGCCGGAGGAATATGGCGGCTCCGGCGGCACCTTCGCCCATGAGAGCGCCATCATCGAGGCGATCGGCCATGTCGGCGTCGATGGTTTCGGCATCGGCCTGCACAATTCGATCGTCGCCCCCTACATCCTCCACTACGGCTCGGAGGAGCAGAAGAAGAAGTGGCTGCCGAAACTGGCGACCGGCGAGCTGATCGGCGCCATCGCCATGACCGAGCCCGGCGCCGGCTCCGACCTGCAAGGCGTCAAGACCCGGGCCGAGAAGGATGGCAACCAGTACAAGATCAACGGTTCCAAGACCTTCATCACCAACGGCCAGCTGGCCAACTTCATCATCATCGTCACCAAGACCGATCCGGCCAAGGGCGCCAAGGGCACCTCGCTGATCGTCGTCGAGACCGACGAGGTGGAAGGCTTCGAGCGCGGTCGCAACCTCGACAAGATCGGGCTCAAGGCCAACGACACTTCGGAGTTGTTCTTCAACGACATGCGCGTGCCGACCTCCAACCTGCTCGGCCACGAGGAAGGCCAGGGTTTTGTCCAGCTGATGCAGCAATTGCCGCAGGAGCGGCTGCAGATCGGCACCGGCGCCATCGCCATGATCGAGCGGGCGCTGGCGCTGACCATCGACTACGTCAAGCAGCGCAAGGCCTTCGGCAAGGCGATCATCGATTTCCAGAACACCCAGTTCATGCTCGCCGAACTGAAGACCGAAGCCACCGTCGGCCGCGTCTTCTACAATGACTGCGTTGCCCGCCACATCGCTGGCGGTCTCGACCCGGTGACGGCCTCGATGGCCAAGTACTGGCTCAGCGATCTGCAGGGAAAAGTCGTCGACGAATGCCTTCAATTGCATGGCGGCTATGGCTACATGAATGAATATCCGATCGCCCGCATGTTCCGCGACGCCCGCGTCCAGCGCATCTACGGCGGCACCAACGAGATCATGAAATTGCTGATCGGACGCTCTCTCTGAGCGACTGTCAGCAAACCCGAGGAGCAAGAAGATGACTGAGGCCTATGTCTATGACGCCGTGCGCACGCCGCGCGGCAAAGGCAAGAAGGATGGCTCGCTGCACGAAGTGCCCGCGGTAAGGCTCGGCGCCAAGGTGCTGGAGGCGCTGCGCGACCGCAACGGGCTCGACACCGGCACTGTCGACGACATCATCTTCGGCTGCGTCGACCCGGTCGGCGAAGCCGGTTCGGTCATTCCGCGCGCCGCTGCTTTCGAGGCCGGCTACGACACCAAGGCGCCTGGCATGCAGATCTCGCGCTTCTGCGCTTCCGGTCTCGACGCCATCAATTTCGGCGCCGCCAAGATCGCGCAGGGCGCTGACGAGATTGTCATTGCCGGCGGCGTCGAATCGATGTCGCGCGTCGGCATGGGCGCGTCCGGTGGTGCCTGGTTCATGGACCCCTCGGTCGGCCTGCCCGGCTGGTTCGTGCCGCAAGGCATCTCGGCCGACCTGATCGCCACCAAATACGGCTTTTCGCGCGACGACGTCGACGCCTACGCCGTCGAGAGCCAGAAGCGCGCCGCGAAGTCGTGGGCCGACGGCCGCTTCAAGAATTCGGTGATCCCGATCAAGGATCAGAACGGCCTGACCATCCTCGACCATGACGAGCACATGCGTCCGTCGACCGACATGCAGTCGCTGGCAGCGCTCAACCCGTCCTTCGTCATGCCCGGCGAAATGGGCGGCTTCGACGCCGTCGCGGTGCAGAAGCATCCCGAGGTCGAGGAGGTCAACCACGTCCACCATGCCGGCAATTCGTCCGGCATCGTCGATGGCGCCGCCGCCATTCTGCTCGGCTCGAAGAAAGCCGGCAAGACCATGGGCCTGAAGCCGCGCGCCCGCATCCGGACTTTCGCCAACATCGGTTCCGAGCCGGTGCTGATGCTGACCGGCCCGGTCGACGTCACCGAGAAGCTGTTGAAGCGCGCCAAGATGAAGATTTCGGACATCGACCTGTTCGAGCTCAACGAGGCCTTCGCCTCGGTGGTGCTGCGTTACATGCAGGCCTTCGACATCCCGCACGACAAGATCAACGTCAATGGCGGCGCCATCGCCATGGGTCATCCGCTCGGCGCCACCGGCGCCATGATCTTCGGCACCGTGCTGGACGAACTGGAGCGGCGCAACCTGAACACCGCGCTGGTGACGCTGTGTATCGGTGCCGGCATGGGCACCGCAACGATCATCGAACGCGTCTGACGGGGAGAGAGACCAATGAGCTACACCAATTTCACCCTCGACACCGACGCTGACGGCATTGCCCTGGTCACCTGGAATAGCCCGGACCGCTCGATGAACGTCTTCACCGAGGAGGTGATGCGCGAGTTGAACGCAATCGTCGATCATGTGGCCGGCGATGCCGCCATCAAGGGCGCGGTGATCACGTCGGGCAAGGACACCTTCTCCGGCGGCGCCGACATCACCATGCTGCAGAAGATGCTGGCCACCTACGCCACTGATAAAGGCAAGGACGCTGACAAGGCGATCAAGGCGCTGTTCGACAATGCCGGCTATATGACCGGTCTGTTCCGCAAGCTGGAAACGTGCGGCAAGCCCTGGGTGTCGGCGATCAACGGCACCTGCATGGGCGGCGCCTTCGAAATGTCGCTCGCCTGCCACGGCCGTGTCGCGGCCGACAGCGACAAGGTCAAGATGGCGCTTCCCGAAGTGAAGATCGGCATCTTCCCGGGCGCCGGCGGCACCCAGCGCGTGCCGCGGCTGACCGACCAGCAGCAGGCGCTGCAGATGCTTACCTCCGGCCAGACGCTGTCGCCGCAGAAGGCCAAGGCGATGGGCCTGATCCACGAGATCGCCGAGCCGGCCAAGCTGGTCGAGACCGCCAAGGCGATGATCAAGAATGGCCTGAAGCCGGTGGCGCCGTGGGACGAGAAGGGTTTCAAGCTGCCCGGCGGCCCGGTCTATTCGGTGGCGGGCGCCAATCTGTGGCCGCCGGCCATCGCCATCCTGCGCCGCGAGACCTTTGGCAATTATCCGGCCGCGGCCGCGATCCTGAAATGCGTCTATGAAGGCCTGCTGGTGCCGTTCGACACCGGCCTCAGGATCGAGCAGCGCTATTTCACCGAAATCATGCAGACCAAGGAAGCGGCGGCGATGATCCGCTCGCTGTTCGTCTCGCTGCAGGAGTTGAACAAGGGCGCGCGCCGCCCGGCCGACGTGCCGGAGACGAAGTTCAAGAAGATCGGCGTGCTCGGCGCCGGATTCATGGGCGCCGGCATCGCGTATGTCACGGCCAAGGCCGGCATTCCGGTGGTGCTGCTCGACCGCGACATGGAGTCGGCCACCAAGGGCAAGGCGCATTCGGAAAGCCTGGTAACGGACCAGGTGAAGAAGGGCCGCGCCAAGCCCGAGGAGAAGGACAGGCTTTTGTCAATGATCACGCCGACGGCCGACTATGCCGACCTTGCCGGTTGCGACCTGGTGGTCGAGGCGGTGTTCGAGGATTCGGCCGTCAAGAAGAGCGCGACCGAACAGGCCGAGGCGGTGCTGAAGCCGGCTGCGATCTTCGCGTCAAATACGTCGACCATTCCGATCTCGTCGCTGGCCAAGAATTCGGCGCGGCCGAAGAATTTCATCGGCATTCATTTCTTCTCGCCGGTCGACAAGATGATGCTGGTCGAGATCATTTTGGGCAAGAAGACCGGCGACAAGGCGCTGGCGACCGCGATCGACTTCGTGCGGGCCATCAAGAAGACACCGATCGTCGTCAACGACACGCGCGGCTTCTACGTCAACCGCTGCGTGCTGCGCTACATGTCGGAAGCCTACAAGATGCTGATCGAGGGCGTTCCGGCGCCGATGATCGAGAACGCCGCCAAGGCCGCCGGCATGCCGGTCGGTCCCTTGGCTCTGACCGACGAAACGGCGATCGACCTCGCCCAGAAAATCATGAAGCAGACCATCAGGGATCTCGGCGACAAAGCCGTCGACCCCAAGCAGATGGCGCTGATCAACACCATGGTCGACACGCACGGCCGCTTCGGCCGCAAGAACGGCAAGGGCTTTTACGATTATCCGGCAAAGCCGGCCAAGAAGAAGCTGTGGCCCGGCCTGAGGGATCTCTATCCGCAGCTGGCGCCCGAAAAGGTCGATTATGAAGAGTTGCAGCAGCGCCTGCTGGTCACCATTGCGCTGGAAGCTGCCAGGGTGATGGAGGAAGGCATCGTCACCGATCCGCGCGAGGCCGATGTCGGCTCCATTCTCGCCTTCGGCTTTGCGCCCTTTACCGGCGGTGCGCTGTCCTACATCGACGGCATCGGAGCCAAGGAATTCGTCAGGATCGCCAAGGGACTGCAGAAGAAATACGGCGCCGAATTCAAGGCGCCCAAGCTGCTGCTCGATATGGCCGAGAAGGGCGAGACTTTCTACCAGCGCTTCGATCCCTATGCGAAGGGCGAGGCCCGGAAGGCGGCGTAGCGTAGCCTTCCGGGAGGACCTCCTCTCGCCACGCACAGCTTTGTTTGCGATCTGCCGGTCATGCGGTGGACAAGTCGAAGGCTGCGCGTTAGAACGGGAGAGGTATTTTTTCCTGTTTTGAAGGGCAGCGAAATTGCTCTCGCATGACCGCGTATGGGCCGCCATCGACGCTCTGGCCGAGCGTTACTCCCTCTCGGCCTCGGGTCTGGCCAGGCGCGCGGGTCTCGATTCGACCGCCTTCAACAAGTCGAAGCGATTGTCCTCGGACGGGCGGCCGCGCTGGCCGTCGACCGAATCGCTGGCCAAGATCATCGAGGCGACGGGTGCTTCGCTCGACGAATTCACCGGGCTGGTCGAGGGCCGAAGCAATACCGGTTCAGGGTCCTCGCCCATGCAGCGGTCGGCGGTGCCGCTGCTCGGCTTTGCCCAGGCCGGTGCTGGTGGTTTCTTCGACGATGCCGGCTTCCCGGCAGGGCAGGGCTGGGATCTGGTCGAGCTTCCGGCGCGGTCGACCGAGACGTCCTATGCGTTGAAGGTGCAGGGCGATTCCATGCTGCCGCTGTATCGCAACGGCGACGTGCTGATTGTCGAACCGGGCGCGGCAACCCGCAAGGGCGACCGTGTCGTCGTCAAGACCAATGCCGGCGAGGTGATGGCCAAGGTGCTCGACCGCCAGACGGTGAAGTCGATCGTGCTGGTCTCGCTCAATCCCGACCATCCGGACCGCGACATCCCTTTGCATGACGTCGAATGGGTGGCGCGGATCGTCTGGGCAAGCCAGTAGTGCGGCTGCTGCAACTGGTCCTGGCCGTGCTGGCGGTGCCGGCCATGGTAGCTCTGATCGTGATGGGCGGCCGCGTCCTGCAGCCCGAACAAAGCAGCGTCGTCATCGATCAGATCGATCAGAACGATTTGGGCGCTGACCCTATCTCTGAGGAGCAGCCGGCAACCTCGGCAATCCCCGAAATTCAGCCCACCCAAGCTGAGTCTCAGTCTCCTTCGGCGCCATCGAGAACGATCGATCCCGAGGAAGTAGCACCGCCGCCGCTAGCGCCTGAGGAGCTCGAACGGGTCGAGCCGCGCCCGCCCTTGAGCGACCTGGCGCTGGCCGGACCGGCCAAGCCGCGCAGGCGAAGGGCGGTCGTCGACGACTGGGGCGGGACGAAATTGTTCCAGCCGGTTGCGTCCGCCGCTGGCCTGATCCAGGCCAATGGCTATTCCGTGGCGGTGTCCGGCATCGATATCGTCAAGGAGGACGAAACCTGCAGCGACGACGGCAAGTCCTGGGCTTGCGGTGTCAGGGCGCGCACCGCGTTCCGGTCTTTCCTGCGCGGCCGGGCCGTGGCGTGCAAGATGCCGCCGGAAGCCGACCGCGAGCTGATTGCCGTCGAATGCCGCATCGGCAAGCTGGATGTCGGCCAGTGGCTGGTCGAAAACGGCTGGGCGCGCGCGACCGCCGGCGGCCCCTATGTCGAAGTGGGCGACAAGGCACGCACTGAGAAGAAGGGCATCTTCGGCGCCGCGCCCAATCTTGGCGGCCTGCCGCCGGCGCCAATGCCGGTCAACGCGCCGACGGCGTCGCAACCGATCCTTGATGCCCCGGTGCCAGAGGCGCCGCCGGCCGGGACGGATATTACGCCGCCAGTTGACCAGCCAGCGCCCGCTCAATGAGCGCCCGCGTCTCGGCAATGCCGTAGAGCGCGGCGAACGAACCGAAGCGCGGACCGCGTTCCTGCCCGATCAGCACCTGGTAGATCATCTGGAAGAAGGCACCGGACACGCCGGGGCCGCCGTCCGGGCTCTTTTTGCTGTGGTCCTGATAGCGCTCGATCTTGCGCGCAACGTTGAGCGAGGCGTTCTGGATCGCTTCGCCATCGGCGGCCGGCGGCAATGCGGCGAGCGCCGCTGAGAGGTTCGTCAGTGCCTCGCGCTCGACATCGTCGGCGGCGCGGTACACTTTGGCCGGCTTCACGAAATCGTCGAAATAGCGGATCGCGTAACCCGTCAGCCTGTCGAGTTCGGGATGCGTCTGCGGGGTCACGCCCGGCGCATGGCGCGAGATGAACCCCCACAGCACGTCCTTGTTCTGGGCGTTGGAGGCGCTGACCAGATTGAGCAGCAGCGAGAACGGCACCGGCATGTCTGTCTTCGGCGGGTTGCCGTCATGCATATGCCAGACCGGGTTGCCCAGCCGCTCCTTCCAATCCTGCCTGGGGTAAGCCGCGAGGAAGGTGTAATATTCGTCGACGGCCCGCGGGATGACGTCGAAATAGAGCTTCTTGGCCTGCCGCGGCCGCTGGTACATATAGAGCCCGAGGCTTTCGGTCGGCGCATAGGCCAGCCACTGGTCGATGGTGATGCCGTTGCCCTTCGACTTCGAGATCTTCTGGCCGTTCTCGTCCAGGAACAGTTCGTAGACGAAATGCTCCGGCGCGCGTCCGCCGAGGATGTTGCAGATGCGGTCGTAGACTACCGCATTGGTCTGGTGGTCCTTGCCGAACATTTCGAAATCGACGCCAAGTGCTGCCCAGCGCATGCCGAAATCCGGCTTCCATTGCAGCTTCACTCTGCCGCCGGTGATCGAGAGCGTGGTCTCGGTGCCGTCATCGTCGAAGGTGATGGTGCCGGCCTTGGCGTCGACATGCTTCATGGGGACGTAAAGCACGCGGCCGCTCTTTGGCGAAATCGGCAGGAACGGGCTGTAGGTCGCCTGCCGCTCCGGCCCGAGCGTCGGCAGCATCACCGCCATGATCTGGTCGTAGCGCTCGGCGGCCCGCAGCAGCATCGCGTCGAAACGGCCGGCCTTGTAGTATTGCGTCGCGCTGGCGAATTCGTAGTCGAACCCGAACGTGTCGAGGAAGCGGCAAAGCATCACATTGTTGTGGTCCGCGAAGCTTGCATAGTCGCCGCCGAAAGGATTGGGGACCGAAGACAGCGGCTTGTGCAGATGCGGCTCGAGCGCTGCGCGATCCGGCACGTTGTCGGGGATCTTGCGCATACCGTCCATATCGTCGGAGAAGCACAGGAGCTTGGTCGCAACCTTGTCCTGCGTGATCACGCGAAAGGCGTGGCGCACCATCGAGGTACGCGCCACTTCGCCGAACGTGCCGATATGCGGCAGGCCCGAGGGACCGTAGCCGGTCTCGAACAGCACGGTCTCGGGAAAGTCCGTGCCCTTGTAGCGCTCGACGATCTTTTTGGCTTCCTCGAACGGCCACGCCTTGCTTTCAGCCGCTGCCGCAAGCACTTCGGGGTTGAGATCGATGATGTTTGATCCCGCCATGTCACTGTTTTCCAAATCGTTCGCCGGCGGTAGCCGGAAGGTGGAGTTCAGCCCGGTCTCTAGGCGTGCATGGCCGGAGCGTCAACGATCCCGGCGCTTTTTCCTTGCGGCGCCGATGCCGCCTTCCTACCTTCGAGGCCCGTTCGAGGAGTTTGTGAATGTCGTTGCCGACACCGCATGAAGCCCTGATCTACCTGATGGTCATCACCTCGGCCTCCGACCGCGACATGACCGATGTCGAACTGGCGCGGATCGGAGATGTCGTCCGCTCCTGGCCGGTGTTCGAGGATTTCAAGCAGGACAGGCTGATTGCCATTGCGCAGGACTGCCAGAAGATGCTGCAAGAAAGGGATGGGTTGGAAGGCCTTCTCGAGCGCGTCGCCGAGGCACTGCCCGAACGCCTGCGCGACACCGCCTATGCCGCCGCCTTCGAAGTTGCGGCCGTCGATCTCGAAATGCGCATGGAAGAGGTGCGTGTGCTGCAGCTCATCCGCCGTCAGCTCGATCTCGACACGCTGACCGTCGCTGCAATAGGCCGTGCCGCCAAGGCCCGCCTGCGCACGCTCACCTAGCTCGAGGCCCTGGGGTCAGAAAAAGCTGACCGGGACCGGATCAGAAGAAGCTGACCGGGACCGGATCAGAAAAAGCTGACCGGCCCGGATCAGAAAAAACTGACCGGGAAATAGCGCAGATAGAATTCGGCGAACGTGCCCTTTGTGGAAATCTCCTGCAGGGCGTAGTCCATCGCCGCCGCCAGCGCCGGATCGCCGGCCCTGGTGGCGATTGCCATGCCCGAGCCCAGATATTCGGGCGCCAGGTACGGACCGCCGGCAAAGCGGCAGCAGCCGGCGGCGTCCGAGCCGCCCAGCCAGAAGGCAAAGCGCATGCCGTCGCCGAAGGCTGCGTCGATCTTGCCGGCCTTGAGGTCGCCGTACAGCGCCTCCGGCCCGTCGAAGGGGACGACCTGAACGTTGCCGAAATAATCGCGCAGCATGCGCTCATGCGCGGAGCCGGCGATGACGCCGACGCGCTTGGCTCGCAGCTTGTCGAAGATCGGTTCCGCAAGGGCCTTGGTCTTCGGCATGATAAAGCGCGCCGGAAACTGCAGATAGGAGCGTGAGAAGCCGAATTTCGAGCGCGATTCCGGCGTCGCGGCGATGCCGGCGATGATCGCTTCGCCTTCGCCCTTCTGCAGTGCGCCCTCAAGCTCGGCCCAGGGCAGCGCCTGGATCTGGCATTTATCCGCGATGTCGAGTTCGGCGCAGATGGCCCGCGCTAGGTCGATGTGGAAGCCGGACAGCCGGCCGGCGCTGTCGAGAAAGTTGAAGGGCGGGAAATCGGTGGTTGTAAGGAATCGCAGTCGCGGCAGCGCGGAAAGGTCGGGCTTCGGCAGTCGCTCCTTGGCGTCCCAAAGCACCGGCACCTGCGGCTCTGCGGCACGCGCGATGCCGGCAAGCGACTGCGTCCCGATAAATATAAATATTGACGCCAGGGCGACGGATATCGACGGAAATGGCACGACTAAACTCCACCCGGTTCTGCCTCTTTTTTGGCTTTTGGTACGAAAACGGCGCAGGCACAACGCTTTTTGATTTAAATACGCCGATTTAGGGATATGCTTTAGTGTATTTTGCAAGTAGTTGCATGGCGTCGACTGGAGGGGGCAGTTGTAGGCGCCACAAAGGGAATACAGCTTTGCAATCCGGGGTTGATGGCTAAGTGCGGGTTGGGCACGTACCATTGGTCCAAATATCGGGAGGCAACATGGGGTGGATGTTGCGATGGGCCATTTCGATCGCACTCTGGAATACATAGATCAGCTGCAGCACGCCAACACGGCGGCCGCGGTCTGCGAAACGCTGCTTGGCGTGACCACGAATTTCGGCCTCACGGCGTTGATGGCCGGGACGGTTCCGCAGCCAGGCACGCCGCGTGGCCAGCAAAAGGACCATGTGCTGCTCTGCGACTGGCCTGTAGAATGGCTGGAGCGCTATGTGGCGCGCAACTATGTCGATCATGATCCCGTCGTCAGCCACATGAAACAGCTTCAGGCGCCGTTCCAGTGGCGGGAAGCGGCTCAGGGCATTCGCATCGACAAGAGCAGCGGCGAGGTTATGGGCGACGCCAGCGAATTCAAGCTGCGCGACGGCCTGGCCTTCCCGCTGATCACGCTTGATGGCCAGATCGTCATGGTCTCGCTCGGCGGCGAGGCCGTCGAATTGTCGGGCGCCGAGTTCGGACTGGTGTCGCTGGTCTCGACCTATGCCGTCGGCCGCGCCATGCAGCTCCACACCATGGCGGGCAAGACCATCGATCATATCGAGTTGACGCCGCGCG
This sequence comes from Mesorhizobium sp. P2_C4, assembly GCF_056404575.1. Taxonomy (NCBI): domain Bacteria; kingdom Pseudomonadati; phylum Pseudomonadota; class Alphaproteobacteria; order Hyphomicrobiales; family Phyllobacteriaceae; genus Mesorhizobium; species Mesorhizobium sp. P2_C4. The sequence continues at coordinate 1,081,197 of NZ_JBFUDT010000001.1, forward strand.
AGCGCGAATGCCTGCAATGGGCCGCCGTCGGCAAGTCCGAATGGGAGATTTCACAGATCCTCGGCATCTCGGAACACACCTCCGAGAAACACCTTCTTAACGCTAAAGGCAAACTCGGCGCCGTCAATCGCGTGCAGGCGGTCGCGGAGGCGATAAGGCGGGGCTACATTAGCTAGGTCGGCCGCGCCGACCTAGAAGTTCCTGCATACGTGATCACGTAATTTTCTTGCGAAAGCACGGCCGTATTTTCCTCTTGAACCAGGAGAAGACGGATGCTTTTTGCCCTTACCACCCAGGAATTGATGGAACGTCCCGACCTTTGGGAGGCAGTCCATCGTCTACGCTACCAGGTCTTCGTCGAGGAGATGGGATGGACCGATCTGAAGCGCCCCGACGGGTTCGAGGTCGACCAGTTCGACCACGACGAGGCGGTGCATCAGATTGTCATCCGCAACGGCGAGCTCGCCGGCTATCAAAGGATGCTGCCGACGACGCGGGGGCACCTGCTGACCGAGGTGCTGACGGACCTTTTTGAGGGGACGCCGCCTTCCGGCCCCAATGTCTACGAGCTGACCCGCTATGCGGTGGCGCCCGGTTTTCGCGACGGCCGGCGCGGCGTGTCGACAGTCGGCACCGAACTGATTGCCGGCTTCGTCGAGTGGGGGCTGAAGCGCGACGTCAATCAGGTGATCATCGAATTCGAGCCGATGTGGGTCCTGCGCGCGCTGCAGCTGCATTTCCTGGCAACGCCGCTTGGCTACCAGCGCACCTACGGCAACCAGCAGGTCGTCGCCACGCTGCTCACCTTCAATCAGCACACGCTTGATGTGGTGCGTTCGCGCCGCAATCATTTCGCACCTGTGCTGGCCAGGGGATATCCCGACCGGTTCGGCTTGAGGCAGGCGTCGTGAGAGTTGAAAGTACCGTGAGAGTGGAGAGTGTAATGAGTATCCATCCGCAAACCGAGTTCCGCAACCATACGCTAATTGTCACGGTGTCTTCGGATGACGGTCGGCCGGTGCTGGACAGGCGGGCCTATGAAAGCCTGGCCAGGACCTTCCACGAAGCTGCCGCTGACGACGAGGTGCGCGTCGTGGTGTTGCGCGGCCTGGCTGGCTGCTTTTGCCTTGGCGGCGACTTCTCCGAATTCCTCGATGCCACCAAGCATCAGCAGCTGATCGCCGCCGTAACCGACATGTTCCGTACGCTGGCGACGTTTCCCAAACCGATCCTTGCCTGTGTCGATGGCGATGCCGTCGGTGTCGGCTGCACCATCCTGTTCCACTGCGACATGGTGATCGCGTCTGGCAAGAGCACGTTCCGGGTGCCGTTTGTCGATTTCGGCCTGGTGCCGGATGCGGCGACCAGCATCCTGGCGCCACAAAAGCTTGGCTACGCTGGCGCTTTTCGCTTTTTCTGCTTGGGCGACACGCTGGCCGTCGAAGATGCCAAGGCGCTCGGTCTTGTCGCTGAGATCGTGGCGGACGGCAGCGTCGAGGACGCAGCCCTTGCCAGGGCAAGGCAGCTTGCCAAGAAGCCGGTCGCCGCGCTGTTGCAGACGCGCGGCCTGCTGAGAGGCGACACAGGCGCGCTCTGCGACCGCATCGACCACGAGATTTCGCTTTTCCAGCAGGCGCTGCAGGACGACACCACGCTGCGGCGGCTGCAGCGGATCGCCCGGCTGGTGGCTTAGAGCCGTCCCGGCGACGGAACGGGTGAATGCAAGACGGAGCTGGCCTGTCCCGATAGGACAGGCCAGCTCCGGGTCTATTTTTTCAGGAACGACGTTCCTTCGCCGACGATCTTCTTGTCCTCCTTGCCGATGACATCGAGATCGCGACCGTCATAGGGCAGCGACAACAGGATGCGGCGCATGACGGCCAGCCGTGCCCGCCGTTTGTCGTTGGCCCGCACGATGATCCAGGGCGCGAATTCCTTGTGCGTGCGTTCGACCATGAGATCGCGCGCCTTGGTGTAGTCGTCCCATTTGGTGATGCCGGCAACGTCGATCGGCGAGAACTTCCAGTTCTTCAAGGGGCTCCAGCGGCGGTCGTGAAACCGTTCGAGTTGGGTTTCCCGGCCGATGTTCAGCCAGAATTTGAAGAAATGGATGCCCTCGTTGGAGATCATCCGCTCGAAATGCGGCGTCTCGTCGAGGAATTTCTCGTGCTGCTCCGGCGTGCAGAAGCCCATCACCGGCTCGACGCCGCCGCGATTGTACCAGGAGCGGTCGAAGGTGACGAACTCGCCCGCCGTCGGGAAATGGTCGACATAGCGCTGGTAATACCACTGCCCGACCTCGGTCGGCGTCGGCTTGGTCAGCGCCACGTTGCGCGCTGTTCGAGGGTTCATATACTGGCGCAGAACGAAGATGGTGCCGCCCTTGCCTGCGGCATCGCGGCCCTCGAACAACGCCACCACCCGTTTGCCGGTCGATTGCAGCCATGCCTGTGCCTTGACTAGCTCGATCTGCAGGAGTTCGAGGGTCTTGTCATAGTCCTCGCTTTTCATTTTCTTGTCGTAAGGGAAGCCGCCAGCGGTCAGCTTGTGGTCCTCGACCCAGTCCGGAAGCTCGGGATTCTCGATATCGAACTCGCGCTCCTTGCCGTCGATCGTGATCTTCCGTGGACCCGTTGCGGGTGCGGCGGTCGTTTCCTTGGCATTTTTCATCGAGACGAACCCTTTTCAGCTTCCGGACTCATGCTATTGGGAGCCTCAAAGCCGGTCCAGCGGAAGTTTCCCGCCGGCCGACTGGGTGCAACGGCACGGGGCGTACGCGCGAATGGCCGACTTGGGCGCAGAGCAGAAAAGCACGTCGCAAGCCGTCGCTATCAGGCTGTGGAGCAGCCGCTGGCTGCTTGCCGCCGGGATCGTCGCGGTCCTGGCCGTCTATAGTTTCGCCGGCATGTCCGGCTATGTCGTCCTGCTGGCATGTGCCGTGCTGCTTGCCGCCGCGATGCTGCCAACCGAAACCGCGCGCCAGTCCGACGAAAGTGCTGCTGCAATCGAGGCGAGCGGGCTGCAGCGGCTTTCAGGCGAATATCTCGCGGCGGCCGTTGCCGATCCGTTGATCATTTTCGATCGCACTGCCACCATCGTCCACGCCAACGCCGCCGCCTTTGCCGCCTTTGGCGGCATCGCACCGGGCATGTCGCTGTCGTTGAAGTTCCGCGCTCCCGAAATGCAGGCCCTGCTCGACAGCGTCCTGTCGGGAAACGTCGCCTCCGATGTCGTCGATTACACCGAAAAGCTGCCGGTGGAGCGCACCTATCGGGTGAGCGCGTCTTCGGTCGGCCACGCCACCGATCTCTATGTGCTGGTGTTCAAGGACCAGAGCGAGGCGCGCCGGATCGACCGCATGCGCGCCGACTTCATTGCCAATGCCAGCCACGAACTGCGCACGCCACTGGCCTCGATCTCAGGGTTCATCGAGACCTTGCGCGGGCCGGCCCGCAACGACCCGGCGGCGCGCGAGCAGTTCCTGCAGATCATGCAGAACCAGACCGGTCGCATGGCGCGCCTGATCGACGATTTGTTGTCGCTGTCGCGGCTGGAAATGAAGCCCTATCTGGCGCCGGGAACCGAGGTCGATCTGCGCCAGACCATCGACAGCGTCATCGATTCGCTTGGGCCGCTGGCCCGGGAAAACGGCATCGTCATCGAGCGGACGTTCGCCGAGGGGCCGCTGGACGTGCCCGGCGACCGGGACGAGCTGTTCCAGGTTTTCGAAAACCTGCTCGAAAACGCCTGCAAATACGGACAATCGGGCGGGCGCGTCACAGTGTCGATCGCGCGCACCGATGCCGGTTCCGAACCCGGCATCGACGTCACCATCAGGGATTTCGGCCCTGGCATTCCCGAAGAACACATTCCGCGCATTACCGAGCGCTTCTACCGTGTCGATGTCGAGAACAGCCGCACCCAGAAAGGCACCGGCCTTGGGCTGTCCATCGTCAAGCACATCCTGACACGTCACAACGCCAGGCTTTCGATCAAGTCGGAAGTTGGCAAGGGCGCGGCGTTCACGGTTCATTTGCCGGCTCGCTAACGCGACACTATGTACTAACGGTTCATTTCTTTTTTCTGTCATCCGGCTAGGGTATCAGCGGAGGATTCGAGGAAACGACTCAAGATCCCGGAAAGGCATTTCGTCCATGCAGTCCGTGCATATCGTCAGCGCCTATGATGAAGAGCTGAAGTACCTGTCGAAGCGCATCGCTGCGATGGGTGGGCACGCCGAGCGCATGGTCGAACAGGCGATCTCGGCTCTGGTCAACGCCGATCCCGGCCTCGCCCAGAAAGTCATCCGCGACGACATCGTGCTCGATGAAGGGCAGCGCGAGATCGACGACAAGGCCATCGTCATCATCGCCAAGCGCCAGCCGATGGCGACGGACCTGCGCGAGATCGTCGGTGCGATCCGCATCTCGGCCGACATCGAACGCGTTGGCGATCTCGGCAAGAATGTCGCCAAGCGGGTCGTCGCCGTCACTGACGGTCGCCAGCCGACCAGCCTGTTCCGCGGTCTCGAGGCATTGGCAAACCTGGCGCTTACACAGCTCAAGGAAGTGCTCGACGTCTATGCGTCGCGCTCGGTGGAGAAGATCGGCTTCGTGCGCGACCGCGACGACCAGATCGACGCCATGTACACCTCGCTGTTTCGCGAATTGCTGACCTACATGATGGAAGACCCGCGCAACATCACGCCGTGCACGCATCTCCTGTTTTGCGCCAAGAACATCGAGCGCATCGGCGATCATGCCACCAATATCGCCGAGACGATCTACTACATCGTCACCGGCGAGCAGATGCCGGCCGAGCGGCCGAAGGGCGACAAGACCGACAAGATCGGTGCTCCCGCAACGCTACCGGTGAAGTGAACGGTCGCCACTCGAACGCTTCATCCTATTGCGCTAAACTATCCGGACGTTAAGCTTCTCGTTCCCTAGGCCACGTTTTCAGGAGGCCGCGATGGAATATGTCCGAGAGTTCGCCCCTGCACCGCCAACGGCGGGCATCATCGCTTCCAGTGTCTATACAGCAGGCCGGCGTGTCGCCGACATTCCCATCGAGGAAGCCGGCGAATGGGCCAAGAAGTCCGGCCACGTCGTCTGGATCGGCCTGCTTGAGCCCGACCGCGAGCTCTTGCTGCGCGTCAAGGCGCAATTCCAACTGCATGAACTGGCGATCGAAGATGCCGAACATCCGCACCAGCGGCCGAAGATCGAGCAATATGGCGACGCCTTGTTCATCGTTGCCCGCACCGCTCAGCTGATCGATGGCCGCGTCACCTTCGGCGAGACGCATCTGTTCGTCGGCTCAGGCTATATCGTCAGCGTCAGGCACGGTCCGTCGACCTCCTATGCCGCCGTTCGCCAGCATTGGGAGAGCTGCCCGCATTCGCTGGCCAAGGGCGAGGATTTCGTCCTCTACGCAATCCTCGATTTCATCGTCGACAATTACATGCCCGTGCTCGAACAGATCGAGGACGAGGTCGAGGTGATCGAGGACAGGGTCCTGCTGAAGCCGATGACCGGTCCCGACATCGAGCGGCTCTATATGCTGCGCCGCGATCTGTTGCGCCTGCGCAACGCGGCATTGCCGCTGGTGGAAGTCTGTCGCCGCTTGACCAGCGCCGACCTGCCGCAGATCCACACCGCCATGCATCCACTGTTTCGCGACGTCACCGACCACATCCGCACCGTCCAGGAGAAGATCGACAGTTTGCGAGAGGTGCTGGCCTTCGCCTTCGAGGCCAGCCTGCTGGTCGGCCAGAGCCAGGAAACGGCGATCTCCAAGAAACTCGCTTCATGGGCCGCTATCCTCGCGGTGCCGACCGCGTTCGCCGGCATTTACGGCATGAATTTCAGCGACATGCCTGAACTGAAGATGGAATACGGCTACCCGGTGGTGCTGGCGACGATCGCCCTGATCTGCTCGTTCCTGTACTGGCGGTTTCGCAAGAACGGCTGGCTGTAAGAGAGCGAGTAGCGAATAGCGCACAAAAAACGGCTTGCCCCTGTTACGGAAGCCAAGCCGTTCTATTCGCTATTCGCTATTCGCTATTCGCTATTCGCTATTCGCTATTCGCTATTCGCTCAGCGACTCCGCCGCCGCTCCGAAGCCGGCTGGAACGCAACCCGCGCATGGTACTTGCAATATGGTCCGGTTTCGGCGGCGTCGTTGCCGCAGAAGTGGAAATCCTCCGAAAGCGGATCGCCATTCGGCCATTTGCAGGTGCGCTCGGTCAGCTCGACGAGCTGCAGATGCCGCGAGATCGGCAGGACGACATTCTCGACCGGGCGGATATAGTGGCGCGCCACCGGTTCGGCATCGAACTGCGTCTGGAGCGCGTTGGCGCCGATCGAGGTGGTGACATGGCGCGTGGCACTTGCGGCGCGCGCCACCGATTTCTGGATGGTCGACCCCTGCACCGCCTTCTTCTGGCGCGCCGGCGTCGCGGTCGAGCGTCCGCGGCCCGACAGCTTCAGCCGGTGCACCTTGCCGATGACCGCGTTACGGCTGACCCCACCAAGCTGTGCGGCAATCTGGCTGGCGCTCAGACCCTCCGACCACAATTTCCTGAGAAGTTCGACCCGCTCGTCAGTCCAGTTCATGAGACCGCGCTCCTGTAAGCGTGCGACGGCCGGAATCCATTCCCGACCCGGCAATTTTTTGCCGGGGCAGACACCACATATATCAGGTGATTAGGTCCGCCGCACGAAATCTAGTTATTTCCCGACTACAATTACCTCATGCGCTGACTCGGTGACAAGAGTCCGAAGTGCAACACGAATCGGTTTTTTAGGTTTTCCCCAACTTGCCCGGTCGCTTATGAGCCGGCGTCTCGTCGGAGGGCTTGCCGCGCGCCTTTGCACGACGTTTTCGTTGACTTCATGGCCGAAAAACACGATAAGCCGCAAAGGCCGCCGCTTGGGCGGCTTTTTTGATTTTCCGGTTCCGGAGACGCATATAATGAGCGGTTCGGCGCTTTTCGAGACCTTTGCTCGCGCACCCCTGGCTTTCGACCACGGGGAAGGCACTTGGCTGGTCACTGACAAGGGCGAGCGATATCTCGATTTTGCCGGCGGTATCGCCGTGAACTCGCTTGGCCACAGCCATCCGCACCTGGTCGCCGCGCTCACCGAGCAGGCAGCCAAGCTCTGGCACGTCTCCAACCTCTACGAGATTCCGGCGCAGAGCAGGCTCGGCGAACGGCTGGCCGACGCGACTTTCGCCGACAAGGTGTTCTTCACCAATTCCGGCGCCGAGGCGCTGGAATGCGCCATCAAGACGGCGCGGCGCTATCAATTCGTCAACGGCCATCCCGAGCGCTTCCGCGTCATCACCTTCGAAGGCGCCTTCCATGGCCGCACCCTGGCGACCATCGCCGCCGGCGGCCAGTATAAATACCTGGAAGGCTTTGGCCCCAAGGTCGAAGGTTTCGACCAGGTCGGCTTCGACGACATCGACGCCGCCGAAAAGGCGATCACGCCGGAGACAGCGGCGATCCTGATCGAGCCGGTGCAAGGCGAGGGCGGTATCCGCCCGGTGCCGACGCAGTCGCTGAAGCGGCTGCGGCAGCTGTGCGAACAGCACGGCCTGCTGCTGATCTTCGACGAGGTCCAGTGCGGCATCGGCCGCACCGGAAAGCTGTTCGCGCATGAATGGTCGGGCGTCACCCCTGACCTGATGGCGATTGCCAAGGGTATCGGCGGTGGCTTCCCGATGGGCGCCTGCCTTGCCACCGACGAGGCCGCGGTCGGCATGACCGCAGGCGTGCACGGGACAACGTTCGGCGGCAATCCGCTGGCCATGGCCGTCGGCAACGCCGTGCTCGACGTGGTGCTGGAAGACGGCTTCCTCGAGGACGTCCAGCGCAAGGCGCTGCTGATGAAACAGGGGCTGGCGGCTGTTGCCGACGAATTTCCCGATGTCATCGAAGGCATCAGAGGCACCGGGCTGATGCTCGGCCTCAAATGCGCGATGCCCAACACCAAGGTCAACATGGCGCTGCGCGACCAGCATTTGCTGGCGGTGCCGGCCGGCGACAACGTCATTCGCCTGCTGCCGCCGCTCACCGTTACCGACGCCGAGATCCACGAGGCGCTCGACCGCATCCGCGCCGGTGCCCGGGGCCTGGCGGATGCCATCGCCGCGGCTGCCGCGAAGTAATCCCGGAACCATTCCTGATGTCACTTCGCCATTTCACCGATCTTTCCGCCGTTTCCGAAGGCGACCTGCGCTTCATGCTGGACGACGCGGTGGTCCGAAAGGCCAGGCTCAAGGCCGGCGAGCGGACCAGGCCGCTCGAAGGCAAGGTGCTGGCGATGATCTTCGACAAGCCGTCGACGCGCACGCGCGTGTCGTTCGACGTCGGCATGCGCCAGCTCGGCGGCGAGACCATCATGCTGACCGGGACCGAGATGCAGCTCGGCCGCTCCGAAACCATCGCCGACACCGCCAAGGTGCTGTCGCGCTATGTCGACGCGATCATGATCCGCACCACCTCGCATGAGCGGCTGCTGGAGCTGACCGAGAACGCGACCATTCCTGTCATCAACGGGCTGACCGACGACACCCATCCTTGCCAGCTGATGGCCGACATCATGACCTTCGAGGAACATCGCGGTCCGGTGGCCGGCAAGACCATCGCCTGGACCGGCGACGGCAACAATGTGCTGCATTCGCTGCTGGAGGCCTCGGCGCGGTTCAGCTTCAACCTGAATGTCGCCGTGCCCGAAGGCAGCGAGCCGGCGCAGAAGCACATCGACTGGTCGAAGGCGAATGGCGGCAAGCTCAGCTTCACCCGCTCGCCCGAGGAAGCCGTTCATGAGGCCGATTGCATCGTCACCGACTGCTGGGTGTCGATGGGCCAGGAGCATCGCGCCCGCGGCCACAATGTGTTCTCGCCCTACCAGGTTAACGCGGCGCTGATGGCGAAGGCCAAGCCCGACGCCCTGTTCATGCACTGCTTGCCGGCGCATCGCGGCGAGGAGGTCACCGACGAGGTCATCGACGGGCCGCATTCGGTGGTGTTCGACGAGGCCGAGAACAGGCTTCATGCCCAGAAGGCGGTGCTCGCCTGGTGTCTTGGCGCTTGAAGTGTCTGGGCGCCTGAGGTGTCTGGGCGCTTGATCTGCGGGGGCGCGATCCCTATTTGCGCCGCATCACGCAAATCAAGCGCGTTTGGACGCATGTGCCCCTCCGGGCCGCATGGCCGCGCCCTGGAGCTTTGTCATGTTGGAAACCTATGAAGTGACTGAACATCACCCCAAACTCGGCGAATTCGGCTATGCCGGCGACGATCATGTCGTGCCCTTCGAGGTCGGCCCGCTCGACGTGCGCGGCCGCACGGTCCAGCTCGGGCCGATGCTCGACGCCATCCTCAGCCGCCACGACTATCCCGAGCCGGTCGCCCGCCTGCTGGCCGAAGCCTGTGTGCTGACGGTGCTGCTTGGCACCTCGCTCAAGTTCGAGGGCAAGTTCATCCTGCAGACCCGCACCGACGGGCCGGTCGACATGCTGGTCGCGGATTTTTCCACGCCCTCGGCGCTGCGGGCCTATGCGCGCTTCGATGCCGACCGGCTGCAAGCCTTGATCGCTGCCGGCGAAACGTCGCAGCAGACGTTGCTCGGCAGCGGCGTTTTGGCGCTGACCATCGACCAGGGCGCCCACACGCAGCGCTATCAGGGCATCGTTCAGCTCGACGGCGAGGCGCTGGAAGACGCCGCGCGCACCTACTTCCGCCAGTCGGAGCAGATCCCGACCGATCTCAGGCTTTCGGTGGCCAAGCTTCTGACGCCAGGCCCTGGCGGTGCCCGCGAGCAGTGGCGCGCTGGCGGCATCCTGGCGCAGTTCCTGCCGCAATCGCCCGAGCGCATGCGCGTGCCCGACATTTCGGGCGGCGACGGCGACCCGCGCGACATCACGCATGAACCGGCCGACAATTCCTGGCAGGAACTAGTGGCGCTGCTCGGCACCATCGAGCCGACCGAACTGATCGACCCGACGATCGGCGCCGAGCGGCTGCTCTACCGGCTGTTCCACGAGCACGGCGTGCGCGTCTTCGCCGGCGTTCCGGTCGCCGACCAGTGCTCATGCTCGCGCGACAAGATCCGCGGCATCCTCGAAGGGTTCTCCGCACAGGAGATCAAGGACTCGACCGAGGATGGCGGCATCCACGTCGCCTGCGAGTTCTGCTCGAAGCAGTATGACTTCGACCCGGCGGAGTTTGCAGCGGCGCAGTAAGATCTCTTCCTTCTCCCCGTTCTACGGGGAGAAGGTGCCCGAAGGGCGGATGAGGGGCAGCGCGACGCTGGCGCATAGTCTCCGCGTCACTCAGTCATATCCACAAGAAGTCTCCGGAGGTCGGCGCCGCCCCTCATTGCCCTGCCGGGCATTTCTCCCCGTATAAAGACGGGGAGAAAGACGCTAATTCACCGTCCGCCTTGTCCCCGGCAGATCCAGCGAAAACGCCGGGATGGCGATGTCGAATGTCTCGCCCCGCTTGTTGCGCATGGTGTAGTGGCCGACCATGATGCCGGACGGCGTCGAGAGCGGGCAGCCGGACGTGTATTGATAGCTGTCGCCGGGGTTGAGTTCGGGCTGGTCGCCGACGACGCCGGCGCCGCGCACTTCCTCGACCCGGCCGGTGCCGTCGGTGATGTGCCAATAGCGCGACAAAAGCTGCACGAAATCGTCCGACTGGTTGTCGATGGTTATCTGATAGCCCCAGACATAGCGGTTCTCCGAGGGATCTGAGCGATCCTCCAGATAGAACGGCCTGACCTGCACTTCGATGTTGCGCGTTACGGCGCGGTACATGGGCTACTCCAAGGCGATGTGAGCGGAACTGTCGGCGCTCTCCCCGGCCCGGTCAACGACCTCAAGCGCAGGTGCCGCCAAACAATGTCATTTAAGTGACACATGACAATGATGGTGTGTCCGGACCGTGCCGGGCGACTCAAGCGCTCTGTCGAACTGTTCAAAACGGCTATTCGCGGCCGGCTTTTCCCGGAGTGACCAGATCTCGATGGAACTGACAGTCATAGCTGCTGCCCTGCTTTCGATAGTCCTGCTTCTTTCAAACCTCGCCGGCATCCTGCTTGCTTCATTCAAGCTGAGACGGCCGCGCATCATCGCGCCGCCCGCCGGCAAGGCGCCGGAAGTGTCGATCGTGGTGCCGGCGCGTGGCGTCGAACCGTTTACCGAGGAGACCCTGGCACGCGCCTTCTCGCTCGACTGGCCGCGCTATGAGCTCCTTTTCTGCGTCGCCCACGCCGACGATCCGGTGGTCAAGCTGATAAACAGGGCGATCGCCCGGTTTCCTGAGATACCGGCCCGCTTGCTGTTTGGCGACGACCGCATCAGCGCCAATCCAAAACTCAACAATTGCGTCAAGGGTTGGGAAGCGGCGCGCCACCACTGGGTCATCCTTGCCGATTCCAACGTGCTGATGCCGCGAGACTATGTCCAGCATCTGCTGGCGGCATGGCGCGACGGCACCGGCCTTGTCTGCTCGACGCCGATCGGCTCGCGTCCGGACGGGTTCTGGGCGGAGGTCGAATGCGCTTTCCTCAACACGCTGCAGGCACGCTGGCAATATACCGGCGACGCGCTTGGCCTCGGCTTTGCCCAGGGCAAGAGCATGCTGTGGAACAAGCCGATGCTCGACGCCAATGGCGGCATCCGCGCGCTGGCCGCCGAGATCGCCGAGGACGCCGCTGCTACCAAGCTGGTCAATGGGCTCGGGCTGCGCGTCAACCTTGTCGCCTCGCCCTTCGAGCAGCCGCTTGGCCAGCGCAAATTCGACGAAATCTGGTCACGCCAGGCGCGTTGGGCGCGCCTGCGCCGCGTCACCTTCCCGTTGTTCTTCGCACCCGAGATCCTGACCGGCGCGGCGGTGCCGCTGGTGCTGGCGCTGTTGGCGGCGGCGGGTGCAGGCCTCAGCCTGCCGGCAACTGCTGTCGCTGTACTCTCACTCGCCTACCTTCCGGAATGCGCCCTGGCCTGGGCCAAAGGCTGGTACCTGTCGCCGCGCATGATCGCGGCGATGATGGCGCGCGACGTGATGCTTCCCGCGCTTTGGGTGCGCGGCTGGCTGGGTGGCGCCGTCGACTGGCGCGGCAACGCGATGACCATCCACACCAAGGCCGTTGCCGAACTGGAAGAGACGCCGTCGGGCGCCTGAGCGCCCCGCGCTTTTTTGGTATCGGGCGAAGCCTATTTGGCCGACTTCAACGCCTGTTCGATATCCGCCAGCAGATCGTCCGCATCCTCGAGACCGACCGACAGCCGGAGCGTGCCCGGCCCGATGCCGAGTTCGGCGCGCGCCTCGTCGCTCAGGTTCTTGTGCGTCGTCGTCGCCGGATGGGTGATCAGGCTTTTGGCATCACCGAGATTGTTGGAGATCAGCACGATGTCGAGCGCGTTTTGCAAGGCGAACGCCGCCTGCTTGCCGCCCTTGACGTCGAGGCAGATCAGCGTCGAGCCGCCCGACATCTGCTTTTTGACGATATCAGCCTGCGGGTGGTCGGCGCGGCCCGGATAGATGACGCGGGCGATTTCCGGCCGCTCGGCCAGGAAATCTGCGATCTTGCCGGCACTTTCCGTCTGCTGGCGCACACGCAGCGGCAGCGTCTCCAGGCCCTTCAGCAGTGTCCAGGCGTTGAACGGCGACAGGCTGGGGCCGGTGTGGCGGAAATAGTCGTGCAAATTCTCGTCGATCCACTTCTTGTCCGACAGGATGACGCCGCCCAGGCACCGCCCCTGGCCGTCAATATGCTTGGTCGCCGAGTAGACGACAATGTGGGCGCCGAGCTGCAAAGGTTTTTGCTGCAAGGGGGTGGCAAAGACATTGTCGACGATCAGCCGTGCGCCGATCGAAGTGGCCAACGCGGCGACCGCGGCGATGTCGACCACTTCCAGTGTCGGGTTGGTCGGGCTTTCCAGGAAGAACAGTTTTGTGTTCGGCCTCACCGCCTTTTCCCAATTGGCGATGTCGGTGCCGTCGACCAGCGTTGCCTCGATGCCGTATTTCGGCGCCAACGTCTCGATCACCCAGCGGCAGGAACCGAACAGCGCACGCGCCGCCACGATATGGTCGCCGGCCCTGGCGCTGCACAGAAGGGCGGCCGTCACCGCCGCCATGCCGGACGCGGTGGCGCGCGCGTCCTCGGCACCCTCCAGCGCACACATGCGCTTTTCGAACATGTCGACGGTCGGGTTGGCGTAGCGCGAATAGATGAAGCCCGGCTCTTCGCCCTTGAAGCGGGCTTCGGCTGCCTGCGCCGTTTCATAGACATAGCCCTGGGTGAGGTACATCGCCTCCGACGTTTCGCCGAATTGGGAACGCAGGGTCCCGGCATGCACGAGTGCCGTCTGAGGCTTCCAGTTACGCTTCTTGGTGCTCATCGCTTTTGTTCCAGACACAAAAAAACCGGCCGCGAAAGTCGCAACCGGTCCATACGGCCTTGCGGCCCGACGGTCCTTTAGCGACTTGTTTAACGTGGCTGCAAGCCGACCGGCCAAATCACCACGGGATAACGACCCTTTAGACCTGCACCGCGCTTGCGTCAATTCCCGGCTTGATTAAGAGGTTTGTACCAGCGGCTAAGGAGCAGAGCCTTGCGGCAGACAGGCATTCTTCCCGATCAGGACATCTCGGCGCTGTTCCAGTCCGGTGCGCTGAAGTCGCCGCGCGCGCTCGATGCCGACCAGATCCAGCCGGCCAGCCTCGATCTCAGGCTCGGCGCCAAAGCGTGGCGGGTGCGCGCTTCCTTTCTGCCCGGGCCGAGCCACAAGGTCGCCGAGAAGCTCGACCGGCTGAAATTGCACGAGATCGACCTCGCCGAAGGCGCCGTATTGGAAACCGGCTGCGTCTACATCGTGCCGCTGCTCGAAAGCCTGGCGCTGCCTGCCAACATTTCCGCATCGGCCAACCCCAAGAGTTCGACCGGACGGCTCGACATCTTCACCCGGGTGATGACCGATCGCGGCCACGAGTTCGACAAGATCGCCGCCGGCTATGACGGCCCGCTCTATCTGGAAGTCAGCCCGCGCACCTTCCCCATCGTCGTGCGCACCGGCTCGCGGCTGTCGCAGATCCGGTTCCGCACCGGCAATGCGCTTTTGTCGGAGGCTGAGCTGAGCGAATTGCATCGCGCCGAGATGCTGGTCGCCACCGAGCCACCCAACATTTCCGGCGGCGGCATTGCGCTGTCGATCGATCTCGACGGCGACAAGGATGGGCTGGTCGGCTATCGCGGCAAGCATCACACCGGCCTGGTCGATGTCGACAAGCGCGCCGCGCAGGATGTCGTCGACTTCTGGGAGCCGCTCTACAAGCGCGGCGCCGGCGAGCTGGTGCTCGATCCCGACGAGTTCTACATACTGGTGTCGCGCGAGGCGGTGCATGTGCCGCCGCTCTATGCCGCCGAGATGACGCCCTTCGATCCGCTGGTTGGCGAATTCCGCGTCCATTATGCTGGCTTCTTCGATCCGGGTTTTGGCCATTCGGCGTCAGGCGGCACCGGCAGCCGGGCGGTGCTCGAAGTGCGCAGCCACGAAGTGCCGTTCATCCTCGACCATGGCCAGATCGTCGGGCGGCTGGTCTACGAACACATGCTTAAGCGGCCGCAGGCGCTCTACGGTACCGATCTCGGCTCCAACTACCAGGCGCAGGGCCTGAAGCTGTCCAAGCACTTCCGCGCCGCGCGCTGATCTTCCTTGTCACCGTCAGACTGCGCTTGCCTGACCCGGCGCGCCGTGCTTGGCTGCAACCAGGCCGTCAGAAAGACGTAAATCAAGGGGAACAAAAATGCAGATTTCGAGATGGATCCTATCGGCGGCAAGCGCTGCCATGCTGGTCATTGCTGCCGGCTCCTTGTCGGCGCAGGCCGCGGAAAAACTGAAGATCGGCACCGAGGGTGCCTATCCGCCATTCAACACCATCACGCCGGACGGCAAGGTCGTCGGCTTCGACATCGACATCGCCGATGCGCTTTGCGCGCAGATGAAGGTCGAGTGCGAGATCGTCACGCAGGATTGGGACGGCATTATTCCCGCGCTCCAGGCCAAGAAGTTCGACGCCATCATCGCCTCGATGAGCATCACCGAGGAACGCAAGAAACAGGTCGCTTTCACCAACAAATATTACACGACGCCGCTTGCCATGGTGGCCCTGAAGGACAGCGAGCTCACCTCGACTGAAGCGGCGGCCCTGGCCGGCAAGACGGTGGGCGCTCAGGCGTCGACCACCCAGGCCGACTATGCCCAGGACGTCTATGGCAAGGCCGGCGCCGAGGCCAAGCTCTACCCGACCCAGGAAGAGGCGATCACCGATCTGACCAACGGCCGCCTCGACGCTGTCATCTCGGACAAATTCGTGCTGGTCGACTGGATGAAGAAGGCGAGCGACGGCTGCTGCAAGATGATCGGCGATATCAAGGGCACCGAGACGCAAGCCGGCATTGCTGTGCGCCTGGAAGACACCGCACTGCGCGACAAGCTCAATGCGGCCATCGACGCCATCGTCGCCGACGGTACCTACAAGAAGATCCAGGCCAAGTATTTCGACTTCGATATCTATTGAGGTTGGAGCTGCAATCTCCCCCCTCGTGGGGGAGATGCCCGGCAGGGCAGAGGGGGGGCGCGAAAGATCGCGACCTCTCCTTTTCGGCGGTAGGAAACAACCTGAAGTCACAGTTGTTTTCGATTGAGACGCTGGAGGGACAGCGCCCCCTCTGGCCTACCGGCCATCTCCCCCACGAGGGGGGAGATTACCCAGTCTCACAGAGCCTTCACCGCCACCTTCACCGGCCGCTCCATTTCGAGTGGGTTGCGCAGCGGCAGGCCGAAATCCTTGGCTTCGATTTCGAACGTATCGCCGGCCTCGGTCCTGATGCCGTCGGCAAACGACAGCGTCGCCGTGCCGAACATGTGAACATGCACGTCGCCCGGCTGGCGGAAGGCCGAATATTTGAAATGGTGGTGTTCGAGATTGGCGATGGTGTGCGACATGTTCGCTTCGCCCGACAGGAATGGCTTTTCCCACAGCACCTTGCCGTCGCGAACGATGCGCGAGGCGCCCCTGATATCCGACGGCAGGTCGCCGATCAGGATCTCCGGCCCGAACGAAGCGTTACGCAGCTTGGAATGCGCCAGAAACAGATAATTCACCCGCTCGGTGACGTGGTCGGAAAACTCGTTCGACAGCGTGAAGCCGACGCGGAACGGCGCGCCGTCGTCGCCGATGACATAGATGCCGGCGACTTCCGGCTCCTCGCCGGCGTCCTGGGCGAAAGCCGGCGACATCAGCGGCGCACCCGGCGCCACCGCCATGGTGCCGTTGCCCTTGTAGAACCATTCCGGCTGCACGCCGGTCTGGCCTTTCGCCGGCTTGCCGCCTTCCAGACCCATGCGGAACATCTTCATTGAATCGGTGAGCTGTTCCTCGCCGTCGCTGCTGAGCTTCTTGTGCATGGAATCGCGCGTTGCCGCCGAGCCGAGATGCGTAAGCCCCGTGCCGGTGAGATGCAGATGTGCGGGATCGGGGTGGTTGATCGGCGACAGCAGCCGCCCCTTCTTGTAGGCGCCGTCGAGATCGACGGCCTCGCCGAAGCCTTTGCGCTCGATCAGCGCGACCAGCCCGGTGCCGGTGCGCGCGGCTTCCATCGCCAGCGAATAGACGCTGCGCGCGCCGTTGATGATCCGGGTCTTGCCGCCGTTGCGGGCGACGACGCGGATCGTCTCGGCGTCGTCGAGGATCTGGGAGATCAGCATGATATACCCTCTCTCTGGTGACTAGGCCCGGCTGCCGGCGTGGCAAACCCTGACCGTCGCGGCTCGGGACCATTCCGCGCCACGGGTGAAATTCTTCGTCGGGATAGCGCTTCGCGGGCCTGGTCCCCTGGGGGACTTCTGTGCGCCGGCGGGTTGCCGGCAGCCGCGATGTGACCCGTATGCCTTCCTGGTTCCCTCGCCTTCAACCCTTGTTCTTGTTGTAGACGTCGAAGACCACGGCGCCGAGCAGCACCAGGCCTTTGACCACCTGCTGCCAGTCGACATTGACGCCCATGATCGACATGCCGTTGTTCATCACGCCCATGATGAAGCCGCCGACCACCGCGCCGATGACCTGGCCGACACCGCCCATCGCCGAAGCGCCGCCAATGAAGACCGCGGCGATGACGTCGAGCTCGCTGCCAAGGCCCGCCGCAGGCACGGCCTGCCCCAGGCGCGCCGCTATGATCAGGCCGCCAAGCGCCGACAGCACACCCATGTTGACGAACACCATCAGGGTCAGCCGCTCAGTCTTGATGCCCGACAGCTGCGCCGCCTTGGCATTGCCGCCCATGGCGTAGATGCGGCGACCGATCGTCATGCGTTTGGTGACGAAGACGAACAGCGCGATCAGCGCGCCCATCACCATGAGTACGATCGGCAGGCCCCTGTAGCTGGCGAACTGGTAGACCAGGAACAGCGCCAACGCGCTGGTCACCAGGGTCTTGACGACGAACAGCGTGAAGGGCTCGGCCTGATAGCCATGCGCTTCGCGAGTACGCCGTGCCTTCAGCCCGAAATAGGCATAGGCGAGCACGGCGATCAGGCCCAGCACGATCGTCGTCATGTGCAGGGTCATGCCGCTGCCGATAATGGTCTTGCCGGCGGCGTTCACCGTCGGCGGTATCAGCGTCAAGGGGCCGATCAGGTCTGGAATGAAGCCGGAGCTGAGCGCCTTGAAGCCGTCTGGAAGCGGCCCGACCGACGACCCGCCACCCAGCAGCGCCTGGCAGATGCCGCGAAAGATCAGCATTCCCGCCAGCGTGACGATGAAGCTCGGTATTCGGTGATAGGCAATCCAGTAGCCTTGTGCCGCGCCGATGCCGCCGCCGATGATGAGGCAGATGATCGACACCACCAGCGGATTGCTGAACGGTCCGAGCGGCCAGATGACCATCATCATCGCCGCCAGCGCGCCGATGAAACCGGCGACGGAGCCGACGCTGAGGTCGATATGGCCGGAGACGATGACCAGAAGCATGCCCAGCGCCATCACGATGATGAACGAGTTCTGCTGCACCAGATTGCTCAGGTTCACCGGCTTGAACAGGGTGCCTGAGGTGGTGAACTGGAAGAACACCATGATGGCGATCAGCGCCAGGATCAGGCCGTAGTCGCGCAAATTGGTGATCAGCGCCGAGACGGCAACGCGCGGCCCCTGCTGCACATCTTCGGCGACGCCGCTTTTCGGCGCGGGAGCGCTTTCTGTGGTCATGATGCTTTTCCTTCTCCCCGAACGATGGCGCGCATGATCTTTTCCTGGCTGGCGTCGCTCGCCGCCATTTCTCCAACCATGCGCCCTTCATTCATGACGTAGATGCGGTCGGTGATGCCGAGCAATTCAGGCATCTCCGAAGAGATGACGATGATCGCCTTACCCTCGGAGGCGAGGCGGGCGATGATGGTGTAGATTTCATACTTGGCGCCGACGTCGATGCCGCGCGTCGGCTCGTCGAGGATCAGCACTTCCGGATTGGCAAACAGCCATTTCGACAGCACCACCTTCTGCTGGTTGCCGCCCGATAGATTGCCGGTCATCTGATAGACGCTGGACGAGCGGATGTTGGTCTTGGCCTTGTAGTCGTTGGCGACGGCGAGTTCGCGCAAATCGTCGATCACCGCGTGGCGCGAGACGCCGCCAAGGTTGGCCAGCGTGATGTTGTGCTTGATATGATCGATCAGGTTGAGACCGTAGGTCTTGCGGTCCTCGGTGACATAGGCAATGCCATGGGCTACCGCCTTGCTGACCGAGGAGACATCGATCGGCTTGCCGTTGAGCAGCACTTCGCCGGTGATGCGGCGGCCATAGGAGCGGCCGAACAGGCTCATCGCGAATTCGGTGCGTCCGGCGCCCATCAGCCCGGCGATACCCACCACCTCGCCCTTGCGCGCGGTAATATCGATGCCCTTGATCACCTGCCGTTCGGCATGGATCGGATGATAGACCGACCAGTTCTTCACTTGCAGCACGACGTCGCCGATCTTCGGTTCGCGCGGCGGATAGCGGTCGTCGAGCGAACGCCCGACCATCGAGGTGATGATGCGGTCTTCGGAAATGTCTTTCTTGGCCAGCGTCTCGATGGTCCGCCCGTCGCGGATGATGGTGACCTTGTCGGCGACCCGGTTTATCTCGTTGAGCTTGTGCGAGATCAGGATCGAGGTGATGCCTTGCCGCTTGAATTCGAGCAAAAGGTCGAGCAGCGTCTGGCTGTCCTTTTCGCTGAGCGATGCCGTCGGCTCGTCGAGGATCAGCAGCTTGACTTCCTTGCTGAGCGCCTTGGCGATCTCGACCAGCTGCTGCTTGCCGACGCCGATATTGGTGATCAGCGTCTTGGGATCCTCCTTGAGGCCCACCTTCTTCAGCAAGGCGCTGGTGCGCGTCTCGTTGGCATTCCAGTCGATGACGCCGAATTTGGCGTGTTCGTTGCCGAGGAAAATGTTTTCGGCGATCGACAGCATCGGCACCAGCGCAAGTTCCTGGTGGATGATGACGATGCCCTTGTGTTCGCTGTCGTGAATGCCTTTGAAATGGCATTCCTCACCACGGTAGACGATCGCGCCATCATAGGTGCCGGATGCATAGACGCCCGACAGCACCTTCATCAGCGTCGATTTGCCGGCGCCGTTCTCGCCGACCACGGCATGGATCTCGCCTTCCTCGACGCTGAGGTTGACGTTCGACAGCGCCTTCACGCCGGGGAACGTCTTGGTGATGTCGCGCATCTCCAAAATCGTCGAGGCCATCAGGAATACCGCTCCTTCGAGGTCCGGATCAATGCCGGAAGGCTAGTATGCGAATTTTGGATTCGCCGCGCTAGCAAAAAGGGGCCCCGCTGTACGCGGGACCCCAGGCTTTGTAACCGAGATTACTTCAGGTCTTCGGCCTTGATGTAGCCGGAGTCGACGACCAGCGCCTGGTAGTTCGACTTGTCGACATCATGCGGCGTCAAAAGGATCGAAGGAACGACCTTGACGTCGTTGTTGTAGGTCTTTTCGTCGAGGCCTTCCGGCTTGCCGCCCGAGAGCACCTTGTCGATCAGGCCGACAGTCGCCTTGGCCAGTTCGCGGGTGTCCTTGAACACGGTCGAGTACTGCTCGCCCGAGATGATCAGCTTGACCGAAGCGGTCTCGGCGTCCTGGCCGGTCACGATCGGCCAGGGCTGAGCGTCCGTGCCGTAGCCGACAGCGCGCAGCGAGGCGGTGATGCCGCGCGACAGGCCGTCATAGGGCGACAGAACGCCATCGACGCGGCTGCCGTCCGAGTAGTTGGCGGAGAGCAGGTTGTCCATGCGCGCCTGGGCGGTGGCGGCGAGCCAACGCAGCGTGCCGACCTTGTCCATGCCAGTCTGGCCAGACTTGATCTTGATCGAACCGTCATCGATCAGCGGCTGCAGGACGGAAATCGCACCGTTGTAGAAGAAGAAGGCGTTGTTGTCGTCCGGCGAGCCGCCGAACAGTTCAACGTTCCACGGCTTGGTGTTCGGGAAACGCTCCTTGAGGCCCTTGACCAGGGAGTTCGCCTGGATCACGCCGACGCCGAAATTGTCGAAGGTGGTGTAGTAGTCGACATTGGCGGTCTTCTTGATCAGGCGGTCATAGGCAACGACGACGACACCGGCGTCAGCGGCCTTCTGCAGCGCGTCCGACAGGGTGGTGCCGTCGATCGAGGCGATGATCAGCGCCTTCGGGCCCTTGGTGATTTCGTTTTCCAACTGGCTGAGCTGGTTCGGAATGTCGTTCTGCGCATACTGCAGGTCGACCGTGTAGCCGAGAGCCTCGAGCTGGGACTTGACGGCGTCGCCGTCATTGATCCAGCGCTGCGATTCCTTGGTGGGCATCAGCACGCCGATCAGCCCTTTGTCTGCTGCGTGCGCCGAGTAGGTCATGGCAGCGATGCCAAGGGCCGCGACGGCGGCCAGCGTCTTGATGATTTTCACTTAACTCTCCCTGGTTGATGGACGCGGCACCCCGGGGCTTCGCGGGCCGCGCAGTCGAGCGGAAGCGCAAACGCGCCACCGCCGGCATATCGATCTCTGGTATCCTCCCAATCGTCCCGAGACGCTGATTTCAATCGATACGATTTTGCTCATCACCGACCGTCAAGTCTCAAGACGCGCTCAAAGTGTGTCCCTTTGCCATAACTGTCAAATGCGATCTTTGATAGTTGCTATATCGAAACTGATATATATTAGATGCAGCTGAAGGCATGGCCGGACTGCCGGCTGGTCGCAAGCGGAGAGCAGGGGAAAATCATGGCAGCGCTGCGCAATCCCGATGGAATCTCAAATGGTTACGACGAGCTCCCGGGGAACAGCGAAACCCTTTTGCGCAGCGGCCTCAGCTTGCGCCACATGCGCATGATCGTCGCGCTCGACGACCACGGCCGCGTGAGCGCGGCGGCGCAGGTGATGAATATCTCGCAGCCGGCGGCGTCGCGCATGATCGCCGAGATGGAAGCCGTGCTCGACGTCAAGCTGTGCGAAAGGCTGCCGCGCGGCATCACGCTCACCCCCTACGGCAAGGCGCTGGCCAGGCGCGCGCGCTCGATCCTGCTCGAGATGCGCGAGGCCGACCGCGAGATTTCCGAGCTCAAGGCGGGCAAGGGCGGCGCGGTGTTCCTCGGCGCTGTAACCGCGCCGGCGATCGAGCTGGCGGTGCCAGCGATCCGCGAGATACGCCGTATCTACCCGCGCATCGAGATCACCATGCAGGTCGAGACCTCCAACGTGCTGGCGCGCGAACTGATCGCCACGCGCCATGATTTCATCATCGCCCGCATCCCCGACGACCTCAATCCGCGGCTGTTCGAATCGCGCGTCATCGGCGTCGAAAAGGCCTGCCTGATCGTGCGCCGCGGCCACCCGCTGAGCAACGGCAAAGCGGTGCGGCTGGAGGACACTGCCGCCTATGACTGGGTTTTTCAGTCGGGTGGCTCGCCGCTGCGCCAGGCAATGGAAAGCAATTTCTTGAACCGCAACATCGCGCTGCCGGACCGCATCCTCAACACCAGCTCGCTGCTGTTGACCCTGGTCATGGTCGCTCAGTCCGACGCCATCGCGCCGGTCTCAATCCAGGTGGCGAAATTCATCCAGAGCCCCGATGGGCTGGCAGGCGCCATCGATGTTGTCCAGACCGAGTTCGACATCGAGGTCAGGCCCTACAGCCTGATCACGGTGAAGAACCGCGTGCTGTCGCCGGCAGCCAAGATGCTGCACGACTTCATTCTGCGGGAAGTGGGCTGATTGGAACGAGAATCGAAATCCTGCGTTCAATCCAATCGGCATTTCGCACTGGAGCCTGTTCTAAGCCGGGGGGCGAGATTGCCGGTGGTCAACAACCAGGGAGGTTTCGATGGAACGTCGCTTGTTTCTCACCGGAATGCTTGGCGTAGCGGGGATGGTCACGCTTGCTGGCATAGCCAGACCCGGCAAGGCGGTTGCCGGCATTCCGGACGGCAACGGAATTCTCGATGAACTCGACAAACCGGATCCAGCGTTTTTCGAGGGAGACGATCGGGCCGAAGTGGAGCAGGTCTCCCATCGCCGGCATCACCACCACTATCATCGGCGGCACGTCTGGAGACGAGTCTGCCGCCACTATTGGCGCCACGGCCGGCGTCACGTCCGCTGCTGGCGCAGGCGTGTCTGGTTGGGCATCTGGCTCTGAGAGCCGGCGACTGAAGCACCGGCCATCACAAGGTGGCCGGTGCTCCACTACGAGCTATTCGGCCGATGGGGACCTCCCGAAGAGCCTCCAACTTCTCATCAAGCCACTGCCTACGAAAATGATTTTTTCCACGCGCTTAAATGCCGCGATTGCGTCGGTTGCAAAGACCGCCTTCGATATATATTAGCGCCGGCTACAATTCAAAGGCAGCCTGTTGTTAACCATCTCGATGTTAGCGTGGATGTCATGTGACGAGCGCGAGGTTAACAGCAATGCCCACCAATCTGCCGCCTGCATGGGTTGGATGGACGGTGGCCATGGCGATTGGGTTCTTCGCCGTCCTGACGATGCCGCCCGCGAACGCGGAGACGGTGCGCGGCAATCCCGGTGGCCAGATCGTGACCTTCGCTTTGCACGTCGCCAAACTGCGCGCCGCCGACGAGCCGGTGCACTTTGACGGGGAATGCGACAGCGCCTGTACGCTCTATTTGTCCCTGCCTGCCGAGCAGCTTTGCGCTACCCCGCGTGCATCCTTCGGCTTCCACCTGCCGTACGGCGTCGGCGCTCATGAGAACGCCGTCGCTGCCAACTACCTGCTCTCGCAATATCCCGATTGGGTGCGGCAGTGGATCGAAGAGCACGGCGGCCTGTCGCACACCCTGATACGGATGGATGCCGACGAGGTGGCAATGCACCTTCCCACATGCGCCGAGGTGCTGGCATGAACACCAATGTGCGGCCTGCGGCAGGGCGATCCGTCTAAATCATTGATTTTTGCTGGAGCGGGTAGCGGGAATCGAACCCGCGCGTTCAGCTTGGGAAGCTGACAAGCTACCATTACATCATACCCGCGTCGGCCCTCGTTACCATGATGGGCTGGCCTCGGGCAATCAGGAAGCCGCCAAATACGGCAACGCCGCTTTTTATGCCGGCGTCGGCCATGCTAGAAGCGGCTACGCTTCGGGAATCGGCAACCTGTTTTGTCCGGCGGTCCTGCAGTCCAAATGGTGAATGGGTGGGGACCCAGCTTGGAATTCAGCATACGCAAGAGGAAAAAAGCCTCTGAGCGCAGAACCATGTTTGCGTCGGCAGACCTTGGGTTTCTGCTACAGCTTCCTGTCTTTGCGGTCGTCTCGCTTTTCTTGTCCGAAAGGCGCTGGCGAGCTGTTTGCCTGTCGATGGAGCGGCTGATCCGTGCTGCTTCCGGCCCGGGCGACGACCGCGTTCGACAGACCCTTGCCTGCTTCGGATTGGCTAGCGCCGACGATCTCAGCCGGGTGCGCGCGACGCGCCACGAGCACCATATCCAGATCGTGCGCGAGCGGCTCGCCAGGTGGACACCGGATATCGAGATGCAGGGCCTCGAGCATCTCGAAGCGGCGCGACATGCCGGCCATGGCGCGGTGTTGTGGATCGCGCATTTCAGCTTCAATTCGCTGGCGGCCAAGATGGCTTTTGCCAAGGCCGGGTTCGAGGTGTTCCATGTCAGCAGGCCCGAGCACGGCTTCACCAAGTCGCGCTTCGGCGTGCGTTTCCTCAATCCGATCAGAACCGGCGCCGAGCTGAAATATGCGGCGGGCCGGATCGTCATCGACCGCGGCAATCCCGCGGCCAGCATGAATGAAGCCAGGCGGCTGCTGCACCAGGGCAAGTTCGTTTCGATAACCGCCGGCGCCTGGCAGGGCGAACTGCTGGTCAAGGCGCGCATCGGCGAAGCCGCCCTGGAAATGGCCAGCGGCGCGCCCCGGCTGGCCAGGATCGCCGGCGCTCCGCTGTTGCCGGTCTTTGTCCTGCGCGATGACAGCACAGGCAAGTTCCATGTGACCGTGGAGCGGCCCATCGATCTCAGCCGTCACCAGGACAAGGCCGAACTGATCCAGAGTGCGGCGCAGGACTTCGCCAACCGGCATTTGCCGTATCTTCATAGCCGGCCGCATCAATGGCGAGACTGGGAGAAACTGACGGCTTTCAACCCGGCTGACGGCCAGGAAAGATCAAATGCTGTTTAGCATTCTCATAACGGACGGCGACGGCGACGATCTTTCCGAGCTGGTCGCGGAAAACATCGAGTCGTTCAAGGCCTGCCACCCAGGCGAAGAGCATGTGCTGTTCAGGGAAGCGGCGTTGATCGAGTTCATTGGCGCCCATTTCGACGCCGACGTGCTTGCAGCGTTCCGAACGCTGCGGCCCTATGCCTATAAGGCGGATCTCGCCAAATACTGCCTGCTTTACGAGCGCGGCGGCATCTATGCCGATCTTGCCTATTTCTTCGTACGCGGCGTTCCTCGCGACGAGCAACGGCTGTCGGTCTTTCGCGACTTCCTCAGCTCGACCCCATGGGATACCAGCGTCGGCGTGGTTGCCGCGCCGCGGCGCCACAAGGCTCTGGCAAAAGCCATCGATCTCGTCTGCGCCAATGTCAAACGCGAATATTATGGACCGACCGCGCTGTGCACCACCGGTCCGACCCTGTTCGGCAAGGCCATCGCCCTGACATGCGAGCCCGAGGACCTGATTGTCGGAGAGGCGGTCCGGCTGGCGCAGCCGCCGTCGGCGCCCGAACCCTTAGACAAGTCCAGTCATTGCCTCAGCCACAAGGGGGATCTTGTGGCGATCAAGCGCAAGCGCGGAGGCGGGCCGATGTCGCAGCTCGGGATTTCCAGCGGCAATCGCTACAACCGGCTTTGGCGTTCGCGGGAAGTCTATCGCAAGCGGTCGCCCTGGACCCGCATCTTCCGCCGGAAGAACTGACGGCTGCTCCAGCCGCGCCGTCCCGCCGGGCTCGATTTTGAGCCAGGTCGGGCAGCCGAAGGCGGAGACGTCGTTGTCGGCGGGTTAGTTGTCGTCGCCGCCACTATCGCCGCCGTCGTCGCTGCCACCGTCATCGCTGCCGCCGTCGTCACCGCTGTCGGAATCATCGCCGCCGGAATTGTCGTCGGCGCCGTCATCACCAGCGTCGGCAGGGTCTTCCGCCGCGGGAGCATCATTGTCATCGGTTCCCGAAGCGTCCGGCTCCGTCGCCGAGTCGCTCGCGTCGTCGGCTGTCGTGTCCGCGTCCGAACTCTCGTCGGTAGCCTCGCTCTTGGCCTCGGCGGTGAATTCCTCGGAAGAGGCAGTCTCCTCGATTGTCGTCTCGGATGATTCGTAGCTTGTCGTCATTTCCTGACTGTATTCGCTGTAGAACTCGGAATAGCTGAAGGCCGTGGCAACCGACCAGCTTGTCCATGTCGCGACGGTGACGACATCGATGACGGTTTCGTAGGTGCTGAGCGTGATGGTGCCGGTGGAGTTGTAGGCCTTGCCGTCACGATAGGAATCGAAGCGGAAGTCGGATTTGCCCGCCTTTGCCCAGTAGTAGACCACCGTATCCACGTCGATCGGCTCTTTGATCTTATGGCCGTGGACCTTGGTGATCACGTCGCCCGGCTTGATGCCTTGCTTTTCGCCTGTGCCACCAGGCTTGACCGACAGGACGAGGACACCGTGGGCGTGTGACCCGAGTTTGAACTCCTTGCGCACGGTGTCGTTGATCGGCAGCAGAACCGCTTCGATCGCCCTGGAAATATAGGGTTCGGGCAATTTGACATCGCCCTTCAGCGCATAGGCGTTGGTCGAATAGGAGACAGGAATTGCAGCAAGATGCAGCGCCCAGGCCAGACTGAAAACAGCCCTGGAAAATTTTCCGCCACGTCGCTGAAGCATGTACCGTTCCTCTCTGAATAATTAAGGCTGGGCTTATGTAGTTCCGGCAAGCTCTACCACAGGAAAACCTCGCTGGAGCCGGGTGTTTTGGCCTGTCCCTGACTATCTTTGCTCCGGTCCAGATTGCCGGCTTGCACGCAAAAATCACCTCTCATGCAAGCGATTGATCGCCCTGTCATTCAGGTGAGCAGCATCCCCCGCGCGGGGGATGCGCGGCAGATGCCACGCCTCTACAGCGGGTTGAGATGCGCTTCGATCGCTCCCATTGGGGCACCGGCACGCGCGACCTGAAATCCGCCGCCACGGCCTCCCGGCCAAGCGGAGATTGGGGCGCGCGGCCGGCAAGGCGCGGCGGAAGTGGTCAACGACGCAACAACGTCGAGTTCAACCAACGGCGTCGAAGAGGATGCCAGATACCAAGGGGATTTCATGCTTCGTCCATTCATTCTTGCTGCTTCGCTGGTCGCGACCTCTGCCGCTTTCGCCGCCGACGCGGTGCAGCCGATCGCCATAGAGCCAGTCGTGCCGCACATCTCCGGATATGGGGAATTGTATCTCGGCGGCCTGCAGCTTTCATTTTTCGGAGACGAGAACAGCCTTCGGGCCGGCGGTGGCGCCGGGCGCGTGAACATTCCCTTCGCCGACAAATGGAATGTCCAGGTCGACGGCACTTATGATCGCCTCTGGGACGATGGCGACTACATCGACGGGCTCGGCGGGGCCGTCCATGCCTATTACCGCGATCCACAGCGTTTCGCAGCTGGTTTGTTCGGGACCTACAAGCGCTACGGCAACAACTTCTCGGATGATATCAGCGACTATACGGTCGGGCCGGAGGCGCAGGTCTATTTCGGCAATCTGACGCTCTATGGACAGGCTTACTACGGCAAGTTCGATCTGGATTTCGACCATCCGAACGAGTGGGGAGCGCGAGGTGTCGTGCGCTATTTCGTGCAGCCGAACCTCAGGTTCGACGGTGAAATCGCCTTCAACAGCTTCGACGCAGGGTCTGCGAATTTCGACACGGTCAGCGTTGCGGCCCAGGCCATGTACCGTTTCGAGGGCACGCCGTGGTCGCTGTTTGGCCGCTATCAATTTGATCGGACTTCGATCCAATTCCACGACTTCACCGGCAACAAGTACATGATCGGCTTGCGCGCCAGCTTTGGCACCGGAACGCTGTTCGACGAAGATCGCAGTGGCGCGACGATGGATACCTATAGGTCCAACTTCGTCGCGCCTCTCGGAGGAGCGAGCTAGGTTGCATTGGCGAAGCCCGCGGTGCGGATCATTGCCGAACGGGGAGTTCCATGCGCACGCGAGCGCCCCGCCATGAACCGTTCACGATCTTGATCGTCCCGTGGTGCAACTGGGCGATCTGCCGGGCGAGATTCAATCCGAGGCCCGCGCCGCGCGATTGCGGCCGCAGGCGATAGAACGGCTCGAAAATGTTCTCGTGCTCTGCCAGGGGGATGCCGGGCCCTTCGTCGCGCACTTCGAGGCCACCTGTTGTGTCGGCTGCGATGGTGATCATGCCTGAACCGCCGCCATGGTCGATGGCGTTGCGAACGAGATTGGCCAGAGCGCGCTCGATCTGCAACGCATTTGCCTCGATCTCGACCTTGCAGGACGGCGGCTCGAAGGCAAGATCGTAGCCGGCTTCGATGGCCAGCGGGGCGAAATCGGCGGCGACCCGGCTGGCAAGCTCGCTCAGATCGACCATCTGGCGCTCGCTGGCCGGGCGCTCGAGCATCTGGTGGTCGAGCAGCTGCTGCGCCAGATGCGACAGGCGTTCGATATCCTGCAGCAGCCGCATGCTCTGCGGCTCCTTTGTCAGCAATTCGGCGCGTGTGCGCAGAATGGCGATCGGCGTGCGCAGCTCATGCGCGGCATCGGTTAGAAAGCGGTTGTGGCGGTCATAGCCCTGAGCCAGGCGCGCCAGCGTCTGGTTGAAGGCATGAACCAGCGGCGCGATTTCCAGCGGCACCTGGCTGACCGGAAGCTGCATTGCCCGGGTGCTGATGTCGATCCGCGCCGCCTGCTTTGCGGTATCGACAAGCCCGGCAAAAGACCGGCGAACCACGGCCGGTGTCGTCACCAGCGTTGTAACGCCCATGACCACGACGATGGGCAAAAGCAGTATGGCAATGATCAGCGCAAGCGCCGGCAAGGCTCGCTCCCAGTTTCTACTGCCGTCGGGATTATGAGCGACGTCGACCGTTGCCGAGATGTTGATCTCAAGCCCGTCGGTCTCGCCGCGCGATGAACGTGTCGAGGTGACGATCTGCACCAGGCCGGCCTTGGTAGCGACGTTTTCGACATAGGCCTCGGGCCGCGCATCGTCCCTGGAGAATTCAAGGGTCGCGCGGTCCACGCCACTCAGCAAATCGCCTGGGGTCTTGGCATAGACATCGGGAACGGCGCCGGCACGAAGGGCTTGGCCGTTGCTGTCGCGGATGATGTACCAGAGGTGCGGGAAGCGCTCGCGGAACTGGCGAAGCTCTTCCGTTTCACGCACCACCAGCCCGCCGTCGTCGCTGCGCTCGACGGCACCCTTCAACGCCGCGACCGCGGCCTCGTTGTCGACCAGCCAGTGCGGATTGGAGATCCACAGCGCGGCGGCGCACAGCACGATGAAAATGGCCAGCGTCGCCGCCTGCAGCAGGATCAGCCGCCGCACCAGCACCCATTGCAGCGATCGCGTGCGCGGCTCTTTCATGGCACCGCTCGCAACAGGTAGCCGATATTGCGGATCGCCATGATCTCGATGCCGGCGGCGACATCCTCGAGTTTGCGGCGCAGCCGCGATATATGCGCATCCAGTGCGTTGGAGCCGATCTCGTCGTCCAGCGCATAGACCGCCCCTTCGAGGGCGCTGCGCATGATCGCCCGGCCCGGCCTGCGGATGAGCGTTTCGAGCACCAGGCGTTCACGCCGCGGCAGATCGAGCGCCTGGTCCTCCACCAGCGCTTCGCGGTGGCGGAAATCATAGGTGAGGCGGCCGACCACCGCTTGTTCCGCCCGCAAGGCGAACTGGCGCCGATGCAAGGCATGGAGCCTTGCGACCAGTTCCTCGGTCGCGAACGGCTTGACCATGTAGTCATCGGCGCCGGCATTCAGCCCGCTGACGCGATCGTCGAGACCGCTCATCGCCGTCAACGCGATCACCGGTGCATCCATATGCAATGCACGCAGGCGAGGGATCAGGCTGAGGCCGTCGCCATCGGGCAGCCGGCGATCGAGCACCACGGCATCGAAGGACCCCAGCCGTGCCATGGCCTCGGCGTCGGCCAATGTCGAAACGTGATCGACGACGATGTCCCGGCGTTCCAGCGCGGTCTTCAGCACGGACGCCATCTCCGGCTCATCCTCGATCAGCAGGATGCGCATGCCCGAACTCCGTCAGCTGAAAAGTCTCCGTCGGCGCCGCCGGCGGCCTCTGCCCGGGTAACGATGCGGCAGTCATCGCATGCCTGTGAAGCAGAAACGGTCCCCCGACAAGAGCCAGAAGCCGCCTGATGCCGCTCATTCACACTCCAGCTTCGGTTGGCGAAAATTGGTGACGAACCAGCGACCGCCGGAAGAGCGGGCGTAGAAGGTGTAGAAGCATTCCTGTCGTTCCAGATAGCCCGGCGTCTCCGTCGTCTCATATTCCGTGCCGTGCTTTGTGTGGCGAACTTCGCTGCTGGACGAGCCGGAGACGACGTTGGTGGATACCTTGCGCCACTGATAGGCACGTTCGCCCTGACCGACATCAATGACAGCGGTCGGAGGGCCATAGTCCAGAACGATCGATTCAATCGGCTGTCCGATGTAGTTTTTCATGATGTCGGAGGCGCATCCCGCCAGCGTCAGGATTATCGCCACGAAAGATGCATTCAGGGCCGGGCCGAGGCGACCCGTACAGGGCTTGGACATGTTTGGTTCCTGTCATGAAAATGCTGCCCGCACCTAAGCCGCGAAGATTGCACCGACATTACAGGCAGGGCATGGATTGCCGCCTCGCGCGGGTGAGCGCGAGGCGGGGTTGTTCGGGTTCGGATGGGACGGGCTCTAATGCATGTCGCCCAAAAGTGCGCAGCGGTTTTGGGATAACGACATGCATAAAAACAAAGGCTTAAAGCACGTCGACTGAATCCTTTTTCAACGCGACGGGCTTTAGAACCGGTAGTTGAGACCGGCCTTCAATTCCTGGCTGCCGATGTCGGTCTTGGCCTTGCCGAAGGCCGAGGTCGTTTCCACCCCGGAAGTGCGAATGTAGTTGTACTCGATCTTGGCCGAGAGACCGCCGGCAAAGGCTTGCTCAATGCCTCCTCCGACGAGATAGCCGAGCTTGCGTCCGTCGCTATCTTTGAGGCCGCCGCTCTTGTCGAAAGTGGTCATCGCCAGGCCAGCGGTGCCGAAGAGCAGCGTCTGGTCAAAGGAGACGCCGGCCCTGGCCTTGGCGGCGGCGCGCCACTTTTCCTTGATCTTGCCGCCTTCGACAGCGTGCTCTGCGCCGCCCAGATAGGAGCCTTCGATCTCGGCGCCGAACACAGCGGGACCCGTCTGGATGTTGTAGCCCGCCTGGACGCCGCCGCTCCAGCCGTTGCGATCGGCGAACGGGTTCGGCATTTTGGTGAACGCGGTCCCGCCATGCACACCGACATAGGCGCCGCTCCACTGGAAGGCCGGAGGATCGTTGTAGGCCGGCGTGAGATCGGCGGCCATCGCCGCCCCGTTCAAACACACTGCGAGTGCAAGGGCGGCCAGGATAGTCATTCTTTGAGAGGGCACTGCATTACTCCAAAACACGCATGCGCATAGGGATCGATGCGCATATTGAACCTTTGAGAGCCTGACCATTTGCGCGGTCATGCTCCCGCTCGGATGTCTCTCGCCGGCAATCGTCCGCAGATGCGCCACGCGGACTGGCGTGGACCGCTTGACCTGTCGGATCGGATTTTCCGTGCAACCTACTGCTTGAAAGACATCGCTTGTTTTGCAGGCGAAAATTGCGTGCACATTGCGCGAAATTTGGAAAAGAAGGTTTTTCGCTTTATTTTCAATAAATTGTACCCAACATGTTTACGCATATTTAAGGGTTCAGGGGGTGGCCTTCACTGGAGACAAGAATGCGACGCTTGGTGATGAAGCCACTCTGCGTCACTTGCGGCCGAACAATGCGGTCCGGCTTGCTGCGAGCCAGCTAAGTCAGTATTTCTGGATCCGTGCCCGAATCCGGGTACCCCAATCGGGAGACAGGCCTTGTCCGCATTGACGCGCTTTCTCGGCGACTCGCCGCTTAGGGTGATCCTGAAGCTGCTTGTGGTGTCATTCCTCGTCGGCCTGGTCATGAACGCCTTCGGCTGGTCGCCGATGGACGTGTTCTACGGCATCCGGAAATTCTTCATCGACCTGTGGAATCTCGGCTTCCACGCCATCGATCGTTTCCTCGGCTATATTCTGCTGGGCGCGGCGATCGTGGTGCCGGCCTTCATCCTGCTGAGGCTGGCCAGCTACCGCAAGTGAAGCGTCAAGCGTAGCGGGATGCCACCTCGAACAGGATGGCATGGCGCGCCGCAAGTGTCGCCACGTCCGTCGAATAGCCGCCGCCGATGACGCCGCAGACCGGAGTGCCGAGCGCGCGAAAGTGGCGGATCACCATCTCGTCACGGGCGCGTAGGCCGTCGTCCGACAGCGACAGCCGGCCAAGACGGTCCTCGGCATGGATATCGACCCCGGCATTGTAAAACACGATATCCCAGTGCGCCCTGGCGGGTAGCTCGGGCAGGATGCTGCTCAGCCGCTCGAGATAGGCCGTATCGCCAGTGCCGTCCGGCAAGGCGACGTCGAGGTCGGAAGCGATCTTGCGCACCGGGTAATTGCGGTCGCCATGCATGGAAAAGGTGAACGCGCGTGGCTCATCCCTCAGAATATCCGCCGTACCGTCGCCCTGGTGCACGTCGAGATCGACGATCAAGATGTTTTGCGCGGCACCCTCGGCCAGCAGCACCAAGGCGGCGACGGCAACGTCGTTGAAGGTGCAGAAGCCGGCGCCTTGCGCGCGCCGCGCATGATGGCTGCCACCGGCGCTGTTGCAGGCAATGCCGTTGAGCAATGCCAGCCGCGCTGCCAGCACCGTGCCTCCGGTGGCGAGTTGCGCGCGCAGCGACACACGCGGTCCCACGGGAAAGCCGATCTCGCGCTCGATCTTTTCGGGCACCGTGCAGGAGATCACCTGGTCGACATAGTCGGCGGCATGGGCGAGCTTCAGCCATGAAGCCGGCGCCGGCTCAGGCAGGTTGAGTGCGTCGCGCCGGGCCAGTCCGCGCGCAGCCAAGGCCTGCATCAGCAGCGGATACTTGCTCATCGGAAAGCGATGATTGACGGCGAAGCCGGCATCATAATCGGGGTGATGGACGATCTGCAGAGGCATGGAACGGATTACGGCCGGTGCACCAGAGGCGGGTTTCGGTTGACCATCAGGGGATGGATGGTTGCGCAGCGGGAGGAAACTGGGGCACATCGGCGGCTCGATCAAGCCGCAATCAGCAAGGCAGCAATCCTTGGACAAGGGTGTATCCCCAGCCGACGCCAGATATTTCGTCGTCACCAACCGCACGGTGCTCGCCATCGCGGTGCCGATGACGCTGGCCTATCTGACGACGCCGCTGCTCGGCCTCGTCGACACGGCTGTGGTCGGCCAGTTCGGCGATGCGGCGCTGCTCGGCGGGCTGGCGGCCGGCTCGCTTGTTTTCGATGTCGTCTTCACCACCTTCAACTTCCTGCGCTCCGGCACCACCGGCCTCGTCGCCCAGGCGTTCGGGCGCGGCGACGAGCTGGAGGAACAAGCGGTGTTCTGGCGCGCCGTGCTGATCGCGGTCGTCGCCGGCATCGTGCTGGCAGCGCTTGCGCCCCTGTTCGCCATTGCCGGCCAAAAATTCATGGGCGCCGAAGCGCGCGTCAGCGAGGCGATGGCCATCTACATCCGCATCAGGCTGCTCGCCGCACCCTTCTCGCTGATCAACTACGCCATCCTCGGCTATGTGCTGGGGCGCGGCGAGGGCGGGCTTGGGCTGATGCTGCAACTGGTGCTCAACGGCATCAACATCGCGCTCTGCATCCTGCTTGGGCTGAAACTCGGCTGGGGCGTTGCCGGCGTCGCCTGGGCGACCGTCACCGGCGAATTCCTGGCCATGCTGCTTGGCCTGGCGATCGTTGTCAGGCGCTTCTGGAAAGCGCCCCGGCTGCCGCGCCATCGCGTGCTCGACATGCCGGCATTCCTGCACATGCTGTCGCTCAACCGCGACATCATGATCCGCTCGTTCTCGCTGCTCGCCGCCTTCGCGCTGTTCACCCGCCAGGGCGCGCAGTTCGGCACGGTGACGCTGGCCGCCAATGCCGTGCTGATGAACTTCTTCCTCGTTGCCGGCTATTTCCTCGATGGCTTCGCCACCGCCGCCGAACAACTCGCGGGGCGTGCCGTCGGTGCGCGTGCGGCCACCCCCTTCCGTCAGGCGGTGCGGCTGACCCTGTTCTGGGGCTTTGGCCTCGCCGGTGCAGCGACACTCGTCCTGTTGTTTGGCGGCGCCGATCTGGTTGCCGTGATCTCCACGTCGCAAGACGTTCGCGCGGTGGCCGACACCTACATGCCCTGGGCGGCGTTCACCGCGCTCAGCGGTGTGCTCGCCTTCCAGATGGACGGCGTCTTCATCGGCGCCACTTGGTCGCGCGACATGCGCAACATGATGCTTTTGTCGTTCCTCGCCTTCACAGCGGCGCTGCTGACGCTGGCGCCTGCCTTTGGCAATCACGGACTGTGGGCGTCGCTGCACGTCTTCCTGCTGGTGCGCGGCTTCAGCCTGCTCGCCATTTTGCGGCTGAGGATGCGCACAGCGTTCTAGCGCTTAGAGCGGCTTGGACGCCCAGTGATCGAGCCTGATATCGCGCAATGCGCTGATCGACGAAAGCCCTTCCTTCTCGGCGAAACGGACCATGCCTTGGAGAATGCGCCCCGGCAACGCCGGCCCGGCATAGATCATGCCGGTGTAGAGCTGCACAAGATCGGCGCCGGCGCGGATCTTTTCCAGCGCCGCCTCAGCGGAATCGACGCCGCCGACACCGACGATGGCGCGGTGCGGACCAAGCAGTTTGCGCATCCTGGCCAGCACGATAGTGGAACGCTCGAACAGCGGCTTTCCGGAGAGCCCGCCGGTTTCGCCTGATACAGCGCCGCTGCGCAGGCCTAGCCGCGCAATGGTGGTGTTGGAGACGATGACGCCGTCTATCTGCTTCTCGGTTACCTCTGCGGCGATGTCTTCCAGTTCGGCCTCGACCAAATCCGGCGCGATCTTGAGGAAAATCGGCGGCTTGACCGATGCTGCCGCGCGCGCGGCGACGACCCGGGACAAAAGCTCGCCGAGCTGCTCGCGTGCCTGCATGGTGCGCAGGCCCGGCGTGTTGGGCGACGAGATGTTGACCGTCAGATAGCTGGCATATTTCGCAAACCGGGAGACACCGCGCTCATAGTCGCCAATGCGGTCCTCACTGTCCTTGTTGGCGCCGATGTTGACGCCGACAATGCCGCTGCGCCCCTTGCGCGCGGCAAGGCGTTTTTCGGCAGCCGCGTGGCCCTCATTGTTGAAACCCAGCCGGTTGATCACCGCGTCGTCCTGGGTCAGCCGAAAGATGCGCGGCTTCGGGTTGCCGGCCTGCGGCAGCGGCGTGATGGTGCCGACTTCGGCAAAGCCGAAGCCGAGGCCAAGCAGCGCGTCCGGCACTTCGGCGTTCTTGTCATAGCCGGCCGCCATGCCGAGCGGGTTTGGAAACTCGAGGCCGCAGACGCTGACCTTCAGCCTGACGTCACGCGGTGGACTTCCGGTCATGGGCAGCCCGCATCGCAGCGCCGCGATCGACAGCCCATGCGCGGTTTCCGGATCGAATGTGAACAGCAGTTTTTGGCCGAGCCGGTCGAGCACGCTCATTCGGCCTCCAGTGCCGGGAACTGGTGCGTGCCGTCGGCGCCAAGCGGCAGGGGGCGAACCCACAGCACAGCCTTGAGGTCGAGCGGACCATAAAGATGCGGGAACAGCGCACCGCCCCGCGAGACCTCGTATTTCAGCGCATCGCCGAGCTTGGTACCGTCGATGGCGACCAGCAGCAGCTCGGTCTGGCCGGTGAAATGTTTGGCCGCCGTTTCGCGAACCTGCCCGGCGGTGGAAAAATGGATGAAGCCGTCGGCGACATCGATCGGCGCACCGGTGAAGCGACCGTTTGTTTCCGCCTCGCGCCACAGCGCTTCAGGGGCTATCTTGTAGATAAACTGAGACATGGTTGCGCTATAGTCCGAACCAATCAGGCGGGGAAGGGCACTCGTAAGCTCTTCCCCATTTCCGGCGCAAACATGCGCTAGATTGTGTTCACTTGCCCATGGAGGACAACATGCGTCTGCAGCACGTCTTGATCCCCGCAGCACTGGTCTCGCTGGTTGCGGCATCAGCCTTTTCCGAGGAAACCGATCGCTACCGGCTGGAAAAGTCGGCCAACGGCTATGTCCGCATGGACACGCAGACCGGCGCCATGTCGATTTGCGAGGAACGCACCGGCCAGCTCGTCTGCAAGATGGCGGCCGACGAACGCGCCGCCTTCCAGGACGAGGTGGACCGTTTGCAGAGCTCGATGAAGGCGATGGACGAGCGCGTCACCAAGCTCGAAAACTCGCTGTCCGCCCGCCTCGAATCGAAGCTGCCCAGCGAAGAGGATTTCGACAAGACGATGAGCTACATGGAACGCTTCCTGAAGGGCTTCATGGGCATCGTCAAGGATATGGACAAGGACAATGGCGACGGCGCGCAGCTCAGTCCGCAAAAGACCTGAGCGCCGCTAGACAAAATCGCCGAATGGCGATTTGTCTGGGGCTTTGCCGCTTGAAAACAGCTGGCAACGCCGCATAATCGTTCGACTGATCCCGCAAAAGCAGAAAACCATCAATGGGATTCGGGGAGGGATATTTGCCGTCGGGCTACACTTTCGTCATCGCCGACGACCATCCGCTTTTTCGCGGCGCCTTGAGAGAGGCGCTTGCCGGTATCGGCAACGTTGCCGCCATCCACGAGGCCGGCGATTTCGAAAGCGCCAAGGCGCTGGTCGTGGCCAATGAGGATGTCGATCTGGTGCTGCTCGATTTGTCGATGCCGGGCGCCAGCGGCCTTTCCGGACTGATCTCGTTGCGCGGCATCCACCCGGCAGTGCCGCTGGTGGTGGTTTCGGCGCATGACGACCCGGTGACGATCAGGCGTGCGCTCGATCTCGGCGCCTCCGGCTTCATCTCCAAATCGGCCAGCATGGAGGAAATCCGCGGCGCTGTGCAATCGGTGCTGGCCGGCGATATCGCCGCCCCCATCGGCATCGATCTCGGCGTCGAGCGCGACCCCGAAATTTCTGACCTGATCAAGCGGCTGCAGGCGCTGACGCCGCAGCAGACACGCGTGCTCGGCATGCTGGCGGAAGGCCTGCTTAACAAGCAGATCGCCTATGAGCTCAGCGTCTCCGAAGCGACGATCAAGGCACATGTCTCGGCGATCCTGCAAAAACTTGGCGTCGACAGCCGCACCCAGGCGGTGATCCTCTTGTCCAAGATCGGCAACGATCCGCTGCAGCCGGTGAACTGAGCGTCGGGAGCGCTCAGCCTACGGCCGCCTCGGGAGCAACATGGCTATTTCGGGCGGCGTCAGCCGAGCCGCACCGACAGCTCGACGTCCTCGCCGAAAGGCGTCGACATGTAGCCCGATGCCGGTGAGCGCACGCGCTCCAGATATTCGGGGCTGAAATCGGCATTGTCGGCGATGACCAGCGCGCCGGGCCGCAGCCGGCTTTCGACCAGGCTCAATATCTCCGGATAGATCGCCTTGGCGCCGTCGAGCAGCAGCAGGTCGATCGCTTCAGGGAGATCGGCGCTCAGCGTCTGCAGCGCATCGCCCTCGCGCACTTCCACCAGATCGATGAGGCCGCCTTCGGTCAGATTGGCCTTGGCCCGCATCACCTTGGACGGTTCGAACTCGGTTGTGATCAGACGGCCGCCGCCATTGTCCCTGAGTGCGGCAGCGAGATAGAGCGCCGAGATGCCGAACGAGGTGCCGAATTCGATGATGACGCGGGCGCCGCTGCTGCGCGCCAGCATGTAGAGCAGCGTGCCGGTATCCGGCGAAACCGCGAGCCAGAGATCCTTCAGCCGTCCGTAGAGATCGACATATTCCGTCTTGCTGCGCAGCAGGCGTTCCCGCTCCTCGGGCGAGAAGCCGGCCGCTGCGGGGCTCGTCGCCGCCTTGGCTTCCTTGAAGAGGCGGGCGAGCAGGGGAGCGAGCGGGGCGTTGGTGAGCGTTGTCATGAAAAGTCTCCAATCCAGAAATGACTGCGTTCTTGTGTCGTGCTGAAAATACGAATAGTCCTTCAGGTTTCCAATTCGCATTGCCGAGCCGTGCCATGATCGAACGCCCAAGCCATTCAATTTCCACACGAAAACAACCAAAACAGGCCCGAGCGACGGAGCTTGTTTCGGCGATCCTCGAGGCTGCTGTTCAGGTTTTGGCGAGCGAGGGGGCGCAACGTTTCACCACCACGCGCGTGGCCGAAAGGGCCGGTGTGAGCGTCGGCTCGCTCTACCAGTATTTCCCCAACAAGGCGGCGCTGCTGTTCAGGCTGCAGAGCGACGAGTGGCGGCAGACAGGCGGCTTGCTGCGCACCATCCTCGAGGACGACCAGCGGCCACCCCTCGAACGGCTGCGCACGCTGGTCCATGCCTTCATCCGCTCAGAGTGCGCGGAGGCCGCCGTGCGCGTGGCGCTCAGTGACGCCGCCCCGCTTTACCGTGACGCGCCCGAGGCCCACGAGGCGAGAGCGTCGGGGGAGCGCACCGTCCAGGTGTTCATGCGCGAGGTGCTGCCCCAAGTCCCTGACGCAGTCCGGGAATTGGCCGGCGATTTGATCACGATGACGCTGAGCGCGGTGGGAAAGGATTTTTCAGGAAGCCCCCGCACCGACGCGGAAATCGAAGCCTATGCCGATGCCATGGCCGACATGTTCTGCGCCTACATCGCAGGCCTTGGACACCGCTGAGATAGGGCCGGATCCCTGGCGGTTATTCAGCCGCCGAAGCCAGCGGCCTGACCCTGGCCATCATCGAGCGCAGCACGGCCGGCTTCAGCGGCTTGTTGATCACCGGTACGTCGAGCCTTTCGGCGGCGGTGCGCACTTCGTTTGAGCGGTCAGCGGTGACCAGCACCGCCGGCATGCCCTCGCCATAGACGGCGCGCAGCTTCCTGATCACGCCAAGCCCGGTCTCGCCGTCGAGATGATAGTCGGCAAGCACGATGTCCGGGCGGCGGATGTCCGATGCTTCGAAATCCTTCGAGCCTGAAACCGTGTCGACGCTGCAGCCCCAGCCTTCGAGCAGAAGCCGCATGCCGTCGAGGATGCGGGCGTCGTTGTCGATGCACAGCACGTGCAGGCCTGCAAGCGAAGCGGTCACCCGCGCCGGCGCCTTGCTTTCGATCTCGCGCTGCGGCGCTTGCACCGCCACCACCGGCAGCAGGACGGAAAAGCGCGTGCCTTTGCCCGGGTTCGAAAAGATGCGGATTTCCAGCCGCAGCACCCTGGCGATGCGGTCGACGATGGAGAGGCCGAGACCGAGGCCCTCGGCTTCGCGCGCGCCTTCGTCGAGCCGGGTGAATTCGTGAAACACCGTGTTCAGCTTGTCGCCAGCAATGCCGATGCCGGTGTCGATTACCTGGATTTCGGCCAGTTCGCCTCGCCGGCGCACGCCGACCAGGATGCGGCCATGGCGCGTGTATTTGATGGCGTTGGAGACCAGGTTCTGGATCAGGCGGCGCAACAGATTGCGGTCGGTCATGACGCTGAGCGACGACGGCATGATGGTCAGCACAAGCTTCTTTTCGGCGGCGAGCGGCCGGAAGTCGTTGCCGATCTGGCTGAGCAGCCCGTCGAGACGGAAGGCGCTGTCGTCAGGCTTCATGGCGCCGGCGTCGAGGCGGGAGATGTCGAGCACGGCGCCCAAAATGGTCTCGACCGATTCCAGCGAGGATTCGATGTTGCTTGCCGCCTTGCCCGCCGCCCCCTTGCCGGCCTTTTCGATCAGCGACGAGCAATAGAGGCGGGCAGCATTCAACGGCTGCAGGATGTCGTGGCCGGCGGCGGCAAGGAAGCGCGTCTTGCCGAGGTTGGCCTCCTCGGCCAGCATCTGCGCCTGCGCCAGTTCCTCGTTGACGCGGGTCAGTTCGACGGTGCGCGTCTTGACCCGCTGCTCGAGCGATTCATTGGCGCGCTTCAGCGCCAGGTCCTGCTCGACGCGCCCCGAAATGTCGGCATAGGTGGCGACCATGCCGCCATCGGGCATCGGGTTGGAACGCAACTCCAGGATCCGGCCGCTGGTCTTCAATTCCATCTGCCAGGGGCTGACGAAACTGGTGAGGCGGTTGAGCATCGCCACCCGCTGCTCCGCCGGAATGTCGCCGCGCTCGGCCAGGTGATGCAGGATGCGGTCGAGCGAGACGCCGACCTGGCCCATTTCGTCGGGCAGGTCGAACAGCGCCCGGTACTGGCGGTTCCAGCAGATCAGCCGGAAATCCCGGTCGAAGACGGTGATGCCCTGTTCCATCTGGTCGAGCGCGATCTGCAACAGGTCGCGATTGTGCTGCAGCGCCTCGGTGGCGTCGTCGAGCAGGCGGAAGGCATCCTTGGATTCGCGGTCGTTGCGGCGAAACAGCAAGGACAGGATCAGCCGCGCCGAAGACGAGCCGACGGCACTGGCCAAAAGCTGCTCGGAGAAGCGGATGACGTCCATGCTGGCCTGCTCGTTGCCATGCAGCGACGTGTTGCTGCTTTTTTCGAACGACTGGAACGAGCGTTCCGTACGTTCGACGCCGAGATAGCGCGAGATGGTGTCCTTGAGGTCGTTGACGGTGATGGCGGTGCGGAAGCGGCGCAGGCTCGGCATCGGGCCGGCCTCGCGCGGCACGAAGATCGAGGCCTGGATGCGTTCCAGCGGCACCGAAGCACGTGATAGCGATCCGAACACGAAGAACAGCGTGTTGATCGACAGGCTCCACAGCACGCCGTGGTTCAGCGGCTCGGCACTGGTGCCGAACAGCGCCTGCGGCCGCAGCGCCTCGAAACCGAACAGGCCGTGGACCAGGATGCCGGCATCGGACGCGGCGAGCGAAGGCAAAAGCAGGGTGTAGCCCCAGACGGCGATGCCGGCGACCATGCCGAGCGCGGCACCCCTGCCATTGGCGCCGCGCCAGATCAGGCCGCCGATCAATGCCGGCGCGAACTGCGCGATGGCCGCGAAGGACATCAGGCCGATGGAGGACAGCCGCGCACTGTTGGTGCTCTCGCGATAATAGAGGAAGGCGATGAACAGCATGATGAAGATCGCCGCCCGCCGCACATTGAGGATCAGCGTCGACCAGTCCTCGTTCTCGGAGGTCGTGGTCTTGAGCAGCCTGCGCACGAACAGCGGGATGACGAGGTCGTTGGAGATCATGATCGACAGTGCGACGCTTTCGACGATCACCATCGCGGTTGCCGCCGACAGGCCACCGATGAAGGCCGCCATGGCCAGCACGTCGTGACCGCTGAACAGGGGCAGCGACAAAACATAGAGGTCGCTGCTGGTCCTGGTGCCGACCAGCGACAGGCCGGCAAGCGCGATCGGCAGCACGAACAGGTTGATGGCCAGGAGGTAGAGCGGAAACACCCATGTCGCGGTGCGCAATTCGGCCTCGCCGCGGTTCTCGACGATGGTGACGTAGAATTGGCGCGGCAGCATGATGATGGCAAAGCCGCTCAAGCCGGTCAGCACCAGCCAGGTGGCGAGCGAGGTCGAGTAGCCCATCGCCTGCTGCACTTCAGGGTTCTGGGCGAGCTTGTCGACCATGTCGCCCGGCCCGCCATAGATCAGGAAGGTTACCATCAGACCGATCGCCAGGAAGGCGGCGAGCTTGACCACGGTTTCGACCGCCACCGCCAGCACCAGCCCGTCCTGGTGCTCGGTGGCGTCGGCGTGGCGGGTGCCGAACAGCACCGCAAACAGCGCCAGAAGCATGGCGACAACCAGCGAGATGTCGCTGACGAAGGGATCGAAGGAGGGTGGCGAGCCGGTATAGTGCTCGACCATCAGGCTGACCGAGCCGGAGATCGCCTTCAGCTGCAGCGCGATATAGGGCACAGCACCGATGGTCGCGATCAGCGTGGCGATCGCCGAGACGGTGAAGCTCTTGCCATAGCGCGCGCCGAGGAAGTCGGCGATCGAGGTGATCTTCTCGGTCTTGGCCAGCTTGACGATGCGCTGCAGCAGCGGAAAGCCGAACACGAACACCAGCACAGGACCGATATAGATGCCGAGGAACTCGAGGCCGCGCTCGGAGGACAGACCGACCGAACCGAAAAAGGTCCAGGAGGTGCAGTAGATGGCGAGGCTGAGCGCATAGATGAACGGGCGGGCGCGGCCAGGCCCCGATGCCGTCGAACGCCGGTCGCCCAGGCTGGCGATGGCGAACAGCAGCGTCACATAGGCGACCGCAATGATGACGATGAACCAGCCTTGCACGCCTGAAGAAACCTCCCTGTGCCGTTTTCCATCCGGCCACCCCAGGACGCAATCACAGCTTGGGGATCAAGTCCATCGCGGCTTTCGGCGCATACTGGCTGCATAGGTCACCCACTCGGTCGGTGACCCGGGGTAAGCAGAAAGCGGCTGCTTTGCGCTTTTGCTTCTGTTGCAACCGCAGGTTTTTGTTATGGTATGCGTGGGCCGGCACCGGAGGACGGCGGCAGCGCGGCCTGTCGTGACAAGGAGGGTCGAATGCTGAAAGAATTCCAGGAGTTCATTTCCAAGGGCAATGTGATGGACTTGGCCGTCGGCGTCATCATCGGCGGCGCCTTCGGCAAGATCGTCGATTCTCTTGTCAACGACATCATCATGCCGATCGTCGGCGCGATTTTCGGCGGGCTGGACTTCAACAACTATTTCTTTGGGCTTTCCTCGGCCGTCAACGCGACCTCGCTGGCCGAGGCCAAGAAGCAAGGCGCGGTCTTTGCCTATGGCAGCTTCATCACCGTGGCGCTGAACTTCGTCATTCTCGCCTTCATCATCTTCCTGATGGTCAAGGCGGTGAACAATCTGCGCAAGCGGCTGGAAGCAGAGAAGCCCGCACCGGCCGCCGCGCCGCCGCCGGCCGATATCGCGCTGTTGACGCAAATTCGCGATCTCCTCGCCAAGAAATAGCTGCAAGGCAGGTTCTTGGACCAAAACCCCGGTCGTTCGCGGCCGGGGTTTTCTGTTTTCGCATCTGCTAAGAGCATCCGCCAATGCATGTCGCCCAGAAGTGTGCAGCGGTTCTGGGACAACGACATGCATCAAAACAGACATCAAAACGGACCTGTTCATGACCCTGATCGATAGCTTGCGCGCCGAAGCGGTGGCTGCGCCCGAAAGCGGCATCGTCGCCGTCGTCAACTACGGCCGGCTGCGCGACGGCATGATCCCGCTCTGGGCCGGTGAGGGCGACCTGCCGACGCCTGCCTTCATCAGCGATGCCGCTGCCCGAGGACTGTCCGCAGGCGAGACCTTCTACACCTGGCAGAAGGGCATTCCGGAGCTCAGGCAGGCGCTGGCCCGATACTATGTCAGGCATTTCGGCAAGAGCTTCGCCGAGGAAGAATTCATCGTCACCGCATCCGGCATGCACGCCATCCAGCTGGCGCTCGATGCGGTCGCCGGCCATGGCGACGAGGTCGTCTATCTGTCGCCGGCCTGGCCGAATTTCGCCGCCGCCGCCGGTGTGGCGGGCGCCGTGCCGGTTGCGGTCACGCTCGACCAATCCGGCAATGGCTGGTCCTGCGACGTTGACAAGATCGCGGCGGCGATCACGCCGAGGACCAAGGCGCTGTTCGTCAACACGCCGTCCAACCCGACCGGCTGGACCGCCGATCACCAGACGCTGCAGGCGATCCTCGATCTCGCCCGCGAAAAGGGCCTGTGGATTATCGCCGACGAGATCTATTCGCTGTTCCACTACAGCCATGGCCGCGCACCGTCCTTCCTCGACATTGCGACGGCGGAAGACCGCATTCTGTTCGTCAACAGCTTTTCCAAGAACTGGGCGATGACCGGTTGGCGTGTTGGCTGGATCAAGACCCATCCCGCTCTGCAGCAGGTGTTCGAGAACCTGATCCAGTACTCGACCTCGGGCGTTGCCCAGTTCATGCAGCGCGGCGCAGTTGCGGCACTGGACGAGGGCGATGCCTTCATCGTCGAACAGGTCGAGCGGGCAAGGGCGGCGCGCGACCTAGTCTGCGACATCCTTGGCGCAACCGGCAAGGCGCGGTTCACCGTGCCGCAGGGCGCGTTCTATCTGTTCTTCACCGTCGACGGCATCACCGATTCCCGAACCGCGGCCTTCGACATCGTCGACAAGGCTAATGTCGGCCTGGCGCCCGGCACCGCCTTCGGACCCGGCGGCGAAGCCTTCCTCAGGCTGTGCTTCCACCGCCGCCTCG
Source organism: Mesorhizobium sp. P2_C4 (assembly GCF_056404575.1). Lineage (NCBI taxonomy): Bacteria > Pseudomonadati > Pseudomonadota > Alphaproteobacteria > Hyphomicrobiales > Phyllobacteriaceae > Mesorhizobium > Mesorhizobium sp. P2_C4. Next base: position 1,125,189 of record NZ_JBFUDT010000001.1, read on the forward strand.
ACCAGCTCGAGGAAGCCGCACACCGCCTGGCAAAGTGGATGAAGACTGTTTGAGCAGGCGGCGGCGCCTGGCCGCCCGGCGTCTAGCCGCCTGACTTCGGCACCAATAGCGGAATGATGCGGTCGCTCTTGGCAACCGAGGGACGGCCTGCCGAACCGTAGGGGATGCCAAGCGCGTCCCAGGTCTCGACCAGTGCGTCCTGCAGCGAGGCGATCAGCGCATCGGTATGGAACGGCGTCGGCGTGATGCGCAGCCGTTCGGTGCCGCGCGGTACGGTCGGATAGTTGATCGGCTGGATGTAGATGCCGTGCACGCCGAGCAGGCGGTCGCTGGCCATCTTGCAGAGCTCGGGATCGCCGACCAGCAGCGGCACGATGTGGGTGGGCGACTCCAGCACCGGCAGGCCGGCGGCGGCCAGAACCTGCTTGGTCCGCGTCGCCTGGCGCAGTTGCGCGTCGCGCTCAGCCTGCGAGCGCTTCAGGTGGCGGATCGAGGTGGTGGCGGCAGCGGCGACGGCCGGCGGCAGCGCCGTGGTGAAGATGAAGCCCGGCGCATAGGAGCGCACGGCATCGATCACCGCATTGGTGCCGGTGATGTAGCCGCCGAGCGTACCGAACGCCTTGGCCAGCGTGCCTTCGATGATGTCGATGCGGTCGGCCAGGCCTTCGCGCTCGGTGATGCCGCCGCCGCGCGGTCCGTACATGCCGACGGCGTGAACCTCGTCGATATAGGTCATGGCGTTGTAGCGCTCGGCCAGCTCGACGATCTGCCGGATTGGCGCGATGTCGCCATCCATCGAATAGACGCTCTCAAAGACGATCAGCTTGGCGCGCTCGCGGCCGGCCGCCTGCAGCAGGCTTTCGAGATGGGCGACGTCGTTGTGGCGGAAAATCTTCTTCTCGGCGCCCGAGCGCCGCACGCCCTCGATCATCGAAGCGTGGTTCAGCTCGTCCGAGATGATCAGGCAATTGGGCAAAAGCCGCGCAATGGTCGAGATCGAGGCTTCGTTAGAGACGAAGCCCGAGGTGAAGACCAGGGCGGCTTCCTTGTCGTGCAGGTCGGCCAGTTCCAGCTCGAGCTCGACCAGCGGGTTGCTGGTGCCGGAAATGTTGCGGGTGCCGCCGGCGCCGGAGCCCATCTTGCCGGCTGCGGCCTGGAACGCGGCGATGACGTCGGGGTGCTGGCCCATGCCGAGATAGTCGTTGGAGCACCAGACGGTTATTTCCTCGGCGCGGCCGTTGGAACGCCAGATGGCTTGAGGGAACTTCCCTACGATGCGCTCGAGATCGGCGAAGACGCGGTAGCGACGCTCTGCATGGAGCTGGTCGATCGCTTCCTCGAAGAACCGCTGATAATTCATGTCGACTTTCCAATTTTGCGCGGGATCATAATCATTGCCCCATTCGGCGTCCACCGGACCTTTTTGGTCAAAATGCCACGCCCCAAGCCTGTTCCTAACGATCCCAGATCGTGGCCTATTCCCTTGATGTGGATCAATTTTGTTTCCGTACGATGCCACGGACCGATGAGACTGTTACGGATTTTACATTCGGGAGTTTCTAATGGCCTTGCCACAGGCTTTCCAGTAAGGCGGTCGTTGAGACAGTTTCCGATAAATCATGAGTAAAAGAGGACGCGGATGACGGTTTTGGTAACAGGCGGCGCCGGCTATATCGGCAGCCATATGGTCTGGGAATTGCTGGATGCGGGCGAGAGCGTCGTCGTGCTCGACCGGCTTTCGACCGGTTTTGAATGGGCAGTGGCGCCCGAGGCCAAGCTGGTCGTCGGCGACGTCGCCGACAAGGAACTGGTCGGCCAGGTCATTCGCGACAACAAGGTCGATGCCATCATTCATTTCGCCGGCTCGATCGTGGTTCCCGAATCGGTCTCCGATCCGCTTGGCTATTACGAGAACAACACTAGCAAGACGCGCACGCTGATCGAGACCGCGGTGCGCGAAGGCGTGCCCAATTTCATCTTTTCCTCGACAGCCGCCGTCTATGGCGCCGCCGGGCTGGAGCCGGTGCGCGAGGATGCCCGCCTGGCGCCCGAATCGCCCTACGGCCTGTCCAAGCTGATGAGCGAATGGATGCTGCGCGATGCTGCCATTGCGCACGGGCTGCGCTATACGGCGCTACGCTACTTCAACGTTGCCGGCGCCGATCCGAAGGGCCGCACCGGCCAGTCGACGCCGGGCGCCACGCATCTGATCAAGGTCGCCTGCGAGACCGCGCTCGGCAAGCGCCCCTTCATGCAGGTATTTGGCACCGACTATGCGACGCCGGACGGCACCTGCATGCGCGACTATATCCATGTCAGCGACCTGGTGGCGGCACATCGGCTGGCCCTGCAGCGCCTGCGTGCCGGTGGCACCAGCCTGGTCGCCAATTGCGGCTACAGCCACGGCTATTCGGTGCTCGAGGTGATCGACAGCGTGCGCCGCGCTTTCGGCCATGATTTCGAGGTGAAGATGGGCGATCGCCGTCCCGGCGATGCCGCCGCCGTGGTCGCCAATTCGGAACTGGCGCGCGGCGAACTCGGCTGGACGCCGCAGCGCGACGACCTCGACCTCATCGTCGCTGATGCGCTGGCCTGGGAACGCATCCTGACCAGCAAGAATTCGGCGCGGGGCTGACGTCGCCTTCGCGTGGCATAAGGCTTTTCTCCATCCGCCGGCGCTGCCCCTCACCTGCCTGCCGGCATCCTCTCCCCGTATAGTGACGGGGAGAGGGGCGTATCATCGCCGATTTCGCCAATCTTCGACGTTGCAGGAACAAGTGCCGAGGGTGCGGCAAGCCCTTTCTCCCCGTCACTATACGGGGAGAAATGCCCGGCAGGGCAATGAGGGGCGGCGCTGCTGCCCTCTACTATTACAAGGGCTCGTCCCACACGCCGAGACGCGCTATTGAAGGCATTCGCGGCGTGGAGGCGCCGCGGCGAAGAGTTTTGGGGGGCGCATGAAGATATTGGTGCTCGGAGCCGGCGTGGTCGGCACGGCGGCGGCCTACTATCTGGCCAGCGACGGCCACGACGTGACCGTGATCGAGCGCCATCCGGCGGCGGCGCGCGGCACCAGCCAGTCGAATGCCGGCCTGGTCTCGCCCGGCGACGCCACCGCTTGGGCCTCGCCCGCGGCGCTGAAGACGTTCCTGCGCGCGCTCTACAACCACGATCTCGGCATCAAGGTGCGGTTGCGCTTCGATCCGTACTTCATCGCCTGGAGCCTGCGTTTCCTGCGCCAGTGCACGAAAGAGCGTCTGCGCGCCAACAGCCGGGTCAAGCTGCGGCTGGCGCTCTATTCCCGCGACTGCATCAATGCCATCTCGTCCGACGCCGGCATCCACTATGACGAGCGCAAGAAGGGCATTCTCTATTTCTTCCGCTCGCAGCACAGTCTCGACACCGGTACCGACAATTACCGTTTTCTTGCCGAACATGGCCTGCCGATCGAGATCGTCGGCCGCGACCGGCTTGTCGAGATCGAACCGGGCCTTGCCGGCGTGAAAGACAAGATCGCCGGCGGCGTCTATTCGCCGATCGACCAGACCGGTGATTCCAGCCAGTTCACGCAAAACCTCGCCGCCTACGCCGCTGAAAAACTCGGCGTGAAATTTCTCTATGGCACGACGGTCGAAGGCCTCGACATCGAAGGCGACCGGGTGCGCGCGGTGATGACCTCGGCCGGACCGATAGCGGGCGACGCCGTGGTGATCTCGATGGGGCCGGAGAGCGGCCTGCTCGGCCGCCGCTACGGCATCGACCTGCCCGTCTATCCCGTCAAGGGTTACACCGCGACCATTCCCCTGGAGGACGAGAGCAAGGGGCCGACTATGGGCGGCGCCGACGAGGACCAGCTGATCGGCTATTCCAGGCTCGGCAACCGACTGCGGCTCGCTTCGACCGCCGAGTTCACCGGCTTCGACCGCACCCACAAACCAGGCGACTTCGCCACCATGTTCAGGACCGGCAAGGATCTTTTCCCTGGCGCCTTCGACGAGAAGAAGGCCGTGCTGTGGGCGGGCTTGCGGCCGATGATGCCGAACTCGGTGCCGGTCATCGGCCAGGCGCGCTACAAAAACCTCTATCTCGACACCGGCCACGGCCATGTCGGCTGGACCATGGCCTGCGGCTCGGGAAAATTCCTCGCCGACGTGGTCGCCGGCCGCAAGCCGGAGATCGACCCGCAAGGGCTGGTCTACAGGAACTAGGCGATGTCGGGACCGCAAGTCGCCATCGATCTTGGCCGCATCGAGCGCAACGCACGCACCATCGTCGAACGCTGCGCGCTGTCGGGCATCAAGGTCTTCGGCGTCACCAAAGGCACATGCGGCATGCCGCAAGTGGCGCGGGCCATGCTGCGCGGCGGCGTCGCGGGCATCGCCGAATCGCGCTTCGAAAACATCCGCCGCTTGCGCGACAGCGGCATCAACGCGCCGATCATGCTGCTGCGCAGCCCGCCTATGGCGCGCATCGAGGAGGTGGTTCGCACCGTCGACATCAGCCTGCAATCCGAGCTCGCCACCATCCGCGAACTGTCGCGCATCGCCGAGCGCATGGGCCGCGTCCACGACATCATGCTGATGATCGATCTCGGCGACCTCCGCGAAGGCATCTGGCCGAACGATCTTGTGCCGACGGTCGAGCAGATACTGGCGCTCAAGGGCGTGCGCATTGCCGGCATCGGCACCAATCTCGGCTGCTTCGGCGCCATCATGCCGACGCAGGAAAATCTCGGTCAGCTCGTCGCTCATGCCTACAAGACCGAGCGTCTTGCCGGCACAAGGCTCGATTTGATTTCCGGCGGCGCATCGTCGTCGCTGACCCTTCTGCTCGAAGGCAAATTGCCCGCCGGCATCAACAATCTGCGCGTCGGCGAGGCGATCCTGCAAGGCGGCATCGAAACCTTCCGCGACACACCCTGGGCGGAACTCGAACCCGATGCCTGTCGGCTCACCTGCGACATCATCGAGGTCAAGCTGAAGCCGTCGCGGCCGATCGGCCAGTCCGGCTACGATGCGTTCGGCAACCAGCCGGTGTTTCCCGACGAGGGCGACCGGCTGCGCGCCATCGCCAATATTGGTCGCGAGGACGTGCTGATCGAGGGGCTGACGCCGATCGCCAAGGGCGTGCGGGTGCTCGGCGCCTCCAGCGACCATCTGCTTCTCGACGTCAACGACGCCGCCACGCCGCCCGCCGTCGGCGACCGCGTCGCCTTCCGCATGAGCTATGGCGCCATGCTGCTGGCGATGACCTCGGAATATGTCGAAAAGGCCCCGATGCACGATGTCGAGGATTTTTCCGGCCGCAAGATGGTGCAGATCACGGCCGAACCGGCTGCGGTCGGCATCCTGGCCCGCGAAGCGACCGGCGCCCGGCTGGAGGCGATGAACTTCGACGTCGTCGAACTGGCCGATGTCGAGCGGCCGCCCTCCGGGCTGATCCGGTTGACCGCCGGCGCTGACCGCCGCACCGCCCACAAGGCGCTGACGACGACTGCGCGGGCCACGCACTCGTTTGGTCTGATCTGGATCGATTCCATCGCGGCGCTGATGCCCGAAGACGAAGACGGCATCGACCTGGCGGAAGCCTCGGTGCTGGCGCGCACGCTGGGGCTCGATCACAAGCCCGGCGCGCTGCAGCCGCAGCTGTCGCCGGAAAACGTCGTCATCATCGGTCTGCGCCATGCCGATCCGGCGGAAGTGCGGGTGCTGAAGGATTCGCGTGTGTCGGCCTTCACCATGACCGACATCGACGCCATGGGCATGCGCGACCTGATGCATGAGGCGATCCGCATCGCCACCTCGGGGACGCAAGGCTTCCATGTCAGCTATTCGCCTGAGGTCACCGAATTCGCCGGCTGGCCGGCTGGCTCCGGCGGCCTTACCGTGCGCGAAACGCATCAGGCGATGGAGGCGATCGCGCTCTCCGGCGGATTGCTGTCGATGGATGTTTCGGGGCTCACCGCAGATCTGGAGCCCCGGATCGGCACCGATGTGGTCAACTTCGTCATGTCGGCCTTCGGCAAGCGGATCTTGTAATTTAGCTCTGTGCGTCGACTGCCACGCGCCATGAGCGCGCGTAGCTGGCCCAGGCCGGATCATCAGGCGGTTCGGTTCTTTGGCCTTTGCCTTGCGCCGTTGCCTGATCCGACGCCAGCAATGCGGCGCCGATGCTGGTGCCGGTCGCAGCCTCGGACGCAATGACGGCGCGCCGCGTTGCCGCCGCCAGCATGCGGACGAAAAGCCGGTTGCGGGCAAAGGGGCCTTCGACAATGGTCGGACCGTCGCCGCCGATCAGTTCGAGGCAGGTCGACGTCATCAGCGCCAGGTAGAACGAGATCGTTGCAAAGCGCTCGCCGATGCTGATGCCATCGGCATTGAGCCATGTGGCGGCGTCATGCGGAAACGGCCCTGAGCCCTGCTGGGTCGAGGGCAGCAGCAATGTCTTTCGCGCCAGCACGGTCGCGACATCGTCTTCGCTCCAGTCTTCCGGGTGGCCTTCAGTGAGCGCGGAGAACTCGCGCCCGCCCATGAAGCGAGCCGACGGCACCGGATCGCTGAGCGCGTTGACATTGACCAGCGTGTCGCGCGCCGGATCGAGCGTGACCTTGCTGCCGCCGACCGCCATCGACACAACCCAGGTGCCTGTCGACACGACCGAAAAGGGCGGCGTGTCGGACAGGAGATGCGGCAGCAGCGACGCGTTGGAATCGTGCAGGCCTAAGAATACGGGCGTCTGCGGATCAAGACCGGTCCGCGCGGCGAGAGCAGGCAGGATCGCGCCGAGGCGGTCCCTGGCCGGTCGCACCGGAGCCATCAATCGACGCCAGTCCATCTTGTCGACCAGCGACGAAAAATCGGCTTTCCACGGGTTCCACAGATCGGTGTGGCAGCCGAGCGAGGTCACCTCGTTGGCGGCGATACCGGTCAGGCGCAAGGCCCAGTATTGCGGATACATCAGCATCGACGTGGCCCTGGCGAACTCCGAGGGAAAGCGCCTCTGCTGCCAGAAGAACTGCGCGCCGAGATTTAGACCGATCGGCAGGCGCGGCGTGCCGGTCTCGGCAAAGGCCGGACGGGCCGCATCGTAGTCCGCAGCCAGGGTGTCCGGGCCATCGAATTCATAGTCAAGGACCGGCAGCGCCAGTTCGCCGGATGCGTCCACCAGCACGCCTGTCGCGCCATGCGTGGTGATCGAGATCGCGTCGACTGGTTGCTCGCGATTGATTTCGGCGAGGCTGTCGAGAATGAATGCCCATAGGCGTTCGACATCGTGGTGCGGGTAGGGGCCGCCCGTGGCGGGCACGTTCGCCATGCGGCGCAGCGCAACTTCGCTCAATGTGGCGAGATCGACCAGCGCCACCTTGGCGTTGGTCTTGCCGATATCGATGACGGCGATGTGTCTGATATCAGTCATTCCATATGGAACACGGTTTCCAGCGGCACCGCCACCGGCTCGTTGTCCGGTTTGGTCTCCATGATGTCGGCCATGTGGGCCCACCAGCGCTGCATCACCGGGTGCTTCGGCAGGTCGGCCATACCGTTGTCGTCGCGCCGCCACAGCACGCCGAACAGCGTGTTGGTCTCCACATCGAGATGGATCGAATAGTCGGAGATGCCGGCCTGTTTCAAAAGCGCGACCAGCGACGGCCAGATCTCGTCGTGGCGCTTTTTGTACTCGGCCTTCATGCCCGGCTTGAGCTGCATCTTGAACGCGTATTTCTCGGCCATCAGGCGAAGCGCTCCCGCCGCAGCCGCCGCCAGACGATCGGCAGCGCGATGACGATGATCAGCAGCAGGCCGATGAAAATCGACATGACGATGCCGGGCACGTTGAGCAGGCCAAGCCCGAAGGTCACCAGCCCCATGATGAAGGCGGCCAGCACGACGCCCAGAATGCTGCCGGCGCCGCCCAGAATGCTGACGCCGCCGAGCACAACCATGGTGATGACTTCCAGCTCGTAGCCTTGTGCGATCGACGGCCGCGTCGAACCTAGCCGCGAGGTGATCAGCACCGAGGCGATGCCCGCCATCAGCCCGGTCAGGCAAAACAGGATGAATTTGATGCGGCCGACGCGCACGCCGGAAAACTGCGCCGCAACCGGATTGTTGCCGATGGCAAAGACCCGCCGGCCGAAACTCGTGCGGTGCAGGAGGAACCAGTAGATGACAGCCGCGATGAGGAACAGCACCAGTTCGAACGACACCACCCACCAGACATATCCCTGGCCGAAGAAGGCGAAGCTGTCGGGATAGCCCTTGTAGGCCTGGTCACCGAGGATGATGAAGGCGATGCCGCGAAACAGGCTCATCGTGCCGATGGTGACGACGATGGACGGCAGGCCCAGTCTTGTCACCAGCAGGCCGTTGAAGGCGCCGCAGCCGAGCCCGACGAGGATGCCGATCGCCACCAGCACCGGTGTGCCGGCGCCGGCCTGCACCGCCATGCCCATCATGGTCGAGGCCAGCGCGATGATCGCGGCCACCGACAGGTCGATTTCGCCCGAAATGATCAGCAGCGCCATGGCAAAGGCGATCAGTCCCTTCTCGGTGAAATTGAAGGTGAGATCGGACAGCGAATACGGGTCGAGAAAATAGGGCGAGGCGAAGCTGTTGATGGCAAAGATCGCCACCGCGACCACGACCAGCAGCGCCTCCCAGGAAAAGATCGCCGAAGTGAGCGGCTTGTCGAGCCGGTCGGGAATGTGGCGCGGGGCAGAGATGTCGGTCACGCCGCTTCCGCCTTTCTCAGGATGATGCGGCCTTGCCGGCGTTCGCCGCGTGCGTTGAGCACCACGGCCAGGATGATGGCGCTGCCCGAAATTGCCATCTGCCAGAACGGCGAGATGTTGATCACCGGCAGCGCGTTGGAGATGATGCCGAGGAACAGCGCACCCAGCACCGCGCCGCCGACCGAACCGATGCCGCCGGCAATCGAGATGCCGCCGATAACGCAGGCGGCGATGATGTTGAGCTCATAGCCATTGGCGACCTCGACCGAGGCGATGACGTAGCGCGAGATCCAGAGATAGCCTGAGAGACCACCGATCATGCCCGAGAGGCAGAAGACGATGAATTTGGTCCGGCCGACATCGATGCCGGCATAGACCGAAGCTGTCGGGTTGACGCCGATGGCATAGATCGAGCGGCCAAGCGCGGTGCGCGTCATCAGCAGGAAGAACAGAGCGATGACAAGGATGGCGATCCAGGACAGCACCGGAATGCCGAGGAAGGCCGCGCGCTGGAAGCCGATGAAATCGGGGCTCATCTTGTCGGCATTGACCCAGGCGCCGCCTGAAATGACGAAGGTGGCGCCGCGATAGATGGTCAGCGTGCCCAATGTCACCACGATCGACGGGATGTTCAGCCGCCATACCAGAAGCCCGTTGATGGCGCCGAGCACCAGGCCGACGAGAAGGGCGATGACGATCAGCAGCGGGATCGGAATGCCCGGATGCGCGGCGTTCAGCATCGCCACCACCATGCCGGTGAAGCACAGGTTCGAGGCCATCGACAGATCGATCGAACGGGTCAGGATGATCGCCATCTGACCGAGCGCCAGAATCATCAGGATCGAGGTGTCGTTGAACACCTGGCGCAGATTGGCGGGATCGGCAAAGGCCGGAAAGCGCGTCGAGATCAGCCCGATCAGCACGACGATTGCCGCAAGCAGCCAGACTTCGCGGTATTTGACGAGAGCTTTCATGCCGCGATCCCCGCTGCTGTCCTGACCAGCGTTTCGGCGTCAAGTCCCTTGTTGTCGTAGACCGCAGCGATGCGGCCCTCGCGCATGACCACGACCCGGTCGGACATGCCAAGAATTTCCGGCAGTTCGGACGAGACCATGATCACCGACAGGCCTTGAGCGACGAGCTCGGCCATGAAGCCATGCACGGCGGCCTTGGAGCCGATGTCGATGCCTTTGGTAGGTTCGTCGAGGATGATCACCTTGGGCGCGGTCGCCAGCCATTTGGCGATAACAATCTTCTGCTGGTTGCCGCCCGACAGCGTGCCGACATCCTGGCTGAGCGAGGAGGCGCGCAGATCCAGCCGCTCGGTGTACGAACGGGCCAGGTCGAACTCTTCCGCCAGTCGCAGCAGGCCGGACTTCGAGGTGCGCTTGAGCGAGGGCAGGGAAACATTCTGGAAGATCGGCAGGCCAATCACCACGCCTTGCTTGCCGCGCTCTTCCGGCACGTAGACGATGCCGGCCTCGATCGAATCCGCCGCCGACTTGGGCGTGATTGTCTTGCCTTCCAGCGTGATCGTGCCGGCCGAGGTGCGGGTGATGCCTGATATCGCCTGCATCACCTCGCTGCGCCCGGCGCCGACAAGCCCGTAGAAGCCGAGGATTTCGCCCTTGTGCAGTTCGAAGCCTATGTCGTCGAATTCCGTGGGATGCGACAGGCCGGACACGGAAAGCACCGGTGCGCCGATCTCGGCCTTGCGCTGCGGAAAGATGTGGTCGACGGAGCGGCCGACCATCATGCGCACGATCTGACTCTGGCCGGCGTCTTTGATCAGCCCTTCGCCGACCATCTCGCCGTCGCGGAACACCGTGTAGCGGTCGGCGATGCGGTAGATCTCATCGAATTTGTGGCTGATGAACAGGATCGCCTTGCCTTCGCTCTTGAGGAATTCGATCAGCAAGAAAAGCTCTTCGATCTCCTTCATCGACAGGGCGGCGGTCGGCTCGTCCATGATGACGATCTGCGCGTCGATCGACATGGCGCGGGCAACGGCAACCAGATGCTTGTTGGCGATGCCGAGGTCCTTCAGCCGCGCGTCGGCATCGATGTGGCCGGCACGCATCGTGTCGAGCACTTCTTTGGCGTTCTTGCGCATGGTGCGCCAGTCGATGGTGCCGAAGCGCGTGCGCGGCGCGTGGCCTAGAAAGATGTTTTCGGCAACGCTGAGGTCGTCGAACAGTACGGTTTCCTGATGGATGGCGGTGATGCCGTGGCCGAAGGCGGCATGCGCGCTGGACAGGGTGACGGCCTCGCCGTCGATGCTGATGGCACCCCCGTCAGGCTGGTAGATGCCGGTCATGATCTTGACCAGCGTCGACTTGCCGGCGCCGTTTTCGCCGATCAGCGCGGTTACCTCACCGGGATAGAGCGACAGGCTGACATCGTGCAGGGCGCGCACGCCGGGAAAACTCTTCGAGATACCGGACAGCGTCAGCCGCGGGCCGGCAGGCAAAGGCCGCTCCGTCGCCAATTTAGGTTGGGCTGTCGTGTCCATATCCGTATCAAGCCCTGAAGCAAGGTCCCTTTAAAGCCGCGGCGGGATCTGGTCCCGCCGCGGCAGGTCGAAGGCTGCCCGAGATCAATAGATCTTGGAGAACTTTTCGATGTTGGTCTTGTCGAACTGGAAGGGCGGAGCCATCGCAGCCGAGTTGGTGTCGTCGAGCGTCACCTTGCCGACGCGGCCGATCGACAGCGTGGCGCCTGGCTTGGCCTCTTCCTTCTTCACCGCCAGGTCATGGGCGAGGTAGACGGCCGAGTAGCCGAGGTCGATCGGGTTCCACAGCGCGACCGCCTGGCTGGAGCCGTTGTCGATGAACTTCTTGAACTCCGACGGCAGCGCCAGGCCGGTGACATTGACCTTGCCGATCAGGCCTTCGTCGGTCACCACCTGCGCGGCGGCAACGACGCCGACCGTGGTCGGTGCGATGATCGCCTTGAGGTTCGGATAGGACTTCAGCAGACCCTTGGCTTCATCGGTGCTCTTGGCCGAATCGTCATCGCCATAGACGGTGGCGACGAGTTTGATCTTGGGGAACTTCTCTGGCAGGATTTTCTTGGCCGCATCGATCCAGGCGTTCTGGTTGGTCGCGGTCGATGACGCCGACAGGATGGCGACATCGCCGCCTTCCGGCAGATAATCGGCGGCGAGCTTGATGATGGTCTCGCCGATCAGGCCGGTGTCGGAAGGGTTGAGATGGAGCTGCCGGCCAGCCGGAGCAACGCCCGAATCCCACGAGATGACGGTGATGCCGCGTTCCATTGCCTTCTTCAGCGCCGGCACCAGAGCGTCGGCGTCATTGGCCGAAATGGCGATGGCGTTGACCTTCTGCGCGATCAGAGCATTGACCACTTCGATCTGCGCTTCGGCGGTCGCCTTGGTCGGGCCGGTGTAGATGATGTCGACATCGCCGAGTTCCTTGGCCGCCTCTTCGGCGCCCTTGTTGGCGGCGTCGAAGAAGCCGTTGCCGAGTGATTTCACCACCAGTGCGATCTTGACGTTCTCGGCATAGGCGGCGTTCACGAACATGGCGGCGGAAAACGCCGCCGTAACCATCAATTTCCTCAGAAAGCTCATCGAATATCCTCCCTTGAGCGTTGCATTCCATCGCCGCTGCTGGCGTGAGTTGGTCTCAGGCCTGCAGTGAAGATTCTTCTTTGGCCGACTTGCGGGCGACGATCAGCGTCACGCCTGCGGTCTCTAACATCTTGGCTTCCCGGTCCTCGATGCCGTCATCGGTGATGACGGTGGCGATGCGCGACAGGCCGCACAGGATCAGGCTCGAGCGTTTGCGGAATTTCGAGGAGTCGACCAGCACCACCAGCTCGTCGGCCTGGTCGATCAGTTTCTGCTCGGCCTGGATCAGCAGCGGGTCGCCTTCCATCAGCCCGAGCGGCCCGAGCCCCTGCGCCCCCATGAACATGCGGCGCGCATAGAAATTGCGCGTCACGTCATTGTCGAAGGGCGACAGGATGATGTTCTGCTCGCGGTAGATGGTGCCGCCCGACAGCATCACCGTGTTCTTCGAGTGCTTGAGCAAATGCTCGGCGATCGGGAACGAATTGGTGAAGATCGGCATGCGGCGTCCGGTCAGGAAATGCACCATCTGGAAGGTGGTGGTGCCGCCATTGATGATGATCGGCTCGCCATCCTTGCACAACTCCACCGCTTCCCGCGCAATCGCCCGCTTCTGCGAGGAATTGAGCGTCTCGTTGACGGAAAAGGGCCGGCCGGCAAGGCCGATGAACTGCGGCGGCGAGATCGCTTCGGCGCCGCCACGCACGCGGCGCAACCGCTTTTGCACATGCAAGGCCGCGATATCGCGCCGGATCGTCGCCTCGGACGAGTCCGTCAGGTCGACCATCTCCTGCACCGTCACCACAGGCTTTTCCTGGACGGCGGACAGAATGATCCTGTGGCGCTCTTTCTCGTGCATGGTTCCTCCCTGCCTGAGCATCTAGGCACCCAAAACGCGCAGTGTCAATCATTTCCGATCATATAATTTCATTGTGCAGTGCAATATGATCGATCTTGATCGTTTGTGATTGACAAACGGGGTGCTTCCGTGGACATTCGGCCAAAGCTGACCCGCTATGCGGTGGCAATCGACGGGCACAGTCTGCGCGTCTTACGGGAGGATATTCCAATGCTCGACAAGCGCTCCGGCACGCGCCTCGCCAACCTGTGGGATGAGGCAAAGGCCCAGGCGATGAGCGAGCCGGAACGCCTCGTCTATCGCTCGAATGTGCTCGGCTCCGACAAGCGCGTCACCAATTATGGCGGCGGCAACACCTCCTCCAAGATCTGGCAGACCGATCCGCTTACCGGGCAGAGCGTGGAAGTGCTGTGGGTGAAAGGTTCGGGCGGCGACAGCGCCTCGATCAAGCTTGACGGTTTTGCCACGCTCTACATGGACAAATTGCGCGCGCTGAAGGGTCTCTATCGCGGCGTCGCACATGAAGACGAAATGGTCGGCTTCCTGCCGCACTGCACCTTCAACCTCAATCCACGCGCGGCCTCCATCGACACGCCGCTGCATGCCTATGTGCCAAAACCCTTTGTCGATCACATGCACCCCGACGCCATCATCGCCATTGCCGCGGCCAAGGATTCCAAGGCGCTGACCAAGGAGATTTTCGGCGACGCCATCGGCTGGCTGCCATGGAAGCGGCCGGGCTTCGAGCTTGGCCTGTGGCTGGAGAAATTCTGCCTCGAACATCCCGGCGCCAAAGGCGTCATCCTGGAGAGCCATGGCCTGTTCAGCTGGGGCGACACCCCCAGGGAATGCTACGAGACCACGATCTCGGTGATCAACCAGGCAATCGAGTGGTTCGAGCGCCGCTCCGAAGGTGTGGCAATTTTCGGCGGCGAAGTGGTGAAGTCGCTGGACGCGCCGGCGCGCCGCGCCATCGCTGCAAAGCTGATGCCGAGGATCCGTGGCCTGATCTCGGAAAAGAGCCACAAGCTTGGCCATTTCGACGATTCAGCCGCCGTCCTCGAATTCGTCAATTCCAAGGATTTGCGGCCGCTGGCAGCGCTTGGCACATCCTGCCCGGACCATTTCCTGCGCACCAAGATTCGCCCGCTGGTCATCGAGTTCGATCCGGCCAAGCCGGATGTCGATGCCGTCATCGCCCGCCTTGCCGACGATGTCGCGGCCTATCGTGTCGGTTACCAGGCCTATTACGACGGCTGCAAGCACCCGGATTCGCCCGCCATCCGCGACACCAATGCCGTCGTTTACCTGATGCCCGGCGTCGGCATGTTCACCTTCGCCGGTGACAAGGCGACCGCCCGCATTTCGGCCGAGTTCTACGTCAACGCCATCAACGTCATGCGCGGCGCCTCGACGGTTTCGTCCTATGTCGGCCTGCCCGCGCAGGAAGCCTTCGACATCGAATACTGGCTGCTCGAGGATTTGAAGCTGCAGCGCATGCCGAAGCCGAAGTCGTTAGCCGGCCAGATCGCACTGGTCACCGGCGGCGCCGGCGGCATTGGCCGGGCAACGGCCAACCGGCTGCTGCGCGAAGGCGCCTGCGTCGTGCTCGCCGACATCGACGAGACCGCACTGGCCAGCGCCCATGACGAGTTGGCCAAAGCCTATGGCAAGGACTTTGTCCGCCCGGTGCTGATCAACGTCACATCGGAGGACCAGGTCGTCTCCGGCTTTGCCGAGACGGCGGTCGAGTTCGGCGGCATCGACATCCTGGTGTCGAATGCCGGCCTGGCCTCCTCGGCGCCGATCGAGGAAACGACGCTGGCGCTGTGGAACAAGAACATGGACATCCTGTCCACCGGCTACTTCCTGGTTTCCAGAGAAGCCTTCCGGCTGTTTCGCGCGCAAAAGATCGGCGGCAACGTCGTCTTCGTCGCCTCCAAGAACGGCCTTGCCGCCTCGCCAAATGCCGCCGCCTATTGCACCGCCAAGGCCGCCGAGATTCACCTAGCGCGCTGCCTGGCGCTGGAAGGCGCTGAGGCGCAAATCCGGGTCAATGTCGTCAATCCCGACGCCGTGCTGCGCGGCTCGAAGATCTGGACCGGCGAGTGGAAGGAACAGCGCGCTGCCGCCTACAAGATGTCGACCGACGATCTCGAAGAGCACTACCGTTCGCGCTCTATGCTGAAGCGCTCGGTATTCCCCGAAGACATCGCCGAAGCGATCTACTTTTTCGCCTCCGACATGTCGGCCAAGTCGACCGGCAACATCATCAATGTCGACGCGGGCAACGCCCAGAGCTTTACGCGATAGCCGCTTCGCCCTTCTCCCCGTCACTATACGGGGAGAAGGTGCCGGCAGGCGGATGAGGGGCAGCGCTGCCCGAACGCATTTGGGAGGAATAGCAGTGTCCGAATCCATCATCTCCGCCGACCTCGTCGCCAGCCGCAATGCCGCGCGCAAGGCCAACCTCGAACGCGACTACGCCTCGCTTGGCGAACGTCTCGACCGGCGGGGCATCGCCATCGACGCCATCCGTGACAAGGTTGAAAAATTCGCGGTGGCGATCCCGTCCTGGGGCGTCGGCACCGGCGGCACGCGCTTTGCCCGCTTTCCCGGCGCCGGCGAGCCGCGCGACATTTTTGACAAGATCGAGGACTGTGCCGTCATCCGGCAATTGACGCAGGCGACACCGACCGTCTCGCTGCACATTCCGTGGGACAAGGCCGACCCGAACCGACTGAAGCAGGCGGCTTCCCGCTTCGGCCTCGGTTTCGACGCCATGAACTCCAACACCTTCTCCGACGCCAGGGACCAAAAGCTGTCCTACAAGTTCGGCTCGCTCTCCCATGCCGATGCCGGAACACGCCGGCAAGCGGTCGAGCACAATCTCGAATGCATCGAGATCGGCAGGACGCTGGGCTCCAAGGCGCTGACGGTGTGGATCGGCGACGGCTCGAATTTTCCTGGCCAGGTCAATTTCGCAAAAGCCTTCGAGCGCTACCTCGACGCCATGAGGGACATCTACGCCGGGCTGCCCGCGGACTGGAAGCTGTTCACCGAGCACAAAATGTACGAGCCCGCATTCTACTCCACGGTCGTGCAGGATTGGGGCACCAACTACATGATCTCGAAGGAGCTGGGCGACAAGGCGTTCTGCCTGGTCGACCTTGGCCATCATGCCCCGAACGTCAACATCGAGATGATCGTGTCGCGGCTGATCCAGTTCAAAAAGCTCGGCGGCTTCCATTTCAACGATTCCAAATATGGCGACGATGACCTCGATGCCGGCTCAATCGACCCTTACCGGCTGTTCCTCGTCTTCAACGAACTGGTCGATGCCGAGCTATCCGGCGCCGAGGGTTTCGACCCGGCGCACATGCTCGACCAGAGCCACAATGTCACCGATCCGATCGAAAGCCTGATGCTGTCGGCGGTCGAGGTGCAGCGCGCCTATGCGCAGGCGCTGCTGGTTGATCGCAAGTCGCTGGAAGGTTTCCAGGAGGCCAATGATGCACTGATGGCGACGCAGACGCTGAAAGTGGCCTACCGCACCGATGTCGAACCGATCCTCGCCATGGCGCGGCTGAAGACCGGCGGCGCCATCGATCCGGTTGCCGCCTATCGGGCCGCGGGTTATCGGGCCAAGGTTGCGGCCGAACGGCCGGCGATTGCCGGCGGCAGCGGCGGGATTGTGTAGACGTTTTGGTCGATCAACAGAAGCGGAGGCAGCGCTTGAGCACCCCCCTCTGTTCTGCCGGACATCTCCCCCTCAAGGGGGGAGATTGGCAGCTTTGGCCACGGCGCTCTTCCTGCAACGTTGGTAGTTGGCGAAAGCAGGGATGACAGCTGATCTCCCCCCTTGAGGGGGAGATGTCCGGCAGGACAGAGGGGGGGATCGCCGACTATTGACTGGACTCATCCATCTCGAGGGTCTTTCCTAGGCGCACCCAACGCCAGGAGCACCGCCATGCCCTTGACCCGCCGGACGCTGATTGGCGTCAGCCTTTCGCTTGCAATCGCCCTAACATCATCTGCAGTAGCCATTGCCGCCTCGCCGGCGCCAGCCAAGGGCGAGCATGGCATGGTGGTAACCGCCCAGCATCTGGCCTCGGAAGTCGGCGTCGAAGTGCTGAAGAAGGGCGGCAACGCCGTCGATGCCGCGGTCGCCGTCGGCTATGCGCTGGCTGTTGTTTATCCCAACGCCGGCAATATCGGTGGCGGCGGCTTCATGACCATCCGTTTCAAGGACGGTCGCTCGACCTTCCTCGATTTCCGTGAGCGCGCGCCGCTGGCCGCGACCAAAACCATGTATCTCGACAAGGACGGTAAACCGGTGAAGGGCGCCAGCCTCGACGGCTATCTGGCGGTTGGCGTGCCCGGTTCCGTCGCTGGCTTCGAAATGGCGCGCGAGAAATACGGGACACTGTCCAGACAGGATCTGATGGCGCCGGCGATCGGCTATGCCAAGGACGGGTTCATCCTCAATCAGGGCGACGCAGCCTTCTTTTCCAAGAGCGCCGAAAGGCTGGCCAAGGACCCGGCAGCGGCCGCCATCTTTCTGAAATCGGACGGCAAGCCCTATGGCATCGGCGAGCGCCTCGTTCAGCCTGACCTCGCCGCTTCGCTTACTGCCATCTCGCAGCAAGGCCCGGACGCCTTCTACAAGGGCCCGATCGCCGACGCGATCGTCAAGGCGAGCGCCGCCAAGGGCGGTATTCTGGCCAAGCAGGATTTCGAGCAATATGCGGTGCGTGAGCTCAAGCCGGTCACCTGCACCTATCGCGGCTACGAGATCACCTCCTCGCCACCACCCAGCTCCGGCGGCGTGATCATCTGCGAAATCCTCAACGTACTGGAGGGCTATCCGCTGTCCTACCTCGGCACCGGCTCGGCTGAGACGGTGCATGTCATGGTCGAGGCGATGCGCCATGCCTATGTCGACCGCAACTCGGCCCTCGGCGACCCGGATTTCGTCGACAATCCGGTTTCGAAACTGCTCGACAAAGCCTACGCCAAGGACATCCGCGACAAGATCGACCCGTTCCGCGCCGGCATCTCGCAGGAGCTGATGCCCAAGGGTTTCGGCGAGAGCAAGGAGACGACGCACTACTCGATCATCGACAATGACGGCAACGCGGTAGCGGTCACCTACACGCTGAACGGCTCGTTTGGCGCTGGCGTCGTCGCCGACGGCACCGGCATCCTGCTCAACAACGAGATGGACGATTTCACCCAGAAGCCCGGCGTGCCCAACCTCTATGGTCTGGTTCAGGGCGAGGCCAACGCCATCCAGCCGAAGAAGACGCCGCTCTCATCGATGAGCCCGACCGTGGTGGCCAAGGACGGCAAGCCGTTCATGGTCATCGGCAGCCCAGGCGGCTCGCGCATCATCACCATCACGCTGGAGGCGATCGTCAACGTCATCGATCACGGCATGAACATCCAGGAGGCGATCGACGCACCGCGCATCCACCATCAGTGGCTGCCCGATACGGTCTATGTCGAGCCTTTCGGGCTGTCCCCGGATACCGAAAGACTGCTGGCCGGCATGGGCTATCACCTCGATCTCGGCGATACGACCTGGGGCCAGGCGGCCGGCATACTGGTCGGCGGCAAGAGCCTGGCGGAAATCGAGAAAGGCGGCGGCGCCCGCTACAACGGCGCCATCGACAGCCGCGCCGCGTCTGGCGAGGCGTTAGGCTACTAAACGCACCCGCCTAGACGACCAGCGTAATGGTCGAAGCAAGCAGCATCAGGGCCGCGATGCCGACGAACAGCGCATAGATGCGCGGCCGGTCGAGCAGCAGCGCATTGCCGGAAATCCAGGCCGAGGTGGCGCCGCCAAGCGCGAACAGGAAGCCGTTGCGGTGACCCAGGGTCAAGCCGGCGGCCATCAGTCCGCCAATGATCAGCGCGCCGAACACGATGATCACGGCGACGGCGTATTTCTCGAAATCGTTGCCACCGCCCATGCTTGGGCCGATCGCGTTCAAATTCGGCAGATCGTCCGGATCGAACGGACTGGTCGACCCATATTCATCTTGACCGACAGGTTCTTGCATGACTCATTCTCCGCTAACCGGCAACAAACCATCAAGGCTTGCCGAGCGCAACCGGATCACGCCTCATTGAAGACGGCCGATACGGTCTTCAACACTTTCTGATGCCGACTCGCCACTGTTTTTTAGATCAGGCCTCGACGGTTCCTGCGCTCCTGGGCCGTGCGCGGGCAAATCATCTGGAAAAATCGCTGCGTACGATGCCGTGCCGCTGCAGCTTGTCGTAGAAGGTCTTGCGCGGAATCCCCAGTGCTTCGATGGTGCGCCGGACGTCGCCGTCATTGCGGCCAAGTGTCTCGCGGATGATATCGGCCTCGTAGCGATCCAGACGTTCGGGCAACGGCATGGTGCCATCCGGCGAAGCCGGGGCAGGCGGCGGCGCTTGCCCTGCCTCTTCCAGGCCCAGCACGAAACGCTCGGCAAAATGCGCCAATTCGCGCACATTGCCCGGCCAGTCGTGCTCCCTGAGGTGGCGGTGGACGGTTGCCGGCACGGCTGGCACCGACCGCCGGAACCGCGCAGCGGCGCGCTCGGCAAAGTAGAAAAACAGCAGGGCAACGTCGTCACGGCGCTCGCGCAGTGGCGGGATCGAGATCGTCACCACATTGAGTCGGTAATAGAGGTCCTCGCGGAAGCTGCCGCGCTGGCGCGGATCGCCAAGATCGACCTTGGCCGCGGCGACGACGCGCAAATCCACCGGCCGCAATTCATTGGTGCCGAGCGGTGTCACCTCGCGCATTTCCAGCACGCGCAGCATCTGCACCTGCGTCGATGGCGGCATGCTTTCGATCTCGTCCAGAAACAGCGTGCCGCCGCTGGCATGCTCGATGCGACCGATGCGCTTCTTCTGCGCCCCGGTGAAGGCGCCGGCCTCATGGCCGAACAATTCGCTCTCGATGACCGTTTCGGGCAGCGTGCCGCAATTCAGCGCCACGAAATTGCCCTTGGCGCGGCGACTCCAGCGATGCAAAAGGCTCGCCACCACCTCCTTGCCGGAGCCGGTCTCGCCGGTCACCAGCACGTCGACATCGGTGTCGGCGATCTGCCGCAGCGTCCGGCGCAGCCGCTCCATCGCCGGCGTCTGGCCGATCAGCGGCAGGCCGTCCTGCGCCTGCTCTGCCCCCTCGCGCAAGGCGCGGTTTTCCATCACCAGGCGCCGCTTTTCCGCAGCCCGGTGCACGCTCTGCACCAGCCGGTCGGCGGCGAACGGTTTTGTGATGAAATCGTAGACGCCGTCCTTGATCGCCTTGACGGCAACCGCGATATCGCCATGCCCGGTGACGAGGATGACCGGAATGTCGGCGTCGAGGCGCAGGATGCGATCGAAAAGCTGCAGCCCGTCGATCTCCGGCATGCGGATGTCGGACACAACCACGCCGGCAAAACCGGCGTCGAGCCTGGCCAGCGCTTCTCTCGCCACCGGGAAGGCCGACACGGCAAAGCCGGCAAGCTCCAGAGTCTGCGCAGTGGCCTTGAGGAGATCGCTGTCGTCGTCGATCAGGATGACAGGTGCTGCGCCGTGTTCCGTCATGCTGCCTTTGCCACTACGCTGCTCTAGAAAGATGGATGATGAAGCGGGTGCCGCTGTCGCCGCTCGCAACCTCGACGCGGCCGCCATAGTCGGCGACGATGTCCTTCGAGATGACAAGGCCGAGGCCGAGGCCCTTTTCCTTTGACGTGTTGAACGGCGTAAACAGCGATTTGAGGATCTCGGGCGGAATGCCGGGTCCGTTGTCGGACACACTGACCGTCACCCCGTCCGCCGTCTCTTCCACCGAAACCTGCACCCTGGCGTCGTCGCGGCCCTCCAGCGCCTCCAGCGCGTTCTGGAACAGGTTGATCAGCACCTGTTCGAGCCGGACCCGGTTGCCCATCACCTTGAGGCTTGGCGGCGGCAATGCGATATCAAGCGCCTCCAGCCGGCCGGCAAAGCGGCTTCGAAGCAGCACGACAGCGCCCTCGATGACGCCGCGCAATTCGACTGGTTCGGCGGCGGTGCGGCCCTTGCGGGCAAAGGCCTTCAATTCCTCGGTGATGGCGCCGATGCGTTCGGTCAGTGCCGCGATGGCGCCGAGGTTTTCCGCGGCCGGCGAGGTCTGCTTGCGGTCGAGAAAGACGCGGGCATTGTCGGCATAGGCGCGTATCGTGGCGACCGGCTGGTTGATCTCGTGCGCGACGCCGGCGGCGACCTGACCGAGGATGGCGAGACGGTTGGCCTGCACCAACTCCTGCTGCACCACCTGCAGCTTGGCTTCCGTGCTGCGATGCCCTGTGATCTCGGCCTGCAGCCGGTCGCGGGCGCGGCTCAGATCCTCGGTACGCTCGACGACGCGGCGCTCGAGTTCGGTGCGCGCGGCCTGTTCGGCGGCGATCCGCATCTCACCCGACTGCCGGCGCCACAACAGATAGGCGGCCAGCCCGAGCAGCGGGATGACGACGCCGAGCGCCAGCAGCCGCATCTCGCGGGCCGCGGCGGCGATCGGCGCTTCGGCCGGCACGAGATAGTCGAGCCGCCAGGGTGTCGAGGGAACCAGCGTGGAGAGGCGCAGATATTCCGCATCGCTGCCACCCGGTGTGATCGCATGGACGATCGCCACGTCCGGGCTCAAGGCTTCGGGGCGCGTGATCGGCAGCGGCACCAGTGGTGCGTCGCCGAACTGCTGGCTGTCGCGGATGGCGGCAATCGTCGGTCCGGCCAGCGGTGCGGTCGTCATGAAGCGCCACGACGGCACGCTGGTGATCAGCACGACGCCATGGTCGTCGCTGACATAGGCCGGGCGGTTCGCCTCGTGCCAGTCGGCCTCGAGCTGGTCGAACTCCATCTTGACGACGACGACGCCGAGCGGCGTGGCAGCATCGCCGACCCGCCGTGAGATGTAGAGGCCGGGCCGCTTGCTGACATTGCCGAGTGCAAAATACTCGGCCGTTCCGCTCCGCATCGCCCCGGAGAAATAGGCGCGGAATCCGTAGTCGTTGCCGACGAAACTGATCGGCTCGCGCCAGTTGCTGGAGGCGATGGCCAGTCCGTCGGTGCCGGTGACGTAGAGCACCGAAGCCTTGGTACCGGAGACCAGGCCTTCGAGCTTGCGGTTCAACAGGTCGATCGCCGCTGCACCGCCTTGCGTCAGCGCATCATGCACCTGCTGGTCCTCCGCCAGCAGCAAGGGCAGGGCGCGCGGACTTTCCAGCACGGCGCGCAGCAGCGCCACTTTCAGATTGGCATCGGTGCGCCCTTGCGTCGCAAGGGTCGCGACCTCGGCGGTACGGCCATAGAGGCCGGCGCCGTAGAGTGCCGCGGCGATGATCGCAAAAGCGATCGCCGCAAACAGCAACCATGCGCGGCGCGCCCGCCTGCGGAGTTGCTCAGGCGTTGAAGACAAGGCAGCGGCAGCGCGTTGCAGCATCGCCCATTTGTGCATGATTTCGCACAAAGGGCAATTCACACCATGCGGATGTTCGCACTGCCTGTGTGCGAGACGCGGCTGCCGTATCGAAAATACCCAACGAAATCAATGAATAGGCTGCCCGGCGCGGTTTGGCACGGCAGTTGCAAATACCAATCCAGCAGTCGCGAGGCTGCGGAGGTCATAACAATTGCCCCGGGAGGTCGAGCTTTCGATCGGGGCGCCAATGGAGGACGTCATGCAGCCAGCATTCGCTGCCGCCGAACCGCGCGGCAAGGTTCCCTTATACCGGCATCTCTACGTGCAGGTCCTGGTGGCGATCGCCGCCGGCGTGCTGCTCGGCCATTTCTATCCCGAACTAGGTGCTTCGCTGAAGCCGCTCGGCGATGCCTTCATCAAGCTGGTCAAGATGGTGATCGCGCCGGTCATCTTCCTGACGGTGGCGACCGGCATTGCCGGCGTCTCCGATTTGCATAAGGTCGGCCGCGTCGCCGGCAAGGCGATGATCTACTTCCTGGTGTTTTCGACGCTGGCGCTGGTCGTCGGCCTCGTCGTCTCCAACGTCGTCCAGCCGGGCGCCGGCATGCATATCAATCCGGCCACGCTCGATGCCTCGAAGGTGACAACCTTCACCGAGAAGGCGCATGACACGACCATTGTCGGCTTCCTCCTCAACATCATCCCCGACACCATTACCGGCGCCTTTGCCCAGGGCGACATCCTGCAGGTGCTGTTCTTCTCGGTGCTGTTCGGTATCGCGCTGGCGCTGGTCGGCGACCGCGGCAAGCCGGTGGTCGATTTCCTGCAGGCGCTGACCGCGCCGATCTTCCGCCTCGTCGCCATCCTGATGAAGGCCGCACCCATCGGCGCTTTCGGCGCCATGGCCTTTACCGTCGGCAAATATGGCATCGGCGCGATCGCCAACCTCGCCTTCCTGATCGGCACCTTCTACCTGACCTCGCTGCTCTTCGTGCTGGTCGTGCTCGGCACTGTGGCATGGTACAACGGCTTCTCGATCCTGGCGCTGATCCGCTACATCAAGGAAGAGCTGCTGCTGGTTCTCGGCACCTCGTCCTCGGAAGCGGCCTTGCCCGGCCTGATGGCCAAGATGGAGCGCGCCGGCTGCAACCGTTCGGTGGTCGGCCTGGTCATCCCGACCGGCTATTCCTTCAACCTCGACGGCACCAACATCTACATGACGCTGGCGGCGCTGTTCATCGCCCAGGCGACCGACACGCCGCTCACCTATGGCGACCAGATCCTGCTGCTGCTCGTCGCCATGCTGAGCTCCAAGGGTGCCGCCGGCATCACCGGCGCCGGCTTCATCACGCTGGCGGCAACGCTTTCCGTCGTGCCCACGGTGCCGGTCGCCGGCATGGCGCTGATCCTCGGCGTCGACCGCTTCATGTCGGAGTGCCGGGCGCTGACCAACTTCGTCGGCAACGCGGTTGCGACGGTTGTCGTGGCGCGCTGGGAAGGCGAACTCGACCAGACGAAGTTCGCCGCCGCCATGGCCGGCACATTGGCCGAGGAGGCCGATCTGGCGCTGTCGGGCGATCTGCAGCCCGCCTGATCGCCCGCAGGGCGGAACGTTTGATCCCAAGACTGTTCAGGCCGCAGCCGGTTCGCCGGTTGCGGCCTGTTTCTTGTCGCCAACCAACATGCACACCCGGCTGGTGCCGGCCGGGTCTTCCCGGCTAGGGTGCAGGCCAGCGCTGAGAATCGAAAGGCCCGCCAATGAGCAGCCAGTTTCCCGAGATCTATCTGGTTCGCCATGGCGAAACGGAATGGAGCGCGTCGGGAAAACACACCGGCCGCACCGACATCCCCTTGACGGCAAAGGGCGAGGCCGCTGCCCGCGGCGTGGCCGATAGGCTCAAGGGCCTGTCGTTTTCCGCTGTCTGGTCAAGCCCTTCGCAGCGTGCGTTCAATACTTGTACCCTGGCCGGGTTCTCCGGCGTTAAGAAGGATGATCTGCAAGAGTGGGATTACGGCGCCTATGAGGGACTGACCACCAAGCAGATTCTTGTCGAGCGGTCCGGCTGGAACGTGTTTCGCGACGGCTGTCCGGGCGGCGAAATGGCCGCGAATGTCGGCGCACGCGCCGACGCGATCATCAGTCAGCTGCGCGCCGTCAATGGCACCATGCTGGTGTTTTCAAGCGCGCATTTCCTGCGGGTGCTGGCAGCGCGCTGGCTAGGCCTGCCGCCTGAAGACGGCGCGCTGTTGGTCCTCGACACCGCAAGCCTGAGCATACTCGGCTACGAGCACGATTTGACCGAGCCGGTCATCCGCAAATGGAACCAGAGGTAGCAGCCGTTCAGGCCGCCAGCAGCGCCAGTTCCTCAGGCGTCAGGTGTCGCGCCTTGCCCTTGGCTAGATCACCGAGCAGCAGCGCGCCGATCGCCACCCGCACCAGCCTCAACACTTCGACGTCAAAGGCGCCAAGCAGCTTGCGGATCTGGCGGTTGCGGCCTTCATCGAGCACGATTTCCAGCCACGCCGTGCGGCCGCCGCTGCGCAGGATTTCGATTGAGCGCGCGCTCGACAGCTCGCCGTCGACCACCGCGCCTGCACGAAACCGCGCCAGCATTGCCTCGTCGGGTGGCGTGCCGATCTGCACGTGATAGGTTTTTGCGACATGCGAGGCGGGATCGAGCAGGCCATTCGCCCAGCGCGTGTCGTTGGTCATCAGCAAAAGACCTTCGCTGGCCTTGTCGAGGCGGCCGACCGGCGACACGAAAGGCAGGTCGAGGCCCGTCAGACAGTCATAGACGGTACCGCGCCCCTGCGGGTCGTCGCGGGTGGTGACCAGCCCGCGCGGCTTGTTGACCATCAGATAGACCTTGGCCTCGGCAACGACGTTCTGGTCGTCGACCGTGATGCGGTCACGATTGAGGTCGACGCGCATGGCTGCGTCGCGCACCACCTTGCCGCCAACGCGCACGCGCCCTTCGGCGATCAGCACTTCCGCTTGCGTGCGCGAGCAAAGGCCGAGCTTTGACAGGGCGCGGTTGAGGCTGACGCCTGCGGAGGCGGGCGGTCGTCTCGCGATGGCTGGTGGCCGTGTCATCGTTTGTCGGTCCCGGAATGAAGGGTGACAGATGCCATGCGCCGCAACGGCTCCGCAACCTGCATGGGCATCTCTAGATGCCTGCGGCCCTTATCCTGGCAATGGCCTGCTCCTGCCTTGCGGCCTCCTCGGCGGTCATCGCGCCAAAGCGCAGGGCACAGCGGAATGTTTCCCCCGGAGCGACGACAACCAGACGGCCTCTTTCCTTGGCCATCAGGTAACCATCGGGTTCGGCCGTCGCCGGCAGCATCAGGCCGAGCGCGTCCTGGTCGGCGCCGCGCGTGATCCAGCGCACGGCATAGTTGAGCTCATCTGGGCGATAGCTGACGAAATCCGCCGTCCGGTCCGGATGGACTTGCAAGGCGTGCGCCCAGCCTTCGGCACCCGCCTTCGCTTTCATCGTTAGCACCAGTTCCGGATCGATCGGCTCGCCCTTGGTCAAGACGCGATGGCGCGACGGATCGGCGACAACGGCATCGCGGTAGGCAAGATAGCGCTCGCTTGGCGTGAAAAACGGTGGCAGCACCTGGCGCACGACAATGTCGGTGCGATCGTCGGCCACACTGTCGACCAGGCGGCCGTTATCCGCCGGCCTGAAATTGATGTGTGCCAGATACATCAACTCCATCGGCGAGCCTTTCCGGTTCTCGATGGCAAGGTCGACGGCGACGCCGGTGGCGTCGCGCTGCAGCCGCACGGTGGGCTGCGCCACATAGTCGTGGCTGAAGGCGACAGTCTGGCGGCAGCGTCCGGTCAGCGCCATGAACGGCCCCTCGGTATTGTCGCCAACGATCAGCTGCACGTCCCTGTAGGGCGCATTGGGCAGGTCGCCATGCAACGGGTGGCGATCGTTCTGGCCGGGATTGCCCATCGCAGTGGCGCCGCAATGGATGAAGAAGGCGCCGTAGTTGGAGAGATAATCCCGCGTCGCAACCGGCTCATCGAACATCGAGCGCATGGTCAACGAGCGGCCGAGGAATGTCGCATCCCAGATCTGCTGCCCCTGGAACGGCAGCATGACGATCTCACCCTTTGCGTTGCTGATCCGCAGGCCGGCGACGCCGGACCGGTAGCGAAAGGCGCTGGCGACGAGGCCGGCATATCGGGCGACGACCGCTTCCGATGGGCCGAACTGCTCGGGGACGAGGTCGATGAGAACGTGATCCGGATGCACTCTTCAGACCTCGATTTGCCGCAAGCGAACGACCAGTTCCTATCAGGAGCAACGGTCGAATTCATCCAGCTTCGAATAGTAAATGATGCGCCAGTGGCTTTCTTATTTCAGCCTTGGCTCTTGCGCCCCGTAGAACTGCACACCAAGCCGCTCGTTCCTCCGCCATCTGACGACGGTCTGATAGACAACGCCATCATCGGGCACATCCAGGAAGAATCGATCCGGTACCGTCGCATCAGCAGCCACGCGCAACTCGGCGCCGCTTTTGTGCTGATTCCTCACCGAACACGGGATTTCAGAACTCCCCGCCAGGATGATTGCCTGCTTCAACACATTCGGGCGGCTAAGAAGGCGGCGTTCCGGCTTGGGTTCTTCTTCCACTGTTTGATTCCACCGAGGTCGGCCCTGTGCCGAATGTGTCGCGAACTTACCTTGCACGGCTCAGTCTGCAAAGACAGACCAAAGCCCGTGGCGATTTCATTTTGCTGAGCCATTGCATGCGGTGGCGGTCAACCGCGGCTGCAGGCGGCGTTCGCGGCATGGCAGGTGAACGTCAGCTCGCCATCGGAATTGCCGCAACTCGTTCGCAGCGTCTTGCAATATCCCGCGATTGTTATCCTCGAGCCGGCGGCAGCTCGAACAGATTGGCGCCGTTCTCCTGGCCACGCTCGACATAGCCGATGATGCGGAACCATCTGGCGACGTCGGCCCGCTGCAGCCAGCTGCGCGAGTGAATGGGAAGGTTGCCGGCCAGCGCCTGGATGTGGCGGATGTGCCGCCTGCAGAAGCGGATGGTCGCGGCGCTGAAGAAGCCCTCCTGCGCGGCAAACAGCGTGTCGGCGGCGTCGCTGTTCTCGTGCCAGGCGATGATCGCCACCGTCTTGTCGCCCTCGACCAGCGCATGAGCGCGGCCTTCCTTCAAATTCATCATCAGATTGTCGTAGGCAACCTTGCTATCCTTGCCGGCCGCCACGTATTCGTCCGACATCCTCGTGGACAGATCCCGGAAAACACCTTCGAGATCGCCGATCGTAGCTGCGCGTGCTCGCATTGCTCCTCCTGCAGCCCCGGCAGAAGTTTGCCCTAAGGTTGGGGGATCACCAAGCAAATCGAATCCTCGATTTGGCTGATGAGAGCAAAGTGATTTCGGCAGCGATATCGCGCAACTTGGGGGCGGGCGACACTGAGACGGACATTGGAAAAATGGTGCCCAGAGGCGGATTCGAACCACCGACACGCGGATTTTCAGTCCGCTGCTCTACCAACTGAGCTATCTGGGCCTCGCCGGCAAACGAAATCTCGCTGGCCGGATTTCATGAAAGCGCCGTGCGGCGCCCCTTGAAAGCGGGTGGGTTATAGCACGGGAATCCGGCCTGTCCAGCGCCTAAGCGTTGATTTCCCGCAGGAAACGAGACGGGGTTCGCAGGGCCGATTCATCCGCCACCGTCACGGGCACAAACCCGTCCCCAACAGCCTCATTGCTGGCCGTCGGGATCCGTTTCTTCCTCATCATCGCGGGCTGATATGACATAGGCGCCCTTGAGCCAGCGGTTGAGGTCGACGTCCTTGCAGCGTGTCGAGCAGAACGGATAGGTCTCGCGCGCCGATTGCTTGCCGCAT
The DNA here is from genome assembly GCF_056404575.1 of Mesorhizobium sp. P2_C4. Classification (NCBI taxonomy): domain Bacteria; kingdom Pseudomonadati; phylum Pseudomonadota; class Alphaproteobacteria; order Hyphomicrobiales; family Phyllobacteriaceae; genus Mesorhizobium; species Mesorhizobium sp. P2_C4. Next base: position 1,153,704 of record NZ_JBFUDT010000001.1, read on the forward strand.
TCGGGGCAGGGGCGCCTGGGGCGCAGCGGCGTCACCTCGGCGCTCATGGCCGCGCGGACACCCAACTGGTGTGAACCTTGAAGCCTTCGCCGGAAAGCAGCGCCACGGTCTCGTAGAGCGGCAGGCCGACGATGTTGGTGTAGGAGCCCACGAGCTTGACGACGAAGGAGCCGGCCAGCCCCTGGACGGCATAGCCGCCGGCCTTGCCGCGCCATTCGCCGGAAGCGACATAGGCGTCGATCTCCTCGCGCGGCAGTCGCTTGAAGCGCACCCTGGTCTCGACCAGCCGCAAACGCTGCTTGCCGCCCGGCGTGATCAGGCAGATGCCGGAATAGACCCGGTGCGAACGGCCGGACAGCAGGCCGAGGCAGTTGGCGGCGTCGTCGAGCGTTTCGGCCTTGGGCAGGATGCGCCGGCCGACGGCAACCACCGTGTCGGCGGCCAGCACGAAGCTCGGAGCATAGTCGTCCTCGGTCTTGAGCGACGCCAGCGCCTTCTCGGCCTTTTCCTGCGACAGGCGCTTGGCCAGCGAGCGCGGATGTTCGGCGCGCAGCGGCGTCTCGTCGACATCGGCCGGCAGCACGCGGTCCGGCTCGATGCCCGCCTGCTGCAGCAGTTCGATCCGGCGCGGCGAACTCGAAGCAAGCACGAGCTTTTGCAAAATGCTCATCGCGGTTCCGGTCGGGCTCTAGATCTTACTTGAAACGATAGGTGATGCGGCCCTTAGTCAGGTCGTAGGGCGTCATCTCGACCAGGACCTTGTCGCCGGTCAGCACGCGGATGCGGTTCTTGCGCATGCGGCCGGCCGTGTGGGCGATGATTTCGTGTTCGTTTTCGAGCTTTACCCGGAACATCGCGTTGGGCAGCAATTCCGTCACGACACCCGGAAACTCGAGGACTTCTTCCTTCGGCATTCGATACCTTTGCTTGGATGGTAGTTCTGGCACCTAGAGCATGATGCCGAAAAGTGTAAAGCGGTTTTCGGACGACATCATGCTCTACTTCTTTGATCCAGAGGCGGATTCAGATTTCAGGTCGAACAGACCTGAAATCATCCGACTCTGGCCAGAATTTCGGCGGAACCTATATGATAATCGTCCGCTTGTGAACACGCTTAATCCGTCGCGTTTTTTGCCTCTGGAAGCAGAAAACGGCGGCTTATACGCGCTTTCAGCCGTTCGCGCACGTCGCGATAGGCGGCCAGGATCTGCTCGCGCCGGCCGCCGACATCGGTCGGGTCGGGCATCGGCCAGTATTCGACATCGACGGCAAGCGAGCGGGTGAGTTCGAGCGCGGCGTGATGAGCTTCCGGCGCCAGCGTGACGATGAGGTCGAAATAGTCGTCTTCGAGATCGTCCATCGCTCTGGGCTGGCGCTCGCCCAGCGACAGGTCGTCCTCGGCCAGCACGGCATCGACGAACGGATCACGCTCGCCGCGGTGCACGCCGGCAGAGGCGACGAAGGTGGCGGCCGGCAGCATCCCGCGCGCCAGGAGCTCGGCCATCGGCGAGCGCACGGCGTTCATGCCGCACAGGAACAGGATCGAGCGGGGCAGAGCGGCGGGCACTAGAGCATGATCCCGAAAAGTGGAAGCCGGTTTTCTCGGACAAAACGGGAAGAGTTTTGTCCTGAGATCATGCTCCAACGAAGAGTTAGATCAGGATGGCGATTCAACGAAACGTCATCCTGGTCTAACCCCGCCAGTGCAGCACGCAGACCAGCGTGAACAGCCGCCGCGCCGTGTCGAAGTCGATGTCGATCTTGCCGGAGAGACGGTCCATCAGCGTCTGCGAGCCTTCATTGTGTAGGCCGCGCCGGCCCATGTCGATCGCCTCGATATGGCTCGGCGTCGAGGAGCGGATGGCGTCGTAATAGCTCTCGCAGATCATGTAGTAGTCCTTGACGATGCGCCGCAGAGGCGTCAGCGACAGGATGTGGGTGACCACGGCCGCGCCATCCTCGCGCGTCACGGCAAACACCAGGCGCGACTCGGCCAGCGACAGTTTCAGCCGGTAGGGTCCAGCGCCGTCATCGTTGACCGGCTGAAAGCTGTTCTCCTCGATCAGGTCGAAGATCGCCACCGCGCGCTCATGTTCGACATCGGGCGTCGAACGGCCAATCGATTCGTCGAGTTCGACATCGATCAGCTTGGCGCGGGTTCGATCGTCGTCCGACATGGCGGCCTACATGTTCAGCCGTATGGCGACGGAGCGGCCATGCGCATCGAGACCTTCCGCCTTGGCCAGCGCGATGGCCGCCGGCGCCAGCGCCCGCAATTGCTCCGGTCCGAGCTTCAGGATCGAGGTGCGCTTGACGAAATCGAGCACCGACAGGCCCGACGAGAAGCGCGCTGAGCGCGCCGTCGGCAACACATGGTTGGAGCCGCCGACATAGTCGCCGATGACTTCGGGCGTGTGGCGACCGAGGAAGACGGCGCCGGCATTGCGCATCCGAGCCAGGAAGCCCTCGGCATCGTCTATGGCGAGCTCGACATGTTCGGCGGCGATGCGGTCGACCAGCGGCAGCGAGGATTCGATTGTCGGCACCAGGATGACAGCGCCGAAATCGCGCCAGCTTCCCGCTGCCGTCTCGGCGCGCGACAGCTTTTGCAATTGCCGCTCGACCGCCTGTTCGACCGCCTTGCCGAAGGCCGGATCGTCGGTGATCAGGATCGACTGCGCCGACACGTCGTGCTCGGCCTGCGCCAACAGGTCGGCGGCGATCCAGTCGGGATCGTTGCTGCCGTCGGCCACCACCAGCACTTCCGACGGCCCGGCGATCATGTCGATGCCGACGGTGCCGAACACCTGGCGCTTGGCCGCCGCGACATAGGCATTGCCGGGACCGACGATCTTAGCGACGGGCTTGATCGTCTGGGTGCCATAGGCAAGGGCTGCGATCGCGTGCGCGCCGCCGACACGATAGATCTCCGACACGCCCGATATATCGGCCGCCACCAGCACCAGCGGATTGATGATGCCTTGCGGCGCCGGCACCACCATGACGATGCGCTCGACGCCGGCGACGCCTGCCGGCACGGCATTCATCAGCACCGAGCTTGGATAGCTCGCCGTGCCGCCCGGCACATAGAGGCCAACCGCCTCGATCGCCGTCCAGCGCGACCCGAGCTCGACGCCGATGGCGTCGGTGTAGCGATCGTCCTTTGGCCGCTGCCGCTCGTGATGGGCGCGGATGCGCTCGCGCGCGAACTTCAGCGCCTCGATCGTCTGCGGGTCGGCGGATTCATAAGCCTTGGCGATGTCGTCCATCGACACTGCGATGCCAAGGCTTTTCAAATCGGCATGGTCGAATTTCTGGGTGTAGTCGATCAGCGCCGCGTCGCCCTCGGCGCGCACCCGCGCGATGATTGCGCGCACGGCGGCATCGACGTCCTCCGACACCTCCCGCTTGGTCAACAGGAAGGCGGCGAAACGCTGCTCGAAATCGGCATCGGACTGGCGGAGCGTGATGGCCATCGGATAACGCTCAGGCCTTGTGGACGGGGCGCGACGTGGCGCCCCAGGCGCCGCCTATATCGGCCAGCCGCGCCTCGATACATTCGACATCGAGCATGATCGTGCCGCCGCCCGAAAAAATCAGCTCGACGATGCCGGCCGGCTTGCTGATCTCGACGAAGCTGATCGCCAGCAGCGACAAAACCTCGGCCGGTCTGTCGCGGGCAATGCCGTTGGTCTTGGCGCCGAGCACCCGGTCAAAATGCAGCACCGCCTGCCGCCGCTCATTGTGCTGGCTGAACAGGCCGGACTTCGCCTCCCAGACGAAGCGGTTCATGGTCAGCACGAAACGCTTGGCTGCAGGCAGGAATTCGAGGTCCGCCACCTTCATCACGGCGTCCTGGACATGGGCCGAGACGATGGCCAGGTCCTGATCGTCGAGCGCGATGAGCTTGAGAGCGTCCATACGGAATGCACACCTGAAAGTTGGTTTCAGCTTTCTGTTAGGCGGTCTTGGTGATCGGTGCAACCGCGCCAATGGCCTCAGGTCAGCGCCGTCTCAGCGTTGCGGCCAGGTGCGGTTCTCCCTTCTCCCCTTGTGGGAGAAGGTGGCCGAGCGAAGCTCGGTCGGATGAGGGGTGCTCCAGCTTGGCACCAACCGTAATCCTTCCAACACCCCTCAACCGTCTTGGCGCTGCGCGCCAATCCACCTTCTCCCACAAGGGGAGAAGGAAAGAGCGGCGGCGCCGACCTCGCGACTTTTAAGCCGAAATCCGCTCGATCACCGCGCCGCAATTGGACAGCTTTTCTTCCAGCCGCTCAAAACCGCGGTCGAGGTGGTAGACGCGGTTGACCGTGGTCTCGCCTTCGGCCGCCAGACCGGCGATGACCAGCGATACCGAAGCGCGCAGGTCGGTGGCCATCACCGGCGCGCCCTTCAGCTTCGACACGCCGTCGACGATCGCCGTCTGGCCGGACAGCGTGATGTGGGCGCCGAGCCGGGCGAGTTCCTGCACATGCATGAAGCGGTTCTCGAAGATGGTCTCGGTGATGCGCGACTTGCCCTTGGCCATGGTCATCAGGCCCATGAACTGCGCCTGCAGATCGGTCGGGAAGGCAGGGAACGGCGCCGTCGTCACGTCGACCGGCGCAATGCCGGCGCCGTTGCGCTTGACGCGGATGCCGGAATTGGTCGGCGTGATCTCGGCGCCCGTCTGGGCGATGATATCGAGCGCGGTCTGCAGCAGCTCCGGCCGCGCGCCTTCAAGCACGACATCGCCGCCGGTCATCGCCACCGCCATCGCATAGGTGCCGGTCTCGATGCGGTCGGGGATGACACGGACGCGGGCGCCCGACAGCGATTCGACACCGTCGATAGTGATGGTGGGCGTGCCGGCGCCGGAAATCTTTGCGCCCATGGCGTTGAGGCAGTCGGCCAGGTTGACGATCTCGGGCTCGCAAGCGGCGTTTTCCAGCACCGTCTCGCCCTTGGCCAGCGCCGCCGCCATCATCAGCACATGGGTGGCGCCGACCGAGACTTTCGGGAAGACGTAACGGTTGCCGACGAGGCGACCGTTTTTGGTCTTGGCGATGACATAGCCGGTGTCGACGTCGATATCGGCACCCAGCGCCTGCAGGCCTTCGAGGAACAGATCGACCGGGCGCGTGCCGATGGCGCAACCGCCTGGCAGCGACACTTTCGCCTCACCCATGCGGGCCAGCAGCGGGCCGATCACCCAAAACGACGCCCGCATCTTCGACACCAGCTCGTAAGGCGCCGTCGTGTCGACGATGTTGCGGGCCGAGAAATTAATGGTGCGCGAATAGCCCTCATTCTGCTTTTCGCGGCGGCCATTGACCGAATAGTCGACGCCATGATTGCCGAGGATGCGGATCAGCTGCTCGACATCGGCCAGATGCGGCACGTTTTCCAGGGTCAGCGTGTCGTCGGTGAGCAGCGAGGCGATCATCAGCGGCAGCGCCGCGTTTTTCGCGCCCGAGATCGGGATACTTCCGACAAGCTGGTTGCCGCCGACAATTCTGATGCGATCCATGGAAAACGTCCCCTCGGCCCGAAAGGCCGGTTTCGTCAGTTTGAGTATCGGTCCGTCTAGACCATTGGCCGGCTTGGTTCAAGAAATAGGATTTTGCGGCATTTGGGCCAAGGGTGGCCAGCCAGTGTGGCTGAAATCAGTTAGTCCTTGTGCATTTTTTCAGCAGCAGGCAGTCCTTCCGGTCGTTGGTCGGCATCACCGGTGCGCCGCGAACGCGACTGCGCCTTGCGCTTCTGCAAATTGGCGCGCAACTGCTCGGCCAGCCGATCGTTGCGGGTTGCGCTAGCCTTTTTCGCTGGAAGTGTCTTGTCGTTCATGGTTCCGTCCCGACCGGCCAACCTGCCATTCAGGGATAGTCAACATTGTGGCGCCGCCATGTCATCAAAAGCCGTGCGGTGCGGCCTTTCGCACATCCACGCACTTGGCCTTGCGCTTGCCGGTTCGATATGGCAGAAGCCCCGCCATCAGCGGCTGCGGTAGCTCAGTGGTAGAGCACTCCCTTGGTAAGGGAGAGGTCGAGAGTTCAATCCTCTCTCGCAGCACCAGATTTTCCCCTGAAATGTCGGCGTTCTTGAAACTGGCGAAGCACTATCCGTGATCTCGTCATAGGCATCTGCATAGTTAGCTGATGAGAGGGACACGTCGACTGCGTAAAGGGGCCGCTTGGTTTGTAAGGGCAAGTAACCGCTGGACGGGCGTCGACAACACGTCCGATCAGGTGGATCCATGAGTGCGCAACCTAGTTCAGGACGAGGCGCATGGCGCAACGTCGGCTTGCCGGCATGCCGTGTTCGACCTCTCGGCGTAGCACCTCGCGGAGCCACTCTCCGACCTGCGCATCGCCCAGCACCTGGAATCCCAACTTCTGGTAGAACGGCGCGTTCCAGATCACATCCCGGAACGTCGTCAGAGTGAGCGCGACAAGGCGGCGCTCCCTCGCATCCGCGATTGCATTGTCGAGCAAGGCGCGTCCGATACCCGAGCGCTGTCGATCAAGGCGCACGGCAAGCTCCCAGATGTGCAGCGTGTCGTCCTGGATCTCCGCGCTCAAGAAGGCGACCGGCCGGTCGTCTCGTTCCACTGCGACCCAGCAGGTGCCCCTGGCGATCAGTTCGCGGTGGCGTTCGACGGTCTGGTTGTCGTCATCGGCAATCCAGGCCAGCTCCGCAATCCCGCGGTAGGCCTTACCCGCCGACTGTTCGATGTCGGGTAATGCCTCAGCGTCAACCTCTCGCGCAATTCGATAGGTGGTCACGGGGTAACAGGCGTGGTTTTCAGTATTCTGCAAAGAATGACATTGGAATGTCCCTCGGGCCATTCCGCGAACTCGGCGACGCGCACGAAGCCGGCCTTTTCATACATTCCTGGCGCCTGGAAGTCGTGGCTCTGCACCCAAATCCGCTGAACGCCCCGGATGGCAGCCTCGGTTGCGAAGGCGTTCAACAACTCGCGCGCATAGCCGCGTCCCCGATATGCCTCATCGACCCACATCTGTTTGAGTTCGGAAGTGCCTGCCCAGGAATATCCAGTAGCAACGCCGACGATGCGTCCCGCCTCGTCTCGGATCACAAAGCCAAGGCCCCGGGCATCATCGCGCCCTACTGCATGCCGGTTATAGGCGGAGATATTGCCTTCAATGACATCGATTTCTATCGCCGAAAGATCGTGCTGGGGTTTGGCGAGGATGGTCATCTTGAGCGTTCGCTTCCCTTAGGCCCAACCAAGACCGTCTCAAGCGACAAACGGCCGGGACCGCCGACTGCAAGCGTTACAAGCCCGGCCAGGTAGAGCAGAATGATTTCGTAGCCGACAGGCCCGAACCTGACCCCGGCAGCTGTTACTTCGGCAAACTTCACCGAGAAAAACCCATACTGGGAATGGACGGTGAACAATGCGGTTAGCAGCACGATCGCCATCGGCACGCTGACGAGCGGAATAAACGCGCCCGCCAGCACAGCAGCGCCACCGACAAGCTCAACCAGCGTCGTCAGCCAGGCCAGCAATTGCGGCATGGGAACACCCAGCGTCTGAAGCACGACGCCAAAGCTTTCCGGACCCCTGCTGAGTTTCGCGTAGCCATGAGCCAGAAAGCCAAAGCCCACGATCAACCTTATCGGCAACGGCGCCCATCCGGCGGCAGCGCTGGAGGAGGAGAGAGTGATCTTTGAGACAAGTCCACGGAGATGCATTGCCGGCATACTTTCTTCTGTGTGCGGGGTGCCTGAAGTTCGGCGCCACCTGAAAAAGCCCGAGATGACGGACTAGGCTGACAGTCTGTTATTCGCCCCGCGACGGCTGACCGTTACGGCCTCACAGCAACGTTACCGCCGCCTAGGAACGGCTCTGCGAGTGCAGACCAGAAAATCGCCCGGCCAACCTTGAGCGGCGGGCCGGGCGCATAAGTGTAAAGCGTGGTTGATCAGGCGGCTTCGGCGCAAACGACCGGAAAGTCGATATCGGTCTCGGCCACATTGTTGATGAGGTTGGTCAGGAAGTTTTCGGCGACGACGGCGACAATCTCGACGATTTGCGCCTCGGTAAAGCCCGCCAGTTTCACGGCGGCAATGTCGGCGTCCTTTACCTTGCCGCGAGTCTCGGCCACCCTAGCCGCGAAATGCACCGCCGCGTTGGCCTTCGGATCGCTCGACGCGCCCTTGCGGTTTAGCGCGATCTCTTCGACGCCAATCTTTGCCAGGTTTAGGCCGAGATACGTGTGGGCCGACAGGCAGTAGTCGCAGCCGTTCACCTGGGCAACCGCCAAAGCAATGCGCTCGCGGGTCTTTACGTCCAATGCTCTGGTGAGAGCTCCAGACAAGCTGGTCATGCCTGCCAGAGCAGCAGGGCTTATCGAAACGAGGCGGAAGAGGCTGGGAACGACGCCAAGCTGCTTGTCCACAGCGTCGAGAATCGGTTGCGAGGCGACCGGGGCTGCTTCGCGGGTTGGGATGGCAATGCGGGACATTCATATCTCCTGTTCGATGAAGTCGGTGCGACAGGGAGCTACCTACTGCCTTCCAGAAGGCGAGAGTATTGGATACCTACAAGACATAACCTCTCAATATGTGGAAGGTGATGCGTCATGGGCCGTCTCGAAGCCATGTCAATTTTGATCGCCGCCGTCGAAGCCGGCAGTGTCTCTTTGCGTAACGGACTTCTGCCGCCAAAGTATGAATTAGGGCCGATCCGCAACTGATTCACGAGTAATTCCGCTGGTGAAGGCTCCACGTGTCCCAGTGAACTGCACGAGGCTACACTCACATCGATTTCAAGACATAGGTGTTGTCGAAGTCCGCGAGCTTCGGATATGCGATCGTCGGGGCATACACGAGGCTGAGGACGCGTTCGCGATAATGAGCGAGGCACGCCTGGCGCTCGCCATCGCTGATGCGCGCTGGTGCATGCACGAGGAATGGCTCGATCACCGTGAAGCCGACAAAGTAGAGCATCCCGTGGTTGATTGGGAACAGGATTTCAGCGATTGGGCCGTTCAGTCCGCGGTCGGAATAGATCGGCGGCGGTCCGCCGATCGTGACGGAACACATCGCGTGCTTTCCTGCCAGCACGCCGCGATCATACCATTTGCCGCCACCATAGATGCGGCCACCCGATGCGAACACTCGATCAACCCAGCCCTTGAGGATCGCCGGCAGCCCGAACCACCAGAGCGGAAACTGAAGGATTAGGGCGTCGCACCAGAAAAGCTTGTCCATCTCGGCCTGGATATCCGGAGAGAATCCGTCATGGGCAGCCGCATTCGCCTCCTCAGACTGCTGCCGGTAGTAGTTCGCGTCGCCTATGGTCGTGAAGTTGCGGCGATCTGATACCGGATTGAAGCCCATTGCGTAGAGATCGGAAATAACGACCTCGTGCCCCGCTGCAGACAGCGCCCCCTGCGCCGCGCGCGTTAGGGCGCCGTTGAAGCTGTTGGGCTCGGGGTGGGCATGAACGATGAAGATGCGCACCGCGCTTCCCTACTCGGTCGAGATGTTCATTTCCCAGATGCTGAAAAGGTCCGCTCGGCGACATAGTCGAGCGAGAACACACCAGCGCCACGCGCCAGGACGAGAAGCAGCAGCGAGGCCCACAGCAAATGCTCGGCCCAGTTCTCCGGGAAAACGAAGATCTGGATAACTGACACAACGCCGAGCAGCATCAGCGCGCCGAGACGCGAAAACAGCCCTAAGAAAATCAACACCGAGCCTGTAAGTTCGGCGGCAGTCGCCAGTGGCGCTGCGATCGACGGGTCGACGAACGGCAGATTGTATTCGTTGGCGAACAGCTGCAGTGTCACTGGCCAGGATGCCAGCTTGGTCTGCGCGGATTGCCAGAACACATGTGCGACCGCGACCCGGGCCGCGAGTTGGATCAGCGAGAATGGAATGCGTTCGGGCAACTTGATGATGCGCCTGTAGACGCCAACAAGGCCGCCCGGGCTAGTCGAGGAACGATCTGAAATTGCGGTCATGACGGTCTCCGTCAGTTTGAGGGGGAATTCGCGGCGATCCGCACGTTGGTGACGAGCCTGTCGCGGAACAGCCGCACAAGGGCTGAAACTAGGTCGAAGGCCGGGTCGAGCGCCAAGGCTCGGCCGGTGGCATGCTCGAGGCCGAAACAGTGCTTCAGCGAATGCCAGAAGGCGAAACTAGCGCGGTCGAGCAGAAAAAGCCGCACGTAGTTCCCCGATCGCCACAACGCCACCCGTTCGGGGCGTCTTGTCCAGGTGATGTTTTCGTCGACCGCCGTCTCCTGTTGATGCGCCATCCATACCGACAGGATCGACCAGTGGGAGACGATCAGTCGCAGTGAGGGCTGGAGCAGGATATCCGGTGACAGCCCAAGGTCGGTGTTGTCGTATTCTGCGAGGCTGCGGGGCGGCAGCGAAGCTGTATCGAGCGCCTCCGCTATGGCCCATTCGAGCCGCGCCGTTTCGGCGACGATAGGCATGTCGGACAGCGTGTCGATCGTCTTCAGGAAGCGCGGGAAGCCGGCTCCATAGCGCGAAAGACGCGATTCAACCGGCGGATACCGTCGAATGAACTCGCTCGCCACGTAACGGAAGAAGCGTTCGTCTATCAGGCGGACGGTGACGGGAAACACCGCCATCAGCGCCGCGGTGAGGGAACTGCGGGTGTTGTTTTGGTAGATGCGCAGGCGGGCCAGTGGATCGGCTTTGCCGGCGGTCAGCATTTTCGCGGAGACCATTGGTTCGATGGCAAGCACCGAGCGCGCGATGGTGGTCTGCAGGTTTTCAAGCGGCAACATCGTATCCTCCTTCCATTGGCGTCAACGCTACCGGTATGGCTGCTCCGGCCTTGGCGGCAGCGAATGCTGCTAGCACTGGCATGCTGGTCCCCACGCTTTCGAAGGGGGTGAGGGACATCGGTCGGGGTTTGGCTGCCTCGGCTTGCCTCGCAGCCTGCTTGCGGTTGAACATGATCGAAGCGGTGAGCATGTCGGCCCACATGGCTTCGCCAAGGAGCACATCGAGAACCGGGACATCGGTGTCCCATTCGATCAGCGTGGGGCGCAGTCCGAGCCGGCTTATGGCATGCTGATAGAGCGCCCAGACGACAGGCGGCACGCGCGAGCCATGATCGTCGATGAGCACAGTGTCGGCCCCGACCTGATTGGTCGCGTGACCGGCAAGGTGGATTTCGCCAATGGATTCGGCCGGCAGTGCGTTGATGAAAGCGATCGCATCATATTGAAGGTTGTGCGCGGAGACCTGCACATTGTTCACATCGAGCAGCAGGCCGCAGCCGGTTCGTGCCACGAGCGCGGTCAGGAATTCAGCCTCGTTCATCGAGGAATCTGCAAAAGCCACGTAGGCGGAGAGGTTCTCTATGAGCACCTGTCGCTTTAGCGTGTCCTGGACGGTTTCGACATTGCGCGCCACGATTGCCAGCGCCTCTTCATCATAGCGCAGCGGCAGCAAATCGTTCAGATAGGCGCCGTCGGCGACGCTCCAGGCGAGATGTTCAGAAACGAGATCGGGCTGGAAACGCTCGCAGACCATCCGAAGTCTCTGAAGATGGTCACGATCCAGTCCATGGGCACTGCCCAGCGACAGGCCAACGCCGTGAACCGACAGCGGGTAGATCCGGCGCAGTCTTTCCAGCGCTTCGACACTGGCGCCGTCTCCCATGTAGTTTTCGGCGTGGACCTCCAGCCAGCCGGCGGAGGGCCGCCGGGTCAGCATTTCACCGATATGAGGAGAGCGCAGACCGATGCCCGCAGCGGCGGGGATCGTGAGGGACTGATATGCACGGGACATCGGTCGGCTCCTTTCGAAGGATTGGTTCGAAGCTGGTTGCTCAGGCTTTCGGCTTGTCGCTGCCGCCGGTGATCTTGGCGCAACTGCCGGCAGGCACGTAAAGCCAGGAATCCGGCTGGTTGTCGGCGGTGGAAGTGCCTGCGCAGGAATGCGTCGCGGTCTGGCAATCGTTCTGGCCAGCCTTGACGACGCCGTAGCACTTCTCGAACGAGAAGTTAGGCTGGGCGGCGGGACCGCCATAGGCTGCCGTAGCGGCGAGCGACGTGGCGGCTGCGAGAGCCGATCCGATGAGGCTTTTGGTGTTGATCACAGACATGTCTCCTGGTTGCGTTTCGAGGGAAAGACTGACCGGTGCGGCCTGTCTGCAAGCAGTGTCCCCGATCAGACCGCCGAGCTGAAATGCTGTCTCGGCATGGATTTGATACGCGCTCACTATGTTGAAGCAGCTCCCAAGCAAAAGCCCTCCGGCGGGGAACCGGAGGGCTTGGCGTCTGCGTTCGTGAGGGGGCGAAGCAGGCGCTGCCAGGCGGGGAGAGGCGCCTAGACGTAGCGGTTTCTGCTCCTCGCGGCGGAGCCTTCGTCGACAACAAGATGGTCGGCCAGAAGCCAGTCCTCGGCGCGTTGCCGTCCTCTGTCACGTATGTCGGTCAGCTCACCCCAGTCGATCCATGGCCTTGTGAAAAGCGCCGAGGCGGCCCGGTGCTGGCTGTCGAAGATGGTGTGACTTGGCGTGCACGTCATCGCACAAGGACTGGCGGCGAGACGGCGATCCGCACAAGGCGTGGTGCACAATGAGGCCTTGCCCGTGACGATCAGCCGATGGCCGGTTTCAAACGGCTGGACCAGCGGCAAAGCCGAAAGGTCGCCTTCGCCCCAATAGGTGTTGCCGTCGATCTCCACGGCTGGGAAGAGGAATGGGATCGTGGCCGCGGCCAGGATCGCGTCGATCGACAATTGGTCGTTATTGAAAATCCTAACAGCATCGGTGCGGGCGTTCGAAGCGAGGATGCTGAGGCTCACCGGGCATCTTTTCTTGCGGATTTCGGCAATGTCGATCGACTGGTCCAGGATCAATCTCAGCGGATTGGTTGTGTCGGCTGTGAACATCGATGCGTGGCTGACGCGTCGCCAGAAGTTGGTAAGCGCTGTCCGAGCGCCACGCCGACCGCCCAGAGCCAGCCCATAGGCCAGAACCGCCGCCTCCATCGCGCCGAAACCGGACGCTGTGATGTTGCCGAAGGAAAGGCCGGGTTCGTCCAGCAGACGGTCGAGCACGCCCCAGATAAAAGCGCCATGTGCGTCGCTTCCCAGGACAATGTCGACTAGCTGAGTGTCTTCCACAACAGGTCTTGCGCCGGCGATGACGGGCTTGCTGGTCTCGGTTCTCGGCTGGATATGCATCTTTTTGGTCTCCATCCCAAAAACGCCAGCCAGGGCGTCTGATGAGGAGACTGCCGCATCATCTGGTGCTGGCGAAATGCCAAGTTGGCATGAACTCCATAGGCAGATTGCATTGGCTGCAATCGCGTGTGCGTCGCAAGGTTTACCAGGCAGGGCAAGATCCCGCGATTTTGCCTTGAACCCGCGCCACGACGTTCGTCGGCAAGCCTTCAGCACATAGAGGAGTGCGTCATGAAAATTCGAATTGTCTGTCTGGCGGCGATCGCCGTCAGCCTGGTTGGCGGGGCGGTTTCCGCCGATCCTCTCAGTGATCTGGCATCCTTCCCGTCGTTCTACACAGATGCCGGGATGAAAACGATGAAGCCGATGGCTGAGTTCAAGAAGGCCTGGCGTGCCATGCCAAACAGCGATCGGGCTGCAATGAAGAAGGCGTGCAACGACCCGGCGATGAGCAAGGCGCATGCGCCGTTCTGCGCAAACGTGCTGGCGCTCGGCGGCGCCAACTAGCTGCAACGCGCCGGACAGCATCCGCGGGATGCAGAACCTTAAACTCCATACGCAGATTGCATTGGCCTCAAAGCCGCTCCTTGCAGCAAAGTTCGTCTCGGCAAGGAGGAACCGCAGAGCTTTTGATTCCTGCCGATCACCGCAGTCGTCGACGGGGCGATTGCTCAACTTCAGAGAAGGATCCTACCATGAACATCAAAGCTATTTGCCTCGGCGCGTTTGCACTTTCCGTTCTGAGCGGCGTCGCCTTTGCCGGCGCGCTCGATGAGCCTTCCAACATGCAGCCGTTCTTCACCGATGCCGGCATGAAGACGATGAAGCCCAAGGCCGAATTTAAGGCCGCCTGGGATGCGATGGCGAAGGACAAGCAGGGCGCAATGATGAAGGAGTGCCAGGACGCGGCCATGAGCAAGCCTCACGCCGAGTTCTGCGCCAATCTGCAGGCCCTTGGTGGCGCCAACTAAGCTGCCACTGCGCCGTTTCAGGTGTCACCAGGGCTGTCAGATGGCGAGCAATTTGCTCGCCATCATCATTTCTGGAGGGTGCGTTCCAACCGACGTTCGCAGGCACGATCAACGCGCCATGACGGGCCGCTATCGACTTCATAGCCGCCGTGCATTGGCACGGCGCAATGGTTTGCGGCAGGGTCCTAGCCAGCAGATGCATCATATGCAGTTGAGGGACGAGTCGGCATGGACATTCATCACATCCGCTACTTCCTTGCCGTGTGCGAGACACGAAATTTCACGCGCGCTGGCGAAAAATGCAACGTCACCCAACCGGCTCTGTCGCGCGCGATTCAGCAGCTTGAGGACGAGGTTGGAGGTTTGCTGTTTCGCCGCGAGCGAAACCTCACGCATCTGACGGATCTGGGCGTTCTGCTGCGCCCCCGTTTCCAGCAGATCCTCGACGAGCTGACCGGCGTGCGGCAAGAGGCATCGAGGTTCCTGTGCCTGGAAAACGCCAACCTCAAGGTTGGCGTGATGTGCACCATCGGTCCCCGCCGGTTCACCGGCCTGCTGGCGGACTTCAACAGGCGTCAGCAAGGCATCCAGCTCCAACTGGTAGAGGGTGTGCCGGCGTCGCTGTCGCAGCTGCTTGAATCAGGGGAAATCGACGTCGCCATCATGGCGTCGAGCGACAGCTTTCCGGACCGGTTCGATGTCACACCACTTTATCGCGAACGCTTTGTCCTGGCTTTTCCAAACGGCCATCGGCTGGCCCGCAATGACAATGTCGCCATCTCGGAACTCGACGGCGAAAACTACCTGAGACGTCTGAACTGCGAATATCGCGATCACCTTGCCGGCCTGTGCAACGATCGCGGCGTCAAGCTCAGGATTTCCTACGCCAGCGAGCGCGAGGACTGGATTCAGAACATGGTTTCGGGGGGCCTCGGAATTTGCTTCATCCCCGAATTCAGCGCCGTGATTCCCGGGCTGCAGGTGCGGCCGGTTATCGACCCCGAGGTCTGGCGTGAGGTATCGCTGGTGGTCGTCGCAGGGCGCAGGTTTTCGCCGGCAGCCTCGGCTTTCGTCAGCAGCGTCAAGGCGCATGGCTGGACGACCAGCGCCATACCGCTGGCAATTCGCAAAACCGCAGCGTGAAACATAGTAGAAGATTTCTTGCGCTCGAGGCCCGTTGTCTCGTGGCTCCCTGAAATGTCAGCGCGAGTGATCCACTATAGTTTTCAGGTATCGAATTGAGAGCCAGGCAGCATTTCTCTTTCATCGATGAGCCGGTCACTCTCCCAGTCATGCCCCGCCTCCCGCGTTTGGGCACCGACAAAGGAGAAATACGATATGGCTACCAAAAAACTCAATCTGACGTTTGCGCTGGGGCTGCTCTCGGCGACCGCAGCATTTTCCGCCGCGCCGGCCTTCGCCGGAGACTGCCCGGCCGGCCAGGCCGCGACCACGGACATTCAGGAGCATCCCAGCAAGCCGGTTGGCGTGACCGACGATGTGCTTTCGGCAATCGATCTCAGCCCAAAGGGCGACGCCTGGAAGGGCAACATGCTGCGTCTTCGCAAGCTCGTCGTTCAGCCCGGCGGTGTCGTGCCGTGGCATGAGCACAACGTCCGCCCGGCCAACATCCTGGTCGTCGAGGGCTCGATCACCGAATATCGCAGTACCTGCAAGGTGGGGATCGAGCATCCGGCCGGCGACGTGACCGCCGAGTTCGGTCAGCTCGCCCACTGGTGGAAGAACAATGGCAAGGTTCCCGCGGTGCTCTATTCGGCCGACGTCCTGCCGCCGGCGATGCACGAAGATCATATGATGTAAGCCGCACTTTTTGGCGACGTCCTCCCTTACCGACAATTGAAAGCGCGTCCTCGGGTGACCGCCTGGGGACGTGTGGCCACGGAGCCCTGTCATGACCACCAGTGAACTGACTGAACCGACGCGGCTCCGAATGGTTGCTGCAGACAGCCGTCGCTTCGGCCTGATTGCCCTGATCGCGTTCCTGACGCTTGTCGATCTCTTCGCCACCCAGGCGATACTGCCGTCGCTGGTCATCAAGTTTGGCGTCAGCCGCGCCACGATGGGCTTTGCTGTCAATGCCAGCACCTTCGGCATGGCCGTGGCCGGCATCGCGGTCGCGCTTCTCGGGCGCGGCATCGATCGCCGCAACGGCATTTGGATCAGCCTGGCCGTCCTGGCGATACCGACGACACTGCTTTCGCAGACCGACAGCATAGTCGTGTTTGCATTGCTGCGGGTCGCGCAAGGTCTGTGCATGTCGACCGCCTTTACGCTGACAATGGCTTATCTGGCCGAACACTTTTCAGCGCGGCAAACGACGAGCGCGCTTGCGGCCTACGTGACCGGCAACGTCGCCAGCAATTTCTTCGGCAGGCTCATGTCGGCCGCCGTCGCCGATACGTTTGGCATCTCCACCAACTTCCTGACGTTCGCCGCCCTCAATCTGTTCGGTGCCGCTCTTGTCTGGTTCACGCTGCAAAAGACATCCGCAATGATGCGCACCGACGATACGGGCGGGCTAGCCAAAGCGGCCTGGAAGGGTCCGCTCGAAAACGCCGAGCTGCGCGCCTGTTTCGCGATCGGCTTCCTGATCCTCTTCGTCTTCATAGGCACGTTCACCTATGTGAACTTCCAGCTCGTCGCCGCGCCGCTTTCGCTGTCGCCGATGGCGCTGGGGCTGGTGTATTTCGTCTTCCTGCCCTCCATGCTGACCACACCGCTCGCTGGGCGTGTCGCTACCGGTCTCGGCCCAAGGATCGGCGTCGGCGCAACACTTGCGCTGGCGATCCTCGGGTTGCTTCTGCTGCTTGCGACCAGCCTGCCGGTCGTTCTTGCCGGGATGGCGCTGGTCGCCATCGGCACCTTCCTGGCGCAGGCGATAGCCACGGGGCACGTCAGCCGGACAGCCTCGCGCGACCGCGCCGCCGCAAGCGGCATCTACCTCGCCTCCTACTATGCGGGTGGGCTCGCCGGCAGCTTCGTCATCGGGCAGATCTACGACCGGATCGGCTGGGCCGTATGCGTAGCCGTGCTCGTCACGGTTCTAGCCGGCGCGATCGTGGTCGCGCGCGTGCTGCAAACGCCAAAGGCGTGAGATCCAACGACCGAAAATTTTGACCATTCAACAAAGGAGACTGACATGAACACCTTCCTAAAAACCTTGCTTGCCGGCGCCGCCATGCTGATGGCGATCGTCATCCCGGCCGCCGCATCGGATGGCGTTGTAACGGTCAAGAGCGACTATTCCGTCGCCGAGACCGTCGCCCGCATCAAGAAGGATGTCCTCAAGAAGGGTATCAAGTTCTTCGGCATCATCGACCAGGCAAGGCTTGGCAACAATGCCGGCAACGATGTCAGGCCGTCGCGGCTGGTGATGTTCGGCAACCCGGCGCTTGGCACGACCTTCATCACATCCAATCCCGAAGCCGGTCTCGACTGGCCTGTGCGCGTGCTGGTTTACCAGACCGCGGATGGCGCTGTTTACGCCGCCTACAGTGATTTCGACTGGATCGCCAAGCGGCATGGCATTACCGACCGCGCGCCGCAGTTCAGAATGGCGACCGAAGTCATCCGGTCCGTGACCTCGACGATTAAAAAGAACTGAGCGCGGATATGTGCCGGAGTTCCACCGCTCGGGCATGCTATGCAGATTGTTTCGCGCAGGAAGGCTACTCGGCGGCGGACAGTGCCTTCGCCCGCTCGCCGAACCACTTCTTCTGCGTGGCCTCGCGCACCAGTGCGCCAACCGCAGGCGAATGCCTGCGGCCGCGCACGGTGACGAGATTGACCTCGCGCCAGAATTCCGGCTCGGTGATCGGCAAGGCCACCACGCCCGGGTGTTTGGCGGTATGCTCGGGCATGAAGCCGAAGCCAAGCCCGGCCGCGATCATCGCCAGTGTCCAGTCGTCACGATCACTCCAGTAAACGGGGCTGACGGTGACGCCCTGCTCGGCGAGAATGGCATCCGCATAGCCGGCGAATTCACAGTTGTTGCGGTGAATGTAGCTTTCATTGCTCATGTCTTTCACCCGCACGCTGAGTTGGTTGGCCAAACGATGAGCCAGGTGAACAGCCATCACCATCTGCTCTAGAAAAAGCGGCAAGGAATGCACTTCTTCGTCGGGCACGTTCGACGGCAACGCATAGATGGCGGCCTCGAGATCGCCCTCGAGCAGTCGCCGCCGCAAGCTCTTGGCGTCCGCGTCGCAAAGATGAAGCTCAACGCCAGGGTGATGGGCGCGAACGGACGAGATCAGCTCGATGATCTCATCGGGAGCAATCGTGCTCATAATGCCGACCCTGAGTGGCGTCCTCTTCAGGTGCACATATTGCTCGGCGATCTGCTTTGCCTGGCGGGAGTTTTCGAAAACGCCCTCGAGATAGGTCTCGACCATGCGGCCGAGTTCCGTGAGATGGGTGAAGCGCCGCTCGCGATGAAAGAGCGCACCGCCAAATTCGTCTTCGAGCAGCTTGATCGCGCGTGAAAGCGCCGGCTGCGTGACATTGCACTGCTCAGCCGCCCTGGTGAAATTCAGTTCCTTGGCGACGGCCAAGAAGTATCTGACCTGGCTGATCTCCACTGCCGCTCCCCATCGGCCGAACATACGTCACGATCCGCGTTGCTGGGCGATCTTACTAGTTGCCGTAACGTCAAACAACCCGAGGCGGCAGAACCCGGCGGCGCCGCCGGCGTCAAACCGATGATCTGACCGTCGGCTATCGAATCCATGTCTCAACGGCATTTCCGCTGCTTCGAGCCGCTCGCCATACTTGGCCCAGAACTCGAGACCTGGGCGCGGAAGACCGTTGCTCGCAGCCGTCGCCGGTCTTTCCGGCAGCAGCTCCAACCAAGGAAACGACGATGCTCAGAGGAAAGACAGCACTCATCACAGGCTCGACGAGCGGTATCGGCCAAGGCATTGCCGAAGCCTTCGCGGCCAAGGGCTGCAACATCGTCCTGAATGGCTTCGGCGATGCCGATGAGATCGAACTGCTGCGGTCGAGGCTTGCCACAGATCATGGAGTGACCGTTCGCTACGACAATGCGGACATGAGCACGGGCGGCGCGATCACCGCGATGATGGACAAGGCGATCGCCGAGTTTGGAGCCATCGACATCCTGGTGAACAATGCGGGTATCCAGCACGTCGCGCCGATCGACGAGTTTCCGATAGAAAAATGGGAGGCTGTGGTCGCAATCGACCTGATGTCCTCCTTTTATACGATCCGTCGCGCGCTAGGTGCAATGAAACAGCGCAAATGGGGTCGCATCATCAACGTCGCCTCGGCGCATGCGCTCGTCGCCTCGCCATACAAGTCAGCCTATGTCGCCGCCAAGCATGGTGTTGCCGGGCTAACCAAGACGGTCGCGCTGGAAGTCGCCGAACAGGGCATCACCGTCAACGCGGTCTGCCCCGGTTACGTGCTGACCCCGTTGGTTGAAAAGCAGATACCGGACACGGCCAGGGCACGCGGGATCACCGAGGAGCAGGTGATCAAGGACGTCCTTCTGGCGGCCCAGCCGACCAAACAGTTCGTGACAGTTGCCCAGGTTGCGGCGCTCTGCCTGTTCCTGGCCTCCGACGATGCAGCTTCGATCACCGGCGCAATCATGCCGATCGAGGGCGGCTGGACGGCTCACTAGACCCCGAAATGAGGAATAAAGCCCATGAACAAGATCACTCGAAATCCGTCCGTGTCCGAAGCCGAGCCCGAGGTCGATCGTCTGTCGGAAGGTGCAGCCAAGCGCCAGACCGTATTGGTCCTTCAAGGTGGCGGTGCACTCGGAGCCTATCAGGCAGGCGTCTACCAGGCGCTCGTCGAGGGCGGCATCGAACCGGATTGGGTCATCGGCACGTCGATCGGCGCCATCAACGCCGCTTTGATCGCGGGAAACGCGCCTACGGATAGATTGCCGAGGCTGCAGGAATTCTGGGACGGCATTAGCCGGAGCAGCCCGCTCGACGAGTTTTTCGCGATGATGGTTCCAAGCAACGTCTTTGCCAACATAGGCACGGTGATGCGTGGCATACCCGGCTTCTTTGAACCGAACCCAAGCGCTATGTTCGGGGTGAATCGCGAAGTAGGTGTGGAGAATGCCTCCTACTACACTACCGATCCGCTCAAGAGGACGCTGAATGACTTGATCAATTTCGACTATCTCAACCGACGCCATACGCGGCTGACGGTCGGCGCGGTCAACGTCAACACCAGTGAGCTCAAATACTTCGACACCCGCGAAATGGCATTGTCGGCGGCGCACGTCATGGCGTCGGGCGCCTTGCCGCCGGCGTTTCCGGCAGTCTGCATCGACGGCGAGCCCTACTGGGACGGCGGCATCTATTCGAACACGCCAATCGAGGTCGTTCTGGATGAACGCCCGCGCCGGGATGCCCTGATCTTCGCGGTCAACATGTGGCAACCCAATGGCACCGAGCCGAAATCGATCTGGCAGGTGATGGGGCGGCAGAAGGATCTTCAGTTCGCCAGCCGCGGCAAGAGCCACGTGGCCCGGCAGGAACAACTGCACCGCCTGCGCCATGTCGTGCGCGAATTGGGAAAGCTTGTGCCCGAGGAACAGCGCCAGGACCCGATGTTCAAGGAATTGGCCTCCTATGGCTGTCCTTCCGTCATGCACCTTGTCAGGCTGCTTTCGCCGCGCCTCGACGGCGAGGACCACACCAAGGACATCGACTTCACCCGCGCAGGCATCCGCACGCGTTGGCAAGCCGGTTACGAGCACGCCCAGCGCGTGCTCGCGGAAAAGCCATGGGAATGCGACGTCAACATGCTGCAAGGCATCGTCATCCACGAATCGCAAGAGTGACTTGGTCGAACGCGGCGAGACCGAGGAAAGAGACGGAGAATACCGATGCAGATCATCACTCCGGGGATGCGGCTGGTTCCAGAAGCCGTGCTCGCCAACAACGCCGCGCTTTTTCGCGCGATAGCGGAGACTCCATCGCATGCGGATAGCTCGCTGCACCGCGTGGTCATCGTCGGCGGCGGTGCGGGCGGACTGGAACTGGCGACGCGCCTCGGCCGCAAATTCGGCAAGCGGCGGCTTTCCGTCACGCTTGTCGACCGCAATCGCACCCACATCTGGAAGCCGCTTCTGCACGAGGTCGCCTCAGGCACACTGAACGCGTCTAACGACGCAGTGGAATACATCGCCCACGCCAGCCGCCATCACTATCGATACCGCATCGGCGAAGTGGTCGGCCTTGACCGCGCCAGGCGCCAGATCTTCGTCGCGCCAAGTTTCGACGACGAAGGCAGGCAGATCATACCGCCACGTGTGCTGGGCTACGATACACTGGTGCTGGCCGTCGGCAGCGTCAGCAACGATTTCGGCACGCCTGGGGCGGCTCGCCACGCAATCGCGCTCGATACGGCCGATCAGGCCGCCCGTTTCAACAAGCGCATGATAGACGCATGCCTGCGCGCCAACGCGCAATACGAACGGTTATCGCCAGACCAGCTCCATTGCGTCATCGTTGGTGCCGGGGCCACCGGCGTCGAACTGGCGGCCGAGTTGCACAAGTCGATGCGGGAAATCGCGTCGCATAACCTCGACAACATTGATTTCGAAAGGCTGATCTGCATCACCATCGTCGAGGCCGGACCGCGCATCCTGCCGGCCTTGCCGGAACACCTCGCACGAGCTTCGGCACGCCTGCTCGTTGATCTGGGCGTTCAAATACGCTGCGGGATCAAGGTTACCGAAGTGACGGAGGGCGGCATCAGGCTTGGCGAGAAGCTTTTTGTGCCGGCGGAGCTGGTCGTCTGGTCCGCCGGGATCAAGGCGCCGGATTTCCTGAAGAAGCTCGATGGCCTCGAGACGGACCGGATCAACCGCCTGGTCGTCGATGAGACATTGCAAGCCAGGGGGGATGAGAACGTGTTTGCGATCGGCGACTGCGCGAACTGTGTCCTGCCCGGCGAGGACAATCCCTTGCCGCCGCGCGCCCAGACAGCCCATCAGCAGGCTGACCACTTGGTCAAGGTGATTGCCGCGCGTCTCGCGGGACGGGCCGCGCCGGCATTCCGTTACCGCAACTATGGCTCCCTTGTTTCGCTCGCCGACTACGGCTCGTTCGGCAGCCTGATCGGCGGACTGAAGATCGAGGGCCTGCTTGCCCGCCTGATGTATCGCTCGCTCCACAAGATGCATCTCAAGGCCGTGCACGGGACGGTGAAGACCGCGCTGGACACGATTGCCGGGATCCTGGCGCAACGCACCAAGCCGCGAGTCAAACTGCATTGAATCCCGGGAGGTCAAGACGGTGGAAAAGTATGATGTCGTGATCCTCGGCGGCGGCAACGCCGGGATGGGCGTGACGGTGGCTACGCGCGCCGCCGGGCTGTCAGTAGCCATGATAGAGGCACGCGACCTCGGCGGCACCTGTCCCAATCGCGGCTGCACCCCGAAGAAGGTCCTCGTCGCGGCGAGCCATACGCTCCATGAGATCGAACGAGCCGGTCGGCACGGCATTATGGTCGATACGCCGAGGCTCGACTGGCGGGCTCTGATCGACCGCGAAAAGCAAATGATCAAGGACATTCCGACCCGCCTGTCCGGATCGATGGCCAAGCGCGGCGTTGACGTCATCGTCGGCGAGGCCGTGTTCGTCGGCAGCAATGCCGTCAGCGTCGACGGCCGCGAACTCGAAGCCAGGAACATCGTCATCGCAACCGGCTCGAAGCCGCGTCCACTGCCGATTCCGGGCGCGGATAATATGATCGTCTCCGACGATGTCCTGAACGACCCGGTGCTGCCGCGCGCGGTCGTCTTCGTCGGTGGTGGCGTCATTGCCTTCGAACTCGGCCATGTCTATGCGCGCGCCGGCGTCGAAGTGACGATCCTTGAGGCGCTACCGCATCTGCTCGGAACATTCGACGCCGATGCCGTTGCCCGGATCCGTGACGAGAGTGAACGAATAGGCATTCGAGTCCGCACGCTTGCCTGGGTCAAAAAGATCGACAAGAACGGCGGTCGGTTGACAGGGTTGTCAATTGCGCCGGGCGCGTTGCCAATGTCGAGGGGCTCGATCTTGGCGCCGGCATCATCGTGCACCGCGAAGGCCGCATCGAAATCGACGATCATTTGCGCTCGCGTTCCAACCCTGACGTCTACGTCTGCGGCGATGCGGTGTGGAATTCTCCGCAGCTTTCGCCGGTAGCGACCTATGAGGGCGGCATCGTTGGCCGCAACATCGTCGAAGGGCCGAGACACCGGCCGGACTACGGCCAGATACCGGCGTCTCTCTACACGGTGCCGGCTCTAGCCAGCGTCGGGCTGACCGAGGCCAAGGCCAAAGAGCAACGACTTGGCGTGAGGGTCCATGTGAACGACATGCAGGGCTGGCTGTCCGCGAGGACCTATGCCGAGACCGTGGCCTGGTCGAAGATCATCGTCGAGGAGACGACGGACAGGATCGTCGGCGCCCATATGGTGGGCCATGCCGGCGAAGAGCTAATCCATATCTTCGCGCTTGCCATGAAACACGGCATCACGGCCACGCAGCTGGCCGAAACGGTCTACGGCTTCCTGACCTTCGCTTCTGATATCAGGAACATGATGTAACGAATTGAGGAGAGGCGGCGAACAGAATACGAACTTTCCCTGAGTTGATGCACGCGGGGTATCAAATCCATGCAAGAAAAGCATGGCCTTGGCCAACGGGCTTCGATGATAGGCTGCATGCGACCCGTGAAAGTGCAGAAATGGCCGTCGACGACCAGACAATGACATTTGAACAGTCCGTCCAGGCTGCCATCGAGCTCGACGCACCGCTGAACGAGCGGCTTGCCGTGATTGCGGCCGCGGTGCGCCGCCTGAACGCGGATTTCGCCGACGCGGTGGACCGCCTGGTGGCGCGTCTGGAGCAACAAGGAGCCGGAGCTATGGCGCCGGCTCCCGGCGATGTCATGCCGGCATTCCTGCTGCCTGACGATGAGGGCAGACTGGTTGGCCTGGGCGGCATCCTCCTCCGGGGGCCGGCCGTGATCACTTTTCAGCGCGGCCACTGGTGTCCTTATTGTCGGTTGAACGCGATTGGCATCGTCGAAGCTCAGCAGGAGATTGCGGCGCTGGGCGGCCATGTCGTGGCAATCATGCCCGAGCGGCGCAGGTTCGCGAAGGCCATGAAGGCGGCCGTGGGTGCCGAGTTTCCATTCCTGACCGACATGGACAATGGCTATGCCCTCTCACTCAACCTGGCGATCTGGATCGGCGCCGAGATGGAGCAGTTGATGGGCGTTGCATATGATCTGCCAAACTACCAAGGCAACGCCAGCTGGTTCCTGCCGATCCCCGCGACTTTCGTCGTCGGCACAAACGGGGTGATCACTGATCGCTTCGTCGATCCGGACTACCGCCGGCGCATGGACATCGACGACTTGATCGCGGCGCTCAGGCGGGCTCGCTGACGCCAAAGGTCGACCAGTCGGTTGACCGCAACAGGTTGAGCAGCGTCGTCGCCACCGGCGAACGTTGGCGGCCAGCGACGGCATAGACAGCGACGATCCGTGAAATGTCCAAGTCGCGGAGCTTGAGCCTACGGACGTTCGGCGAGCGCGGCGCGGTCATCGAGACGAAGCCAACTCCGGCGTTGGCTTCCAGCAACGCCAGCAGATCGTGATCGGTCTCGACCTCATGCGCGGTCCGCGGCGCCAGACCTTTCGCGGAAAGACAACGCGACAGCTCCTCACTCGTTTCCCAATCGATGCGGCTGAGCACAGGTTCCGCGGCAAGCTGGCTTAGCGCGACATCTGACTCGTTGCGGCGGGCAAGCGGATGATCGGAATTCACCACGAGCTCAATCCCTTCCTGGAACAGCGGCCAGGTATCAAGCCGGTCCCATGCCGCCCCCAGCGGACCGGCAACGGCCAGTTCGACCTCGCCGTTCTTCAGCGCATCGATGACAGCGGTCGGCGAGCCGCGGTTGATCTTGAGATGCACGCCGGGATAGGCCCGGAAAAGCTCCGTAAACGGAGAAACCAGAAGTGCGATATTGACGCTGTTGGAAATGGTGACGTTGAGGGGAGCCACGTCGCTGCTTTGCACCGCCTTGGCCAGCGATTTAGCGGAAGTGGCGGCATCGTAACACTGCTGCAGCAAGGGCAGCATGCGTCGTCCTAGCTCGGTCAGATGGGAATGCTGGCGCTCGCGCCGAAGGAGCTCTCCACCCAACTCGTCTTCAAGTGTCTTGATCGCGCGCGTCAGCGCAGGCTGCGTGACGTTGCACTCTTCAGCTGCCCTCGTGAAGTTCAAGGTGCTGGACAGGGCCAGGAAATAGCGGACCTGCTGCATCTCCATGAATTTTCGCCCCCTCAGCGAAATGGTCTATCAGCGATGGTGCAGATTAGAAGATTAACGCAATGGACCGTTTTCAGCAAAGTGGCCGCACCATAGGTGCGAATGGCCGCGGCGCCAAGCAACCATAACGCAGAGTCATGATGAACTAAGCGATTTGCTGAGCCAATCGGCGAAGCCTCTGGCCCGCTTGCTCGGCTGGCGCCCGGCCGGGAAAAGGGCATTGATGGGTATGGTCGGTAGTGGGAAATCCGGCAGCAGCCGACGCAGGCGACCGTCCTGCAGTTCGGCGTTGAACATCCAGCCCGAACCGAATGCCACGCCAAGCCCGGCCACAACGCATGCGGTGACACCGGCCGAGCTCGAGACCCTGATACGCGGGCTTTCGGGCAGGACGAAATTGACCTGCGGATCGACTAGCTCCTGAAACGTTGCGCCGGAGCTGTCGGAAGGCCCGAAGATCACCTGGTGTTGCGCCAGATCGGCAGGGCTGCTCGGTAGGCCATGCCGGGTAATGTAGTCCGGCGCGGCAACCAGCAGCCTAGGCGTCTGCCCGACCTTGCGCGCCATCATGCTGGAATTGTCGAGCAGGCCAAGCCGGATCGCGACATCGGCGCCCTCCTCGACAAGGCTGCGCCGGCGATCGTCCATCATCAGCTCGACAGAGAGATTGGGATGCTCGGCAAGAAGGCTTGGCAGACGAGGAATGAGCGCGCGCACGGCAAAGGTGACCGACAGCTCGACGCGTAGAACTCCGCGCAATTCCTCGTTGCCGGCGGCGGTGTCGGCCGCCGCTCCCAGGTCCGCAAGCAGCGGCCGGATCTGGTCGAGGTAGACCTGCCCCGCCTCGGTCAACCCGACCCCGCGGCTGGTGCGGACGAGAAGACGGGCGCCGATGCGCGCCTCCAAATCGTTCAGAATCCGCGACACCGATGGTTGCGAAAGGCCGATTTCGCGGGCGACCTGCGAAAGGTTGCCGCGTTCCGCCACCCGCACGAACACTTCGAGCTCCTGCAACCTGTCAGCCATTCGTTTTCCGGATGATTGGTATGCTTTGCGGCAAGCTACCCCTCCCTTTTGAAATAGGCGAGGACATTCCGCCGCAAGCAATGCGGTCACGATTTTGGAGTGTCCGATGTCTCTTCAGGAAAAACTCGATGCCTTCAAAGCCGATTTTGAAGGCAAGGCCCCCAAGCAAGCGGTCGAGATCATGCATCGCGCGACCGCTGAGCTCATAGCGTCCAGCCAGGCCGATCAAGCTTTGAAGGCAGGTGCCGTTGCCCCGGCCTTCACATTGTCGGAGGCCGATGGCGGTTCTGTCGCATCGGGCGATCTGCTTGCCCGCGGGCCGCTGGTGCTCAGTTTCTATCGCGGTGTCTGGTGCCCCTATTGCAACATCGAGCTCGGCGCCTTGCAGGAAGCCTGGCCGGCAATCCAGGCCATGGGCGCGCAACTAGTTTCCATCTCTCCGCAGTCGCTGGCGAACGGCCGCAAGGCCAAGCGCGACAAGCAGATAGATTTCCCGATGCTGAGTGACCCCGGCGGTAAGGTTGCCGACGCGTTCGGCTTGCGGTTTCGCCTGCCGGACGACCTGGTCGCGCTTTACCGGAGCTTCGGCGTCGATCTGCCGCTGATCAACGAGGACCCTACATGGACATTGCCGATGCCGGCTCGCTTCGTGGTCGGACAGGATGGCGTCATCGCCTATGCCGAAGTCAGTCCGGACTACACACGCAGACCCGACCCGGCCGACATTCTGCCCATCCTCAAGCAACTGCAGGGCTCCATCGCGGCCTGAACCGATGGATATCAACCGCATTGCAGTCGCGAACGTCGCAGCAGCCAGCGCCGCCCGGCGCTGGTCGATGCTGATATTGATCTCGATCGGCGCCTTCCTGCCGATGACCACATGGTTTTCCGCAACGGCGATCGCGCCGCAACTGACACGGCTCATGGACCTTTCCCCGGCGCAGGGCGCCTGGGTCACCGGTGCCGTGCAGATGGGCTTTGCGATCGGTGCATTGGCCTCCAGCATGGCCGGCCTGCTGGATATAGTCTCGCTTCGCAAGGTGATCGCCGTCAGTGCCTTGACGGCGGCTGCAGCCAACCTCTGTGTGTTTTTCGCGCCCTCGGTCGGCTTGCTGCTGGCGGCTCGTTTTGTCACCGGCATGGCGCTGGCGGGCGTCTATCCACCGGCACTGAAACTGGTGTCGACCTGGTTCAGTGCCGGGCGCGGAACGGCGCTCGGCGTTCTCCTCGCGGCGCTAACGCTTGGTTCTGCCTTTCCTCATCTGGTATCCGCGCAAGCCGCCGAACTGGCCTGGCAAGACGTCATCTTGGCGACCTCCCTCGCGGCAATGGCGGGTGCGTTGTTGATCTTATGGTTCGGCGGGGAAGGGCCCTATCCGTTTGCAAGGTCAGCATTCGACCCTAGCCACATCAAAACGCTGCTGCGCAATCGCGCGCTGATGTTCGCCAATCTCGGCTATCTCGGACACATGTGGGAGCTCTATGCCATGTGGGGCTGGATCCTGGCCTACATCAGGGCGGGCAGCTATGGTCTCGGCATTGGTGACCCGAGAACAGCCTCCTTGCTGGCATTCTTGGTCGTCGCATCGGGCGGGATTGGCTCGATCGTCGGCGGCATCGTGGCCGATCGCATCGGCCGCACCGCGACGGCGGCTGCGATGATGGCGGTCTCCGGCCTCTGCGGAGTTAGCATCGGACTGACCTTTGCCGGTCCGCTCTGGCTGTTCGCCGCCGTCGCCATTCTCTGGGGAGCAACCGTCATCGGAGATTCCGCGCAATTCTCGGCTATAGCAACGGAATTGAGCGATCCACGCTATGTCGGCACGGCACTTTCCCTGCAGTTGAGCATAGGCATCGCCCTTACCTTCGTTTCCATCCACATGACCTCATTCGTGGCGGAAGCGGTCGGCTGGCGCTGGAGCTTCCTCGTCCTGGCACCCGGCCCGCTACTTGGCATCGTCGCCATGCTGGCGCTGCGGCGCATGCCCGCGGCACGGCAAATCGCGCACGGGCTGAGGTAATGGCTTTCAATGCGTGTTGAATTTGGGTGAGCTAAGAGCGCTTTCAGGGACTGGCGTTGTGATCACGAACCGTTCGCTTCAGGTCATTTCGCGGGTCGTCACAATGTTACAAAAGATTCTGTAAGTAATTGAAATCGTTGGTATGATCTAGAGTTCAATCCTCTCTCGCAGCACCAGTTTCCTCGCCAAGCCTGTTTTCAGGGTCCTACTGAGACACCAAGCGGCATCGAACACTGTTCGGCGGCACGTTTCCATAGCGTTGCGTCACCTTCCCTCAGAACGTCCAGCAGCCGCAGCTTTTCGACGCGGTAGACGCGCCAGAAACCGGGATCGCGCAATTCGATGTTGCGTGTGTTGTCGATGAGATCGGCGAGCTTGATCGTCTTGGCTTGCGCCGGCGCGGCCGCCGTATGCGCCAGGTCTATCGCCTTGCGGGCCGCGCGGTTGCCGTCGGAAGGCACGGACACATCGGTCAGCCATCCGACGAGGTCGGCGACCGTGCGGCCGAACTCCTCTTCAATCTGACCAATCGTGACCGGGGTGTCTTCCACCACATCGTGCAGATAGGCGGCCGCAATCATTTCGACCGTATGCGGCACGCTGCGCACGATTTCGGCGACGGCAACGGGATGCACGATGTAGGGCTCGTTGGTGTATTTTCGCCGCTGATCGATCGACTCGTGCGCCCGTCTGGCGAACGCGAGCGCGAGGTCCTCCATATTACCCGGCAATGTCTCTTCCCCTCGGAACACAACCTGTTCAAGCGCAATCAGGCCCGGCAGCAATCCGCGTCACGCTACCACGAACAGTCCTGATGGAAAAAACGGGATTACTTCCCTTGGCGTTGCCCTGGCAGAGGGGCGACGCGCGACCTCGAGGCGTTGCGACTGTGAGGCTCCATCGTTCTTGATTCCAGAGTGAAGAAAATCACAGTCTGAAAGCAAGATTTCTGTCTAGTGGTCGAGATCGGCAACAAATCACTGCCGATGCGCTCGCAATTGTTGATGCCGCGATCTCGACAGGGCAGGGAGGGTGAAATGGCCAAGTGGGAATTGAGAATTACGCGTTCTGGAGAGCAGACAAGCGGCGCGAAACGCAGAACAGTTGGCAAATACGAAGTCTTTCACGATGGCGTCAAAGTGGCCGCTCTTTCCGGGGCAACTGCGGAGACGAAGGGACCTGGTGACAACAGGACTGCCGGCAACAATCGTTGCGTCGAGGCCGGTACCTATAATCTGTTCACCCAGGCGGGCGCCAAATACGTAACCATCGGCTATACATCGAATGTGAATCCGGCCGCGCTCAAGCGCCCCGGCCTGCTGTTGCTGCCGACCGGCGCACGGGTTGGAATACTGATGCATCCGGGCCGCGGCTTCCTGTCTTCGATCGGCTGCATCAACCCGGCGACGAAGCTTGCAACGGCCACTGATGACATAAATTTCGTCGATAGCCGCACCCGCGTCATTGCCATCATCGATGACATGAAGGCCTTCCTCGGCGCGTCCTTTCCGGGGACCAACGGCGTCAAGATTCCGAACGCGACCATCGTGATCCAGTAAGCCACGCCCGAATCGTGACCGAAGTCGGTGGCCTACGCCACCGACCACCCGCCATCGACCAGTATATTCGCGCCCGTAATCATCGACGCCGCCGGCGAGGCCAGGAACACTACGGTTCCCGCGACATCGATCGGGTCGCCGATGCGGCCAAGCGGAATGTGGCCCAGCACATGCGCGTGAAAGTCTGGATCGGCGAGCGAGGGCCGGGTGCCGTCGGTCCAGATGAAGGTCGGCGCCACGCTGTTGACGGTGATGTTGTGCTGCGCCCATTCGGCCGCCAGGCAGCGCGTCAAATGGTTGATCGCCGCCTTGGACATGCAGTAGATCGCTTCGCCCTTCAGCGTCACCGTGCCGGCCTGCGAACTGATGTTGATGATGCGCCCGGATTTCTGCGCGATCATCAGTTTTGCCACCGCCTGGGTGGTGAAGAACGTGCCCTTGAGGTTGACGTTGACGGTGAGGTCGAAATCCGCCTCGGTGACGTTTTCCGCCAGGTTTTCCGGCCCGAGCCCGACATTGTTGACCAGAACGTCGATGCGGCCGAAGGCAGCGTGCGCCTCGGCGACGGCTTTTCGCACCGTCGCCAGATCGGTGAGGTCCATCTGCACGGCCAGCGCCCGCCGGCCGATGCGTTCGATCTCGGCGGTCAGTTCAACCCCGTCTGCCTTGCTGCGCACGCCGACGATCATGTCGGCGCCGGAGCCGGCGCAGGCGAGTGCGCAGGCGCGGCCGATGCCGCGCGTGGCGCCGGTGACCAGCACCACCTTGCCGGCCAGATCGAATTTCGGCGTGAAGTCCGTTGTCATTGAAACCTCCCTCAAAGCCCTCGCCGGGCCGCAACGGGCTCGACAAGGTCGAGCCGAACACTAACCGGTCCCGGTGTGAAAGCCAGCCGCGTGCCGGCTCCCTGATAGGAACACCGCTTGTGCGAAGACTTGCCACGCGCCGGCCATCATGATGCCAGGACGCGCTCGTCATCTTCCGGGATCGCAAGATGGGCGACCTCACCGCCGGCTCGGAAAAGAACCTTGCCGAGGCGCAGGCTTTGCTGGCCAAGTTGCAGTAAGCCGCGAGAAATTGCCGCCGTCGGCCGGTTTCGTTGGCAAACGGGGGCGGTTCCCTGCTATTCCCGCTTCAAACCAAAAAGCAGTGGACGTTTCTGCATGACCAATGTCGCCCTGACCGGGCTTGCCCGCGATCTCGCCAAGCGCGCCAGCGAGGGCCGCCCGGTGCGCATCGGCGTTATCGGCTCGGGCGAAATGGGCACCGATTTGGTGACGCAAGGTATGCTGATGCCGGGCATTGCGGTGTGCGCCGTCTCGACACGGCGTCCGCACACCGCACGTGACGCCATCCGCATCGCCTATGGCGACGAGGCGATGGCGGTGGAGGCCGACAGCGCCGCAAAAGTCACCGGCGCGATCGAGAGCGGCAAGATCGCCATCACGTCGAACGAGATGCTGGTCACCAACCCTCTGATCGACGTCGTCATCGACGCCACCGGCAAGCCGGGCGTCGCCGCCGATTTCGACTTGAAGGCGATGGAGCACGGCAAGCATCTGGTGATGATGAATGTCGAGGCCGACGTCACCATAGGCTGCTATCTGAAGCAGCAGGCCGACCGGCTTGGCGTCGTCTATTCGGTCGGCGCCGGCGACGAACCGTCGAGCTGCATGGAGCTGATCGAGTTCGCCTCGGCGCTCGGCTACACCATCGTCTCGGCCGGCAAGGGCAAGAACAACCCGCTCAACCATGATGCCGTTCCCGACGACTATCGCGAGGAAGCGCTCCGCCGCAACATGAACCCGCGCATGCTGGTCGAATTCGTCGACGGCTCCAAGACCATGGTCGAGATGTGCGCCATCGCCAACGCCACCGGGCTGGTGCCCGATGTTCCCGGCATGCACGGCCCCAAGGCCGACCGCGATGACCTGGCCAAGGTGCTTATTCCGCGCGCCGATGGCGGCATTCTGTCGAAGAAGGGCGTCGTCGACTACACGATCGGCAAGGGCGTGGCGCCCGGCGTCTTCGTCATCGTCGAGGCGACGCATCCGCGCATCATCGAGCGTATGGACGACCTGCATATCGGCCACGGCCCCTATTACAGCTTCTTCCGGCCCTACCATTTGACCTCGCTGGAAGTGCCGCTGACCGCCGCCCGCATCGTGCTCTACGGAAGGCCCGACATGGTGCCGCTGCCGCGGCCGGTCGCCGAAGTCTGCGCTGTGGCCAAGCGTGATCTGGCCGCCGGCGAAACCTTCGATGCCATCGGCGAGACCTGCTACCGCTCCTGGACCATGACGGTAGGCGAAGCCCGCGCCCAGCACGCCGTGCCGGTCGGCCTGCTCGAAGGCGGCAAGGTGCTGAAACCGGTCAGGAAGGGCGAATTGCTGACCACCGGCAACGCCGCGCCCGACCAGACGACGAGGCTTTTTGCTCTGCGGCGGCTGCAGGACGAGATGCTGTACGGAGCAGGCTGAGCGCCTACTTCCCCAGCTCTATCGACCTCAACCGCGCCGCTTCCACCGCCTCGGTCAGCAGATGCGTCAGCCGGTCCTCGCCCATCAGCACGGCAAGTGCGGCGGCCGTGGTGCCGTTGGGGCTGGTCACTTGCTGCCGCAACACGCCCGGCTCCTCGCCGCTTTCAGCGGCGAGCGATGCCGCGCCGTAGACGGTCTGCATGGCCAGCAGCTTGGCGGTTTTGCTTGGCAGACCGGCCTTTTCGGCGGCAACGGTCAGCGCTTCGATGAAGTGGAAGATATAGGCCGGCCCCGACCCGGACACTGCCGTCACCGCGTCCATCAGGCCTTCGTCGTCGATGGTTGCAACCTCGCCGCTCGCCGAAAGCAGATCGGCGATGAATCGCTTGCTGTCGTCGGACACCAGCCGGTTGGAAAACACCACCATCATGCCCTTGCCGATGGCCGCCGGCGTGTTGGGCATGCAGCGCGCGATCGGTGCGCGGTTGCCGAGGATGGCCTCGAAGGCGGCGACAGGCGTTCCCGCCGCGATGCTGACGAAGGTGGTGCGGCCATCGCCAAAGCGCTTGTAGGCTGAAGTCACGTCGCGGATCACTTGCGGCTTGACGGCGATGACAACGAGGGCCGGCACGGCCTCAGCCGGAATGCCGCCGGCATCCGCCGCCACGCCGCAGCCCAGCGCTTCGGCGCGCTGGCGCAAATCGGCGTTGGGCTCGACCACGAAAACCGTCGCCGGGGCGAGCTTGCCGGATTTCAGCCAGCCCGAAAGCATGGCGTAACCCATATTGCCGCAGCCGGCGAGAACAAGCCTGATCGTCATTGAGAGCCCTCCGAAGGATGCTCTCCTGTAGACGCTAGCGGCGCAACGGGAAAGCCCTGTCAGGAGCGATGGGGATCGCGCACCGGGATCGGCCGCAGCGACACTTGCCTGAGGCCAAGCACGCCCAATACGAAAAACATCCACACCGGATCGGCGCGGTGGAAGAAGAAGCTTTCGAGAAAAGCGTTCAACCCGGTGAACAGCACCACCATCATGAAGAAATCGCCGAGATAGATATTTTCCTTGCGCGCCGGTATGCGCATGTAGTCGCGCAATGGTGCGATGAGGAAGGTGTAGACCGCTACGCAGAGCGCCGGAATTCCCATCAGCACGGCAATGTCGAGATAGCCGTCATGGCCATGCACGATGGTTCTGATGTCCCACGCCCGGTCGAAGGGCTGGTCCTGATTGAGCAGCAGTGGCGTGCCCCAGAAGCTCTCATAGCCGTAACCGGTCCATGGTCGCTTCGCCAGCATGCTGCCGGAGAACTCCCACAATGTCGTGCGCCCGGTATAGGTCATGTCGGGGAAATAGATGGCCGCCAGGTGCTTTACGGGCGGCAGGAAGACGATGCCCAGCGTGCCGACCGCGGTCGCCATGATCGCCAGTGCAAACAGGATCGGGGTGCCGAGCCTCATGCCGATGAGGCTTGGCAGCACCACGATCAGGACGGAAAACGGCACCAGTCCGGCGGTTGTTTTCGAACCGGTGTGGAACATGAAGATCATGGCCGCGCAGAAGATGCCGGCGCCCCACAGCCGCTGCCCGCGCCGGTAGAGATAGAGGCCGGCGAAGCTGAAGCAGGCCATGATCGGGCCGGCGATGTTCTTGTGGGTGAAGACGCCGCGCCACAGGCCGGCATGTTCCGGCTCCTGCGAGTCGGCCGTGTGCAGGGCCTCATGCGGAAAGACGATCAGTCCGATGTAGGAAAGGCCCATGACGACAACGATGGTGAAGATGATAACCTTCGCGAACGCATCGGCGTCGCGCGGCAGTGCCAGGATCGTCGCCATCGTCAAAATGCCGATCAGTGTGAACGAGGCGGCGCGCGCCGCCGACGGCGGGTCGCTCGCCATCACCACCGACAGCATGAAGAAACCCAGCATCAAGAGCCAGGACGGGCTGAGCAGCGAGCGCACCACTTTGGGATTGGCGAAAGCCATCAGCGAGAAGATCGACATGGCGCCGAGCGAGCCGAAGCCGAGCTGGTTGACGATGTCGCCGCCCTCGCCGATCACTTCGGCGCCGGCCGGCTGGAAGGGCCGGAAGGATATCAGGATGACGGTGAACAGTAGCGCCGCGATCGCGGTCGCAACGCCGTCGCGCGTGAACGCCGCGCTGAGCGGCGCCTGCTCAGTTCTTCTCAGGCTGTCGATACTGCTCATTGGCATATCCGAATTCGGCAAGCACGCGGCCGAGCGCGACGTGGATGGGATACAAGGCGGTTGCCGATGATCCTGTTTGCGCCAGCCTGATTGCACCGCGAAACGGCGAGGCGGCAAGCAGCGCCAGGCTTTTCAGGAAGACCTTGGTGCCGGCAAAGGGTGTTCCGGCGCGCTTTTTCTTTTCGACCAGCGTCGAGATGACGCCGTTGCGCAGGCTGCGGGCGCGGATCCAGTCGGCCTCGACGCGCCGGGCCGGAACCGTTTCATGGACTTGTCCCTTGGCGCACCAGCCGAGCACAAAGCCTCGTTGCGCAGACCGGCTGAGAAAGTCGGAATCGCCGCCGCCCATGAAGTTGAATTTGAGATCGAGGAAGGGCGGCCCCATGGCGGTCAGCACGTTTCGTCCCACCAAAAGGTTTCCGGACGAATAGAGCGCCGGCACGCGCCCGGTCTCGCGGTAAGGCGGCGCAAAGACAGGGTGTTGCGCCCATTTCGCATGCGTCGGATCGGCAAAGACCGGCACTTGCGGGCCGCCGACAATGTCGGCGCCGAGCGTCTCGGCCGCCTTGCACATGCGCTCGAGCCAATCCGGGTCGGCGATCTCGTCATCGTCGATAACCAGCAGATGTCTAAAGTTGGGGAAATGCAGGATCGCCGTTTGCCAGCCGGCATTGTAGGCGCTGCAATTGCCGCGTTCATGGGCGACGATGACCATGCCGGCAAGGTCGCCGCGCTCGAACAGCGGCAGCGCCGCTTTGGCGCCGGCGCGCGCCTCGGCGTCGTTTTCCATGACGATGACGGCGAAGCGTCTGCCGGTCTTCTGCGCCTTGAGCGATGCCAGCGTTTCCAGCACTTGCTCGGGTCGCTTGAAGGTCGGCAGCGTGACGACCGCTTCGACGGTCTCGGCGGCAAGCCCCGCCGACCGTCCCACGATCGATACCGAACCGTCCGATGGCAAAGGGATCATCCGTGTCCAGCCGCAGGGTGAGTTTGGCTTCTCGATAGCATCGCGATGATAACGTTTCGTTAATCACCTTTCGCGGAGACACCTCTCAATGCACGGCTTCCAACCGCCGATTGCCGCCACTTAATCAAGGGTTCACCCCCCTTTGCTATCCGGTTGGCCACAGGAATAGGTGAGATGCATCTGCTGTTCGCCACATCGATCGTGCCCGACGGCGCTCTCGCTTCGGGCTACGAGATTGCCAACGCCGCCATCATCGACGCCTTGCGGCGCGCTGGCGCGCGCGTCACCGTGGCCGGCTTCATCTGGCCCGGCAAGGCGGCCAGCGACCCTGAAAACACAATCGTGCTTGGCGCCATCGATGTGCGTACCGAAAATGCCTCGCCGCTTCAGAAACTTGCCTGGGTCGCCAAGGCGATGCTGTCCGGCCTTACCTTCGCCTCGGTCAAACTGCGCGTGCTTTCAGACAGCGACGTCCGCACCGCCATCGAGCGCGCCGGTCCCTTCGACGGTTATGTCCTGAACTCGGTGCAGTTCGCCGGCGCCTTCGAAAATCTCTTCGACGACCGGCCATCGATCTTCGTCGCCCACAATGTCGAGCATCGCTCGGCGCAGGAGAACGCCGCCGCCGCTGGCGGCCTCTTCCAGCGTCTCCTCTTTCGCCGCGAGGCGAGGCTGCTCAAGACCATGGAAGAACGGCTCTGCCGCCGGGCTCGCTTCGTCTTCACGCTCGCCGAGGAAGACCGATCAGCACTCGGCGTTGCCTCGGACGACCGCTCTGCGGTGCTGCCGCTGGTGATCCGCACCTCAGCCCCGACGAAGCAGGACCCGCGCCGCATCGATTGCGACGCAGCCCTGATCGGCACCTGGACCTGGCAGCCGAACCGCATCGGCCTCGACTGGTTCCTGGAAGAAGTCGTGCCGCATCTCAGGCGAAATTTTCGCATCAGAATCGCTGGCAACATGCCGTCGGGCGTCACCTCGACGCATCCGGGGGTCGAATTCGTCGGCCGCGTGCCGGACGCGCAGGCCTTCGTGCGCGGCGGCGCCGTCATCCCGCTGATCAGCACCGCCGGCAGCGGTGTGCAGCTGAAAACCATCGAGACCTTCGAACTCGGCCTGCCCGCCGTTGCCACCAGCCGCTCGCTGCGCGGCATCGACCACCGCCCGGTCAATTGCGTCGTGACCGACGATGCGGCCGAATTCGCCGGCGCGCTCGAGGCGGCGGCAGCCGACGTCAGGGACGTCGATGGCAGCGCCTTCCACCGCCGGCAGGTCAAGGCGCTCGATGCCGCGATCAGGCTTGGCCTGGAAAGGCTCGGCCCGGTCAGGCAGGAGGTGGCTGCGTGAATATGCATTCCGCCCGTGCTGCATTCGGTCTCGACACGTTGAAGATGATCCTCGGCATTTCGGTGCTGGCCATCGGCTGGGACGAAGCGATCGCCCTCCTGGCACGGCTGGTTGCCGAGCGCCGCTTCACCAAGGTCAGCTTTCTCAACGCCCACAATGCCAACATCGCCTATTCGGACCCGGTCTTCGCCAAGGCGCTCGACGATTTTCTCGTCCTGCCGGATGGCGTCGGTGTCGATGTCGCGGCAAAACTGCTCTATGGCGCGCCGTTCCCCGACAATCTCAACGGCACCGATTTCGTCCCTGCCTTCCTGCAGGCCTCAACCCGGCCGTTGACCGTGGGGCTGCTCGGAGCGACGCGCGTCAACGCCGAAGCCGCATCGGTCAAACTGGCGGCGTTGGCCGTCCAGCACAATTTCGTGGTCATCCATGACGGCTATTTCTCGGCCGCCGAGGAACAGGGCATCGTCGACCGGATCGAAAAGCTGCGACCCGACGTGCTGCTTGTCGCCATGGGCGTACCGCGCCAGGAACTTTGGATTGCGCGCCATATCGATGCGCGCCACTGCACGCTGCCGATCGCGGTTGGCGCACTGCTTGATTTCCTCAGCGGTACGGTGCCGCGGGCGCCTTTGTGGATGCGCCAGTTGCGCCTCGAATGGCTGTTTCGCTTGTGGGTCGAACCCGGCCGCCTCTGGCGCCGCTACGTCGTCGGCAACCCGCTGTTCCTGCTGCGCGTCATCAAGCAGAAACTGTCGCACAAGCCTGAAGCTGCCGGAGAGATCCGGTGAACAACCGGTTCGTACCGAGCCCCGCTACTGAGCCCAGCGCCCTTCGGCAGACACCGACGGCAGCGATTGTGACCGCAAGCTATGCACCGGATTTCGAACGCTGCCGCCTGTTGTGCGAAACCCTCGACCGCCACGTCTCCGGCGTGGCGCATCACTATATTCTCGTCGAGCATCGCGATGTCGGGCTGTTTCGCCAGCTGGAAAACAGCCGCCGCAGCGTCGTCGACGAGCGTGATCTGCTGCCGCGCTGGCTGCATGTGTTTGACGACCCGCTTAGTCTGTTTCGCCGCCGCATCTGGCTCAGCCTGAAGACCATGCCGTTGCGCGGCTGGCACGTGCAGCAGCTGCGCCGCATCGCCATATCAGCGCAGGCGCAAGAGGACGTGCTGATCTTTTGCGATTCCGATGTCGCCTTCCTCAAGCCGTTCGACACAAACGCTTTTTGGCGCGACGGCAAGGTGCGGTTGTTCCGGCGTGACGGCGTGCTCGCCAATGACGGTCATGACGAGCATCGCATCTGGTCGCGCAATGCGGGCTCGGCGCTCGGCATTGACGCATCGAGGGTCTCGACCCACGACTATGTTTCGACACTGATTGCCTGGCGCCGCCAAACCGTGACGGCGATGTGCGCCGAGATCGAGAAGGTGCATGGCCGAAACTGGGTTCAGGTCATCGGCTCGGCGCGCAAATTCTCCGAATGCATGATCTACGGCCGCTATGTCGACGATCTGCTGGAGGGTGCCGGCCATTTCCACGGTTCGGAAGAGTTCTGCCGCGTCCACTGGACCGGCGAAGCGCTGTCGGATGACGAGTTTCGCAGTTTCGTCGCCGCCATGGCGCCCGAGCAGGTGGCGATCGGCATGCAGTCTTTCATCGGCACGGATATCGGCCGCATTCGCCGCCTGATTGGCCTGGACGCTTAGAGCAATTCCAGGAAAAGTGCGAAGCGGTTTTCCGTCCGGAATTGCGTTGAATCAAAGAGATAGAGCGGTTTGCCATTTCCGTGAAATGGTGAAACGCTCTAGAGGCCTAGACCGGCTTTGCCGGTTGGCGCATCGCCGAATAGGTGAGCAGCGCCGAGGCGAGATAGAGCAGCAGGAAGACGACGTTGAGCGACAGCACCAGATTGGGTGTGTCGGTGATGGTGGTCAGCACATAGGTCAGCAGCACCGCCTTCAGCCCGGCCAGCAGGCCGAGATTGAGCGCCCGCACCAGCGTCTGGCCGCGCGCGAACAGAAGTTCGGCCTGGTATTCGACCAGATTGCGCAGTCCCGGCACGCAGATCGCCAGCGCCACCAGTGGGGCGGCCTCGGCGACATTCTTGCCCAGCGCGTTGGGGAAGAAATGCAGCACGACGCCAAGCGTCGCCAGTGCCAGTGTCGAGACCAGGAAGACGCCGCCCTCGATGCCGCTCTTGACCACCAGGCGCGACAGCAGTTCCGGCGCCCGCATCATGCGCTGCACCAGCATCATCGAGAAGGTGCGGATCGGGATCGCCGTCAGGTCGACCAGCCGCATGATGATGGCATAGATACCGGCCAGATGCGGCCCGCCGATCGCCAGCACCAAGAGCTTGTCGAATTCCGACTGCAGGTAAAACAGCACTTCGGCGCCGGCGACATAGATCGAATCGGCGAGGCGCCTGAGATAGAGCTCGGTGCGCAGCCTGAGCCGCTGGCGTGGATAGTAGAAGCCGAAGGCGAGCAGCAGCGAGGCGGCGTTGGCGCCAATATAGAACCACGACCAGACCCAGACGCTGTGCTGTCCCGAAAGCATGAACAGCACCGCGCCGAGTGCGCGGAAGGCCGTGGTCACGATTGCCAGCACGGCGGCGCGGCCGAATTTGCCGAGCCCATTGTTGACGATCAGCACCACCTCGACCGGCCGCCACAAGAGTGCTTCGGCAAACACGATTGCGGCGAAGACCGTCAGCGGCACATTGCTGGCAAAGAAGATCAGGTAGACGCCGTAGGAGGCCGCGGCCAGCAGCGGCAAGGATACGGCGCCAAGCAGCAGGAAGCCGGCGGTAAAGGTGCCGATCAGATTGGGGCGGATGGTAGCCGTGCGGTAAAGCGCCGAGATGAAGCCGAAAGCGAGGATGCGCGACAGCATGACGCCGGCCGCCGACGCGGTGGCGAACATACCGAACTCGGCGATGGACAGCGTGTTGGCCAGGGCGATGAAATAGGCGAGCGAAAACACCAGTCGCCCGCCGGCGCCGCTGATGGCTGAAAGATAGTCGCGAACCAGCCCCCGTCGTTCGGCCAGAAAGGCGCTGATCCGGGCGAGGGGCCGCCTTTGCGGTATGTGATTGGCCTGCGTCATGTCTCGCGCAAAGGCATAGCTCGGAAAGCTTAACGTGCGGTTCTGAGCCTCTAGATTAGCCTCCGCAAACATACAACCAAAGAGAGAAACTGCGTCCTCAAATCGCCGAAATTAACCTTTTGTTTCCTATGCCTGTTTAGCGTGGCTTAACGATTGGCTGACTGCCGCTTCCAAGCCGCCAGAGAGTAAGCTCCAAGACAATGGTCGACAGGCAAAACCGTGAAGACTGGAAGCGTGAGCGCTCCTTGCTCGCACTTGGCCAGGCTGTGCGCGGCGAGGAAGAGGCCGACGCTTCGCTGGTTTCGCTCGGCGACCGCGCTGACTCGTCATGGCGCGAGGATGCCGCCACGCGCCATCGCGTCGCCCGCTCGCAACGCGAGGCGCGCGCGACTCCATCGCCTGCTGTGGCTGCTGCGACATCCCAATTTCAGGCTGGTTCGGAGGCTGAGGCACGGCTGCAAGCGGACAAGGCCTACCCGCAAGCCAGGCTGCGCGACGAGCCTGCCGGCGTCTCCGAGGCCTACCGTCCTCGTGCCGCCTCATATGAGCCCCGATACGCCGGTGGCGAGCCCCGGTCTCCCCGCGACGATGCCGACAGCCAGGAATGGAAGCCGCTGATCGATCCGGTGCAGGTCGTCCGCGGCATCACCCGGTCCAAGCTGCTGATCCTCACGACGACGATATTGGGAACGGTGCTCGGCGTCGCCTTCGCCCTGTCGACGCCGAAGAAATACGAGGCCACCACCCTGATGGTCATCAACCCGGGCGACCTGAAGCTTTCCAACACCGATCTCACCCAACCGGTCGGGCAGCCCGACGCGGCGCTGGCCGTCGTTGAAACCCGGATCAAGATGGTGACGTCCGGCAATGTCCTCGACAAGGTCGTCGCGGATCTCCATCTCGTCGACAATCCGGAATTCAACGGGCAAGGTTCCGGCGGTCTCGGCGTCATGTCGCTCATCCGCTCGATCCTGTCGCGCCAAGATGGACCTGGCGGCGCTGTAGACGATCACCGCCAGGCGCTGGCCGTTCGCAATCTGGCCGAGAGCTTGTCGGTGGAGCGCAGTGGCAAGACCTTTGTCGTTTCCATCAGCGCCACCACCCAGAATCCTAAGACGTCGGCGGACATCGCCAACAAGACCAGGGATTTCTTCCAGGAGGAGACCGCCAGTTACCAGTTCGACACGGCCGGACGCGCGACAAACCAACTGACGGCTAAGCTTGACAATTTGCGGCAGGACGTCGAGAGGGCCGAGCGCAAGGTCGAGGATTTCAGGGCCACTCATGACCTTGTCGACGCCCAGGGTCATCTGATCAGCGACGACCAGATGCTGAAGCTCAACGAGCAGCTCTCCATCGCCCGTGCCCGCACGCTGGAACTCAATGCCCGGGCGGCGTCGGCGCGTTCGCTGGACGTCAATTCGGTTATCAACGGCACCTTGCCCGAGGAAATCAACTCCAACACGATGAGCGAATTGCGCTCACAATATGCGACATTGAAGCAGGACGCTGATCGCGCCTCCGTGCGGCTTGGACCGCGTCATCCTGAATTCCAGGCGCTCAATGCCCAGCTCGAAGGTGCTCGCGAGCGTATCGCCGGGGAACTGCGCCGCATCGCATCGTCGCTGCAGGTCGATCTCAAGCGCGCGATCCAGCTCGAGCAGGATCTGGCTTCGCGCCTGGCGCAGGCAAAGATTCAGAGCGGCAACGTCAACAGCGACCTCGTCAGCTTGCGAGAATATGAGCGTGATGCCACCGCCAAGCGTTCCGTCTACGAACAATATCTTCTGCGCGCCAAGGAGACTGGCGAGCAGGAAAAAATCGACAGCACCAACATCAATGTGATGACCGTGGCTCGCCCGCCGCTCGAATCCACCGGGCCATCGCGCGCCGTGATTTCACTGGCGGGTCTGTTCCTCGGCCTTGCCGCGGGTATCGGCCTCGGCGCCATGCGCGGCGCCTATGAGAGCCTGCGCGAGACCGCCAATTCCCGGTCGCGCCGCAGGCCGGACGAACGGCGGATAGCTGTCGAAGACAAGGCATATCAGGCACCGCCGCCTGCGCTTCCGGTCGAGAGCGCTCGCGCTGAACGGTCTGGTCTGTTCAGTGGACTGTTCTCGGCCGTGGGCAAGATCATGCCTGGCAAGGCGTCGGCGCAAAAGTCTTCTGATATCCGCCCCGCTGAACCCGTCTCTCCCGCGATGGTCGAAAGCTATCCGAGGCAAGGGGCAGCCGGCTATCCGCCGCCTGACTTCCGGCAAGACGCCTACGCTGCCCACCCGCAACAGCCATTGCGCGCTCACATGATGCCGCAACCGCCGATGTACCCGGCCCCGCATGGCCAGACCTATCCCTACGGGACGCAGCCTGGCTACCCGCCGGTGCAAGCCGGGCAGATGCAGCCGCCAGCCGGCCCCCCCTATCCGCAGCCGATGGAGCCCTATGCGGGACAGACACAATATCGGCAGCCCCCGATGGCCGCAGCACCGCCTGTCGCCGATCCCGCCGAACAGCAAACCCAGGTCGAGGAAATCCGCAGCAGCCTGCGCGAATTCCGCGAAGCGGTCCGCGAACTCACCGAAAACCGCTCGCGCCGTCGCTATTTCTAAAACGCCAG
Organism: Mesorhizobium sp. P2_C4; assembly: GCF_056404575.1. Classification (NCBI taxonomy): domain Bacteria; kingdom Pseudomonadati; phylum Pseudomonadota; class Alphaproteobacteria; order Hyphomicrobiales; family Phyllobacteriaceae; genus Mesorhizobium; species Mesorhizobium sp. P2_C4. The sequence continues at coordinate 1,196,538 of NZ_JBFUDT010000001.1, forward strand.
CAGCGAATAAAACATGCCGGTTTCGAGTTTACGGCATCTGACGGCGCTCTGACGGGATTGCCCGGTCGAATTTTCGTGAAAATGCCGCACAAATTGCATGTCGCCCAAACGACATGCACGAACAAGTGCCAAAGCGCGCAGTGCCGCCCTTTGGGTGGAACGGTGTCGAAGGATAGTTCATGGCCGAGTTGATTGACGGAAAAAGCGTCGCCGAAGACGTGGTGCGCACGGTCAAGGCATTGACCGCCGAATTGACGGCCACGGGCGCCAGGCAGCCCGGTCTTGCCGTGGTCATCGTTGGCGAAGATCCCGCGAGCCAGGTCTACGTCGCCTCCAAATCCCGCACCGCCAAGGAATGCGGGTTCCATTCGGTCCAGCACACCTTGTCGGCGCAGACCTCCGAACAGGAACTGCTCAGCATCATCGGCGCCCTCAACGCCGATCCGGCCATCAACGGCATCCTGGTGCAGCTTCCGCTGCCCGGCCACATCGATGCCGGCAAGGTTATCCAGACCATCGCGCCGGAAAAGGATGTCGATGGCTTCCATTTCATCAATGTCGGCAAGCTCGGCACCGGCGAACTCGAGACCGCCTTCGTCCCCTGCACGCCTGCCGGTTCGATGCTTTTGATCGAACGCGTGCGCGGCAAGGACCTATCCGGTCTCAATGCGGTCGTCGTTGGCCGCTCCAACATTGTCGGCAAGCCGATGGCCAACCTTCTGCTTGCCGCCAACTGCACCGTCACCATCGCCCACAGCCGCACGAAAGACCTGCCGGCGCTCGCCCGCACCGCCGACATCCTGGTCGCCGCTGTCGGCCGGCCCGAAATGGTCAAGGGCGATTGGGTCAAGCCCGGCGCCACCGTCATCGATGTCGGCATCAACCGCATTGCCGCGCCCGAGAAGGGCGAAGGCAAGACCCGCCTGGTCGGCGACGTCGCCTATGCCGAGGCGGCGAAGGCGGCCGGCGCCATCACTCCGGTGCCGGGCGGCGTCGGACCGATGACCATTGCCATGCTGATGGCCAACACAGTAGCCTCCGCCTATCTTGCGGCCGGATTGAAACGGCCGTCCTTCTGACCAGAAAGCCGCCAGCCTTGCCGAACCTCACTATTCCCCCGGAACGGCCGGTCATAACTGATCCCGTTCAAGGCGGTGGCCGGCAGTTCGCGTTCCTGCTGGTCGACAAGTTTTCGATGTTTTCGCTGGCGGCGGCAATCGATACGTTCCGCTCGGCGAATCGGCTGCTCGGCCGCGATTTCTATGGCTGGACGACGGTATCGGCCGACGGCGATTCCGTCATGGCCTCCAACGGCCTGCCGCTCAAGATCGACTACGCCGTCGCCGATCTGCCGCCGGTCGACATCCTGTTCGTCTCGGTCGGCTTGACCACCGAATTCCCCGGCAAGAGCAAGGTGCTGGCGGCGCTGCGCAGCTGGGGCCGGCGCGGCAACGCGCTCGGCGCATTGTCAGTCGGTTCCTATCTGCTCGCCGAAGCAGGCCAGCTCGACGGCTATCGCTGCACCATCCATTGGGAAAACCGCGCCGGCTTCGTCGAGCGCTTTCCCGACATCAACTGCACCGGCAACGTCTTTGAGATCGACCGCAAGCGCTACACCTGCGCCGGCGGCACCACCTCGATCGACCTGATGCTGGAGATCGTGCGCGGCGATTTCGGCTCCAATCTCGCCAATGGCGTCGCCAACCAGTTCCAGCACGAACGTATCCGTTCCGCCGGCGACCGCCAGCGTGTCGGACCGGAACGCGACTTGACCGGCAAGTCGGAGAAGCTCAGGCGCATCGTCGAACTGATGGCCGACCATCTCGACGAGCCGCTGTCGGCGGTACAGCTCGCCAAATCGGCGGGCCTGTCGGTGCGCCAGGTCGAGCGCCTGTTCCTGCGTCACCTCACTGTCACCCCCGGCCGCTACTACATGCGGCTGCGACTGGAGCGGGCGCGTGAATTGCTGCGCCAGACCAACATGCCGATCCTCGATGTGGCGATCGCCACCGGCTTCACCTCGCACTCCTATTTTGCCCAAAGCTACCGGCTGCAGTTCGGCCGGCCGCCTTCGGAAGAGCGGCGCACGACCTACTGAGCGGGTTTCGCCTCCTCTCAAAAGTTCGGCATTCGGCCCCCTCGCAGCCGCGTTCGGGCTTGTGTCCTGACGCGGCGTCAAATAGCTTTCCGGCCCGGATCAGGGCGGACTTGAGGAGACTTTCATGGCGGGATTTGCACGGAGCGTCGCTGCGGCGATTCTCCTTTTGTCGATGACGACGTTCGGCTTTGCGGCAAACAAGGTCATCATCATTCTCGACGCCTCGGGTTCCATGTGGGCGCAGATCGACGGCAAGCCCAAGCTCGAAATCGCCCGCGAATCGCTCAGGACGGTGCTGCAGTCGGTCCCCGCCGACGACGAGATAGGCTTCATGGCCTATGGCCATCGCGAGAAGGGCAGTTGCGACGACATCGAGCTGATCGTGCCGCCGCAGGCGGGTTCGGCTAGTGCGATCTCGGCAGCCGCCGACAGTTTGAAATTTCTCGGCAAGACGCCGCTGACATCGGCCGTCAAGCAGGCGGCCGAGGCATTGAAATACACCGAGGACAAGGCGACCGTCGTTCTCATCACCGACGGACTTGAAACCTGCGGCGGCGACCCTTGCGCGCTTGGCAAGGAGCTGGAAGCGTCCGGCATCGACTTTACCGCCGATGTCGTCGGCTTTGGCCTGACCGCCGACGAAGGCAAGCAGATCGCCTGTCTCGCCGAAAACACCGGCGGCAAATACATCCAGGCTTCGGATGAGAAAGCGTTGCAGGAAGCGCTGGTCGAAACCGTCGCTGCACCGGCGCCGGCGCCCGAACCAGCGCCTGCTCCCGCGCCAGCCCCGGCGTCCGAGCCGGAAAAGCCGGAATTCAATCTGCTGCCGACCTTGGTGCTTGCCGAAGGCGGCGATCCCGTCACCGACGGCAATGCCTGGGAAATCTACAAGGCAAAGTCCGACGGCACGCGCGGCGACAACGTCACCACCGAATACGGCGCCTACAAGGGCAATCTGGAGCCGGGCGACTACATCATCGTCGCGCGCGACGGCGAGGCCAAGACTGAACAGGAGCTCAAGATCGAGGCCGGCCAGGTCTACAAGCCGCTGTTCACCTTGAATGCCGGCACGCTCATCATTCATCCGCGGCCAAGCGCGGGGGCGGATGTCGTCGATGGCGCGGCGGTCGTGATCGACTATCCGGGCGCCGACAATCCGGCGACCTACTATGGCACCACCAAGACGGTGTTGCCGGCTGGCGACGAGAAGGTGACGGTCACGATCGGCCAGGGCGTGGCCACGGAGACGATCCCGCTCGCTGCCGGCAAGACGGTCGAAAAGGACATCATCGTTGGCGTCGGCCATGTCGTTGCCAACGCCTACTATACCGCCGGCGGCGACAAGGCCGACGGTTCGGGCATCGGCTTCAAGGTGTTCAGGGCGAAAAAGAAGATCGACGGGACCAGGGAAGAGGTGACCTACGCCTATGGTCCCGACAGCAAGTTCGATCTGCCGCCGGACGATTATGTATTGATCGCAACCGTCGATCTCGCCGTCGTCGAACAGCCATTCACCGTCAAGACCGGCGAATTCCAGGATGTGAAAGTCGCCATGAACGCTGGTGTTCTGGCAATCACCGCGCCCGGCGCCTCGAAGATCGAGATTTTCGAAGCGAAGAAGGACATCAACGGCAATCGCAAGTCGCTTGGCTACGCCTACGACCAGAAGTATCAGGCGGCGATAGTGGCCGGTGACTATGTGGTCGTCTCGGAGAAGTCGGACAACAGCTCGAAGGAAGGCACCGTAACGGTCAAGGCCGGCGAGCGGGCCGAGCTAACGGTGCAATAGCACCGTATGGACCAACGCAAAAAGGGCGGCCACGAGCCGCCCTTTTTCATGGGTGAGATGGCGGTTCGTCAGGCCGTTCCGAAGGCGCTGGCGCCATGGTCGGCGCGGCCCACCAATTGCCTGAAGCCAGCAAACAGTTCGCGGCCGAAACCGAACTCATTGCCGATCAGGTCGGCGTCCGCCGTCCGGCGCAGGGCGAAATCTCCAGCCGGCACCAGCACTTCCAGCGTGCCGGCTTCGGCGTCGAGCCTGATGATGTCGCCCTCGTGGATCCTGGCGATCGGCCCGTCCTCGACCGCTTCCGGCGTCACATGGATCGCCGCCGGCACCTTGCCGGAAGCGCCCGACATGCGCCCATCGGTCACCAGCGCGACATGCTGGCCGCGATCCTGCAGGATGCCGAGCACGGTGGTCAGCTTGTGCAGTTCCGGCATGCCGTTGGCCTTCGGTCCCTGGAAGCGGATGACGGCGATAAAGTCGCCGGTCAGCGTGCCGGCCTTGAACGCTTCGTTCAGTCCCTGCTGGCTATCGAAAACCTTGGCCGGCGCTTCGACGATGCGCCGCTCCGGCTTCACCGCCGAAGTCTTGATGACGGCGTGGCCGAGATTGCCCGACAGCACTTTCAGCCCGCCTGTCGGCTGGAACGCCTTGCTGAACGGCGCCAGCACCTTCTCGTCGCCACTCACGCGGGGCGAAGCTTCGCGTACCACTGTGCCATCGGCGCCGAGCTTGGCCTCGACCGCGTATGGCCGCAAGCCTTCGCTCCACACCGTCTGCACGTCCTCATGGAGGATGCCTTCGTCGAGCAGCTCGCGGATCAGGAAGCCGAGCCCGCCGGCGGCGTTGAAATGGTTCACGTCGGCAAGGCCATTCGGATAGACCCGCGCCAGCAGCGGCACAGCTTCCGACAGGTCCGAAATATCCTGCCAGGTGATGGCAATGCCGGCCGCGGCCGCCATGGCGATCAGGTGGATGGTGTGGTTGGTCGAGCCGCCCGTGGCGTGCAGGCCGACGACGCCGTTGACGATCGAACGCTCGTCGATCATGCGGCCGGCCGGCGTGTAGGCGTTACCGAGCGCGGTGATCGCCAGCGCCCGCTTCGTCGCCTCCCGGGTCAGCGCTTCGCGCAGCGGCGTGCCGGGGTTGACGAAGGAGCCACCCGGCGTGTGCAGGCCCATGATCTCCATCAGCATCTGGTTAGAGTTCGCTGTGCCGTAGAAGGTGCAGGTGCCAGGCCCGTGATAGGACTTGGACTCGGCCTCGAGCAACTCGACCCGTCCCGCCTTGCCCTCGGCATAGAGCTGGCGGACCTTGGCCTTCTCGTCATTGGGCAAGCCTGTCGTCATCGGCCCGGCTGGGATGAACACCGCCGGCAGGTGGCCGAAGGTAAGTGCTGCGATCACCAGCCCCGGCACGATCTTGTCGCAGACGCCGAGATAGACGGCGGCGTCGAACATGTTGTGCGACAGGCCGATGGCGGCCGCCATGGCGATCACGTCGCGCGAAAACAGCGACAGCTCCATGCCGGGCTGGCCTTGCGTGACGCCGTCGCACATTGCCGGCACGCCGCCGGCCACCTGGGCAATGCCGCCGGCCTCGCGCGCCGCGTCCTTGATCAGCGCCGGATATGTCTCGAACGGCTGATGCGCCGACAGCATGTCGTTGTAGGAGGTGATGATGCCGAGGTTGGGCACCCGATCGCCGCCGAGTGCAACCTTCTCCGACGGGCTGCAGACCGCAAAACCGTGGGCGAGGTTGCCGCAGGACAGCACGGCCCGGTTGGCGGTGCGGTTCGACGCCTCGGCGATGCGGCTCAGATAGCGCTCGCGGCCCGGTTTGGAGCGCTGGCGGATGCGCTCGGTGATGGCTTCGATGTCGCGTCTGGCGGTCATGTTACAGGTCCTTTCAGGCGAGGTCCCGGAAACACCCTCCGGCTGTTCGCCGGGACCCTCAGCAAGTTGAAATCAGGGTGCCCAGAAGACCTCTACGGGCCTTTCAGCTGCGTCGAGCACGGCGCGAATGGGTTTTTGCGTTCCCGGTCCCATCGCGCTCTCGAATGCGGTACGCTTGTCCTCGCTTTCGATGTGCAGTGCGATGAAGCCGGCACTGACGATCCGCGCCAGCGACAATGTCAGCCGCGGTTCGCCGGCACTCCTTGCGTGAACCGGCAGCACGATCCTTTCCGAAGACGGGTCGAGCAGCTTTTCCAGCTCGTCGGCGTCGGGAAAGAACGAAGCGGTGTGGCCATCGGCTCCCATGCCGAGCACGACGGCATCGAGCGGCCAGGGCAGCGCGCGCAACACCCTTGTGTCGGACGCCGCCGCATCCTCGATGCTTGCGGCCTCGTGATAGAGCGGCACGAAACGTGCGGCGGCAGCCGCGTTCTGCAACAGATTGGCGGCAACCAGTCCGGCGTTCGAGCGCGGCGAGGAGGCCGGCACGAAACGCTCGTCGACCAGCGTCACCGTGACCTTGCTCCAGGCGATCGGGATGTTCGAAAGTGCTGCGAAAAACTTCGCCGGTGTCGTGCCGCCGGAAACGGCAAGCAGCGCCGTGCCGCGCTCTTCGATAGCCTCGCTCAGGCGGCCTGCAACGCGGCCGGCAAGGGCTGCCGCCAGGTCCGGGCGTGCCGAAAAGGCGTGCCAGTTGTAGGGCGCGCCGTTTAGTTGCTCTCGTGCCATGTCCGCCCGTCGCGTTCGATTAGCGCAATGGAAGCCGAAGGGCCCCATGTGCCGGCGGTATAGCCTTGCGCCTCCTGCCTGGCGCTCTCCCAGGCGTTCTGGATCGGATCGATCCATTTCCATGCCGCCTCGACCTCGTCGCGGCGCATGAACAGCGTCTGGTTGCCACGGATGACATCCATGATCAGCCGCTCATAGGCATCGGGCGCGCGGCCGTCGAAGGATTGCGCGAAGCTCATGTCGAGCGGAATCTGGCGCAGCCGCATGCCGCCCGGTCCCGGATCCTTGATCATGATGAACTGCTTGACGCCCTCGTCAGGTTGCAGCCGGATGACCAGCTGGTTGGCGAAGATCGGCCCGGCGCTGTCGCCGAAGATCGAATGCGGGATCGGCCTGAACTCGATGACGATTTCCGACACGCGGGTCGCCAGTCGCTTGCCGGTCCTTAGGTAGAACGGCACGCCCGACCAGCGCCAGTTGCCGATCTCGGCCTTGATGGCGACGAAAGTCTCGGTGCTGCTCTCCTTGCCGAGTTCCTCGACATAGCCTTTCACTGGTCCGCCGGCCGAGGCTCCGGCGCGGTATTGGCCACGCACCGTTTGCTTCGGCGCCTCGTTGCCGTTGATACGCTTCAGCGCCCTCAGCACCTTCAGCTTTTCGTCGCGAACGGCATCGGCGTCCATCGACGACGGCGCCTCCATGGCGACCAGGCACAGGAGCTGCAGCATGTGGTTCTGCACCATGTCGCGCAGTGCGCCAGCCTTGTCGTAGTAGGTGACGCGATCTTCGAGGCCGACAGTCTCGGCCACGGTGATCTGCACATGGTCGACATTGGCGGAGTTCCACAGCGGCTCGTAGAGCGCGTTGGCAAAGCGCAGCGCCATCAGGTTCTGCACTGTCTCCTTGCCGAGATAGTGGTCGATGCGGAAGATCTGGCTTTCATGGAAATCATCGCCGACCAGATCGTTGAGCGCGCGTGCCGAGGCAAGGTCGCGCCCGATCGGCTTCTCCAGCACGATGCGCGAGTTCGGCGTGATCAGCTTGTGCTCTTTGAGCTTGTGCGAGATGTCGCCGAACAGCGCCGGCGCCACCGCCAGGTAGAAGGCGCGGATGCGGTCGCTGTCGCCGATCGCCTTTTTCAGTTTGTCGAAACCGGCCCCTGTGGTGGCGTCGGCCGAGACATAGGAAAGCCGGGCCAGGAACGTCTTCAATTCCTTTGGGTCGATATCGGCCGGTTTGACATGGTCGGAAATCGCCTGTTTGGCGAAAGCCTGGAATTCCTCGTCGGTCATTTTCGAGCGCGACGTGCCGATGATCCGCGTCGGCTCGGAAAACTGGTGGTCGCGCTGGCGATGGTAGAGCGATGGCAGGAGCTTGCGTTCCGACAGATCGCCGGTGCCGCCGAAAATGATGAAGTCGAAAGGATCGACGGGGATGATCTGGCTGGTCATGGTCTGTCCGCTTTGACGCCGGTCACGAGTACGCGGCTGATATAATCTAATCGATTTAAATTTTCCAGTGCCACGGTGTCACATCTAAGTGTCGGAACCTGACCCTTGACACTGGCACAACCCGGAGGCTTGTCGGCGGGCGATGGTTCCGGGAAGCCTTCGCAGATGCAGCATAGAGCGGGATCGACGCGAAAGCCAAAGGAGAAATCGAGGATGGATGCACATCTTTCGACGGTCGTGGCCTGTTTGATACGCCGGCTTGCGGGACAATGATCCTCAATCATGGGTGAGAAAAGCATGCGCCTGGAAAACAAGGTGGCCATCATCACCGGCGCGGCGTCCGGATTTGGCGAAGGCATGGCCAGGCGTTTTGCCGAGGAGGGCGCCCGGGTCGTGGTCGCCGACCTCAATGCCAAGGGCGCCGAACGGGTCGCCAATGAGATTGGCGAACCGGCGATCTGGACCCAGACGGACGTGTCGTTGCGCTCCGAATTCGACGAGATGGTCTATGCCGCCAAAAGCGCCTTCGGCCGCATCGATATCATGGTCAACAATGCTGGCTACACCCATCGCAACGGCGACATGCTCGATGTCAGCGAGGAGACCTTCGACCTGATCACCGCCGTCAACATGAAGGCGATCTACCACGCCGCGCGCGCCGTGGTGCCGATCATGGAGCGGCAAGGCGGCGGCGTCATCCTGACCACGGCCTCTACCGCAGGCCTTCGGCCACGGCCCGGCCTCACCTGGTACAATGCGTCGAAAGGCTGGGCGATCACCGCGACCAAGTCGATGGCGGTGGAACTGGCGCCGAAGAACATCCGCGTCAACTGCCTCTGCCCGGTCGCCGGCGAGACCGGTATGCTGGAGAAATTCATGGGCGCCGATACGCCCGAAATCCGCGACAAGTTCCGCGCCTCGATCCCGCTCGGTCGTCTCTCGACGCCGCTCGACATCGCCAATGCCGCGCTCTGGCTTGCTTCCGACGAAGCCGCCTTCATCACCGGCGTGGCGCTTGAGGTCGATGGCGGGCGCTGCATCTGAGATGGGACCCATCCCAGATACATGGCGATGAATAGCCTCTAAGCGCCGGTCTTGATGTAGCTCTTGTAGATCCAGCCGCGTTTGCCGTTGTAGACGACCTCGCACCATTGCTTGCAGCCCATCACCTGCACCGATGTCTTGGCGGGCACGGTGCCGATGGCGGCTGCATTCTTCTTCGGGCCGCTTCGCATGGTAACCGCCCTCAGCGTGCGTCCGTTGCCGGCGGCAGCAACCTTCTGGGGTTTCGCGTTGGCCTGGGCGGGCTGCGGCAGTTCCGGTTTCGGGGTGGGAATAGCGGCGGTTTGCGCGCCGTCAGGATCGGCGTTCATCGCCGGATCGCCGGGAGCGGCGACCTTGGCAAGCTCTGTCGTGGCGTCGGTTTGCGCTGCCGATTCGGCGAATGCCGAAGACGGCTTCTCGTCTTGCGTCGGCTGGCTCGCCGCCTGATCGGGCGACTTCGCTTCTGGGCCGGATGCGGCCTTCGAGTCGGGCGCGGTCCAGCGTGGATCGTTGGGCTCCAGCGCCGATACCGCCGCCTCATTGGCAGCCACCGTCCGTGAAACCGCGTCGCCCTTGCGCGCCGCCGCTGGCGGCACGACCGCGGCGACCTTCGCGGCCGCGGGAACGATTTTCGTTGTCTTCACCGGAATGGCCGGAACGGTCTGCTGTTGGCTCGCGCTCGCTTGCCTGTCATTCGCCGGCAAAGCCAGCCACAGCGCCACCGCCGCCACGCCGAGCAGCGCTGCGGTGCCGACCGCGGCAATCACCAGATGCGAGTTCGACCGGACTTCCTGCCAGAAAGAGGGCCGCATATCGTAACCGAACTGCATGGCAAAGCGCCGTCGTTCCGGCGCGCCGAAACTGAAGGGCTCATTCACGTTCGCCACCTCCAACATGCGGGCCGATGTTCTTTCGATCAGTGCCGGAAGGCCGGCATTCGATCGGCATCGGTCCCAAAAACAAAGCGGGCAAGCCCGCAAAAGTCCCCGTTCAATCGCCCAGAACCGGCACCTTTTACCCGCGATTGTGGCATCAGTGCGCCCTAACGGGAGATTCTGCACCCTTGTTAAGGATTCTGCAATGTGTCGCTAAACACCGAATATTTCAGACGGAATCGTTTGTTGCTGTAAGCACGTCGCGTTGAAACGGATTCAGTCGACGTGCTTTGAGCCTTTGTTTTTATGCATGTCGTTGTCCCAAAACCGCTGCGCACTTTTGGGCGACACGCATTAGATCCTGTCGCGCAGCGCAAACCAGTTCAGCGCCAGGAACAGCAGCGGCGTGCGAAAGCGCCGGCCGCCGGGGAAGGCAGGGATGTTCAAATCCTCGATCAGCTTGAGCCTGTCGCGGTTGCCGGAGACGGTCTCGGCATAGAGCTTGCCGAAAAAGTTCGACAGCATGACGCCGTGACCCGAATAGCCGCCGGCCGAGATCACATTGGGCATCACCTCGCGCACGAATGGCTTTCGCGGCACCGTGATGCCGACATAGCCGCCCCAGCCATGGGTGATCTCGACGTCCTTCAAGTCCGGATAAAGCTCGGAGATCTGCCGGCGGATATGGATGTGGATGTCCTTCGGGTCGTTGACACCGTAGATCTCACGCCCGCCGAACAGCAGGCGCCCGTCTTTCGATTTACGGAAATACCGCACCACGAAGCGGGAATCGTCGACCGCCTCGCCGCCCGGCAGCACTTTGGAAGCGGTGCCCAACGGCACTGTCGCGCCGATGAAGGAGCCGATCGGCATGATATGCGCGGCACTCACCGGCTCGAGCGTGCCGCCATAGGCGTTGACGCCGATCAGGCATTTCTCGGCTGTAATGACGCCTTTCGGCGTGGTCACCCGGACCTTGCCGCCACTGGAGGTGATGCCGGTCGACGGCGTTTGCTCGAACAGTTGCGCGCCCGCCTGCGCTGCCACTTTCGCCGTGCCGATGACCAGCTTCATCGGCTGGATATGGCCGGTGCCGGTGTCGCGGGTGCCGCCGAAATAATGCGTCGAGCCCAACCGCTCCGCCGTCTCCCTGGCGTCCATGAAAGAGATGTGCTGATAGCCGAACCGGCTCGTCATGATCTCGGCATGCGCCTTGTAGTCGTCGACATAGCGCTGCTTGTGCGCCACCGACATCTGCCCGGGCATATAGTCGATCTCGATATTGTTGACGGCGGCGAATTCGAGCAAATGCGTCTTGGCCTCTTCGGCGAGGTCAAACAGCGCCTTGGCGCGGGAGAACCCGTATTCGGCCTCCAGCTCTTCGGCCCAGGCGCGCTGGCCGGTGCCGAGCTGGCCGCCATTGCGGCCCGATGCGCCGTCGCCAAAGCGATACGCTTCGATCAGCACGACGTTCGTACCCGCCTTGGCCAGGTGAGCCGCCGCCGACAGGCCGGTGAAGCCGCCGCCGACGATGACGACATCGCACGACCTGTCGCCGTCGAGCGAAGGATACTCGGGTCGCGGTCCGGCAGTATCCTCGTACCAGGAACGGCCGGGGGAAATAGGGGATTGGTAGGGCATAGGAAGGCCTTGAATGGTGAATAGCGCGAATGGTGAATGGCTGCGAGAGACGAGTCGCCCGCGCTCATCCATCCAATATGAAACTACTCACCATTCTCTGTTCACCATTCACGCGACGAAGTCGCCGCTCACACATTGAGCAGCAGATATTCCCGCTCCCACGGGCTGATCACTTCCATGAAGGTCTCGAATTCCGCCCGCTTGATCGCCGCGTAGGTCGCGGCAAACGACTTGCCGAGCAGCGCGCAGAGCTCCTCGTCGCCCTCGAACAGGTCGACGGCTTCGAGCAGGCCGCGCGGCAGGTCGATCTCGTCGGCGTTGGCTGTGGTCAGCACAGGAGGCTCGGCCTTGATCTTGTTGGTCATGCCGATCAGCCCGCAGGCCAGCGACGCGGCCAGGGCCAGATAGGGATTGGCATCGGAAGACGGGATGCGGTTTTCGACGCGTCTGGCCGCTGGATCCGAGCGCGGCACTCGGAACGCCGTGGTGCGGTTGTCATAACCCCATTTGTTGTTGACCGGCGCCGAGGCCGCTTGCGTCAGCCGGCGGTAGGAATTGACATAGGGCGCAAACATCACCAGCGCGTTCGGCACATGCGTCTGCATGCCGCCGATGAAGTGGAAGAATTCGTCGGTTTCCGAGCCGTCCTCGGCCGAAAAGATATTCCGCCCGGTCTTCTTGTCGATGATCGACTGATGGATGTGCATCGCCGAGCCCGGCTGGCCCTGGATCGGCTTGGCCATGAAGGTGGCGTATATCTCGTGCTTCAGCGCCGCCTCGCGAATGGTGCGCTTGAACATGAACACCTGGTCGGCGAGTTCGATCGGGTCGCCATGGCGCAGATTGATCTCGAGCTGGCCGGCGCCCTCCTCGTGGATCAGCGTGTCGATCTCCAGGCCCTGGCTCTCGGAGAAGTGGTAGATGTCGTCGATCAGTTCGTCGAACTCGTTGACGCCGGCGATCGAATAACCGGCGCCGCCGCCTATGGCGCGCCCCGAACGCCCGACCGGCGGGGTCAGCGGATAGTCCGGATCGGGATTCTTGCGCACGAGGTAGAATTCGATCTCGGGCGCCACCACCGGCTTCAGCCCGCGCTTGTCGTAAGCCGCAACCACGCGCTTGAGCACATTGCGCGGCGTGAATTCGACCGAGCGGCCGTCCTGGTGGACGAGATCGCAGATGACGGCTGCCGTCGGATCTTCTTCCCACGGCACCACGGTCAGGGTCGAAAGGTCCGGCATCAGCTTGAGATCGCCATCGTCCTCAGGGTAGTGGAAGCCGTTGCCGTCCTCCGGATAACCGCCGGAGATCGTCGTCATGAACACCGCCGAAGGCAGCGCCAGCGAGGTGTTGGAGGTGAATTTCTTCGACGGCATCATCTTGCCGCGCGCAACGCCCGCCTGGTCCGGCGTGATGCATTCGATATCCTCGATGCCGCGCCATTCCAGCCAGGCGCTGACTTCCTTCCAGTTTTTCACGCCACGTTGATTTTTCACGAAAGCGGGCGTGCGGACGCGTCCTCCGCGGGTCGACGGACGGACTTCCTTTTTTGCAGGCGGCATCATTCACCAGATTGGGTTGCGGATTTTGGAGTATAGCCGTGCGCGGTGATGGAAGGGAAGGGCAAGCCGGCTGGCTTCGCCGCCACGGTTGAAATTCGCTCCAGCCAGCTTAGGTTCAGATTTCCACAAACGCAGTCACCGGATTGAAGGCGTCGCATGCAAGACAGCCGCAAATTGACGACCATCGGCTTCGACGCCGATGACACGCTCTGGCAGAACGAGCAGTTTTTTCGCATGACCGAGAAGCGCTTTGCAGCACTCCTCACCGATCATGCCGAGGAGGAACACATTTCAGCGCGACTGCTCGAGGCCGAGAAGCGCAACCTCGCAATCTATGGTTTCGGCATAAAGGGATTCACCCTGTCGATGATCGAGACGGCGATCGAGGTCACCGAAGGCCGCGTGCCGGCTTCAGCCATCGCTGAAATCCTTGCCGCCGGCCGCGACATGCTTGCCCATCCGATCGAGGCGTTGCCGCATGCACGGCAAACCGTGGAAAAGCTCGCCAGCGACTATCGCCTGCTGCTGATCACCAAAGGCGACCTCTTCGACCAGGAGCGCAAGCTGGCCGGGTCCGGTCTGGGCGACCTGTTCGATGCCGTCGAGATCGTCAGCGACAAGAGCGCCGCCACCTACAACAGGATCTTCAGCCGCCATGGCGACGGGCCGGAGAAAAGCATGATGGTCGGCAATTCGCTGAAGTCCGACGTGGTGCCGGCCATCGAGGCCGGCAGCTGGGGCGTCCATGTGCCGCACGAACTGACCTGGGTGCTGGAACATGTCGAGCCGCCGGTCGCAGCCCCACGTTTCCGTGAGATCGCTGATCTTGGCGAACTGCCCGCGCTGATCGAAAGCATCGGCAAAATCGGTTGAGCGCGTCCCGGCCTTGAACCGCTCGACCCGGACTACGAACAGCCGCGCCCAAGTCGGATCAGCCGATCGATAACCGGTTGCAGCCTTTCGGTGGTGATCGGCTTGGTGACCACCACGTCGACGATGCTCGACAGGCCGAGGCTCTCCGGTGTGCCAATCCTGGTTGAAAGCAGGATGACCGAGGGCAGCGATCTGCCGGACGCCCGCCGCATAGCATCGATGCCGGACATCAGCGCGTCGCAGTCCTTGTTGTCGGCTCCGCCATCGAGGACAACCGCGCCGGGAACAAGGGTTCTCAGCGTCTTCGCCGCCATTTCAGGCGTCTCCGAGATCGGCTTCAGTCCGGATTTTTCGACGATCTTCGACACCACAACCCGATTGATTGGCGATTTCCCGACAACGAGCACCTGGGAGAGATCCATGATCATCTCGGCGTTCGCCTTCCGGCCCATCAAACTCGGGAGAATTGTGGTCTCTGTCTCGCGATCTACTGGACACATGGGCAGGGGCTGGCCGCTCGTCTCTGTTTCAATGCAGGGTTGAAATCTGAGAGCCAAATGGCGTGAGATCGCCACCCATGTCAAGCTGAAATGGCAGTCATCTGCAATATAGCCGGAAGCATTACAATTTAAGGCAAGTTTTGTTCTTCACAGTAGTGAATTGGTCGTGCAAAAGCAAAGTCACCCGCGCGCAATCCGCGCGGGTGACATCGAATTCGGCCGGGGCATGGACCTCGAGTGCGGTCAGCCGTGGCTCTGTTGGGTGACGATCACCGGGATCAGCAGGTCGCCCCAATTGCCGTCGCCGCCATGGTGGCGTGCCGAGCGCACGAGCTCCACCGAGACGCCCGCCTCGACCGCCTTCATCACCGACTGGTTGAGCCTGTGCAGATCGTTGGCCAGCATGCGGATGGTCGCCTGCTGGTCCACGCTCATCGTGGTGGACTGCTCTTCGGCCCGTTCCTTGACGCGGCTTATCGAAGCCATTGGTCTTCTCCCTTTTATGCCCTTTGGGCGTTTCCTCTGGTCGTGTTGCTGCTATTCGGCCGCCGGCTTGAACTGGGCGTGCTCGGTCGATTCATGCATGGCGGTGGTCGAAGACCGGCCGCCGGTGATCGCCATCGACACCGCATCGAAATAGCCGGTGCCGACTTCGCGCTGGTGTTTGGTCGCGGTGTAGCCGTGCGCTTCCGCCGCGAACTCGGCTTCCTGCAATTCGGAATAGGCCGTCATCTGCCGCGCCTTGTAGCCGCGGGCGAGTTCGAACATGCCGAAATTGAGCTGGTGGAAACCGGCCAGCGTGATGAACTGGAACTTGTAACCCATGGCGCCAAGCTCCCTCTGGAACTTTGCGATCGTCGCGTCGTCGAGGTTCTTCTTCCAGTTGAACGACGGCGAGCAATTGTAAGCGAGCAGCTTGCCCGGATGATGCTTGCGCACGCCCTCGGCGAATTTCTTGGCCTGCGCCAAATCGGGCTTCGAGGTCTCGCACCAGATCAGGTCGGCGTATGGCGCATAGGCGATGGCGCGAGCGATGCAGGGCTCGATGCCATTCCTGACCTGATAGAAGCCTTCCACCGTGCGGCCGGCATCATAGTCGACGAAGGGCTGGTCGCGCTCGTCAATGTCGGAGGTCAAAAGCTTTGCCGCTTCCGCGTCGGTACGCGCCACGACCAAAGTCGGCGTGCCCATCACGTCGGCCGCCAGGCGTGCCGCGTTGAGGTTGCGGATATGCGCCGCGGTCGGGATCAGCACCTTGCCGCCGAGATGGCCGCACTTCTTCTCCGATGCCAGCTGGTCCTCATAGTGAACGCCGGCCGCACCGGCCTCGATGAACGCCTTCATGATCTCGAAGGCGTTGAGCGGCCCGCCGAAGCCGGCCTCGGCATCGGCGACGATCGGCGCGAACCATGTGTCGACCGAGAGGCCGTTGCCCTCGGACGTCTCGATCTGGTCGGCGCGCTGCAAGGTGCGGTTGATCCGCTTGACCAGCTCGGGCGCCGCATTGGCGGGGTAGAGCGACTGGTCCGGATACATGGCCGACGCGGTGTTGGCGTCCGCCGCGACCTGCCATCCCGACAAATAGATCGCCTTCAGTCCGGCGCGGACCTGCTGCATGGCCTGGTTGCCCGACATGGCGCCGAGCGCGTTGACGAAATCCTCCTCGTGGATCAGCTGCCACAGCCGGTTCGCGCCCATTTCGGCCAGGCTCTGCCGGATCTGGACCGAGCCGCGCAGCCGCTTCACGTCCGCCGGCGAATAGGGCCGTTCGATGCCGTCGAAGCGGCCTTCGGGCGCCGAGGGAACGAGGTTGTAAAAATCGGTCATTGGTCACTCCAGAAAATTCGATGCCGGGTTCAAAGCGCTGCTTCCAGGAGGGTTTCGCGCCGCTCATGTGTGACATCATTTACATTGCAACGCGGAATAGGCGAGGGAAACCATGAAATTGGCCAGAAAATAAGAGAAAACCTGTGTTGTGTTTGACTGCCGAGCGCTGTAAATTTGTCACGATTGTAAAGACCGATGGTGCGCCGCTGCACCGAGATCGTGTAAATTTCTGTGAAGGATAGCCGATTGGCCGATCAGAAGATCTTCGCCGGACCGCGCATCCGCCGCATCCGCAACGCCAAGGGCCTGACCCAGACGGCGATGGCCGAAGGGCTTGGCATCTCGCCGTCCTATCTCAACCTCATCGAGCGCAACCAGCGGCCGCTGACGGTGCAGCTGATCCTGAAATTGGCGTCCGTCTACAAGGTCGACCCGCATGAGCTGCAGGGTGAGGCAAGGGGGTCGATATCCGCCCTGAAGGAAGTGTTTGCCGATCCGCTGCTGGTCGGTGAATTGCCCGGCGACCAGGAATTGATCGAACTCGCCGAGGCCGCCCCCAATGCGTCGGCCGCGATGATAAAACTGTTTCGCGCCTATCGCGAGCAGGCCGAACGGCTTTCCGATCTCAACGAGCTTCTGGCGCGCGAGGGCAGGGGCACGGCACTGTCCGGCGCGCGGCTGCCGATCGACGAGGTGCACGAGATTTTCGAGCGCCGGCCAAACCATTTTGCAGCGCTCGAGGAAGAGGCCGAAGCCTTCACCTCGGTGCTCGACCCCGGCGACGATCTGTTTGGCGCGCTAAAAGCCTGGCTGAAGCGCGAATACGGCATCGTCGTCAAGGTACTGCCGGTGGCCACCATGCCGAACTGGCGCCGCCGCTATGACCGCCACTCGCAGCGTCTGTTTTTATCCGAACGCCTGTCGCCATTCGACCAGTTGCGCGAAGTGGCGATGGAAGCCTGCCTGATCCGGATGACGGTTGCGGTGGCCGGCGAGATTCAAGCGCTGAAGCTGACCACCGACGAAGCCCGCCGGCTGGCGCGCTTCGAACTCGGCCGCTATGCGGCGCACGCGCTGATGATGCCCTACCAGGCCTTTCACGCTGCCGCCATTCGCGCCCATTACGACATCGACGTGCTGCGTTCACGCTTCAACGTCTCTTTCGAGCAGGCAGCGAACCGGCTGACCATGTTGCAGCGGCCTGGCATGTTGGGCGTGCCGTTCTTCATGCTTGAGGTCGACAATGCCGGCAACCGTTTCCGCAAGGCGGGCAGCCTGGGCTTTCCGCACAGCCGCTTCGGCGGCGGCTGCCCGAAGCTGCCTGTCCATGCCGCCTTCACCCAGCCCGGTCAGATTTTTGTCGAGGCGGTGGAGATGCCCGATGGCGCCGAGTTCCTCTGTGTCGCCCGCACGCTCGAAGGCCCGCAAGGTTCGTTTTCGGAGCGCCCGCGCCGCACGGCGCTGCTGCTGGGCTGCGACATCGGCTTTCGCGACGAGATCGTCTATGGCGCGGCGCTGCCAGGGGCGACCGCAAAAGCTGGGCACGGTGCCGCTCCGGCCACGCCGGTCGGCCCCGCCTGCCGACTGTGCGAGCGCGTCGGCTGCCTGGCGCGTGCCGAACCGCCGGTGACGCGCCCGCTCGGCCTCGATGAGATGGTAACGGGCTTGAGCGCGTTCGACTTTCAGTAGAGCCAAACGCGATCCTACTTTGCCTCGATCGGCAGCACATCCAGAGCCACTTCGCCGAAAACCGGTTCGGCTTCCCGATTGACGCCCTGTTCGTCCTTTTCGACGCCGCTGACCGGGTTCAATGTCACGGCCAGCAGGGTATCGCCTTTGCCTCTGACCTGCTTGAGGAGCACATCGGTCACGTCGATGCTGGTCGACACGCCCATCTCGTGGTCCTTCTTTTCCTGCATCTTCGGCGATTGCATCATCGATGCCTGCGACTCCGCATCGGCGCCGAAAGTATTGATGTTGCCGATAAAGACTGGCTTGCTGGCGGCAAACGTCTCCTTCGGTCCGACGGTCAGATAGGCTTCGAAGTAACCGTTCATCGGTACGCGCAGCCGCAAGCCGCCGAACCGGAGCATGATCCGGTTCGATTTGGCGATGTCGCGCAGTTTGCCCGCGCGCAGGAACGCCGTCACTTCGCCGCGTTGGTCGCTTTCCGACAGGTCGAGCCGGGTGGCCTTGCCTGCCAGGTCGATCTTCCAGTCCTTGCGCAAGATGTACTTCAATTTGGCCTTGATGCTTATGCGGCGAATGAGATCGCTCAGATGGGCATTGGCGACCAGCAGCGGGATGCATTCGCGCGGGTCCTCATACTGGTACTTGAGCTGCGCGGCAGTATCCAGAATATCCGAATTCACCATGGTGACGAAATTGCCGTTCTCGTCCACGAATTCGGCCGTTTCAGCCATCCAGGCGGCATCGCCGATCGGGTTGGCGTGGCCATTGCCGAGTGACAGCCATTTCTCCCACAGGCGATCGATGTTGCAGTGATGCAGCCAGAAGATCGGATCCCGGCCGGCGGTGCTGAAAGCCCCCATATTGCCGCCGATGGCGACGTGGACTGCGCCATGCGGCGTGCCTTCGAGCGACGACTGGAATTGTCCGCCGCCAAGCAGGCTCGCCTTCGACAGGGCGGTTGCGATGTTGACCGTCCCGGCCGCCAGCGGATTGCCGGCGTTGACCGAATTCGCTCGCGTGCCGTTGTAAAGTGCATTTCCGGCGCCCGTGGGGCTGCGGAAGGGAAGCGGCAGGGCGGCCTGTCCCGCCTTCGAATAGTTCCAATAGGGAAGGGCGAAGTTATTGTTGCCCGAATGCTTGCGCACGATCTTTTCGAAAAAATACAGATAGATGCGGTGCCAGGACAAGAAATAGTCGCTGCCGTGTTCGCAGGTTGCGAACGGCGCGCCCGCCGGCCATTGGGCGAACGGCAGGCTCGTGCCGTGAATGTTGGCCTGATACGCCCAGGACGTGGGATTGCTGTCGGGCAGCGCCTTCATCGCCGCGACACCTGAGCGGTACGACGCGATGATCGGATGATTGGGGTCATGGTTCATCAGCGTGTAGATGTCGCTGCGCAGGTGCACCGACGGCCGGCAGAACCGAAAGCGGATATAATCCTTCAAATTCAGCAGCTTCGTCTGAGCTGTCGCCGGGTGGGTGATGGCGACGGTGCCGGCTGCCAGAATACCCCTCAGGAAATCCCTGCGTTGCATGGCGATTACTCCGCTCAAAGGGTTTCGGAAGTTCGGGTTTGGAGATAATCCGGAAATGTCTGAGCGTATATGAAATAGTTCACACATGATTGTCGACATATTTAGTAAATTTTGTAGAATAGATAATATTCATTCGCATTGTTGTGTTGTCCGCATATATACAATTGAAATTTGTGCAGTAATATGTGACATCTATTACATAACCACTCGGTGGTTGCTGGTATCGATGCTGGCCTGCGGATGAATTTTCCAATCCCGCAGCCAAGCCAAGAGGAGGCCACAGCCATGAAGTCGCCTGAAAAGCCGGCCGCACAGACGGCCGAATACCCCCTGACAAGCGCATCATCACCGGGATCCAGGCCGAACGCTTAGCGTCGCTGGCCAAGATCGACGCCAAGGAACTGATCGGCCACAGCGTTGCCGACCTTGCCGAAAGACTGAAGTGGCGTATCGATCCCGAACTGTTCTTCTTTCGGCGTATCTGCGGACGCGTCGTCAAGAAGGATCCGGTCACCGGGGTCGAATATCCCGTTCCGTTCGCCACCGTCGAGGTCCAGGACACCGATTGCAGTTTTGTCAGCTATTTCCCCACCAACTGGCGCTGGGGATGGTTCTATCCCTTCCATTGCCGGCGCGAGGTCATCGCCACCGTCAAGACCGACGAATGCGGCCGCTTCTGCGTCTACGTCCCGCGCTTCGATATCGACTGGATCCTGCGCTGGCGCCATCGCCGGATCTGCTTTCCGTATATTTTCATCAGGCCTTCGATCAAGGATCTGGTGGCGATTCCGGAACTGGATCTGCCGGTGCCGCCGCGTCCAGGTCCGGTGGAGGAATTGCCCGGGCTGAAGCGCCATCTCGAGGCCGCACTTGGCGCCTTGTCTCATGCAGCAAGCCTGAGCCGAGAAGTGAGTTCGCCGAGCGGGCGGGAAACGCTGTCCGCCGAGCTTGAGGGAGCACGTGCTTTCCCGATGGAAATGCAGGCGCCTATTCCTCCGGAATTCCAGAAGCTGCTGAGCGGCGATGACGACATCGTCGGCAAGAAACCGACCGACCCAGGCGAGGCCATCCGCGCCGCGGTCGCCAGGCAACTGGGCGTGCATCACGCGGAAATCGACGGCTTCGACCTCAACCGCTACATCGGCCCGTTCCACCGCTGCTTCGATATTTATCTGCCGCAGTGGCAGCGCATTGTGGATGTGCCCGATATCACCTTCCGGGTCACCCAGGACACCAATGGCGACGGCATCGAGGAAGTCATCTATTCCGAAGGCTATTTCGACGTCCGCTGGAATGCCGGCGTCATTCCTCCGGTCACGCTCGTCGCTTCCAGCCAGGCGCGTGAATCGCGTGTCTGCGAAACGCCCGTCGTGCCCTGCAAGGACGTGCCGGAAATCCTGTTCGCCGGCCTGATGCCGCTCAACAATGCGTCCTACTTCAATGCCGTCACCGGCTATGCCGTGCGTCCGAACCGTCCGGTTCCGCCCATAGGGCCTCGCCCGCTGGCGCGGACACCGTTCCACGGTACGCTGCAGCTCTACGGCTGCGTCAACGTGCCGAAGGCGCAATTCTACCGGGTGCTCGCCAGCACCGACAATGGCGTGACGTTCAACGCCATCACCGGGCTGTCCTGGAACATCTATCCGATACCATCGGGATCGCCGCACCTTGTCACGCCGGACGCCGATGGCTGGTATCCGGTGCTGCCCAATCCGACGGCGTTCCACCCGGACAACCTCGTGCTCGAATGGCCAACGCCGACACTGCAGAGAACACTGCTCAAGGTCGAGGTCGGAGGGGCGGCGAAGAACCACCTGCAATATTCCGGCGTCGTCGCCATCCAGACGGACAACACTGCGCCAACGGTGCATTTCGACACGCTGGCCTGGAAGTTCGCGTCGGAATCCGACAGCGCGTTCGCTCTGCCCGGGCGCAACCTGCTGGTGCCATGCCCGACCATCCGGCGTGGCGTCGTGCCGCAAGACATCGACGTGCGCATCGTCGTCTCGGTCAGCGCGCATCATCTGCGTAGTGCCGTGCTGACGTCGCATGGCTGCGGCAGCGGATCCTTCTCGCTGCAGACATCGCCGGCCGATACCTCTCACTGGCATGAGACGACCAGCGACAACTCATGCCTTCTGTCCGGCACTTATCGCCTGGTCGCGGCGACTTCGCTCGAGGGCTCCTACGGGCTCGGCTGCAGTGCGTTCAGCCGTGCAATGAACCCTGCCGGCGCTGACAATGGGCATCTGTTGGACTGGAACTATGACCCAATCGACATCCGGGTGGATCCCGATGTGGATATCGCCGTCATCAACGGATGAACCCTGTCTCCCGCGCGGCGGCATCTTTTCCGCCGCGCGGGAATTTCCGATGGATATCATGTCGAGCGAACTTGTTTTCATCCTCATCAGCCTCGCCACCTGGCGGATCGCGCATTTCGTCGCCGCCGAGGACGGACCCTTCAACATCGTCGTCAAGGTCAGGGCCAGGGCCGGCGATCATGTGCTGGGGCATCTGATGGACTGTTTCTATTGCCTGAGCCTGTGGCCGTCGGCCTTGTTCGCACCGCTCGTCAGCCACGGCTGGATTGAGTTCGTGCTGGTCTGGCTCGGGGCCTCGGGTGCTGCTTGCCTGTTCGAGCAGGCGACCGGGTCGAAGACGACATAACAACAGGAGACGATGATGGGATGCTGTGGTCAAAATCGCCAGGTGTGGCAGTCGCCGCCACGCCGAACCCGGATGTCCGGGACACCGCAGCCGCCGGCGCTGACCGGCGCTGTCGCGATCGAGTATCGCGGCGACACTTCGATCGTGGTCGCCGCGCCGGCATCGGGCTTTACCTATGTCTTCCCGAAAGCCGGGGAACATCTCGACGTCGATGGCCGCGACGTCGCCTGGCTTCTTTCCCTGGGCGACTTTGTCATTGCCAGTGCACGCCCGATCTAGCGCCAACGCTTGATGCGCCGCGCCAGGCCAAAGCAAGGTGCCCTAAGCGGAACATTGCGCTGGACCACGCCCGGCCATCAACTTTGCGCTACGCGAATGAAGCACGTTTCTGTCGTCCACTGCGCATCGTGCCGCCCGGAAATCGCCGACAGTCGCACCCATGACCGATATCGCATCACCAAGTGTCGTCTCGCCGCGCGAGGAGCGCGTCGGCTACCTCCTGATATTCCTGTCGGCGCTGGTTTGGAGCTTTGGCGGCACCATCGCCCGTTTCATCGATACCGGTGACAACTGGGCGGTGATCTTCTGGCGCTCGCTCTGGGCGGTCGCCTTTCTGCTTGGCTTCATGGTCTGGCGCGACGGCTGGCGCGGCACGCTGAAATTGTTTCGTGACATGGGCTTGCCCGGCCTTGCCGTGGCCATTTGCTTTGCCACAGCCTCGACCTCGTTCGTCGTCGCGCTCTCCTACACCACCGTCGCCAACATCCTCTTGATGCAGGCCGGCGTGCCACTGCTGGCGGCGCTGCTTGCCTGGGCGTTGTTTCGCGAACGGGTGACTGTCGCGACCTGGATGGCTATCGCTGCGGTCATCGCCGGCGTTGCCATCATGGTCTCGGAATCGCTCGATGGCGCCGTCTCTCCCATCGGCGACGGCCTGGCGCTGCTGATTGCCGTCATGTTCTCGATCGCAACTGTCGTCACCCGGCGCTTCGCTCATGTACGCATGACGCCGGCCACTTGCCTTGGCGCGATGCTCGCTGCCACATTCGCGGCGTCCCAGGCATCGGAGCTTGCCGTTTCCGGCCACGACATGCGCTTTCTCTTCGTCTTCGGCGTGGTCAATCTGGGCCTCGGCCTGGCCTTCTTCACCACCGGCGCCCGGCTTGTCCCGGCGGCGGTCGCGGCGTTAATTGGCACTTTTGAACCGATCCTCGGGCCCATCTGGGTCTGGCTCGTCCATTCCGAGGTGCCGTCGCTGCGCACCGTCGTCGGCGGCGCGGTCGTGGTCACGGCGCTGCTTGTCCATATCGGGCTTGAATTCAAGCGCCAGGCCCGGCCGGCGCGACCGGGCGTCGCCGGCGTGCCGTCCCCTAATTGATGCAGTGCACGGTTTGCCATTGACAATGCTGCTGCCGGGCGGGCAGGCTGTGGCTACGGCAACAACAAGACAGGCGTATCTTGCCAAGTCTCCCCGCCGGTCCAATCGAGACCGGACCAAATCGTCGTATCCCTGCCCGCGCCATGGCGAGAGCCGCTGACGGCGCAGCAGTGCCATCCAGGCCACACCACGGTTACCAAGCTCCCGACATCAGCACATCGAACCACTCCCACGGTGTCGGCAGTTCGTGCTTGTCGCGTCCTGGAAAGCTCAATAGTCTGAAGCAAATGCCCGGCCGCGCTACGCCGCGACGAGCCGGCGACGGAACACTCATCAAAGGAGAATAGCATGATCCGCAAAGCGCTCTGGCTTTCGGCGACCTCAGCATTTCTGACGCTTTTCACCGTCGGCGGCCATGCCGAGGATCGCGTCATCAACGTCTTCAACTGGTCGGACTATATCGACGCTTCGATCATCGACGACTTCACCAAGGAAACCGGCATCAAGGTCGTCTACGACACCTTTGATTCCAACGAAATCCTGGAAACCAAACTGCTTGCCGGCGGCAGCGGCTACGACGTTGTCGTGCCCAGCGGCAACTTCCTTGCACGCCAGATCCAGGCGGGTGTGTTCCAGAAGCTCGACAAATCGAAACTACCCAACATTTCCAACATGTGGGACACGGTTTCGGAGCGAACCGCCAAATACGACCCCGGCAACGAATACTCGATCAACTACATGTGGGGCACGGTCGGTATCGGCTACAACATCAAGAAGGTGCAGGCAGCATTTGGCACCGACAAGATCGACAGCTGGGACGTGTTCTTCAATCCCGACAGCTTGGCCAAGCTGAAGGACTGCGGCGTCTATGTGCTGGACTCGCCGGCCGACATCATCCCGGCGGCGCTGAAATATCTCGGTCTCGACCCGAACAGCACGTCGCCCGACGATATTGCCAAGGCCGAGGAGACTCTGCTGAAGGTCCGGCCCTTTATCCGCAAGTTCCACTCTTCCGAATACATCAACGCCCTCGCCAATGGCGATATCTGTCTGGCCGTCGGCTGGTCAGGTGACGTGTTCCAGGCCCGCAACCGCGCGGTCGAGGCCAAGCAAGGCGTTGAAATCGGCTATTCGGTGCCCAAGGAAGGCGCCCAGATGTGGTTCGATCAGATGGCGATCCCAGCCGATGCGCCGCATGTCGCCGAGGCGCACGAATTCCTCAACTACATGATGAAGCCGGAAGTGATCGCCAAATCGTCGAACTACGTGCTCTACGCCAACGGTAACAAGGCTTCGCAGCAGTTCGTCGACAAGGCATTGCTGGAAGATCCTTCGGTCTATCCCGATGCCGAGACCATAAAGAAGCTCTACACAGTCGCCCCTTACGATCCCAAGACCCAGCGCGTCATCACGCGCACCTGGACCAAGATCGTCACCGGCCAATAAGCAATCTGCGACGATCCCGGCAGCAATCTGCCGGGATCGTTTTTCTTTAGCGCAATTGCAGGAAAAGTGTGGGCGGTTTTCCCGGGGGAAGCACATAGCGCTTTCCCTGGGAATTGCGTCAAACAAAGAGATGGAGCGGTTCTGCGTTTCCGTGAAACGATGAACCGGTCCAGGGGCAAAAAAAGCAAGACGGAGTGGGACATGAAATCGCTTGGCAGCATCCGCAGGGATTTCGCGCCATGGAATGATCCGAACGCCAAGCCATATATTCAATTCGACAATGTCACCAAGAAGTTTGGCGACTTTACCGCCGTCAACAATCTGTCGCTGACCATCTTCGAGCGCGAGTTTTTCGCACTGCTCGGCGCCTCGGGTTGCGGCAAGTCGACCTTGCTGCGAATGCTGGCCGGCTTCGAGGAGCCGACCGCCGGTCGCATCTTGCTCGACGGCCAGGATCTGCGTGGCATCCCGCCCTACCGGCGGCCCGTCAACATGATGTTCCAGTCCTATGCGTTGTTCCCGCATATGACGGTCGAGAACAACATCGCCTTCGGCCTCAAGCAGGACGGCATGCCGAAGCCCGAGATCGAGTCGCGCGTTGCCGAGATGCTGAAGCTGGTCAAGCTCGAGCAGTTCGCCAAGCGCAAGCCGCACCAATTGTCCGGCGGCCAGCGCCAGCGCGTCGCGCTTGCCCGCTCGGTCGCCAAGCGGCCGAAGGTGCTGCTGCTCGATGAGCCGCTCGGCGCGCTCGACAAGAAGCTACGCGAGGAGACCCAGTTCGAGCTGATGGACCTGCAGCAGAATCTCGGTCTCACCTTTGTCGTCGTCACCCACGACCAGGAAGAGGCGATGACCATGGCCGACCGCATCGCCATCATCGACAAGGGCGAGGTGATGCAGGTGGCAACGCCGGCCGAGGTCTATGAATCACCCAGCTCGCGCTTTGTCGCTCACTTCGTCGGCAACGTGAACATGTTCGAGGGCAAGGTTGCCGAGCAGACTGCCAGGACGACCCGCATCGCGGGCGCTACCGGAGCCCAGATCGTCGTTGACAATGCCGTCAATACCACCGCGGGCGCCAACATCGTCTTCGCCATCCGGCCGGAGAAGATCAGGATTTCGTCGAAGAAGCCCGCCGATGCGGTCAATGCGCTTGAAGGCGAAGTCTACGACATCGCCTATCTCGGCGACATGACCGTTTATCATGTCAGGCTGGACGACGGGCAGATGGTGCGGGCCAGCACGATGAACGCGGCACGCATCACCGAGGACCCGCTGAGCTGGAACGATCGGGCCTGGGTTTCTTTCCGGCCCGATGCCGGCGTTGTGCTGACGCGGTAGGGGGCAGTCATGTCGAATGCCGCTGTCACTGTCGCAACAGCCTCTTCAGACACCAGCAAATCTTTCCTGGCCCGGCTGGGCGCTGCCTTCGTTGGCCGCCTGGTCATCATCATTCCGTATGTCTGGCTGCTGTTTTTCTTCCTCATTCCGTTCGTCATCGTCTTCAAGATCTCGCTGTCGCAGACGGCGATCGCCATTCCGCCCTATACGCCGGCACTGGATTTCAGCGGCGGCATTTCTGGGTTTCTTGCACAGCTGAAACAGCTCAGCGTCGACAACTACACCTGGCTGACGCAGGACGCGCTCTACTTCAACGCCTATGTGACCAGCGTCATCATCGCCGCAATCTCGACGGTCCTGACATTGGTCGTCGGCTATCCGATCGCCTATGGCATGGCGCGTGCCCCGGCAACGATCCGCCCAACCTTGCTGATGCTGGTGATCCTGCCGTTCTGGACCTCCTTCCTGATCCGCGTCTACGCCTGGATCGGCATCCTGAAGCCCGAAGGGCTGCTCAATCAGTTGCTGCTCGCCACCGGCGTCATCCACCAGCCGCTGATCATTCTCAACACCTACACGGCGATCTTCATCGGCATCGTCTATTCCTATTTGCCGTTCATGGTGCTGCCGCTCTATTCGGCCCTTGAGAAGATGGATTATTCGCTGATCGAGGCGGCAAAGGATCTCGGCTGTCCGCCGACCAGCGCCTTCTGGAAAATCACCTTCCCGCTGTCGCTGCCCGGCGTCATCGCCGGTTGCCTGCTGGTGTTCATTCCCGCCGTTGGCGAGTTCGTCATTCCCGACCTGCTCGGCGGCTCGCAGACGCTGATGATCGGCAAGACGCTGTGGAACGAGTTCTTCGCCAACCGCGACTGGCCGGTGTCGTCCGCCGTCGCCGTCATCCTGCTCTTGCTGCTGATCGTGCCGATCATGCTCTTCCAGCGAGCGCAGGCGCGCGCTCAGGAAATGGATCGGTGACATCATGAACACCACCTGGAGCCGCTTCAACATCACCTCGATCGTGCTCGGTTTTGCCTTTCTTTACCTGCCGATCGTCCTGCTCATCGTCTTCTCTTTCAACGAGTCCAAACTGGTCACCGTCTGGGGCGGCTTCTCGACCAAATGGTACGTTTCGCTGTTCCACAACCAGGGCCTCATGGATGCGACCTGGGTTACGGCGCGCGTTGGCCTGATCTCGGCCACCGTGGCAACCGTGCTCGGCACGCTGGCGGCACTTACCCTGACGCGCTACACGCGCTTCAGGGGCAGGGTGCTGTTTTCCGGCATGGTGTTTGCGCCGCTGGTCATGCCGGAAGTCATCACCGGCCTGTCGCTGCTCCTGCTCTTCGTCGCCGTCGGTCTCGACCGCGGCTTCCTCACCGTGACGCTTGCCCACATCACGCTGACCATGTGCTTCGTTGCCGTTGTCGTTCAGTCGCGCCTGATCACCTTCGATCGCTCGCTGGAAGAAGCGGCGATGGATCTGGGCGCGACGCCGGTGAAGACCTTCTTCCAGATCACGCTGCCGGTCATCATGCCGGCGATCGTGTCAGGCTGGATGCTGGCCTTCACTCTGTCGCTCGACGATCTGGTCATCGCCAGCTTCACCTCCGGGCCTGGCGCCACCACCTTGCCAATGAAGATCTACAGCCAGGTCCGTCTCGGTGTGACGCCGGAGATCAACGCCGCCTGCACCATTCTGATTGCTGTTGTTGCCATTGGCGTCATCATCGCCTCGCTCGCCAACAAGCGCCGTGAGGTTCAGCGCCAACTCGACGAACAGGCCGCACAGCGTGGCTGATGGGTAAGTCCCTGAGAGGTGGTTGCCTACTCGCCTGAAACGCCGCGGCTGATCGGCGAGATGAACGGCGTGCTCCAGGTGCCCCCGACGAAGAACGAGGACTGGTTGGGGCCTTGTGCATTTGTCGGCGTCGCGGCCTTGTCGGCCTGGGTGATGCCGCCGGAGAGCGCCAGTCCGCGGCCGGCATAGGAGGCGATGCCGGAAAGCCAGATCTTGTACTTCGCCGAATTGGCCTCGGCCTTGTCGAGCCTGGCAACGCCCTTGGAGATGCTGGCCTTGAGCTCGGCGCCGTCGATCGGCAGCGTTCCGTCGGCGACATCGTCGAGCGCGAAGAACCCGCCTTGCTCCGAGTGTTTGAGAAAAGCCTGAAGGTTGAGGCCGCTGAGGGCACCCGGACCGAACGTTGCCGAGACCGAGCCGTCGGCGTTTTCGAAGATGGAGCTCCAGGATTTGCCCGGCCCCTTGAGGATGACCGAGACGGTTCCGGTGCTGGCCGGCACCAGCCGCGTCATCCCCGCCGCGGTGCCGAAAGCGCCGCCATCGATATCGGAAGCCAAAAGCCGGATCTCGACCTGTGTGCCCTCAGGCTTGCGGTCGAAACGAAGGCTACTCTGGATGTTGCCGCCAAAAGCCGACGCATCGGAGATGTCGAAGACTGCAAGGCCGTTCTTGACCTGGGCGGTGGCGGCGACGTCGGCAAGCTGGATGGAACCCGCGGTGGCGTGCGCCGCAGACAGTCTGAGATCGAGATTGATCCGGTCGGCAAAGCTGCTGTCGATTTCGCCAGGACCGGTTTCTCCGGCCGGCGCCAGCGGCGTGAAGGCGGAGAGAAACGACCTGAGGTCCAGCGTATCGAAGGCGAGTGTACCGGAGATCACGGGCAGCGCTTCGCCGAAGGAGAAATCCAGCGCGCCCATGCCTGGATTGTTGTCCAGCGCCACCGCGGTGTTTTCGAATTTGATGCGGCCGGCCGTCGCCGTCACCTTGCTCGAGACCGAGACGGAGCCAATTGCGGCACCCGGCGCGATGCCGGCCTGCGACCATTCCAGCACACGCCTGAGCGACGGGGCTGAAAATTTGGCCTGGCCGTCGAAATAGCCATTTTCGGACATGCTGGCGACGCCATCGAACGAAAAGCTGACAGGTGCTGCCTTGAAGGAAAGCGTGATCGGCGCAGCGCCCCCGGCAAACAGCACCAGGGGCTTGGGTGAGGCGACATCGACCGCGACGCTTTCGCCGCGCCAGATCCCGGTTGCCGTCAGCGTCGCATTGCTGTTCATCGCCGCCCAGCTCGCCTGGCCGGTCAGGCTGCTCAGGATTTCATCGTCCTTGCCGCCAACGGAGGCCACCATGCGGCCGTCCCTGAACTCCACGATGCCGAACGGATCGGTCGGCAGCTTGCTCAGATCCGGCGTCGCCGGATCGGCGTTGACCACGCCGCGAGCGGTGTCGATTGAGCGCGTGATACGCCCGCCGGACGGTATGGCAGGCAGGAAGAATCCGTTTGCCATGCGCTGAACCCTGATCGTCGGCCGCACCAGCCGCGCCGTTGAAAACACCACGTCGCCGCGCAGTGCCGCCATGGCGGAAAGGTCGACCTCGACTCGCTCGGCCTCGATCACCGGCGGCGCGTCGGTCTCCGTCCATTGCGACAGCGTCACGTCGGTCAGGATGGCGCGGAATTTCGGCCACACTTCGATGCGCGGCGCGCCATCGATGGTGACCCTGAACCCGCTCCACGCGCTCATCTCCCAGGCGATGCGGTCGCGCACGATACGGGTCGAGGCAATGAGCGGCAGGGCGGCGACGACCAGCGCGATGACGAGCACGGCAACGCCGATCGCCCATACCCCGCGCCGGATCAAAGGTGTTGGCATATCGCCCCGTATGCTTCCATTCCGACAAAAATCGCCCGACGGGTGTAACCCACGGCTGACGCATTTCAAGTCTTTATGGCCCGGCGATGGCATTTGCGCACATCCAACTCAGCCAACCGAACAAAATCTTGCTCTGCTGCACCGCAATATGCATAAGCGGTGCGAGCCTTGCGCCTATCAAAAGTCTTCATCTCAGACCTGATACGAGGCTGCGCGACGGTTTTGGGACAGCGATTTGCATGAAGCAGAGTTTAAAGCGCGTGGCGTAAATCCCTTCAAATGCGGCGTGCTTTAAGGAGGAACGATCATGGTTGCCGACGCCCCCCTCTGGGCCCCTACACAAGACCGGATTGATGCGGCGCCGTTAACCGCCTTCATGAAGTCAGCGGCGACCAGGTCAGGCGCGGATTTCGCTTCCTACGCCGAACTCCACCGCTGGTCGGTCGAGGACCGCGAGAGTTTCTGGAGCCTGGTCTGGGACTTCTGCGGCATTGTCGGCGAAAAGGGCGAGCGCGTGGTCGTCGATGGCGACAAGATGCCCGGCGCTTCGTTCTTTCCCGACGCCACCCTGAACTTCGCCGAGAACCTTCTGAAGAAGACCGGCTCGGGCGACGCAATCGTCTTTCACGGCGAGGACAAGGTCGAGCGCCGGCTGTCCTGGAACGAACTGCATGCGCTGACGTCGCGCCTGCAACAGCTTTTCCTGTCGCTCGGCGTCAAAAAGGGCGACCGCGTCGCCGCCATGATACCCAATATGCCGGAAGCCGTCGCCGCCATGCTGGCGACAGCCTCGATTGGCGCGGTCTGGTCGTCATGCTCCCCCGATTTCGGCGAGCAGGGCGTTCTCGACCGTTTTGGCCAGATCGAGCCGGTCGTCTTCATCGCCCCGGACGGCTACTGGTACAATGGCAAGGCCATCGAAGTCGCCGACAAGGTCGCTGCTGTGGCGACGAAACTTGGCACCGTTCGCAAGATCCTGATCGTCGACTATCTCGGCACCTCTGCCGATGTCGCCGCGACGATCGACAAGGCGGATGCTCTCGATGAGGCTTTGTCTCCCTTCGCCGCAAAGCCCGTTACTTTCGAACGATTGCCGTTTGCGCACCCGCTCTACATCCTGTTTTCGTCTGGCACGACCGGCATTCCCAAATGCATCGTTCATTCGGCCGGCGGCACGCTGATCCAGCATGTCAAGGAACACCGGCTGCACGCCGGTCTCACCGACGGCGATCGCTTCTTCTACTTCACCACTTGCGGCTGGATGATGTGGAACTGGCTGGTGTCTGGGCTGGCTTCAGGAGCGACGCTGCTGCTCTATGATGGCTCACCCTTCTACCCCGACGGCAACGTGCTGTTCGACTTCGCCGATGCCGAGAAGATGAATTTCTTCGGCACCTCGGCCAAGTTCATCGATTCCGTGCGCAAGGCCGGTCTCAAGCCGATCCGCACCCATGATCTGTCCACAGTTCGGGCGATTTCCTCCACCGGGTCACCCTTGTCGCCCGAGGATTTCCGCTTCGTCTATGACGGCATCAAGAAGGATGTCCACCTGGCCTCGGTCTCCGGCGGCACCGATATCGTCTCCTGTTTCGTGCTCGGCGTGCCGATTGAACCGGTGTGGACCGGCGAGATCCAGGGACCGGGTCTCGGCCTTGCCGTCGATGTCTGGGACGATGACGGCAAGCCGGTCAGGCAAGAGAAGGGCGAGCTGGTCTGCGCAAAGGCGTTTCCCGCGATGCCGATCGGCTTCTGGAACGACCCCGAAGGCAAGAAGTACAGCGCGGCCTATTTCGAGCGCTTCGACAATGTCTGGTGTCATGGCGATTTCGCCGAATGGACCGGCCATGGCGGCATGATCATTCACGGCCGTTCCGATGCGACGCTCAATCCGGGCGGCGTGCGCATCGGCACGGCGGAGATCTACAACCAGGTCGAGCAGATGCCCGAGATTCTGGAGGCGCTTTGCATCGGCCAGGATTTCGACAATGACGTCCGGGTCGTGCTGTTCGTGCGGCTGGCCGCCGGCGTGCAGCTGGATGCCGAACTGGAAAAACGCATCCGCGCGAAAATCCGCACCGGAGCGAGCCCCCGTCACGTGCCGGCAAAGATCGTCACTGTGTCAGACATTCCACGCACCAAATCGGGTAAGATCACCGAGCTTGCGGTGCGCGACGTCGTGCATGGCCGCGCCATCAAGAACAAAGAGGCGCTCGCCAATCCCGAAGCGCTGGAGCTGTTCAAGAACCTGCCGCAGCTTGCCGACTGAGAAGGCATCCCGAGCCGAAGTTTCTTATTTGCCCCGATCTTTCCCGACCCGAAGATCAGCGCAGCCAGGACCGGATACCGCGTTTTGCTGCCCTTACCTTCGGTTCTGGATGATGGCCAAAACCCAAGCGCGCCGACATGCCCTGGTCGGCGACGAGTTCGGCTCCACTGAACGCCGCACTTTGATCCGACAGCAGGAAAACAGCAGTCGCCGCGACCTGCGGCACGGTGTTGTATGTCCCTGTCGCTTGCCCCGCGTTGAAATGGCGTTCGGCCGCGGGATCCTTCGCCGATATCTCGGCGATGGCTTCAGTCCGGGTCAGGCCGGGACAGAGCGCATTGACGCGGATCTGGTGCGTACCAAGGCTCCAGGCCATGGCTCTCGTCATCGAAACAACGGCGCCTTTGGTAGCCGCATACATCTCATAGCCGGCAAGCGTGGCGCCTGCGTGGTTCGAGGCGATGTTGACAATCGAGCCGCCGCGCCGGGCCTTGATCATCAGCCGGGCGACGTGCTGCGAGACAAGGAAGACAGAGCGCTGGTTGACCTGCCAGAGCCGGTCCAGGTCGCCAAGCGGCATATCGAGAAACGGCGTCTGTATGGTGACGCCGGCATTGTTCACCACCCCATCCGGAGAACCGTATCGCTGCGCGATCACATCCGCCATCGCGGCGATGCTCTCCGGCGATGCGACATCGACCTGCAGGAATTCGGCGCCGGCGCGTTCGACAGCGTCGCGGTGCTCGGCGAGCAGGGTCGCTCCGACCACTGTGGCGCCGGCTTCGACACAGGCCTGCGCGATGCCGAGACCGATACCGGCACCAGCGCCGGTAACGACGATAATCTTGCTGGAAAGTGATTGCGTGGACACTTCACAGCTCCTGCGGTGATGCCATCTTTCGCTGAAACAGCAGGACCAGCACGAGCGGCGGCGGCAGGCCGAGTACAGCACGGGCATGGTTAACAAAATATGTCGGTGGAATTTACCTAGATTTCACGAGTGGTACACTTTCGTAAACTTTCCATCGCGCTGGTAAGGAGTTGTTAAGGGCCGGCGTCGATAGTCGCACGTAACTTGAGGGAGAAATCCCGTTCCTCAAAATCCCCTGAGGATCTGAATTCGCTCAAGCCCCCGTTGTGACAGCAATCCAATTACTTAAGGCGTCCTCTTGGACGCCTTTTCTTTTGCCGGACCGGGCTGCGCAAGCGCAGGGCTCTAGTCCGCGAGCACGCGGGTTGAGGGAAAGCCGACTTCGACCAGGGTTCCTTCGCCAGGCGTCGAGGTGATGGTGAAGCGGGCCCGGTTCGCCTCGACCATCGCCTTGGTCAGCGGCAGTCCGAGACCCGTGCCGTCGCCGCGCCCGCGCTTCAGCGCGTTGATCTGCTTGAACGGCTTCAGCGCCTGCTCGATCTCGGCCTGGCTCATGCCGATGCCGGTGTCGCGCACGCGCATGACGACATCGCCGGAGGTCTCATAGGCGGTCGAGACGATCACCTGGCCGCCGGCTTGCGTGTAGCGGATGGCGTTCGACAGGATGTTGAGGGCGATCTGGCGCACGCTGCGCAGATCAGCCACCACTTCCGGCAGTCGCGACGCGAAGCTGGAGCGGATGATGACGCGTTCGCGGTTGGCCTGCGGCTGCATCATCGCCACCGTTTCGCCCAGCGTGTCGTTGAGCGACACCGCTTCGTAATCCATCTCCTGCTGGCCAGCCTCGATCTTCGAGATGTCGAGCAGGTCGTTGACCAGGTCGAGCACATGGTTGCCCGACCGGTTGATGTCGCGCAGATAATCGCGGTAGCGGTCATTGGCCACCGGCCCGAATTTCTCGTCCACCATCAGTTCGGAAAAGCCGATGATGGCGTTGAGCGGCGTGCGAATCTCGTGGCTGATGCGCGCCAGAAAATCAGTCTTCTGCGACGAGGCGCGCTCGGCCACCGCGCGCGCCTGGGTCAAATCCTCTTCGGCTCGCTTCCACTGCGTGATGTCGCGCACCACGGCGCAGAAGCCGCTGTCGTTGGGCAGCCTGCCGATGGTCATGAACAGGGGAATGAAGCGCCCCTGCGCCTCGCGTCCGATCACCTCGCGGCCGTCATTCATGACGCTCGCCACGCCGGGCTCAGAAAGCCCGCTGAGATAGTCGCGCGCCGCGCGCTGGCTTTCGATGGCAAACAGCGAGGCGAAGGGCTTGCCGGTCACCTCGTCGCTGTCGAAGCCGAACAGCGCTTCCGCCGGGCGGCTGATCGAGCGGATCGTGCCGTCGCGGCCGATCAGCACGACGCCGTCGGTGGCGGTGTCGATAATGGTGCGCATTTCGGCAATGCGCGACTTCAGCTCCGAAATGTCGGGCTGTGTCGGCGCGTCGTCAACACCATGCGCAACCGCCGCATCG
The DNA here is from genome assembly GCF_056404575.1 of Mesorhizobium sp. P2_C4. Classification (NCBI taxonomy): domain Bacteria; kingdom Pseudomonadati; phylum Pseudomonadota; class Alphaproteobacteria; order Hyphomicrobiales; family Phyllobacteriaceae; genus Mesorhizobium; species Mesorhizobium sp. P2_C4. The sequence goes on from NZ_JBFUDT010000001.1 coordinate 1,231,278, forward strand.
TCATCGCCGGAGCGGCGCACGACCAGCATCAGCGCCTTGCCGCCGCGCCACGGAACCGAGCGCAGGATGGCCTCGATCGGAAACTCCTGCCCGTCGCGCGTCTTCAGCCGCAGCGCGTGATCGCTTCCCTCGGTAGCGCTGTCGTCGGTGTAGGGATCGGCAAACAATGCGCCGAGGCCACCGGCATCGCTGAGGTCCTCGATCGTGTCGTAGTCGGTCAGGCTGAGGAATTCCTCATTCGCATAATGCAGCTCGTCGCCGGAATGGATGAGCAAGGGGACGGGCAGTTTGCCAAGGATCGAGGTATCCGGGGCCTTGGTCTCGTCTCCCGCCGAAAACGCCGAGGGCATGAACCCTTCAAGCCTGAGCGGCGGCACTTTGAGGCGCGGCCGCTCGACGGGAGCAGTTTCCATAGTCCCAGCCGCAGCGCCTGAAGCGGCTTCGTCGTCGGGTTGCGCCCAATCCTCGTCATCTTCCGCGTCGCGGAAGTCGGCTGAAGTCATGCTATCGTCGTCTTCGGCAGCGCCGGCTGTTTTGCCCGCATCGGCTGTCGCGGATGCCTCGGTGGGCTGCGCGTCCGCCGCGACGGGGTCGGCACTCGCTTGCGTCACCGCCGCTTCGCCCGGTTCGGAAACCGGCGCCCGGTTGCCATCTTTGGTGGCTTCGTCTGTCCGGTCGGCATAGTTGAGCAGGGAGCCCGAGACCGCAGACACAGATTGCTTGGCAGGGCTCTCTTGAACAGGCTTGTCTGGCTGCTCGCCATCGAGCCGCGCCAGATCCTTCTCGTCTTCGGCATCGGTTTCAGGCGGCTCGGCTGCGGCTACTTCGCTTTCAGGGCCGGTTGCCGGCCTTTTACCGGTATCGACCTTGGCGGTGTGTTTCAACGTCGGCTCGTCAGCCTTGGCGGCCGCAGAGGCCACATCTTCGACAGCCGCTTCAGCCGGCCTTCCGGCATAGGGCTTCTCGGCAGCTGGCTGTTCAGCCACAGGCTGCTCGGCCTCGGCTGAGCTGTCTTTCTTGAGCCGCTCACCGATCTCGCGGAACGCGCTGCGCTCCAGCGTCGACAGGCCCCTCTCACTTGCCGGCTGCTTGTCATTGGCCGGTTGCCGATGCTCGGCCAACCGGATCACCTTGTCGGCGAAGCGGCGTTCCTGTTTCGGCACGATGGTTAGCGCCGGCACCTCGCCTTTGAACGGGTCGGCTGGCTGGGACACCTCAGCCACGGTCTCTTCGACCGCAGGCTCCGTCGCTGCTTTTGTCTCGCCATTGGGGACCAGCGCCATGCCGATGGCTTCCGGATCGATCACCGCGTCACTGGCGCGGGCGACGCCGAAACCGCGAAAACCTTCAAAGGCGCGGCTGCGGCCGTAGACGGGCAGCGCCGCCAGATCGACCGGTATCTTCAGATCGGTGCCGGCAACCGGCCATAGCACCGAGCGCCCGGACCAGGTGTCCCGCCGTTCGAGCAGGCCGGCGATCTCGCCGGAGGCATCGAGGCCGAAGGTCGTCGCCACATCCTTGAAGCGGCGGCCGATCACGTCGGCGGCGGGCTTGCCGACGATGTCGGCGAATTCGGGCGACAGGGTGCTGAACTTGCCTTCGGCATCGGTGCGCCAGACAAAGCGCAGCGGCGGCGCCGAACGGTCAATCGACCGGGCGGGACGTTCCGCCGGGGCGGCGGCCTGAGGGGCGTCCTGTTTCGCGCCTACCGGCGCAGCCACAGTTTCAAGAGGTCGGCTCGGCTGCTTCGCGTCGTCCTCGCCGGCGTTGAAATACCAATGATCATGTTGCGCCGGGCTGGCCACCGGGTCACTTGCCGCCGCTTGCGGTCCGGTCGAATCGGCGGTTTCCGACGATGCCGGGATCAGTTCGGCGACTTCAGGGGCAGCCTCTGTTGCCACCTCCACCGTCGGGGCTGTCGGCTCATTGTCCTGAGCTGTTTCCGGCTGACCAACGACATCGTCCGCCACCCCACCGGTGATGGCTTCCGCCTCAGTGGCAGGCTCGACAGGGCTTTCGTCATCAAGCTGGTCTTCGTCGATCACCACCAGCAAGTGCCGCGTATCGGTCAGCTTGGCGAAGCCGGCCGGATAGGAACCAGCGCCGCCTGGAACCAGGCGCTTGACGATGCGGTCGTTCTCAGCGGTCACGTCGGCGACAAGCGCGGCCAGCGTCTGCGGCAGAATCCCGAGTGCAGAGAACCCATCCGAAGCCGCCTCGACGGCGCCCGAAGCATCGACAAAGGCGATGAAGTGTCCGTGTTCGGTAAAGCCACTGATGGCGCGCGCGGCAGTCTCGGCCGCGCTGCGTGAGCCGGTCTGCGCCACCGGCACCACCAGCATGATCGCGCTTTCGCCATCCGGCATCGTCGCCGCACTGGCGAGGAAGCCTACGGCGTTGCTGGTCATGCCTGTCGCCAGCCGGACTGTGATCGAACGATCGTGGCCGATCTCTGGAAAACCGCTGGTCGCCATGATCTGGCGCCGGGCAATCAGCGGCAGCCGCGCCGAGGCGCCGATGATGGCCTCAATGTCGGGATAGCCGAACACCGCAGCGCCCGGTCCGTTGGCCCAGATCACCTGTTCGAGGTCTGCCGACAATATGGCGATCGCGTCGCCGGCGGCAAAGCGCTGGCGCACCGCGTCGAGCACCGCGACGTCGAGGAAAGAGTAGTTTTCGGACGGCATGCGCTTGGCGGACCCTTACAGAGCGGGCAATTTGCAGTTAACGCTTTGTTAATAAAAGCCGGCGGGGCGAAGGTCCACAAGCCATAACGTGCAGCGCTCGGAATCTGGGCGTTTGGTTAACGCCCCGAAGAATTTTATGGTGCACTGCAACAAAGATATTGCAACGCACAAAAAAACCTATATATTGCCATCATACATGAACGAGACGGCTTTCTGTCAAAGCCGCCGCTGCCGAAAAGGATGGAAAATGTCCAGGACCAAGACTGCCGACACGATCGAAAACGTTGAATTCCCGAGCTTTGACGCTTCCAAGGCCACCGACCAGATGCGCGCTTTCGCCGAAAAGGGCGTCGAGCAGTCGAAGGAAGCCTATGCCAAGCTGAAGACCGGCGCCGAGGAGACCCAGAAGGCACTGGAGTCCACCTTCGAAACCGCCAAGACCGTTTCCAGCGACCTGTCGCTCAAGACCATCGCCGCTTTCCGCGCTAACGCCGAAGCCGGCTTCTCGCATCTCGAAGCCCTGATCGGCGCCAAGTCGCTGTCGGAAGTCGTCGAGCTGCAGACCGCCTTCCTGCGCAAGCGCGTCGAGGCTACCGTCGAGCAGGCCAAGGAATTCCAGGCCGTTGCTTCCAAGGCCGCCGAGGACGTCTCCAAGCCGGTCAAGACCGCCTTCGAGAAGGCGCTGAAGGAAATCAAGGCCGCCTAATAATTGCGCATGGTCTGATGATGCAACAAAAGGTCGCATTTCGTCAGACAAATAGATGTGCAATTAATTTGGTCAAGTGAATACCCGGCGAGTGGAACCTCCTCCCTCTGCTCCCCGGGGTGACCAGCCAGCACCTCCTCCCGCTGGCTCGTAACAGGAAAAGGCCGGCACCTCCTCCCGCCGGCCTTTTTCTTTGCCTGCTGAAAAAGCGGGTGATGAAAATCGCCGCCTGTCCGCAGAACCAGCTTTGCCTTATCAAAGGCCTTGAATTAGACTCTGATAGACCGTATTGGACGCATCGCCGAACGACAGAGCGGATCTCGGAGAATGAATTTTTCACCACGATCTGGCTCAGGCAAATGTGCCGTTGTAGCTCAGATGGTTAGAGCGCCGGATTGTGGATCCGGAGGTCGCTGGTTCGATCCCAGCCAACGGTACCATTGGCTTGTCCTGTAAGCCATTGATTTTTATAATGAATTTCACATATCTCGCCGTGTTTCTCGCATCATTCTACTCATCTGTGTGTTACCTATTGTGATACTTATCAAATAGGTTCGGCCTCTTCTCCGCCTTGATGGCACCCATCACACGTAGCTCAAGCCTTCTGGTTTCGAAAGACCTTGCAACGATGCGTGCGGCAATCGGCGGCAACGACGTGTAATTGGGCGGGTCGTGACCCGAAGCGGACGCTCGTTTCGCAACAAGCTGACGGCAGTAATGCGCCGCATGGTACTAGAGCCGTTCACGTTTTGACGGAAGCGTAGCCGGCGTTTTCGAAGTAGTTCCTACATTCGGCTGCCTCGATGGTTTCGACGAGGTGGCCGATGTGGCGCCAAGTGTCCTCGACGGTGCGCTTCTGAGCTTGGCGCATCCAGTGTTTGATCTTGGCGAAGGCCTGCTCGATCGGATTGAGATCCGGCGAGTAGGGCGGCAGGTACCAGAGCCTGGCGCCGGCAGCCTTGATCATCTGCCTGATGGCCGCCGACTTATGACTTCCGAGATTATCCATGACGACGATGTCGCCAGGCTTCAGCACAGTGATGAGCTGCTGCTCGACATAAGCGCGGAAGCATTGGCCGTTGATTGGTCCGTCGAAGACGCAAGGTGCCGCGAGCCGATCCCAGCGCAGTGCGCCGAGGAAGGTCAGCGTGCGCCAGTGACCGTGCGGAGCCAAGCCGCGCAGCCGCTTGCCTTTCGGCCCCCAACCGCGCAGCGGAGCCATGTTGGTCTTGATCCAGGTCTCGTCGATGAAGACCAGGCACTGCGGATCGAGGCCGGTCTGCCAAGATCGCCATCGCTGACGCCTGCGGGCAATATCAGCGCGCGCCTGCTCAAGGGCGAACAGTGTTTTTTTTGAAGCTCAGGCCCTCGCGGCGCAGGAACATCCAGACCGTATTGTGCGAGACTTGGATCCCGCGCGCATCCAACTCGTCCTTCAGCCGATGCAGCGTCAGATCAGAGGTCTGATTGATCCGCTCAACGATGAAGGCCCGATGCGGCTCCAGAACACGCTTGCGGTGTCCGCCCATCTTGCCCGGTGCCACCGAACCAGTCGCGCGATAGCGCTGCGACCACTTCACCACAGAGGAAACTGCAACACCAAAGCGCGATGCCACTGCTCGGCAGTTCTCACCAGCGCCAACTGCCTCAACAACACGCTCACGAAGATCGTTTGAAAGGGCTCGCGTCATCAGATGCTGGCCTCCAATCCAGCCAGCATCTTGAATCACAAACAACCTTCTTTGGGAATCCTACGATTCTCTCAAAAAAGGAAACGCTCTAGCGGACGTTGAGCTTCCAATGTCCGAAATCGTGAGTTGACCCGATCCGGTCGTCGGATCCCCTCACGGGAAAGAACCTCCTCGTTCCATCAAAGACATATGGCGGCCGAGCGCAGTTTCCTTTTCGATAGCACCTTTCAAAAACGGATGCAGAACCCAACGACGCAGGCTATGTTGCCCCGTCGGGCCTACGTCATCGAAGGGGAGGGCATGACATGCAGGCAATGCCGATAGTGCATCAAGCCGAGCAACCCGTGGTCGCCCCCATTTCCGCCGTGACCGGCTATCCGGCCGCCGTCCTGTGCTGGCTGCTTTCGGCTGGGGTCTACATCGCGGCCCAAATGGGTGGCGCCTGAAATGCCGCCCTGGGGCCTCTGCTTCTGGCGGCTGACGCTTGCTTGCGCCATCCTGTTGCCAATTGTGCACCGTCATCACGACGCGATGATCGGGCTTTTGCGAACGCGCGCCGTGGAGGTCGTCGCCGTGGGGGCGATCGGCCTCACGCTGTGCCAAGGTATGATCTACCATGGCCTCAACGACACCGACGCCACCACGGCCGGCATCATCATGGCGCTGTCGCCTGTCATGACGATGGTGCTCGCCCGTTTCGTGCTTGGCGAGCCGCTCGGCCTGTGGAAGTCGATTGGCGCGCTGGTTGCGCTCGCCGGGATGATTTTCATCGTTGCCCATGGGAACCTGACGGCGCTGCTGCAACTCAAGTTCAACGCCGGCGAACTGTGGATCGTCGGCAGCGCGTTCTGCTGGGGCCTGTACACCGTGCTTTTGCGCCGTGCCAAATTCGGCATCGAACTCCTGCCAATGGTCGTGCTGCTGCTCGGCGCCGGTGCGCTGGTCGCCTTGCCTTTCCATTTGTGGGAATTGTTCAACGACGAACGCTCCGCCATGGACGTCCACAGCATTCTCGCGCTCGCCTATCTGGCAGGTCCCGGCGGCGCCTTGATGTACTATCTCTACAACAAAAGCGTGGAAACGCTCGGCGCGAGCCGGGCGAGCATGCTGCTCTACCTGCAGACGGTGTTCGTGGCTATGCTCGCCTATCTGCTGCTCGCCGAGGACTTGCACGATTACGATCTGGTCGGTGCGGCCTTCATCGTCGCCGGCATCGTACTCGCCACCGTGGTCAAACCCAGGCCAGCTCAACCACGCGTCGCATAGAGATCTTGCGAGTGACGGCGGGGCCGTTAGCGCTTGGCTGACCGATGTCGGCTTTTGGTGGACGGCGATAGCCGATCGAATGGCCGGGATAGGGCGCTGAGCTGACATTCAACTGGAGTCATTGTTATCGGGTTCGCCAGACCGTACGAGATCATACGAAGGATATGGCTTGGCGAACCACCCGCTAACTGTTTGTTTTTGTTGAGAAGTCGACGTCCCTCCGGGCCCACCATTATCGTTATTTATCAATGGCTTACCGACCGGTTCGCCACGAGGTTCGCCAATCAGCGGCTTGCGTCGCTATGCTGACTCGGCCGAAGCGCGGGCGCCACCGGATCGCCCCACGGCGAAAATTCGCGAATAAGTAACTTATGCGATCAGCCCGTACTGCCGTGCCTTGTTCCGCAAGAACGGCAGACCATTGCCCATCACCACCGCTTCACTCTCGGCCACTGGACGCCACACGCTGAGACCAAACGCCAGAAGCGGATCCATGTTGATGAAGCTCTCCATCGCGAGCCCCCCCTTGAAACCGATCGCCGCCAGCGTCGCGAACGTTTCATCCCAATTGCAATTACCCTCACCCGGGGTGCCGCGATCAGACTCGGAGAGATGGATATATTTGAGATAATCGCGGGCTACGATAATACCGTTGCCCATACCCTTTTCCTCGATATTCATGTGGTAGGTGTCAAGGTGCACGAACATATTGTCGGCGCCGACTCGTTCGATTAGAGCCACCGCCTGCGCCGCAGTATTGATGATGTGGTTCTCATAGCGGTTCACGGCTTCGACACCGAGTTCGATCCCTCGAGACTTGGCTTGCGCGGCCGCGACCGTCATCACTTTCGCGATGTTATCCAGTTCGTCTTGCGTCGGTGGCACGCCGGTGCGCTCGCCGATGCCGCCATAGATTACGCCGCATAGCGCCTGGGCTCCGATATCGGCCGTCTTGTCGATAGCCACCTTGAGAAAGTCGATCGCTTCCTGCGGATGGCGAGATGCCCACGCATATTCGGGAAGCCCGAGCGAGCACACTGCCTGCATGCCATTTGCCGCCAGCAGCTTGCGGGTGTGATCGGCATCGCAAGAAAATGGATCGGCCAGTGAAATTTCGATGAAATCGAGATCGTATTTCTTGACCGCCGCTACAGTGTGCTCGGCGCCCTCTACGGACCAACCGCTCGTCCACATGCTCGTATGAACGCCAAAACCCTTCATCGTGTTATCCTCATGAAATTGAGCTGCCCGGCAGCCCACCGCAAGATCATGACGCCGATCAGCATGATGCCCCAAATGGCCGTGGCCAGATGCTGACTGGCGCCCAAGAGATTCAGTCCCGAAGAAAGCAACTGCAAAACGATGAGGGCGAGGAAGACCGAAACGACCTTGCCGAAGCCGCCGAACGGGTTCACCCCGCCCAAGAAGCAGGCAAGCACAGTAATCAGCACGTAGGACTCGCCATGGCCGACTCGGACTGAATTGAACCGTGCCATCATGATAATTCCGGCCAGCGCACACATGGCGCCAGACAGCGCGTAGATCAGAATGATGACCCGTCGCGTCGAGATGCCGGAATAGCGCGTCGCTTCGATGTTGGACCCGACCATGTAGTTTGCAAAACCAAGCTTGGTTCGGGTCATCAAGATATGCCAGACGACGACTGCGCCGAGCAGTATCAGCAGCGGGACAGGAATGCCGACGACGCTGCCGTGACCGAGCGGCTGGATGAATTCGGGAAAGCCCGAAATATCTGCGCCGCGGGTCAGGAACTCGCCAAGGCCGCGCAGGAAAATCATCACCGAGAGCGAAACGAGGATGGGGTGCGCGCCGGTATAGGCGATCACCGGACCCATGACCAAGCCGCTTGCGGTGCCAACACCGACTGCAAGCACCGAACCGAGTAGAAAGGCATAGATGCTTGCGTCAGGTCCTCCGTTGGCCTGAAGGACCCAGGCGAGCGTGAGGCCGCAGAGATTGGCCGTAAACGTCACGGCGAGATTGATGCCGCCCGAGATGATTGGCATCAACATAGCGAGCGTAAGCAGTCCAAGTTCAGGCAACTGGAAGGCTACCGATTCAAAAGTAGCTTTGGACAGGAACCGCGGAGAGAGAGACCCGAAGAATCCAATCACCAAAATCAATGCTAGCAAAAGTCCAATATTCTCGGCGCCCAGCTTGCCGGCGAGACGGCGCAAGAATCCATGCCGTAGCGCTGCAGTTTCGAGCACGCGCTGGGTCATGTGCCCATTCTCTGCCGCAGGCTGGCCAGAATGTGCCCGAGCGGCGCATTGGACAGCGTGATGGCGATCAGAATGATCGCCCCGACGATCATCTTGAAAGCATAGGGCGAGATGCCGAGGAGGTTCAGCCCGTTTTGCGTCACTGACACAAGAAACACCCCAAGGATGCAACCAAGCACGGTGCCGCGCCCGCCACCCAGTCTGGCACCGCCGAGGACTACGGCTGCGAGCACGTCCAGTTCGCGACCCACCAGCGCGTTGGGCACGACTTCCTGGGAATAGTGCACCTGCACAAGTCCAGCGATTCCTGCCATCAAACCAAGCCAGCCGAAGGCAATGAAGTGCATTGCCGCGATGTTGATACCGAGGCGACGGGCGCCCTCCGGGTTGTCGCCAAAGGCGTATAGCTGCCGTCCGGTGGTCGTATACCGGATAAGCCCCCAGGTCGCGGCGACGCAGACCGCCATGATCGCAACCGGCAGGGTTAGCTCGGCCCAATTGCCATTCGCCTGTTGGAACTCGAAAAGCACAGTGCGATGCGTCCACCAGGCCGGCAGATTGTAGATCGATACACCATGCGTGAAGAACATCAGCAGGCCGAAAAAGATATTGAAGGTAGCGATGGTGACAACGATGGAAATGATCTGGAAATAGTAGATGAGGGCGGCGTTTATCGCACCCAGGGCTATCCCGACAATTGCCGCCAAGGTGAGGCCGATGAACCAATCGCCACCGCCTATTTGGGCAAGAGCCAGCGCCACGACGTATTGAACCACTGACGCGGCCACAGCGAAGGAAATGTCGATGCCCCCCGCGATCAACACCACCAGCAGCCCAACCGCGAAGATCAGGTTTGTCGAGCTTGTGTTGAGCAGGTTGAAGAGATTGGCGATGGTGAAGAATTTGTCGCTCGCAAGGGAGAGACCTGCGCTCATGATGAGAAGAACCACAATGAGCCATGTCTCGGTGGGATGAGCCCGGAAGAGCTTGCCGCGGTTATGCATAGACGGCAGCTTCCAGGTCACCGAGCGAGACGGCGTGCGGATCGTATTCGGCGACTATCTTGCCCGCGGCCATATGAAGGATACGATCGGCGTTGAAATAGACTTCCGGTACTTCATCGGATATCAGCAGAATAGCCAGGCCTTTGGCAGCGAGCTTGGCGACAATCTCGAAGATGCCGGCACGCGCGCCAACGTCTACCCCCACGGTTGGCGAATCAAGAATGATCAGCTTCAGGCCGACCGCCAGCCATTTGGCGATGGCCACCCGTTGCTGATTGCCGCCCGAGAGCGTGGAAATCGCATCGGTCTGCCGCCCGATTTTTATCGCCAGTTCCTCGATCCAATGATTGACGAGCGCATCCTTCTTCTCTGAGGAGATCAGCCCGCGATCAAGGATCTTGTCGAGCACCGGGATAACGGCGTTGTCGGCGATCGACTGCGGCTGGATGAGACCAAGGGACAGCCGGTCTTCGGAGAGGTAGCCAATCCCTGCGCGGATTGCGTCGCGGTTGGAGTTCAGATGAAGAACCGCCCCGTTGAGTGAGATGCTGCCGCGATCCGGGCGCAGCATGCCGAAAATCGAAAGCGCGAGTTCTGTGCGACCGGCGCCGAGTAGTCCGGTCAGGCCAAGCGTTTCACCGCGCCGTATTGTCAGAGACACGTCGTCATAGTCGCCTGCGCGGGTCAATCGATCGATCTTCAATACAACCGGTGAACCGCTCAGGTTTCTTGTGCTCACGGTTCGGTCAAACGTCTTGCCGGTCATCAGTTCCGTGAGGCGTGACTGGGTCATTCCGGCGGTCGCAAACACCCCGACGACCTTTCCGTCGCGCAGAACGGTGACGCGGCTCGAAATCTCCAGAACTTCTGCGAGGCGGTGGCTGACAAAGACGATGGCCATGCCTTCGTCGCAGAGGGTTCGAACGATGGCGAGCAACCGGTCTGTTTCCGATTGAGTAAGCGACGATGTCGGCTCATCCATGAAGATGACCTTCGCATCGCCGGCCAGCGCCCGGGCGATGGCGACGATCTGACGTTGGGCGATGGCGAAGCTACGCAGGGGCGCGTCGACATTGAGGTCGGCCCCAAGCCGCGCCAACAGCCCTCGCGCCACCTCGCGAATGCGCGAATGATCGACGAGCCGAGGCATGTTGCCGAGCACAGTTCTGATCCCGATATTTTCAGCGACTGTCATTTCAGGAAACAGTGCGAGGTCCTGCCAGATGACCTCCACCCCGGCGCTGCGCGCCGCAGCCGGCGACATGATGTCGACGGACTTGCCGGCGATCGACATGTTTGCGCCGGCTAGCGGCTGACAAACGCCGGTGATTACCTTGATCAGGGTGCTCTTGCCGCTGCCGTTCTCACCGGCGATGCATTGCACTTCGCCCGGGAGAACCTCGAAGGCGACATTCTGGAGGGCTCTAACGCCACCAAATGTAACGCTTATGTTGCTAAACGACAGAACCGATGGGAGGTCCTGCGTCGTAGATGCGACAAGGCTCACGGCAGGCCCTTCTGAAATGACAAGGATGGGGCGTGCCGGGATCGATCTGCCACCCCGGCACGCCAGCCATGGTCCGCCATCTAAAGCCCTAGGGCCGCAAGACCATCGACCGTTTCGACCGTGATAGGCTGCACAGCGTCCACGATGATGGTGCCGGTTTTGAAGTCAGGGTGAACGACACCCAGACCCTCGATCGTCATGCCGTCGGTGATTTCACCGCCGCCCGCCAGAAAATCAGCCATCGTTACGAATACTTTGCCTGCTTCCAGAGGATTCCACATATAGCCGCCATCGATAATGCCGGACTTGAGCATGGCGCTGCCTTGGCTAGGCGAGAATGATCCGACAAGAACAACCTTGTCACCCAGCTTCTGCTCCTCGATCGCGCGTCCGGCGCCGATCGGTCCCTGGCTGCCGAACGTCAGGAAGCCGCCGAGATCCGGGTTGGCGGCAAGCACGTCCAGAGCCGTCTTCCGGCTGTCATCGGCGCTTTCGGCGACGCCGTATCTGTCGCCAACCATTTGCATGTCGGGAAAGTTCTTCTTCAGATAGGCGATTGCAGCATCGGCCCAGGCATTGTGTGCGGGTACGGTAAGAGAACCTACGTACACGACATACTTGCCCTTGCCGCCCATTTTCTCGGCAAACAGCTTGGCATGAGCCTCACCGAAGCCAACGGACGAGACCATCTCGAAGTCCCAATCAGCGTTCACCTGGTCTGGCGATTCATGAGTTATGACCTTGATGCCCGTGTCGCGCGCCTTTTTTAGCACTGGCTCGAGAACGTTTGCATCATTCGGCACAACGCCAATTACGTTGACGCCCTGAGCTATCAGGTCTTCGATCGCGCGGACCTGAAGTGCCGGATCGGCGCTGGTCGGCCCGACCATGAAGCCGTCGTCACCAAGCTCTTTCGACTTTTCCTTTATTCCCGTTTCCATAGCATTGAACCAAGGAATACCGCCGATCTTCACGACGACTCCAACCTTGACGTCCTTTGCCAGCGCAGCATCCATTGCGACGACCGAAAGGGCTGCGCCGAACGCTGCCACGAGTATAGTTTTTGCGAACATTTAGTTCCTCCCTGATTGACGAGTTTTTGGGCTTTGTTTGGCCCGCCGCTTTGTGCCCGACGGCATTGACGCACTCGGCGCCGCATTCCTCCCAGAACGCGCCATAAAAGACCCTGAATGCCGGCCGGTCAAGGTGCTAAATAGATTTAGCAAGGGCTATCCGACCACCAGCGTCAAAAAAACATTTCTCGATTGATGTAAACGATCTGCCCTACCGCAATCAGGCTGCACCCGCGGAAACGACCTGCGATGCCCGCGAGCCTTGGGTAGAGGCGGTGCTGCCAGATCCGAAGCACTGATGAACGGAGTTGAACTTCTGCAACGATGTCTTGTGACAAGGAATTGCTAGTGGTCGATGGATGCCGAATCCCAATCTTCCTGGGCGCCGTCATGCTCTCCGGTTCGCCCAAAGCTGGTCGGTACGGTCACCAGCGGAAAATGGTCTATTGAATAATTCTCGAGCAGCGAAAATCCTTCAGCAATCATCACCTCGACATTCTGCCGGACCATGGTCACGTCGAAGGGCAAATGCGCCGCGAACGGATCCCAATCGAAGCTTCCGACAACAATGCGTCCAAGCTCACTTGAGGCCAGTGTCGAAGTGAACCGCAATGTTCCTTCAAGAGCCGTGACGCCGTTGACGAACATACCTGAGGGCAGGTGCCCAAGCTGAGCGTATCGTGCAGCGAGAGACCGGGCAGCATTTGTCGGTGCATACCCGCAGCAGTCAATCGTGCCCGGGCCCGCAACAATCCCGTGGGCTGCCAGGACATCGTGAAAACCCAGCAAACGGCTTCGTGTTGCGTCATCATCGGCAACTCCGCCAAAGAAGAAGAGATCTTCGGTGGAGCCCCCTCGTTCTTTCAGCTTCTGAACAATGGTCTCGGTGAGCGCCCTGGCGCCTCCGTAGTTGTCAGAAACAACTGAGGGAGCGCGGCGGCCAGGAAGGTCGATGTTGATGCACCGGACACCCGCTGCCCGGCACAGATCATTCAGTGGATCGGGGTCGCGAACGCCTGCAAGGAACAGAAACTCGACCTGCTGAGCCAATAGGGTTTCCGTCACGCTCAACTCGTTATCAGGATTGCGATGCGTGCTGACGACGATCGGACACAAGCGGCGGACGCGCGACTCCGCTTCAAAGGCTTCGGCCAATCCGGCGAAGAAGCGATTGCGATAGTGTGGCAAGATCATTCCGGCGAGCCCGGATCGGGAAAGCCGCAATCCTCGTGCCTTGAGGTTGACGGCATAGCCGAGGCGCTCAGCCCAGTCGAGGATCGTCGCTGCGGTTTCCGCCTTGATCCGGTGCTGTTGCCACGAGCCATTGAGGACGAGACTGACCGCTGTCGGAGACGAATTAGCCGCCACCGCGATATCATAAATCGTTGACTTGCGTCGGACAGACTTTCTCGCCATTTGTGACGCTCCCACTGGCAGATGCAGTAGACGCTAGTGCGGGGTCAAGGCAACATCTCTAAATTGCGTCAGCCGCCGGCTTCGGCATTTCGAGAACGCAAAGCGGCGCTGGATGTTGCAAAGGAAATCTTCGCAGTATCGTCGCCCAACGTGCGTGGTAAGACCGCGGCGGCGGAACCCGCGGAGTCTGATTTGACCATGCCTTCTTCTATCACCAAGCGTGCGCTGATCACCGGGGCGGGTGCTGCCGACGGCATCGGCTTTGCCATTGCGCGGCAGCTCGGCCTGGCCGGTCATGCCGTTTTCCTGAACGGTGCCAGCGCGCGCGTACTCGATCGCGCCGCCGCGCTTTGCGCCGAAGGCATCGATGCCAAGGCCGTGGTCGCCGATCTCACCATCGCAGCCGAAGTCGCGCGGCTGCGCGCGGATATCGGCGCTGTCGACATCCTGGTCAACAATGCCGGCATGGGCTCGCTGGCATCGCCCTCGGTCGACAAGGCGTTTCTCGCCATGACCGAGGCCGACTGGGACCAAGGGATCGACGTCAGCCTGAAGACCGCGTTCCTGGTCACCCGGGCGTTTCTGCCGGCGATGGTAGAGGCAGGCTATGGGCGCATCGTCAATGTGGCGTCGGTTACCGGGCCGCTGGTGTCTTTCGAAGGCACCGCTGCCTATTCCGCCGCCAAGGCCGGCATGGTCGGCCTGACGCGCACGCTGGCACTCGAAGTGGCAAAAAGCGGTATCACCGCCAATGCCGTGGCCCCCGGCTGGATCGAAACAGGCTCGTCGAGCGCAATGGAGCGGCAAGCTGCCCTCAACACGCCACCGGCGCGGGCCGGGCGACCGGACGAGGTTGCCGCAGCGGTGGTGTTCCTGGCATCGGAAGGCGCCAGCTACGTCAACGGCGCCCTGCTGGTGGTCGACGGCGGCAACAGCCTTCAGGAGCGCAAGGGCTGAATCCGGAACGACCGGTCATCAGGATCGGTTCGCGGGTTACGCAAAGCATTGGAAACAGCATCGCCAACCGTGCCGCCTGGCTCGGCCAGGCGCGGCCACTCAAACCGTCCTTGATCGATGCGTTTGGAGAACAGGCAAGCGTGGTCGAACGTCCCCGCACGGGATTTGCGGTGGTTCAATTTGACGAAACGATACCGCGGAACGTGTTCGACATCCGGGCAGAGTTGGACTCCTATGCGACGACTTTGGCGATCTCCCGTACCACCCTTGATGAAGTGAAAATGCTTCGCGGCTTGGTCAAGGACTCCTCCAGCTCGCGCGCTTGACACGCTTACGGGCAAGTGGATAAGTGGATACACAAATTCAGGTGAACAAAAGACATGGTAGTAAACTCGATTGAGCCGCTGGGTGCCGCTACTGCCGAGGAAGAGGCGTATCGCCACATTCAGTACGGCCTCAGGACGGGACGCTACCGGGCCGGAGACCGGCTTATCCCTGAGGAGATCGCGACGGAAATCGGGATGAGCCGCATGCCGGTTCGAGAAGCCTTCCGTCGACTCGCTTCCGAAGGTCTTGTGGTCATTCGCCCTAACAGGGGATGCATCGTAGCCGGCCTTACGGTCGACGAAATCTACGAAACGTTCGAAATACGATCGGTCCTTGAAGGGCTGGCGGTAAGGCTTGCCATGCCGCATATCGATGCCGAGGTGCTTGAAGAGCTGGAGCGCCATCTGGACCGTATGGAGCGTGCCAGCCAGACCGGGGGCAGCGACTGGGTCGTGCGCCATCAGGCCTTCCATCTGCAGATTTGCCAGTTGAGCAACCGACCCAAGCTGGTCAGGCAAATTGCCAGCCTGCACGTCGGGATCGAGCCCTACCTGCGCATCTGGTTCGACTATGTCGACAAGCCTGTCAGCGCGCGCGCCGAGCACGAGATTCTGATTGAGGTGCTGCGGTCAGGTGATGCCCAAAAGGCTGAGATCGTCATGCGCGACCATATTGTCGAGACCGCGCCGCTGTTGGCTGACTTCGCAAGTCCTGGCCGCCGCTAGATCAATACCATCAGCAACGGGTCGAAGCCGAGACATAACCGGCACGACCAAAGGGAACTACCACACAATGAGGAGAATGACATGAAAGTGATTCGCATTGCAGCCATTGCAACGGCCTTGCTGGGGCTCATCCACAGCGTCGCGGCACAAGACGCTCCCAAGGCGATTACCATCGCCACGGAAGGAGCCTACGCTCCTTGGAATTTCATAACGGCCGACGGCAAACTGGACGGCTTCGAGGTCGATCTCGCCAATGATTTGTGCGGGCGCATGAAGATCGAATGCAAGATCGTTGCACAGGATTGGGACGGCATGATCCCGGCACTGACCGTCGGCAAATTCGACGTCATCATGGCCAGCATGTTCATCACCGAAAAGCGTCTGAAGGTCATCGATTTCACTCAGCCTTATGCCGTGGACCCCTCGGGCTTCGCGGTCGCCAAGGATAGCGAGTTGGGCAAGCTGGGGGTTTCCAGCCAGAGATTCAAGCTCGAAGATCAGGCCGCGGCGCAAGCCGAAATCGACAAGCTCAAGCCGTTGCTGAAAGGAAAGATCATCGGCGTCCAGGCCGCAACGGCGAACCTTGAATTCCTGAAGAAATACTTTTCCGACGTTGCCGAGATTCGTGAGTACAAAACCACTGAGCAACACGACCTCGACCTTGCCGCCGGTCGCATCGATGCACTCTTCGCGCAACAGACAGCTCTTGCCGCCACACTCAGCAAACCGGAGTACGGCGACTATACGCTCGCAGGACCGGGATTTGTCGGAGGCTTCTTCGGCCTTGGATCCGGTGCCGGCATCCGCAAGGAGGACAGCAAGCTCAAAGAAATGTTCAACGGTGCGATCGATGCCGCCATCGCGGACGGCACGATCAAAACTCTGTCTCTGAAATGGCTCAAGAGCGACGTCACGCCCGTAAAGTAAACGCGTGTCAGCGAGCGGCCATTCCTTGCACTGCGGACTGAGCCGCCCGCCTCGCGGAGGCATTGATGATTGACGCAATCCGGCTGCTTGGCTTCGCGCATGGAGGCTGGGGGCCTGCTCTTCTGATGGCTGCCTCGGTTACCACGCTTCTATCGGTTCTGGGCTTTGCTCTGGGCGCAGTATTTGGCGCACTGGCGGCGGCAGGACGTTTGCACAAGTCTCGTGTGTCGAGGGCTCTGGCTCTCGGCTACTGCAC
Source organism: Mesorhizobium sp. P2_C4 (assembly GCF_056404575.1). Taxonomy (NCBI): domain Bacteria; kingdom Pseudomonadati; phylum Pseudomonadota; class Alphaproteobacteria; order Hyphomicrobiales; family Phyllobacteriaceae; genus Mesorhizobium; species Mesorhizobium sp. P2_C4. Next base: position 1,248,063 of record NZ_JBFUDT010000001.1, read on the forward strand.
GGTTTTCAGAGGCGTGCCCGACCTGCTGACCATTTATCTGCTCTACTATGGGGGAAGTGTTGTCCTGACCTCGATAGGTCATCTCCTGGGTGGAGCCGGCTTCGTCGGCGTACCAGCCTTCGCGACCGGCACATTGGCCATCGCAATCATTTCGGGTGCCTATCAGGCCGAGGTTTATCGAGGCGCTTACCTTGCGATAGATCAAGGCCAGCACGATGCCGCTTGCTCGCTTGGTCTCAACCGGTTTCAGCGTCTGCGTCATGTCACTTTCCCCCAGCTCCTGCGATACGCGCTGCCGGGTCTTGGCAATGTGTGGCAACTGGTTCTGAAGGACTCCTCGCTAATATCCGTAATTGGTCTGGTCGAACTGATGCGACAGGCGCAGATCGGCGCTGGGTCGACTCGCGAACCGTTTGTCTTCTACATCGCAGCTGCTTTGCTCTACCTGGTTATTGCTTCCGTGACAGGTAATGCCTTTTACCGCTTGGAGCGAAAGACGCCATGGCGGGTGCGTTCGGCATGATTGATTTCGGTTTCTTTGCGGAGATCCTGCCCAAGCTGCTCAGCGGCCTGCCGCTGACGTTGGAACTCGCCCTTACGTCCATTCTGGTCGGCTTTGTTCTCGCTCTGACATTGGCACTCGCCCAACAGTCTGCATCTCGCATCGTCGTTTTGCCCATCCGCGGTTTCGTCGCGCTGTTCCGGGGAACGCCGCTTCTGGTGCAGATATTTCTGACCTACTACGGCATCGGCCAGTTCCGTCCGCAATTGGCCGCAATTGGCCTTTGGGGTGTGTTCCGCGAACCCTATTGGTGCGCTGTAATCGCGTTGACACTGAACACCACCGCTTACGGCAGTGAGATTCTGCGGGGTGGCATTCAATCTGTTCCGCGCGGCCTTGTTGAGGCAGCTCGTTCCTTAGGCTTGTCCAGGTACCAAACGTACCGCCATGTCATTTTGCCACTAGCGTTTCGCCAGGCCTTGCCAAGTTACGGCAATGAAATCGTCCTGATGGTCAAAGGAACCTCTCTTGCCTCCATCGTGACGCTGATGGAGGTGACAGGGATTGCCCAGGGTCTCATTTCGCAAACCTACCGCGCCTTTGAGGTCTTCATGTGCGCCGGCGCAATCTATCTCACCCTAAACTTCGCCGTCATCCGTGCCTTGGCCGCACTCGAATACGCGATGTCGCGGCATCTGCGGCGCATCCCCTCAATGATGAGCGGCGGCGTGGCCTCTTGAGCACGATCGGAAGGGCATAGCATGCGAAATTTTGAGAAACCCACGCGCTCAGTCGTCGTCTCCCGCGAGGCCATGGCTGCAACCTCTCATCCCTCAGCAACCCTGACGGCGATCGAGATCATGGCAGCAGGCGGCAACGCCATGGATGCTGCCATCGCAGCCTGCGCGGTACAGTGTGTGGTCGAACCGGCCTCTACCGGCATCGGCGGCGATTGCTTTGCGCTTTTGTCGCAAAACGGTTCAGACAAGGTCATCGCCTACAATGGATCGGGCAGGACACCCTCGGCGCTGACCGTCGACTGGTTTCTTGATCGCGGCATGACGAAGGTAGACCGCAACTCTCCCGGCTCGGTTACCGTACCCGGAGCAATCGATGCCTGGACTAGATTGCACACAGATCACGGTCATCTGCCCTTCGACCGCATCCTGGCGCCAGCCATCCGTTTTGCCGAGGAAGGCTACGCCATTTCGCCACGTGTCCACAGAGACTGGGCGCTGGAAGAAGAACTTCTGGCCTGCGATGTGACGGCCAGACGGATCTTCCTGCCAAGCGGTCGAGCGCCACGCGTCGGAGAGGTGCATCGCCAGCCGGAATTGGCGGCCACCCTGCGGCTTGTAGCCAGGCAGGGACGAGACGCATTCTACACCGGTCCTGTGGCCGAAGACATGGTCATGTATCTTCAAGGCATCGGAGGGGTGCACACACTCGAAGATTTCGCCACGGCAAAGGGCGAATATGTAACCCCGATAAGCACCGAGTTTCGAGGCTATCAGGTGTATGAGTGCCCGCCAAACGGCCAGGGCGTCATAGCCCTGATGATCCTGAACATTCTTTCCCGCTTCGACGCCAAGGGTGATCCCCAATCCGCAGACAGGCTTCATTTGGAAATCGAGGCGACGCGCCTCGCTTACGCCGCGCGTGACCTGCTCGTCGCGGATCCGGACCATTCCCAAATCCCCGTGGACGACATGCTGTCTGACGCTTGGGCCGACCGCCTGGCCGGTATGATAGACCTGAAGCGCGCGCGCACGGATCTGCCCGCATTCGATATGCCCCTGCACAGCGACACCGTCTACATCTCGGTCGTGGACAGGGACCGCAACGCTGTCAGCTTCATCAATTCGATTTTTGACAGCTTTGGCTCGGGCCTGGTTTCCCCCAAATCCGGCGTCGTTCTGCACAATCGCGGGGAAAGCTTTTCGCTGGAACCCGGGCATCCCAATGCAGTGGGGCCAAACAAGCGCCCTTTGCACACCATTATCCCCGGCTTGCTTGTCAAGAACGGTCGGGCCGAAATGCCTTTCGGCGTGATGGGTGGCTATTACCAGGCGATGGGTCACGCCCACTTGCTTTCGAAAACGCTCGACTTTGGCATGGATCTCCAGGAGGCGATCGATCTGCCAAGGGTCGTTCCCGTCAGTGGTACGATGAACGTCCAGGCCGAACACGGCCTCGACCGTACCACTGCAGCGGAACTTAGCCGACGCGGTTTCGAGATTATTCCTGCAATAGATCCTATCGGCGGTGCGCAGGCAGTCCGCATCGATTGGGCTAACGGGACGCTGCTCGGCGGGTCAGAGCCACGCAAGGACGGTTGTGCTCTCGGACTCTAGAGCGGCCCACGACTGGAGCGAATTCCAAGATGCTGAAGAAACTTCCCATCGACACCTATATGCTTTTGCTACTGGCAACGGTTTTGCTGGCCACCGTGCTTCCCGCATCAGGTCCGGCGGCCAAGTTCGTCTCGCAGCTGAGTTCAGCCGCAGTGGCAATTCTGTTCTTCCTCTACGGCGCAAAACTCAAGACCCAGGCGATCATGGCCGGCATCGCCAACTGGCGCCTGCAACTATTGGTCGTCGCCGCTACCTTCCTGGTGTTCCCCATGCTGGGTTTTGCGCTGGTAACGATTGCAAAACCCTGGCTACCGGACGAACTTGTCTTCGGCCTCGTCTATCTCAGCATCTTGCCGTCAACGGTGCAGTCCTCTATCGCGCTGACAGCGCTGGCGCGTGGCAACGTGCCCGCGGCGATCTGCGCGGCGTCGCTGTCCAACATCCTCGGCGTGATGTTCACGCCGGCCCTCGCAGCGCTTCTGTTGTCGATCAATGGCATGAAGCTCGACGCCAACGCCGTGATCGCAATTTGCGTGCAATTGCTTTTGCCGTTTATCGCCGGTCAAATCATGCGCCCGCTGATCGGTGCGTGGATCGAAAAGAACGCGCTGCTGAGCATGATCGTCGATCGGGGTTCGATCCTTTTGATCGTCTATTCAGCCTTCAGCGCGGGTGTCGTCGCCGGCATCTGGGGCAAAGTTGATGCGTCGACGCTGGCTCTTGTGATAGCGCTCGACCTCAGCCTTCTGATACTTGTCCTGCTCATCCTGAAGAACACGGCCGGCGCAATCGGGCTGACCCGTGAGGATGAAGTCAGCCTGTTGTTTTGCGGATCGCAAAAGAGCCTAGCCAGTGGCGTGCCGATGGCCAACATCTTGTTCGCAGGCCATTCGACAGGCTTCATCATCCTGCCGCTGATGCTCTACCACCAATTCCAGCTGTTCGTATGCGCGACCATCGCCCAGCGCTATGCCGCCAGCTTTGCGGCGCCTTCAAAGCCAGCAAAAGTGTCCGTTTAAGGCAGGGGTCGGGTTCAATGGCACAATTGCGCTCCGACATGCATGTGGGCGGTCGCTCAAGGCGTTGGCCAATCGAAATACCACCTGCTGAGTAAACATTTGAAGCGGTGTCGGCAGCAACGACCAGGGATTGCCAAAAGCGCGTTGTTTTCAGGGTAGGTTCGACGCCGAACTCCCTCTTCAGCATGCTTCTGCAGGTCTCGTATGTCGTGATCGCCCTGTCGCGTTGGCCTCGTGAGATGAGAAGTTCCATCTTCAGACGAGACGATTCTTCCCACGTCAATTCCATGGCCAGCAGGCGAAGGCAGAAATGAAACTCAAAGGTGACCAGCAGACGTCGCGTTCGATCAATCGCCGACTGATCCTCAACCTGCTGCGAAGGGAAGGGGCGATCAGCCGCGCCGAGATCGCCGCGATCACCGGATTGAGCCCGGCGGCGGTGACGTTCGTCGTTTCCGACCTGTTGACCGAGAACATCCTGGTCGAGGGAGAAGCCAGCGTCGGAGCGCCGGGGCGGCGGCCCATCCCGATCAACATCAACTATGCGGGTCGCCTCGTTGTCGGGTTCAAGCTGATGGTGGGTGCGATCGATTGCGTGCTGACTGACCTCGCCACGACACCCCTTGTTTCCAAGCAGGTCGCAGTGCCGGATCAGTCACCGCAGGGCGTGGTCGCTGCCTGTGCCGCTGCCGTCAAGGTATTGCTTGCGGATCGCGATGCGCCGATCGGCGCGCAGCTCAGCGGCATCGGCATCGCGGTGCCTGGCGTCATCGACAATGGCGTTTGCCGGCTCAGTCACCGGTTCAACTGGACCGACGTGCCGATCGCGGCCATGCTCGCCGACCTCGTGAATGTGCCCGTCTGGGCCGACGACGACACCAACGCATTCGCGCTGGCGCAGCAATTGTTCGGCCTCGGCCGACATCACCGCACTGTCGGCGCGCTGGCGATCGGCGCCGGCATCAGTTGCGCTGTGGTGGTCGACGGCGCCGTGCATCACGGCGCGAATGGGGCCGCGGGCAAGATGGGGCACTCCATCTACGATCCGAATGGGCCATTGTGCGAGTGCGGCCGCCATGGCTGCCTTCAAACGTTTTTCTCCGAGCCGGCATTGGTCAAACGGTGGCGTGAGGCGAAAGGCCTCTCACGCGAGGTTGACCGCTACGACATGCTCGAAGCGGCCAAGGCCGGCGACGAGGCGGCGGTGAATTTGTTGCGTGAAGCGGGCGAAGGCATCGGCAGGTTCCTGGGCGGCTTCTGCAACATCATCGATCCGGAGGTCATCGTCGGGGGTGGTGAAGCGGTCAGCTTCGGCGACTATCTCTTCGAGCCTATGCGCAACGCGCTGGGGCGCTATGCCATGTGGGCGCCGCCGCCGATCACGCCGGACTGGGCCCACGATTCCTGGGCGCGGGGCGCCGCTGCCCTCGCTACCCAGAGGCTTTTCGACTTCGAAAGCCGGCCCGGCGAAATCAGGGGCGTTGTGTAGGACAACGGCGTAGTTCCCGCTGTGAGGAAAATTAGTGCCGACAAGCTCCTGCGCGCGAGGAGCCCAGACGCGCGCCCTGCTACTGTCCCGCCACAGACACGCGGATTGCTTGATAACGGCGAGACCATACGGAACGATACGGGAAGATTTCTGATCTTGGCTCACGAGAGCGGGCGATCCTTCTTGGCCGAAGCATGCCGTTTGCGAATTGTCGCAGGCATGCCTTACCGATTTAGTCGTCCGAGGTATGCCTACCGGCGTCTTGCGGTCACAGCCCGGTCGGGCGGGTTCCGCCCCCCGCGTTCAAACCCGGAGACAATCGCCCATGTGGAATCCGATGCCGGAGAAATTATCATACGCCTCGCAGGGCACCATGGCCTCAAGGAAGGAACGCTACGCATGACACCTGACCGGCTGCACCTTCATCGCTTTGATGAACAGGGCATTCGGATTCCGACCTTGAACAGACGGCCGTCCAACGGGTATTGCATGGAAATCAAGCCAACTGAGGAGCACGAGGTGGTGGCTTGCGTTCTACAGAATGATAGGCTCTTCGCCGGCACCATCGCCCAGAACATTGCAGGGTTTGGCCGGCCTCTGGAACGCCGTGGAGCATTACGCATCGATAGCAAAAGGTTGCTCATCAACCGAGATAGGCCCGATGAAGGATATCCGGTTGCTGTTGAAGATTCGCGGGCGTGCCGCTGAAACTGAAACGGCCACGCGACATCACGTGGGCCGCCTGAGCATTTTTCAGCGCGAGTGTGGTAAACTGCTCGATCAGGAGTATGCCGGTACCGTGCTGGGCCAGTCTGCTCAGCACATCCATCAGCCGTTTGACGATCAGCGGTGCAAGGCCGAGCGACATCTCGTCGGCGAGAATGAATTTTGGTTGCGCGACCAGACCTTGGCCGAGCGACAGCATCTGTTGCTGGCCACCAGAGAGCGTACCCGCCCGCTGTTGCTTTCGCTCGCCCAGTTCAGGGAAGATCGTGTAGACTTCCGCGACGGCTTCGGCGGCACCTCTTGCAGACAGCTGAAACCCGGCTGCGTTCAGATTGTCGTCGACGCTGAGGCCGTTGAGTACCCTGTGTCCCTCCGGCACGGCGGCGACGCCAGCCGCGCGGATGGCTTCGGGCGATTTGCCGGTGAGCGGTTTGCCGTCGATTTCGACAGTCCCTGCCGCGATCGGGATCGCACCGGCGAGCGCCAGAACGAGTGAGCTCTTGCCGGCGCCGTTCGGGCCGAGAAGGGCAGTGATCTGGCCGCTTACCAGCGTGAAGGACAGGTCCTTGACGACACGCTTGCCGCCCCGATCAACCGCCAGATCACGAACTGTCAGGGTGCTCATGCGGCGTCTTCCATGCCGAGATAGACGGCGCGGACTCTCTCATCGGTCAGCACGCTGGCGGTGTCGCCAACGGCGATCAACGAGCCAAAATCGAGCACCATGGTTTCCCGACAAACCGCCTGGATCAAGTCGACATCATGATCAATCAGCAGCGTGATGGATCTGGTTGCGTCGTAAATACTGGAGATGACTTGCCGCAATTTCTCGACCTCGCCCTGGGAGAAGCCTGCTCCCGGTTCATCCAGAAGGATCACCCGCGGGCGTCCCACGACGCAGCGCGCGATTTCGATCATCCGACGCTCAAAAGCATTCAACCCTCCAGCCGAGGCTCGGCGTAGCGCCGAGAGCCCAACGAAGTCCAGCGCGGCAGCCGTCGCATTCAGCCGTTCGGCCGCCGACAGTCCGAGTTGGTCAAGCAAGACGAGGACGTTGTCCTCCACCGTCAGTTCGTCCACCACCTGTTCCTTCTGAAAGGAACGGCGCAGGCCCCAGCGAGCCCGCCGATGTGGTTTCATCGGCAGTATGTCGGTGTCCATCATGTGGATTGAGCCGCTTTGGGGCAGAACGAAGCCGGACAATACGTTGAGAAAGGTCGTTTTGCCGGCCCCGTTTGGCCCGATGATACCGCAGACCGGCTGTGTGAGTTCGACAGTGACCGCATTGAGCGCGGTAACTCCCCCGAAGGCAACGGATAGATTCTCGATCGAGATCATGCGCTGCGGTCCGTCTTGCGCAACCGCTTCAAACCATCCGCCAGTTGTCCGGCCAGACCCCTGGGAGCCGTGGAAAGCGCGTGAATAAGGGCAAATCCGAAGATGATGTAGGCCGCGTTGCCGTCCACGCCGAGGTTGTTGAGGAAGGCCGGGAGGAGCCGATAGAGCAGTGCGGCGATCACAGCGCCATACCAGTGCCAGGCGCCGCCGACGACCGTCAGCGCGAAGATCATGACCGATTCCGCGGGCGGGAAAGAGCGTGCATCAAGCAGTTGGAGATTGCCCGCGAGCAAGGCACCCGCAATGCCGGCGAGAAACCCGGAAAGGGCAAAGCCCCATACTTTGTAGAGGGTCACATTGACACCCGCGGCCATGGCGGCGGCCTCGCTTTTGCGAATGAGCGCCCAACCACGGCCGGCGCGGCTGCGTTCATGGATGTCTATCAACAGGAAGCCTACGGCCACCACGATCAGACAATAGCTGAAGAAGGCCGCGTCCGAGTGTGCGATCGCCGGCCGTGGCAGATAACCGATCGCCTTGACTTCGAAACCGGTAAAGCCGCCACCCCCATTGGGGAACTGAATGACATTGATGAGGATACCGAAGCCTCCCGCCGCCATCAACGTGATGAGCGCCAGATAAAGGCCGCGCATTCGTAGCGCCGGATAGGCCAGGATCATGCCGATCATCCCGGCAAAGAGGCCGCCGGCAAGAAGGTTCAGTTCGAATGGCAGTTTGAAGCCATGGCCGAAACGGAGCGCCACCCAGCCGCCGCATCCCATCAGCGAGACCTGGGCCAGAGACACAAGGCCGAGACGCCGGTAAAGGACCGCGATGCTGGCGGAGGTCAGTGTGTAGATCGCCACGGCAGTCAAGACTTTGAGCCATAAAGCGCTGGCGACAAACGGCACCACGATGGCCGCGCCGACGAAAAAAAGCTGCGGTGCATAGCGGCCGGAGGAAAAGCCGGCTGGGCTCATGCCAGACGGTGCCAGAATTCCGGAAAGAGGCTTTTGCGCTGCTTGCATGCTCTCAGTCCTGTCCGGCAAAGGTCAGCCTGCGGCCGCGCTGGAGCCACATCATGGCAAGGATAGCCACGATAAAGGGTGTTGCGACACGGAACGGCGCGAACGGCTTGTAGAGCGTGACCACGCTTTCAAGGACGCCGATGGCAAGGCCGCCGGCAAAAGTCGCGGGTATGGATGTAAGGCGACCGAGGATGGTGGTCGCGATGATGGGAATGACGAGGAAGGTCAGCACCGCAGGGTCAAGTCGCACCAGGGATGCAAACATCAAGCCGGTGAAACCAGCGAGCACGCCTGAAATGCCCCAGGCGATCGTCTCCACCCTGATTACCGGCGTACCCAGGATCGATGCGACCTCACGGTTGTCGGCGAGCGCACGCATCATCAAACCAATACGGGTGCGTAGCAGGAAGACACCCATTCCGATGGTAATGCCGAAAGCCGCGAGCAGTGACAGAATCCGGATTCCGGTGATCCTCAGACCCAGGATCGACATGGAGGCACCGTCGAGGGCGAGTGTCAGCTTGCGCGGTGTAACCACCCACAGGAGGTTCATGGCGCCGAGCAAAGCGAGAGCAAACCCGAGCGTGGCGACCGCCTTGACGATGGGTTCGCGATGCGCGAGACCCGGCGCGATCAGCCGGCCATAGGAGACGGACAGGGCGAGGGCGATGCCGATGCAGGCAACCCAGGCAACGGGCTCGGGCCATTGCCATTCAAGAAGTTGCCATGCGACCATGGCACCCACGGCGCCGATGGCGCCGTAGGCAAAATTGAGCACGCCAGTGGCCCGATTGAGCAGCACCAGTCCAACGCCGCCGAGTGCATAGAGTGCGCCGACGGCAAGGCCGGATACGAGAAACAGGCCAAGGACGTTCATGTCGTCACCGCTCAGTTGGCAATACCGAGGGTTTTTTCCGCGGCTCGGATGGGATCGAGATACGCGCTGTCCACGTCGGCGCAGCCGCCGACCACCTTGAAGCCGTTGCCCGAAATCTGAACCATCATATTCGCATGGTTAGGCATGTGTCGGTCGCCATTACCCACGTAGTAAGGGCCGCAGAGCAGATCCGAGGTCTCGTTCTTGATCCCCCGGATCGCCTCTGAAACCGACTTGCGATCAATGGTCGCCGGATCGAGCTTCAGGAGGGCATCGGTGAAGAAGCGAGCGGAGAGATAGCCCGACTGGCTGAAGGTGTCGCGCGGATCCTCCGGGCGAGCATACTTGTCCATGATGGCGCGCCAATTGCTGGCATCTGGACCGGTGCCATCGATTGGCGTGAGCTCGATATTGACGTTCATGACGCCATTCCAATAGGCGCCGAGCATAGCGGGGACGTCGGCATCATAAAGTGGTGTCGAGGAGATCCACTTGAAGTTATCACGCAGGTTCTGTTCCTCGACTGCCTTGAGGTAGGCCGCGGCCATTCCGCTGGGCAGGTTGACGAGAACCGTGTCGGCGCCGCTTGCGACGGTTTCCAGAACGGAGGCGTTCATATCTGCCGCGCCTGGATCGAGCAAAAGGCTGGAGCCAGCGAGTCCTTTGGACTGCATGTACTTCTCGGTCCAGCCACAGGAATAAGGACCGACCGAGGGGATGGTGAGCCCGATGCAAACAACGTTCTTCGAACCCAGATTGGCAACCGCCCACTGCGCCGCTCCGACGCTCGAGGGCAGGGGTCCCTCATTGGTCGAAACGATGTTCTTCGACTCAAAGCATTCGGCGACGGCGCAAGCTGCCGCCATCGCCATGACATCCTCCTCTGCGTAGAGCTTGGCGTTGACGCCCATCTCAACAAAAGAGCCGTTGGCGACCAGCGCGACGACACCCTTGTCCTTTACCAGTTTGGTCGCAACCTGGCTCGCGACTTCCGGGTTCCATTGGTCGTCTTCGACCAGATATTCGATCGGGCGGCCATTGATACCGCCATTGGCATTGACGCAGTTGAAATAGGCGCGTGCGGCGTCGGCCGAAGACGAGAAGTCATCAGGCCCCGTTTGACCAACCACGGCCCCAACCCTGATCGGCTCGCCGGTGGCCTTTTCCCCGGTGTTCAGCCCACATCGTGGTGCGGCCATGGCAGAGCCACTGGCCAGGATGAGCGCGACCGTTGAGGCCGCGAGAAATATCGTTATCCGTTTCATTACTGTCTCCTCCCAAAGAACCGTTGAAATCAGTAGGTCGTCCCGAAAGGTCCCGTCCTTCAAGCGACGACGTCCTTGCCGAGTATGAAGCGGGCGGCCCGCTCGCCGATCATGATGACCGGTGCATTGGTGTTGCCCGAGACAAGGGTTGGCATGATGGAGGCGTCCGCCACGCGTAGCCCCTCTACGCCGCGGACCGCGAGATCCTCGCCAACCACGGCCATGCGGTCGTCCGGCCTGCCCATCTTGGCCGTGCCCGAAGGATGAAAAACCGTCTTCGAAATCGAGCGGATGTAGCGCCGCAGGGCTTCGGGATCTCGCTCCAGTCCGGGCGTGGGCAGAACACGCCGCTTCACGATGCGGGCGAGCGAAGGGGCTTCAATGATCCGGATCGCCCATTCCACCCCGCGTACGAGCGTGTCCAGATCGGCAGGACTGGAGAAGGAATTGGCGTTGAACAGGGCACTATCCCTAGGATTGGCCGAACGCAGCTTGACCGTGCCCCGCGATTGCGGCCTCAGGAAACAGGGACCGATGGCAATGCCGTGGCCTGGTTCCGCGGCGCGGTCGGCAAAGCCGATGAAGGTTGGCAGGACATGAAACTGGATGTCCGGCTGGCCGGTCCCGGCCGTGTCGACGAAGCCGCCCGACTCCACAACATTGGATGTGAGGAGGCCGGTCTTGGTGAGAAGATATTGCAGCATGTGGCCCGCTGCCTTCAGCCCCTTGTCCTGGGTGAAGAGCGAGATCGGATCCTTGACCTCCGCCTGAACCGTGGCCTCGAGGTGATCCTGATAGTTTTCCCCGACCCCCGGCAGATCCATGATCACATCGATGCCATGGCTCTTCAGATGTTTGGCCTCGCCGATGCCCGAGAGTTGCAGGATTTTGGGTGTGGCGAGGGCGCCTGCCGTTAGAACAATCTCGCGCCGGGCCTTATAGGTGACGCCGTTCTCGGTCAGCACACCGACCGCTTTCCTGCCTTCAAACAGGACTTTATGAACGCGGGTTTCGGTCAATATGGTCAGGTTCGAGCGCTTCTCGGCATCGCGCAAGAAGGCTTGCGCAGCGCTCCAGCGCCGGCCGTTGTGTGTTGTTGTCTGGTAGAAGCCGACGCCTTGCTGCACCTTGCCGTTGAAGTCTTCGTTATACGGAAGGCCGGCCTCCTGGGCTGCCCGGATGAAGGCCCAGGACAAAGGATGTCCAAAGCGGCGATCGGAGACCTTGAGTTCGCCGGTTGCTCCATGGAATTCGCCCGAAAGGCGCTGGTTGGCCTCAACGTCGCGAAACACCGGAAGAACCTTGTCATAGGACCAGTTGAGGCACCCCATTTGCGCCCAGGTGTCGTAGTCCTGCTGCTGGCCACGAATATAGATCATGGCGTTCAAGGAACTGCCGCCGCCGATCACATTGCCCTGTGGCACGATATTGGGCTTGCCATTCAACCCCTTGTCCGGTTCGGACACGTAGAAGTGCACATCCTTGCCCTTCTCGATCACCTTGAAGAAAGTCGCCGGGATATGGATGAACTTGTCGGTGTCGCGTGCGCCGCTTTCAATTAGCAGGACCTTGTTTTGCGGGTTTTCCGACAGCCGGGCCGCAACTACGCAGCCGGACGAGCCGCCACCGACGATGATATAGTCGAATTCGCTCATGGGTTGCTCCGATGCGGGCGGGCAGACGCTTGCGACAGCGTTGGTGTCAGCAAAAGATCGTCTGAATGGTGGTGAATTCCTTGAGCCCGTCGACGCCAAATTCAACTCCTATCCCTGACTGCTTCACCCCACCAAAGGGCGCATTTGGCTGGATTGCTCCATGTTTGTTGATCCACACGGTGCCGCATTCGAGTTGGCCGGCCACCTGTTTGGCTTTTGCTGTATCCCGGCCCCAGACCGAGCCGCCGAGGCCTGCCGGATTGTCGTTCGCCTTTGCGATCACATCAGCGAGGTCGGTGTAGCGGATGATTGGCAGGGCAGGGCCAAACTGCTCGCGATCGACGAGTTTGCAGCCATGGTCGACATCGGCAACGATCGTGATCGGATAGAAGTGGCCGACCCCACCGTTGCTTTTTCCGCCGATCAGAACACGGCCGCCCTTGGCGCGTGCATCCTCGACATAAGAAGCGACGATGTCGAGTTGAATACGGTTCTGTACGGGACCAAGGATTGATTGCTCCAGCAGACCGTCGCCAACCGGGATTTTGGCTGCATAGGCGACGAGACTTTCGCAAACGGCGTCATACAGGCTGTCATGGACATAGAGCCGCTTGAGGCAGGCGCAGGTCTGGCCGTTGTTGATGAAGGCGCCCCAGAACAGCCCCTCGGCGATTTCCTGGGGATCGGCGTCGGGGAGTACGATGCCGGCGTCGTTGCCGCCTAGTTCCAGCGTGAGCCGCTTCAGCGTATCGACGGCATTGGCCATGACCTTCTTGCCAGTGGAGGCGGAGCCGGTGAAGGTCAGCTTGGCGATGCCTGGATGGGCGGACATGGCCGCGCCAATCTCGTTCTCGCCGGTGACGACGTTGACGACGCCCGCCGGCAGTACCTCATTCATCAGCTCAACAAGGCGAATGGTCGACAATGGCGTCTGGGGGGACGGCTTGATGATAACGGTGTTACCGGCGCGGATTGCGGGAATGATGTGCCAGCAGGCAATCATCACCGGCCAGTTCCATGGTGTGATCGAGCCGACGACGCCGATGGGCTTGCGATGTAACTCTACCCGACCTTCAGGCGTATCCTGCAGGACTTCGACGGGCAGCTCGATTTCCGCCGTGTGGCGGGTCCACGCGACAGCACCACCGATCTCGAAGCGAGAGCCGAGACCATTGAGCGGCTTTCCCTGTTCGAGCGTCAACAGGCGCGCAAGATCTTCCGAATTTTCTTCTATCTTGGCGGCAATGGCGCGGCAGGCGTCGGCAAGCTCCGAACTCGATTTCAACTGCCACCTTTCGAACGCAGCCGCTGCCGCGGTAACAGCTGCGTCGAGGTCCCCAACCGTGGCCAGCGGCATTGCGCCGACAACTTCTCCGGTTGAAGGATTAAGGATATCGGCGTGGCGTGCGGTTTCCACCGGCTTGCCGCCGATGAACAGCGTGTAGCGCTTCATATGCGAGCTCCTCCCAAAGCAATCTGTGAGGAGCATTCAAATCGAAGCTGCCATTTCTGTCTTGGATTCGGACGCGGCCCGAATAGGACAAAAGCGCAGCGCTATCACTGCTGAAGAACATCCTTCGGCGAGCAGTCGAAAGCCTTTCGGAAGCAGCGGTTGAAATATGAGATATCGTTGAAACCGGCGGAATAGGCGACCTCGGCGATCGTGGTCGCCTTGGTGTTGTTCTTCATCCGAGCCAGTTGTTCGTGAGCGAGATGCAGGCGCCGCATTCGTATGAGCGATGTCGCCGTGGTGCCAAGCGCGTTGAAGTCCTCCTGTAGCGTCCGCAGCGAAATGCCAACCTTGTCGGCAAGCCACTGCGGCGTCAGATGCTCGTCGGTGAGATACCTGTCGATGAGTATCTGCACGACTTCCAACCTGCCGCCGGAACTGTCCGATACCACAGGTTCATCCATCTCACTGTCGGTCGCGAAAGCCTGGCGTGTCGCGCTGAAAAGGAGCTCGCGTAAATGCGGTGCTCGCTTGTCGCTTGCGTCTGTTTTCAGAAGCTTGGCAACGACCGCTCGCAGCATCGCCGACATCGGGTCCTCTGCTTCGATCCTGCGCGAAACTTCGACCCGTGTGGACTTGTCGGCCAAGATCAGCTGGCGCGGCAGATGCACCGAGAGGTGGTTGGAAAAACGGCCGCCGAAATGGAAGATCGACGGGCTGGAGCTATCGACGAGAATGCAGTCGCCCGGGGCAATGAACGATTGCCTGCCGTTCTGTTCGATACCGCAAGTCCCTTCGAGTTGCAGCAGCAGGAAGAGATTTTCGCTATAGTCGATCCTGATATCGGCGACGTCACGGCGGATCACGTCGAGATCGTTCGCCACCTGCGCCAGGTCGAGCCCGCCTGCATCCAGTATGGTGGCATTGCCGGTTACGAGGGTGTGCTCGGCCCGTTGTGTGTTGAAATTTCCGCAGATCGATTTCAGTTCCGCAGTCCACTCCTCCAGGGAATGTATAGGCCATTGCGTGGCGGTCATCCCGCCGAATTCCGCTAGGTGCTGCATGTGCTGCATGGCGTCTCCTCCCAAAGACCGTCGAGCTTTCTTGTCTATTGGCAAAACAAGATAGTTTCTATGTTAAGCGATTCCTCATATTCGCTTTTGTCAACTCGTTTTTTTGCGTGGCAAGGGTTGGAAGCTGGTCTGCTTGAGACTGATGGGATGGCGTAGTGGCGCGAACGGAAACAGCAGCCTCCTGATATCGGTCCCACCAGCCGACCGGCAAGTACCTTGCCATTGCCGTGGTCATGACGATGTCGCGCCCGCAGCGGGCAAAGCTGCGATCACTCCGTGGTGACAAGCCGGGCATACGATCGAAACCTGATCAATTCGAACACCGCAGTACACCGGGTCAGTTGCTCGCGCACCAAAGACCATTAGGCGAAGGCGATGCTTATCGTCCCGTATTGACCGAAATCGGCGACTATGCTGTCGCCGTGGCGCGCTTCGACCGGGCGCACGAAGGAGCCTGACAAAACCACCTGTCCGGCCGAAATCTGCATGCCGTATTGGTGCAGCCGGTTGGCCAGCCAGACGATGCCCCTGGCCGGATGGTCGAGCACGCCGGCGCCAAGGCCGGTCTCCTCGACCTCGCCATTGCGCGAGAGGATGGCGCCGATCCAGCGTAAATCGGCTTCGCGCGGCCCGGCTGCGCGGCCACCGATGACGATGCCGGCATTGGCGGCATTGTCGGATATGGTGTCGAAAAAGGTCCTGACCTTACCGGTTTCCTTGTTCGCCCGCTCGATGCGGGTGTCCAGGATTTCAAGGGCAGGGGTGATGTAGTCGGTGGCGTCGAGCACGTCGTCGATCGACAGGTCCGGGCCAGCGAGCGGCGCCTTGATGACGAAGGCGATCTCGGCCTCGATGCGCGGCTGGATGAAGCGGCCGGCGGGAACGGTTCCGCCATCATCGAAGAACATATCGTCGAACAGCACGCCGGAATCGGGAATGTCGATGGCAAGCGCCGATTGCATGGCCTTGGAGGTCAGGCCGATCTTCCAGCCTTTGATCGTCAGGCCGGACGCGACCTTCCGCTTCACTAGCGCTGCCTGCACCAGGTAGGCGTCGTCCATCGTTGCATCGGGAAAATCGAGACTGAGCAACCTGATCTGGCGGCGGTCGCGTTCGGCCTCGAACAGCCGCGCGGCGGCGGCCTCGACTTGGTCGGGGGTCATTGTGCTGTACCTTCGTCGACGACGCCATTGCGCAGCAGGCCGATGCCGTCGGCCTCGACCTCGATGATGTCGCCGGGCTTCAGCCAGATCGGCGGGTCGAAACGGGCGCCGGCACCAGTCGGCGTGCCGGTGACGATGATGTCGCCGGGCACAAGCGTGGTGAAGGTCGAGACGTAGTTGATGATCTTGCGGAACGAAAAGATCATGCGGCTGGTGCGGTCCTGCTGGCGCAGTTCGCCATTGACGCGGGTGGTGAGCGCGATGTCGGCGATCTGCGCCTCGTCGGTGAACGGCACCAGCCATGGTCCGATCGAACCGGTGCGGTCGAAATTCTTGCCCTGGGTGACGTTGAATTTTGCGTGGCGCACCCAGTCGCGGATCGTGCCTTCGTTGCAGAGCGACAGTGCTGCGATGTGGTCCAGCGCATCCTTCTCGGCGATCCGCCGTCCGGCCTTGCCGATGACGATGACGATCTCGCCCTCATAGTCGAGCTGCGGCGATTCGGGTGGCCGCACCATGGGCGCGCCATGGCCGACGAAGGAGCGCGGGAAGCGGATGAATAGGGACGGGTTGGAGGGTGCCGCCTGGCCGTCCTTGTACTCCTCGTTGCGGTCGGGAAAGTTGACGCCGACGCAGATGATCTTCTCGGGCGAGGGGACCGGGATTTCGTAGGCGATGGCGTCGAGCGGAAAATCGGCCGCGAAGGCGTCGGCTTCTTCCGCCAGATGCTGCAAGGCGCCGGCCTCGATGACTTCGCGCAAAGTCGGCCATTGACCGTGGCGGGACGACAGGTCGACGACGCCCTTGCCGGTGATCGCGCCGTAGCGTGTCTTGCCGCCGATGGTGAAGGTGGCCAGCCGTGTCGCGCTCATGCTGAGACTCCGGAGAATAGCCGATCTCCCCCCAAGTAAGGGAGATGTCCGGCAGGACAGAGGGGGCGCGAAGGAACGCGGTCATCGAACAGAAATCCACTATGGCGCGATGATCGGCGAGGCCGAGAGATCGGGCTGGCGCGGGTCGATGCCGGCAAAGACGCTGCCTTCCTCGAACCAGCTTTTGGGCGCCGGCGCGCCCCACAGCGTCTGGCGCTGCGGGTCCTTGAGGTCCCATTTGATCGGCTCGAGATCGGGATCGACCGTCTGGTAGTCCGAGCAGTAGATCTCGATGCGATGATTGTCGGGGTCGCGGATATACAGGAAGAAGGCGTTGGAAATGCCGTGCCGGCCGGGGCCGCGTTCGATGTTCGGCAGCCAGCCGGTGGTCGCCATCAAATCGAGCAGGTCGATGATGTTGAGCGGCGTCGGCACCCAGAAGGCGACGTGGTGCAGGCGCGGGCCAAGGCCGTTGGTGAAGGCGATGTCGTGCACGCCGCCCTTGCGGTGCGTCCAGGCCGCCCAGTTTTCCGAACTTTGTTGACATGTTAATACAAGCCGTAGGAGTGGGGGATTGGCCCCCGACCTCATTACTGTTGCGCACGGAACTCGCGCGCTGCATTGTCGAGACGGTGCCATTGGGACTTACCATCTTGTCACTGTGTCGAGCCGATCGACAGGTTCATCCCTCCCTATTGTCCTCGGGTTCGCCGGACCATTTGAGAACATACGAAGGATATGGCTTGGCGAACCACCCGCTAACTGTTTGTTCTTGTTGAAAAGGCGGCGTCCC
Organism: Mesorhizobium sp. P2_C4; assembly: GCF_056404575.1. Classification (NCBI taxonomy): domain Bacteria; kingdom Pseudomonadati; phylum Pseudomonadota; class Alphaproteobacteria; order Hyphomicrobiales; family Phyllobacteriaceae; genus Mesorhizobium; species Mesorhizobium sp. P2_C4. The sequence continues at coordinate 1,265,667 of NZ_JBFUDT010000001.1, forward strand.
TCAGCGACTAACATAATCGTTATTTGTCAGTGGGTTACGAAGCAGTTCGCCTAAATTGATTCAAGAAGCTGATCCGACTGAATAAGCGAGTGAGAAGCTGGCAGTGCCAGCAACCAGCATGCCACCGCTGAAGCGCTCGCCCAAAATGGTCAGGGCGCAGGTGTAGAGGGCAAATGTCGCCGCTCCGATTATCGCAAATGCTGTCAGGATTGCAGGATCTGACCGCAAGAACGGTATCAGCAAAAAGGTGAGCGCGCCTAAAAGGCTGCAGGAGATCGCAACGCCTGCGCGTGATGTCCTGTCCAGTAACGATCAGATCACTGGTTGGGCATCCGCAGTGGGTAGGAATAGAACCGTGACGGCATAGGATTCTTCTCAACCCAAACAGCACCCTTCATCAGAGGTCATGAGAAGTCATCGGGGTCGATCGGAACCGAAAAGCCGACCTTGACGCGGTCCATGATCACCATTGTCTTGAACCCCTTAATATCGGGGTTCTCATAAAAGAATTTACGGGTAAAGCTCTCGTAATCTTCCATGCTCTTGGCCGTAACGATTAGAACGAAGTCCGCATCCCCGGTCACATAGTATCCGTTCATCACCTCCGGCGTCTGGCGGATGGACTGCTTGAAGCGGTCTACAATATCCACCCGCTCGCGTTCCAAGGACACCGAAACCAGCATGGCGATTGGGCGGCCGATGGCCTTCGGCTTCACGATGGAGATGTCGGCCTCGATCACGCCCTCGTCTCGCAAGCGCTTGACGCGCCTCTGCACCGCAGTGGCGGAAAGGCCGACCATCTCACCGAGTTCTTCGCTCGTGTGGCGGTTGTGCGCCTGCACGATGCTCATCAGACGCGCGTCTAATCGATCAAGTCGCATAAGGCTTCCCGCATAATTTCTTTGATCGAGCCAAAATAAGACAGGAATCCTGCGCCGACGCAATCGTTTCATCATAAAATCTGCGCAGCTGCTCCATTAGGCTTCGTTGAAATAACAACGGCACGGGTCCGATATGTTGAACACGATCATGACGGCACGGCAGGCCATCGCTGGTCTCAGCGATACGGCGTTGCTGCGTGAAGGGTCCTATGTCGATGGGGAATGGCAAGCGTATGGCAGCGTTAGCGCAGTCACCGATCCGGCGACTGGCGATGTCATAGCCCATGTAGGAGATTGTGACGCGGCGCTCGTCAATCGGGCGATCGATGCCGCCGATACCGCCTTTGGCGGTTGGCGCGACAGGCTCGCACGCGATCGCGGAAAAATACTCTTGTCGTGGGCGGAGCTGATCAGACGCCATAGCCATGACCTTTCCATCATCCTGACGGCCGAGCAGGGCAAGCCATTGGCCGAAGCCGAGGCCGAGATTATTTATGGCGTCGGCTTTATCGAATGGTTTGCCGCCGAAGGCGAGCGCGCCTACGGCGAGACGATACCCGGGCACAAGCCGGGGAGCCGCCTGTTCGTTTCCATGCAGCCGATCGGCGTCAGCGCCGCGGTCACGCCGTGGAATTTTCCGAGCGCCATGATCGCCCGGAAGGCAGCCGCCGCCCTTGCAGCGGGCTGCCCGGTCATAGTCAAGCCGGCCGTTGAAACGCCGCTCTCGGCACTCGCCTTGGCGGAACTAGCGCATCGTGCAGGCGTGCCACGGGGTGTCTTCCAGGTGGTGACCGGCGACCCGGAACGTGTGACGGACAGCCTGCTCGCCGATGCACGCGTGCGTGCGTTCTCCTTCACGGGTTCCACCGAGGTCGGCAGGCTTCTGCTCGCCAAGGCCGCGGCGAGGATCAAGAAGGTTTCTATGGAACTCGGCGGGCACGCACCCTTCATCGTGTTCGACGATGCCGACCTGGACGAGGCGGTGGAAGGCTGCGTCGCCGCCAAATTCACCACCTCGGGCCAGGACTGCCTTGCTGCCAACCGGATCTATGTCCAGGAAGGCATCCACGATGTCTTCGTGGCAAGACTGAAGACTCGGATCGAAGCGCTGCGCCTGGGCTCCGGCTTCCAGCATGGGGTCGACATCGGGCCGATGACGAAGACGAGCATCGTCGAGAAGTGCCGTGTCCATATTGCAGACGCGGTCAGCAAAGGCGCCCGGTTGCTGACAGGTTCGATCCCCGGACCGGAGGCCGGAAACTTCGTCGCGCCCGCTCTTTTGGTCGATGTCCGCCACGACATGCTTATTACCTCGGAAGAGACTTTCGGTCCGGTCGCGCCCGTCCTGCGCTTCGTCGATGAGGACGACGTCCGCACCGCGGCCAACGCCAGCGAGATGGGCCTGGCCGCCTATGTCTATACCCAGGACCTGAAGCGCGCGATGCGCCTTTCGGATGCGCTCGAATACGGCATGGTCGGGATCAACACGGCGTCGTTTACCGGTGCGCCCATCCCCTTCGGCGGGTGGAAGCAGTCGGGGCTCGGGCGGGAAGGATCGCGCCACGGGCTGCAGGAATTTATGGAACTTAAATATGTCTGCTTCGGCGGCTTGGCCGCGTAAGGGCGAACGAAGATGGTAAATATTGCTGAAATCGCGGAGATGGACCGCAGGACGGTGCTTCATCCCTTCACCTATTTGAAGGATTATGCATCCGGCAACGTCGATCCGACGATCGTCGAGACTGGAAAGGGCGTCAGGATTCAAGACGCCACCGGCCGGGAATATATCGATGGTTTTGCCGGCCTTTACTGCGTCAACATCGGCTATGGCCGTACCGAGGTTGCCGAGGCGATCGCGCGACAGGCCTACAAGCTCGCCTACTATCATTCCTATGCGGCGCACACGACGGAAGAACTTGCGCGGCTTTCGGACCGGCTGGTCAGGATGGCACCGGGCAACATGTCCAAAGTCTTCTACGGGTTGTCCGGCTCGGATGCGAATGAGACCCAGGCGAAGATCGTTTGGTATTACAATAACCTTCGGGGCAAAACGCGGAAGAAGAAGATAATCGCGCGCGAGCGCGGATATCATGGATGTTCCGTGGTTTCCGGCTCGATGACAGGAATGAGTTTCTATCACGACCACATGGATCTGCCGGTCTCCGGCATTCTCCGCACTGGCGTGCCGCATTTCTATCGCGGTGCGCATCCGGGAGAAACCGAGGAGGACTTTTCGGCGCGACGCGCCGATGAACTGGAGGCGCTCATCCTGAGTGAAGGCCCCGATACCGTGGGCGCGTTTATCGCCGAACCGGTGCTGGGCACCGGCGGCATCACGCCGCCGCCGATCGGGTACTGGCCGAAGATCCAGGCTGTGCTTCGCAAATACGATGTCCTGTTGATCGCCGACGAGGTGATCTGCGGCTTCGGGCGCACCGGCGCCATGTTCGGGTCGGACCTCTACGGCATCGAGCCCGACCTTGTAACCGTCGCCAAGGGCCTGACATCGGGTTATGCGCCTCTTTCGGCGTCTATCGTGTCACAGAAAGTCTACGAGGTCATGGAGGAGGCAACGCCGCGCGTCGGCGCCTTCTCGCACGGCTATACCTATTCTGGACATCCCATCAGCGCTGCTGCGGCGAACGCCGTCCTCGACATCGTTGAACGCGAGGATCTGGCCGGTCAGTCCGCCAGGAAAGGTGCTTATCTTCTTGCCCGGTTGAAGGCGGAATTCGCACAGAATCCTATCGTAGGCGAGGTTCGGGGCATAGGCATGCTGGCAGCCTTGGAGTTCGTCGCCGACCGCGGAACAAAGGCCAGTTTCGATCCGGGCCTGAAGGTCGGTGCACGCATCTCGCAAGCAGCCCGCGACCGAGGCCTCATTGCCCGCGCCATGCCGCATGGGGACATTCTGGGGTTTGCGCCCCCGCTGGTCATGACGGAGGCGGAGATCGATGAGATGGTCGGCATTGCCAAGGCGGCTGTAGATAGCGTGCTCGTAGACATGGATGCGCAAGGCGCGGTGGCCGGTTAGCATGCTGCATCGCAAGATCTCACGCGCCGGCGAAGTCCTGAAGGTCAAAGATCTCGCCAAGGTATTCGGCTCCACCAAGGTGCTGGACGGAGTTAGCTTCAGCATAAGGCAGGGCGAGGTCGTCTCGCTTATCGGGTCGTCGGGGTGCGGGAAAAGCACCGCGCTTCGCTGCACCAATTTTTTGGAAACGCCGACTTCAGGGCAGATTGAATTCATGGGAGAGGCCATCTCGGTAACCACTGAAGCGCGCGGAGAGCCGAAGATTGCCAACGCAGCCGCGGTCAGAGGGCTTCGACGCCACGTCGGAATGGTATTCCAGAACTTCAATCTCTGGCCGCATCGCACCGTTCTCGGCAACGTGACCGAGGCGCTCGTTTACGTGCTCAACCAGTCTCGGAAGGAGGCAGAAGAGACTGCGCTGTGGGCGTTGTCGAAGGTCGGCATGGAAACCTTCCGCGACCGCTACCCGCAACAGCTTTCGGGCGGCCAGCAACAGCGTGTCGCTTTCGCGCGCGTCTTGGCGATGCGCCCGAAATTGATGCTGTGCGATGAACCGACCTCCGCGCTCGATCCGGAACTGGTCGGAGAGGTCTTGAAGATCATACGCAAACTCGCGGAGGAAGGTGCGACAATCCTCCTCGTGACGCACGAAATGCGGTTCGCAAGGGAACTGTCGAACCGAATGTTATTCCTGCAAAAGGGCCGCCTCGAGCAGGATGACACGCCGGATGAACTGTTTCGAAACCCCGCGAGCGAAGCGGTGAAGCGGTTTCTTTCGAGCGTTATGCCGGCCAATGCCTGAAGGCAGGCACTGGGACAATCAAGAACCAAACAAGGGGAACTGAGATGAACATCAGCAAGCTAATCAAGTCCGCATTCGCGTCCGGGCTGCTCGTCGCCGCGACGGCGACCATGGCCTCGGCCGAGGAAGGTGTTTTGCGAATCGGCACCGAAGGCGATGCACCGAAGTTCAGCATGGCCGACCCGAGCGGCAACGTCACAGGCTTCGACGCCGACATCGCCAATGGCATCTGCGCCGAACTGAAGGTCCAGTGTAAGTTCGTCGTCCAGACGTTCAGTTCGCTTGTGCCGTCAATGGACAGCGACCGATTTGACGTCATCATCTCAGGTCTTGGCATCACAGCCGAGCGGGAAAAGAAGATCGACTATTCGATCCCCTATGCGACGACGCCGCTGTACTTCGTGGTCGCAAAGGATTCGCCGCTGGCCGGCCTGAAAACCCTTGATGAAATCAAGAATGCGATCCCCGGCAAGACTGTCGGTGTCGCCACAGGCACGACCTACGCCAGGTTCATAGAGAAGCGGATGACGGGGGTCGACCTGAAAACCTACGATGCTGTCACCCAGTTGACTGCCGACCTCGCTAGCGGTCGCATCGACGTGGCTTTCGGAGATTCACCGACCTGGGTCGACTTCCTGGCAACGCCGGACGGCGCAAACTTCGCGAAAATCGATGTCAGGATCATTTCCATGGATGATCCGGAAGTCCTCGGCCGAGGCATGGGCGTCGGGATGCGCAAAGGCAACACCGATCTCAAGACGAAGATCGACGTGGCCCTGTGCAAGATGATCAACGACGGCACGGTCAAGAAAGCGTCCATGCAGTGGTTCCAGGACGACTACACCATTCCCTGCAAGCAGTGATCCTTCGATAGTAGTGGCCTGCCTTGGTGTCGCCCAAGGCAGGCGGATGGGAGGAGTCTATGCAGGATTTCTGGGTTCTGATGGTGGAGCATGGCTGGGCGCTGGCTCTCCTGCGCGGCAGCGCAGTGACAATTGCGATCGGGCTGCTCGGCATGCTGCTTGGTTTCGCGGTGGCGACGCCACTGGCCGTCCTGCGCTGGCGGAAGGTCCTGGTCGTCTCACAGATGGTGGACGCCTACAGCATCTTGATCCGCGGCATTCCGGGACTGCTGGTGATCTACCTGCTGTTCTACGGCTCCTTGGGCTGGGTGAGAACCGTCGCGGGGACGTTCGGCTATGAGCAGGCTGCAGAGAATGCCTATCCGATGATCGTCGGCGTCATAGCGATTGCCTCGATCTCGTGTGCCTACTCAATCGAGGTCATCCGCGGCGCTCTACAGGCCGTGCCCGTGGGGATGCTGGAAGCTGCCCGGTCCTTGGCGCTTCCGCCAATGGTGACATTCTTTCGCATCACCTTCCCGCTCGCTTTGCGGCTCGCGCTCGGCGGCATCAACAATGTGTGGCAGATGACGATCAAGGATACGTCGCTGATCTCGGTCGTTGGCCTGCAGGAATTGATGCGGACCGCTGCAATCGCCGCCGGCATTACGCGGTCGCCGCTGTTCTTCTACTGCATTGCCGCAGCCTTGTTCTTCGCCATGACGCTCGCCAGCCAAACCGCATTCTCGAGGATCGAACGGGTGCTCAACCGCGGCTTCGGAGGGATGTGACATGGATTTGGGCATCATGGCGTATGCGTTCCCGTTTCTGCTCGAGGGCGTCAAGATCACGCTTCTCATCGCAGTCTTCGGCATCGTTCTTGGTCTGCCGCTAGGAGTCCTGGTCGGACTTGCACGCGGATCGAAAAACCGGGTGCTTCACGGTTTTTGCGACGCCTATTGCGCGATATTTCGCGGAACGCCAATGCTGGTGCAGATCTTCGTGATCTACTACGGCCTGGCCCAGGTAAGTTTCATCCGGCACAACCCGGTTCTGTGGTGGATGATTGGCGATGGGCTCCATGCAGCCATCCTGGCCGTCGTACTGAACTCGGGCGCTTACACCGCCGAGACCTTCCGCTCAGCCTTCAACTCGCTTCCCAAGGGGCTGATCGAAGCCGCCCAAGCTTGCGGTATGAAACCATGGCACATTTTCCTTCGTATCAAGTTCCCGCTGGCGCTGCGACAGGCACTTCCCGCCTACAGCTCCGAGGTGGCCATTATTGTCAAGGAATCGAGCCTGGCTTCCGCGATCACGGTCCTGGAGGTCACCGGCTACGCCAAGCGGCTGATGAGCGAGACGTTCGCAGTGATGGATATCTTCGTCATAACCGCCGCCTTCTACCTCGTGATCAGCGTCATTGCGCTGATGGCGATGAAACTTCTTGAACGCCGGTTAGCCATCCCCGGCTTGAACCAGTCCTGAAAGGAAAGACCATGTCCAACCTCACTTTCATCGACCAGAACAACCTGCCCAAACCCCGCGAAGGCAAGCCTGCTCCAGACAGGCTGATCGAAGGCGATCCGCGCTTCCTGAGCTGGGACCTGGCACAGACCGCCGACGGAGTGGTCCAATCCGGCGTATGGGAGGCGACCCCGGGAGCCTATCGCTCGATCAAAGGCAACACTTTCGAGGTCTGCGTTATCCTGTCAGGAGTCTCCGAGCTGACCGAGGACGGGAAGGAGCCACGTCGCATCACGGCCGGCGACGCCTTTGTCATGCATCCGGGGTTCACCGGCGTCTGGAAGGTCATCGAAACCACGCGCAAGCTCTGGGTTAGTCGCGACTAGTCGGCTCCCGAGCTTTTCTTTGCAACCCAGCAGCAGTACCGGTTCATGACACAGACGCTTTCCACAACGATCAAATCGACGCCATACTGGTGGGACGATTGTGCCTTTCCGCCTTTGCCTAGGCGCGAACTCGATCGGAGCTGCGACGTGGCGATCGTCGGCGGCGGTTATACGGGTATCTCCGCCGCAATCGAGTTGGCGCGGGCAGGCAAGCACGTTCAGCTTTTCGATCGCCAGTCGCTCGGCCAGGCGGCTTCCAGCCGTAACGGTGGCATGGCAAGCGGTAGCATCAGGCCTAGCCGCAAGGAACTGATCTGTCGCTTCGGTTTGGATAGGGCGAACGGCATCCTCCTGGAAGGCCAGATCGCGCGGCAGGATCTTTGGCGGTTTCTCGACGCCGAGGGTATTGACGCCGACTTCATGCTTTCCGGGTTGTTCGAGGGCGCGATGACCGTCGACGAGACAGAAGAGCTCGGCCGTCATGCAGAGTTTCTTCGCGACAGCCTTGGCATCGAAGCCTTCGACGTCAAAGGATCGGACGTCCGCAACCATATCGGAACCGACCTCTATGTCGGTGGCATGGTCCGTATGGACATCGGCGGTCTTCAGCCCGCGAAACTGCTCGCCGGCATGATCCGCGTCGCGCGCGAGACCGACGCCATTCTGCACGAGAACACCGCGGTCCTGGGTTCGACCGGCGATGCCGCTGGCGTGCGGGTCACCACCGAGCGCGGCGACGTCCTGGCGAAGAAACTCCTTGTATGCACCGACGGATACACCGACGGGTTCGATCCATGGCTACGCCGCCGCTTGGTGCCGGTTCGCAGCCGGATCATAGCCACAGAACCGCTAGACAAGCAGGTCATGGACCGGCTGATGCCCACCCGCATGATGTACGGCGACATGCGCAAGCTGAGCTACTACTACCGGCCGTCGCCCGACGGGTCTCGTATCCTGTTTGGCGGACGCGACGGCACGACCGCAGGCGATCCGCTCACGCCGACTGTCAATCTGCGGACGGAACTCGCCAGACTTTTCCCGGAACTGGACACTATCGGCATCACGCACAGCTGGTTTGGGAATGTCGCCATGCACCGGGATATGATCCCGCGTATCTTTTCGCGCGGCAACACAATTTACGCGACTGGCTATTGCGGTTCCGGCATCGTGTGGGCGCGGTGGCTTGGCAAGAAGGCGGCGCTCAAGATCCTCGAAGACGCCGAGCAGCCGCGCTCGGCTTTCGACTTCGATCAGGCTCCCAAGGCCGTACCGTTTTACCGCGGCCGTCCATGGTTCATTCCGCTTGTGTACTGGATGTATGAGCGCCATGACCGGAAGACGCTGCGCCGTCGCAAGGATGCGTGAGGCGGCATGGCATTTCTGTTCCTCTGTGATGCAACCCGAGGGGCCGTGTTTGCCGAGGTGTTCTCGGAGCACTTGCCGGATGTTCGGTTCTGCATGGACCCGGACGCCATCGGCGACGACGACGTCCGCTTCATCATGACCTGGAACGTGCCGGAAAACCTTCGGCGATATCCCAACCTTGAGGCCCTGTTCTGTATCGGCGCGGGAGTCGATCAGTTTGCCGGGGCCTCCATTCCTCCAGGTGTGAAGCTCGTTCGCATGGTGGATGGGGGCATCACCAGGATGGTCGTCGAATATGTCGCTATGGCTGTTCTTTCGCTCCATCGAAATCTGCATCTCTATATCGATCAGCAGCGGCGCCGGGTCTGGAAGGAGCTCGAGCAACGTTCGCAGGCGGTTGACCGAAGGGTGTCCGTGCTCGGCATGGGCGTGCTGGGTGAAGCCGCACTTCCCGGGCTACAGCCCTTCGGTTTCCACCTCTCGGGATGGAGCCGGTCGCAGCGATCCATAGACGGCGTGACTTGCCACAAGGGCCAAGCCGGGTTGCGGGAGATGCTTGCAGGGACGGACATACTCGTCTGCTTGTTGCCGCTAACCGAGGATACGATCGGAATTCTAAACGACGACCTGTTCGGCGCCCTTCCGCGCGGCGCCTGTCTCGTCCACGCCGGCAGGGGACGTCAGCTCGACGCCGACGCGCTTCTGTCGTCGTTGGATAGCGGCAGGCTGTCGGGCGCGTTCCTAGACGTGACCGATCCCGAGCCGCTGCCACCAGAGCATCCTCTGTGGGCGCATCCGCGCGTGATTATCACACCGCATGTCGCGGCAAGCACGCAGGCGCAAAGCGCGGCGTTAACGACCGTGCAGAACGTAAAGCGTCTTCTCGTCGGCGCTGATCCAACGGGACTGGTGGATCATGCGGGACTTTCCGGATCCATTTCTTCCGATCAAAGATAACGAAAGGCTGGCAGGACATGAACGTTGCTGCAAAACCATCTACGCATCTAAGTGTCGCTTCACTGCCCACCGGCCTGTTCATTGACGGACAGTGGAGAGCCGGCACGGAGGGGAAGAACATAGACGTCATTGATCCATCGAACGGAGACGTGATCGTGTCAGTTGCGGATGCGACTGTCGATGACGCGATGGAGGCGATTGCGAGCGCACACAGAGCAGCGAAGGGCTGGGCGGCCACCGCTCCGCGCAAGCGTTCAGAGATCCTGCGCCGCTGCTTCGAGCTGATGATCGAAAACAAGGATATGTTGGCCGAGCTCATCAGCCTGGAAAACGGCAAGACCTTGAACGACGCGCAGGGAGAGGTGGCCTATGCTGCGGAGTTCTTTCGCTGGTTTGCCGAGGAGGCGGTTCGTCTCAATGGCGAGATATCGACGGCGCCAAGCGGGGCAAACAAGATCATCGTTCAACACCAGCCAATCGGCGTGGCTGTTCTCGTCACTCCCTGGAATTTCCCGGCTGCCATGGCCACCCGCAAGATCGGGCCGGCGCTGGCGGCGGGCTGCACATGCGTGTTGAAGCCTGCAACGGAGACGCCGCTGACAGCGCTCGTTCTGGCCAACCTTTACAAGCAAGCGGGAGTGCCTGACGGCGTGGTCAATGTCGTAACCACCTCGCAGTCCGGCCCAGTCGTCAGCGCCATGCTGAACGATCCCCGCGTGCGCAAACTCTCGTTTACCGGTTCCACCGAGGTCGGCAGGACACTCCTGCGCGAGGCAGCTGGCACCGTCATCTCGTGCTCTATGGAACTCGGCGGAAATGCCCCCTTCATCATCTTCGACGATGCCGACCTGGATGCGGCCATCGATGGTGCAATGGTGGCGAAGATGCGCAACGGCGGGGAAGCCTGTACGGCGGCGAACCGCTTCTACGTCCAGTCCGGTATTGCCGAAGCATTCTCCGCCGGGCTTGTCGAGCGCATGAAGTCGATGAAGGTCGGGGCTGGATACGATCCCAAATCGCAATGCGGTCCGTTGATCAACAGGAAGGCCGTCGAGCGGCTGACCGCCTTGGTAACCGACGCCACGACGAGAGGCGCCAAGGTGCTGGTCGGCGGCGGACCGCTCGACGGTCAAGGATACTTCTTCGCTCCAACGGTGCTGTCCGGCGTCTCGCCGGATTCGAGGATTTCGGCGGAGGAGATTTTCGGTCCGATTGCCGCCCTCACAACTTTCGATACCGAAGACGAGGTTATCGAGCTGGCCAATGCCACGGAGTACGGTCTCATATCGTATGTCTACACCCGAGATCTGGCGCGCGGCATGCGCGTGTCGGAACAGATGGACAGCGGCATGGTCGGGCTGAATCGCGGTCTCGTGTCTGATCCCGCAGCGCCATTCGGCGGAACGAAGCAGAGCGGGCTCGGCCGCGAGGGCGCCCACGTTGGGATTCTCGAGTTCTGCGAGACAAAGTACATCGCGGTCACTTGGTAGGGAGGTCGACCTGAGGGTCAGGGCTGGGGCGGCCAGGTAACACGCCCGGGGAGCCCTCGAAAAAATCATCGAGGACCTTTGACCTATGGGCCTCTCAAATAGCGCAGGCGACTTCGCTGCATCGATGTCGATCGAGGTACGATTGAATGGTTGATTAGAACACATCGAAAAGGCCCGCGATCGGATCAGCGGCAGCATTCGTCCGACCCCGCTCGTATCATCCCCTTCGCTATCGGAATTCTGCGGTGTGCCCGTTCACCTCAAGCTCGAACATCTTCAGGCCACGGGAAGCTTCAAGCTGCGAGGCGCCTTCAATGCGCTTCTTCAATTGACCGACGACGAGCGCGCGCGAGGCGTCGTTGCTGCTTCTACAGGTAATCATGGAAGAGCGTTGTCATTCGCAGCGCAAGCGTGTGGCGTGAAGGCGACGATATGTATGTCGAGCCTGGTGCCGGACAACAAGGTCGTCGAGATTCGCCGGCTTGGCGCCGATGTCCATATTGTAGGACGGTCACAGGACGAGGCGCAGGAAGAGGCCGAGCGGCTGGTCTTGAGCCAGGGATTGTATCCGATTCCGCCCTTCGATCATCCAGCGATCATCGCCGGCCAAGGGACGTTGGGGTTGGAAATCATTGATGCCCTGCCGGATGTCGCGACCGTACTCGTTCAGCTTTCCGGTGGTGGCCTCGCCTCGGGTGTCGCACGCGCGATCAAATCCAAGCGGCCCAAAGCGCGCGTTATTGGGGTCACGATGGAGCGTGGCGCGGCGATGAAAGCCAGCCTGGATGCTGGTCACCCGATCCAAGTGGAAGAATTCGAGAGCCTCGCGGATTCCCTGGGTGGCGGCATTGGTCTTCACAACAGGCTGACCTTCGCCATGTGCGGAGATCTCCTGGACGATGTCATTCTTTTGAGCGAGGCCGAGATCGCCGCCGGTATCCGACACGCCTACCTGCAAGAGCGCGAGATTGTCGAAGGCGCTGGTGCCGTTGGGATAGCAGCTTTATTGGCGAACAAGGTCAGCAGCCTCCGAGGTCCCACCGTGACCGTTCTGTCAGGCCGCAACATAGATATGCAACTGCATCGCCGTATCATAACAGACGAAACGAGCTCCAAATGAATTTCGCAAAACCGAAGATCTTGACCGAGCCTCAACTGAAGGGCTTGGTGAAGTTAGATCTCGACATCGTCCGCTGCGTGGAGGAGGCATTTCGCACCTTGGCCACTGGAAAGGTTGTCATGCCGCCCATCCTGCGGCTCGATATTCCCGAGCATCGCGGGGAAGTCGACGTCAAGACGGCGTATGTGCCAGGCCTGGACGGCTTCGCCATCAAGATCAGTCCGGGTTTCTTCGGCAATCCCGAGATCGGCTTGGCGAGCACAAATGGCTTGATGATATTGCTCTCTAGCACGACGGGTTTGGTGCAGGCGCTGCTGCTGGACAACGGTTATCTGACCGATCTGCGCACGGCCGCTGCCGGCGCGGTCGCCGCCAAGTACCTCGCCCGCAAAGACGCCTCGATTGCGGCCATCCTGGGCGCGGGACTGCAAGCCCGTCTTCAGTTGCAAGCACTCATGCTTGTCCGCCCGATCCGTTCGGCCCGCATATGGGCACGCGTGGGAGCCAAAGCCCACCTCGCCGCGCGAGAACTGTCCGACGAGTTGGGGATCGAAGTTGTCGCTTGCCCAACCCAGGAACAGGCCGTTGCAGGCGCGCATATCATTGTAACGACGACGCCAGCTGTGAGCCCGATCTTTTTATCGCGCTGGCTTGCACCCGGACAGCACATAACAGCAATGGGCTCGGATGCTGAACACAAGAATGAAATCGAGCCTCAGGTGATCGCCAGTGCCGACATCTATGTGGCCGACAGCTTGGCACAGACGAGACGTCTCGGCGAACTGCATCACGCCATCAAAGCGGGTGTCGTCGACGAGCACGCGCCTTTCGTCGAGCTCGGTCAGATCATAGCCGGTCAGGTAGCGGGGCGGGCAAGTGCCGACCAGATCACGGTCGCGGACCTTACCGGAACGGGGATACAAGACACCGCCATCGCCAACTTCGCATTCGCACGGTCACGGCAACTGATGGAGGGAAAGGCCGCCGAGCACTGACAGCCGTTCTTTGATTGACGTGTTCCTACTCGAGGAGACGCCAGCCGACGGCCTGCTGCCATTATCGGGAGCTAACAACGCCCATCGGAAATTAGCAGAGCAGCATCAAGCCAAATGTCATTCTTAGTCTAAGTTGGCTGTTAGATCGTCAAGGCCAGCGCCAGCGGGTTCGTTCCCCGGCCCCTTCCAGGCGTTTCATGGCATCCGCTTTGCGCCTGTATTCGGTCATTCGTGCCAAAGTCTCTTTGTTCCTAAAGCCGCCATTCGGTCATCCGGCCGGCGACGGGTGCACCGTCGCCTCGCGCGATAGGGACAGTCCCGCGAGAAGCGGCGCGTACGCGGCGAGCCTGCGGGATACGAACTCGGTGAAGAGCCGCACACGCTTCGTCTTGCGTGTCTCCCCCTGTGTGAGAAGCCAGAGTGTCCCATGCATGGGCAGGTTGGTGCCCGGCACCCTCACCAGCAGGGGGTCGGTATCGCCGACGAAGCATGGGAGTTTCGTCATCCCGATCCCTTGCTGCGCCGCGATGATCTGCGTCTCGGCGTCCGGAGTCCGGAACGGAGCTCCCGTGGGATGAACTTCTCCCTCGCGCGCCCAGTCCGGAATTCCATGATTGTCTATGACGATCCACCGGATGGGACCAGGCTTGCCCGCACTCAACGCGGCTAGTCGATCGCGAGACATATAGACGCCGCTGAACAACTGCGGTCCCTTCAGGCCGTGAAGATTGAGAGGCAGGGTCTTGCGGTCGGCGACAATACGGATCGCGACGTCGGCCTCTCGGTTGGTCAGATTTGCCACCTCGCCGGTAGTCAAGATTTCCATCTCGATGTCCGGATGCAAATGCGCGAAGTCGGCGAGATCCGGCATCAGCAAGTGTGTGGCGAGGAACGGTGGAAGCGTCACCCGCAAGAGCCCGCGCGCGCTCTGGTCGCGACCGAAGACGCGCGTCTCCAGCAAATGCGACGACGCTTCCATCTGGTGTGCGAGATCGAGGACCTCTTCCCCCGCAGCCGTCAGGCGGTACCCCGAAGGCAGCTTTTCGAACATCTGCGCCCCCAGGCTCTCCTCGAGCTGAGCGATGCGTCGCAGCACGGTCGCGTGGTTCACGCCCAGGCGCTTGGCGGCGGCCCGCACCGAGCCACCGCGCGCGACGGCAAGAAAATAGCGAACGTCATCCCAGTCGATCATGGTGCAATCCAGCACCACGTGGTGCGCCTTCCAAACCCCATATCTAATACACTGATCTGCAATAGTGCGCACGATATCGCGGCGTTCATTCGTCCGGCTGGATCGTTTTCGCACCACCGATGTGCGCGATTCCGCACTCACCGCCTGACTTCGGCGAACCCATTTTGAGCATCTCGATGAAACCTCACCGTACAGCCAATCAGCGAAAGACAAAAGATTATGAAAGCACTCGAAGGTAAAATCGCAGTCATCACGGGCGGAAGCAGCGGGATCGGGTTGGCCACAGCCAAGCGCTTCGTGGAAGAAGGTGCGCAGGTCGTGATCGTTGGGCGACGCGAGAAAGTCCTACAGGAGGCCGCAGCCCTTATTGGCAGAAACGTCACAACAGTCGTGGGCGACGTCTCGCGCCTGGAAGATCTGGATAGGCTCTACGCCACCGTGAAAGAGAAACATGGTCACATCGACATTCTCTTCGCGAACGCGGGCGCCGGGACAATCGCTCCGCTCGCGGCAGCTACCGAGGCCCATTTTGACCAGACCTTCGATGTGAACGTGAAGGGGTTGTTCTTTACGGTGCAGAAGGCGCTTCCCATCTTGAAAGATGGCGGATCGATCATTCTGAACTCTTCGGTCTCGAATGTGATGGGGCTGCCAGCGTTCAGCACCTACGCAGCAAGCAAGGCGGCTGTTCGCAGCTTCTCGCGGTCTTGGACCCAGGAGCTGAAGGACCGCAATATCCGCGTCAATACGATGAGCCCTGGCGCGATCGAGACTCCCGCCTTGGCGACAACGACCGGCCTTACCGCTGAGCAAGCCGAGCAAGCGGTCGCGCAGTTTGCTTCACAGATCCCAATGGGTCGCAGGGGCAAACCGGAGGAAATCGCGGCTGCTGTCACGTTCCTCGCCTCCGATGAAAGCTCCTACATCACCGGTATAGATCTCGCCGTCGATGGTGGTTGGGCGCAGGTCTGACCCGGCGTTAACACAGGATCGGAGAAGCATCATGAGCTACGCAATCATCGGCTTCGGCAATATCGGCCGAGCACTGGCCAAGGCGTTTGCCCGCAAGGGCATCGACGTGTCCGTTGCAACCACGCGCGACCCGGAAAGCTTTGCAGCCGATGCGGCCGCGATCGGGCCTACGATCATCCCCAAGAAGCTGGCGGACGCCCTCAAGGCGGACATCATGTTTTTGGCTGTCCGTTTCGAGTCGCACCCGGAGGTCGCGAAGGCGCTCGCCACCTGGCAGGGGAAGACCATCGTCGATGTAACCAATGCCTACGGCGTGCCCCCTGAGGAACTGGGAGGACAGCCTTCTTCCGGGTTCATCGCGCAGGCTTTCTCTGGCGCAAAACTAGTCAAGGGCTTCAACCATCTGGTCGCTGCCGTCCTTGATCAGGATCCGGCCGTTCATGGTGGCAGGAGGGTCGTGTTGCTGGCGAGCGACGATGAAAACGCCGCAGCGGAGATTGCTGTGCTTGCGGAAAAGCTCGGTTTCGCGCCGATCAAACTTGGCGGGCTTTCGGAAGGCGGATTGCTGGTCCAGGCGCGCGGAAATAGCTGGGGGCATCTGATCTTTAAGGACCTGGTCAAGTTCGACTGATGCACACGACGTGCCAACCGGCAGGGCCACGATGCACGGATCGGGTAGACGGTAGATCAGCCGAAATCGCCCCATTGTACGCCGCGCGCTCTTCCCAACCGTAAAGGAGATTCCGATGTACGACCAATCCAAGTTATCCGAGTTGATCGGGTTCGCACGTGTAGATGCGGGCTCCACTGTCATCGACGTTTACCCAGGCGACGGCGACTGGACGCGCCTCTTCTCCGACTCCGTCGGACCAGAGGGGCGGGTCTACAGCTTCGTGCCGGCCGAAGTCGCCCACTTCAAGAACGATCCGGTCGGCCGCATGCGGACGCTTGCGAAGGAGTCCGGCCGAGAGAACGTCGAAGCCGTTTCAGCTGACCTCGTCGCGCTGCCGGAAGCCAGGCAACCTGCGGATATCGTGTGGCTGCACCTGTTCTACCATGATCTCCACACCGCGCTGATCCAGGCCAGGGGCGCGACGGCGGCCCAGTTCAATCGAGTTGTCCACGAGCGGCTGAAGCCCGGTGGGTTCTACGTTATTGTCGACCACGCCGCCGCCGCAGGGGCGGGCACGAGCGATGCCCAGGCGCTGCATCGGATAGACCCGGCGTCCGTCCGCGAGGAGGTGGAGGCGGCCGGCTTCGTATTGGACGCGGAAAGCACCATACTCGCGAACAAGGATGATGCGCACTCGACCAAGGTGTTCGATCCCTCGATCAAGGGCGAGACCGATCGCTTCGTCTATCGGTTTGTAAAGATCTAACACTGAGCTATTCGCCAACGATGAGGTCGGCACTCGTACGGGAGGCGAGTGTTCGAAAACGAGGTTCAGTCGGTGTGGCGTCACGGGACCATGCGGAACGATACGGGAAGATTTCTGATTTTGGCCCACGAGAGCGGGCGATCCTTCTTGGCCGTAGCATGCCGTCTGCGAATTGTCGCAGGCATGCCTTACGGATTTAGTCGCCCGAGGTATGTCTACCGGCGTCTTGCGGTCACAGCCTGGCCGGGCGGGTTCCGCCCCCGCGCTCAAACCCGGCCGTGCTCTCGAAGTCGAAGAACTGCTGGATCGCAAGTGCCGACGCGCCACGGGACCAGACGTTGTTGTCCCAGTCAATTTCGATCGGCGGTGGTGTCGCGAACGACGATTCCTTGACGGCGGCAATGAGGGGCTCGAACAGTGCCGGGCCAAAGCGGACCGCTTCTCCGCCGACGATGACGACTTCGGGGTCGATGAGATCGATCAAGCCGGTGAGGCGTTGACCGATCTCACGACCGACATCTCCCAAATAGTCGAGCGCCAGCCCTTCGCCTGCTTCGACGGCCTGCTGCAGGTCCGCAGGGGCCTTGCGGGAGCGCTTGCGGATTTCATTCCACGCGCTGACCATGGCCGGCTCGGAGAGACGCCGATCCCAACCCAAGCGGTCCTGCGTCGCAATCGAGTCATCGCCGTCCTCGACGGGGAAACCGATCTCGCCGGCCGCGGATCGCGCCCCACGATGGATCTGGCCGTTGAAAATCAGCGCCGCCCCGACGCCCGTGCCTATGATCAACACCAGCACCGAACTGCGTCGCCGCCCGTGTCCGAAGAGCTGCTGGGCTATTGCGAACGCATTGACGTCGTTGTCGACCCAGACGGGCACGCTGATCTGCGACGCGATCATTTCCGCGATCGGCACGTTCCTCCATCCCAGGCGCTGCGAGACCAGACAGACGCCACGATTGACGTCGACCATGCCCGGCATCGCCATACCGATACCGACAAGTTTCTGCCGGCCCTCGCGCCGATCGCGCATAAGCATGGCCACGCCCTCTTTGACGGCATGGGCGACGGCCACGGGGCCGTGGTCGGGAAGCGGTAGTTCGCAGGCGCCTATCGCGCGGGTGGAAAGATCCGTGAGCGTGCCCTCCAGCCGACCCTCCGTCAGCTTGAACCCGATGGACCAATGTCTGGCATAGTCGATGCTGAGTGGTATCGGCCGGCGGCCGCCGCTGCTTTGGGTGCTCTTGCCTTCCACGACGATGCCTTCGTCGATCAGTGCAGCCGTGACGCCTGTCACCGCAGCTGGGCTTAGCTCCGTCATCGCAGCTATCTCGACCCGGCTTAGATCACCTTCACGCCGGAGGCAGTTGAGTATCAGGCGTCGGTTCATCGCCCGTGTCGTATTTTGATCCGCCTTGAGTTTCATGACTTACTTCATTCTGTGAATTAAGTATTGCATTAGCGCGCATGATGCCCTATGAAGGCTGACGAGATCAAGCCGCGCCGCGATCGGGCTGGTCTTTCCCCGGGAGGAGTTCCGGGCCGAGTTGAAGCAACTGTTGGCGCCTACGGGCGGCAATGGCAGGCGGTTTTGCAATGCACGCCTCGTCCTCCGAGGGCACCAGTTTGCCCCGACGGCGGAGCCGCGCGCGGAGGACAGACAGGAATGGCACCACAACTGAGGTCGTCTTCGCCAGGCGCCCAATGGGCTACGGTCCGCGTTGACGCGCACCAGGCGTCGAGCAGTCCGTCAGTTTGGGCGGATGGTGTGGTGACCCCCGACTTCAAGGGATTTGGCGGCTGCTTCAACGAACTTGGATGGAAGGCCCTTTCGCATCTTGACGAAAACGAGCGCGGCGAGGTGCTTGGTGCGCTGTTCTCCGCCGATGGCTGCGCCTTCAACTATTGCCGGCTGCCGATCGGTGCCAACGACTATGCGGAGGACTGGTACAGCCACAACGAGACCGAGGGGGACTTCGCCATGGAGGCCTTCTCGATAGCGCGCGACCGGCAATATCTGATCCCTTACATCAGAGCCGCGCGCGCGGTGCGCGGGGACGACTTCTACCTCTTTGCCTCGCCCTGGAGCCCGCCGACGTGGATGAAGTTCCCGCGGGCGCACAACCACGGAACGCTGATCTGGGAACCGCCCTATCGCCACGCCTATGCGAACTACTTCGTCCGCTTCGTCAAGGCCTACGAGGACGAGGGCATCCCGATCAATGCAGTGCACGTCCAGAACGAGCCGAACTCGGATCAGAAATTTCCGTCCTGCATCTGGACCGGCGCGAAGATGCGCGACTTCATCCGCGACGATTTGGGACCAGCCTTCAGGTCTGCCGGCCTTGATGCCGAGATTTGGGCGGGCACGATCGAACGCGGCGAGTTCAATGACTGGGCGGGAACCATTCTGTCCGATTCTGCCGCGGCCGCCGTCGTCAAGGGGATAGGATTCCAATGGGCGGGCAAGCACGGCGTGCAGCGAACGCGCCAGGCCTTTCCGGATCTGCCGATTATTCAGACCGAGAACGAATGCGGTGACGGCGCCAACAGTTGGGATCAAGCCCACTACGTCTTCGACCTGATTCAGCATTACCTGAGCAATGGGGCCGAGGCCTACCTGTACTGGAACATGGTGCTGGAGCCCGGAGGGGTCAGCACCTGGGGCTGGCGTCAGAACGCTATGGTGACGGTCGATCCGGTCACGCGCAACGCCACTTTCAACCCCGAATTCTATGTAATGAAGCATTTCGCCGGCTTCGTGCGACCGGGCGCGGCCGTATTGAAGACTGGTGGCCCGATGGCCGCAAACACATTGGCTTTTCGCAACCTCGACGGCGGCGAAATCTTCGTCGTGCAGAACGCGCAGGATACCGAGAGGACGATCACGGTCCGGGGCGGCCGTGAATCGGCAACTTTGAACCTTGCCCCCTTTTCCATAAGTACGCTCACTCTTTGAAACCAAGGGCGGGCGGAGCGTCCGCCCTCTAGGGAGGAAACCGAAATGAAGAGACTTTCAGGCTTGCCCACGCTGGGGGCAGCATCGCTTTTGGCCACGCTTTTTGCATCTACGGCGTTCGCGGATGTGACGGTCCACGTTCTTCGGCCGGAGGTACCGAATACCGAAAAAGCCTACCACGAAAAAATGGTCGCAGACTTCGAGAAGTCGCATCCAGGTGTCGATGTCGCTTTCGAATACATCGCCAACGAGGCCTACAAGCAGAAGCTCACAACGCTGCTGCAGTCGGATCAAAAGCCGGACCTCATTTTCAGTTGGGCGGGAGGCGTGCTCACGCAGCAGGCCGAAGCCGGCGTTCTGCAAGACCTCTCCGCATCCGTCACCAGCGATTGGGCGGCGACGATATCGGACGCCGGATTGTCGGCGTTCACTATCAACGGAAAAGTCTATGGCATGCCGGTCAATGCGAGCGATGTGGTGTTTTGGACCAATCTCGATCTCGCAAAGAAGGCCGGTGTCGACCCCGAAAGCATCAAGACCTGGGACGATTTTCTGGCGGCGGTCAAGAAGGCAAAGGAGGCCGGTGTCACGCCGATCATGGTTGGCGGCAAGGACAAATGGCCCCTGCATTTCTACTACGGCTATCTGTGGGTGCGCGAGGCCGGCAAGGACGGAATGGCCGCGGCCATTGGTGGGGAAGGCGACGGTTTCGCTTCGGCCCCCTTCGTGAAAGCTGGCGAGGACTTCAAGAAACTCGTCGATCTGCAGCCCTTCGAGCCGGGCTTCATGGATACCACGTTCGAGCAGGCAACTGGCCAGTTCGGCGACGGCAAGGCCCTGTTTCATCTCATGGGTGATTGGGAGTACGGGACCGAGAAGCAGAATTCGGTCAGCGGCAAGGGCATTCCGGACGACAAGCTCGGCACGATCCGCTTCCCAGCGGTTCAAGGTGGAGCAGGCCAGCCGACCGACACCTTTGGCGGCATCAACGGCTATGCGGTCATTGCCGGAGCACCACCGGAGGCGGTCGAATTCCTGAAATACATGACCGACGCCGAAAATCAGAAGCTTGCGGGCGCACAGGGCCTCTTCATTCCCATTGCCAAGGGCGTGGAAGAGAGCATTGCAAATCCCTTCTTCCGCAAGATGTCCGAGACGCTCGCTGTCTCGAAATTCCATCAGATCTTTCTCGATCAAGCGCTCGGATCCGATGTCGGCGCCACGGTTACAGACGTAGCCGCGGATCTGGCCCAAGGCGTCGTGACGCCAGAGGCGGCGGCAAAGACCGTGCAGGACGCCTGGTCCATGCGCTGATGGCTTCGGCCGGGCGTGAACTACGCGCCCGGCCCTTCAATCCATCCAGGGAGGATGAAAATGACCGAGCTTGCTGCGCCCGGATTGGCTCCGAGCATACGTAGTCGAGGGCGCTTCACCAGCCAAACCAGCGCACTGCTTCTGATGTTGCCGCCCGCGCTGGTACTTTTCACATTGTTCGTGGCGTTACCTCTGTTCGACGCCGCGTACTACAGCCTGTTCAAATGGAACGGCTACGGCACGCCGACCGATTTCATAGGCCTGGACAATTTCAAGCAGGCCCTGGGCCATGCCGTCTTCTGGCAAGCGGTGCGCAATACGCTGATCGTACTTGCGGTTTCCGTTTTCGTTCAGCTGCCCATCGCGCTGGGTCTCGCCCTGCTGATCTACGAAAAGACCCCCGCCAATACGCTGTTTCGCCTCATCTTCTTTCTGCCCTTCATCCTGGCCGAGGTAGCTTCGGGCCTGATCTGGAGTTTCGTATTTGACGGCAACACCGGGGTGGCCGCCGCTCTCTTCCATGCGCTGGGAATGGAGCCCGTCTTCATTCTCGCGGATCGCCACTGGGCATTCGCGGCCATTACGCTGGTCGTCGTCTGGAAATACTTCGGGTTTCACATGATGATCTACATCGCCGCCCTGCAGGGCGTACCGAAGGAAATGCTCGAGGCGGCACGGCTGGAAGGTGCCGGGCGCTGGGCGATCGTGCGCCATGTTCAGGTGCCGATGATCGCCTCGGCCATCGGTGTGTCGGTGTTTTTCTCCATCGTCGGCTCCTTGCAACTCTTCGACGTTGTGATCCCGCTCACCAACGGTGGCCCGTCGAACTCCACGCATACGATTGTCACCTATCTCTACTCGTTTGGTCTCACCCGAACGCGTATCGGCTTCGGCAGTGCTGTCGGTGTCATGCTGTTCGTCGCCGCAGTCGCTGTCGCCGTCCTCTACCAACGCCAGATAAGCAAGGGGAGCCGGTCATGAATGCGTTCAGATTTCTTCCAGCGCTTGGAAAAGCCGCCGTCCTGCTTGTCTTCACCGGTTTCGTGCTGGGGCCGTTAACGGTCGCCGTCTTTGGCGGCTTCAAGACCAATGGCGAACTGCGCGTCAATCCTTTCGGCATCCCGCAGCAATGGGACTTCGAGTTCTACGCCGCCATGCTGGGCGATCCGGCCTTCTGGCGCTACATGGGAAACTCGCTGATTATATCGCTGTTGACCGTGTTTTTGACCCTGATCGTCTCAGCGGCGGCGGCTTATGTGTTCGCTCAGATCCGCTTTCTTGGGTCGAGAATGATGCAAGCCTATCTGCTGGCGGGCCTTGTCTTTCCGTTCGCCACGGCGATCCTACCGCTGTTCATCAAGGTGCGCGACCTCGGGCTGCTCGACAGCTACTGGGCCGTTATCCTGCCCCAGACCGCTTTTGGCCTCTCGCTTTCGATCATGCTGTTCAAGACATTCTTCGAACAGTTGCCGAAGGATCTCTTCGAGGCGGCGCATGTCGAAGGCTGCGGATATGTCAGGTTCTTCTGGCAATTCACACTACCCCTCTCAACGCCGATCCTGGCGACCGTCGGGGTGTTTGTCTTTGTCCAGAGCTGGAACAATTTCCTGCTGCCGCTCGTCGTCATCAACTCGCGGGAACTGTTCACCTGGCCACTCGGAATGATGCAGTTTCGAGGCGAATATCTCTCGGAGTGGAACCGCACCCTGGCTTTCATATCCCTGACAATTCTGCCTGCGGTCGCCTTCTTCATCGCGGCCCAGAAATACATCGTTGCCGGATTGACGGGAGGGGCGGTCAAAGGCTGACCGTTTCTGTCGGATACCAAGAAACTTAGGGAGGAATTCATGGCCGCTGTCGAACTTTCAAGCATCAACAAGACCTTTGGAGCTGTCGAGACCATACCCAACCTGACGCTCTCAATTCCTCACGGCTCTTTCACCGTGCTGGTCGGTCCGTCCGGCTGCGGCAAGTCCACTCTGCTCAGGATGGTCGCCGGTTTGGAAAAACCGACGAAGGGATCGATCGCCATCGGCAACCGGGACGTCACCCACGAGGAACCGTCAAAGCGGGGCATCTCAATGGTCTTCCAGTCCTATGCGTTGTTTCCTCACATGACCGTGGAACGGAACATCGACTTCGGTTTGCGGCTTGCAAAGGTTCCGCAGGCGGAACGCGAAGCGCGCGTCGCGGCGGCTGCTGAGGTGCTGCACCTCAAGCCTCTACTGCAACGCAAGCCGGCGGCACTCTCCGGCGGCCAGCGCCAGCGCGTCGCCATCGGGCGCTCGATCGTCCGAAACCCGGAGGTTTTCCTGTTCGATGAACCGCTTTCCAATCTCGACGCGGCACTGCGTACCCAAATGCGCGTCGAACTCGCCGATTTGCACAAGCGGCTTGATGCGACGATGATCTATGTCACCCACGACCAGGTCGAGGCGATGACGCTGGCAGACCAGATCGTCGTGATGAATGCC
This sequence comes from Mesorhizobium sp. P2_C4, assembly GCF_056404575.1. Classification (NCBI taxonomy): domain Bacteria; kingdom Pseudomonadati; phylum Pseudomonadota; class Alphaproteobacteria; order Hyphomicrobiales; family Phyllobacteriaceae; genus Mesorhizobium; species Mesorhizobium sp. P2_C4. The sequence continues at coordinate 1,289,293 of NZ_JBFUDT010000001.1, forward strand.
GGGCGTATCGAGCAAGTCGGGTCGCCGATGGAACTCTACGACACGCCGAACACCTTGTTTGTCGCCACCTTCATCGGGTCCCCACGCATGAATCTGGTATCGGGAGATGCCGCAAAAGCGGAAGGCGCCACCACGATCGGCGTGCGTCCCGAACATGTCGCGATAGACAGCGTCAATGGCATCTGGGCGGGGAGGCTGCGTTTCGCAGAGCATCTCGGTAACGAGACGATCGCCTATGTGGAGTCGGATGTGGGCGAAATCATCGTACGCATCGCAGGGCACCATGGCCTCAAGGAAGGGACGCTGCGCATGACACCTGACCGACTGCAGCTGCATCGCTTCGATGAGAACGGCCGACGAATTTCAGCTGTAAACTGACTTTGTCCCGCAATGTAGAAACTGCAGCTGGCCCCGAGGACGGTCCGCTCTTTCCAAAGGCTACCGGCGCTACCGTGCGATATCTCGCGCCATTTAAAGGAGTTTTCCAATGACCACCGATTTCTTCGGGGGAATCGAGTCCATTCGCTATGAAGGGCCGGATTCGACCAATCCGCTGGCCTACCGGTTCTACAATCCCGACGAAGTCGTCGCCGGCAAGCGGCTGGAGGACCATCTGCGCTTTGCCGTTGCCTACTGGCATTCCTTCGCCTGGCCGGGCGGCGACCCGTTCGGCGGCCAGACCTTTGACCGGCCGTGGTTCCCCAAGGCGGGCGGCACCGACACGATGGAACTGGCCAAGCTGAAGGCCGATGTCGCCTTCGAGATGTTTTCGCTGCTTGGCGCGCCGTATTTCTGCTTCCATGATGCCGATGTGCGGCCGGAAGGTCGCGACTTTTCCGAAAGTGCTGCCCGCCTCGACGAGATCGCCGACTATTTCGCCGGCAAGATGAAGCAGACCGGGGTCAAGCTGCTTTGGGGCACGGCCAATCTGTTCTCCAATCGCCGCTTCATGTCGGGCGCGGCCACCAATCCCGATCCGGATGTGTTTGCCTATTCGGCGGCGACGGTGAAGAGCTGCCTCGATGTCACCAAGCGGCTGAAGGGCGAGAACTATGTGCTGTGGGGCGGCCGCGAGGGCTATGAGACGCTGCTCAACACAGACCTTGCCCGCGAGCAGGAACAGGCCGGGCGCTTCCTCAACCTGGTCGTCGACTACAAGCACAGGATCGGCTTCAAAGGCACCATCCTGATCGAGCCGAAGCCGCAGGAGCCGACCAAGCACCAGTACGACTATGACGTCGCGACGGTCTACGGCTTCCTCAAGCGGTTTGGGCTGGAGAAGGAAGTGAAGCTCAACATCGAGCAGGGCCATGCGATCCTGGCCGGCCATTCCTTCGAGCACGAGCTGGCGCTGGCCAATGCGCTCGGCGTGTTCGGGTCGATCGACATGAACCGCAACGACTACCAGTCGGGCTGGGACACCGACCAGTTCCCCAACAATGTGCCGGAGATGGCGCTGGCCTATTACCAGGTTCTGCTGGCCGGCGGCTTCAAGACCGGCGGCACCAATTTCGACGCCAAGCTGCGCCGCCAGTCGCTCGACCCGCAGGACCTGCTGATCGGCCATATCGGCGGCATGGATTGCTGCGCACGCGGGCTGAAGGCCGCTGCTCGCATGGTCGAGGACAAGGCGCTGTCGGGTCCGCTGGCCGAGCGTTATGCCGGCTGGAACACGGCCGAGGCCAAGGCGATGCTGTCGGGCAAGCGCACGCTGGAGGAGATCGCCGAGCGCGTCGTCAAGAAGAAGATCGAGCCGCAGCCAAAGTCCGGCCGCCAGGAACTGCTGGAAAACATCGTCAACAGGTATGTGTGAGAAATGGAACGCCAGCCAGCTATGGTAGCCGGCAATAATGGGTCACCTTTTGCGATCTGGGTATCGCCTCCATGACAAGTTTCGATCAGTCGGGGCCCGAACTTGGCGCAAACGCGGCACGGCTTCTCATCGAAAGGATCGAGGGACGTACGAAAAGCGTGTTCGTGACGATCGCACCGAAAGTCGTGGCACGTGGCAGCACAAAGATGCTTAGAGTGGAGATTGCTGCCCAATCTAAGATCACTGGGGCAGAAGATATTGAGCGTTTCCCAAAGCCTCGCGACAACATCCTAGTCGAGTTCGATGATGCTGCAGCCATAGGCCGGGAGCGACAGCTTACCGCCGCGTACTTTGCCATCGCCGAGCAAATCCTTGCCCGCGGGGACATTGCCGATGCTTGCCGGCTCGCCCAGCGTGTTGAGGATGAACAGCAGGCGGCGGTCCTTGCTCTCGCGGATGGTCGCTTCGACGCCGGCCGGCATGTCGGCGATGAGTGGCACGATACCGGCGGGCGCGAGCACCTGATCGGCCAGCACCTCGACCAGAGCATCGCTGAGGTACGTGCCGAGGTAGATCACATTGCCCTTGCCGACTTTGCGCGAAGTCATCGCGGCTTGGCCCTCGGCGAAGCGGCTGGCCCAGCTGCCGATAACCTCCGTGCCGGGCGCGACGTTAAGCAGCTCATAAAGATGCGCCGCCGTCACCTGCGCATTCCCGATCTTGAGCTCGTATTGGCGGCTCGCCGACGTTGCCGGCAGCTTCTTGCGCACCGTGTTGGCGCCGAAGCGGCCGCCATGCTCGAACATTCCGTCGCCGCCGATCGGCGTCAGCAACCCGAACTCCTCGACCGTGATCCCGGCCAGCGCCGACAGCCTCTTGCCCGGCGAGGTGTCGCGGATGACGTGGTTGTTGACGTCGCGTGATCCGGTGCGGCCGCCCAGGATTACCGTTCCACCCGCCTTAGCGAAGGCCTCGATCCGCGCCGTCCACGCATCGGTCCATTTCAGCCAATGCGGCACGTAGAGCGCCTTGAGCTTGCTGAGATCATCCTCGGGATGGATGAAGCCGCAGGCGATGTTGTGGCGGTAGCAATAGCGGTGCAGCAGCGTCGCATCGTCCTGCGGGCTCGGCATGCCGATGGGGCAGGAGCGGTGCATCTCCTGATTGTCGAAATCTGATCCGGCGATGCCCAAATCCATGCGCACATGCGTGCCGAGGATCTTGTCCTTGAGTGCCGTGACCTCACCCGCAAACTGCTTGGCCTCGTCATAGCGCCGTCGCGGGATGTCGTCGTGATCGATGATGCCCATCCAATAGATCTCGGCGCCGAAATGCGCCGGCCGCCAGCGGAAGAACATCACGCCATCGGCGCCGCGCGCCACCGAGGTATAGGCCATGCGGCGCATCTCGCCGGGTTCGGGTGTCAGCGTCGAGAAGTTCGGCTGCGCACCGAAGCCCGATTGCTGCTCGGGCACGATGAAATTGCCGGTGAAGCCGCGGCAGATGTCGAGACGCAGCGCCTGCGCCTCGCCGACGCTTCCGACCCGCTGCATCTCGTCATCGAGATGCGGGTAGATGTCGAAGCCGAGAAAATCGAGATCGGTCGAGAACTCGCCGCGGAAGTCGATGTCGTCGATCCGCCCCAGATTGTGGAAGACGAACCAGTCTGGATTGGTGGCGCGCAGGATCAGTACCTGATCGTGCTGGAACCGCGCCGTGACGAAGGCGAGGAAGCGGTGATAGTCGACCACATGGGTCGGCCCGACCGGCGCAGGGGCGTAGTCGAGCGGCAGCACCACTTGATCGAAATCGTCGTAGGCGGTGGCCCAGAAATGCCCACCCCAAGCATCGTTGAGCGCGGCGATGGTCTTGTACTTGTCCTTCAGGAAGGCCTGGAACTCGGCCAGAGTCACCGGACCGTAGGACAGCGATCCAGAGGTATTGAACTCATTGTCCGTCTGCCAGCCGATGATGTGCGAATTGCCGCGATAATGCTCGGCCATCGCTTTAGTGATGCGCTTCGAATGCTCGCGGAACACGCCGCTCGCAAGATTGGCGTGCTGGCGCGAGCCATGGCTCATGGCGCGGCCATTGGCATCGACGCGCAACACTTCGGGATAACGCGCCGTCAGCCAGCGCGGCGGCGTCGCCGTCGGCGTGCACATGATGGTCTTGATGCCAGCCTTGCCCAGCACATCTATGGCGCGGTCGAACAAATCGAAGTCGAACGTCCCCTCATGCGGCTCGATAATATGCCAGGCGAATTCCGCAAGTCGCACCGCGTTGAAGCCCGCGGCGGCCATGCGGTCGACGTCGCGCTGCCAATAGCTCTCATCGACATGCTCCGGGTAATGCGGGGTACCGACGAGGAAAGTGTCGGTCGCGATCGGCCGCCAGACAGAGAGCGGCGTGGATTTCGAGGCGGTCGTCATAGTCGGAAAACTCCAGGCGATAGTCTACTTGATGGCGCCGGCGGTGAGGCCGCCCTGCCAGAACCGCTGCAGCAGCAGGAATACCACGATGACCGGGATGATGCTGACCAGAGCGCCGGTGATGATGATCGAGAACAGCACCTGTCCGCCGCCACCACCTTGCTGCGCGAGCTGATACCAGGTCGCAAGGCCCACCGTGATCGGCTGATATTCCGGCGTGCGCAGTACGATGAGCGGCAGGAAGTAATTGTTCCAGGTCCCGACGAACGAGAGCAGCGCCACGGTCACCATGCCCGGTGCCACCAGCCGCAGCACGATGGCGCGGAAGATCACGAACTCGCCGGCGCCATCGAGACGCGCTGCGTCGAGCAGTTCGTCGTCGACGCCCTGCTCGATATAGACCCGCATCAGATAGACGCCGATCGGCGAGATCATCGAGGGCAGGATCACGCCCAGCGGATTGTCGCTCAGACCCGAAAGCGCCAGCAGCAGGAAGGTCGGCACGACGAGGGCCGTCTGCGGGATCATCACAGCGCCCAAGACCAGCGCAAACAGCAGATTGCGGCCGACGAATTTGAATTTAGCTAACGCATAGCCTGCCGCGGTAGCCAAGATCGCGGCACCGAGCCCGGCGACGGTCGAATAGAGCAGGCTGTTGAACATCCAGCGCATGAAGACGCCGTTGTCGCGCGCCAGAAGATCGCTCAGATTCTGCCAGAGGTTGAACTCGGTGCCGAAGCCGAAGCCGAACGTGGTGAACAGGTCACCATTCGTCTTCGTTGCCGACAGGACCAGATAGACCAGCGGCATGAAGCTGTAGAGGAGGAACAGTGACAGCAGCAGCGTGAGCATGATCCGCGAGCGCCGCCTTTCGCCGGGCCGGCGCCTGGCAGCCTCGAAAATGGCGATGTCGGTGGTCGCAGTCATCATTGCTCCGGCCGACGGCGGTTGGCAATCAGGGTGAAGATGTAGGAGGCACTGGCGATCACGATGCCAAGCACGAACGAAACGGCGGCCGCATAGCCATACTGCTGGTTCTTAGTCGCCAGAGAATAGGCATAGAGGTTCGGCGTGTAGCTCGAATTGATGGTGTTACTGGCGAGCGCGCGCATCAAGTACGGCTCATTGAACAGCTGCAGTGTGCCGTTGATCGAAAAGATGATGGTGAGCAGGATCGCCGGCCACAGCAGCGGCAGCTGGATCATCCGGGCAAATTGCCAGGGCGAGGCGCCGTCCATCCGCGCGGCCTCGGCGAGGTCCGACGGGATCGCCTTCAGCGCGGCGTAGTAGATCACCATATTGTAGCCGACATATTCCCACGTCACGATATTGGCCAATGAGAAGATCATCGCGCCCGGCGACAGGAAGTCCGGCGGCGGCAGGTTGAACGCCTTGGCCATCTGCGTGAATGGGCCGAAGGTGGGGCCGTAGAGATAACCCCAGATGATCGTCGCGATCACGCTCGGCACAGCGTAGGGGAGGAAGAAGCCGAGCCGGAAGACGCCCTTGGCATAGACCTCGCCACGATCGAGCACGATGGCGAACAACAACGCCAGGGCCAGCATGATCGGCACCTGCACGATGCCGAAGAGAACGAGGTTCCACACGCCGCCCCAGAATTTGGCGTCATCCGCGACCTTGATGTAGCTGGCTGCACCCGCGAACTGCCGTCCGCCCACCAGCGTGTCGCGGTAGAGGCTCATGTAGGACGCATAGACCAGCGGCGCGACGATGAAGGCCATAAACAGCAGCATGAAGGGCGCCAGGAACAGATAGGGCGCGAGCTTTCGTGACGTAAAACCGCCCAATCGAGCTGGGCGCGTCGCTGCGGTTGGCGAATTCGACATTGCCATGGGTCCCCCGTCCGGCAAGATGAAGAGATCGGGCGCGCCGATCAAGGCGCGCCCGGCCGGTGCCCGGGAGGAGCTAGGCCACGGTGAAGCCTTGGTCCTTCGCGTAGGTGACCACGGCGTCCTGGACGCGGTCGAACGCATCCGACAGCGTGCCCTTGCCGCTGATCGAGGCGCCGAATTCATCGGACATCGACTGGTAGAGGAAGCCCTGGAACGGGCTCCACTCAAACGGCGCCACGGCACTCGCCGATTTGGCAAACACTTTGTTCACCTCCTGGCCGCCGAAGAATTCCGGCTTGGCGCTCGCCCATTCCGGGCTCGACAGCAGCGCGTTGGTGCAGGGGAAGAAGTTTTGCTTGGTGGTGTAGAGCTTTGTGGCTTCGGGATTCGTGTTCAGCCAGATCGCGACTTCGGCGGCCTCGGGCAGATGCTGGGTCGCTTTCATCACGGCCAGCGATGAGCCACCCCAAGCGCCAGTCACGAACTTGCTCGCGTCCCACTGCGGCAGATCGGCGGCACGCCACTTGCCCACGCTGGTCTTGGCGACCGAGGTCAGGAACAGCGGACCCCAGCCCGCAGCGAGCCAGGTGGCATAGCGACCCGTGTCGAGACCGGTGTACCACTCATTGTTGAAGCCCGGCTTGGTCTCGATAACACCCGCGGTGATAAGGTCCTGCCAATAGGCGGCGAAGTCCTTAGCAATCTTGTCGTTGATCCTGATCACGAGCTTGTCGCCATCGCGGCTGACCGGCTTCCAGCCCATCGGCCACAACAGACCCAAGACCCAATCGGCGTTGGCTCCGAACGGCGCGTCGGTCATGAACACAGTCGGATCGGCCGCATGGATCTTCTTGCCCGCATCGGCAAACTCGGCCCAGGTGGTGGGCGGCGTGATCCCATGCTTGTCGAAGATGTCCTTGCGATAGAGCATCGCCATCGGACCGTAATCCTGCGGCGTGGCGTTGACCACATCGCCCATGGCGACCTGCGCCCATAGGCCTTCGGGGAACTCGCCCTTATGGGCATTGGCGTACTGGCCGATGTCTGCGAGGGCGTCGACCTGGCGGAAGCTCTCGAGGTGCTGGTATTCGATCTGGGCGACGTCCGGCAGGCCGCTGCCCGCCTGCAGGCCCGCGCGGAGCGCGTTATACAACGGGTCCCCCTGGCCGGGATTCACGAGTTCGATCTGGATGCCCGGATGCGCGGCGTTGAACATGTCTACCTCAAGCTGGAGATTCGGCACCCACGACCACACAAGCACCTTGACGGGCTCGGCACCGCGAACTGCCGCAGGCAGACCCGCTACCGCAACGCTCGCACCCGCAACTTTCAAGAAGTCACGACGCTGCATCGTCCGCCCAAGCGGATTGAAAATCTTCGTCATTGAAGTCCTCCCACGAAAGATACGCTCCCACACGACGCAGGGCGCGGTTTTTCTTTCAGTTAGAAACTTAATGCCGAGATTCAGTCGCTGTCAATCGCGATCGTTTGATCTTAGTCGGCCATCACGAGGCTGTCGGCAGGGTTGAGGGTCGTCGCATCGAGCACCAGGCGCACCGCTCCAAGGACGATATCGCGGTGCCCCAGCGCGCCGATCACGAGGCGGGGTGGGTCATTGCCCTTGAGGCGATGCCGCAGCACATCGAGCACCAGATCACCGCCGCCGACGACCCGGCCCGTCAGTACGATGATTTCGGGGTTCATGAAGGCCCACCGCCATCGTCGCATAGTCGAGCAGTTCGGTCACGACCGGCGCGATTTTGCCGGCCTGCCGGTCGGTGACGGCAGCCAGGGTGAGCTTCCCCGCCGCATAGTGCGCTCACACCAAGGACGAACTCGGCGGCAAGATCGGCGTATAACCCCAAAAGGCGGGACCCGGATCGCTGTCGCGACCCGGGTCCAATTGAAGTCGCAGCGGGCAGACGTAAGCATGCTCGATGTGACCCCACAAGGCCGGGAAGGGAGACGAACCCCGCCTTATTCGCTTACTTCATGTATTGGACAAGGTTGTCGACGGTGATGAGCGCGGTGCCCGTGTCGACGAACTTGGGCACGTTTTCGCCCTTGATCGCCTTGTAGGTGGTCTCGGCACCGATTTCGCCGATCTTGGACGGGAACTGCATGACGGTTGCCGCTTCCGTGCCGCCCTTGATAGCGACGAGTTCGGAGTCGGCGCCGTCAAAGCCGACGACGATCACCGACTTCGGGTCGATGTTGGCGTTGGCGAGAGCCGAGATGGCGCCTTCGGTCGGGCCCTGGCAGGCGCCGTAGAAGGCGGCGACGTCTGGGTTCGCAGTCAAGATGTCTTCGGCAGCGCCCACAGCCTTTTCAGCGCCGCAGCCGGTCGAGACGTTGCCACCGACAATTTTGTAGCCATTCCCGAGACCCTCGGCCATGCCCTTCAGACGATCATCGAGCGAGGGCACACCCGGCACGCCGGCGATCTGTCCGACAGTGGCGCCGGCCGGAATGTGGGCCTTGAGATATTCACCGGCGAGCTTGCCGCCCGCGAAGTTGTCGGTGGCGACGAGGGCGGTTTTGCCGGCCCAGGTCGGGATGTCGTTGTCCATGAGGACGACCTTGATCCCAGCGGCGACAGCTTTATCGAGCGCGGTCGCGACGGCAGGATCGACCGGCGTTATCGCGATGCCCTGGACACCCTGGGTGATCATGGATTCGATCAGCGCTATCTGGCCTTCGATGTCGGTGCCCGACTTCGATTCCGCGTAGAACATCTCGACGTCGGGATGCGCGTCGGCGAACGTTTTCCCACCGCCCTTGAGGATGTCGAAGAAGCCGCCCGGGAACTTCAGGATGAAGCCGATCTTGACCTTGTCGGCGGCCATCGCGCCCGAGAGCGTCATGGCACCGACACCGGCCAGCATGGCGGTGACGAGCACGGTACGTAGTGTGTTTTTCAGCACGGTAGAAACCTCCCCAAGATATTGTTCGCGTTACTGAACATCACAGCGGCCTCGCGAACGGCGGCCGCCATTGTTCCTCGGCGCGTCAGGCGCCGACGATCATTGAAACAATGTGCTGCTTGGTGTCGGGGGAGGGACGAACCTCACCAACCTTTCGGCCACGGCGCATCACCACAGCGCGATCGGCGTATTCGACGACCTGATCCATGTTGTGCGTAATGAGGATGACGGCGTTCCCCTCTTCGCGCAGGCGCTGGACGAGGCTCATCACCTGTCGCGACTCCCGCACGCCGAGCGCGGCCGTGGGCTCGTCGAGGATCACGACCTTGCGGGCGAACGCGGCGGCGCGGGCCACAGCGACCGCCTGACGCTGACCGCCCGACATGAGGCCGACCTGAGCATTGAACTTGGGCAGAACGACCTTCAACCTGTCGAGCAATTGCTGCGTCTCGCGCTCCATGCGCTGGGTATCCAGCGCCTGAATGCTCCGCGGCAGCCATTTGGGTTTGGAGAGCTCGCGGCCGGCGTAGAAATTGCCGGTCGCGTCCATGTTGTCGAAGAGCGCAAGGTCCTGGTAGACCGTCTCGATACCGGCGCGGCGGGCTTCTGCCGGCGTGTGGATCTGGTGCGCGAGGCCATCGATCTCGACGATCCCGGCATCGAGCCGGTGCACGCCGCTGATGCATTTGATGAGCGTCGATTTGCCGGCGCCATTGTCGCCGAGCAGCGCCAGCACTTCGCTGGCGTAGGCCGAGATCGAGACATTGTCGAGTGCCTGCACGGCGCCGAAGCGCTTCGTCGCATTGCGCACTTGCAACACCGGCGTGGCCCTGGCGGCGTCAGTCATCCGGGCGGTGTCCACGCCCATCATGCCCTCGCTGCCTGAAGCACGCGGAAGCGATTTTCGAGATGAGCGCGGAGCACGTCGGACTCGACGGCGAGTACGATGATGACGCCGATGACGATGAGCTGGAAGAAGATGCTGACATTGAGCAGGTTCAGGCCGTTGCGCATCACGCCGATCATCAGCGCGCCGACGATGGCCTGGCCGACATTGCCGCGGCCGCCGAGGAAGCTCGCGCCGCCGATGATCACCGAAGCGATCGAGTCGAGCTCGCCGAGGTCGCCGAGCAGACCCGAACCGGAGTTCGTGCGGCCGGCAACAATGATTGCGCCGATTGCCGCGCAGATGCCGGAGATCACATAGGTCGACACGAGAACGCCGTTGACGGGGATGCCCGAGCGAACGGCGGCATCAGGGTTACCGCCCACAGCGTAGACCCAGCGGCCCCAGATCAGTTGCCGCCCGGCCAGAAGGATCAGCGCGATCGTCGCAACGATGAAGGCCGAGAAGGGCAGGCCGAAGATCTGCGTGGCGCCGATCCAGCGAACCGCCGGTGCCACGCCGGTGATGTTCTGGCCATGCGAGATTTCGTAAGCGAGGCCTTTGCAGATCGAGAGTGTCGCCAGCGTGATGATGAATGGATGCGGCAGGCGGCCATAAACGAACACCGAGCCGTTGATCAGGCCCACCGTCGCGCCGGTCAGCAACATGGCGAACATGGTGACAATTGACGCGGCGGCCGAATCGAGACCTGGCAGCGCGTGATAAACCGTGGCGCCGATAACCGTACACAGAGCAATGCAGGAGCCGACCGACAGATCGATGCCGCGAGCCACGATCACGACGTACTGTCCGAGGGCGAGCGTCGCGATCACGGCGGTCTGTGCCAGCACGTTGCCGAGATTGCGCGGTATCAGGAACAGCGGTGTTGCGATGCTGACGACGATGACCATGATGATTAGGATGAGGAGCGGCCCAATGCGCAGCGCGCCCAAGCCAAGCGAGAGCAGGAGCAATTGGCTGCTCGGTCGCAGCGCCTGTTCGTCGTCGACGGCACCCTCGTCCGGGCTCGGCGTCAGTGGTTCCATTCGAGCAATTGCTCCTTGGAGTCGGGTGCCGCGCAAGTACCAGACGGCAATGTTGGCGTTTAACATTCGTCCGAGCGCAGAGCGTCTCGGTAATCCGGATTAGCGGTTCAGCATGTAGAGCGGTCTACGCGTGCGGGCTCACAGGCGCGGCCGCATCGACGCGGTCACCTCGCGGAAGCGCCGACCAGCAGCCACGATCACAGCACCACCTTGCCGGGGTCCGCGGCGCGAACTGCCATTGGCAGGGCCGCTACCGCAACGCTCGCACCCGCAACTTTCAAGAAGTCACGACGCTGCATCATCCGCCCAAGCGGATTGAAAATCTTCGTCATTGAAGTCCTCCCACGAAAGATACGCTCCCAAACGACGCAGGGCGCGGTTTTTCTTTCAGTTAGAAACTTAATGCCGAGATTCAGTCGCTGTCAATCGGGATCGTTTGATCTTAGTCGGCCATCACGAGGCTGTCGGCAGGGTTGAGGGTCGTCGCATCGAGCACCAGGCGCACTGCGCCCAAGACGATATCGCGGTGGCCGAGCGCGCCCATCACGAGGCTTGGCGGGTCATACACATTGCCTTTGAGGCGGTGCCGCAGCACATCGAGCACCAGATCACCGCCGCCGACGATCCGGCCCGCCAGTACGATGATTTCCGGGTTCATGAAGGCAGCAACACTGCCCACCGCCATCGTCGCATAGTCGAGCAACTCGCTGACAACCGGCGCGATTTTGTCCGCCTGCCGGTCGGTGACGGCGGCCAGGGTGAGCTTTCCCGCCGCATACCGGGTGTTGGCCTCTTCGAGCATCTTGGTCGCCTGTTCGGGGATGCCTAGAAAGCGCAGCGATTGCTTGTCGCCCAAATGTTCGAACGGCCGCCCGGTGAGAAGGGGGTCATCGAGATACCAGCCGAGCTCGCCCGCCGCATGCGAGTGCCCGCCATAGAGCTTGCCGTCGATGACGACGCCGGCGCCGGCGCCGGGCCCGATCGAGAGGCTCACGACGCTGTCGGCGCCACGCCCGGCCCCGAATCCCCATTCGCCCACGGCGGCGAGGTTGCGCCCGTTCTCGACGATGATGGGCATCTGAAAATGTTCGCTGAGCCGCGCCCGCAACGGCATGTCGCGCCAGCCGAGCCCGAGCGTCAGTACCACTTCGCCCTCCGGCTGCCTTACGATCGAGGGTAGGCCAATGCCGATGCCGCGAATGGTCTGTCCGCGCGGGCGGGGGCCCGCCATCAGCCGGCGGATCAGGCCGACCAGCTGTTCGAAATTGCGCTCGCCATCATCGTCGGCCGTCTCGTGCATTTCTGTCTGCACGACGCCTTCGAGATTGGCCACGGCGCCGTAGAACTCGCCCTTGCCGGCCTCGATGCCGATGATCGCATGCGCCGCACCGCGGAACTTGATGCGCGCCCGCGGCCGGCCCCGCGACGTCTCGTCGAAGCCGTCATAGGCGACCAGATCCTCGGCGATCAGATCCTCGATCACGCGCATCACCGTGGGCAGGCTGATGTTCAGCCGCTCGGCGAGGCTCGAAGGTGATGCCACTCCTTCGGTGCGGATCAAATCCACCACGGCCGAACGATTGAGTCGGCGTAACAGGCTCGACGTCGTGGGCTGGCGCTTCATTCATTGACCAGTTGCAAAAAGCCGGCGGACCGGCAACGAGCGTCGGCATAGACCAGAACCGTGCCAGAGTCCGCCTTTTTCTGATGACGCCGAACGTCAGTTGTCGCTCCGCAGTGAAAGCTACCGCAGTGGCCCGTTCGATGATTACGGCGATCCGTGGCGGGCGCCCAAACCCTCCGGAGTCACTGCGCTTACTCGTGCAAATAACTGTCTCCGGTTGCTTCAATCGGTTACGAACTCGTCCGCCTTTGGCGCGGAACCAACATCAATGACCGCTTTTGGCGCAAAGCGGTCCGCACCACGCTGGACGCAACGGTCGGTCTTTTTTTTCCAGTCATCCTGAATGCGGCCAGGCCGTTAACGGCCCAAAATGTGGTCATTCTGGAGCATGGCTCCGAGTGTTCGAAAACGAGGTTCAGTCGCTGTGGCGTCACGGGACCATGCGGAACGATACGGGAAGATTTCAGATTCTGGCTCACGAAAAGGCCAATTAAATCAATGCTCTTAGGACATCCTCCGGGCCACCAATTTCGTTTTCGGACAAGGGGCATTTAGCTCAGCGCGGCGGAAAGAAGCAGGAGGGGCGTGTAGAGTCGACATTGCATGAGGATGTCACTATATAGCGGCGGCTTCGACCGCGTACCTCTGGTTGCGCCCGCGAAGCGGCAGAAAATGTGCTACGTATTGTGATACCTATTGTGATACAAATCGGTGGTTGAAGCCGGGAAAAAACGAATAGAAACAATGACGTATGGCCGCTAGCGATCCCAGCCAACGGTACCACTATATCAAACAAACAGAACGTGCTCCTTGAACCCTTCCTTTCCTTCGGCTCAGCGGACCTCGGACAAGATCAGCTTGCCGGGCGAAGCCGACTCGGTTGGAATGGGAGCATGCATCCTTTACCGGGTGCGGACGTTTACGATTACCAACCGGCATAGCCGCCAGGGAAATGCAGTATGAGTGAACATGCGATCGAGTTCTTGCGCGGGTGGATCGGCGAAAAGGTCCAGTGCCAGCACTCGCCGGTAAAGATCGAGAAGCAGGCCGAGACCCTTGCCCGGGAGTGCGCCGCCAAGGCGGCTGAGGTTGGCATACCCCTGGAAGACATCCAGGAAGAAGTCGGCGACATTCAGGAACTGATTGCGTCGCGGCTCGAAGAGGCTGCCGAGGCCGACCAGAGCCAAACGAATTCGGGCAAACCTGCCGAGTGACGGGTCGAGCCCGGCAAGAGGGCCGGGCGCTGCATCTCTATCCAAATCTATCTTTAAGCCATGCCTTCGGCAGTGCCGGCACAAAATTGCCGTCGCGCCCGGTCATGTCGTCATTGGCGACCAGCGCATTGAGGATCGCTTCCTCTGTCGCCTGCACCACGGCATCGAAGAACGGGTTGATGTCGGCATCCGGAATGTAGCTGGCATTGACCATCTTGCCCGGCGCACCCCTCGCGGCGTCGGGATTGGCGGTGCTGAATGCCAGGAAGATATCGCCCGAGGTCGTGTAGCCATAGCCGCCCGTCAGCGCCACGCCGAGCGGTACGCGCTTGGCCAGCCGCTTCATCTGATGCGCCATGAACGGCGCATCGGTGGCAATGACCGCGATGATCGAGCTCTTTTCGGCGCGCGGCGTGTTGTCCCTGATCGCCGGTTCGACAAGCTCGGCTCCGGCCCTGATGCCACGCACGACAAGGTTTCGCCGCGCCCCAAAATTCGACTGGACGAAGCAACCGACCGTGAAACGCTCACCGTTCCATTCGACACTGCGCGAAGACGAGCCGGACCCCGCCTTGAAGCCGAAGGTGATCATGCCGGTGCCGCCGCCAACGCTGCCTTCCTCGATCGGCCCGCCTTGAGCCGCGTCGAGCGCGGAAAAGACATGCTCGAAGTCCAGATGATGGCCGTTAATGTCGTTGAGGAAGCCGTCATAGGTCTCGCCCGCCACCGGCAGCGCCCAGGCGCTGTCGAGCGATCGCGGCAGCCTCTTCTGCATCCAGCGCAACGTCGCGTCGCGGCTGACGCCGCAGGAATGCGTGTTGGTGATCGTGACTGGAAAATTGAACGCACCGAGCTCGTCGATCAGATGCGAGCCGGTCAGTTCGCCATCGCCATTGCCGCTGAACATGCCGGCGAACACCGGGATTGCCAATTCGCCTCTCGGGCGCGGTAGGATTGTCGTCACGCCAGTGCGCACCGGACCCTTGCCGACGATGAGCGGCCCATCGCCGGAGATCAGTGTCGTATAGCCGACGGCCACGCCGGGCACATCGGTGATGGCATTGACGGTGCCCGGCGTGCCGTCGAACGGGATGGCGAAAGCGCGGGCGCGCGGCTTGCCCGATGGCGTCTGCAGATGCGGGTCGTATCCGGTCATGTGGTCCCCTAGAGATCTAGAAAAGCGACCCCTGACCGCCCGGCGCCTTGGTTTTGGCCTGTGGTTTGGCCGCCGGCTTCGGCCGTTCCGTGCCGCTCGTGGCGACCGCATCCGCGGTGCCGTCGGCGAACTCCAGCAAGAGGGCTGCGCCGGACACGACGTCCTCCGCTCGCTTGATCACCGCGCCGTCGGCGTCCTTGACCAGCGCAAAGCCGCGCGCCAGGACCGCCTTGTGCGACAGTGTCGCCAGCAGGCGGTCGGCCTGGGTCAGGTTTCCACGCAAGCGGTCCAGCCGTCTCGATATCGCCTGGTCCTGCCGCCGCGACAGCCCCGCCACCGCGTCTGCCTGCAATTTCTGCCGCCTTGCGATCGGCGCCGGCGACAGCCGTGCCGCCGTGCGCGAAAATCGCGCCCGTCGTTCGCGCACGATGCCGAAAAAGGCTGCTTGCGCCCGGGCGAGGTCGCGGCCGGTCAGCGTACGGGCCTCGTTGATGCGGCGCGACAGTGTGGCCGGTGTCAGCCGCTGCCCGGCAAGCCTGGCCCGCTTGCGATCGATGCTGACGCTCAGCGCCCGGCCGAGCCGGCTCGTCGCTTCGTCCAGCCGCCGGCGCGGCAGCGCCAGCAACTGATCGGGCGAGGGCAGCGCACGGGCGGCCGCGCGCACCGCTTGCCGCTTGCGTTCGAAACCGCGCGAGACGGCGGCCTTGAGCCTTGCAGCGAGACTGGCAAGCGTCGCTTCAAGGTCCGCTTTCACCGGCACGGCAATTTCGGCGGCACCGGTCGGGGTCGGTGCCCGCACATCCGCCACCAGGTCGATCAGCGTCCAGTCTGTCTCGTGGCCGACGGCGGAAATCACCGGAATGCGCGAGGCGGCGACGGCGCGCGCCAGCGCCTCGTCGTTGAAGCCCCACAGATCCTCGAGGCTGCCGCCGCCGCGCGCCACGATCAACAGGTCTGGGTGCGGGATGGCGCCGTCCCATGCCAGCGCGTTGAAACCGTTGACGGCGGCAGTGACTTCCGCGCCGGCCGTCTCGCCTTGCACCCGCACCGGCCAGACCAGCACATGCAGCGGAAAGCGGTCCTTGATGCGGTGGATGATGTCGCGAATGACCGACCCTGTCGGCGAGGTGACGACGCCGATGACGCGCGGCATGTAGGGCAACAGCTGCTTGCGGCCGGTATCGAACAGGCCTTCGGCCTGCAGCCGCCGCTTGCGTTCTTCCAAAAGCGCCATCAGCGCCCCGGCGCCGGCGGGCTCGAGATTGTCGATCACGATCTGGTAGTTGGACTTTCCGGGATAGGTGGTGAGCTTGCCGGTGGCGATCACCTCCATCCCTTCCTCGGGGCGGAATTTCAGCCGGCTCATCGTGCCTTTCCAGACCACGGCATCGAGCCGCGCCCGGTCGTCCTTCAGCGCGAAATAGGCATGACCGGAGGAGTGCGGTCCGCGATAGCCTGAAATCTCGCCGCGCACCCGCACATTGCCGAACACATCCTCGACGGTGCGCTTCAGCGCGCCGGAAATCTCGCTCACCGTGTATTCGGCGGCGTTGGTGCGTGATTCGGAAGTTGCTTCGCTCATGGAGCGATTGGTGGACGGTTGTCCGCCCGCGTCAAGGCGGCTGAAGCCCATCGCCGATTTCATAACGCGATCTTAAGCCAGATTTGATTGACTCTGCGGCATGGGAGCTAGCCAAAGACGCATGAGCACACGCGCAAACCGCAGTCCATTGACATTCCAGGTCACCCTGACGGTGCTGGCGCTTGCCGTTTTCGCGCTGGCCATGGTCGTCGGCTTCGGCCTGTACGCCACCATGCAGGCGGACCACGTCTCCCTCGAACGGCAGAAGATATTCTTCGCCAATGGCCTTCAGGATCAGATCGCCGCGGTAGAGCGCGAGCAGGAAAGTATCGCCGTCTGGGACGATGCCGTCATCAACGCCAAGGCCGGCAACGCGGACTGGATGGTCGAGAACATCAGCGTCTGGATGTATTCCTACTACGGCCACAACCGGGTCTACGTGCTGGATGCCGCCAACCGCCCGATTCATGCGATGCGTGAAGGACAGGTGGTGGCGCCGGCCAGCTATGGCGAGGACGAACCGGCCATCCTGCCCAGCGTCGAAAGGCTGCGCCTGCTGATGCGTCAGCCAACAAATGAAAACCAGACCGGCGGTCAGGCCAAGATGGTCGCCGAAGATCTGGTGTCGCTTGGCGGCAAGCCTGCCATTCTCAGCGTCATGCCGCTGGTGCCGAGTTCGGACCGCGTCACCCAGGCGCCGGGCAGCGAATATCTCCATGTCTCGGTGGAATTCATCAATGATATCGTTATCGGCAAGATCGCCGAAAAGTATCTGCTGGCCGGCGCGCACCTGCTGCCATTGTCACAGCCGACCGGCTCGGCCGCCATTCCGCTGGTCGATTCGCGCGGCATCATCCTGGGCTATATCGGCTGGGATCAGGAGCGTCCTGGCCTGACCCTGGTGCGCAAGGCCGGCCCGGCCCTGATCGGTGGTCTGCTGCTTGCCGTCAGCGTCCTGGCATTCCTGTTGCGGCGCCTGCGTCGGGCTTCGTCGGCGCTGCAAGCCAGCCAGGACCAGGCGCAATATCTCGCTTTCCACGACACGCTGACGGGTCTTCCCAACCGGGCGCTGTTCGAGGACCGGCTGCGGCGCGCTTTGCTCACCGCCAGTCATGAAACGGCCAGGGTGGCGCTGCTTTACCTCGACATTGATCGCTTCAAGCACGTCAACGATACGCTCGGTCATCCGGCCGGCGACGAACTTGTGCGCCAGACCGCGCGCCGGCTGCAGCAGACCATTCGTGAAGTCGATACGGTGGCGCGGCTCGGCGGTGATGAATTCGCCCTGATCGTGATCGATATCCGCGATATCAGAGCCACCGAGGATATTGCTGACAGGATCCTGCAAACACTGCAGGAGCCTTTCAAGCTGATCGACGACCAGGTCTTTGTCAGCGCCAGCATTGGCATTGCCTTGTCGACAGGCTCCGATGCCAACGCTGACGATCTGCTGCGCAAGGCCGACATCGCGCTCTACGAAGCCAAGAAGACCGGCCGCGGCCGCTATCAGGTCTTCGCCGGCGATATGGATGACCTCCTGCTGCGCAAGCGCAAGGTCGAGAGCGAGCTTCGCAAGGCCTTGAACGGCGGAACCGGCATCAAGCTGGCCTATCAGCCGATCTTCGCGGCGGACGGCAAGACGATCCTCGGCGCTGAAGCACTGATCCGCTGGGCGCACGAGGTCCACGGCGCATTGCCGCCGGCACAGTTCATCGCCATCGCCGAAGAACGCGGCATGATCGGCCAGCTTGGCGAATGGGTGCTGCTTGAAGCTTGCCGCTTTGCCATTGGCACCGAATTGCCTTGGGTGGCCGTCAATGTATCGCCGCTGCAATTGCGCGACGCCGGTTTCGCCGACCAGGTTGCGTCGATCCTTGCCGAGACCGGGCTGGCGCCGAGGCGGCTGCAGCTTGAAATCACCGAAAACGTGCTTTTGGAAAACAACGATACGGTGAGAACGGTTCTGGCTGCCTTGCGCCAGTCGGGCATCGGCATCGTGCTCGATGACTTCGGCACCGGCTATTCGTCGCTGAGCTATCTGCGCCGCTACGCCATCGACAAGCTCAAGATCGACCGCTCATTTGTCCGCCTTGTTGACGGCGACGGCAATTCGGCGCCGATCGTCAAGGCGCTGATCGATCTCGCCAGCGCCCTCAATGTCGCTGTCACCGCCGAAGGTGTCGAGACCGAGGGGCAGATGGCGCAGCTCGTCGGCATGGGCTGTCAGCAGTTGCAGGGTTATCTTCTGTCGCCACCGCTGGAGCCGGCCCAATTGCTGGGCCTTCCGGGACTGTCGTCCGCCGCCGATGTCGGTGAACAGGCGGCCGCTCGCGCCTAAACCAACATATGCGATCTGTCTTACCAGCCCGGCAGGATCTGGTTCGGCTTGGTCCGCTTCATCTTGGAGAAGGCAAGCGCGGCGAAGTCGAAAGTTCCGGTCTCTTCGCCGAGCGGCACGGAAATGTTGTCGAGGCTTTCCGAAATGTGGCGGGCAAGCGCATCGACGATCTCCGGCCGTGAGGTCTGGCCGCGCATGATGCCGATGCGGCAATCGGGCAGGGCGCCGAAGCCGTCGGCTTCGCCCAGCACCCGCATACCGGGCCTGAGCGCGCATTCCGGCAGCACCGAGATCGCTAGGCCGGACAGCACGGCGGCGGTGATGACGGTTGCCGAGAAGCTGGTGAACAGGATGCGGTAGTCGCGGTTCTGCCGGTCGAGCACGTCGACGGCGGCACGACGCCAGATGCAGTTCGGCCGGCCAAAGGCCATTGGCAGGGTTTCCTGCTCATGCGTCGCGTGATTGGCCGAGGTGACCCACAGCAGTGGCTCGCGCCGTACCACTTCCGACTGGCCGCGAGCATCATTGTGCGTCACCAGCGCCAGATCGAGGTTGCCGCGCTTGATGTGCTCGACCAGCCCTGGCGTCGGTTCGCAGATGACGGTCAGTTCGACGCGCGGGTTGGAGCGCGCGAACCGCGCCATGATCTCGGGCAGGAAGCGATCGGCATAGTCGTCCGGTGTGCCGATGCGGATCGTGCCTTCGAGCCGCCGGTCGTCGAAGGCGGCCAGCGTTTCCCGGTTGAGGTAGAGCAGCCGCCTTGCATAGGAAAGCAGCTTGTCGCCTTCCTCGGTCAGCCTGTTGGTGCGCCCGTCCTTCTCGAACAGCGGCTTGCCGATTCGCTCCTCCAGCCGGCGCATCTGCATGGACACAGCCGACTGGGTCCGGTGCACCTCTTCGGCGGCGCGGGTGAAGCTGCCGGTGTCGGCAATCGAGATGAAGGTCTGCAACTGATCGAGATCGAGCGGTGCTTTCATCGACATGATCCATCACTAGCGTTGATGCTAAAGATTAGAAACATTCGTTGGATTAATCAATCGCACCGTGGCAAATTCCGATTGTCCACATGAATGCATGTGAATCTGAGCCGGAACGGCCGCTGTCGCCAGCGCCGATCGCCCGGTTTCGTCCGCTCGAATCTTGAGGAGACCGACATGACCACGTTTGATTTCGCCACCGAGACCTCGCGCATCACCTCGCGTCCGGCCGTTGCGACGCGCGTGGCCAGTGCCGTCGCCAATGTCTACCGCGCCTGGAAAAATCGCCGCGCCTTTTATCGTCTTGGCGAGATGTCGGACGCCGAACTCGCCGATATCGGCCTGACGCGCGCCGACCTGCACGTCGCTATCGCCGTCCCGTTCGGCCGCGATCCGACGGCGAAGTTGCGCTCGATCGCCAGCGATCGCGCCGAGACCATCGAAGACTTTGCCCGCAAGGTTGCCTGATCGCGTTGGTCGGGCGCTGTTTCGGTCTGCGTTGAACCTTTTTGAGGCGTGACGCGACCTAAAGGTATCGCAGGCTCCCCACTCCCTGCCGGTTCCCCGCCTGCACACTGCCCGGTCCTCCCAAGGACCGGGCTTTTCTTTTTGGGGCGCCGGCCGCTATCGCCGGTCCATACCCTTCTTGAACTGATCGAAGATCGATTCCATGCCCTTCTGGTAGTCGTCGCGCTGCTGGGCGCCGGTCTCGAACATCTTGCCGAACAGATCGTCGAACGGGTTCTTTGGCCTGCCACTCGGATTGGTCTGCGGTTGCGGCGCCTGGCGTGGCTGTGGCGCCTGAGGCGCCGGCTGTCCGCCGGGCAGGGCGCCGCCGAACATGTCCTGCAGCACCTTGCCGAGCGGGTTGTCGCCATAGGGACTTTGCGTCTGCTGCGGCTGCTGCGGCCGGCCCTGAGGCTGCTGCGCGCCGCCGCCGAACATGTCCTGCAGCACCTTGCCGAGCGGATTGTCGCCATAGGGATTGGGTGCCGGCTGCGGCTGGCTTTGCGGCTGCTGCGGGCCACCGCCGAACATATCCTGCAGCACTTTGCCGAGCGGATTGTCCATCGGGCTCTGGGGCTGCGGTGCCGGCGCGCCGCCGCCCGCCTGCCGCATCATCTGCTCGATGATCTCGCCCAGCGGATTGCCGCCAACACCGAAGCCGCCTGCCGACTGCATCTGGTTGGTGGTCTGCTTGAACAGTCCGCCCATCATCATCGAGGCCATGGCCGGCAGCATCTGCTGCAGGATCTGCTGGCTGACGCCGCTGGCTTGCGCGGCCTGGCTGGCGACGGCGCGCGACAGATCCTTCGAGCCGAACAAATGCCCCAGAATGCCATTGCCTTCGTCGATGCCTTGCGGCGAGAAGGCTCGTGTGGCGTCCTCGAAATATTTGGCGTGCTGGCCGCTCGCCATCGCCGTCATGAAGGCGCCAAGTCCGTAGGGGTCTGCGGTGTTGCGCTGCAGCCCTTGCGAAAAGGCCGGCAGCAATGCGGCAACCGCAGCTTGCGTCTGCTGCATCGAAAGCCCGTATTGCTGGGCAAGCGCCTGCATGCCGTTGCCGTTCTGGGCCTGCGCCAGCATGTCGAACAAGGAAGGCATTGGTCTCTCCTCCGGAAATCTTCTTGGGAGAAACCTAGTTCGTTTCCATCACCGATTGAAGCGGCTTTTGCCGGATCGGACGATCATGGCCGGTTAATAGGCGTACTCCATGAACGCCGGCTCGATCGAGCCGCCCCAGCGCGTGTGGTAGGCCGACAGCATCTCTTCGGCGCTGGTGGTGCCGCGGGAGACAACTTCGTCGAGCGTGTTGAGGAACGAGGTCTCGTCATAGCCCTCGCGGTTCTTGCGGCCGCGGTTCTTCAGCCCCATGCGCGAGATGGTAAGCACGTCGCGGGCGATATCGCGCAGCGTCGTGTTGCGGAATGGCGCCGAAATGCCCTGTTCCGGAACAGTGTTGCGCATCGCCAGAACTTCCTTGTAGGTCCAGCTCGCGGTCAATGCCTCGGCCGCGTCGAGCGCTGCCTCATCATAGAGCAGCCCGACCCAGAAGGCCGGCAGCGCGCAGATCCGCCGCCACGGCCCGCCATCGGCGCCGCGCATTTCAAGGAAGCGCTTCAGCCGCACGTCGGGGAACAATGTCGAGAGGTGGTTCGCCCAGTCACCCATCGTCGGCAGGCCATCGGGAACTTCATTGCGCGCGGCGCCTGCCATGAACTGGCGGAAGGTGACGTGCGTCATGTCGTGATAGTGGCCGTCGCGAATGACGAAATACATCGGCACGTCGAGTGCCCATTCGACATAGTCGGCGAAACCGAACTCGGGCGAGAAACAGAATTCGAGCAGGCCCGAGCGTTGGTTGTCGGTGTCGCGCCAGATGTCGCCGCGCCAGCTCTGCAGGCCGTTCGGCCGGCTCTCGGTGAAGGGCGAGTTGGCGAACAATGCCGTCGACAGCGGTTGCAGCTTCAGCGACACCTGCATCTTGCGGCGCATGTCGGCTTCGCTTTCGAAGTCGAGATTCACCTGGATGGTGCAGGTGCGGTACATCATGTCGAGGCCCTTGCTGCCGACCTTGGGCATGTAGCGCGTCATGATCTCGTAGCGCGACTTCGGCATTTTCGGCGTCTCGGCCAGCGTCCATTTCGGGCTGCCGCCAAGGCCGAGGAAACGGATGCCCATCGGCTCGGCGATCTCGCGCACCTGCGAAAGATGCGCATTGCCCTCGCGGCAGGTCTGGTGGATCGTCTCCAGCGGCGCGCCGGACAGTTCGAACTGGCCGCCCGGCTCCAGCGAGATCGCGCCCTGGCCGGTCGGCTCGACCAAGCCGATGATGCGGCCGTCATCGATGATCGGATCCCAGCCGAGCTTTTGCTGCATGCCTTCGAGAATGGCGCGTATGCCGCGCTCGCCGCCATAGGGCACCGGCGCATTGCCGTCGACATAGAACGGAAACTTCTCGTGCTCGGTGCCGATGCGCCATTTGTCGCGCGGCTTGTTGCCTTCGGCCAGATGCTCGACGAGCTCGTCGATGCCTTCGATGGGCCGGAAATCGGTTGTATCGCGCGCCATGAAAGGCCCCTCCGGAAGCGGCGGAACAACCGCCGGCGCTAAATGGACGAAATGTCAGCAGCCGATCAAGCGAAAAATCCTGAGCCACGGGTCAAGAGGAATTGATCACCAGTCTCCAATCGTCGCCTGCATTACCGCCAGTGCGGCCACCGCCGCCGTGTCGGCGCGCAGGATGCGCGGCCCGAGCGGAATGGCGGTGACGAAGGGCAGCGCCCGCAACGTCTTGCGCTCGTCGTCGGAAAAGCCGCCCTCTGGCCCGACCAGCAGCGCCAGCTTCTTCTCTCGCACCGCTTGAAGCGTCGGCAAGGGATTGTTGGTCGAGGCGTCCTCGTCGCAGAAGATCAGCCGCCGCTCCTTGTCCCAGTTGCCGAGCAGGCGGTCGAATTTCTCCGCTTCGCGCACTTCCGGCACCGCCAGTATGCCGCATTGCTCAGCCGCCTCGACGACATTGGCGCGCAGGCGATCGATGCCGGGTTTTGCCACTTGCGTGTGCTGGGTGATGACCGGCTGCAGGATGCCGGCGCCCATTTCGACCGCCTTCTGCATAAGATAGTCGAGCCGTCCCTGCTTCAGCGGCGCAAAGCAATAGACGAGATCCGGCAGCGGCGGCTGCGGCCGTTGCAGCGTCAAAAGCTTCAGCCGCACCACTTTCTTCGATTTCGCGGCGATGGCTGCCGACCACTCGCCGTCGCGGCCGTTGAACACCAGGATTTCAGCGCCTTCGCCGAGCCGCAGCACATGCATGAGATAGTGGCTCTGCTGTTGGCCGGCATCGAACTCGATGTCTGGCCCGAGAGCGTCCGGCACGAACAGTCGCTGCATCTTGTAATTGGCGCGCATTGCCGACGAATGGGCGAGCCAGGCCCCGGCGTCAAGCCTTGGCTGTCGGGGACCATACGGGTTGGTATCCTTGCCGCAGCACGGCGACCGTGGTCGCTGGCGTGAGCAAACGGAGCGGACGGTCGTCAAGGCCACCGAATGCTTCCGGATTGCCATAGCCCGCAAACGACCAGCGCAGCGCCTTGCCGTCGCGCAAGGCATAGGCGCTGCCACCATCGGCGACCATCGTCCCGTCCGGCAGTCCGGCCAACTCGTCCGCGGCCACGATCGGCGGTTGGCCACCCGACGCCAGACGCTCCTTGTGCAGCCGCTTGTCGACCTGCGGCGCGCGCGGTTCGGCAATGCCGAACGCTTCACCGAAGCGGCCGACGAAATCCTTGGCCCGCTCGCGCTGGCAAAAGAAGCAGGGCCGATGCCCGGCGGCGAGCGCCGTCACCTCGTCGAGGAAAAACAGTTCGGTCCAGCCGGGTTTGCCACCCGGTCGGTTGCGGCCCATCGGCTCGCGCCGCACATTGCGGAATTCGCACACGCAGATGATCCATGCCGGCAAGGCCCAGCGTTTTTTCAACAGCGTCTTGGTTTCAGGATCATGGATGATGCCACGATTGCCTGTGAACAGGCCACGTTCGGGTACAGCGTGGATGGTGCCGAACGGGTCGACCCGGTTCTGCAGTGGCATAGCTTTCTCCTGGAATGCGCATCTTGGCTGCTAGGCTGGCGTCATGATATCGCTCGCTGCATCATTTTCATGTCAGCAGGTTTTCGATGCGGGTGTTGGTCGTCCAGAACTTTGACAATGAGGGCCTTGGTCAGATTGGTGCGGCACTGGTCGAGGCGGGCGCCGACATCGATCTGCGCCGTCCCTATAAAGGCGACACACTACCGCAAGACAGCGCCGCGCATGACGCCATGGTGATGCTCGGCGGCGCCCAGAACGCACTGGACGATGAACTGTGTCCGTATTTTCCTGATTTGCTCGACCTGACGCGCGATTTCGCCGGCAAGGATCGCTCGGTGCTCGGCATCTGCCTCGGCAGCCAGCTGCTCGCCCGCGCCTTTGGCGGTCAGAACCAGATCGGCGGCGCCACCGAATTCGGCTGGCACCAGGTTTCGTTGACGCCGGCGGCAAAGACCGATCCGGTGCTCGCTACGCTGCCTGAAAACTTCCCCATTTTCGAATGGCACGACGACACCTTTGCGCTGCCCGAAAATGCGGTGCGGCTGGCCGGCAGCGCTGTCGCCGAGAACCAGGCGTTCCGCATCGGCCGCGCCATCTACGGCTTCCAGTTCCATTTCGAGGCGGACAGCCCGATGGTGCAGGACTGGAGCACGTCCTTCGCACCGCTCATTGCCGAGCGCCACCCCGACTGGAACGATCGGCTTGATGGCGAAATCGCCCGCAATGGACCGGATGCCGATGCCGCCGGCCTCGCCATCGCTCGCGCCTGGGTAGCAACGATCTGACGGCTCGCCCCCCGAACAAATCCCGACTTTCGGGGTTGCGTGGCATTTTTGGCACGCGGCGGTAAATCCGCCGGGGAAAACGCATTTCATCCTTGGATTGTGCTCGCCCGCTGCCCTAGAAGGCACGCGCTTTGCATCGGCAATGCAACCGCGATGAACCTTTTATGTGACCCGCGCGACACACCGCCGATACAGAATCTGCCTACAAGCCTGAAATCTTCGAAACTTTGAGACGAATTCTCCGTTTCAACCCATTGGTAACCGCCTCGTGCACAGATGCAGAAAGCTCAACAAGAGATGACCTCCGTGAAAGCAGCGCTTCTGTCCTTTGTCATGCTGTCCGCCATTGTGCTGTGCGGCCTCGGCATCTATTCCGCCGACGCTGCCAACAACCATCAGGCCGTCGACGGCTACGGCGTCACCGCCGCCCTCCACTAGACCCTTCACCCGTCACCGTCAGGATACGCTTCTCGGCGTCGTCAACGACGAGCGCGGTGAGGTTTCCCGACTGCCAGGCGAGCGTGTCGACATTGACGCGGTTGGCCGTCACTTCGGCCTCCGGCACAGGCGTGTGGCCATGCACCACGATCTTCGGATAGAGGCCGGCATGGTTGTGGAAGATATCGCGGATCCAGATCAGGTCCTGCGGGTTCTGCTGCTCTAGCGGGATGCCCGGCCTGATGCCGGCATGGCAGAAAAAGAAATCTCCGAAAACCAGGGAAAACGGCAGCGCGCGCAGGAAGTCGACATGGCTCTGCGGTACCGCCTCGACCAGCGCCGCGTGTCCTCGCGTTACTGTCTCCGCCTTACCGAACCAACTGGCGTCGGCGGTCAGTGACACCCCATAGGACAATGCCGTTTGGACGCCGCCATAGCGCATGAAAAGCCCGTCTGGATCCGGGCTTCCCAGGAAATCGAGAAAACCGAGATCGTGGTTGCCGGCCAGCATCAGATGGCGTGGATCGCGTGCCTGCGCATCGAGCAGCAAATCGATGACGCCTTTGGAGTCTGGCCCGCGGTCGACATAGTCGCCGAGATGGATGACGCGCCAGTCCGCCGGCTGGTCCCGTTCGATCTCGCTCTCGATGCGCCTGTGCAGGGTGGCCAGCAGGTCAAGCCGGCCGTGCACGTCGCCGATCGCGTAGAGCCGCACGCCTTCCGGTCCGCGTGCGTCGAGAAAATGGATGCCGGGCTCCGTCAATGCCTGCGTCGTCTCCGTGGCCGGACCGTCACCGGATCTAGCGGCGAAGCTGATCCTTGCCCATGTCGGTCACCAGACGTTTTCCGCACAGCGCCAGCGTGATGTCCATCTCCTTGCGGATGATTTCCAAGGCTTTGGTAACTCCTTCCTTGCCGAGCGCGCCAAGGCCGTAAAGGAACGGCCGGCCGATATAGGTGCCCTTGGCGCCGAGGCATAGCGCCTTCAGCACATCCTGGCCCGAGCGGATGCCGCCATCCATATGCACCTCGATCTTGTCGCCCACCGCATCGGCGATCTCTTCCAGCACGCCGATCGACGACGATGCGCCGTCGAGCTGGCGCCCGCCATGGTTGGAAACGATGATCGCGTCGGCGCCGGTCTTGGCCGCCATCAGCGCGTCTTCCTTGTCGAGAATGCCCTTCAGGATCAGCTTGCCGCCCCAACGTTCCTTGATCCAGGCAACATCTTTCCATGACAGTTGCGGATCGAACTGCTCCGTGGTCCAGGACGACAGCGAAGAGACATCGCCGACACCCTTGGCGTGGCCGACGATGTTGCGGAAGGTGCGGCGCTTGGTGCCGGCTATTCCCAGGCACCAGCGCGGCTTGCTGGCCAGGTCGATGATGTTGGCCAGCGTCATCTTGGGGGGCGCCGAAAGCCCGTTGCGGACATCCTTATGCCGTTGGCCGAGGATCTGCAGGTCGAGCGTCAGCACCAGCGCCGAGCACTTTGCCGCCTTCGCCCTGTCGATCAGGTCGAGCACGAAATCCTTGTCGCGCAGCACATAGAGCTGGAACCAGAATGGCTTCTTCGTCACCGAGGCGACATCCTCGATCGAACAGATGCTCATCGTCGACAAGGTGAACGGCACGCCGAATTCCTCGGCCGCCTGCGCCGCCAGCATTTCGCCGTCGGCGTGCTGCATGCCGGTCAGGCCCGTCGGCGCCAGCGCTACCGGCATCGACACCTTCTGGCCGATCATGGTCGTTTCTAGCGAGCGGTTGCTCATGTCGACCAGCACGCGCTGGCGGAACTTGATCTTCTGGAAGTCTTCCTCGTTGGCCCGGTAGGTGCTCTCGGTCCAAGCGCCTGAATCGGCATAGTCGAAGAACATCTTCGGCACGCGCCGGCGCGCGAGGTCCTTGAGGTCGGCGATGGTAAGGATGTCGCTCATGATCTTTCCCGCGGGTTCGCTAATTCATTGCCTATGCGCCGTCGCCGGCTTCGGAACGCTGCCTCAGCCTCAACCGTGACACGCGCTGCCAGTCGCCGCTGCGCTCGGCCTCGAGCATCGAGCGCTCGACATAGGAGATGTGGTCCATCGCCGCTTGCCGGGCGGCGGCCGGATCGCCGGTCTTGATCGCGGCGTGGATCGCCCGGTGTTGCGCAAGCAGCGCGTCGCGCGCGCCGGGCACGGTGAACACCAGAAGCCGGTTCTGGAACACCCCTTCCGACAACAGCCGATAGCAGGAGCGCAGCGTATGCAGCAGGATGATGTTGTGCGCGCATTCGCAGATGGCGTGATGGAACTCGACGTCGATTTCCGCCTCGTCGTCGAAGTCGCCGGTCCGGTGTGCCTCGTCCATGCGCGCCATGATGCGGTCGAGCAGCGCCAAATCGTCCGGTGTGGCGCGCCGCGCCGCATATTCGGACGCTATCGCCTCGATCTCGCGGCGGTATTCGAGATAGTCGGTGACCGCCTTGCGGTGCATCGAGATCAGGTCCGTCACCGGCTTGGTGAACAGCTGGCCGATGACGTCGGCGACATGGGTGCCGCCGCCGGGCCGCGTCGTTAGCAGGCCGCGCCCTTCCAGCGCCTTCAGCGCGTCGCGCAGGATCGGCCGCGACACCTCGAACTGGCGCGCCAGTTCACGCTCGCCGGGCAACCGGTCGCCGGTGCGCAAGACGCCTTCGAGGATCAGGCTCTCGATCTGCTGCACCACCTCGTCGGCAGTGCGGGAATGCTCGATCCTGGAGAAAATATCGCTCAAAACGGGGCGCCCGGAATTTGAATTGGTGCCGCGCAGGATAAAGCCAGTGTCGCCAACTGGTCAAATTATTTATCCAATTCTTCCGATCTGGTCGGTTCCGCCGCCGCCGCCCTATATCGTGTTCGGCTAAACTTGCAGTTTGCGTCCTCCGGCGATTGCCTCTAGAGGGACGCCATTGCACGAAGGGTTCAAAGAGCCCGGGGGACCAGCCGTGTCAGACGACCCGTCCAATCTCGAATTCCAGCTGCGCACCAAGGGCAGCGTGATGGGTTTTCCGGCGCATGAGGGGCGACCCGGTGCGCTTGGCGAAGTCCACGCACGGCCCCACCCGCTGATCGAAAAGCCGCGCGTTCTGGTACAACTCGCCTTCATGACTGAAGGCGGCTCCGGCGTCGACCAGGCTGTGCTTTCCGAACTGTCGCGGCGTCTCGGCATTGCCGCGCCCGACCGTCAGGCTCGCCACCACGCCATGAAATGGGGCAAGGGTTCGCTGCGCTGGGAGCGGCACACCGAATTCTCGACCTATCTGTGGGAAGGGCCACTGTCGGAAAGCGGTAGGGCGCAGGAAGACTCGCCCTTCGGCAATGGATTTTCGCCGCCGGGAACGGTGATCTCCGGCATCCGGCTCGAAATCCGCCGATGGACGCAGGCGAGCGAAAAGCTGATCGCCGGCTTCGACCCGACCAGCCTCTGCTATTCGTTGGTCGAGCGCGGCAATGCGGCAATCGTCACCGATTTCCGCCAAGACGGCGACGGCCTGACCCGCATGCTGGTGCTCGATCGCGGCCTGACGCCGGCGCGTACCGGCGCACTGTCGCAACGGCTGATCGACATCGAAACCTACCGCACGCTGGCCATGCTCGGCCTGCCGCTGGCCCTGACCCTGTCCGGCCGCGCCCGCCGCATCGAGGATCGGCTGGCGCAAACCACGCTGGAAATGAAGGTCGCCGAGACCCGCGACAGCCAGACATTGCTCGCCGACCTGACCGAGCTTGCCGCCGAACTCGAGGCCGACGCCGCCTCCAGCCTCTATCGCTTCGGCGCCAGCCGCGCCTATGACGGCATCGTCGTTGAGCGGCTGGAGGCGCTCGAGGAAGAGGCGGTGCCCGGCTATGACACCTGGGGCGGCTTTCTGCAGCGGCGTGTCGCGCCGGCCATGCGCACCTGCCGTTCGGTCGAGGAGCGTCAGGCCAATCTGTCGCGCAAGCTCACCCGCGCCACCACGCTGCTGCGCACCTGGGTCGATGTCGAGGTCGAAAAGCAGAACCGCGACCTGCTGGCTTCTATGAACAACCGCGCCCGCTTGCAATTGCGCCTGCAGCAGACCGTGGAAGGTCTTTCGGTGGCTGCCGTATCCTACTATGTCGTCGGCCTGATCAGCTATGTCGCCAAGGGCGCCTCGATCTTCGGCCATGCCTTCGCGCCGGAAGTCGTCACCGCCGCTTCGGTGCCGCTCGCCCTCCTGCTCGTCTGGTGGGCCGTGCGCCGTGTCCGCCGCATGCACGCCGAGCCCGGCAAGCAACCGGGCGAGTAAAGACTTCACGCTCCCACAAGGCTGAAGAGCGGCAGATTGCCGCTGCGGAAGGCCGCCCCGGTGTCGGTTTGCGACTTTTGACCAAAGCAGGGTTTGCAACAGACGCCTCTCGCTGGTAAAAGATTTTTACCAGTCGAGCGAAGGAGGCTGTTGATGTCCGGCCTTGCCATGCCCAAGCCAGACGACGCCACGATGCGCCGGCGCGACGAGATCGTCGCCGATATGCGCATCATCGTGCCCGGCGAAGGCGTCGTCGACGCGACCAACGCAATGCGCGCCTTCGAGAGCGACGGCCTCACCGCCTATCGGCAATTGCCGCTGGTCGTGGTGCTGCCGCAAACAGTGGCGCAGGTCTCACGGGTGCTGAAATACTGCAACGACCGCAACATCCGCGTCGTGCCGCGCGGCTCCGGCACCTCTTTGTCCGGCGGCGCGCTGCCGCTTGAAGACGCCGTGCTCATCGTCATGAGCCGCTTCAACCGCATCCTCGCGATCGATTTTCCCAACCGCATCGTCGTCGCCCAGCCGGGCGTCACCAATCTCGGCATCACCACCGCCGTCGAGCAGGAGGGCTTTTATTACGCCCCTGATCCATCCTCCCAGATCGCCTGCTCGATCGGCGGCAATGTCGCGGAAAATTCCGGCGGCGTGCACTGCCTGAAATACGGCCTCACCGCCAACAATGTGCTCGGCATTGAGATGGTGCTGATGAACGGTGAGGTGATCCGCCTCGGCGGTAGTCATCTGGACTCGGAAGGCTACGACCTGCTCGGTGTCATGACCGGCTCTGAAGGCCTGCTCGGCGTCGTCACCGAAGTCACCGTGCGCATCCTGAAGAAGCCGGAGACGGCCCGCGCGCTGCTGATCGGCTTTCCCACCAGCGAGCAGGGCGGCCAGTGCGTCGCCGACATCATCGGCGCCGGCATCATTCCAGGCGGCATGGAGATGATGGACCGGCCGGCGATCCACGCCGCCGAGGATTTCGTCCATGCCGGCTATCCCCTCGATGTCGAGGCGCTGCTGATCGTCGAGCTGGATGGACCGGGCGTCGAGGTCGACCACCTGATCGGCCTCGTCGAGGCGATCGCCTATCGCAACGGCTCGACCACCTGCCGCATCTCGCAGTCGGAACAGGAGCGGCTGAGCTTCTGGGCTGGCCGCAAGGCGGCTTTCCCGGCGGTCGGCCGCATATCGCCCGACTATTACTGTATGGACGGCACCATCCCGCGCAAGGAACTGCCGCGCGTGCTCGCCGGCATGCGCGAACTCTCGGAAAAATACGGGCTCGGCGTCGCCAATGTCTTCCACGCCGGCGACGGCAATCTGCACCCGCTGATCCTCTACGATGCCAACGTGCCCGGCGAACTCGACAAGGCGGAAAGTTTCGGCGCGGACATTCTGCGGCTCTGCGTCAAGGTTGGCGGCGTACTGACTGGCGAGCACGGCGTCGGCGTCGAAAAGCGCGACCTGATGCCGGAAATGTTCAACCAGACCGACCTCGACCAACAAATGCGCGTCAAATGCGCCTTCGACCCCAACCATCTGCTCAACCCTGGCAAGGTCTTCCCGCAATTGCGTCGTTGCGCCGAACTTGGACGGATGCATGTGCACCGGGGGCAGGTGGCGTTTCCGGATATTCCGAGGTTTTGATGGGGTCTCACCTCTCTACGATTGCGATCCTTCGCGCCCCCCTCTGTCCTGCCGGACATCTCCCCCACAAGGGGGGAGATCAGCTGTCATCTCTGCCTTCGCCAATCTTCGACGTTGCAAGAGAGGCGCGCTCGCCGAAGCTGCCAATCTCCCCCCAAGTGGGGGAGATGTCCGGCAGGACAGAGGGGGGCGCGAAGGAACTCGACGTATCTTCCTTTGAGGTGGTTACGTCGCCATGACCACCTTCACCCCCGCCACATCGGCCGAAACCCTCTCCACCGTCGCCTGGGCCGCAGCGGAGGAGACGCCGTTTGAAATCCTCGGCCACGGCTCCAAGCGCGGCATCGGCCGCCCGCAGCAGAGCGAACACGCGCTCGACCTGTCGAAGCTCACCGGCGTCACGCTTTACGAACCCGCCGAACTGGTGCTGTCGGCAAAAGCCGGCACGCCATTGGCCGAGATCGAAAGCCTGCTGGCGCAGAACGGCCAGCAACTCGCCTTCGAGCCGATGGATTACGGCCCGCTGCTCGGCGGTATCAAGGGAAAAGGCACCATCGGCGGCGCCCTGGCCACCAACCTGTCCGGCCCGCGCCGGCTGAAGGCGGGAGCCGCGCGAGACCATATCCTTGGCATCAATGCTGTCTCCGGTCGCGGTGAGGCCTTCAAGTCCGGCGGCCGCGTCGTCAAGAACGTCACCGGCTACGATTTGTCGAAGCTGATGGCCAACAGCTGGGGCACGCTGGCCGTGTTCACCGATGTCACTTTCAAGGTGCTCCCGGCAGCAGAGACCGAAGTCACACTGGCCATCCGTGGCCTGCTCGACGATGCCGCAGCCGCCGCCATGGCGCTGGCGCTCGGCTCCAGCGCCGAAGTGTCGAGCGCCGCACATTTGCCCGAACGTGTCGCCGCTCGGGTTGCCGGCGGCGGCCTCGGCAGCGATGCCGCGACACTGCTGCGCGTCGAGGGTTTTGGTCCGTCGGTCGCCTACCGCATCGCCGCGCTAAAGACCCTGCTGAAAAACGCCGGCCCGTTGGAGGAGATTTCGGGAGATGTCTCGCACGCCGCTTGGCGCGATATCAGAGATTGCATGCCATTCGCCGACGGCAGCGAAAAGCCGGTCTGGCGCGTCTCCATGGCGCCGTCGCAGGCACACCAGATGGTGTTGACGCTGCGCATGCAGATTGGTGTCACCGCCTTCTACGACTGGCAGGGCGGGTTGGTCTGGTTGCGCATGGAGGAAGGCGATCCCGAGGCCGGCCTGCTGCGCGGGTTGATCAGAAAGCATGGTGGCGGCCATGCGACGCTGGTGCGCGCCGCCCCTTCGCATCGCGCCGCCGTGCCGGTGTTCGAGCCGCAGGCGCCGCATTTGGCGGCCCTGTCGGCCAGGCTCAAGGCCGAGTTCGATCCCAAGGCCATCCTCAACCCTGGCCGCATGGCTTAGGACCAACGCGATGCAGACCAATTTCTCCCTTGCCCAGCTCGCCGATCCGCATGTCGCGGAATCGGAGAAGATCCTGCGCAAATGCGTGCATTGCGGTTTTTGCACCGCCACGTGCCCGACCTATGTGACGCTCGGCAACGAACTGGATTCGCCGCGCGGGCGCATTTATCTCATCAAGGACATGCTGGAGAACGGCCGCCCGGCCGACAAGGAGATCGTCACCCATATCGATCGCTGCCTGTCCTGCCTCGCCTGCATGACCACCTGCCCGTCGGGCGTCAATTACATGCATCTGGTCGACCACGCCCGCGCCCATATTCAGGAGACCTACAAGCGCCCGCTGCTGGACCGGCTGACGCGCGCCATGCTCGCCCTTGTCTTGCCTTATCCCACGCGCTTTCGCGCCGCGCTGAAACTGGCGAAACTGGGCAAGCCGTTCATCGGCCTGTTTGAAAAGATCCAGGCATTGAAGCCGCTCGGCGCGATGCTCAGGCTTGCTCCGGTTTCGATCCCGGCGGCCTCGCCGATGGCATCTCCCGGCATTCATGCCGGGCAAGGGGCGAAAAAGGGCCGCGTCGCCATCCTCACCGGCTGCGCGCAATCGGTGCTCGATCCCGCCATCAACGACACGACGATTGCATTGCTGACCCGGCTTGGCGTCGAGGTCGTGGTGCCCAAGGGCGAAGGCTGCTGCGGCGCGCTGGTGCATCACATGGGACGCGAGGAAGCAGCCCTCGCCTCGGCCGGACAGAACGTCGACGCCTGGACGCGCGCCATCGAACAGGGCGGGCTTGACGCCATCGTCATCACCGCGTCCGGCTGCGGCACCACCATCAAGGACTATGGCTTCATGCTGCGCCTCGATCCGGCCTATGCCGATAAGGCCGCGCGCGTCTCGGCGCTGGCCAAGGACGTCACCGAATATCTGGCAAGCCTCGACCTGCCGGAACCGGTGCGCAAGCCGGGCACCGTCGTTGCCTATCACTCGGCCTGTTCGATGCAGCACGGCCAGAAGATCACCCGTCAGCCGAAGGAGCTTTTGCAGAAAGCCGGCTTCATCGTACGCGAGCCGCGCGAAGGGCATCTGTGCTGCGGCTCGGCCGGCACCTACAACATCCTGCAGTCCGAGATTTCAGCACAGTTGCGCGACCGCAAGGTGAAAAACATCGAGGCCACGGGCGCCGAGATCGTCGCCACCGGCAACATCGGCTGCATCACCCAGATCGCCTCCGCCGCGAAGCTGCCGGTGGTGCACACGATCAAACTGCTCGACTGGGCCTATGGCGGCCCGAAGCCGGAGGGTGTTTCGGAAGCAGAGCTCGTCGCGGCGGAGTAGCGCTCTTATTCGGCCGCCAGCCTGTCCACCACGCCATAGGTCGCCTGATAGCGTGCCCGCTGCCGGCTGAGCGCCACCATCGTATTGCGCAGCAGGATCGCCACGGTGATCGGGCCGACGCCGCCCGGCACCGGCGTGATCCACGACGCGACGTGCCTGACGCTCTCGGTGTCGACATCGCCGACGATACGGCTGGTCCCGTCAGGCCCGATCTCGGCATTGATGCCGATATCGATGACGGCGGCACCCGGCTTGACCATGTCGGCCTTGATCAGGCGCGGCTTGCCCACGGCGACGAACAGCGCGTCGGCGCGGCGCGCATGTGCGGCGACCGAGCGTGTCATGTGGTGGCACACCGTCACTGTCGCGCCTTCGCTCATCAAAAGGAAGGCGATCGGCTTGCCGACGATCTCGGAATGGCCGACGACCACGACCTCGAGCCCCTTGAGGTCGAGCCCGGTTTCCTTCAGCAGTTCG
This sequence comes from Mesorhizobium sp. P2_C4, assembly GCF_056404575.1. Taxonomy (NCBI): domain Bacteria; kingdom Pseudomonadati; phylum Pseudomonadota; class Alphaproteobacteria; order Hyphomicrobiales; family Phyllobacteriaceae; genus Mesorhizobium; species Mesorhizobium sp. P2_C4. The sequence goes on from NZ_JBFUDT010000001.1 coordinate 1,324,144, forward strand.
ACCGAAGCCGCCGCTGTGCAAGGGGCGAGGTCGAGCTGGTTGTAGACGATGTTGCCGATCGAGGCCGGATGCATGCCCTCGACATCCTTCAGCGGATGCACTGCCGCCTGCAGCGTCCTGACCGGGATATGTGCCGGCACCGGCCGCTGGATGATGATGCCGGTGACGCGCGGATCGGCGTTGAGGCCATGGATCGCCGCTTCCAGTTCGCCGGCGGTGATGTCGGCGGCAAACCGCCTTTCCTCGAAACCGATGCCGGCCAGCTCCGCCTTGGCGCGTTGGTTGCGCACATAGACGCCGACCGCCGCGGTGTCACCGACGGTGATCGACACCAGCTTGGGCGGAAAACCCTCGGCGGTGGCGATCGCCGCATCCTCGCGCACCGCAGCGATGATGCGCTGGGCGACCGGGCCGCCCTTGAGATAGCGGCTGTCGTCGGACAGGGACATGGAAGAACCTCTGCAAGCGTTGCCGCCGATATAGCAAAGGATCAGGGCGGCAGTCAGTGCGAAAGCGACGCGCTCTACGCGGCCTGATGGCGCAGACGCGCTTCACCGGAGCTTGCCTCACCAGAAACAGAAAGGGCAGCGCGGTTTCCCGCGCTGCCCTTTCGTGACTGACCGCATCCCCACACGGCCCGTCCCCCGTTAACTCGTTGCCAGTTCTAAGCAGACTCCCAAAAGCGCGCTATGACTTGAGTGCAACAGCACGCGCTAAAAACGACCCAGTGCTGCCTAACCGGCTGATTCGCACTAACTATATCACCACCACGGTGGTTCCGACATTGACTCTTTCGTAAAGGTCAACCACGTCCTCGTTGCGCATGCGGATGCAGCCCGAAGACACCGCGCCGCCGATCGTCCATGGCTGGTTGGTGCCGTGGATGCGATACTCCGTCGTGCCGATATAGAGCGCGCGCGCGCCGAGCGGGTTTTCCTCGCCGCCGGCTAGAAAGGTCGGGAGATAGCGCCCCTTGGCCGCCTCTCGCGAAATCATCTCCGCCGGCGGACGCCAGTCCGGCCAGACGCGCTTGTTGGTGATCTTGTGCGTGCCCGACCACTCGAAGCCGGGTTTGCCGGTGCCGACGCCATAGCGCCGCGCCCTGCCGTTCTTCTCGACCAGATAGAGGAAATTCTGCGTCGTATCGATGACGATCGTGCCCGGCTTCTGCGTGCCGTCATAGGCGACTTCCTGCGGCAAATAGATCGGGTTGATCTGCGGGCGCATGACCATGCGCTTGGCCGGCGCCTGAACGGCGGCCGTGCGCACCTGATCGGGCTGCGCCTGTCGTGCATAACGCAGGCGCGGCTGCTGCTGCACCACTTGCCGGTTCTGCCGCACGATGCCGGGCGCCCGGCCAAGCTGCAGCACCCAGGGTGCCGAAAGGTCGGGGCTCACCATCACCGGCGGCCTTTCGGCATAGCGGTCGCCGGCACTGGCGGACGTGACGCCGGCGGCAAGCATGGCCGCGGCGCCGAACAGGGAAATCAGCACTGTCTTCATCGGAACGCACCTTGATCGTCGAACATTTCGGGTTGGAAAGCCTCCCCGGTTCGCCGGACATTGGCGGCAAGCAGCAACCGAAACATGAATCGGAATGCGTAAAATGCGGTTCTGTCAGTAAACCTTTTGGTGTGGTTACCGGCGGGTTCAGGAATCTGGTAAAGCCGGAGTAAACCGGCGCGAACGCTGTTAACGAACGGAATTTTGGCGATGGAAAATGAAAAACTCGGCCTTATCGTTGGCCCCGATGGTGTCGCGCGCTGCTTCTGGCACGGCAATCTGCCGGACTATCTGGACTACCACGACAACGAATGGGGCAGGCCGGTCACTGACGACCGCAGGCTGTTCGAAAAGATCTGCCTCGAAGGCTTTCAGTCCGGCCTGTCCTGGCTGACCATCTTGCGCAAGCGCGAGAATTTTCGCGAGGCCTTCGCCAATTTCGAATTCGACAAGGTTGCCGCCTTCACCGACAAGGATGTCGAGCGCCTGCTCGGCAATGCCGGCATCATCCGCCATCGCGGCAAGATCGTCTCGACCATCAACAATGCCAAGCGCGCCCGCGAAATGGTGGATGAGTTCGGCTCGCTGGCCGCCTGGTTCTGGAAGTTCGAACCCGGCCCGGCCGAGCGGCCCGAGATCGTCGACCTCGCCCATCTGCGCGCCAACCCGACGACGGCGGTCTCGGTCAGGATTTCAAAGGAGTTGAAGAAGCGCGGCTGGAGCTTTGTCGGCCCGACCACCGTCTACGCCTTCATGCAGGCCATGGGCCTGGTCAACGACCATCTCGAGGGATGTGTGTGCCGGGAGAGGGTGGAGAAGGAACGCAAGGCGTTCAAACGGCCGAAGTGAGCTAGGTGCCGCTGGCGCCGGTGAGGAAAAGCCCGGCGACGATGGCCGCCAGCGCCGCGAAGGCCGGATAGATCACCAGCAGGCCGGTCATCAGCGCGTCGCGCAGCGTGGAGTTCGTGCGCTCGTCCGCGGCAACCTCGAACGGACCTGCCATCTGGCTTGCGGTTCGCGGTGCATGCCCATCGGCCGGCCGCAGCCGAACCGGCAGCGCGCGGGCGTCGCTGTCGATGGTGTCTGGATATCTTGCCGTGGCCATGGCCCCGAACCCCTTGTTTGCGCGCGCTTTATCGGCCCGGATTGTGTCAGCACGATGCCGCACCGATGGCGGAATTGTTTCCTTTTCGGTGTGGTTTGTTTCAGCAAAAATGCAAACCCTTGCCGCTCCCGGCTGCATCGGTTAGGACACCCGCGCCGCGGAAATCGGTAATTTTGCCGATCCGTGACGCCACGAAACACCGAGTACCATCCTATGGCCGACAAATCGGAAAAGACGAAAGCGCGGCTGCCGCGCGGTTTTGCCGACCGCAGTGCCGAGGACATCCGCGCTGTCGAGAAGATGATGGCGACGATCCGCTCGGTCTATGAGCTCTACGGTTTCGAACCGGCCGACCAGCCGCTGATCGAATACACCGATGCGCTGGGAAAATTCCTGCCCGATCAGGACCGGCCGAACGAGGGCGTGTTCTCGTTCCAGGATGATGACGAGCAATGGCTGTCGCTGCGCTACGACCTGACCGCGCCGACGGCGCGTTTCGTCGCCGAGAATTATGAGCGCTTGCCAAAGCCCTACCGCAGCTACCGCTCCGGCTGGGTGTTCCGCAACGAGAAGCCAGGCCCCGGCCGCTTCCGCCAGTTCATGCAGTTCGACGCCGACACGATCGGCACGCCGGGCGTCGCGGCGGATGCCGAGATGGCGATGATGATGGCCGACGTGATGGAAGCGCTGGGCATCAAGCGCGGCGACTACGTCATCCGCGTCAACAACCGCAAGGTGCTGGACGGCGTGCTGGAGGCGATCGGGCTTGGCGGTGACGAAAATGCCGGGCGCCGGCTGACGGTACTGCGCGCCATCGACAAGCTGGACAAGCTCGGGCCGGAAGGCGTGAGACTGCTGCTTGGTCCGGGCCGCTGGGATGGCGGCAAGGAGGGCGAAGGCGACTTCGCCAAGGGCGCTGGACTGAATGACGGCCAAGCCGAGGCAGTCCTTGCCGCGACCGCGAAGAATGCACAAGCTGGCCAGGATTCCGGCGTCAGCGCGAACGCGATCTACCAGGAAGGCGTTAGCGAACTCGCGACGATTGAGGCCTTGGTCAGGGCCGCAGGATACGCCGAAGACCGTATTGCCATGGACCGCTCGGTGGTGCGTGGCCTCGAATACTACACCGGCCCGGTCTTCGAGGCCGAGCTGCTGGCCGAAATCCCCAACGAGGACGGCCAGATCGTCCGCTTCGGTTCGGTCGGCGGCGGTGGCCGTTATGATGGTCTGGTCTCGCGCTTTCGTGGCGAGCCGGTGCCGGCGACCGGTTTTTCCATCGGCGTCTCGCGCCTGATGACGGCGCTGAAGAACCTCGGCAAGCTCGACACGTCCGATGTCATCGCGCCGGTCGTCGTGCTGGTGATGGACAAGGACACCGAAAGCCTCGGCCGCTACCAGAAGATGGTCGGCGAGCTGCGTGCCGCCGGCATCCGCTCCGAAATGTATCTCGGCGGCGCCAGCATGAAGGCACAGCTGAAATATGCCGACCGCCGTGGCAGCCCGGTCGCCATCATCCAGGGCGGCGACGAGCGCGCCAGGGGCGAATTGCAGATCAAGGATTTGATCGAGGGCGCCCGCATGTCGGCGGAGATCACCGACAACGCCGAATGGCGCGCCGCGCGACCGGCGCAGGTGACGGTCGCGGAGAGTGAGCTGGTCGCCGAGGTGAAGAAGATTTTGGCGGCGCAGGCCGAGGAGCGGGCACGTGGCAGATAAAGGCCGCGATCCTTCGCGCCCCCCTCTGTCCTGCCGGACATCTCCCCCACAAGGGGGGAGATTGGCTGCTTCGCCCGTCTCGCTTTTCTTGCAGCGTAGACAATTGGCGAAAGCCGTCGCGATATTCGATCTCCCCCCAAGTGGGGGAGATGTCCGGCAGGACAGAGGGGGGCGCCGTAGAGCGCCGACCTCCGCACGCTGTCCAACACCCCTCATCCGTCTCGGCGCTGCGCGCCGATCCACCCCCGGGGCGAGCCGCGGGTCTCGCCCGTCCTTCGGACCCCACAAGGGGAGAAGGGAAGGTGGTGCTTCATGACCACCCGCTACCCCGCAATATCAGCCGACATCACCAACCTCTTCGCCGGGCGTAACACACACGCGGTCGAGGTCGCCGTGCTGCAGCCGGCCGATCCGTTCCTCGACATGGCCGGCGAGGATCTGCGCCGCCGTATCTTCCTCACCGAGAGCGAGACCGGCCAAACATTGTGCCTGCGGCCCGAATTCACCATTCCCGTCTGCCTCGACCACATCAGTTCGCAGGCCGGCACGCCGCGCCGCTACTCCTATCTCGGCGAGGTGTTTCGCCAGCGCCGCGAGGGCGGCAATGAATTCTTTCAGGCCGGCATCGAGGATCTCGGCGACCGCGATACCGCGCAGGCCGACGCCCGCTCGCTCGCGGATGCGCATGCACTGCTGTCGCTGGTGCTGCCGGATCAGTCCCTGAAAATCACCCTTGGCGACCAGACCATTTTCGAGGCGGTGCTGGCGGCGCTCGGCCTGCCGCGCGGCTGGCGCATGCGCCTTGCCCGCGCCTTCGGCTCGGCAGCGATGCTGGAGGCGGCACTTGCCGATCTCGCTAATCCACCGCGCAACGGCCAGCTTTCCGGCCCGGTTGCCGCGCTGGTGCTCGATGGCGATCTCGAAGGCCTTTCCACGCACATCGCCGGCGGCATGGAAGAGGCCGGGCTGTCGGCGTCCGCCGGGCGCTCGCCATCCGACATTGCGCGGCGGCTGATCGAGAAGGCCGAGCTGCGCAGCGTGCGTCTGTCGAACGAGGCATTTTCGGCGCTGAAGGGTTTTCTGGCGATCGACGTTGCGCTTGATGGCGCGGCACAGGCGCTCGAAACTTTTGCCAGGGGTGCCGGTCTTTCGCTGGGTGTTGCGCTTGAGAATTTCGCGGCGCGTGCCAAAGCCATCGAAGGTCTGGGCCTGCCGATCAAGACAATCCGCTACGACGCCGCCTTCGGCCGTCCTCTCGACTACTACACCGGCATCGTCTTCGAGATCGCGGCTGAGAATGGCGAGCGGCCGCTGGCCGGCGGTGGCCGCTATGACAGGCTGCTGACGCTGCTCGGCGCCAAAACGCCGATCCCCGGCGTCGGCTTTTCCGTCTGGCTCGACCGTATCGAAGCGCTGCGGGAGAAGACGCAATGATCACGCTGGCGATCCCGTCGAAAGGCCGGCTGAAAGAACAGGCGCTGGAGGTTCTGGCCAAGGCCGGGCTGGCCGTCAGCCTGCCCGGCGACGAGCGCAAATACCGCGCCCGCATCGAAGGCACCGAGAGCATCGAGGTGGCGTTCCTGTCGGCGTCCGAGATTGCCGGCGAGATCGGCCAGGGGACGGTCGATCTCGGCATCACCGGCGAGGACCTGTTGCGCGAAAACCTTGCCGACTGGGAGGCGCGTGCCGAAATTGTCGCCCGCCTCGGTTTCGGCAATGCCGATGTGGTCGTGGCGGTGCCTGACATCTGGCTCGACGTCGACACGATGGCCGATCTCGACGATGTCGCCGCCGATTTCCGCCAGCGCCACGGCAGGCGGCTGCGCATCGCCACCAAATACTGGCGGCTGACCCAGCAATTCTTTTCGCTCAAACACGGCATCCAGGTCTATCGCATCGTCGAAAGCCTGGGCGCCACCGAAGGCGCGCCGGCCGCTGGCCTTGCCGACGTCATCGTCGACATTACGACGTCAGGCTCGACGCTGCGTGCCAACCATTTGAAGGTTCTGGCCGACGGCGTTGTCTTGCGGTCGCAGGCTTGCCTCGTGGCGTCGAGGAAGACGCGTGCGGCACCCGAAGAGACTGTCTTGCGCGACATCGCCGCCAAGATGGCCTCCATAATCGCTTAGCGTCGGCGCTATCCCCCTTTGTGCCCCAGTACCATCGACGGGATTTCCACCGCCCCGGCAGGCTGATAGGCTCGGCGCGTCGGTGGAGGAGATGGCGATGGCGATCAATCTCGACGAACTGAAGAATGCCACCAATTTGCGTGGTCGCGGCCTGCGCAATGGCGGCACCTTCGTCGCGCCGCTCGACAGCAGGGCGCATGTCTCGGGCGAGCGCACCGTGCCGCTGCTGCACCAGACGATCCCCGCATTGTTTTCCGACACCGTCAGCAAATACGCCACGCAGGACGCCGCAATCTTCGTCGACCAGGACAAGCGCTTCACCTGGAGCGAACTGTCGGACACCGTCGATACGCTGGCCGCCGGCTTCCTGGCGCTTGGTCTCGAAAAAGGCGACCGCGTCGGCATCTGGTCACCCAACCGCTGGGAGTGGCTAGTCACCCAATTTGCCACTGCTCGCATCGGCCTGATCCTGGTCAACATTAACCCGGCCTACCGGCTGACTGAACTGGAATATGCGCTAAACAAGGTCGGCTGCAAGGCACTAGTCACCGCTGCCAAATTCAAGACCTCCGACTATCTCGGTATGATCGAGACGCTGGCGCCTGAGATCGCCACCACCACACCGGGCAAGCTCAAGGCGAAGAAATTGCCGGCGCTGAAAATCGTCATCCGCATGGGCGACGAGAACTCGCCCGGCATGTTCAATTTCGCCGACGTGCTGGCGATGGCGGGGCGCGACGAGCATGACAGCCTCGACCGCATCTCTGAGGGGCTGAAGCCGGGCGAGCCCATCAACATCCAGTTCACTTCAGGCACGACAGGCGCGCCCAAGGGCGCGACGCTGACCCACAACAACATCGTCAACAACGGCAATTTCGTCACCTCGGCGATCAAGCTCACCGTCGACGACCGGCTCTGCATCCCGGTGCCGCTCTATCATTGCTTCGGCATGTCGATGGGCACGATGGGCTGTGTCACCAAGGGCGCCACTATGGTTTTCCCGGGCGAGGGGTTCGATGCCGGCGCCACGCTGAAGGCCGTGGCGCAGGAACGCTGCACCGCTCTCTACGGCGTGCCGACCATGTTCGTCGCTCTGCTCGATCACGCGGATTTCGCCGCCTTCGATCTCTCCAGCCTGCGCACCGGCATCATGGCGGGATCACCGTGCCCGATCGAGGTGATGAAGAAGGTGGTGTCGCTGATGCACATGGACGAGGTGACCATCGCCTATGGCATGACCGAGACCAGCCCGGTGTCGTTCCAGAGCAGCGTCGACGACCCGCTGGAAAAGCGCGTCTCGACGGTCGGCCGCATCCACCCTTATGTCGAGGTCAAGGCCATCGATGCCGATGGCGCGACCGTCGCGGTCGGCGCGGCGGGCGAGCTGTGCACACGTGGCTATTCGGTGATGAAGGGCTATTGGGACGACGAGGAAAAAACCCGCGAGGCCATCGACTCAGACGGCTGGATGCACACTGGCGACCTCGCCACCATCGACGCCGAGGGCTATTGCAACATCGTCGGCCGGGTCAAGGACATGGTCATCCGCGGCGGCGAGAACGTCTACCCGCGCGAGGTGGAAGAATTCCTCTATCGCCATCCCAAGATCAAGGAAGTGCAGGTGTTCGGCATTCCCGACGCCAAATATGGCGAGGAGCTTTGCGCCTGGATCGTGCTGAGGCCCGGCCAGATCGCCACCGAGCAGGAGATCAAAAACTTCTGCGCCGGCCAGATCGCCCACTACAAGATCCCACGCTACATTCGCTTCCGCACAGAATTACCGATGACGGTGACCGGCAAGCCGCAGAAGTTTTTGATGCGCAATGCGATGGTGGAAGAGCTGGGATTGGTGGTGCAGAAGACGGCTTGAGGGGGGAGGGGGCGCTGGTTTTTGTCCCCGCGCTGAATGCGGGCCAGGGTCGCCATCGCCATGATACTGTTGCTCCCCATTGCCTTCCTCAAGGCTCGCAGAAACGCACAGGGCTTGAATGAGCGGTTTCGCACGATCGGCTACGTCTTATGCGATGCCCCTGGCCGCCCTGGCGATGGCCGTTGCGGTCAGAGCCAGCGGGCTGTCGGTAGACACAGGGTCGCTGAGCGTCAGGGTCCTTATCGGAGCGCTTTCGAGTGCGATCATGTTCATCACCATTTTCGTCGTGCTCGACCATGCCGAAGCGGTGGCCCACCGTGTCGGGGAGCCCTACGGCACGTTGGTGCTGACTTTTGCCGTGACGGCAATCGAAGTGTCGATCATCGTTTCCATGATGCTGCATGGAGAGAACAACCCGACACTTGCGCGTGAGTCTGTGTTTTCAACGGTGATGATTACATCCACCGGCGTTGTCGGCCTGTGTCTCGCGCTTGGCGGCTGGCGCCATCGCAAACAGGTAATTGTTCGACAAGGGACCAGCGCATATTTGGCGGTTCTGGTCGCGCTGACCGTGATGACGCTCATTCTACCGACCTACACGCGAACGACGGATCCTGGCACCTTTTCGGCGGCTCAACTCGGATTTGTAAGCGTACTTTCAGTCCTGCTTTATGCAGCTTTTGTGTTCGCGCAGACTGTCCGGCACCGGGACGACTTCATAGAAGGACAGGCGCATGATGTTTCGATCCGAACTGCCTCCCACGAAAGCATTGCTGCCAGCGCCCTGCTCCTGTTGGTCGGGCTGATCGGCATTGTCATGCTCGCCGAGCAGGTCGCCGCAGGTGTCGAAGATGCGCTCGTTACCTATCAGGTGACCCAGGCCGACGCTATTGTGGGGGCGTTGATCGCCGGGTTGGTTTTGATGCCGGAGGCTATTTCGGCGGTTCGTGCTTCACTCAACAACGAGCTGCAGCGCGGCTTGAACGTTGCGATGGGTTCGGCTTGCGCCACCATCGGTTTGACAATACCGGCGGTCGCGGCCGCAAGCCTGCTGACGGGAAGAGGGTTGACCCTGGGGCTCCCGGAAACCGACACAGTGCTTTTGATTTTGGCGCTTTTCATATGCAACGTAAGCTTCAGCACTGACAGAACGACATTCTTGACCGGAATGGTTCATCTTGTCGTGTTTTTTACTTATGTGTTTCTGATATTTGTGCCGTGAAAGCTTTGGTACAGGGTAGCGATCAGCTGCAGGGATGAGGCAACCGCTATCGTGGCGCTGCTTCCCGGGATTGGCGACACGCATAAGATTTTTGGCCCCCATGTCACACTGACAGCCCGTGGCTCGTCATGGTCTCGCAACCATCAGAAGGAAGCCAATCATGACTGTCAGACTTGAACCCTTTGCCGCCGCGCCTTCGCTGATGAAGGAGTGGCAACGCACATCGATCGCCATTGCCGCCAGCCTCGACCCGGGCCTAGCCGAGCTGGTGGAGATTCGCGCCTCCCAGATCAATGGCTGCGCCAACTGCATCAACATGCACACGACCTATGCCCGCGAGAGGGGAGAAACCGAGCAGCGCATCTACTTGCTGCCGGCTTGGCGCGAGGCACCCTGCTACACCGATCGCGAACGGGCAGCCCTGGGCTGGACCGAAGCGCTGACGCGGATCTGCGAAGGCCACACCCATGTCGCCGCCTATGAGGCGCTGAAAGCCCACTTCAGCGAGGAAGAGCAGGTGCAACTGACCTTGATGATCAACATCATCAATGGCTGGAACCGCATCGCCGTCGGCTTCGGCGGCTTCGCCGATCCGGCAGCGGTGAAGGCTGCCTCCAGGGCGCTCACCGCCCACGCCGGCAAGGCGGTCGCCGCTTGACGGCGAAGCCAACAGCCGGGGACGCAGCGGCAGCGTTTGATCCGCTGCGTCCAAAGCTCATGCGCGTCGCCTACCGCATGCTCGGCTCCGTTGCCGATGCCGAGGACATGGTGCAGGAGGCCTTCATCCGCTGGATGAGGGCCGACCGCGCGGCGGTGCGCGAGCCCGAGGCGTTCCTGCGCCGCACGCTGACGCGCCTCTGTCTCGACCAGCTCAAATCCGCGCGGCGCCAGCGCGAGACCTATATCGGTCCCTGGCTTCCCGATCCTGTCGTCGAAGAGGACGAGGTGGAAGACGTCACCTTGCCGCTGATGCTGGTGCTGGAGCGTCTGTCTCCTCTCGAGCGCGCGGCCTTCCTGCTGCACGATGTGTTCGGCCTGGGTTTCGAGGAGGTCGCCGAGACGATCCAGCGCGACCCTGCCGCCTGTCGCCAGCTCGCCGCCCGCGCGCGCAGCCATGTGCGCGACGCCCGGCCGCGTTTCCAGATGGAACGGCAACGCAGCCTGGCGCTTGCCGAGGCCTTCTTCGCGGCAACGCGCAGCGGCGACATGCAGGCGCTTGGCAGCATGCTGGCGGCCGATGTCAGCGCCCATGCCGATGGCGGCGGCAAGCGCCCGGCGGCGACAGAGGCGATCCTCGGCTTCGATGCCGTCATCAAGCAATACGCTTATATAGCGAGCCGGATACCGAAAGACGGCTCAAAGCTTGTTCGCGTCGGTTTCGTCAACGGACTGCCCGGCTTCGTCAGCCTGGAAGCCGATGGCGAACTGCAGACGACCGCGCTCGAAATCGAGGACGGGAAGGTCACGGCGATCTATGTGGTGCGCAACCCGGATAAGCTGAGGCATCTGCATTAGCTGCGCGGCCGTGTCAGGCCGGCTGACCGAGCACCTCCGTCAGCGCCGCGCCGGAATGAGCGGACGTTCTATATCGAATTGGAAGATGACATTGACCTAAAGCAGGACCTCTTGGTGTCACCTTAAGTTTCGAAGGCCATAACTAAAGAATTGGAAAGAGTTTTGTTCTGTAAGTACATTTTTGAATTGTGAGGTTCAGGCCCGTTATCAACGCGCTCGTTCTCTACGCCTGGTCCGAATGTGGACGAGTCAAGAATTCTTCCAAGGGTGATAAAATCGTTTCTGTCACCACCGTTGAGCCATCGGTTCACTCGGGTTGGGCGCCTCTGCGGCCTTCCAAGGGCGGACTGGACAGACTTGATCGCGAGCGGCGACCCGATCGTCATGTAGAAAGGTATCTGCGGCCCGCTCTCCTCTCTCAGCAGGTTGAACGTGACGACTGAGCCGAGAGAGTGGCCAACTATCACACAAGGGCCGTCTGCGATCGCAGGACGGACAATGTCGTCGACCTTTTTGCGCGCCTGAGGCTTCCGGAGATAAACATATGCTTGCGATAGCACCCGAAGCAGTATTCTTCCCTGGAAAGGCGAGAGGCTTTCCAATGCAGAAGCAAGTGCGATTATTCGACGGTCGTGCGGAAAGCCCTGTTCCAAGGCCTCATCTGACGGATTCGACGCAAGAATTTGAGCCTCCGAAATCCCAAGAGCTGATGCGGCTTCCTGTAGCGCGAAGCCCATGAACTCCAGCTCACCATCTTGCGATTGTCCCACACTCATTGGGACAGCATCAGCACCTGACGCCGAGCTATGTTGAGTCTCAGCATGCAGCACATCTCCATAGAAAGGGGCAACAATTTCCCGGCGTTTGAGCACGGAAAATTCCGCAGGAGAAACCGCAGTCTTCAGAGCGCCTAACCATTCATCAATGATCCAATTGGAACTTAGTCCTTGATGATTGATGCCGTGAACCAACACCAAACGCATCAAAGTTCTCCTTTGGCGATTTGTTCAGCTAGACGTCGGCCTGCATCGGCTGGGAAAGTCGTAAACGGCGCGGACTTTAGCTCGGTACTAAATTCTGCGAGATGGTCCCAACGACCGGGATAGATTTCAAGCATGCTCCAACCCTGCCGCAGCCAGGGAAATCCGCCAGCCACGCTGACTTGTGCGGCCGGAGTTGCTGAGAAATACTCGGCGAAATTCGCCTCCTGCGAGCTCCTCGGCTTCCGATCTTGGGTTTTGGGGACTTGGGCAACAAATGATGTTGCAGCTCGTTTGATCTCGATGTCGGCAAGCATGGCGATGTCAAATGGAACGGGTTGGTTATGTTTTGCATAGTAAAATGCAACCTGTCGAATTGCGTTTGTGTCGTTTTCACGTGCATAAACGTAGGCCGCAATGACGCCCAGAATTGGGTCAAAGTGCTTGTATTCGCGGATTGAGGCCGCGAAATCGAGTGCGGCCGAGCCAGACAACAGCCCTGCGTTCATATTCGCTATCGCAAATTCAACGGCTCTGGCGCCATGAGGCGATCTTGGGTAGCGGCTATTTTCAGCGGGACGATAGATAAGGCTCATTGCCCCTTCTTTCCCTACCGTGATTGTTGAAATGAACTCAGGATAGACTGCGGCTCCAACCCAGGTTTGATTGCCAAGTTGAACGAGAAAAGATCCTGGCGCCGGCACCTCATAATCTGTAGGGCTTTTGCAAAATCGCAACCATCCCCCAACAAGTTTGTCCTGTTGCGAATTGATCCAGGGGGGGAAGGGATACCTTGTTGAGTTTCGCTCCGGCAATTGTGAGCCCGGTTCGCGACTCGAATCGAGTGGCGCGCTGCTCTTTGTTGAACGACTCCTTGATGCGCTTCGCGTACAGTTGCCTTGGAGTATGCTTCTTTTGGAGTCGGGCCCTTTCGGTTCCAGCGGGTCGCGGAACCTTGCTGTCAATGATACGCCGTATGCTTGCTGGGATCTCAAAATCTGTCAGCCTAGTGTAGATGTCGTTTGGTGGGCGAAACCCGCTTGCCAGATCAGGATTCTGAACGACGTTGTATTGGGACGCTTCGATAGGCAGGTATTTTTCAACAGTTTCCACCAGTCGAGCTGTGGTCACGCAACGGCCAAGTGTCGGTCTCTCTTCCACCGCTTCCTCGTAGTGGCCAACAAGCCCCTTCAGGAAAACCTGGCTTAAGAAACTGTACTGGATCGACGCACTCGGCGGGGTCGCGTAGGCGGCTTCGCCCGCGTCTGCCGCAAGAAACAGGTCGAGTTGAACCGCCGACGATCGATTGTCGCTTAAGTCGATGATTGGCGTCCCAGTGACTGACAAGCCCAGTTTGGGGATCAAAGTCCGGCAAGCGTCGCTGACAACGGTGATTTGTTTTGGACCGTAACTTCGTAGCCGCCATTTCAGCTTTTCTACATCCACCGCCTGAGCAGCACCCGTGCGCCATCGAGATAGCAGCCAGAACTCCTGGCCGATGTCTCGCAAAACACCGTGGCCCGCGTACGCAACGACGATCCTTCCCAACACTTCCGATTTGTTACTGATTAGCGGGTGGATCGCCCGTTTGATCCGCTCGGCGGTAACCGGCGATCTCTCATCAGTGATCAGCGTCGTTCTGTATCCAACTATTTTTGCCCAATCGGAAATGGCTTTTGCAACGTTCAACGCGCCAGGAAGAGGTTCCAACCCTCCTTCCGGTTCCGCAACGGCGATAACAACACAGACGTCTACCGTGGAGTTCTGTTTGCGCATTGACGCACCCCTAGCTGGCAGAATGCATTAATTGTCTTCAGTCGTCTAGACTTATTGAAAGGCAAAAAATATCATTTCAGAGGTTCAAATTTGAAAATGTGAGTATGATCAGAATGAAGAATGCTCGACAGGAAAACAATTCTTCAGCCTATGGACTTCGAATCACCGATCAGGAAACGGCAAGGGCGGTTGCTATATTGAGCTCGAGCCACGACGTCGTGGGCGCCGGGTGTTTGCTAAGTTCAAAGCAGGTCTTGACTTGTCGGCACGTTGTCCGAATGGCGCTTGACCATCCACCGAAGGTTGGTTCGATCATCAAATCCAGGTTGATCGGTGTAGTTGGTCAACCGAAAACGCAATTGCGTGTCATTCGCCTCGGTAGCGAACGGTCGCCAACAGAGGACCTTGCGCTTCTTGAAATATTGCAGTTGCCGCATCTATCAGTCAGTCCCGTTCAGTTTTCGGCACCTCTTCGTCACAGCGGGAAGAAGTTTTCAGCCTTTGGGTTTCCGCAAAGCGACTCCAGCCAGCAAGGAAGAAATGCACGCGGAACTTTGAATGCAGCCGACGCCGTGGGTTTGGTCCAAATGGATGGCGGCAGCCCACTGTTGGTCGAAGGTGGGTTCAGTGGCAGTCCAGTTTGGTGTGCTGACGTTGCAGCGTTTGTTGGAATCGTTGTGACGGAGCTGTCTGAGAGTCGCGTCGCATGGTGCATTCCAAGCCGAATTCTGTCGCAATTTTATCCCGAACTGCCGGTACGATTTCGCATGCCTCCCGCCGACCGCCCACTTATCAACGACTATGAGATTGACGACCCTAATTCCGAAATATTTGGAACTTCGTCAAAGAATGAAACTCGGAAACTTACAGCGACCATTCGAGAAGAGAGGAAAAATCACTTCGCGGTGCGAGCAACCTACAGGTGTCTGGACGGTGTCAAAACCTGCCGAGGTAAATATGTGACTTTTCTGACTCACCCAAGTTTCTCCAAAAAATTTGAAGACGCATACGAACTGTTTTCAGTGATCGACGAGGGCGGTAGGGCAACCGTCGAATTTTATCTGACCGAGTCCTTTACTCTAGCCGCAATAGGAGACGCCGGAGATACTGCCTTGACTTTCGATCTTTCGAGGATCGTCAAGGCCCGTTAGGTTTTGAGTAGAACTTCCAAACAAGTGTTCCGCGATAGGGCTAGTCGGGTTGATCGATGACGCTTCAGCACTGCAATTGGATAGTCTCCTATCAAGCCAGATATCCGTTGGAGCAATGATGTGAAGTCCAAGGTTACCTTTGATCATCGGCAGACCCCTCGGGCGGGCAGTCCATCGTGTCACCCCCTTACGCCGCCAGCACCGCCGCATCCAGCCCGCGGATGATCTTCGCCAGTTCCACACACTCATCGTGCCGGACCTTGTTGCGCCGCCATGCCAAGCAGATCGTGCGTTGCGGCATCGGCTCCTGGAATGGCACGATCTTCAGGTCGCGCATGGTGCTGGCCGGCCGTGCCGCCATTTCCGGGATCAGCGTCACGCCGAGCCCGTGCGCCACCATCTGCAGCAGCGTCGTCAGGCTGGTGGCGCCGTAGCTTGCCATCGCCACCGGGCGCACGCTGCCGCAGACGGCGAGTGCCTGTTCGCGCAGGCAATGGCCTTCCTCCAGCAGCATCAGCCGTTCCAGCGCCGGGCTTTCCGGCGGCACCGGCGGCGAGGCGAAGGCCGGATCGCCTGACGGCACGGCGAGGAAGAAGCGGTCGGCGAAAAGCGCCTCGGTGATCAGGCCGGGATGGTCGAGGGGAAGCGCGGCGATGAAGGCATCGAGCTTGCCCGAATTGGTGTCGTCGAGCAGTGCGGCGGTCACCGCTTCGCGCAGTTCGAGCTGCAGCGCCGGGAAATGCCGTTTCAGCTCCGGCAGCACATGCGGCAGGAGATAGGGTGCCACCGTCGGGATGATGCCGAGCCGGAAGCGGCCTTCCATGGCCGGGCGGCCACGCCGCGCCGTGGTCTCGATCTCGCGAATGTCGGCAAGAATACGCTCGATGCGCGGCAGCATGACCAGCGCTTCGTCGGTCATCCGCACCGCCTTGCCGCCGCGCTCGAACAGCCGGCAGTTGAGCCGTTGCTCCATTTCGGCGATCTGCGACGACAGCGCCGGCTGGCTGACGCCGGCCAGTTTTGCGGCGCGGCCGAAATGCAGCGTCTGCGCCAGCGCTTCGAAATAATGCATCTGCCGAACGGTGAGACCAATCATAAGAAAAACCTATCGCAACAAACAGGAAAGGCAATTTGTTTTTATCGGCTAGGCAGCCTAATCTGGAACCATTCCAGAGTGGCGCGGCTCAAGGCCCGCCCGGGAAATCAGCGAATCGGAGAGCAAGATGGACGCGAACACTGACGATCCCAGCGCGGGCAAATGCCCGGTCGTGCACACGACAATTGCCAAGGCCAACCGTGACTGGTGGCCAAACCAGCTCAACGTCCAGGTTCTTCACCAGCAGTCGCCGCTCTCCGATCCGATGGGCGAGGCGTTCGACTATGCCGAGGAATTCAAAAGCCTCGACCTCGACGCCCTGATCAAGGACCTGCATGCGCTGATGACCGACTCGCAGGAGTGGTGGCCGGCCGATTTTGGCCACTACGGGCCGCTGTTCATCCGCATGGCATGGCACAGCGCCGGCACCTACCGCATCGGCGATGGCCGTGGCGGCGCCGGAGCCGGCCAGCAGCGCTTTGCGCCGCTAAACAGCTGGCCGGACAACGTCAACCTCGACAAGGCCCGCCGCCTGCTGTGGCCGATCAAGCAGAAGTACGGCCGCAAGATCTCCTGGGCCGACCTGATGATCCTCACCGGCAACGTCGCGCTGGAATCGATGGGCTTCAAGACCTTCGGCTTCGCCGGCGGCCGCGCCGATGTTTGGGAACCCGAGCAGGACATCTACTGGGGCCCCGAAGGCAAGTGGCTGGCCGACGAGCGCTACAGCGGGGACCGCGACCTGCAAAACCCGCTCGGCGCCGTGCAGATGGGCCTGATCTACGTCAACCCGGAAGGACCGAACGGCAACCCGGATCCGCTGGCCTCGGCGCGCGATATCAGAGACACCTTCGCCCGCATGGCCATGAACGACGAGGAAACCGTCGCGCTCATCGCCGGCGGCCACACCTTCGGCAAGACCCATGGTGCGGGCGATGCGGCCCTGGTCGGCGTCGAGCCGGAAGGCGCCGACATCGAGCAGCAGGGCCTCGGCTGGGCCAACAAGTTCGGCACCGGCAAGGGCGGCGACGCCATCGGCAGCGGCCTGGAAGTGACCTGGACCACGACCCCGACCAAGTGGAGCAACGACTTCTTCGACAATCTGTTCGGCTTCGACTGGGAACTGACCAAGAGCCCGGCCGGCGCGCATCAGTGGACGCCGAAGGGCGGCGCCGGCGCCGGCACGGTGCCGGATGCGCACAGCGCTGGAAAGCGCCACGCGCCCGCCATGCTGACCTCGGACCTGGCACTGCGCTTCGATCCGTCCTACGCAACGATCTCAAAACGCTTCCATGAGAATCCGGACCAGTTCGCCGACGCCTTTGCCCGCGCCTGGTACAAGCTGACCCATCGCGACATGGGCCCGCTGGTGCGCTATCTCGGACCGCTCGTTCCCAAGGAAGAACTGCCCTGGCAGGACGTTATTCCGGCCGTCGATCATGTGCTGATCGACGAGCAGGATGCTGAAGCACTCAAGGCCAAGGTCCTGGCGTCCGGCCTGTCGGTGCCGCAGCTGGTCTCGGTGGCCTGGGCGTCGGCCTCGACCTTCCGCGGCTCGGACAAGCGCGGCGGCGCCAATGGCGCGCGCATTCGTCTCAGCCCCCAGAAGGACTGGGCCGTCAACCAGCCGCCAGAACTGGCCAAGGTGCTCGCCAAGCTCGAAGCGATCCAGAAGGACTTCAACGCGTCGCAGACCGGGGGCAAAAAAGTCTCGCTTGCCGACCTGATCGTTCTCGGCGGCAATGCGGCCATCGAGAAGGCCGCCGGCCACAGCGTGGACGTTCCGTTCTGGCCAGGCCGTATGGACGCGTCGCAGGAGCAGACGGACATCCACTCCTTCGCACCGCTGGAACCGACCGTTGACGGCTTCCGCAACTATGTCAGCGGCAAGCAGCGTCTGTCCCCCGAGGAGGCGCTGGTCGACCGCGCGCAACTGTTGACGCTGACGGCGCCGGAGCTGACGGTCCTTGTCGGCGGTTTGCGCGTGCTCGGCGCCAATGCCGGGCAGTCCAAGCATGGCGTCTTCACCAAGCAGCCGGAAACGCTGAGCAACGACTTCTTCGTCAATTTGCTCGACATGGGCACGGAGTGGAAGGCGACGACGGACGCCAAGGATGTGTTCGAGGGCCGCGACCGCAAGACCGGCGAACTCAAATGGACCGGTACCCGTGCCGATCTCATCTTCGGTTCGCACTCGCAGCTGCGCGCCATCGCGGAAGTCTATGCGACGGCCGACGCCAAGACGAAGTTCGCGAAAGACTTCGTTGTGGCATGGACCAAGGTGATGAACGCCGACCGCTTCGATATCGCCGGCTGATCTACGCGCAAGACCCAACAAAATAGGCGCGGGCTTCGGCCCGCGCCTTTTTTACATTCAGACCCTTGGAGAAATCAGTCTTTCTCGAAGATACGCGCCTTGGCGACGACGCCGGCAATGGCGCCGCCGATCAGCGGCGCGACGATGAACAGCCAGAGCTGTTTGAGCGCGTCACCGCCCGTAAACAGTGCCGGGCCGATCGAACGCGCCGGATTGACCGAGGTGCCGGTCACCGGGATCATAGCGAAGTGAATGCCCGCCAGGGTCAGGCCGATGACCAGACCGGCGAACGCCGTCGAGTGCTTTTCCGCGGTCACGCCGAGGATCACCGTGACGAAGGTGAAGGTGCCGATCAATTCCCATAGGAACGCCGAGCTGACGCTCCATTTTGCCACGTCCCAGCCATTGGCGCCGAAGTTGGTGATGGGTTCGCCGGCTTTGCCGGAGACGATGATCCACAGCGCCAGCGAAGCCAGGATCGCGCCGATGATCTGCGCGATCCAGTAGGGGATGACATCCTTGGCCGGCAGGCGGCCGGCAAGGAACACGCCGAGCGTCACCGCCGGATTGAGATGCGCGCCCGAGATCGGACCGATCGCATAGGCCGCCGCAATCAGGCCGATGCCGAACGCCAGACCGATGCCTTCCTGGCCGAGTGGCAGCGCGCCGCCGAAGCCACCCGTCACCACCGACGCCGTGCCGATGAACACCAATAGAAATGTACCAAGAACTTCCGCCAGATAAGTCTTCATTGCCCTCTCCTCGTATCGATCCGCGGCTCCGCTTTTCTGCGACGCGAATCATGCCGGGGAGAGTATTCCCAACGGAAAAACTTGGAAAGCAGAGCGGTTGCGCCACAGGTCATGCTTGCAGTCGCCTGTTGCGAACATTAGAGACCTGTCATCTATTGAGCGGTCTGTCGTTGCAGCGACATATACTGGTCGGGTAGCTTCGCTGGCCTCGATTGGCATTGCCTCATCCGACGACGCGGAAGCGGGGTTCAATCCGGGCGCGAAAGGCTCTAAGAGCAGGCCGAGAAGATCATGTGCTCGATTTTGGTGGAATGACGAATGCGACTGGGCGGACGGCTGGCGGCAGCCATCGAAGTGCTGGAAGACATTAGCCGGCGCCACCGGCCGGTGGCCGACGCGCTGAAGGACTGGGGCCTGTCGCACCGCTTCGCCGGTGGCGGCGACCGCGCGGCGATCGGCAACATCGTCTACGACGCGCTACGCCACAAGCGTTCCGCCGGCTGGCTGCTCGGCGATGACACACCGCGCGCGACCGGCTTTGGAGCCCTGCTGCTCGAATGGAACCAGACGGCGCAGTCGCTGAACCAGGCGCTCGACGGCGACAAGTTCGCCCCGCCGCTGTTGACCGAAGAGGAATTGAAGACGCTCGCCGACCGCCGGCTTGCCGATGCACCGCCGGCGGTGCGGGCCGACATTCCCGACTGGTGCGCGCCGCTTCTCGAAAGGACCTTCGGCGCGGCCTGGGTCGACGAAGGGGCGGCCCTTGCCACACGCCCGCCGCTCGACCTCAGGGTCAACACGCTGCAGGCCGATCGCGCCAAGGTGCTGGCCGAGTTGACTGATACCGGCGCCAAACCAGCCCAGATCGCGCCATACGGCATTCGCATCCCGCCGATCGATGGCGACGGCAGGCACCCAAACGTGCAGGCCGAACCCGCCTTCCAGAAAGGCTGGTTCGAGGTGCAGGACGAGGGCTCGCAGATTGTCGCGGCGCTCGCCGGCGCCGAGGCCGGCATGCAGGTGCTCGACTTTTGCGCCGGCGCCGGCGGCAAGACATTGGCGCTGTCGGCGGCGATGGGCAACAAAGGCCAGGTGTTTGCCCATGATTCCGAGAAGGCGCGGCTGGCGCCGATCTTCGATCGCATGCGCCGCTCGGAAAACCGCAACGTGCAGATCGTCACCAAGCCGGCGGAACTCGCCCCGCTCACCGGCCACATGGACATCGTCCTGGTCGACGCGCCGTGCACCGGCAGCGGCACCTGGCGCCGCCGTCCCGATGCCAAATGGCGGCTGACGCAAAGACAGCTCGATGCGCGCAAGGGCGAGCAATCGGCGATCCTCGATGCGGCCAAAGCCTACGTCAAGCCGGGTGGCCTGCTGGTCTACATCACCTGCTCGGTCTTCGACGAGGAGAATGGCGAGCAGGTTGCCGCCTTCCGGGAACGCCATGACGGCTTTGTCCCGGTCGATCATCGCGCGCTTTGGAACGGCCGCTTTCCAGACCACCCGGCGGCGGCACGGGTCGGAGAAGCCGGCGATATTTCATTGTCGCCGGCGCTGAGCGGCACCGACGGGTTTTACTTCTGCGCGCTGCGCCGGGTGAACTGACCTGCCTGAAACTCCGGCAATCCGGAGCGGATCGGTCCACCGGGGGCAAAGGTGGCTGATTGCTGCAGTGCAGCAATTGCGATTGCCTGCCGCCCATGCCTCTGCGATAAGCTTTGCCAGAGAAACAAAGGCGTTGGCCATGGCAGCAAAGATCGTACCGGCCCCGGACTATGAGGATCGCGTCAGGACCTCCTTTGCGCGCCAGAAGGCGATGGCGACCATCGGCGCCGAACTGACACTGGTGACGCCCGGCATCATCGAGATCGAGATGCCCTATTCGGCGGCACTGACCCAGCAGCATGGCTTCCTGCACGCCGGCGTCATTTCGACGGCGCTGGATTCAGCCTGCGGCTATGCGGCGTTTTCGCTGATGCCGGAAAGCTCCAGCGTGCTGACCATCGAATTCAAGGTCAATCTTCTGGCGCCGGGCAGGGGCGAGCGCTTCCTGTTCCGCGGCTCGGTGACAAAACCCGGCCGCACCATCATCGTCGCCGACGGCCAGGCCTATGCCTTTACCGCCGATGGCGAGGCCAAGCTGATCGCCACCATGACCGGAACGATGATGACGGTTGTCGGGCGTGATGGCATCGCTGGCTGATCCAATGGGTGACGTTGTGCGCATCGGCGGCAAGTCCGTTCTCTTCGTCATGGCGGCGCAGGCCGAATACGGCCCGCATTTGCAGCGCCTGTTCACACCGCTGATGACCGGCGTCGGGCCGGTCGAGGCCGGCGTCAGGCTGGGCGCAGAATTGTCGCGGCTGAATTCCGAAGGCGGATTGCCGGATCTGATCGTGTCGCTCGGTTCGGCCGGCAGCCGGACGCTGGAGCAGGCGGGAATCTACCAGGCCGTTTCGGTCAGCTATCGCGACATCGATGCCTCGCCCCTGGGCTTTGAGAAGGGCGCCACACCCTTTCTCGACCTGCCGGTGACCGTGCCGCTGCCACTCCTGATTCCTGGTGTCAGGCAAGCCACGCTGTCGACCGGCGGCGCCATCATTTCCGGCGCCGCTTACGATGCGATTGCCGCTGACATGGTCGACATGGAGACCTTCGCCTGCCTGCGCGCCTGCCAGCTGTTCGGCGTGCCGCTCATCGGCTTGCGCGGCATTTCTGATGGCGCCGCCGATCTCAGGCATGTCGGCGACTGGACCGAATATCTGCACGTCATCGACGAGAAGCTGGCGGACGCGGTCGGGCGGCTCGAGCAGGCGATCGGTGACGGCCTGCTCGGCGCCTGAGCAACCGGATCAGGCAGCAAGGCGTTCCGGATCGCCGAAGTCGATACGCGAAATGCGCCCGCGCACCGTGCCGGTGGCGTCGACATAGTCGATCGCGCCCGGTGTGTGGTCGAGTTTCCAGGCACCGGTGGGGCCGTCCTGCCATTCGACCTCGTAGCCGTCGTCCTGCAGCGTCCAAAGTCCATGGAAACGGCTGCCGTCCGGCAGCAGCATGTGCGCACGGGTCCCCGTTTCGTAGTGGATGAAGGCGCTCTTGCCGCCCATGTCGACGACATGCGTGGTGCCGATCATGATAATGGCCAACGTGTCCTTGTTCAGAATTGTCATTGTCCCTGTCCAAAAGTTTGAGTTCGAAAACGCTCGACGTAACGAAGGTCGTCAAGTATCTTGACTATATGAGGTTTGGGGAAAATGGTCAAGGAGCTTGACGAAAAAACCGAAACGCTGCCCGATCACGTCGGCTGGCGGTTGTGGCAGGCGAGCCGTGCCTGGCAGGCCGAGTTCGCCGCCGCGATGCGCGCTGCCGGCCATGGCTGGTTCACCGAGGCGCGCGCCGGGCTGCTGGGGCACATCCCGCGAAGCGGCACGCGCCAGTCGGCGCTGATCGAGCGCTCGGCGATCTCCAAGCAGGCGGTTCAGCAATTGCTTGACGGGCTGGAAGCGGACGGCGTGCTGGAGCGTCTACCCGACCCCTTGGATGGCCGCGGCAAGCTTGTGCGCTACACGCGCAAGGGTCTGGACGCCTTGCGTGACGGCGACCGCATCAAGCTGCAGATCGAACAGGGCTACATCGCCCGTCTCGGTCAGCAGCGGTTCGCGGCGTTGATGGACGCCTTGCGCTCCCTCGACGCGGGGCAGGCGGACGCGCCGGAAAAACCCGCCGGCCCTCGAGGCGAAGCACCCGAATTGAAGTGAGAGGCGCGGCTTTGTAACCCATTGCGCCGACTCATTTCTTTCTCTAAACGCTCGCCATGAAGACAGCCAATCACCCCGACACCGTCCTGATTGTCGATTTCGGCAGCCAGTTTACGCAGCTCATCGCCCGCCGCATCCGCGAGGCCGGCGTGTTTTCCGAGATCGTGCCGTTCCAGTCGGCCGAAGCAGCGTTCAAGCGCATCAATCCGAAAGCCGTCATCCTCTCAGGCGGCCCGGCCTCGACCTCCGACATCGGCAGCCCGCGCGCGCCGCAGATCGTCTTTGACGCCGGCGTGCCGGTGCTCGGCATCTGCTACGGCCAGATGGCGCTTTGCGTGCAGATGGGCGGCGTCGCCGAGAGTTCCGACCATCGCGAATTCGGCCGCGCCTTCGTCGAGATCGAAAAGGACAGCCCGCTGTTCGAGGGCCTGTGGGCGCCCGGCCAACGCCATCAGGTGTGGATGAGCCACGGCGACCGCGTCATCTCGCTGCCCAAAGGGTTCGAGGTGCTGGGAAAGTCGGAGGGCTCGCCCTTCGCCATCTTCGGCGATGTCGCGCGCAAAATGTACGGCATCATGTTCCACCCCGAAGTGGTGCATACGCCGGATGGCGCAAGGCTGCTGCGCAATTTCGTCCACAACATCGCCGGCATCGAGGGCGACTGGACGATGCGCGCCTACCGCGAGCATGCGGTCGAGACCATCCGCAAGCAGGTCGGCAAGGGCAAGGTGATCTGCGCGCTGTCGGGCGGAGTGGACTCCTCGGTCGCGGCCTTGCTCATCCACGAAGCCGTTGGCGACCAGCTCACCTGCATCCTCGTCGACCACGGTTTGATGCGCAAGGACGAGGCCGCAGGCGTGGTGGCGATGTTCCGCCAGCACTACAATTTGCCGCTGATCCTGGTCGACGCTTCGGACAAGTTCATCTCGGCGCTGGAAGGCGAGTCGGACCCGGAGAAAAAGCGCAAGACCATCGGCCGGCTGTTCATCGAGGTGTTCGAGGAAGAGGCCAAGAAACTCGGCGGCGCCGATTTCCTGGCGCAAGGCACGCTCTACCCCGACGTCATCGAAAGCGTCTCCTTCTCCGGCGGCCCGTCGGTGACCATTAAGTCGCACCACAATGTCGGCGGCCTGCCCGATCGCATGAACATGCAGCTGGTTGAGCCGCTGCGCGAACTGTTCAAGGACGAGGTGCGGGCGCTGGGCAAGGAGCTCGGCCTGCCCGACAGCTTCATTGGCCGTCATCCTTTCCCGGGTCCGGGCCTTGCCATCCGCTGCCCCGGCGGCATTTCCCGCGAGAAGCTGGAGATCCTGCGCGAGGCCGATGCCATCTATCTCGACGAGATCCGCAAGGCCGGCCTCTACGACGCCATCTGGCAGGCCTTCGCCGTGCTGTTGCCGGTGCAGACCGTCGGCGTCATGGGCGACGGCCGCACCTATGAATTCGTCTGCGCGCTGCGCGCCGTCACCTCGGTCGACGGCATGACGGCGGATTTCTATCACTACGACATGAACTTCCTCGCCGCCGCCGCCACCCGCATCATCAACGAAGTGCGCGGCATCAACCGCGTCGTCTACGACGTGACCTCGAAGCCACCCGGCACGATTGAGTGGGAGTAGGGGTTAGCGTAGTCTGGAGTGCTCGGGCGTAGTTTTTCGCAGAAAAAACAACGATTTGCGGTCTATCTCATTCACTATCGACGCTGCATCATCAACTGAAGTCCCCGACTGCCTATGTCACTGATTTTTCTGGCTCCGTGCAAACGAGGGCCTCGTTGGATGTGAAGGGCAACAGATCAATCTGACGGTACTTTTGACGGCTCTTTTTGTCCGCGACTCAACGTCCGAGAAAAGTACCGCCACTGGGTTCCAGGCCCTGACGGTACTTTCTTGTGACTTAAGGCATTGAAGAAAAAGAGAATGTCCTGCCACGGAGCCTCGAAGTTGTACTGACGGTACTTTTCAGGAGGCAAATAAGTATGCTGACGGACGCCGCTCTTAAAGCACTGAAACCAAGAGAAAAAACCTACAAGATTGCTGACGTGTTCGCTGGTCGTGCGGGTCGGATTGCGTTGGGATTGGAGGGTTGGCTAAGCCAATATGATCGTCCGCGTTCCGCCCGGCGCGCTGACCCTGTCTGATCTCGACAGATCGTGTTTAAGGTCTTATATAAACGACCTAAAGACCTATAAGGCCGTTTTTATGAGACACACATGCGCTCGACCGTGATCGATACATTGCCTCCCAGAGT
The DNA here is from genome assembly GCF_056404575.1 of Mesorhizobium sp. P2_C4. NCBI lineage: Bacteria > Pseudomonadati > Pseudomonadota > Alphaproteobacteria > Hyphomicrobiales > Phyllobacteriaceae > Mesorhizobium > Mesorhizobium sp. P2_C4. The sequence continues at coordinate 1,349,287 of NZ_JBFUDT010000001.1, forward strand.
CAAGAGGGCGCTCGGCAAGCTCGGCGCTGACATTGCGCTTGCCCGCAAGAAGCGCAGCCTGACGATCATGATGATGGCGGAACGACTGGGTGTCGCCAAGAGCACCTATCTGAAGATCGAGAAGGGTGACCCGACAGTCGCCATGGGCGCCTACGCCATGACCTTTTTCGTGCTGGGCTTTGATGAGGCCTTGTCGCAGATCGTTGACGCCCACCGCGACGAGCAGGGCCTGCTTCTCGACGCCGAACGTTTGCCCAAGAGGATAAGGGTGCGAAAGCCGCAGGTCGCGACATGAGACGTTCCATTGCGGTTCACCTCGGCGAGGAAGCGACGCCACTGGGCACGTTGCGCTACGACCAGCAAGGTGCGCGCGAGAGTGCTGTGTTTGACTATGATGCAGGCTGGCTGGCAGCAGCGGGACGTTACTCGATCGAACCCGGCCTGCCGCTGGTTGCAGGACCTCAATTCCATCGCAAGACCCGCGAGGGATCCGTGTTCCACAACGCGATTGCCGACACGGAGCCGGACGGCTGGGGCCGGCGGGTCATCCAGCGTGACCACGCCAAGCGTCGCCAGGAGGCGCGCCGGGCGGGAACCGGGGCCGAGACGCGGCCCCTTAACGCGATGGATTACCTTTTGGCAGTGGACGACATAAGCCGCGTTGGTGCGCTACGCCTGCAAGACGAAGAGGGGCGTTACCAAAGAACGGTCGAAGACGGCCGGCGCACCACGCCGCCGCTTGTTGAGATCGGCCAACTCCTCGCCGCGACCCACGCCATCGAGACGAACACTGAGACGGCCGCGGATCTCGCCTATCTGCGTGGACGGGGCACGTCCCTTGGTGGCCTTCGTCCGAAATGTTCTGTTGTCGACGACGACGGACGGCTCGCCATCGGCAAGTTTCCAAGCGTCACCGATGATCGTTCTGTCACCAAGGGCGAAGTGCTCGCCATGATGCTGGCCAGGAAAGCCGGCATCGATGCCGCCGAGGCACGTCTGGTCGACAGCGATGGCGCTTCCGTCGCCCTGATCCGGCGCTTTGACAGGACACCGATCGGCAATCGACTGATGTATGTCTCAGCCGCCACGATGCTCGGTGCAGAGCCGGGGGACGCCAGCGAGCACAGCTATACGGAACTCGTGGATGCTCTTCGCCAGCACGGCAGCGAGCCAGCGGCCAACATCGAGGAGCTTTGGCGGCGGATCGCCTTCTCGATCCTTGTCACCAATGTCGATGACCACCTCCACAATCACGGCTTTCTCCATGTCGATCGCGGACAATGGCGCCTGGCGCCCGCGTTCGACATCAACCCGTTCCCCGAGCGCGTGCGAGAACTGAAAACCTGGATTTCGGAGGATACCGGGCCTGAAGCGACTGTCGACGCTCTGATGTCGGTCATTGCCTATTTCCGGATCAGAGGCGACCGGGCGAAGGTGATCCTCGCAGACGTCGAAGGGGCGGTCGCGACATGGCGGGAGGAGGGGCGGGCGCTTGGGATGACCTCCCAGGAGCTGGATAGCTTCACCGATGCGTTCGAACACAGCGAAAGGCAGGCGGCCCAAAGGGCACTGCAGTGATGCCGGGAAGCCTTAGTCTCCGAGGCGGAGAAGGGAGCCCCGCGCATTACAGAGCCGACACTTGTGGAATACATCTCAAAATGTGACATGAGCCACAATCTTGGCGGGCTTTGCCGTGGGAACTGCAGTCACAATCGTCTCTGGAACCCGGAAGACCCGCAAGTTTCTCGCCTTGGTGGTTGACCCTGGTATGGCCGCCTCCGCAGCAGCGATGTCCTTCGCGCTAACCTGCAGCGACTGACACGCTCCTTTCTCGCCCCACAGGTTCTTGGCAACCACGCTGCCAACGGCACCAGTTATGGCACTTGGCGCCACATCGTTGGGAGCCACCTTTCGAGCCTTGATCAGTGCCTTGATGGCTTCGCCAAGGATCGCGGCTGAATCGTCGCACTGGAACCCTCTTGTCGGCGAGGATACCCAGAAGCTGGTCGAGATTCGCTCGCGTGTGATCAAGGTCGAGAAGCCCGCAATCGTTCTGTGCCAGTTCGACAAGGACAACTTGGTGGCAGGCCAAGGCCCTGCCTTTTCCAAAGCTCAATGTGTCGGTCTGGTTCGACGGCTCTGATCTCGTTGGGATCGAGCATTGGGGCTACCTCGATGCCAAGTGGACCATGCGCTTGCCGCCTGCCGATTGGAAGCCTATGCCGGCCGGATATGGGCAGGATGCCGAACAGGCTTGGTTGCGGTGGCAGCTGCCACAGGCGCACGCTAGGACGCGCGGCACGCTAGCGAACACCCTCGAATGGCTAAGCTCACAGCTTATGGCGATCGTGCTACCGCTACTCGATCGGTGACTGGGTGCGACCATGGACGGCAAGCATGCGATTGCGGACGCTGCTCAGGATATCATGGATCAGCTTGATGCCACGCTGCGGGCACTTCTTGCGA